>JBOEGD010000025.1:0-42106 GCA_050633245.1 Calditrichia bacterium | reverse complement strand
ATGTGGTCCACGTGGGCTATTTTTTTCTACTTAACATAATATTATTACACAGTATATTATATACTAATAATTTACTTATATATGGACTTGATTTTCAAGGTAACTACGACTCCGAGCGGCTCAGACAATGAAAGGCTCAAACATACCAATTTTGAGGACCACTACCCTAGTGCTCACACTAATATGGCATGGAAAACCGTAAAGCCATACGTGCGCCAATCAATCAAAAAGTACATCTTGCCATATATAGGCACAGAGATTTACGACGATTTGGCTAGTAAGTTCCAAAATGGCGACTCGCTTACCAATGAGCAAACCGAAGCACTAGAACTTTTGCAGGATTGCGCGGCCTATTATTGCGTTTATCATGCCATGCCACATCAAAACATTGTGCTAGCTGATACCGGAGTGCAGCAAAACACGCCAGAACATAGCAGCCCCACCAATCAATGGAGCTTCAAGCTCGCCCGGTGGACCGCATTGCTAGAAGCCGATAACATACTCGACCAACTCCTCGCCTACCTGGAGCAACAAATAGAGGATTCAGTAGCCTATTTCGACTTATTCAAGAACTCCTCAGCCTATAATGTCAAGGTGAGTAACTTTTTTAGGCACACCAGCGAGCTAGACGAGTACCTAAACATCAACAATAGTCGCCGTGCCTTTGTAGCGCTCACCAAGTATATTACTAAGGCTGAGGAGCAATACCTCTACCCTATTCTAAGAGAGGATTACTTTAATGAGATCCGCGACGAATTGAAGGGTAATAATCTCTCTGCCGAGAATACCACGCTATTACCTAAGATACGCAAGATGGTGGCCGAATTTGCTTTAGTCGAAGCTATCCCGCATCTATCTCTACTAATAGAAGGGGATGGTTTCAAAATTGTAAGTAGTACCGACCAGTACGACAGTAAGCGTAATTTGAACAACAAAAACCACATGGACGCCATACAGGCGCTCAAGTACAAGGCCGAAGAAAATTCCCGAATTTACCGCGCCGATTTAATCCGATTCTTGTATGATAATGCCGATGATTACGCTACCTGGAAAGCCGGAGGCTACTATGTAGAACCTACCGAGACGGGAGGGGTAACTCAATCTGATAGCAGTATTGGAGCAGTGGGGATATTCTAATTAACCATGTCACAAATACGCAATTATAATTTATTTATTACGCGCCAAAGCTTGACACTTTGTGGCAAAAACTATCAATCATTTGACACTTAGAGGGGTCATTTGACACTTAGGAGCAGTATTTGACACTACTTGACACTTTCAAAACCTACAACTAGCTAACAACCAGTTATTTATAATTAAAAGTGTCAAAGTGTCAAATCTCTTCTTATATATATGATTATGACACTTCCAGTAAGATGAATTTAATGTCACAATTTTGGGAATTTATTTTTCAAATTATCAAGATCACTTACCCCCATCTGTCTTAAATACTCATTGACTTGATCAAGTGAATGATGCCTAAGCTGTAGTTGTAATTCCTTTACCCCTACCCCACTCTTAGCGGCCATCACTGCACCGGTATGTTTCCAGCTATACAACTTGTATTCTACCCCAAAACCTAGCTCCCTTAATATCTTCCTATGCCGGGTACTCATGGTGTTTAATCCGATGGGTTTACTATGATCTTTATAAGAAGGAAAGAGGTACTCATTAGGTTTAAGTGTGTTTACGTATTTAAGGTGAGGAAAAAAGGGTTTAGGTATAGCTACATACTCTGTCTTGTGATTCTTAGAGATGGAACTCTTAACTATCAAACTTTCTTCACTTAGTAGTACATCTGAAGCTCTAAAATGCCTCAACTCTCCAGGGCGTATAAAGCAGTAATATATAAACTGGACAAACAACCATAATTGAGGATCTTTAGCAGATATATATTTTTTGAGTCTAGCTATCTGGTGAGGTTGAAAATACCTAGCCGGTCGCCTATGTTCTTTTAGGTGGGGAATATCTTCTACTCTATGCTCCTCTCCTATTGCTTTAAGTACTGTACGTATCTTACTCAAGTAATTACTATAGGTAGTACTATGCCTATTATGCTTCAACCACTTAAAAAAAGCTTCTACTTCCATTTTTTCAAGCTCCTTAGAACATCTACCAAACATCATGTTAAGCTTACTCTTAATAGTCTGGTAGGTTTTCTTTCTCCATACAGGCCGATTATCCTCTACGTATTGGTAGCACTTATCCTTAATGGTTACTACAGGGATAGCCAATTCAATCTTAAGCTTACGCTTTAATTTCCGCATGGATTCCTTACGTTCCGCTATAGTATGGTATCGATTAATCTCCCCGTAAACTCTCATTCTGTCACCATCTCTATAATAGTACAGGAACCAACGCTTACTTAAATCATCTGGAAAGTATGCCTTGATCTCAGGCAAACATTTTTTTTCTTCTACCATAAGACATTTATAGTAGAAGTAGGGTTATTTAATAGGTAAGAGACAAAGAGAGACAGCAACTATTTACATAAAGTACTGTCTCTCAATGCTTAAAGTATTCTGTGGAGACGGCGAGAACCTCAAACAACCCTACTTCTATTTGATTTACAATTGATTATGAACTTTCATTTTGTCGCTAGTCTCTAGGGCGTGTCTCTGTGTTATTAAAACAATTTGGGGAGGGAAAGAGGTAGAAAAGTGGGAAATCGTGACAGTTTGTATAAAAATAGGTAGATACTATAATAATAATATACTAATAATCAATACATTATACTATATATATAAATTGTCATAAACTGTCAAATACACCCCTCTAACTGTCAAATACACCCCTCTAACTGTCAAATGAGCCTTTCTAACTGTCAAAAACAACCGTTTTAGTACCATATTCTAAACCACAATTTGTATTAAAAGCCGTTTTTGCCTGCTTTTTTTGTTTTAAATACCAAGTTTATCGGCGACCTGGGGGCAATTCTGCCTTATAATATGCTCTAATTCCTTAATCCTTCTTTCCATTTGCTCTATCAATCTCACATGCAGCCCCCTCTCCGCTTCTGCTGAAAAAGCTTTTGTCTTAGGTTGTGGTGGCGAGATCATCAATATCTTGCCTCCCTCCCCTATCGTGGGTATCTCTTCCCATTTACTAATGTCGGCCCTAATTAAATCGTCTATTGATATTTGGAAATAGTCACTTAGGATAAGAAGCGATTGGATGTTTGGCTCTGCCCTGCCCGATTCATAACTAGCAATTGTTTCTTTCGCTTTACTTAAGAGCTTACCAAACTTAGTTTGGCTAAAATTAGCCCCATTTCTTAAGGTCTTGATATTCAGATGTATATATGTGTTCATTCTAAAAAAGTGTATTTTTTTTAATCTAAAAGAGTGAAAAAATTGCAAGTTTCAAAAACATACCCTATGTTTGTAGTGCAAAATGCAACACAAATATAAATTAAGTGTGATAATCACAAACATATAGTGTGCAATTTTCACGCAAGGCATTTAAAAATTAACGAACTGTTAAAATGGAGAAAGTAACAGTAGAGAGCAAATTGATTAGAGACGGTTCTTTGAGTATAAGAATCAATAAAGCCTTAAAGAAGGCTATTGAGGTAGTTACTACGAAGAGGAAAAACAGCTTTGCCGATTATATCGAGGAATTAGTAATAAAAGATTTAGAAGAGAATCATGTCGAAGTAGTCAAACAATGATTTTCACGAATAGCAAGAGTAACCAACCTCGATGCTATGAACATGATGCCCCCCTATTTAGTATCCCGAATAAGGGATCGACTTGAAAGGCACAAAAAGCTAATACCAAACGATCAAACCGAAAACTTTTTGCCAGGAGATCCTGCTCTTGCTATTTTCAGTGAGAAAATAAAAGGTAGAGCTAGTGAGCTCGAATGGCTGTTAAATATTATTCACACAACAGAAAAAGACAATGAAAAGAGAAAGACTAAAGTCTCAAAATGAAAAAATAGCCGCTTTGATATCTGGTTATTCGCCAGAGATCTACACTAAATGGGCTATCCATTTTGGAGCTTACACCAATTTAAGATTGGATCAAGTGTTTGCTTTGGCTCTTGATCTAGGAAACGTGAAAGTTTCTGAGTTGATTACGGAGTACAAGGTCGGTGTTGAGCAAGTGACTATTGACGAACTAGAGCAAGTACTTGCTACCGAAAAAGACGGGTACACCGTAGGCACAATACAACTAGTGGCCTAAAGCTTTTGTCCCCCTTACACTGCCGGGCGGGTGCCCGGCAGGTTTTTACCCACAAAAAAAGCCCCTACCGTAAGGCAGAGGCATTAGCAAAAGTTTTTTAATTATCTCAAATACAAAGGTATGGATTTTTTTGGAAAGACGCTATCCGATGAGGAACTGGCGCAAAAAAAACAAGAAGAGGATAATATAGCATTGGCTAGCCGTTATGAAAAGCTCAAGTCTAGGTTCAATAACAACCAACCTTGGTTTGTCCGAAACGCACATTGGAGGAACAAAGCTGAGTTCTTTAGCTATGTAGCTAATATTGCAAGCTGCCTTGGCTTGAGTTATGCCACTATCATAATGCTCGACTTTATACCTATCCCCTACGTCAATTATGTATTGGCTGTCGTTATCCTCGTCTCGTTCGAATATCTCAAACGAAAGTTCAGTGATATGTTTTGGGATACCTACCACTCATGTGGGCATGTAGATATCAAAAGTGGCTTGGTCAATTTTGTGCTATTGTTTGGCTTGTCTCTCGCTGGTACTGGTTATGGTGTTTGGTTTTATGCTCAAGACAACGATCCAGGTGCCGCCGCCTTACGGGCCGAGTTGGCCAAGGTAGAAGAGAGCATTAATACCCATGAAACCAATAAAAACAAGAAAGGAGAAATTTATTGGAATAGTCAAGAAACACTTAAGGAGTTAGGAAAAGAAAGGCAAGTAATTAAGAGCAAAATCTCTAAAATAGAAGGCGAGGAAATTATTACTACTGAGGATTCGGGGTATGTATATGAAAAAGCAAGTTTTAGAAAGTACGGCTCCCTCCTACTTGCCGTTTTGTTGGAGATTGTTTTTGAGGTTTGTATGTCCTTTATGAGCAAATTCGATTTCCATAGATTCAAACTTGCAGAGCAAGCCATGGCGAAGAACACCTCCCCCCGTTCCCCTTCCGTAGCTGAAGAAGTTGTACGAGCTTACAACGAGTTGAGAGCTGAACATGATCTACTAAAAGCGCAACTAAGTAGCGAAGGATCGCAAAACTCAAGTAAAGTAGGAAATACCGAATTGATGGCGAAAGGTAGCTACCAAGACACAGGGATGCAGATAAGTATGCCTTGGTCTAAAGGGTTGCAAGGGGTTGCTACCGGTTGCAACCGAGTTGCAACCGATGAAACTGAAGTGGTTGGCGATGTTGAGCAACTAAAAGTAGATCGGCTCACACTGGCGCTTAAAAACGCTCAAGCCAATTTGAGAGCATGGTCTAGTAAGTTGAACAATGGGAAAGGAAAAAAAGAAACAGCCGAGCGGCATATCAATAAATGGAGCGGCATAATTGATAACATCCAAGAAGAAATTACAGCATGTACGGCTTAATAGTATTTCAAGAAAAATACGAGAACGCGGTGCGGGCTTTGGGTCACATGAAAGAGAGCATAGAGCGATACGAGGCCAAGCCCGACCATAATACAAAATACTTGGCGATACAACATGAACGGCTATCTAGTTTGGTAGACTTTGTGAAGATCGCCGGGCAAGCATTGACAGAACTGGAACATGATAGGAGTGAGGCATACAGCGCTGGAGTAAAGAAGGGGAGAGAGTTGGAAAAGAGAAACTCTGGCGCTGTGTCTCTAACTCATCAACGGTTCTTCGATAAAGAAGGCTGTAGGTATGATACTATTGAATCGGCAAGAAAAGATTTTCCAAACCTCTATTAAAAAAGAAAGAAATGAAAAAGCAAGGATATTTATATGGAAATGCTCATCCAATAATGCACATGTTTCAAGATCAAGATAGATTGGGTTTTGTATGTAGTGTTGATTTTGTAGATCGTATTTCTATTGGGGCTGTATTGCTTCGCCAAACCGACCCGCAGTTTAATACCGCTTTTGTAATTAAAGGAGTATTAGATTCTTATAGTGTAGGGAGTAAATACAGCAAGTGTTGCGGCTTTTCGGATGCAGTTTACATGATGTGCTCTTACTCGTCAGAGGTGGTAAATATATCAGAGTGTGAATATATTGACTATGAGGAAGTAACAGCAGTCTAGTTTTAGATAGACTATAACCACGAATAAATAAAGGGGATAATGACTAAATCACAGGCGATTTTAAAAGACATCGACACGATGACAGAGAAGGCAACTTTCAATGTAGAAAAGTTGCTAAGAGAGGCCAAGACTCGCATTGATAAGTACGAACTTAGAACAGTAGTAAAATTTCCTATACAGGCTTTTCCAGAAAGGATTGGCTCTATGATTATGAGTTTTAGTAAGTGCTATGGTATGCCCGCCGAGTATTTTGGAACTACTGTTTTGACCGTCGCAGGGTCTTTGCTGGGTAATGCCTATGTAGTCGATGAGCCGAGAGGAGGGAAGCATGCCCCGATATTGTACTCCGTTATCGTGGGTAAGCCGTCAATCGGTAAAACGCCAGCAGTTAAAATGATGTTGCGCCCATTATTTGAGATTGAGAAGAGATACCGCCGAGAGCATGAGGATAAAATGAGAGCACACAAGCAAGTGCTAGAGGAAGGACTCGAGGAAGATGCACCGAGTATGCAGCAAATTCTCATTAATGATGCCACCACCGAGGAAATAGTCCGTATTATGGAAGCAAACCCTCGCGGCATATTACTTTATAGAGATGAGCTAAAAGGCTGGGTGCAATCGATGAACAAGTACAACGGCGGTAAAGGTGGTGATGAGAGTTTTTATTTGGAAAACTGGTCTAATAGTTTGGTCAAGGTGAATAGGGTAGGGCGAGGCGTGACGTTTGTCGAAAAGCCATCTTGTAGCGTGATTGGAACAATTCAACCCGCTGTGATAAAAAAGCTAGTCGATGATGGTAAAGAAGTGGATGGGTTCCTCGCCCGCCTTTTATTCGCTTACCCTGAAAATGTAAAAAAGAAGTATTACTCCAAGACTCGTCCCGACCCCAATGATTTGCAATGGTGGGAGTATGTAGTCAATTGGATTGACAGCCTACCCAATGAGTTTATAGAACCAGGGGACGAGCTAGGAAGTTGGAATGTAACCAGCATCCCCTTGAAGCTAAGCAAGGCCGCCGAGGATGTGTATGTAAAATTCTACAATAAGAATGTAGATGAGATCAACGCCGCCGAAGATGAAGTTATAGACGGAATGCTAGGTAAGTTTGATTCCTATTGCCTTAGATTCGCCTTGATTATGGAAATCATGCAAAGGGCGATAGATTGGCCATCCAACAAAGAGGAGATCCTCCCCGAAGATGTCGAGAAATGGGAAATCGGCGAGTTGTCAGTGTTCCGCGCCATTGAGGTCGTAAACTACTTTAAAACAACAGCCTTACGAGTAGTCAATCGCCTACAATCGCCAGTGGAGCAACTACCCGACAAGCATAAGATTTGGTACATTACGCTACCCATGGAGGAGGTCATCACGACAGACATGGCGCTTAAGGTCGGCAAAGAGTGTAATATGAGCTCAAGCACAGTTTACAGGTATCTACGCAATGCAAAGGTAGATCTATTCCAGCAACTAGGCCGATCAAAGTACGAAAGAAAACACCCCGAATAATGATTTGGAAAATAATAACTGTAGTAGGACTATACTATATCGTTCGTCAAGATTAAGATTACAATTGACTATGTTTTTTCGAGATTATGAGTTATTCCCAGGCCGCTCTGGGCCTGGGCTTTTTTTGACTATTCACAACTTAAAAATAATATGAAACGGATTTTAGCAATACTTATCACGGCTACAATGTTTAGCTGTGCTACTCCAAAGCAAGTGAATCAGGTAGATGAATTGCCTGAAGAATTTACGTTGAAGTGTGGGGATTGTCGGGATTTGAAATAAATTCCTCTTCTTTAAATCCAAAAGCAACTAAGCCTATTTCTTAATAAAAATAGGCGAGATGAAAATAGGCTATGCAAGGGTTTCAACAGAGGATCAAAACCTTGACCTCCAAATTGAAGCATTAAACAACTTCGGTTGCACACGAATATTTCAAGAGAAAGTTTCTGGAGTAGCAAAACAAAGAAAGGAGTTTGATAGCATGATAATGCATTTAAGAGAAGGCGACACAGTGATAGTATGGAAGCTAGATAGGTTAGGTCGTTCCGTAAAACAGCTAATTGACTTAATGGAGTTTTGGCTGAAAGAAGGAATTAGCTTCCACAGTATAACAGATGGATTAACCATCAATGATTCTGCAATGAGTCGAATGTTTTACACTATCATCGCCGCATTTGCCCAACTAGAAAGAGATTTAATATCTGAACGGACTAAAGCGGGATTAGCAGAAGCAAGAAAAAAAGGGCGAATAGGGGGTAGGCCAAAAGGATTAAGTGATGAAGCAAAGAAAAAGGCCCGCGCTATTTTTAAGCTTCATTCATCAGATGCAATGTCTGTTAGAGAAATCATGAAAGCCTTAGATGTGAAGTCTACCAGCACTTTCTACAAATACCTTAAATGGTCGACAAATGAACACCAAATAAAGGCTCCGACATAAGGTAAAGTGAAATCATTTATTAAAATATTTTAACGAAACATCATAGGCCGGTTGGTATATTTATTCGAAATTCAGAGGTAATAAACTAACTGGTCGTTAAATCGAAAATCATGGAAAGATTAAATATATCTACGGCAACCCGCCGATCAGTATCAACAATGAGAATTCCAGCAGGTCAAAGAATCATTGAGTTTAATCATAAAGAGGGAAATCTATTTCTTGAAGTAGACAAAGAGGATTATCCTTCATTGGTAAACATGTTAGCCAGTCAATTGTCTTGGCAGGAAAAACGAGAATTGGCCGAGGAATTAGAAGAGGAAGCGATGGAAGAGGAATGTGATGAACAAAACTAGAGGAAGAATTGGAGGAAGATTATTAAATCAAAAAAAATATAGATCATGAGACGGATGTCATTTGCTCTAACAACCAACCAAATATTAAACCAGACTAAAACTGTAACCCGCCGAAAAGGATGGCTATTCTTGAAGGAGTTCGACAGCATTCGACCTGTTGAAAAGTGCATGGGGCTGAAGAAAGGAGAAAAGCAGAAGGTGATAGGCCGAGATGTGCTTCATGTAAAGGCTGTAAGCAGAGAGCCTATTAGTGCAATTACAAAAGAGGATGTAGTAAGAGAAGGTTTTCCAGATTGGACTACCGATCAATTTATACAACTGTATTGCAAGGCTAATAAATGTAAGCCCACCGATTTATGTACCCGCATTGAATTTGTGTACTTACCATTTTAATCAATCATAAAAACGACAGTAATTATGAGTGATTCAGAAATCAAGAAATACCTAGTTACTAGGATAAAAAAGTTGAGAAAAAATTTACACGACTTTGACAAGCCAACATTTAGAGAGGGGTACGACAAGGGGAAACATGCGGCTCTTTCAGACTTGCTAAATGAGATTGACCCAGTTTTGCTTAAGTCTCTTCCTTCTTCCTAAGTGTATTACATATTTAATCATTTCGAAAAATTGACCAAATCATGCCACAACCCACAACAACACAGCTAAGGGTTTTAAAATATGTCAAACAACAGGTTGAGTTTTGGATGAAAACTAACGATATAAATAGTCCAACCCATTGGACTGACATTAAAGAGTTTGGCCATGAATTACCGTTGCAACCCTTAGAATTAGAAGCCCTTCAGTTGTATCTATCTGAGATATTAGAAATAATTCAAAACACCGAAGCGGAAGTTTCGCAAAACTGACCAAAATCATGGCAACTGAAACCATAAAAAAGACAACAGCAGAAACGCATCTAAATGTCTGGGTTGAGTGCCCTCACTGCTCTTCTGCTCAAGACCGAATAGAAGAGTTAAAAGAGTATTTTGACAGATACTCATTAAGTACAGATTCTTGCAAAGCAGAGTTGGAGTGCGAGAATTGCACAGAAAAATTCTTAGTAACCAGAATTCACTACTAAACCGGAAGCCTCCGAGGCTTCGCAATAACGACCATTCCCATGCCAACGCTAATCGAAGTTCACGACGATGAAGATTTTCCTTGCTCAGACTGGAACTTCGAAACTGATTGCCCAATGAAAGAAAAATGGCATGAAGGTGAGGAACGCATGTGCTTTGAATGTGGATGGTGTATATTTTATAATTCACTCCTCACCGATGAGGAGTAAAGAAACCACCAAATGAGTGATATTAAACAATACGCAGAAATGTTGATTTCAATGTCTTTAGATTATAAAATGGGGGGCATTTCAGAAGAGACATATTTGCAAAATTTAGCATTTACAGCTAGGAAAATCGGGGCAACAGTATATGATAGTGAAGCAGACACCCTAAAACACATCAGGCGAGTCTCGGAGCTTCTCACGAATGCCTCTAGTGAATTAATTAAACGGGCTAATTGTCATGATGACTCTAAGTTAGAAAGCCCAGAAAAGGAGCTATTTGATGAATTCACACCAAAGCTAAAAGGGTTAAGTTATGGAAGTGAAGAGTATAATAAATACTTCAGGCAGTTAAAGGTTGCTACTGATCATCATTACGCAAATAATAGTCATCACCCTGAGCATTACGAGAACGGAATAAATGGATTTGACTTATTTGATCTAATAGAAATGTTTTTTGATTGGAAAGCGGCAACTGAACGCCATGCTGATGGAAATATTTACAAATCAATTGAAATAAACAAAGATCGGTTTGAAATCAGCGAACAGATTTGCAGCATATTTAAAAACACAGCTACTCGCCTTGGGTGGGAGTAGTAAAAAAAAGGACCGATCAATGAGGTATCCAAGAACAATAACAAAGGAAGAGTTCGAGCATATTGCAAAAATAGTAAGTCCAATATCTTTTACCAAAAGAAGAAAATGGATCATGTCTGAACCGCACCCCGTCCTTCCTGATGCTTATAGGTTGGATTCAAGCACAAGCATACATGTGTTTTACTTTTCTTGGTGGAGTAGTGAGGGTGTAGAAGTTTCCTTTGATGATGGGCAACAGGATAACAACCCCACACTTCAACGTAGCCTAAAAATCAAAGAATATTTGGATAGTATAGAAATTGATTGCAACCCAAAATCATCAACATGAAACTATTTACCATAACTAGATTTTTAGGAACTGACTTTGTTGTATTTGATTTCAGAAGAAAAATTCTTGCGGGAGACATTATGCGCATGAGTTTTGCCCGCTCAATAGGGGCGGCTAAATACTACAATTCTAATTTTGAAAATGAAAACGCATATACAGAGCCTATTACTTTTTTTGAGGTATTATTTATTGCTTTGCCCGTGTGGATTGTAGTATTAGGCTTGTTTTCATTGGTTATTCTGGCGCATCTGTATCTTTAATTATTGTGCCTAATGGTTTGGCTATGTGCCGTATGACGATAGGAATATGGACATATAGCTGTTGTTAGGTGTATGTACGGATTATTGTTCTTAACTTTTCAAAAATACCACTCTTATTATGGAAGATACATTGGTCAAAACAGTATCAATAGAATTACCAATTGATGTTTATGAAAAACTCAAGACTATTGCTAAGGAAGTAGAAACCCAAGATAATAGGGCAACCGCACCCCCTTATTTTTTCCAAATTATGGAGAAAAAAAGAATATACGGAATGGATGATGATTATGCAGACCTTTTTATTTGGGTAAGTAATCATGATGGTGAAGAAACCTACCACCCAGATGCAGTGGAAGAGGACTTCGATGAAGATAAATTCCATAAGGTCTATTACAAGGATGAATACGTCTATAAAAACGCATTCTTTAGCGAGAAAGCAATTAAGAGGCATATAGAGTTAAATCACTATCACTATTCAGAACCTAAAACATTCCTTACTCACGCCTTTAGAAATCCAGAATTAGAATTGTTTTTTCAATTTCTTAAACACCTCAAATAAACGACCGATCAATGAAGGATTTCCTATTAATACTAACGGCTGGATCAGTCTTTGGGTGGGCCTTCCTTAGTGGAGAATCAAGAACACCTTTCCCAATGATTGCGCCGTTTACTTTTCTTGCCTTCTTGATTATAGTTTTAGTCGAGAGGTATAAGAACCGAAATGTTAACTACTAACTAAAGCACCGCCAAAGCGAGAGTTTGGCCCCACTAATGCGAGGCGGTATAAATATGCTAACGGGGCTATTTTTTAACACCAAAATAACGACCAAAAAATAAAGAGATGGAATTTAATCTTGAAACTAGAAAAGTCGACCTATATAGATTCACCGTGCAGGATGGGCACGGATTTGTAAATATATACATTGAGGAAACAGCCCGAAATGAGGGCCGACTTGTTATTGCCACTCACAAGGTAGTAGCTCATCGATATTTTGATGCTTGTTGGCCTCGACTTAAGTCATTCCTTGTTGAAAGGACTCCTGAATCTATAGCATTGAATGTTGGATTGAAAAGCGAAGAACAGGAACAACATCTTGTTTTCGTGTTAAGTCTTGTTTGGTCACAACTTACTAGCAAATTAAGCTCAGAATTATATGAAGACCCGACAGAAGCATACATCCATAATCAACATTAATTCACTTTCGAAAATTCGACAATAATTATGGCATATTTCAAAGCGGTAAAATGTGACTGGTGTAGTAAAGTTCAAGTTGCATCCCCTGCGCATTCTATACGTCAAAGTAGGCATCTTGTCTTAAGTGTTTTAGGTTGGTACTCTTTCCGTTTGGGTCGCAGGATTTTGGACATATGTCCGAAATGCATGGAAGGTAAAGACAAGTCGTCGGTTGCTTTTTTTATAGAGCAGAACAAAGATGTTTTATTTAAAAAACCAGAAGCCTTTGAGGTTTCGCAATAAGGACCAAAATCATAAAGTAATGCTTGGAGCAATAACAATTGGAATAGCTTATTTAATCGCAAAGGCGTTAGATGACGCTGGCGACTATAAAGAACCAAAATAAACGACCAAAATTTTAAATCATGGGAAGAGAACTAAGAATGGTTCCCGCTAATTGGGAGCATCCAAAAAGAGACAATGGAAGATACCAGCCATTACTTGGCGGCAGCTTTAGTGATCGGCTTCAGGAATGGGAAGAAGGAAAGGCGCTTTGGTTAAAGGGGAAGCGCAATAAATATGGTGCCGGAATTATAGAAATAGAAAATGAATACAGGGGCGACTCATGGGAAGAGTGGGAAGGTGCAAGGCCGGAAAAAGAAGATTATATGCCCGATTGGGATGAATCCGAAAGGACTCACTTTCAAATGTATGAAAATACTTCTGAGGGATCACCAATTAGCCCCCCAATGAAATCATCTGAAGAGTTGGCGCAATGGTTGGTTGATAACAACGCTTCAGCTTTTGCAGGAATGACCGCAAGTTATGACCAATGGTTAGCGACAATAAAATCTGGTTATGCTCCGTCAATGGTTGTTGTTAATGGCGTGATGGATTCGGGTGTGGCAGCGTTAGGCGATCAAAATTCTTAACTTTTCGAAAAATAGACGGTATGGAAGAAGCAATAAAATCCTTGGGGAAAGAGGGGTTCACTAAAAAACAAATAAAATCCATAGTCGGTGAAAAGTGGAACGAGAGAGCATGGCGAAGGATGGTAAGGAGAAGTAAAAAAGGGCTATCATCTGAACTTCCATTTTATTCGACAGAACATAAAAAATGGTTTTTTTAACTTTTCGAAAATTCGACCCCTAAAAGTAGGGGCTTAAGATAACCAACACGAAAGGGGCCAACTGGCCGAATTGATTAGATTGTTGATGGAGGGCATAATCCGAAGGGCTTAGCGGCTATCTAGGTTTGAATCCAACGTTGCTTGAGGATTCTAGAAAACTCGCCACTCCGTTTCTTAGCCTGACCAGGAGCTTATAACTCGCGGGGCACTTTGCAAGGATGGACTCAGAGTAATTGCAATGTAAAATAAGAAAGAGGTAAGGGGTAAAAAGCGGTTGTTCCGTAATCTAGAAACGCGAAACAATGCAGCCAGGTGTAACTAATTCAACAATTGAAAGAGGAAGCTAGTAGCAAGTTGGCCCCACATTTTTAAACCTTATTTAAACGACAGTTATGTTATTATCTAAAAGAGAAGTCCAAAAAATCAAAAGAGCATATAAACAAGCTGTAGCCGCCGAAGGTAGATTTGTGGCTACGATGGGAAACCTGTCTAGTGTAATTACAGAAACTATATGTGTAGCTGGCCATGTAGACCACCTAAAAGGGGACGGTTTTGGATTTACGCCCGAATCAAGTAATCATGATCATATACCTATTAGCTTGCTAATAAGTATAGCCGAAGGTGGCGAAATAAACGAATCTATAATCTTTCAAAATCTTTCAATTTAACCACCCATGCGCATAGACCAATACTTTGATAACAACTTTGATTGCTATACATGTACAACTAAGGATTGCTTATCCGAAATGGCAGTTAGCAAATCCAAGTTTATTGATCTAGTTTGGAATCTAATTCCGAACGACAAAAAACTTGATGAGGCATTAGAGTCCTATAAGGAAAACTTTGTTGAAAACGATAAGCCGATCAAGTCGGAAAAGATCAAGGGAGAGGCTGAAAAGCATTTTACCGCTGGATTTCAGGCGGCAATTTTATTGATTTTAAACAACTGTAAATAAACCACCAAAAAATTAAAGCCATGAATGGAGAAAAAGCAGCAGCTAACGCAATAAGGCGAGTTATTGATTCTTGGGCCTCGGAGCAAGGAGAGGAGAGGAAGCAAGATGTTGAACAAGTGAAAGGTTATTTAGGGATAGATACCGATGTGTGTAGATCTTGCAAAACTGGCCCTCATAAAGACTTAATTGATGGGCAATGTGAATGGTGCTCAGCAGGTGGATATACTTCAGAAGATATTGAAAGACAAAGTGACTACACACACATTTTATAATTTCGAAAATTCGACACTTATTATGGATAAGGAAGAAGAATTCAAATATTTAGACACCTCTAAGGTATTGGATGAAGTTGCAAAAGAAAGATCGAGACAAGATGAAAAATGGGGTGTTCAGAACCATTTACCAATTGAGTACTGTGCTATTCTTGGTGAAGAGGTCGGAGAAGTGAACAAAGCAGCACTAGAGGCGCATTTTGGGTGTGCTTATAATCACGGGGAGTTTCCCGCTAAAACAGAACTATCAAAGAGTCTGCACCTAGAGGACTATAGAAAAGAACTAATTCAAGTGGCGGCTGTAGCCGTTGCGATGGTTGAATGTTACGACCGAAACAAAGATTAAACCATTTCGAAAAATAGACCAAAAATATGTATGTAGTAAAATTCCTAAATAGAGGTGACCCTTACTACCTTGCTGACTGGGAGGGTGATCCGGGCAGAACAAAGAAAATAGAATCTGCTCTTAAATTCCAGACAGATGAAGAGGCGAGAGAAGCAGCCAATAAGGCCGTAGATGAAAACCCTCTGAGGTACATGGATAAATCTGGATTATGCAGAATTATTAAACTAACCCCAAAAATGAGCGACATAAAAACACCCCCAAAGAAATCGCCATCCGTGCTAGGTGGCTTGCGGAACGAACACGGATAAGGACCGCCGCGCGACCCGTAGCGTTGATTCGAAGCTTAGGAAACATAGCGGATAAATACGGGGAAAGTATTAACCTGACGGCTCGGAAAGACGAGCACCTTTTTAACCCCCAACCCCGTCCTACCACCCCCAATAAAAGGCGCACATCTTTACAAAAAAAAGATGATGCGCCTTTTTCTTTTTACAATACTATTGATACCCCTAGTAGGGTGGGGGCGAGAAATTAAGCTCGACAAGCTTAAAACCACGCTCATCGACTTGGAAGGCGAAAGGCTCGTGCAGCTTACTGGAGACTACCAGGGCGATAGGTTGATCATCATCAATGCCAAGGGCGTGCACATAGAAGCACTCGGGGAGGTGAATATATTTAGCACCCACACCGAGGAGGCCATCGTCTTGCGCAATCCCGAGCAAGTGACCATCGACGGCAAAGGATGGCTTACGCTCAACCAGTCTATTAGTGTATGGGAAGGGGCAAAGGATCTCACCATAAAAGGGGTGAACATAGTAGGCGCACACACAGGTATACGCATCAACCAAAATCAAGCTTACCAAGATATAAGAATATTGTATTGCACCTTCCGCAATATATCGCACGAGGGCGTATATATCGGCCCACACTTTGCGAGCGAGTATAAATTATCCAATGTGCAGATCATAGGCAATACATTCTCTAGTATCGCCTGGGATGCCATACAGGTAGGCAATACTGATAATTTTAAGATAGAAGGGAATGCCATTCATTATAGTGGCTACACCGATACCTACGGCCAAAACTACGGCATTACGATCAACCCAGGCAGCAAAGGCCATCTAGTGAATAATACAGGCGATTATCGCCTACAGGTTTTACAATCCACAGTATTTATACAATAAAATATTATGAAGCGAACAGAAATTATTACCCTCGTCGTATCTATTGCCGCCATGCTATTGGCGGGCTTTACTTTACTTCGAAACCCTGAGCAGTCACCCGCCGCTTATGGGGTGGTCATGCAGCCCGATAGCCATATAAAAGTAGATACCATCGGCGAAATCAAAAAGCGACAAGTGTATCACATTTGGAAGGTATTGTATACCGCGCCCGTTAAATATAGCGTAAAGGCCAAAGGTTTGCCGACCTACGACTCACTAATGATCAATGAGCCGTTTGCTAGAAATGTACTACAAGGCGGCAATGATTTTGATCCTGAATTGTTCATGAAGTACACCTATAACGCCAATAGGGTAGTCGCATGGTGGTTGATACGCTAAAAGACGTAAGTTAATTTACCATAAGTAAAAGTCAAAAAAGCATATATTAAATATGTATGTATTTTGTTATATTGCTTTTATACTCGAAGACACACACACACACACACACACACACACACAACGCAGTCGTTCATGGATCAAAAGGAATTAGGCCCGAGCAAAGAGCATTCTACGCTCTCGACTTTAGTATTTAGATCAATTGAAAGAGGAGTGGATTTAGTTACTGTAGTGTTTTTTCATACTACTAAGTTGACTTACTCCCAAACGTTTACTTTTACAACGACAGAAGACGCGCAATCATTCGTACGTGACTTTTCCGAAGAATCAGCCGCCGAGCTGGCGAGTCGGATAGTCACACCTTAGTCTTTGTCCTTTCTAGTCCCCGTCTTACAGTGCACTTTTACGGAGGTGGTGGGCAAGTATTGCCCCTGCCGTTAGGTAATGATCCCATAGAACATAGACAAGCATTACTTAACTCCCCTAAAATCGAGAGGTCATGAGCTTATCTACGTCCCCCCAATTTATTAAACAAATCGGACGGGTTATAATGACATTTACCGAATTAATACTTGCGCTAGCAAAAGCGCATGGAATCAAAGCAGGGCTTTCGATGGTAGCGGCTTTTCTGTTTCAGAAAATACTACCCGTCTCTCCATTTATGGCAGCGTGTACGGTGCTAGTGGTTGCTGATTGGATCACCGGCGTAAGTGCCGCAAGGGTCCGTAAAGAGATCATCATTAGCAGAGGATTGCGAAAGACCATAAATAAAAGTGTGTATTACATGCTTGCTATTATGCTATCGCAAATGATGCAAGATATTTACCCCATACTTACAGGTACAACCTATATAGTAGGGTTTTATATTGCCTCTACGGAGTTTCTTAGCATCATTGAAAACATTAGTACCATCACCGGCACCAATGTAATAGGCGCGGTGAAAAAAACAATACTTAGTCGTTTGAAAAAATGATCATAGAGGACTACCTACAAGAAGAACTCGCCGCCTGGGCTGCTGTATTCGTAAAGGATAGGGTGGCCTATTTGCGTCGTAGGAAAATATCGGCGAGCAAAGACCTAGAACGGTCTATGCAATACGAGATTCGAAACGAGACTTTCAAGGGAGCCGTTACACTTATGCTCGCCTTTGAGGAGTACGGGCGGTTTATTGACATGAAGCGACTCAAAACGCCCAAAGGTGGAGGCGATTATATCGAGGGCTTGGTACAATGGATTAAAGAGAAAGGCCTAGAGGATCAATTCATACGGAGATACATGCGCCGCCGCCGCTTGAAGAAAGTACCCGCTAAGGTGCTGAATCAGATCGCCTGGGGCATCGCCATAAAACGAAGTAGCCGCTCGCGCACCCGTAGGCGAGCATGGTATAACAAGCCAAAAAGTGCCGCCATTACCGAGCTATTCAATCAAGTGGCCGCCAACATGCCCGAGCAAGTGGCAGACGAGATCAAGAAAAACTTTAAATAATGGCAGTACGTAGAGATCAGGTACAGATAGATATCTCTTTTATCACCGATGAAAGCCGCGCTTTCGCCAAGACTATCGGAGATACCCAGAACTATCTTAAAACCATCAAGCAAGCGCAAAAAGAGGGCAAGGTGCTCTCGGGCGTCGTTGATGACATTGCCAAAAGCTCGGCCAAGGTTAAAGACATTGACCTATCCAATCTTACCAAAGGCCAACTAGTGAGCCGTGCCCGGCAGCTACAGCAGATTTTAAAACTAATACCCGAGAGTGCCCCACAGTTTAAAGTATTGGCCAATGAACTACAGGGCGTAAACTCTCAGCTACTCAGTATAAATAAGCAAACCAAAGGGGTAGTAGATGCCGCCAATGATATGCGCAGCCGTGCCGGTCGCGCCTTTTCGGCCTTGGGCAGTATAGCCAATAAAGCACTCGGCGTATTTGGGGGCATATCACTAGCCAACTTATCGAGTCAAGTAATTGATTACGGAAAGCAATTGTTTCAAACTGGCGTCGCACAAGATGCCTTTGCCCGTAAAACGGAAACCGTATTTGAAGATGCACAAAGTATAGTCGAAGGATTTGCCAAACAAACCGCCGCCGACCTTGGCCTCACCGAGCAACAATATATCAACCTGGCTACCGCTGCCGGCGATATACTCGTGCCTATGCGCTTCCAACGTGAAGAGGCCGCCGAGATTAGCAGCGAGATAGTCAACCTATCAGGTGCGCTATCAGAATGGACCGGAGGACAAAAGACCGCCGAGGAAGTCACCAGCACATTAATAAAAGCACTTACCGGAGAGCGCGAAGAATTAAAGAGCCTCGGTATTGTCATCAGTGAGGAGGACGTAAAGCGCCGCCTCCAACTCAAAGGTCTGGAGAAAGTAACCGGTGCCGCCAGGGAGCAAGCCCGCGCCATGGCTACACTAGAGCTTATTACCGAGAAATCAGCCGATGCACAAGCCAACTTTGGAGAGAATAGCGATAGTAATGTACGCCGCCTAGCAAGACTCCGCGCTCGTATCACCGAGATAAGCGAGCGAATAGCTACACTATTGATACCCGCATTTGAGCGACTCATATCTGTAGCGGAAAGTGTTACAGGGTTTTTCGACGATGTAGCCGATAGTGTAAGCAGCCTAGTAGATCCAGCTGGCGCGGCCTCCGATGCCTTCCAGGAGCAAAGCGAAAAGGTAGACGACCTCCAGCGCGGCCTTAGTCCATTGCTTGAGCGCTACGATGAGCTTAATACCAAGACGAATCTAAACGCCGCCGAGCAAGAAGAACTCAAGAGCGTAATGCAGCAGATCGGCGAGATTGTACCGACTGCTGTAACCCAATTTGATGAATATGGTAAAACCATAGGCATTAGTGCCGACAAGGTGCGCGACTTTGTAGCCGCCCAACAATTGCTACTACAGCAGCGTAACAGCGAAGCCATCGACGAGAACACCAGCGCACTAGGCCGATACCAAAAGCAACTAGAAGATGTCAACAAGGCACTTAATAATTTTGATAGTGAGGGTAATCTCGTACGCACACAGCAATTTAATACGACCGCGGGGGTAGTATCGCAGCAATTCCAACTAACCGGCGAGGAAATCAAACGACTACAAGCCGATGCGGAGCGACTACAGAAGCAAATACAAACCACCAATGACGCCGTAGGCATCCTCAGCGGTACATTTGAAACAGGCACCGCCGCCCCCGCCAATGATCCACAAAACGATGCCATAACTAAGCCGACACTTACCCCACAAGAAATAGAAAAGGCGGGCCAAGAGCGCAAGAAGGCACTAGAGAAAGCATTCAAATTACAGCTAGAGACGATCAACAACAGCGCCGAGATAGAACAAATCATAGTAGACCGCGCCCTCCTACAAAAAGAAGTAAGCGAAAGCGAACACGGCAAGCGCCTCCTTGAGATTGAGCGCGAACAGTACGAGGCGCAGCTCGTATTATTCGACCAGTTCAACAAGGATAAAGGAGTAGAAGCCGAGGCCGCCCGAAATCGAATCATAGAGATTAATCAATCACTCACGCAACAATCATTTGCACCATTAGAAGAGATAGGAGCTAGCAGCTTAGGAGGGGTGGAGCGCCGAGATATTAATGTCGAATTAGAGCAAATCAATTCAGATGAGGATAGAAAGCTCAGCCTCTTACGCGAAAAGTTTGTACAAGGAATACTCTTAGAGCAAGAGTATGACGTATTGCGCTTAGAGTCCAAGCAGCTAGCCCTAGAGCAAGAGATAGCACTGCTACAGCAAGGTAGCGATGCCGAGATACAAGAAGCCTCACGAAAACAAGAGGAGCTACTCAAGGTAGAAGAGGAGCTATCTAACGCCCGCATACAAAACGCCGAGCGCGAGAAAGAAGCCAAGCGTAGCATCAGCGACGCTATCATCTCCACTACACAAGATGCACTCAGCGTAGGGATCGATTTGCTTTCTGCCGACGTAGCCGCCCGAAAAAAGAATGCAGGATTTATCAAGACATTCGAAACGGGCAAAGTAATAGCTGCCGGTATCAAGGAGGTGCAAGATGTATGGGCCACCGCCGCACAGTTTGGCCCTATATTGGGGCCCATTATCGGCGGGGTAAGAACCGCTGTAGCAGCCGCAAGAACCGCCGCCGCTGTACGCAAAATATCAAAAACTAAATTTGCCCGAGGGGGTAGCCCCAAGGTAGGCACCTTTGGCGGGCGTTCGCATAGCCAAGGAGGTACGCGAGGAGTGTTTGACGATGGCACACAGATAGAGGTAGAAAAAGACGAAAACTTTTACATACTCAATAAGAACAGTAGTAGGGCCATTCGGTCATTATCCGCTTTCAATCAGGCGGGGGGAGGCGTACCGCTTATGCGCAATGGAGGATCGGTATACTTCCAAAATGGAGGCGTAGCCGACATTAATACCAACCCCACCGGCATAAGTGTCGCCTCTGCCTCGTCTGGTGGCACCGCTCCTGACCTAAGCCCACTGCTAGAGCAAGTCCAAACATTATCCCAGGCAATAGCCACCATGCCCCGAACGCTCAAAGCCAAAGTAGTATATGACGACTACCAAGAGGTAGAGGCAGATGTAGATACCGTGAGGGAGGCGTCTAGTATTTCATAGCAGGAAACTTAGGTATGTGATGTTCGGGAGAATCATCATAGTTATATTCATAGTTAGGGGGTGGCCATGTGTCACCCCTTGTTTGTTAGTTGAATGTTTTCTATATTTGTGGTGCGTAATTAAAGACTCTTATGTTCCAGATTAAAATTATTTCAAGATATATAGGGCTAGCCTTGCACGCAAGGATAGGCTTTAGGTGCTGGCGTCGGCGAAAGCGGCCTAAAATAACTTCTCCACCAAGAGACTTTGTTACGCACACCTACGGCCCTATAGCTTTTTAAATTTTCAAGTTATGCGTAACAAAGAAAATGCAATCCAATCTGCCGACCTAAGCGCCGCGCGTATGCAGTACATACTCGGCGAGGTATTCCTCACCTATGCGTATAAGCGCATGAAAGAGGGTGCGGTATGCGATGATCCCGAGCAACCATTTACCGATGATTGGCTTATTACTTATCGGGCTTTGTCGGAGGCGATAGGGGAGAAAGAAAGTATTGTTTCACCGGAAAATATTGAGGTATGAGTGACGAAGTATACCATAAATTGTTTATTCTTCAACCTAAAGGCTTTACTACCATAGTAGAAACATATAGAGTAGCTGCCATGGATAAAAAAAAAGCTATATTAAAAGGTAATCATAAGTACAGTATAGAGTTTAGAGATGCTTTTTGGCGAAGGTATGCCACAGATCAAGAAATAGAAGAGGATGTAAATGTAAATATATTTGAACCATCTCAATTCAGCAATAAAAAAAACATCATGAACATCAACTGTGATATTCCCGAATTTTGGCAGCACGAGATAGAGTGCAATAATATCACAAGCCGCCCCCATAGGATACTAATACACAAGTCGGCTACCTGGGATGATAATACACTGAATTGGATTCAAGGATCTACGCCCATGGCCTTAACTGTACACGGATGGACAGAAGAGGATAAGCAAAATCTATCTGATAGATTGGGTACAATGGAGGCTGATTTTTTGGAAATTCAAATTAACGGATAATCATGAGCATTAAAGAAGCAAAGAAAATACTTAAACTTTGGCAGCCTGTTATTACCGTTCCGTTTGAAATGGTAGAGACGCCAGAAAAAACGGAACAGATGTACCGACACTTTCAACCATATGCAGAAAGACTAAATAAGCTTACAGGAAAGCATGTATTGATAAATCATGATTGTAGTATTGATTCACCTATCATCAATTGGCCATTAAAAACCTATAGTCAAAAAGTAGTATTAAATTGGTAAGGATTTCCCAATATAAATCTTCCATGTAGCACCAGCCCGTCGCATTACGTCGGGCTTTTTTTGTCCTTGTACTGGCATATAGGGCGCTGCATTTTGCGAGTATTAAATCATTAAAATACATCGCTGTATGGATCAAGACAAGAAAGATTTGCGCCCCATTTTCAAGAAAGTAGAATGTTATACCGCCAACGTGGCCGAACTAGCTGACGAGGTGGAAGATATGCTATTTGAAGAAAACACCGAGGGCGTAGTAGTACTAGACTTTACGGGCGTAAAGAACCTGCTACAAATCCTTTGGAACAAGATTAAAGAGACTGCCTTTGAGTGTGAGGGTAAGCGCATCGAGGTACGCTTGCCCGAGGGTTTGGTAGGCACCATCATTGCCGCCGCTTTGGCTGCTGTAGGATTCAAGCTATAAGCATTGATACCTATAGAGATAAGCACGACTACTTTGCTTGGCACTCCCAAGCGCCTACAGCGACAGTTGCCTACCTCCTGGGAGGAGGTGGGTGCTGCCGCTATAGCTTGCGTGCGCGATCTCGTCAATTATCCCGAGTCTCAGGCCAAGCTACGCATCATTAGCCGACTGCTGAAGGTACGCCGCGCCACTGTGTTGGGCATGTCCAATGACGCTATAGGCGACCTCTACCGCGCTTTGAATTGGATGCAAGTAGATACGTACGATGCGCCGCTAGTGCCTCATTTCTGGCACCGCATGCGCCGCTACGACTTCTTGCACGCTAAGTTCCAAAACGGCAAGTCATTGCAATATCCTATGGCTGACGAATTCTATCAGCAGTTTCTTAACAGCGAAGACCGGGAGCCGCTCTACCTCCTGCTCGCTACGCTCTGCCGAGAGCCTGGCTTGTCCGATCAGCCCCTTACGCGTACCGAAGTAGAGGCCCGCGCCAAGCGATTGGCCGCGCTACCTACGGAAATACCCACCCTGGCTATTATGTATTGGTCGGGTGTAAAACACTACATCGATAAAGTATACGGCCCGTGGTTGTGGCCCAGGCCGGAGGCAGACGATGACGACCCCGACGCTAACAACGAACCCCAAGAGGAGCCAAGTTTGTTTGGCTGGTGGGGTATCTATATGGACATTGCCGAGGCGGGCGTATTTGGCAACCTAGACCAAGTGCACCAAGCCAATTTTCACAGCATTTGCATGTACTTGGTAAAAAAGAAAAAGGCCGAGCAAGACATGCGCCGCCAAATGGAATTTCAAAGATTAAAGAATGATCACTAGTTACGACTCATTTGTACAATACTTTCGTGACTTGGTGACGAGTCACACCTCCCTAGCTACATTCGAGGTAGGTAATAGTGAGCGCATACTCAGCAGGGAGCGCTCAGAGCTTACCTACCCGCTATTGTGGTTGGAATACCCCGATATAGGTATGTTTTGGCAAGGCGGCTATAAGGGCCGATACGCTAGCGCCTTCCTGGTGCTTCTGCCCGCTCCCGCCGATGACTGGAGCAGAGAAGAGGCCGACCTGAATACCGCATTGCAATATTGCTACGAGATACTAGCCAAAATGAATGATGATAGCGAGGATGGCCAATTTGAGTTTGAGCTAGAAAAATGCGCCCTTATGCCCAAGGAGAAATGGAGCGGTGACAATGATTGGGGGTGGCGCGTAGATTTTACTATCACAGCCCCTATTGATGACTGTGTAAATGATGCGGTATGGCAATAGCCCTAGATAAAATAATACTAAGTATCAGCGCGAGCAGTGTGCAAGAATTGATACAAGAACTAAAAGACAATAGTGTGAATAGTCAAACCTCCCCCGAGTTAACCGATTTACTGACTACACTAGAAAATATACAACCACTGGTAGAACGGTGAAAATTATGTTTTCATTTGGGGTTTAGGTACGAGAGCCTCATATGTGTAGGGAGGCTCTCTTTTTAATTGAAAATACTATGCGAAAATATATCCTCTTACTGCTTCTATTCCTCGCCTCGTGTAGCAAAAACATAGAGGAAGGATGGGAAGTATTGACCATCAAGGAAGGGCAGCACCGTAGCGCTCCTTGGCAGCTCGTACACAAGCAACATAGCGGGCTTAGTTATAAATGGCGCTTTGATGAATCAGCCCGCTATGACCTTGGCGACAATGACCAACTAGATTGGAACAAACTAACCGGCCTTAGTTATAGCCTGCTCAATAGCCACTACAATAGTGCCATGGTAGGGTGGCGGTATAGGCTAGACAAAAAAACCATTGAGCTAAATGCCTATTACCACATCAGCAAACTACGAGTGTACACCCTGCCATTAATGGAGATTAATGTATATGATACATTCTACACCGAGATTATCCCCAACACAGCAGACAGCACCATAATAGTGCGCGTAAGCACCGCCACCAATACCGCCGAGCACTCACTCAAGTATAATATATCCCTGGCGCAAGACAGTCGGGAAATATGGCCTTGGTTTGGCGGTAACGAAAAGGCACCTTTGGACATCATTCTACAAAGAAAACCGCTATAGATGGCCGCCACACTCAGCACTACACCCCCGACGATAGCCTTATCTAAAGATGACATTTGGGCCGTACTCACTACCGATCAAGTGAATGCCGTACGCGCCTCTGTTTTGCTAGTAGTCTCCAGTACCGGCCCCGCTGCCGCCCAGACACTAGAGATAGAATGGGGTGATAAGAGTGTGACTTTCACCGTAGCCGCTTCACCAGATGATAGCGGCGCCGAAATACCTACCTTCAGCTCGGGCACGCTAGACGAGTATCACGCTAGCCTAGCTGATTATATTGAACGGAACGAGACTGTGCTAGAGGATTTTAATATAAGTCTGCCTAGCTCTGGCGGCGTCAAATTGATCTACAAAAGCTACGACGCGGTAGATATAACCGCGACCAACTCGCTAAGCAATGTAGCCGATACGATTGTCGATAGTAGTGGCCCCGTATTACAGGACAACCTAAGCGGCATACTAAAAGTATTCAAAGCGATAGACGACGAAGAGAACACCGAAGTGATTACCCTCAATGGAGCTTATGACCAAGACGGGAATCTCCCTTTTAACTTAGCCGATGTATTCGACCTCAAGCCAGGCCTTCCTAGTACCGCTAGTATCGACTATAATGCCAGTTATCCTTATGGTGCCGCTACCGATGCCTTTATCAAGTACTACTTGCGCTATGCCGACAAGTACGGCATCCCCGCCGCCGCTGATGGCTTACTCAAGAGTAGCGAGTTTTACGCAATATATGGCGGCAGCCCAGGCGATAGCGACGAGACACTATTCGGCTTTACATTAGGTCAATATGTGCTACACAGTTATAGAACCAGCGGCACCACTTACCGCAAGCCCGTAAGCCCATATCAACCTGATTGGGTGTACGTATTCACCAAAAACGACTTGACCGATTATAAGGTAAAAGCGGTAGCTTACTACGACGATGGCACACAAGCCGACGTTGCGGTATCTACTACTCCCTTTGATTTGGATCAATACAAAGTATACTGGTTTCCTAGTGGGCCTTTACAGCTGGGATTAACTAGTGAAGTAGCTACGCCCACCGACAAAGAACTCGTAGCATACGATTGGATACTAATAAAAGACGACGAGACGAGCCTAGTAAATCCTACCGTACAATACTCGGTAGATTGTGATTGCCACCCTTGGAACCTATACCTGTTGTTCTCCAATGGATTAGGCGGCTGCGAAACTATTAATTTGCGCGGCAAGACAGCACTAGAGTATCAAGCCAACCGAGATAATTTACAGGTGCTTAGAGGGCAATCTTTCACCGACCAAGAGGGCGAGTTTTCCCACTTCAATCAATCGGGCCAACAGGTTTGGAAATGTAACACCGGTTACTATGAAAATGAATACATTGAGCACCTACGGCAGCTATTGCTCGCAGAGGCTTGGATAGTAGACCGTGATAAAGATAAGTTTGTACGAGTCAATATAGACACCAATAGTTTTAGATTGCGAGAAGATGATCAAGATTTATTCTTTCTTGAATTTGAAATGAGCATGGCGTCTACTGATCGATCATACCACGACTATTAATGATAGGCATAAAAATATACGACCGCTTCCTTGAGCTATCACCCAACACTTCTATAAGTTTTGAGCTGAATAGCCCTTGCTATTTTGGTGCTGATATAGGCAGTATCAAAGGCGGCTTTTCTTTCCCCTTTACTATCCCGCTATCCTCCAAAAACAAAGCCACGCTATACCATCCCAATAGAATAGACAACCAAAGATTATTTATTAAAAATACCTACTGTGAGGTATGGACTAATACCTCACTCATATTCTCAGGCAAGGCTACCATCCAACAGGCTACCAGGACGACGGCCAAAATGTACATTTTGATCAATGACATTACCGCCCTGAAAGACATCATGATGAATGAGGCGAGCCTGGGCACTGCCACCTTTGGCGCCAATCAATCAGAAGCCACCGCCCACGCCAAAGACACCGCCGATAATCCAGAGAACCACAATTATATATTCTTTCCGGTAAAGAATAACGCCTTTACAGAGGCCGACGATGAGAGCACCGGCAAAGATGAGTTTATTAACTGGTATGATACCTCACCAGGATCTTTTGTAAGTGATACAGTAGCCACGGCTATAGTGCCTTTTCTGAAACTTGATCATGTGCTAAGTGGTGGCCTGAGCGCCATCAATTACACCTTGGTGAATAACTGGCAAGTAGACGACGAGCTAAAGCGGCTAGTGCTTTACAATAATCGATCGATCCACAATGGCGCGGCCTGGGAGCTTAGTACCGACTTATCCAACCATGCCAACCCGGCGACCTCTTACGGCACGCTTTTAAAAAACCTTTCTAGGTTGTTCTGCTTGGCACCATTCGAGGATAAGTGGAATAAACAGGTAGAGCTATTGCCCTTAAAAAGTTTGATAGGTAATGGCGTGCGCCATGACTGGACCAAAAAAGCAGCTAAAGAGTATACCGTAAAGGAATTGAACCCGGACCTAGTAGGCGGCTTCCAGTACGACGACATGTACAGTAAAGGCGAACCTACATTCTGGTTTGAAAGCAATCCCCCTACTTATCAATTGATCACCGACATAGATGCTATTGCCGACGATGCGCCGAGCAGTTACTACTATGAGTATACGACCGACACGCTATACTACAATGAGCTTGATGTAGAGACAACCCCCGAAGAGGGCACCGTGTACTCTCAAATCAGCTCAAAGAAAAGCAAGCTATACCTTCCTTACTTAATACCAGAGAGCAGCAACGACCCATATCTAAGCAAGCTTAAGACCATCCTTATGGAGACGAGCACAAGCGAGTTTAATGTACGTTGGTTAGTTCCTGAAGTATGGGAGGAGGGTAGCTTTATCTTTGACGCCAACGGTTTAAACCTATCAGCCTTCAAACCGTTTGAAGATCGGCTCTTATTTTACCGAGGAATGCAAGCCGCCTCTCCCTCTGGCACTTATCCAATGGCGAGCAATAATGTTTATGATTATAATCATAATGCAATAGCAGGGGAGAACTATAGCTTGCTGTGGAATGACCACCTAGACACCAGCCTATTTAATGTATGGTGGAAAGACTGGATTGATATTTTGCAGATGCGCAAAGTAGTTACTCGTCAACTACTACTTACCTCCAAAGACATCATACAATTTAACTTCAAAGACAAAGTAAGAATTGATAATCAAAACTACCTAGTGAAGCGGTTGCGGGTTACGCTCAGCATGCGAGGCATACAGCCCACCGAAGCCGAGCTTGTTAGTGTGGTGTGAAAATTGTAAATTAGTGTTCAAAATTCACACTAACTATGATTTCAATTATAATCCCGGTTCACCCCATGAGCCGCAAAATCCTCCTTACGGAGCACGGCAGCGAGCCGATCAAAATAACATCGCACAACTTCCTCTACCATCAATTAAGTTATTCCCGCGTGCAAGATGCTACCAACTTGAAACACTTGCAACAGGTTTTAACTTCGCAAATAACTATCATTTGTGATAACAAGATTGGATCGCATCTTACCAATGAATTATTCCAAGTAGGTGGCTATCTATACTCTTTTCACAAGACACAAATGACCACCTACGTACTAGGCCAAACACAGCTAGGAGGAGAGGCCCGAGAAGCGCTAAGAATGTTTTACAGTAGTTACAATATAACAGAGGATGACTACGACCAAGACAGCGCTTACAGGTACTGGACAAGATTCCTAGAAAAAAAACGGGAAATACTTGCCCCTAAATACCCTAAAAGAATCTTATTCCAAGGCAAGCCAGGGCAACGATTAAAATCATATGCTTGTCTATACTCCGACTTAGACCTCTCAGAGATTCACGAACACTTTATGGCTAGGGCACAAGAGATACTTACCTACGTGCCCGTTAAGCTCTCCAAACATTCCATGTTGTATATTTTTCACCAGTTCGGAAAAAGGCCACCTTTATATATGGTGGATAAATTCGGCGTGCCTCGCCGTACCTACTCCTATGGTGTAAGAGCGATGAAAAAAAATTTGCAATCAAACATATCATTAAATAATATAATGAAAGAGTGCATAGATATGCACCGCGTCCAATCCGTAGCTAGCTAAGTCCTTGAATAGTTTCTAGTAAGTGTGCAATTTTCACCCATGAGTTGCGCACTTAGTACTATAGAGCGACATTGCGGCAAGACCTTCGGCGGCCTCAAGTCTATCAAGCTATTCCTAGATAGCGCTGTGGATAGTATGCCCGTACAATATTGCTCTCCAAACCTAAGCGGCGACATTACCCTCGATAGCGGCGAATCTTTCCACGAGATCAAGTTTGACCGATTCACCGCCCAATTCACCGAGCGCAAGCTCATCACCCAACGCGCTGGCGATTACTACGAACAAACACTCACTTTCGACATCACCCACGACCGCGCCGAAGTCGCCACCTTCATCAACAACCTAGACAACCGCCGCATCCACGCAGTTATAGTTGACCGCAACGACAAGCAGCGCCTCCTTAAAAACCTCCGACAACGCAACTCGACCGACTCGGGCGATGTGCTGAGTAGTTTTAATGGGAATAAGTTTGTTTTTGTGGGGCGTAGTAGGCGGCGCTCGCCTTTTATCAAACTTGAAGAAGTAGAAGTAGGTTCTTGCGACATTACTTTATCAGGTGAATACAGCGGGCCAAGTGCTGCAAGTGCTTTATCAGATGGGGAGTATTACTACTTATCAGGCAGTAATGTATTTGGCTACCCATCAGGAATTGTATTTATCAAAGGTCCATCTACTACTTATGTGAGTGATGCAGCAGCGGAAAGCGGAGGTATAACTTTAGGTACTTGCTATGCCGCCGCGCAAAACAACATATATTCAATTGCTTACTCTGCAATTGTTCGCCGAATAAACGAATCAGTAACTACTTATGATAGTGATGCGATTGCGGCGGCGGCAGGGGTTTCTATTGGCGACATATACACCTTATCACCTTCAAATGTTTACCATATCGGCCCTCCTATGGGTGGCCTACAAAAACGGCGTATGTCATGATTAAAAAAATAATCACCTGCTTAATCTTATGTTTAATTTCATCAGCGGTTTTTTCTCAGGCTTTTGTAAAAGGTACAGGTATTAGATATGACAGGGGGGTGCCTACTGTAGCACCGGATACTACCTATGGTACTGAGTATGTAATAAATCTACTTAACCGAGATATTTACCAATGGGATAGGGATAATAATAAATGGTTATTATCTTCTAACTTATCCCGTCCAGTGGTCGAAACACTAGATACCTCTCTATCTTTTACCTATACAAAATACTATACCAATTACTCCGCAAATACAGATATAACCTTTACGGCGGATACTACGGGCGGTAAATATGGGGCTTATACAATTGCTAGAATCGATTTTGATAGTGTCTCTATTAATTTTATAGGGGCGGCATTTGATTCGGTGCAGTTTTACAATATAGCTTCTGGAGACACATTACACGGCATTCATATGATTTATTTCGAACATACGCCATACGGCGTTGCCGTGAGTGTCCCAACAAACACGACAACCATTAAACAAGAAGAATCAGGGGGGCAATCTATTGCCGATCAAATAGGAAATCTTTCTATTGAATGGGACGGCCTAGTTGGTTTAGACATAACTGGAACTACCACTACTTGGACGGATAGAAAATCAAGTGTTGCGGCTAGTAACCCGACATCTGGCACACAACCAACATTAAACTTAAGTAGCAACGGGCTTACTTTTTCGGGGTCTGGAGTAAGTTCTCCTTATGATTGGTTAACATTTGGCGCTTCTCCTATAACTGTAGCTTCAAGCAATGCACATACCTGGACAATTGCAATCAATCCAACTGTTGCAGATGATAATTTCATGATCGGTTATGATAGTGGCGCTTCAGGAAATGCCTATTTGGCATTAAGGGGGGCCGGAAATGCAACATACGTTGGCGCTAGTGCAACCATCCCAACAACTCTAACAACAGGAAACCAGGTTTTTCAATTGGTTTGCGATGGTACAAATTGCTCATACTACAAAGACAATGTACTCATTGGTAGTGCAGCACAAAACACTACCGCGCTTACTTTTTCATCTATTGGCAATTGGTTTACTGATACCACTAATCAGAGGTTCGATGGTGATATGTACTATATCAGCTTACACTCGAAAGCTTTGAACGGAACAGAACGCACACAGATGTTTGATTACCTAAACTCTCGGTTTTCGCTGGGCTTATAATGGAATAAATGAGAATATTAACCGTAATATTATTACTGCTCCCTTGTGTACTAGTTTCGCAATCAAAGATAAATAGGGTTTCCCTAAAGAACCCTAAGTACTCTTTTCTATCTGATCTACCAACGCAAAACCCTAATATAGATGTTTTCCTACTAGCAGGGCAAAGCAATATGGTGGGCCGAGCGGACTTAGTAGACTTGTCAACTCCTACCTACGATCAATACACCGACACGATTCAAAACACACTCATTAATACCGCTGGTACATATCTTTTACCTGTCATTCCTGGAAACGTACAGGGACAAATATCTGGAGATTTTGGGGTAGAGGTTTCATTCTCTGACACACTAGCAAAATATAAAGAAGAAACAGTTGCATTATATAAATACTCGATTGGTGGAACTCGATTGGCCCAGGATACGGGGGATGATTGGCACCCGCAAAGTGTGGGGGAATATTGGGATACATATAAAAGCGGTTACACTGATCTTGGCCCCAAGCTGTTGGGATTTGGAAAGAAGGCAGAAGTGAAAGCTTTTTTTTGGATTCAAGGCGAAAACGATGCAATTGATCAAACTTATGCTAATGCTTATCAAGTGAACTTAGAGTTATTAATTGATAGCATTAGGGCATTTCATCAAAACGCAAATCTTCCAATTTTTATTGGTAAGCTAAAATCTGATAGCGGTGCAGCTGCTTATAATGGCACTATCATAAGTGCTCAAGAAGCTATATGCGGCATAAATTATTCTCCTACGGGCGTGGTCACATTAGATGCAGGCTCTAGGAGTCTTTGCTATTTAGTGGAAACGTCAGATTTGACTTTTTTCGATGGGGTTCATTACACCGCTGACAGCTATGCGGTGCTAGGCTTGCGATTGGCTAGTGCATATATATATCACGTTAATAGTTCACAATAATAAAACTCCCCCATAACTAAACCCCGTCCTTTCCCCCTCCCACCCACACCTATAAATTTACACTCAACAAGCCGCATATGCCACAAACAAACGACATACGCACTAATCGAGACATTGACAACCTCATTATCGAAGGCCAATTCCATATGGCTGAGGAGTGGGGCATGCAACAACTCGCCGACTACCTACAAGAGCTACAGCTCATAGGTATAGGTGTGCCGTATAGCGAGCTAGGCATCGCACAGCGACGACACGCCGCTCGCCCTGGCATTATCAAGATGGCCATCAGTGGCCCAAAAGTCATCCAAGACCCGGAGCTATTAAACAATGCCGAACTTACCCCGGCGGGATCTTATGCGCACCTTCGACTAGAGGGCGTCATGCGCTCCAAGGATGGGGCAAGCCACCAGGGCGTAGGCACGCTTATCAATAGCCTACAAGCCGCTTACCAAAATGACAATATTCAAGGCATTCTATTAGAAACGAATACGGGCGGGGGAGAAGCTACTGCCGGGCAGATGCTCAAGTCAGCGCTAGAACAAAGCCCCAAGGCCGTAGTCACCTACGCGCACTTTATGGCGAGCGCGGGCGTGATGGGCACCTTGCCGAGTGACGAGATTATCGCCTCCAGCCGAATGGCTGAGATCGGGAGCATTGGCACCTACATCACGCTTTCCAAGGGATTTAGAGAATGGTATTCGCGGAACTTCCAAGAGATATATGCGGATAAATCCACGAACAAAAACAAAGAGATTCGCCAGTATATTACCGATGGTGATCTCTCTGGTATTCGAGCCATGGTCAACCGTACCAATGAGCATTTCCTCAATGATGTACAGCAGTACCGACCGCTAAAAGGCAATATCGATAACACCCTCAGCGGGGAACTATTCGACGCGCCTAAAGCCAAGCGCCGTGGACTCATCGACGGCATCGGCTCTTTTCAACATGCAATCAAACGGCTCGGCGTACATGTAAAACGCCGACAAAACCAATAGTTATGCAATTCAAATTTTATAACCAAATCTTATCGACGCTAGCCGGATGGTTGAATCTAGGCAGCGACGCCACCGAGGCAGAAGTGCAAGAGGCCATGTCTGATCTAGGTACGCGTGAAGACATGCAAGCCACCATCAGAGCGGAAGTTCTCGCGGAGCTGCAAGGGGAAATCGACGGCTACAAGGCCGACATCGAAACCCTCACCGAGCAAGCCAATCAACTGCAACTGCAATTGGACCAAGCTAATGAGCAAATCGATACGCAAACCGGCGAGATCGAGGAGCTTAAAAAGCAACCAGCAGAGAAGCACACGCAAGGCTCTAGCAACCAGGACGAAAAGTACAAGAATAAGCCCTGGCTTCGAAACCCCGTCAATCAGAAACTTTTAAATAGCCGTGGCCAGTAATAGGCCTTAGCATATTATTCCACGAATAAACACATTTAAAAAATGGCTTTAGGACTCGATTTTTCAGCAGCCGAAGCTTACAAGGCCTATGTAGAAGAGATCAAAGAAGACTTGTTTCGTCAACTCTTTTTTGGCTTTAAAACGGCTCAGCTTGCAACTCCCGTAGAAGGAGTGAAAGGCCGAATGGTAATGACCGAGCTACAAGTAAAGGACAACCTTACTAAGCGATGGTCCCAGGCTTTTTCCGGCACCGACAACGTTAAATTTGACCCACTAGTACTCGAAGTAGTTACTCAAAAGGTCGAAAATTCAGTTGTTCCTCAACTTTTCGAAGGTAGTTATTTAGGACACATGCGCCGCTCTGGTCAATCCCCTACGGATTTCCCATTCGAAGCATTTATCCTAGACTCTATCATTCAGAAAGTCAATCAAGAGCTAGAAACAGCATTTTGGCAAGGTGAGGCAGTGGCTTCTCCAGCTTCTACCGATAATCTTATCCAGACTATCGACGGTGTACTCCATATTATTGCCGACTTGATCACCGCTACAACTATCACACCGGTAGCTACAGGCGCTTTTACGAGTGCTAATGCAGTGACCAACTTGCGTACGATGTGGGAGCAAGTAGATACAGCATACAAAGACGGAGGTACTGATATTTTCATGTCATACTCTGTTTATGACTTCTACCGAATCCACTACAAAACACTGTTTGGCACCCATCCAAATGAGGTTCCTATTGGTACCACTGATTACATGGGCCTAAACTTTGAATTAGGTGGAGGCAAGACTACTATCATACCCGTTGCAGGCATGGGCACTAGTGGCCGTGTAGTTATTTGCCCACGAGAAAACCTATACTATGGATATGATGCCCTAGAGGACTGGTCTACCTGGGATTTCCAACAAGACGTAAGAGAGCTTAAATACTGGATGGACTTCAATTTTGGCGTCCAGATGGCAATGAAGCGCGACGGCATCTTAGTCGTAAACGATCAAACGTAGTAACTGGGGTTTATTTTTGAATATATCATTGCTTTTATGAGCCATGGCCTTCGGGTCATGGCCTTACAAATACCTACCAATGAGTAAAGAAGCCGAAACAACCGCAAAAATAGAAATCTTGGAAGCTGAACTCATCACAGCCCAAAAGGAGATAAAAGCCCTTAATACTGAGCTAAAGACATTGCGTACGCTGCCAAGTATGGGAACTAAAAAAGCTCCTCTGGCTAACCTTCCAGGCGTGAAGATTGGCGGTAAAAACTATAAGTTTTTAGTACCCGCTTTCATTTTTGAAAGTAAAAGGTATACCGCTACAGAGGCGGCCAAGGATAAAAAACTTTGCGAACGGCTGATTGATCTAGGTATCAACGTACTAGAGACAAAATAAGGCCTCCGCGCCCATTCATAAACACAAAAACAAAAAATCATGGCAGATTGCTGCACAGGCTTAGCCGCCATTGAGAAAGCTTGCGGGGGCGGTAACACTCCCGGGCTAAAAACCAAGCTCCGAGTAGCTTGTGTTGATGAGGTTATTACTATCCCAGCACCAGACGCCGACACACTTACCATCTCTGGAGACATCACTATGCGAGCCTCCGACGTTGGACCGCCAGCAGTAGCAGCCGGTACATTCAAAGAGTGGTCTATTAGTAAGATCAATGGTACATGGACGGTAGAGGCCGTAGGAGAAGGTGAGAACATCAGCTACAATGTAACGGTAAACGCATTTATCAATAAGATAGATCCCGCAAGGAGCTATATCCTCAACTCCGCTACAGGGGGAGAGTTTATCGTAATTGCAGAGGACAAAAACGGCCAAAAAAGACTCGTAGGTGACATCGACGACGGCTGTAGCATCAAAGTAGGTGAGCAAACCAACGACGCCAACGGCTACCCCGTAGTTATTGAGTGGACCGTTAATCACTTGCCTTACTTCTACACTGGAGCAATCACCGTATAATGGCTAAGAAACCAAGAACAACCGAACAGCCGAAAGCAGCGGCTACACCCAAGCGCAAATGGACCTATATTGGACCGGATTATAACAAAGGAATAATCCTACACCAAGGACCAACGATAAAGCCCCGTCAAATGAATGACGAGGCTATCGATAAGCTCTTAGCGGATCATCCCGCTGCTGCAAAATATTTTCAGGAAGAATAAAGTCTATACTTTCCTTTCAGAGAGCGTTAAGCCGAGTAATTTTTTGCTCGGCTTTTTTATTGCTCATCCCCTGCCGTATCGGCCTCTAATATCAGGCCGGATAGCGTTTGGAAAGTGCTTTTGGTATCTCTGTAAAATGCTTCATCCTTGCTACCCTCTTGGCCTTCTGTAGTAAGGTAATCTACAAAGGCATTCGATAGATGAAAAAGCATGGTCTTGGAGCTAGCCGGAGCTGCTTTAATAATGGTGATAATCTGTTCGCTGTTTGTCATAACACTAAGATTAAAGGGCCAGTACTTAGGAGTGACAAACAACTTCTCCGAAGGAGCGTGTCCGGACGGTTTCCCGCTACCCCTCCCGGGGGCTCAAGGCTATACTGGCTTATTATTGAATAAGATTCTTTGAAATGGAACATTGCACGAGTAGTTGTTTGTCGCTCCAAATATACGCATAAACTTTAATTAAATGCAAATATGTCCTTTTAGGCCTTTAATTAAACGCTGAATTTGCATCAAAATCAAGCATATGAGCTTAGCAGAAAAGGCTATTTTCCAAATGTGTTGGTATTACGATGTACTACCGGGCGACTTTGGCGTACCCGAGTTAGAATACGCTTATTTAAGCGGGAAAGACTGGTGTACGCTTAATGGTAAAGTGCATTTTTTTGACGAATGATGACGCCAAAGGAGTTTATAGCATCCATACGGGAAACATTCGGAGAATACCCCGCCCATAGTCATGGATGCCGAAAATTCGCCAAAATCCTCCAAGGCTTATACGGAGGAGAACTTTACTATAACGGAGAGCATTTTTTATGCAAAATAAATAGCCGTTTTTACGATTTAAGAGGTCATTATCCAATAGATGGTAAGGTGTTAGCACTATATGAGGGCGAAATAAAAGAATACCCTATTTCGGGCTTTTTACATGAGGACTTGTTTGGTAAAAACCATTTAGAAGCATCTTTCAACCACAAAATTAATGTGTAAATCAAAAACATGTATCCAACGGTTTAGCGGAGCTCCCAATGTGCCCGCACTAGCTGGCGAGTCGGCTAAGTTTTGGCTTCCAGGCCAAGTACTTACCGTTTCCCTCATGGATGCTACCACCGAGCAAGAAAGATACGCCTACGAGAGCGCACAAGCTTGGATGGAAGCGTGCAATATCGTTTTTGACTTCATCACCCGAGGCGATGGGCAAGTACGTATCTCATTTGACGACCGAGGCGGCGCTTGGAGTTATGTAGGGCGTGATTTGCTCAATATTTCCACCGCTAGGCCTACCATGAATCTTGGTTGGACCTCTGGCGGCGTAGGCGAGCACGAATTTGGCCATACCCTCGGCATGATCCACGAGCACCAAAACCCCAACGGCGGTATCCAATGGAACCGCGAGGCCGTCATCAAAGACCTTAGCGGATCGCCCAATTATTGGGATATTGATACTATAGAATTCAATATTTTTCGCAAATACAGCAAGGACCGCATCAACGGCACCCAAGTAGACCCGCTCAGTATTATGATGTACAGCATACCCACCGAATGGACCCTCGACGACTTCGAGACACCATGGAATACTACCCTATCAGATACCGACATCGAATTTGCAGCCGACGTCTACCCCGAAAAAGAAGCCGAGCCGCCAATCAACTTATTAGAAATCCTACAGGACGTTTTCAGAGACGAAAAAGAAGCCAAAAAGCTTTGCCGACTCTATGAGCGTAGCCTCGTACGCCTGGGCCATGCCCTTGGCCTACCTACCAATGAGGATTTGAGAAAAAAAGAAAACTACCGCATCATTCGCGATGCCTTATTTGATGCCTAATGGAAGAAATAAGCATACAAGAAGCCATGGCGCTTATCCGTAGCGATGAGATGGAAGGCGACACTTTTATACTCCGGTTTGTACGCAGTGGCGGCAAGGCCAAAGGCAGCATTTGCACCATAGCAAAAGCCCGCTACGGCAGCCCTCGCGGCTATGATCGCAGTACCAAGCGCATCACCAACCAAAACGGCGAAAAACGCCAATCTAGCAAGCACGTAACGGCGGGGACACTCCCGCTCACCGATACCGAGAAAAACCAGTATTTCACCCCACTGATCAGCCATGTAATCGGCTTCAATCAGTATAAAGTAAGGCACTAATGGGCGTACAGCAATACGGCAATTCACTCTACCACCTCACCGATGGCAAAGCTATCGTAGTACTTAGCAGTGTAGAAGATATTCAAGACAACAACGGTAGCCTAGCCGCTGCTAAAGGCGATAGTGACATCATTATCAAAGAATGGGGCGCCAATAACGATTTACCGACCGAGCGCGAGCTATTGGTCGCCGAAAACAATATAGTGCCCTCCTTACTTGCCACCAAGCGAGACGTTACCCTTGGCCATGACTTGATGGCCTATAGAGAGCGTTTTTCGGAAGGTAGTAAGATTGTAGAGCAAGTAGAAATACCCACACAAGCCGCTGAGTTTTTCGATCAGGTAGACATTGATAGCTATCTCATGTGTGCTACGCGCAACCTCTTGTTTCATGCTAATACCTTTACCGAGTTTCTAAGAGGTACAGCTGACAACGACGATATAGTTAGCATGAAAGCCTTGGAGTGCCGCCACGTACGCGCACAGCAACAAGACGTAAACGGCAGGATAAACAACTACTATTGGCGGGGAAACTGGAAGCCAGACGGGCGAAAGTCTCGTGTAGCGGAAAGCAACTACCCTATTAGCACGATACCCAATTATGATCCAGACCCAAACAGGAAGCAAAAGAAATTCATGTACCATTGCTTCGATGATCTGCTACAGGTGGATGAGTATTACCCTTCTCCCTATTGGTGGGGTAGTAAGAACTGGATTCAGCTAGCCAATTGTATACCGGAATTCCACAAGGCCAACCTCAAGCACGGCTATAGCATCAGATACCACATAGAAGTACCAAAGGATTACTTCTACGATCATACCAGCCAACAGCTAAGCCCCGACGAGGTGAAGCAAGCCAAAGAAACCGCCGAGGAGGCCAAAAAGAACTTTCTCGACAACCTCAATAAATTTCTGGCGGGTGTAGAAAAATCAGGCCGGGCTATCGTCACCCAATACGAAATAAACCGCGCATTAGGCAAAGAATTCCCTGGCATCAAGATCACCCCCTTAAAAGTCGACCTCAAAGATGAGGCCTTGCTTGGCCTATTCGACAAATCAAATGAAGCCAATACCAGCGCCCAGGGAATACACCCCACACTAGCCAATATACAGACACAAGGCAAGCTATCTAGCGGTAGCGAGATCCGCAACGCTTTTTTGCTTTATGTCGCTATAAAAACCCCACTACCTCGACGCATCCTACTTAAGCCTATCCACTTCCTAGCTCGTCAAAACGGCTGGGATCGATCGATCAAATTTGGATTTAAGGACATTGAAATAAAAACACTGGATGAGGACAAATCAGGTAGCAATGAAATCATGACGCAATGACACAACCCGAGTACATCGCCGGTTTAGAATGGCTCATAAAAGTAATGCCCAATCATGCGCTACGCTTGGCACTTGAAAAGGGGTACTCTGACATTAATTGCATATACCTACGGCATTCACTCAACAAGCTACCCCGCCCCAAAGAAAACACCCCGCCACCGGGCGAGGATAAAGTATTGATCATATTAAGTAGAGAAAAGTCGGATTTATTCGCGCATAGGGCCAAGTGGAGCAACAAGTTTCACCAATGCCAATCCGATGCCGAGCGAGCGAGTGTGAGCGATGAAATACAGTTTATTCAGCGTAAAATCAAAGATGTATTTTCCCGCATCGGCGAATATAAGGCCACCGGAATTTTACCCGAAGAAAAGCACGCGCTTACTGATCAGCTACCCGATAATGGCATACAATTAATACAAATATTGAATAGCAAACGCTCCAGCATCAGCTACACTCGGCGTAAGATTGATCAATTAGCAAAATTAGCAGAAAGACACCCCGATAAGCTGAAAATAAGCGATTACGAAACCAAATTAAAAGAATTAGAACGTGAACGCGATGCCATCCAAGCGAAGATCAACCAAATTGCTGTTTGAGCTTACCGAGTTTAAAAAGGCAACCAAAGTAGAGCGTATGTATATGCACTTGCTCGACCCTTTCCGGTATCAGTTACGAGATAGTGAGGATGAATACCTCAAAGTACTAACTGAGGCCTATAGCATTATATGCGAAGGACGACCGACTCGGGAGTCTCGCCGCATCGTACGAGAACGACTTGAAGGCCGTACCAGCTACCGCACGACCGCTATTATCAAAGATTGTCAAGACTTATACGGAAGATTCGAGGAGGTAAACCAGCGAGTGCAAGCCGGTATATATCGAGATAAGCTACAGCTCCTAGCTAAGAAAGCCGAGCAAATTGCAGAGATAGCCGACAATGAGGCCGACGCTATTAGCGCCCTCAAAGAAGCGCGGCGGTGCTATGAGTCATTGATCAGCCTAGACCAAGCCGACAAGATCGAGCTAAATAAAGACATCGATACCACCCTACCCGAAATAGAATTTACTGAAAGCTTAAGCTTATCCGTAGGAGAACATGCTGAAGATGCCGAAATAGATACTTATGAGCCGCACGAAGAAAATATTTCTTAATAACAAGCAGCGTAGATTTATCAACGCTCAGCAAAAAACCCGCTGCTTTGTCGGTGGGCGTGGCTCCGGCAAGTCCACTTGTATCGGCGTGGTCAATCGTATGCGAGCTTCAGTAATGCCTCGCGCCAAAGTTTTCTTTGCCTCCACCACCTATAACCAAATACTAACCAAGACACTACCCGCCATAGAAAACATGTGGCAAATGATGGGCATGCAAGAGGATATACATTATGTAGTAGGAAAAAGACCCCCCAAGCACTTTGATCTCCCCTACTCCCCTCCTCGCAATCATACCAATGTGATAAGCTTAATGAATGGCTATTGTATAGAGATGCTGAGCATGGACCGCGCCGACTTAGCGAGGGGCGGCTCTTATGATGGTGGAGATATAGACGAGGCCGCGCTAGTCAATAGTGAGGACTTCCAAAAGATACTAATACCCTCTATTCGCGGCAACTCGCACCGCTTCCGCACCCATTGGCACCAGAATGTAAACCTATACACCACCATACCGTGGAAGCCGAGCGGTTTTTGGATATTCGACTTTGAGGAGAAAGCAAAGATATACCCAGACGAGTACTATTATATTGAATCTACTGCCTATGATAATATAGAGATACTTACCCAAAAGGGCATAGACCGCATGCAGCGAGAAATGGGATACCTAGCCTTTCAGGTAGAAGTGATGAATAAGCGCATCACTAAGGTAGAGGACGGCTTCTATAGTGCACTCGACGAGGACAAGCACGGGTACACCCCTACCTACGAGTATGGCGAGGGGGAGCGGGGTATCACCGTCACCGGCACCAAGGACGTAGATAAGGAGACCTTTCTTGAGCTATCATTCGATTTCTCTGGTTGGTTCAATTGTGTGACGATATGGCAAGAGTCTAAAGGCGAGGAGCATTGTAAGGATGCGCTACACGTAAAAGGATCCAAGAAGCTAGACGATCTTATCGACCTATTCGCCAATAAGTACAAAGGGCACCACCGTAAGTTTGTACGTATATGGGGAGAGCCAAGGGGGCACGACCGGCAGCCTATGACGCCCTCTATATATGAGAGCCTCACGGCTATGTTCAACCGAAAGGGCTGGCAAGTAGAGATCGCAGTACCACCAGGTAGGCGCACCTCCAACCATAAGGATAGGCACACCTTTGTAAATGAAGTACTATCAGAATCAAACCCCTCCTACCCCAAGGTGCGATGGAATGAGGACAGTTGCAAAGATGTTATCATCGCAATGAACAGCACCCAGGTGCGCCCCGACTTCACCAAGGATAAGAGTAAGGAGAAGATACGCAGCTTCCCACAAGAGCACGCCCCACACTACACCGATACAGTAGACTACTACCTAGTACAAAAGCATGGCTGGCGCACAATGAACCATGGCAACGTGGGAGCGGGCGAGGCAATGATCATCTGATCGCCTCTGCATATATCCCCAAATTTTGCCACATTTTAATTATAAAAACTC
>JBOEGD010000024.1:331798-415512 GCA_050633245.1 Calditrichia bacterium | reverse complement strand
GGGAGATTTTGACGACTTACATAAAGTAATTCCAGCATAGTATGCTGACTTATTGCTGACTTATTAAAAACAAAGGGCTGGTTGAATCAAATTTCAACCAGCCCTAAACTATTGTTTTTACTGAGTACCCGGGGCCGGACTCGAACCGGCACGGAGTATTACTCCGAGGGATTTTAAGTCCCTTGCGTCTACCAATTCCGCCACCCGGGCATGGAAATGGTTTTGAGAGGGCTAATATAACCACATCTCTTACATCAAAAAAGCATTTTTTGTCGCGAACGAGTATTCTGCTCCGGTTCAGGATCGCTGCACGCTACCCGCACGATTATTATCTTTAGCTTGAGAGTCGTCAGGTATCCAACGCTCAAGCATAGCGGCAACCAAAACCGCTTTCACCGGCTTGGAAAGATAGTCGTCCATACCCGCAGAAATACACTTTTCGCGTTCACCATTCAACGCATTGGCCGTCATGGCGATAATAGGAACTTCCTTGCCTTTCCAACCTAGTGCACGTATGGCCGCAGTGGCCTGATAACCATCCATTAACGGCATGTGGCAATCCATGAAGATCAAATCGTAATGCTCCGCCTGAAAAGCTTCCACCGCTTCCTGACCATTCTCAGTGCAATCCACATGGTAACCTAACTTATTGATCATGCGCGTCGCCACACGTTGATTCACCCGATTGTCTTCAACTACAAGAATTCTTTTTTCCGGAGTCTGACCCGGCTCTTCGGGGTGCGATTGCTGAAACGTCTGCATTGCCTGTTGAACTTCTGCCTGCTCAGATTCCACTCGCCCAAAACTAACAGCAATGTTATCAAAGAGAACTGAGGGGCTAATCGGCTTGCTAAGAAAACTCTCCAAGTTCAAATCTGCAACCTGCTGCTTAAAACTGCTCTTGTCAATCGACGTCATCATAATAACTTTAGTCGTCTTTAACTGCTCCGAAGACTTTATCAACTTCACTAAACTAATGCCATCCATTTGCGGCATTTTCCAGTCAATAATCGCAAGCTCAAAGGGTCTGGATTCTTTTTCTGCTGCAATCAACTTTTCCATGGCAGCGTCCCCGGAATCAGCAGTATCGAAAGGGATATCCCATGATTTACAATATTTTCCAATTATATTGCGCTGAGAATGACAATCATCGACAATCAAAATTCGCTTATCACCCATCGAATAGCTATCAAGGAGCAGTGGTAACGCACAATCCTGGTCTGCCTGGTCGTCCTCGCACCTTTGAAATACTGCTGTGAACCAAAAGGCAGATCCTTCACCCTCAACACTTTCAACCCCAATATTCCCACCCATCAACCGGGAAAGGTTTTTGCTTATCGCCAACCCAAGTCCTGTTCCGCCATAGTGACGAGTAGTGGAGCTGTCAACCTGCGAAAAGCTCTCAAATAGATTGCTCACTTTTTCCGCGGGAATTCCAATACCTGTATCCCTTACGGTGAATTTTACTTCGAGTGAATTGCCGATTTCTGCAACTGGTTCGATTGAAATAACGACCTCACCCTGTCTGGTAAACTTCAGAGCATTATTGCAGAGATTAATAAGAATCTGACGCAGGCGTTCCGGATCTCCCATTAGAGATGTGGGGATTTCCGGTGCAACTAAGAACATTAGCTCCAGCTCTTTTTGTTCTGCCTTTAAGCCAAGGATATTCATAACCTCCTCAAGTATTGCAACAGGTTTGAAGCGAATAACCTCAAGGTCCAGCTTGCCCGCTTCGATCTTGGAAAAATCAAGTATGTCATTAATTAACCGCAGCAGTGCCTCAGCACTATAGTTAATGGTATGAGCGTATTCAGCCTGCTCCTTGTCCAGCTTCGTATCAACCAGGAGGCTGGCCATACCAATTACCCCGTTCAAAGGTGTCCTTATTTCATGACTCATATTGGCAAGGAACTCACTCTTTACCCGGGTCGCTTCGAGTGCAAGGGCATTTGCGGTGCGCAACTCCTCGGTCTGTTTTTCCAATAGTGTAGCATGATATTCAGCAGCCTGACGCGCATGTTCTATTGCTTTGTTTGCACTTCTGAGCTTATTTGAATTTCGCCACTGTAGGAAGAAGCCGATTACAAGCCCCAGCAATAGCAGAAGTCCGGCCAAATTCAACAAATATTTTCTCCACAGGGTGGCTTCTACGAATCCCTTGTCCGCAATTACCATCACGTGAATATTGCCGTTTTCAATGGTTTCCAGGTCGCTCAAGCTAAACAGGTTCATATATTTATCGCCATGCAGCAAACTCAGCTGGTTATTGTTTCGAAAACTCTGTTGAGCCATAAAGTTCGCTACCTGTTGTTCAGAAATCGGCGGCTGAATGCTTCTACTATTGATCTCTTCAGAGAAATAGTTTCCATTGTCACCAACAAAATAGACCTCGCTACCTAAATCAGTAAAGTTACCGTTGCGAAGAATATCGGTTAGGCGCTCAAAGCGAATTCTAGTACTAATAACGCCAACATTTTCCCCCGTTTTGTTATCAATAACCGGTGTAGAATAGGCTACTGACAATCCACTGCTGTTGAATAAAATTGGTGTAAAGTCGCACTGAGTCTGAAATTCAAGTGAGGCCTCCTCAATATTGTTTGTGAGACAGGAAGTGATTATCTCTCTTTCTAAAAATGACAGTTTGAGGATCTCATCGACCTTCTGCGGCTCGAACACCAGGCTATCGGTCATCACTGTATTGATAGCAACAATGTTGCTTTTATTGTCAAATAACGCGATAACGTCTATCTCGGTGGCATCCGTAATCTCTCTGTTCGCCAAGTTTGTCAATAAGGTTTTATCGCCCGACTTGAGTCCGTTGATAAGCTGCGAATTTACACTTAGCTTATTTGTTCGAATAATTGCAGGTGAGACTCTGGAGGAAATTTGCTGCCGGATCTGCAAACCAATTTGCTGTACATGCCGCATCGATTCGCTCTCGTTCGCTTCGATAGCAACGCGACCTTGAATATAGTAAAGGGAGCCACAAACAATGATGATCAGGCAGAATACCAAAAATATAAGTTCTTTGGATTTAAGGAGTGTATTTTGTGACGGATTTTTGGCTGGTGATGACATCGCATAACTTCCCTGTTAAGCAGTTTTTCATCTATTAATACGTTCTATTACTAATTGTCGTCGCACTTCGATGCCACTTTAGGCTCGTTACGGGCGAGCAAATTACAATCTGTTTAAAATCCAGAGTTATTTTTCTACAGCTGACTGCAGTCGATTGCTCACCTGAATGCCCTTAACTTCTTCCAGTTGCGACAGAATACCCCAGCCACCAAAAGTTTCCGATACTGCAAAGAGCACTTCATTTTTTCCCTTCTGTAGTGGCAAATATATAGCATCGAAGAGTCCTATTGTGCCTAGATAGCGAAAGTCGCGGGATCGATAGGCGTTATTGCCGCTATAAACAAGGGCATCGTTAATATAAACTCGCACCCGGTCGCTATAGCCAAACCGCAGCTTTTTAAGCTGTTCCCCGGCCGATTCAATAGTCACTTTCACAAAAGCAGTATTATTATCACCACGATGCGTTTGCACGCGTGAAAGATTGGCAGTACCATTTGCTTCGCAGCTAAGCTCCTGCCATTCAACGTTATTTTTGTATTTATCTTCCAACTTGGTGACGTTTTCCAAGCGGCTCTCCGGGAAATGAGTCGACACTTGATAAGACATTATCGTGTGCGTCGGTGCAGGCTCGATAGTCGGCATGTCTCCACTCAATTTTGGAGCAACATTTGATGTGACGCGAACATTTGAGATATACGCTTTGGCAAATGGCCCTGATTTGAAACCGATCTGCCCGGTAGCGCTTTTGCGCTTGAATTCATGAGTGGTAAACGCCGGCTTCTGCATGTCTTTGATGTAGACAGCTGCGCGATTTCCGGCAACCACAATTTTGACTGGCATCCACTTGTCGAATACATATTCAGTCGGCGCGGCATACCCCTCACCATGATAAAGCTGCCAACCGGAGTTGCCGTTAAACACTGGAGTATACTGATTTGCATCTCCTTTACCAGACTGGTGCGGACGCATATAAAACTCTTCGAAATTGCCGCCATCCTGCATGCGCCACATAACGCCAACAAAATTTCTAGCGGCTGGAAAAGACACATCAAACTCGATGATACCATTTTCAAACGTCATCGTTTTGTGAACCGCTCTGCCTGCTTTCAATTCAAAGGCAGTGCGCCCCAGATGTTGCACTACGCCATTTTCTTTGCCGGAGATGTCCCAGTTTTGGGCGTCAATCGTAACCGGATCAGCGTTGAGGCTGCCAAACATCAGGCATAGCGTAAATAAGAGTTGTGTGAATCGGCGCATTAGGCCTCCTGGATGAACGGTGAACAATTGACAATGACAATTGGACAATGACAATTGGACAATGACAATTGGCAAATGGACATTGCTGCAATCTGTAGATCTATAAGTACAAAGTATTGTAAAATTGCGACATTCCAGGGGCATTGTTGAAGTAAGATTTCAGGCGAGTAGGTTGCGGTTCAGTGAGAATTCGGCGCGGAGATAATCCGCTATAGGTTTTAATTTCCTTTATAAAATGAGACTGGTCGTAGTAACCACAGGCATCAATAATATCGGCCCAATGCCAACCTTGTTGCTGCATTAACAACGCTTTCTGAAAACGAATAACGCTGGCAAATTTTTGCGGACTCATGCCAATCGATTGTCGAAAGCGACGTTCGTATTGACGCCGTCCTAAACAGACAGAACGTGCAAGACCATCAATTTGCACACTACCCATTTGCTGGTTAATCTGATGCGCCGAGCGCAATATCTGCACGTCAAAAACATTCTCTTCCAGTTGATCTACAAGGAAATTTTGCAGGATAACAACCTTTTCAAAACAAGAGGCTGCATGCAAGACCTGATCTTCAATACGACATATCCGTTCCGGCTTCACGATATCACGAAGCGGAATCGATTGGTCTATACATTCATTAAGAGGCAGTTTAAAAAAGGGAAATGCACCGCAAGGTTTAAAGCTGAAGATGATCACTCCGGTTTGGCCGCTTGCGGCAACTTGATTGGGCTTTGTCTTCTGCCCCAGGAGAAAGAAACGGGGGAAAACTGTTTTCGCGTTTCCATTCACATCCCAAAAAGGATCGCGATAAAAAAACAACATGTCAATGCGAGTAGTGGGAATAATAGTCGTTGGAGCAAATGCCTCTTTAGAAGCATCGCGAAGATCTTCCTGTATCCAAATGCTCTCAACGTAAGGGCGCAAACGTTCGAGAGGTTCTATTTTGTGATAACCCATAAAGGCTTATACGGCATCACGCGCTCGAGGTTTCGGATTTAACCTGTTCTACCGCAGTAATATTGCCTTGATATGTTTTGTATAGTTAGCAGCCGTCATGCGAATAAAATAGATACCTGAAGCAGCTGGAACGCCAACAGATGTTTCGCCTTGCCATTCGTAGGTGTAGTGTCCCGCGCCAAGGCTGCCGCGCTGTAGCCATGCAACGCGTTGCCCCACGATATTGTACACAGCAATTTCAACATCACTATCAGTAGCAACTGCCACGTCAAATCGCGTTGCCGGATTGAACGGATTTGGATAGTTCTGCGAGATGGAAAAAGCCTCCGGGAGCATATCTTCAGGTTCATCCAGACCGGTTGAAATATCATCTACAATGCTCTTAAGTGCATAAAACATACCTCTATTTATGCGATAATGGCGAGACCGAAAAGCCCAATTTAGAACACCTAAAGTATAGTATACCGAATTGTCAGTGTATATTAGCGGGCTACCGCTTTGTCCTGTAATTCCGGTTAGATTAAACCCCAAAAACCTGTCATTAATCTCATCTAACGTTCCATAGTTATAGTAGAGCGTATCACCGTTGAAAATCCGGGTCGGATCGGACGGATCGACAGCTGCGGGATAACTCAATTTGTGAAAAACACTGTTTTGAAAAAAGCTGGTGTCCTCGCTAAATGCGATGCCAATCCATCCTGTCTGTAATCCAAGCGGCTTGTCGAGTGCAATGAGAGCAATATCATCAACTCCGCTTCCGTCATACCAACTTTTGGGAAGATAGTATTTCGTGCTGACACTACTCTTGAATTGTTGATCTTCAATTCCATTATCAAATGCCGGCATGGCTCTTACACTATCTACAAAAATTCTGACCCCGGTTGTATCAAGATTAAAAGCAAGACAGTGCGCGGAGGTTAAAACTAAACCTTCACTTACCATTAAGCCGGTACAAAGATGTGCAAGCGTATCACTTTCGTATTTGAAAAGCTTTACTGCCGTGCGAATAGGATAGTCCCTACGATTGAACAGACCATGAGTCGGCAGCAGATCCGTGAAACCGGAGTTCGGCGGAGTTATAGCGGGGGGCGTTGTTTCCAATTGCGTAAATCCGGGGAAAGCCCCCGGTTCCGCATCCGTATTATCAAAAGCTACAGTCGTATCAAATACAGAAGGAGCAATGAAGTTTACCTGGGTGCTATGCACATCATATACCGCCAGGGTATCAACTTGCGCATTTACTTCCAATGCAGCAAACAAAAAGAGAGCATTCACCAGAAGAGTCACCCGAGCCACGTTTTTCAGCTCTCGATAGATGTAGTCCACCATTGCTCATACCTCCAATTTTAACCTTGAATAAGAGACCTTTACTATACGCCCGCTTTTTTCAAAGAGAGGTCTATAAACAGATTTTCTTCCTTATTCAAAAATATAGTGGGTATTATTCGCCTCAAAAAAGGTATTTTCTGAGTACTAATTATGTCCCTTCCTTCAGACGATGCATATTTACTCTCGATGTCACTAGCACAAGTATTTGCCTCATCAGCAAGACGAAGCGTTATTAATAGCCTAGCGCAGCAGCATTGCCTTGATAGTCTTCTTATAGCTGGAAGCCGTCATGCGAATAAAATAGATACCGGAAACAGCAGGAACGCCGGAAGCCGATTCTCCCTTCCATTCAAAGGTATAACGTCCCGGAGTGAGAAAACCCTGCTGCAAGCTCGTAATTTGTTGTCCGAGCGCATTGTAAACCGCAACCTCAACATCCCCACTGGTTGCCACCGCAATATTAAGCCGAGTGGTCGGGTTAAACGGATTTGGATAGTTTTGTTGCAGTTCAAACGTTGTCGGTGTGTTGGCCTGATCCGCAATTGCGGTTATAATCGGATTTAACCCTGTACCCTCCACAGCCTCATAAAAAAGACTGGCATCTACATTCGTATAAACGTCAACCACTCCCGAGGGCCACTTGATAATTAAAGAATCTACCTGTGCAGCATTGCCTAGCCCAACTTCAATATTGAAACTATTTTGTGCGTTAAAACCAGTGCATCCAGAAATTTGTCTCAACTGCCAGAGCGGAACTCCGTTAACCACTGCCTTAGCCCTAACCTCCGTGCCGATGGCCGTCCGGTTTGATGTGGTACCAACACAACTCAGGTTAATCCAATTATTCCCGGTGGATCCGGTGTTGAGATATAAAATATTACTCTGCGTTACCGGCCTCTGTCCATTCGGCACAAAGAGATCGAGCAAACCATCATTGTTATAATCTGCCCAGGTAGCCCCATTGGAGCGTCCTCCATCATTCGAAGGATCGCCGCTGATTATTTTAGTAAACGTGCCATCGCCATTATTTTGATACAGATTATTGTTTTCGTTAAAATCATTAGTAACATATAGATCAAGATCTCCATCGTTATCAAAATCTCCCCAGGTTGAGCTTACTGAATCTCCTCCATCATTAACAATTACACCGGTTGTTACTTTACTGAATGTGCCATTACCATTGTTTTTATAAAGGATATTATTATTGCCGAAGTAGTTTGTTACGAATAGATCGAAATCACCATCATTATCATAGTCTCCCCAATTACCGTAAGAGGAATAGCTATGTTCAATCCCGATGGTTTCGGGATTAATTTCAGTAAATGTGCCATCGCCATTATTTTGATAGATAACATTGTCAACTTGCGTCACGAGAAAAGCTCCACCGTTTGCGACAAACAGATCAGGATCCCCATCGCTATCGTAATCACACCAGGAGTTTCCGTTAGAGTGTTGTCCATCATTAACCGGAGCACCACTGGTTATCTTTGTGAACGTACCATCGCCATTATTATGATATAAGAAGTTGTCTGCACCATCGTTGGTAAACGCGCCATTAATTACATATACATCGAGAAAGCCATCACTATCGTAATCAATTACACTCGATCCAAAAGACTGTCCACCATCGTTGACAATAGCACCGGTCGTAATACGATTAAAAGCACCATTTCCATCATTCTCATACAAAAAGTTGTCGCTACTAAACCAATTTGTCACGAACAGATCAAGATCACCATCATTGTCAATGTCACCAAAATTTCCGCCGGTCGATCTTGCAAAATCAGTAACAACAGGGCCGTTCACTATCTCAGTAAATGTGCCATCACCGTTATTAGTGAATAAGATATTCCTATTCTCAATGAATAGATCCGGAATAAAAACGTCCAGAAGGCCATCGTTATTAATGTCCCCCCAGGATGATCCTTCTGAATATCTGTTGTCACTAACTACCGGGTCACCTAAAATGCGCGTAAACATCTGAGCATTCGTGATGGTGCTGCTCAGCAATATTGCGTAGAAAATAAATGTAGACCATTTCATCGGTTTTCCTTTCAAAGATGCGTTCACATATCCGTATTTACTTCCAGCTGGTTGCGGATGAATCGCTTCTTGCTTCATTCATTGGATTTCATTATGCTTTTTTCTAACCACCTTTACTTGAATAAAACATGACGTTTTTATGATGATTTTATGAATCTTAAACCAGACCCTTAACATAAGCGTAAATAATCTATCATGTCTGCCGAAAACACAAACGACTTAATCGAGCCTGCCTCCTATCGCATTGCCGAATGCCTGGTAAACTTTAATACGAATCGCATTATAAAAGACAATCGGAAAATTAAGGTTGAACCGAAAGTAATGGAAGTGCTCGCATTACTTGTAGCTGCAGATGGTGAAACGGTAACGAAGGATAAACTTATCCTCTCTGTATGGGGAGAAACACTTGTTACAGAGAATTCTCTGACACAAGCAATTTCAAAACTACGAAAAATCCTGAGGGACGTAAACGGCAAAAATCAAACAATCGAGACCATCTCCAAAAAAGGATATCGCTTAATCGTTAAAGCAGAGCCTGTTTTTCAAAATCAGTCGACACCAACGGAAAAGCCCCAAAGAACATCTTTGTTAAAGCAATACAACAGGTTACAGATTGCTGCCTTGCTCCTTTTATGTATAAGCCTTGGAGTCTATTTTAGCCTTCTATATTTAAAATCCGACAGCGGTAAAGGCTCATCAACAAGGACATTTCCATTGACTTCTGCCCCGGGAATAGAACGAAACCCCAACTTCTTTGACAACGACCGGTTTCTTATATTTTGTAAGGACAGCTTACCCACTCTCTCACTTTTGGTAATTAAGGAACTAGCTACCGGTCGCGAAATGAAGTTGCCGTCTACTGTGGGAATAAAAAGGTATCCCGTTGTATTAGATGCTCAAAAACGAATTGTATTCGTACGCAAAACGGCACAGAGCACTACTATTTGTCAAATGGGAATAGACGGGGGAAAGACAGAAGAAATAGTACCGGTACATTTAGAAAGCATCTTTGGATTAGATGCTTCATTCAACGAAAAGTGGTTAGTCTATCCCGACAAATTAGTAAGAACACGTCCACGAGCACTTTTCCGCGTTGATATGAGCGATCAAAAGCTCACTCAACTCACGTCTCCTCGACAACCCGCTATCGGAGATAAATATCCGGCAATTTCTTCGGATGATCAATACATTGCGTTTGTTAGAGAGGATGGAAATCGCAATGAGGATATTTACATTCTAAATGTTGTTTCAGGTGAGGAACGGAGAGTAACGCAACATAACTCACGCATATTCGGTTTGGATTGGTCCGCCGATACGCGAGAAATTCTCTATTGTCTTTCGGGTTCGGAAGATGCAGTCAAGCTAATGAAGGTGACGGTTGCAGATCTTTCTATCAGTGAAATACTCTCATCAAACGAATCCGTTGGACTTCGGCCCGTCATTTCCAGTAACAACAACAAAGTTGCTTTTGAAAGTTGGAACTACTCAACAAATATATACCGAAAAACACTCTCTTCGGACGGTAAAGCGGAAATACTGGTTCAATCAACCTGGTCAGACTGGAGCCCCAGGCACTCGCCCAATGGCAAACAAATTGCCTTTATCTCGGATCGTTCCGGTGCTCCCAGGGTTTGGGTTCTGGACAAAAATAGTCTACAGCCAAGACAAATAGGTGAGCTTCAGCTTACCTATCGCTCATCACCACCAAAGTGGACCCCTGATGGCAAGCAAGTAATCATAGACACGAAGATAAATGGACAGAATAGGATCTATACCCTGGACGTTCAATCCGGTGTGGCAACTGAGCGTGTTTTGGGTGGTGTCTCCCCGAACATCTCCGGAAATGGCAAATGGCTATACTTTAGCTCTCACCAAACCGGTACTTGGGAGATATGGAAAACCCCATTCTCCGGAGGTCTAAGTACTCGTGTTACTTTGAATGGAGGGTATTGCGCCAGCGAATCTGCTAATACTAACCACCTCTACTTTTCAAAATGGACGGAATCAGGTCTTTGGAGACAACAGCTTAATGGTTCCGAAGAGAAGCTTGTTTTAGGAACACTTGAGTTTGCCGACCGCTTTAACTGGTTAGTATTTGAGAATGGCATTTATTACATTCACCGCGCTAAAGATTACCAACCCATGTTATTTTTTTACTCTTTTTCAACCTCTAAGAGCACAAGAGTGGCGACTCTGTCAGCAGAAGGATATACCCGTACATTTGGGTTGAGCCTAGACCCAACTCACCGCGAGGTTCTTTTCTCGCAAACAAGCGAGTTGGGAAGTGATATTATGTGGATTCGCTATCCAGCGCAATAATGACGTTCCCTTAACAGAAACGAATGATTAAGAAACTAGCGCAACAGCATTGCCTTGATAGTTCTCTTATAGTTGGTCGCCGTCATGCGAATAAAATAAATGCCGGACGCAGCGGGAACGCCGGACGCTGTTTCTCCCTTCCATTCATAGGTGTAGCGTCCGGGACTGAGAAAGCCCTGCTGCAGACGTGCAATGCGCTGACCGAGCACATTATATACCGCCACCTCAACGTCTCCACTGGTTGCTACGGCAATGTCAAACCGTGTCGTTGGGTTAAATGGATTCGGATAGTTCTGCGAAAGCTGAAATTGGTCCGGCAGCATGCTGCGGATTTCATGCTCTGCCTGATCAATAAATTCCGGCGTACCAACGATCAGCTTCAGCCCATGCTTTTCCACCGGATAAAATGCGTAGTTACTCAGCGCGTCGACTCCCTTGAGCTCATAGCTTTTTTTGCTAATCATATCGATTAAGCGAATCTGAAAGTTCTCCGGCAGATGATCAATATTCCAATGCAGCGTCACTTCTTCTCGAACAGCACGTGGCGCTTCAACACGCATGTGCCACACATTGCCCTCGTCATTAGCAAACTTCACATCTGCAGACAATGCTTTTGCAGCCTCATCTTCAGGATCGTAGAAAAACATGCGCATTCGCTCCGCCAAAGATGGTGGTTCAAATTCATCATACGTATCAAAACCATTTTGTGCAGCTGGAGTGGTTGCCAGGGTATTATAACGATCTGTATAAGACGCAGCATGAAGGGTCAGATCCAGATAAACCGGCGTGGAAATTGAACTCGATTTGGCAGTGGATTTTACAGTGGGTTGCGTAAGCGAAATATCGAAGAGCTCTTTCACGAACACCGGTCCCTGCTCAACAAAAACAAAATAGCTGCTATAAGGCCGCAATACTTTTGCCTGCTGCACACCCAGCTGATCGGCAATACGCTCATTCTCGCTATTAAATTGTGTCCACACCGAATTTATTAACTGCTCGGCTCCCGGCTTATAGCTAAGATATCCGGTAAAGCTGTAGGTCCAGGGAATCAGATTCCAGCCATTACTCAGTTCCTGTTCTCCAAACGAGTCCAAGTCATTCGTCTGGGCGGAGCTGATAGGCAAAAACACGTTCTGCGCTTCTGTGTGATAAAGCCAATAACCATTGCCGTCCTGTAAATTGAGCACCGGATTGATGTTGCCATTATCATCAACCTCATAGGCTCCCCAGTTTACCGGCTTGCCTCCAACGGTTTCCTGTGCTCCCAGAAGATTCGACAGGGAAATGGAGCCGTTGAAAGCAAATGGAATTGCTATCGCCTGCCAGCCCCCCTGCGGTATACCGAATGGAAAATTACTTTCATCCTGCACTGCGGAGAAATTACTGATGCCAATTTTCAAATCTCTGAAGTCCAGCGAATCGCTGCTGGTGGCATTACGCGCACGAATTTTATACTGCAGTCCGGTCGCGGTAATTGCGGCCGCATCTATATCAATTCGGTAGCGACCATTCTGCAAGTTCATTGGAATTGAATCCGTAATGGCCTTCTCACCGGAAGAGATAAAGTCGGTACCTGTTCGATAGAACAGAAAAACATCGCGCACCGATCCGCCGACGCCGGTTTCGATGGTTGCTGCCTGCCCTTCAGTAGGTGGAACACTGATAAAAATTGAATCGGGAGCAATGCGAATGGCCTCTAAGTTCGCAACACCGCTCAAATCAAGAGAAAGCGCACCGCGCGGATCATTAGACTGGGCAGTTACCTGTCCAGTAGCCGGGCCCGGCTCTTGCGGTTGGAAAACAATCGCATATTGTTTCGTTTCATTACTGGGTATCACCCGAGCATCTGTTGAAATAACCGGTGGCAGAAATTGACTATTGCCGCTTCCGGAAACAACCAGCGTGTCTAATTGCGCATCCTCAAGGCCAACATTACGCACCATTAGCTGTTGAGTTTTGCTCTTGCCGACAGGCGTCGTATCGAAAACAAGGCTGGTATCCGGCTGTACTTTTAGCCAGACTCCGCTACGCAGCTTTCCCTCTCCTCGCAGATTAACGGTTTCTTCCAGATTTCCATCAACATATACGTCGACAAACGAGTTGTAGGACCCAAGCTCCGTTGGCCTGAATCCAATCGTTACCTGCTGATCTTCACCACCGTCCAGCATAAAGTTTTGTGGCGAGACAACATAGATTCCAGTCGCATCAGGATCTAGCTGTAGAGCGATAGTGAGAGGGCTGATACCGGCGTTATCCATATTTACGCTCAATTCAGCAAGGCTATCAATTCCAACCTGATTAAATTGTAGAATATCTCTGTTCAACACCAGACCACCTTCAAGTGAGAGAATCCCCTCCAGAAGCACCTCTACAGTTCCGATAGTAACATCTGTCGATACAATATTTAAAGTGGCCTGTTTTGAGCCATCAGGTCCGTTTTCAGTAATAAAGCGAACCGTAATCTCCTGACTATCACCGGGAACAATTTGAAAGCTGCCTCCTCCGGATACGATCTCGAAAAAAGTTTCATTCGGCGTCACTGTTACATCCGAAATATCCAGCTCTAAATTGCCCGTGTTGAACACTTTGAGGACTCGCAACGGCGCGGTCGAACCAATTTGCCGAGTTCCAAAATTCAGCGTGTCGGCACTTATTCCCAAGACCGGTGCCGGCTCCTCGATCGCCGTTCCTTGCAAAATGACTCGCAGATCATTCATATCGGGATCGTCACTTAAAATTTGTAGCTGACTGGAATATTCGCGTGCGATATCGGGAATAAAATCGATGGAAATAATCTGCGCTGCGCTGGGAAGTAAGGTATCGGCATCTGCACCGCTAATAATATTGAAGCGATTTCCATCCGGAGCCAGAGTCGAGATTCCGCTGATAAACAGCGTGTCCGAACCGATATTTCGCACCGTCACGCTGCGATTGATCTGACTATTTACAATGACCATTTCACCAAAGGAAATGGAATCGAGTGAGGCCGAAATATTCGGAACCGGCTCAGCAACAACTTCGGCAATCAGCGCCACGTCAATCGGCGGAGGCATTATCGTATCATCGCTCCAAACAGATAGTGTTCCACGCCAGTCTCCAATTGCAGCAGGTAAGAAATTGATGCCGAGCAAAAGCGTTGAGTCCGGTTGAATTAACTGCGGACCGTTAAAGCTGAGCGTATCGAAATATGCAGGATTGCTGTTAGCCAACGTAAGACTATCAACAGTCAAAACCGACGTTCCGGTATTCTGCAATTGCAGATTCAGTGTCTGCAGCGAACTGCCGACTTGAATTTGCCCAAAGTTTAACGTGTCCCGATTTACCGAAATTTGCGGCAGCGTTCCAAGCCCGCCTAAAGGAACCAGCGTAACCGGCGTTCCCAAATCGTTAGAGGGAATACGTAAATTTCCAGTACGACCGGCAAGCGCAGTTGGTTCAAAGTCGACAACAATATCCCTAAACTGCGAAGGTGTTAGCGTAAAACCTGCCGCATTATTGATAATAAAATCCAGCGGGTGACTACCGGTAATTGTAAGTGGGGAAACAGTAAGATCGGCTGTCCCCACATTAGTCACTCTAAAGGTACGCGTTCCAGCAGTACCAAGACGAACTGAGCCATAGTTATGAGAGGTTGGATCGACATCAATATTGGCAACCGGCACCGACGTGCCTGTAGCTTCCAAAGTAACGGGTAGAGAGGGCGAGTTGGGGTCATCGCTGCTTACCGTGAGAGCCGTTGTTGAAAAACCTGCTTGTAATGGCTCAAATGAGACCGTCACAATAGAACTGTCTCCGGCGGGAATAGTTATCGGAAAAGTTTCCGAGTTAAAGCGATAGCCCCGATCGGTATGGCTAAGTACCAGATCAGTGACAGTAAGGGTAGCCGTTCCGCTGTTAAGCAAAACCAGAGGTAAGTCCAGCGTGTCACCAATAAAAACCTGCCCAAAAGCGAGTAGTGGTGGGTCGGGTTTTGTGGTTAATTCCGGCACCGGAACAGCAATAGAATTTCCGCTTAAGAGCACATCTGTAATGGCTTCATCAGGATCATTACTGGTAATGCGAATACTGGCAGATTTTGTTCCCAGGCTGGTCGGCAGAAACCCGGCTTTAAACTCCGCAGAGTCTCCTGCAGACAACTGTGCCGGCAAAAAAGAACCCAGGTTTGTAGAGAACTCACTGACATTTGCCCCAATCAGTTGGACTGTGGTTAGATTGAGATCCGCATTCCCAAGGTTTTTAATCGTAAAGTTGGTCGAGTCCAGATTTCCAACAAATTCGGTTCCAAAGTTATAGGAAGAAGGAAGAATAGCAATATCCGGCTGCGGCACTTCAAGCCCCGTTCCTTGAAGGTCAACCGTTACCGTGCCTTCGTCCGGATCATTACTTAAAATTTGAACCTTTCCCGTGCGCGTTCCGAGCAAATCAGGTGAAAAGCGCAGCGTCACGTCAATGTTATCGCCGGAAGGAATAGTAACCGGTGGCGAAAAACCAATAACTGAAAACTCGGAAGGATTGTCGCTTATCTGAATCGCGTTTAGCGTGAGGGGCGCTGTCCCCACATTTCCAATATTCAGCGTTTCATTCACAAAGCTACTGGTGTCGGCGCTCCCAAAATCGATAAATGTTTCGGATATCTGGATATCTGGAACCGGAATTGGAATCCCCTCTCCGGTAATAATAATGTTCAGCGGGTCTTCATCCGGGTCATTAGAGTTTAAACGCAGAATAACGTTTTTCTGGCCAGTCGTTGTCGGCGCAAAGCGCACTTCGATCTCGGCAGACTGTGCCGGATCCAGATTCACCGGTGGTGAAAATCCATTGATAATACTATATAGCCCTGAGTTGGTACCCACAAAGATGCTATTGGAAATGTGCAAGTTCGCATCACCATCGTTGGTAACAGTAAAAATGTGGTCGCTGGTTTGATTTATTTGAACATCACCAAAATTATAGCTAGAAGGGTCTACAGCAATGTCCGGGCTGACATCCGATTCAACAATTAAGTATGGCGTGGTGGGATCCCAGCTTACATTAGTTAACGTCTGTGCCGGTGAACTCGGCCAGCGCACAATAATTGAATCGAGCACCGTTGCCGATCCCACACCAAAATGAGCCCATAAGCTGCTTTGCGCTCCATACCCGGTTTGTGCGGTTATTTCGCGAATTTGGCGATTTCCATTATCCCACACCTCTACCCGCGCACCAATTCCGGAGCGATTGGATGTCGTTCCCTCCAACATAATGCGAATACTGTTATTGGAGCCACCTTGATTGAGGTACATAAAATTGTCGCGATCACCTGAGGGGCCAACATTTGCGATAAAGATATCCAGGTGTCCATCGCTGTCGAAATCTGCGGTAGCAAGTCCACGACTTTCAGCATTGTCATCGACCGGTGGATTCCCAACATTTGAGGGTAACCAGGGTGGCGATGAGCCATCATTTTCGTAGAAGATATTATTGCCGCTACCATCATTGTCGTTGCCGACATAGAGGTCTAAATCGCCATCATTATCAAAATCCCCCCAGGCACCGCCATAGGATGGTTCACCATCCGAGAACATAATATCGGTGAATGCGCTACTCCCCTGCTCCAGCAGGTTCTCGAACAGAACATTATCTTGCCCGTTAAAAAAAGTGACAAAAAGATCCAAATCGCCATCGTTGTCATAATCGCCCCAGCTGCCTCCTTCTGCATCGTTGGAGCTGACGTCTGGCAATAAATTACTTACATCGAAAAAGTCGACGGTTCCGGTCGGTATTAATCTGTTTTCGAGCAGCAGGCTTTTGCCACTTTCATTAGCGATAAATATGTCAACATCACCATCATTATCGAAATCCGCCCAGCTTAACGCCCGAGAAATCCCACCACTACCGGTAAGATCTCCCAGAGATCGACTACTTAAAACACCGCTACCGTCATTCTCCAGCACGATTGCGTCATCGCCGTCGTCATTACTAATGACCATATCCAGGTCACCATCATTGTCATAGTCTGCCCAGCTGCAGCCTTCAGACTGAATGCCGTTTTTGGGAAAGCCGACCTGCGTAAAGGATGGATTTGCTGAAGGATCGGTATTGCGATATAAATAATTCTGTAGACCATCATCACGGTCTACTGTAAAAAGATCGAGATCACCATCGTTGTCATAGTCGCCCCAACTGGCGGCGCGAGTCTTGTTATCGTCCGTAACGATTGCCCCGGACGTTACCTCATCCCAGGTAAATGTCCCGGGCGAAGATGTGGTATTACGCAGTAAAAAGTTACTTTGATTATTCGCCGTGAAGACATAGATGTCCATTAAGCCATCGTTGTCAAAATCGGCAAGGCTGGTACCAATAGCAGATCCATCGACAACAATAATCTTTGGAAAAAAGTTTATTGCCGTGCCTGCAGATAAACCTGTCTCTTCAGTGTTCTCAGCTTTAGCTACTGCTTCCTGTGCAAACAGGGTAGTAAAGCATGCTGAAAACAACAGACTAATAAATAGGTAGTATAGAGTTTTGCGAGTCATACGCATTCGTCCTTCTATCAATAAGCTCGATATATTGTAGATATCATCTTAATCGTTTGGTGGAAATACCGGATCGGGCAGTGGATTGACCGGATCGTCTGTTGTTGGATCATCTTTTCCCGACAGTAAAAGCCAGGCTGCGCCGCCAAGAACAATGGCTCCGCCACCCGCCAATATTGCTTTGCCTCCAGTCCAGAATCCTTTTTCAGAATCAGCTGGCAGCGTATTGGCCGAAGTTTCTTGTACAATACTGATATCTCGCTCCAAAATAGCTTCCATTTGCTTGTTTTCACCGGGCAATAAAAGCAGACGCAGCTTATATGGCAGGTAGCCGTTTCGCCGCAATTCCAGGTTATAGCGCCCTACGCGAATCCGACCGAGAAAAGGCGTGCTGCCGTAACGCTCATCATTTAAATAGACCGAAGCAGAATCCGGTTGTGATGTTATCGAAAGAAGACCACTAATGCTTTCATCTGCCGGAACGAGGTTCACTTTTAAGCCTGCAACCTCTTTATCTTTTAAATTAATGCGATGAACAACAGAATTATGGCCCTCAGCGTTGATGCGAATGCGGTGTGTGCCCGGTTTCAACAGCAAGTACCAGACACCTGGTTCACGCTGTGTGTTTTGCAAAATTGAATTGTTCGAAGTGATAACCAGTGAGGGGATTTGAGATTTCACCACCAAAGCTGCCTGGTCAGACTCCAACAAGACAATACGCGATATCTCTTCACTTTTCGAGATATCCTCGATTACCATGTCATCAAAAATCTGCTGTGATTGTGCAAAGATGCCAATGGACATTGAACAAAAAAGCACAGTCGTTTTTATCAGGTTTATTGTCTTTTGCATAGCTCTCACCAGATTTTATAAAGTGTTATTGAAGCTCTTCAGAATTTCGCAGCCACGAATACAGAGACAAGCGCAAGAATGACGGTTCTTGCGCGATTGGGAGTGCAAAACGAAAACGTACTTCTGCCAAATGATACAAGTCAAACTTTGTATCTTTCAACATGTATAGTGCGCCTTCAAGAATAACCGCATCTTCTTCTCTTTCTATCCAGGATGGATAAAAATAAAGCCCTTTGTCCGCAGCCAGGGTAGACCAAAGCTGTTGCCACTGTGCACCATTTTCGACAGGAAGCTCAACATTCTGTTTATTGCGAAAACTCAGCTTACCTTTAATTATTGTCCATACCGGATGTTGAACCTCCGAGCTAAAAAGAAACATATCATATGTAAGTTGAAGCGCCTTCGTAAATGTTCTCAACTGGTCTTCATCGACCTTACCGACATCACCGCGTACCGCAACTGGAAGCTGTTGATTAATAAGTACCGTACTTTTCGATTCATCATAATCCAGCGTCAATCGCGCCTGCATCGGTGGAACCTCATCAGTTACGGTCATATAGTCCACTCCGGTAAGCTGAAGGCTTCTTTCCGTCGGATATGGAATGGTAAGCATATCGGCCGTTCGCTTTAAATCAGCATACTGTTTTGGCAATGCACGAAAAAACTCCACCTCATTTGCAGCAACCGCAGTTGTGGAGCGCAGTGAATTTTGCAAATCGCTTAACAGTAAATCTCGCAGCTCATTAACTTCATTCAATACCGCCAGGCGCGAAGGAATTTCAACCTTCAACAACTCTAAATTTGCAAGATCGAGCGCAATGCGATAGGCACCATCACGCTCTTCAACCGAAATATTGCGATAACCTACAGTGCCGGGAAAATCCTTTAGCAATCGGCGAATGACTTCGGTTTTGTTATGGCTGTTTTCATATGCCATCTGGATATCTTTCTGATAAAGCAGATCTTCCAGCGTTTGACGATCAGAAGCATCGCAGCGATAAAGCAGACTGCCAAGCCACTGCAGTGCACTATCCTGTCGCTCACGCTCATCGATTGGCAACCCGACAATTTGTCGATAAACACGCCGCACCTGATTCTTGTCGTTTACAATCATAACAAGTGAGTAAGGCTTGTTTCCTGCAGCAAGACGCAGTTCGAGCACGCGTCGCTGCCCTTCCCCGAAGACGCGCAGAAGTTTTGCCGAGCGAAACTTGCTGCGAAAGCGCAGAAAGATATTCTTTTCATAAGACTCAGCAAAATGACTCCCCGGACTTGCCATGAGAGATTTACCCCATTGTTCAAAGTCCGCGCCCTGTAGGCAGAAGCTGCATATCAGAATGCATGTTAAAGACCAGAAGGATTTCATTCGTCTGTATCAACTCCCGGAAGTAATTCAAAGTCGTAGATAGAGATAGTTGAGTCATCTTCAAACACCTGTGGCTGCCAGGCACGCACGTGAATCATCGGCTCTTCGGGGTTCTTAAAATCTATCATCAGAAAAAGATAACCTTCATCTGTATAATTAGACGAATTCCAGCGCTGCTTTAGCTGAATGCCGTAAATCTCCTTGAGATTTGGATGCCTCTGTAATCGCACCTGATCAAATTCGATGTGTACAAAATCATTTTGCTTAAAGACCTTAGAGAGGCGCTGCAGATAGCTGCTTTTTTCCAGGCGAATGAAGTTAATCTTATCTCGGCTCAATGAGCTCTTATTCAAAAAGTCTGCAGTGGCTTCACGCTCTTCTACCACCTGCCCCACAATAATCAACGCATTATCAGACAATGTGCTGCGGATAAAGTCTACATCCTTAGAACTGTAGGCAGATCGGTAGAGCTCCAGAAAGAACAATATCTTTTCGCGGTTTGCCAGATCCTGTACGGCTTTGCCATAACCAAGGATATCGCGATAATGATGCGTTTCAATGGCAAAATAGACGTTGACAATTATTCCTGAGGAATTGAACACAAATACTAGATTTTGAAACGGGACATTTTGAGTACTTCCGGGGTCAACCCGCACCACAACATCCCGCACCTCGTAATGGCCTTCCTCTGTAGTTGTGAGCAGAAGGCGATACTCATTGCGTTCGGCATACATGCGCGTTATGCTGGAAAGCTTTTGAAATTTTTGAAAGGCGTTCTCTGAAAATCGAGTAGACAGCCTGTCCAGCGGGCCATTCAGGTCATAATTTGAGTTGACCGTATTTAATACATCGGTCAAGCTCGTTTCCAGCTTCCGGGTAAGATCCACATCTGCACCAGCCATTAATACAACCTTGGTCGTGCTTGCCTGTAGTCCCGGAGCGAGTAAAAAAACAAGTAGTATTGTAACAAGGTATCTCATACACTTATCCTATTTTGCAGCATCATACAATTTTATCCATGCCGTGCGAATGCCATCTGCTTGATATTTAGACAGGTTCGATAGTTCCTTGCCGCTTTTAAGTTCAACAAAACCGGCTTCAGTACTGTTCAGGATCGCATGTACACGCGACGTATCAAAGATTACAACATAGACATCCTGAATAAAATTACCCATGTCACTTTTGTTACCAACCAACAAAACACCCTCACGGCGTTTTTGCTGCAGGAATTTCAGCAGATCATTCGAGTGTTCTATCTGCATGGCTTCGACCACAGTCGGGGGGAAGGTCGGCAAATCAGCGTGTTGCGCTAAAACAGTTTCTGTCGGCTTGTCGGGAGGGTCGTTGGGAATAGCAAACCAAAAAATCAGCAGCGCAACGGGAATCAGTAAAATCAATGCAAGATTGCGCTGCTTAATTAACGGAACAGCTTCTTCAACAGACGGCAGCACCAGCTCTTCACCGCCATGAGACGGTTTCTGTTGTTTCGTATTGCTATTTAGCTTCACCTTTTCAGAATTATCAGATGGTGATTCTTCAAGAATTGTCTCTGCATCGGCAGAAACCGGCGTTGCCGCAAACAGTGCCCGCTGCATCTCAGCAATAGATTGAAAACGATTAACAGGATCTATCTGAATGGCCTTGTCGATAACGGCACAAATTTTCTGAGATAAATCCGGCAGGAGGACGGAAGGCGATTGAATATTACCCTCATCATCGGTTGAATAAGAGGGTTTACTGCCCAACAACATGGAGTACAGGATCATACCCAGCGCATAAATATCGCTTCTCTCATCGGCTTTTTTCAGGCTTAGAAATTGCTCGGGTGCCGAATATCCCATCGTTCCCGCAGATGCTCCATCCAGCGTAAGATTCATTCCCTCGCGCATTTTTGCAAGTCCGAAATCTGTCACCTTCACGTTGTCCGCAGAGGTTAGCATAATGTTTCCCGGTTTCAGATCGCGATGAAGGATTCGGATAGGATGCTCGTGGGCAGCGCGAATCGCTTCAAGAATTTGTTTTAAGAGGTGCAGTGCGCGCTTAACCTCGAGTGGGCCTGACTGCCTGATATGCGCATCGAGAGTTTCACCATCGATTAACTCCATCTCAAGAAAAAATAGATCGTCGCTAATTTTTAGATCGCTTACTGCAACAATGTGCTTGTGCTGCAGCTGCGCCATCGCCTGCCCTTCTACCAGAAAACGCTTTTCCTGAGCATCGCGATCTGCCATCAGGTTTGGATAGAGCACTTTTAGCGCAACATCTTTCTCTAAGCGAAGATGTCGCGCCAAATAGACAATACCCATCCCACCCTGACCAAGAATGCTCAGAATTTCATACTTATCATCAACAATGGCGCCAACCGGCAATTGTGCTTTCATCATAACTTAAAGATTTCCAAAGAGTAAGGATTCTCTCAACATAACTCAGCCAGAACAAACATTAAACGTAATGCGTGAGTTGTTAAGTGGAAAGATATGTTGTCGCTTCACGATATTAAACGATTGTAGAGTTTGCAAAAATATAGTGTAATCCCACTCTCAATCAAAGGACGGGAATCACATCGAGATGATGGGAACAGCTAAACAAGCTCTGCTTACTGCGGATCCGACTCAGCTTACGGACTATTGCTTGCAACTTCATCGGCAACCCCTATCTTCCGATATCACCCAAACCGGAGGACGTATGAACCATAACCGCTGTATCATCACCTTATGTATAAGTCTGTTGCTTATTACCGCGGCAACAGCACAAACCTTTCAGGCAGACATGAAGACTGCAATCACTATTCACGATACCACAAAGACTGTTACAGGTGAAATAGAAGCGCTGAATGCTTTTAAGGCACTTGGCAATAAGCATCCCAACCAGTGGCTGCCAAACTATTGGGCAGCGTATCTGTGCACACAAATAGCCCGGCTAAAAGGTCGACTTGATGATTTCCCGAAGGATCTCGACCCAAAAGCACTTATTTATGAAGCACAGCAGCACTATAATAATGCCGATAAACGCTTGCCGCAAAAGTCTACAGCACAACAATCGGACTTTCACATGCTTCAGGGTTTTATCTACAATTTTCAAAACTGGATAGTTGCTGAAACCGAAGCGGACAAAGAGCGGTATATTAAACTAAAGGAGCAGGAATATCTTTCAGCGGCCAGGCTAAATCCAAAAAATCCACTGCTAATGGTGCTAAACGGCATAGCACTTACCGGAGAAGACAAAACCTATCAGGAAGTGATCGCCGGAATTATATTGTTGGAAAAAGCCGACGAGATATTCAGCAAAGCACCAAATCGCGGTATGACAACCTATTGGAATAAAGACTTCATTCCATTCTGGAAGAGTCGTGCGGAAAAAAAGCTCGAACAAATGCTAAATGAAACCGGTTAAACAGCTAATGACAACCTCAGTACAAAACATCACAAAATCCCGCACAATCAGCCCTGCACAGATGATGCTGGGCTTCTGGGTATTTCTGGGCATTTTGGATCTGATTAAAAACTGGGCAAACACCGTTTATGCCGGTCGCGATTTCTCTTTGTTGGTCGTACTGCCATTTATCAGCTGCTACATTCTTTCGTGGTTTATAATCAGCTATCCCATTTATCAGCTTTTCAAAAGAACGCTACAGCTCAGTTGGGCAAAGCGAGTTCTAGTTCAACTTCCGGCATCACTTCTGTTCAGCGCAATGCATACGCTTATCCTCTGTTGGCTTTTTTCCAGCTACGTTTATGTTGGCCAGAATATACCGCAAGACTACCTGGCATTCATGATTGATCGTCTTACAACACGATTTGTGCCGCCATGGATAGACAGCACCGCAAGCTATTGGATGGTGCTGGTAATATTGTTTGCCTTGTCCTACTATGAAAAGTCTCGGCAACAATCGCTTTTAGCTGCAGAGCTTGAAACTCAACTGGGTCAGGCAGAACTTCAGGCACTTCGTATGCAAGTCCAACCACACTTCCTATTTAATGCAAATAATACGATAGCAATGTTGATTCGCACCGGTCAGTACGACCAGGCTGTGGAAATGATTTCCGGTCTAAGCGATTTACTGCGCACAACATTAACCAGAGAACATGAGCAGTATATCTCCCTGAAAGAAGAGCTTGAGTTGACTTCAAAGTATTTGGCTATTGAGCAAATTCGTTTTCGCGATCGCCTCACTTGCAGCATAGAAAGTTCAGCCACGACGGACAATGCGCTGGTTCCCAGTCTCATCCTGCAACCGCTGGTAGAGAATGCTTTTAAACACGGCATCTCATTCTGCATGAAAGAGGCCAGACTCGAAATCAATTGTTCTCGGAAAAATGGAACTTTAATGCTGACGGTTTTCAATAGCGGGCCACCGTTGCCGGAATCCGGGATTGAAATCTCTTATGACAGTATTGGATTGACAAATGTACGCGAAAGACTGCAGAAACTTTATTCAGACCGCTACGAAATGCGAATTAACAACCATGGCAATGGGGTGAAAGTGGAATTGGAAATCCCGTTTCAACAACAAGAGCTGAACAATTGACTACCTATACTGCGATAATTGTAGATGACGAACAGCAGGCGCGGAAAGGCCTGCAAACGCTGTTGAGAATGGACAACTCCATTGAGTTACTTGCAAGTTGTGGCAATGGCATGGAGGCGATTGAGCAAATCAATCAATGTCAACCACAGATGATTCTTCTGGACATTCAAATGCCGGAGGTAAACGGATTTGATGTATTAAACAGCATCTCACAGGAATCTATGCCGCTTGTAATTTTCACCACGGCTTATGATCAGTACGCTTTGCGCGCATTTGATGTACATGCAGTAGATTATCTGCTTAAGCCGTTCACGAATGAACGCTTTTTCGAAGCATTAAATCTGGCTAAAACGCGGATTCAACAGACCGACATTGAAACTGAACGACAAAAACTCTATACTCTGCTGAAGAATTATTCCCGGGATGAACGGCAGCAAAATCGTGGGCGCTTTGTAGAAGGAGTATCTGAGCTTCATACGCCAGATCGAATAACAATTAAGTGTGATGGGAGAATACACTTCATCTCTCCGGGAGATATCCACTATATCACAGCGGAGGACTATTATGTTCAACTTCACCTGCCCACTCGGCGTTTTCTGGTGCGAGACTCTATAAAATCTCTGCTTCAACGGCTTCCCGAGCAGCAGTTCATACGAATTCATCGCTCTACCGCGGTGAATATTTCTAAGGTCCAAACGATTACACCTCACCTGAATGGCGACTATTACGTAGAAATGAACGATGGAATCTCCCTCCGCGGCAGTAGAAACTATCGATCCATCTTTGAACGAATAGATACGCGACCAGCTTAGTCTAGAAGGCTCTTCACCTGGATGGAAGCAAGCTCACCACCGGCACCTATTTTTGCAGACTCGATTCTGAAGAGCAAAGCGTTCCGCAAAAAGATGCTAAGGCTAAATTGGAGCAGTTTTGAAAACTGCTCCAATTGCTTCAAAACTGCTCCACTTGCTTCAAAACTGCCTAGTTGCTTCAAAACTACTTTAGTCGTTGACCGGGACGACTGTCACCTTCGTTTTCACTGAATTCGCAATAAAACAGGCCTTATGCGACCGGTGGTGAAGCGCATCAATCTGCTCAGCGGTCGGAATATTATCTCCGCCAAACTGTACTCTTGGTTTCAACGTTACTTCCGTCATTGCTGTACGATTCTCTGTGTTTTTACCCATTACACCCTCAGCATTGTCTTCATAAGATAGAATGGTAAAATTCTTCGCAGCAGCAAAAGATAGGAAGAACAGCATGTGACAGCTTGATAGCGATGCGACAAATGCTTCTTCCGGATCGACACCTGCGGCATCGGAATACGGCAATGGAACGATATCCGGCGAGGCGCTGGCATACACCTCTGCCCCACCGTCAAAACGCCAGTGGTGGGCGCGACTGTATTTATTGTCGGTAAATGCTTCTTCAGGCTTCTTTTGCCAGGAAATCGTTGCTACATATTTCATTTTCAACCTCAAGTGAATTGTGAATAGGCAATAGTGCTCGACATGCATTCATATTAGAAAGAAATCAATGTTAAGTAATTGATGCAAAAGAATTGTCTGAGAGAATCGTTTTTAGTATCGAATCGAAAGAATTGAACAATGCCGCATGCGGGAAATTCCCCATACTGATGCGTTTTACACCGAGCTCCGTAAGGATTTCAAAGTTTGGCAGATTTGGCATCGCCATTACATTCACAGGCAATTGAGCGGAGTTCACAATGGCAGCAATATCTGACTCGGCCGTTATTCCGGGCACGAAAAGTCCGTCTGCACCGGCCTCTCGGTAGGCACTTGCTCGCAGCTCGGATTCCTGCAAAGCATTTGGCAGCCCCAAGAGAAAGGCATCGGTACGCACGTTTAAAAACATGTCGATGGAGCCAGACTTGAGGTAGTCAGAAATCGCCTTCAACGTTGGAACAAAATGATCAATCGACAGAAGCGTGCGCTTACCATCGGATAGTGAATCTTCAATATTGATGCCGGTAATTCCAAGCTCGTACAGCCGTTCAATATTTGATATGATATCTGCTGAGTTTTCAGCATAGCCTGCTTCTACATCAACGGACAAGGGAAGTGTTGTAGCAGCTCGAATTCGCTTCACGATAAATAGCAGCTCATCAAAACTCATCTGCTCACCATCTTCATAGCCAAGTGAATGAGCAATTGCCGCACTGGACGTGCCAAGTGCGCTAAACCCGGCTTTTTCAAAGGCTTTTGCGCTGCCGACATCCCACACATTACCTATAAGCAGTGGCTTCTCTTGAAAATGAAGTTCTCTAAAATTCATGCTGTCCTCGTTCTTTAGCGAAAACTAGGGAAGGAATACTTTTTCAGCAACCGAAAACCAGACAGGCATTTTTTCTTAGCGAACCAGCAGCATTTTTCTGGCGACGCTGGTGCTCTCAGTGATCAACCGGTAGATATAAATTCCGCTGGAGACATCATTGCCGGATGCATCCCGGCCATCCCAAACCACTTGATTTTCACCCGCATTCTTATGAGTATTAACGAGCGTTCGCACTTCACGACCAAGCGGATCGTATACAGTCAGCTTTATCCGAGTAGCGTAAGGTAATTCATATTGGATAGTCGTCGTTGGATTAAATGGATTAGGGTAGTTGGCAAAAAGCCTGAAGTTTTCTGCCGGGGTAACAAGATTTTCAATACCGACTGGCGGTTGTGAAAAGCCAATATAGGTTTCTGCAAGCTCGGCCCGATCTTTTAGTTCCGTAACAGAATCCAGATGATCATTGCCTCTGCCAACCAGGTAGGCAAAAATAACCTCCTGTGTATCTCCAGCTGCGAAGTGAAATGGTGCAACGCTAAATATCATGCGCTTGTCTAGCGGCGCGGTATCACGCCAGCCGGTTCCGGCAACCGGATCGCCACTATAAAAGAATTTACAATTATCAGCCGTTGTCCCCCCAGTGCCCCAGGCAGATGGAATAATAGGCTGGCCGGAAACATCTCTACAGCCTTCCTGATAATAACGGGCTACTGTTGCCGTACCCGGATCCCCAAAAACAGGGTCGGAATTTATAAAGCTCAGAACAGATGACGCGGCAAGATTCACTGCATCTTGTATTACCTCCGTTCCCAAGGCAAAGCCGCGGAATCGATATGCTGTTCCACCCGGCATTGGTATAATCGGCCCCTGCAAGAGTCTAACACCAAAGGCCGGTGGGTTTATTCCATACATTAAATCACTCCCATTGTTATAGCAATAGCTCAACTGCAGTGGAATATCACTACCTATCAGATCATCGCCATGATCACCAATATCCGGGTCGGACCAATGAGAAAACAACAGGGAGTCAATTGGATTTTCATTCTTATTAAAGAGCCGATAACGGAAAAAAATGATATCGCCGAATCCATCAGACCGCTCCAAAACCCAAACGGTCTGGTGGATTTCAATCCCAAGTGGTTCAGTTTGATACCGAGGTGTACGTTGCGAGATAGACGTGCAGTCGTTGAAGGCAGTCCAGTAGGTGATGTCTCCAATGATGTCGGGGCGATCTACATTGGGATTATAAATTCCGTTGCCGTCAAGATCCTGAAATCCAGCTCCCTGAGCAACCGCTTCCTGCCAGGCGATATAGTTGGGAGAGCCGAAGTTGTCGGTTAGTTTAACCTCGTAAAATCGTGCATCAGGAGCCTGTGGACTCTGGTTCATTGTGCCGGGTTGTAGTTCCAGAACTAGTAATGACTTTGCCATCCAGCCGGTGCGAAGATCTCCATTAACAAATCCGGATACAGACACACCTGCCTGAAAAAGAAATGAAAGACCGGATCCGCTCGGATAAAAACCTCTTCCATCATTGCCCGAGCTACCATCATTCATTAAGTCCAATGCAATATTATTAACATCCATAACCGCAATATCAGCAATGAAACTATTTTTCTTAACGGGTGTCACATCCGGCTTTTTCTTCCGCTCCTCTGCGGATAAATTGCTCAGAAAAACACCGGCAATAACTAAAGAATACATAGTAGACCTGGTGATCATATATCCTCCCCAATGGTATTGCGAAATACTTCCCGCACAACACAGAAAAAATCACGCAGATTGCTGTATAAGCGACCCGCGGATATCTACTTTATGCAACACATAATGAATGCCACAAACTTTTGATGGAGTAAAAAAAGATAGTCAGGTCACCTATGAATAACAAAGATTATCTTGAGATGGCAGAATTGCGGAGATTATTTTCTAGCTATTGAAAACCCCGTCAAAATACAATCATGCACCTTGACGGGGTTATGTAGAGGCTAAACTCCAGGGAAGAGGTTATCCTCTGCGCTTCGGCTGACGGTTCCACAACTCATTGTGCTGCGCATGTGTCTGTAAATAGGCACCATCCTTGAAAAAGGTATCATAGAATTCAAGGTCGAGGTTATGCGCCTGTAGGTAGGTGAGAATAAAGATTGCCGGAACAGTTGCCGGGAACTTACCGAACTTATCAAAGACATACTGGGCTTGGGTTGCAACACATTCCTGAAAATGCGGGTCGTGAAACTGTGCACTATCGCGAACGCGCGGGCTTTCCTTCCATGGCCCTGGTGTTTTCTTATTAAATGGCCCACCGGTGTTGAACTTGCGATCGACAACTTTCTTGACAGCCTCTGTCATATCGGCAACGTGCGGGGGCGTTAATCCTTCAAAAATTCCAGGTAGTCCCGTAACATGCGGTAAAGGCCAATCTTCGCGAGTCTCAAAGTTAAATCCCAGTCCCGGCACTTGTGGATTTCCACTGGCGCCAAGCATGCTAAAGCGATCAATACCGTCGAACATCCAGCCGCCCAGCCCGATAGCCTGCAACATCAGCATACCGGCATAACAGGCTGTTGAGACCTCTGCTGTGGATTCGGTAAGCGCATACTGTTCCATAAAGGTTAGTGGATAAGGATTTTCAATATCCACAATATCCTTGAATTTTTCCATACCGGGAATTTTCTCATTATGCACATCATTGTATACGCAGTAGCCATTCTGCACCAGGTAACACAGAGTTAGAACCATATGCTGCGCGATATCGGCAACCGGAATGATCAGCGTACTTCCAGGACGATTTACGCACCAAGTGTTATGTCCTTCCATGTACGGTTCCTCGGCAGGCAAATTCAATCGCCCGTCCGCCAATTTTACGATGCGCTTTTTATGAGCCTTTAGCCAGCCATCTAAATCAAACGAACCATCACTACTTGCCGGAACCAGATTGCCGGAATCACGAGTGGGCAGGAAATACACACCGGTATCGTCAGTAAAGAAAAACTCGGTGGTATGAAACCCGGCCGCGCTCGGGAAGGTACGCCCACCCGCTGCTGCAGAATAATTGGAAAGATGAGGCGCGTATGTCTTGTTACGATAGATCATATTATGCCAACCGGTATTGCCAGCTGCGGCAGCCAGCACCATCATCTGCTCCAGATCGGATAGTCCCATCGGTTCGAACTTTGACTTAAACTTCAGTGGCCCATCCTCAATTTCATCTCCAAGTGCAAAACGGCGAGCGCGTCTGCCATACAGAGCTTCGATCAGCGGGAATTGCACAGCTTCTTCCAGTCCCTTTGGCATGTTTGAAATCCCGCTTAGAATCGTCTGTCCTCTGCGGCTGGCTCGATCTCCTATTGAAGTCATACCCATTCCTGATAAAATCGCTCCGGAACCGAGCATCAGCGTGCCCAACATACGACGTCTGCTTAATCCACCGGTAAACAGCAGTGATTCATTCTTCATATCTTCTTTCTCCTGATTATTAATTCACTCCGACCAAATGAGTGTATCGATCAATTATATTCAGGAGGTATTTCCAATTGTATGCCAATCAGGTTCAGGTGAGGTCAAAAACATGTAAGACATTGTTTTTATTGAATCGATAACAATCATTTCAGAAGAGAAGAAATAGTATTTGTGCTGACATCCCGGCAGTATGCTGAAATATCAGCAGATCTGGCATGAAAAATGACAGACTGGAGCATTCTCACAATGGAGCAGTTTGGGAGCTCGACAGCTCTCAATTTTAATTATAAAAAAAGAACCGGATTTTGAATAAATATCGTCCTTTTATTAAAAAACAGCCGACAAACTCCATTTTTCACAAAAGATGACTGTTATCGCTCAATCAAGGTAAGATGAGTGTCGATTTTTTTTCAGTATTGACAAATATCTGCTTGTACCTGATATTTAAGACAAAGAACTCCTAATTACTGGGACGACCAATGATACTCTCTAAAACATGTATTTATGCTATTCGCGCCGTTTTATTTACCGCCAGCTACGGCGGTAAAGAATTCGTGCCGATAAAGCGTATTGCAAAAGAATTGGGAATATCCTTCCACTTCCTCACAAAAATTCTGCAAACGCTTACTCAGAAAGGCATAATGAATTCCTATCGCGGACCAAAAGGTGGAGTTGCGCTGGCGAAGCCGACGGAGAATATCTCAATCGCCGAAATCGTCATTGCCATAAGCGGCAAAGAGATTTTTGAAGAATGCATTCTTGGTCTGCCCGGATGCGGCGAACAGCAACCATGTCCCCTTCACGAACAATGGTCAGACTACAGAGCCGGTCTACAGCAAATGCTGGCGGAAACGACAGTTGCAGGACTGGCAAACAAGATTACCAGTGAAGGACTTAGGATTGAAGACGTATCAAAAGAGACAAAAAAGTAAAAAAATTTACAATAATTAAAGACAAAAGACTCTTAAAACTGAATTGGAGACTTTATGAAGTGCTTATTTAAGATTTTAGCGCTCCTGCTTATCGGAGTTCTTATGAGCTGCGGCCCGGATTCATCCGAATCGGGTGGCAAGCCAAAACCAACCAAATACGCCAAGAAGAACAATCCCGAGGGCGCACTCAATGAATGGCAATTAATTCATGGAATGGGTCCGATTAAAGAAGAAATGAAGCTAGACCCTATTGATGAAAAGATAGCTGCCAGTGGTCAGAAAATCTTCGAAACCAAGTGTAGCGTCTGCCATAAAATGAGCGAACGCTATGTTGGCCCACCTCTCGGCGACGTTGCGATACGCCGTTCACCTGAATTCATAATGAATATGATTCTCGATCCGGCATCGATGATTAAATATCACCCGGAAGTCAAGAGGCTGCTCGCGCAGTATTACACACCAATGGCCTTCCAAAACGTGACAGAAGAAGACGCGCGAAAAATCCTGGAATATCTGAGACTGGAAGCAAGGACGAGTCACTGATAAGAGCATTTGAAGTAACCCTAACCGGGTAATCGAGTATTGATTGCATTATCTGTTAAAAAAATTGGAGGTATGAACATGTTAAGTATGAACCTTTTAAAGAGGCTTGGCAAAATTGTGGGGATTGTCGCCGTTTTGCTCGGTATTGCCATTGCCTGTAGCGGGCAAAAACAGCCGCTTCTCACCGGAAGTGACGCAGCTTCGAAAGTGTATGTGCCACCTGGAGAGTATGATGAGTTTTACGGTTTCTTCTCCGGTGGATTCAGTGGCCAGCTCACTGTATACGGACTGCCCTCAGGACGATTATTTCGCGTTATTCCGGTATTCTCGCAAAACGCCGAGAACGGCTATGGATATGCCGAAGAAACCAAGGGCATGCTGATGACCAGTCATGGCTTTATCCCTTGGGATGATGCGCACCACCCGGAACTATCCATGACTGACGGCGTACCGGACGGGCGATCCATATTCATCAACGGTAACAATACGCCGCGAATTGCCAGAATAGATCTCAAAGATTTCGAAACCGATGAAATCATCGAGATCCCACACTCCGGTGGTAATCACGCATCTCCATTCGTAACACCGAATTCGGAGTATATTGTCGCCTCAACGCGTTTTAGCGTTCCAATTCCGCAGAAAGACGTACCGATTTCTGAATACAAGAAGCACTTCAAGGGCACAATGACCTTCATCGATCCATATAACGATAAAGGCCATATGGAACTGGCATTCCAAATTCTGGTTCCCGGATATAATTACGATCTCTCTCACTCCGGCAAAGGTCCTTCACACGGCTGGTCATTTTTCACATCGTACAATACTGAAGAGGCCAATGAGCTGCTTGAAATCAATGCCTCGCAGAACGATAAGGACTTTGTCGCAGCGGTAAACTGGAAAAAAGCTGAAGAAGCGCTGGCACAAGGGAATTTTCGCACGGTGCCGGCAGAGTATTATCACAACTACATGGATCATGGTAGCAGAAGCGCAGTGTCAGAGAAAAAGACATCTGTCCGGATGCTTGACCCCAAAGAAATACCCGGTCTAATCTATTATTTGCCGACTCCGAAGTCACCTCATGGCGTTGACGTCGATCCAAGCGGTGAGTACATCGTGGCCGGTGGTAAACTGGCAACGATTATCCCGGTCCACTCGTTTACAAAAATGTTGAAAGCAATTGAAGACAAAGAGTTTGAAGGCGAAGTGGATGGAATTCCTGTCCTGAAATACGAAGCCGTTCTCGCTGGCGAAGTGGAAAATCCGGGTCTTGGCCCTCTACATACCGAGTTCGATGGCAAGGGCTATGCCTATACGTCGGCATTCATTTCCTCTGAGATCGTAAAGTGGCAACTCGGAACCTGGGAAGTAGTCGATAGAGTACCGTGCTATTATTCCATCGGACACCTGATGATTCCCGGGGGAGATAGTCAGAAGCCGTGGGGGAAATATGTTATCGGCTTGAACAAGATCACTAAAGATCGCTATCTGCCGACGGGCCCGGAACTCGCGCACTCCGCTCAGCTATTCGATATCTCTGGTGATAAAATGGAGCTTTTGCTGGACTTCCCCACACTCGGTGAGCCGCACTATGCCCAGGCTCTGCCGGCAGAATTGATTATGGCAAACTCGACAAAAATGTTTCCAATTGAAGAGAACACGCACCCTTTCGCGATCAAGTCAGAAAAAGAGGCTCGGGTCGAGAGAAACGGTAAAGAAGTTCATATCTACTGTTCAACTATTCGCAGCCACTTTACTCCAGACAATATTGAAGGTGTGAAAGTTGGTGACAAAGTCTTCTGGCATATCACAAATCTGGAGCAGGATTGGGACGTGCCACACGGCTTCGCTGTAATGGGGGCAAATAACTCCGAGCTACTGGTCATGCCTGGGGAGACAAGAACTCTTGTTTGGTATCCAGACAGAATTGGTGTATTTCCATTTTACTGCACGGACTTTTGTTCTGCGCTGCACCAGGAAATGCAGGGGTATGTTCGCGTCTCTCCTGCAACATCAAGTCTGGCAATAAGCTATAACAAGCGTTAACTATCAGGAAGAAGCGGGCGAATGTCCGCTTCTTCCACCACTAAAGGCTGCAAATTCGTAGCCGGGAGTTTGAGAAAATGACAGTCAAATCCCGTATTATCATGACCATCGCCTCTCTATTACTCGTGGGCGTCTACTTTATGCCACTTTGGAATATTTCGCTGGAAGCACCTCAGTATCCTGAAGGGATTGGATTGCGAATTTGGGTTGACACGATTGACGGACAAAATCCACACGACCTGAGTAAAATCAATAATCTGAACCACTATATCGGCATGAAGAAGATCGTGCCTGATTCAATTCTTGAACTTAAGTACATGCCCTATATAATTGGGTTTATGATGCTTTTTGGGCTCTTAGTCGCCTATACGGGAAAGCGGAAACTTCTCTTACTATGGCTGGCCACCTTTTTAATGCTCAGCGCGGCAGGCCTATACGACTTTTACCTCTGGGGTTATGATTATGGACATAATCTGGATCAGGAAAATGCCATCATTAAGATTCCCGGAATGTCCTATCAACCACCAGTGATCGGACGAAAGCAACTGCTCAATTTTACCGCTATTTCACTTCCGGCATCGGGTGGCTATCTGGTCATTCTTTCTATCTTGCTTGCCGGTTGGGCCTCACTTCCATGGCGCAAAGCAAAAAATCTAGCAGCAGCAAAAGTTATCAACGGCTCTCTGCTGGCAATTTTAGCGCTAAGTCTTTTCTCATGCGAACCAAAGCCACGAGAGATTCGCTATAACGAAGATGCATGTTCCCTCTGCATGATGGGGATATCGGATGCACGTTTTGGAGCAGAGCTCGTTACAGATACGCATAAAGTGTATACCTTCGACTCCATCGAGTGTCTGGTGGCATTTTCGCTCGCCCCTGATGAAAAAGCGCATTCAATGTGGGTAACGGACTGGCAAAAGCCTGGTCTACTTATTGATGCCACGTCAGCCATTTACCTCTACAGTAAAAAGATTCGAAGTCCAATGGGACTTGGCGTTTTAGCTGTCAGTGCAAAAAGCCAGGCAAAACAGCTACAGAAAGACTTAGGCGGAACCTTAATGGATTGGCCCAAAACACAATTATTTGCGTCCACACAGAAATAGTGTAGGGAAAATCGTTATGTATGCTGCAATAACACGCCAGAATTTCTTCGAGAGGAAGCTCCTTTTCTTTTTGCTGGCTATTCTTTTTAACAGTGCAATTTTTAGCTTGAGGCTAAATGCCGAAACGCATCTTGTCGGTCCCAATCAGCGTTTTGCAACCCTTTCAGATGCTATCGCCGCAGCGCAAGGCGGCGACAGCGTTCGAGTATTTGCCGGCACGTATAAAGAGCCAACAATTATTATAAACAAGGCGATTTCTATTCAGGGAATTGGCAATCCGGTTTTCGATGGAGACAGCCTGCGTCAGATATTTACCGTAACGGCAGACAGCGTACGCATTCGTGGTTTAACACTAACGCGCTGCGGAACCAGCTTTATCGATGATCGTGCTGCAATCAAAATTGAAAGCGTGAACTATTGCGTTATCGAAAACTGTCGATTCATCAACAATTTTTTTGCAATCTATCTGGCAAAGTCTCAGGGATCCAGAATCATCGGTAATAAAATTATTGCGAACACAGTCCGCCAATCTGCTTCAGCAAATGGTATCCACCTTTGGTATTGCAAGGACGTAGTTGTGAGTAACAATGAGGTGATCGGACATCGTGACGGTATATATTTTGAATTTGTAAAGAATGGTTTTGTGAAGAACAATACCTGCACAGGAAACCTTCGCTACGGTCTGCACTTTATGTTTTCAGATCATTGTCGCTATATCGCCAATACGTTCCGGCGTAACGGTGCCGGTGTAGCCGTTATGTATACCAAGAATGTTGAAATGGACAGCAATCGCTTTGAGCACAATTGGGGAAGTGCCTCCTACGGCTTATTGCTAAAAGACATTTCTGACAGTCGTATTCGCGCAAATCACTTTACCGGCAACTCCATCGGAATGTATCTCGAAAATTCAAATCGTACTGAGGTTGTCCGCAATACTTTTCAATCTAATGGTTGGGCAGTAAAGATAATGGCGAACTGCACTCAGAACCAGGTTTCAGAAAACAACTTTATTGCTAATGCCTTCGATGTAGCAACAAACAGTCGCAATAATTTTAGTCGATTTGAAGGAAACTACTGGAGTGCTTATAACGGCTATGATCTCGATAAAGACGGGACAGGAGATGTTCCTTTCAGACCGGTGCGCCTCTTTGCTCTGATTGTAGAAAAGCATCCTCCTTCTCTAATTTTGCTACGAAGTATTTTTGTAGATCTACTGGATGTTGCTGAACGGGTTTTTCCCGTCCTGACTCCGGAAACCCTTGTGGACACGCGGCCGGCGATGAAGAGGTTCAAGCGATGATTACAATAAGAAACCTGTGTAAAGCCTATGGAAAACTAAGTGTTTTTGAAGATTTGAATGCCGAAATGCGACCCGGTGAAGTTACGGCAATCCTCGGCCATAATGGCTGTGGAAAAACCACGCTCATAAAGTCTCTATTAGGGCTCGTTCGTCCAAACAGAGGGGAAATGACGGTTAATGGCCATCATGTAAACAGCAACCCGGACTATCGGTCTCAGATTGGCTACATGCCGCAGATTGCCAGATACCCGGATAATCTGTCGGTTGCTGAAGTGGTATCCCTCATTCGCAACATACGCTCGGAATCCAGCTATGATTTAACCCTCTGGCAACGTTTTATGTTGGCCGGAGAAGAGGCGAAACCAGTCCATACTCTTTCCGGAGGAACCCGCCAAAAGCTGAGCGCAGCACTGGCGTTTATGTTTAAACCAAATGTTCTGATTTTGGATGAACCCACGGCAGGTTTAGATCCATTGGCCGCAGGCATCTTAAAGGAACACATTGCTGCATATCGTGCGCAGGGAGCAACGGTTCTGCTAACGTCTCATGTGATGAGCGACATTGAAGAATTAGCCGACAAGCTGATCTACCTCAACGAAGGGAAGATCATTTATAGCGGAGAGCTTTCCACAATGATTGAGCTGACCGGAGAAGAACGGCTGGAACGTGCCGTTGCCAATTTGATGGCGGGAGAAAACTGATGACAACGCTTACGAAGCTACTACCTTATGAACTGCAAAATGTTGCACGTAATCGTTGGGTTATCCTGTACGGTTTATTCTTTTGGGGAATTACGGAAGTGCTATTTCGTTTGGGAGACGACAGTAAAGTTCTTCTTAGTCTTTTGAACTTAATTATTACTATTATCCCGCTTATGAGCATAACATTTGGAGTGATTTATCTCTATGGAGCACGTGAATATATTGAAATGATGCTCGCTCAACCGATTCACCGGAAAACACTCTTCGTTGGCCTATACACCGGTCTTACAGGTCCATTGGTTATCGGCTTTTTTATTGGTGTACTCATTCCATTTCTTACTCATTATACCTACTCAGCCCAAAACATCAGCGTCCTGACTTTATTGATCTTATGTGGAATGATGCTCACGGCAATTTTTGTTGCGATTTCTTTTCTGATTGCACTGCGCTTTGATGACAGGCTACGTGGATTTGGAATAACGTTAATTGTCTGGCTGACACTGGTGATTCTGTATGACGCGATGGTCCTGTTTATAACCATTCTTATGAGCAACTACCCGCTGGAAAATGCCCTTATTGTTTTAACCGCTCTAAATCCGGTAGATTTGGCAAGAGTTCTATTGCTAATGGAAATGGACATAGCAGCTCTCATGGGCTACACCGGAGCTATTTTTCATCGTTTTTTCGGCAGCATAGTGGGGATAGGCGTCAGCTCTGCCCTGCTGATACTTTGGTTTTACATCCCTTATCGCTTAGCCCTGAAAAAATTTCTGGCAAAAGATTTTTGAACAGTATAAGTTGCAGCAAGAAAAGTTGCTGTTGCGACTTGCTAAAACATTCGAAATGCAGCAATTGCGCCTAAAATAAAAGCTACAATACTCGCTCCACGAAAAAACATGGGCGTAGCCTCCCAATGTCCGAGAGCGATCATCAGCGGCCCTCCGACTATTCCAAGAATGATCCCAGCCAAACCGACAATCTGCGTTAAACGTTGGGAGAGTGGTGTTACATCTTTAGACATCCAGTCTGGAGACCACATCATAGTTAATGCAATTAATAAAGTACTTACCATTACGATGATAGAAACGAGGCCGGACCACTTCAGAAAAATGTTCATTTTATTACCTGATTTTTTGAAAGGATAATAGACTTTGTATACTATTTTGCACTTTTCATCTTTTGCTGAAAAAGAAAATAATGAGAGTTGGTAGAACCAGGCAGCGGTGTAAATTTCATCATTATCTCGAACATATGCAATAGCCCTGTTATCAGTCTATTAAATTGGAGCATTTATGTACTTTATCGGCTATGATATCGGCAGTTCTTTTATCAAAGCAACTTTGCTGGATGGCAACACTGGAAAAGCTGTTGCAAACGCAGTCTATCCGGAAAGCGAACAACCAATGAGCGCTAAGCAAGCCGGATGGGCAGAGCAGGATCCCGAAATCTGGTGGGAAGGGATTCAGCAAACGACACTGAACTTGCTTACCGAATCCACCGTTGCTAAAGACGCGATCGGCGGGATTGGCATCTCCTACCAAATGCACGGACTGGTAATTGTCGACCATGAACAGCAGGTATTACGGCCGGCGATAATCTGGTGCGATAGCAGAGCAGTAGACATCGGGCGAAACGCATTTGAGGGAATTGGTGCAGAATCCTGTCTGGAGCAGTTATTGAATTCGCCGGGTAATTTTACCGCCTCAAAACTACGCTGGGTTAAAGAAAATGAGCCGGACGTGTATTCAAAGATTCATAAAATGATGCTTCCGGGAGACTATATCGCCATGAGGCTAAGTGGGGAACTCGGCACTACGACTACCGGACTATCAGAGGGGATTCTCTGGAATTTTGCGAATCGCGATGTAGCGAAGATTTTGCTGGATTATTATGAAGTTGAAGAACAGCTGCTTCCAGAGATCATTCCCTCTTTCGGAAAGCAAGCTAGCCTTAGCAAAGATGCAGCAGCCGTGATCGGACTAAAACCGGGTACGCCAATCACCTATCGCGCCGGCGATCAACCAAATAATGCCTTCTCTTTAAACGTATTGAACCCCGGTGAAATTGCCGCTACAGCCGGCACATCCGGCGTAGTTTACGCAGTAACGGATGCCGTGAAATTTGATCCACTCTCACGAATCAACACCTTTGCGCACGTAAACTACACGCCCGAACAGCCAAGGCTGGGCGTATTATTATGCCTGAACGGAACCGGAATCAGTAATAGCTGGCTGCGTAAACAGCTTCCGGGCAATCTTTCATATGCTAAAATGAATGCACTTGCCGAAACCGCGCCAATAGGTTGCGATGGCCTCAGCTTTTTGCCTTGGGGAAATGGTGCCGAGCGGATTTTGCAAAATGCATCGCCGGGCGCGAGTTTTAATGGATTGAGCTTCAATGTGCATAAAGATAAGCATCTTGCCAGAGCCGTTCAGGAAGGGGTTGCCTATTCTTTTTTTTATGGTATGCAAATCATGCAGGAAATTGGCTTGCAGCCGGACGTTATTCGCGCCGGAAGAGCGAATATGTTTCTGAGCCCGGTCTTCAGGCAAACGCTTGCTGATGTTACCGGTGTCGCGATAGAGCTCTACGATACTGATGGCGCTCAGGGGGCAGCAAGGGCAGCAGCTTATGGAGCAGGATTTTATAAGTCGTTCAAAGAGACATTCATCGGTTTGCAGAAGTTGGAAACGGTAGCACCAACGTTATCCAATAAGCAGGCTCAGACAGAGTCTTACTCGAAGTGGCAAGCGCTGGTGAACGGTGAGCAATACACCCACGACTAAAGTCATGGGCTTATATATATTGCCTTATTGCCTTATTGCCTTTTCACTTTTCACGTTTCACGTTTCACTTTTCACTTTTCACGTTTCACTTCTCACGTTTCCCGTTTCACTTTTCACTTTTCATCCACAACATCAATCAGCTCGAAAAATAAAATCGTTCAGGATATTTTCCAGAATTTCCTGCCTGCCACTTTTTGCTGAAGGCGCACCATGCTGCAAGATATATCTCTCGGTATCTTCCAGAGAAGCGCTGCCTTCCAGAATTTTTTTACCGATTTCATTTTCCCAACTCGCATAGCGTTTATTCACAATGGACTTTAGCACACCACTTTCAATTATACGATAGGCGATCTCTAAACCATGCGCAAAGGCATCCATACCGCCAATATGTGCGTGAAAGAGATCCACGTTATCGACTGAGCCACGCCGCGGTTTGGCATCAAAGTTTAGTCCGCCGCTACCAAGACCACCCTGTTTCAGAATGATCATCATGGCCTTTGTTGTATCGTAGATATCGGTCGGAAATTGATCGGTGTCCCAGCCCAGAAGCAGATCTCCTCGGTTCGCATCTACACTACCCAACTTTCCGGCAATAGAAGCGACCGCCAGCTCGTGCTCAAAGCTGTTCCCGGCTAAAGTGGCATGATTCGCCTCAATATTCAGCTTAAAATGCTCCAGCAAATCGTACTCGCGCAGAAATGAGATTGTCGTTGCAGAGTCGGTATCGTATTGATGTTTTGTCGGTTCTTTTGGCTTGGGTTCGATTAAGAATTGACCGGTAAAACCAATTTTTTTCTTATAGTCTACAGCCATATGTAGAAAACGCGCAAGCTGTTCCTGTTCTTGCTTCAGACGCGTATTCAAAAGAGTACTATAGCCTTCGCGACCTCCCCAGAACACATAGTTTTCACCACCGAGTTTTTTCGTTACCTCAATCGCGTGCTTTACCTGAGCGGCGGCATGAGCAAAGACATGGGCATCGGGGTTTGTTGCCGCACCATGAGCATATATTGGATGGCTAAAAAGGTTTGCGGTTCCCCAAAGCAGTTTCACGCCGGTTTGTTGCTGTAGGGCCTGTGCGATATCGGTCATTACATGTAAATTTTTGCAGGATTCGGCAAACGTGTTTCCTTCCGGTGCAATATCGCGATCGTGAAAGCAATAATAGTTCGCACCCAGCTTCTCAAAAAACTCGAATGCTGCATCAAGAGTGTGCCGCGCTCTATCCATGGAGTTAGAGCTTGTATGCCAATTGCGCTGAAAGGATGGCGCTCCAAACATATCACGGCCGTCTGCACTGAAGGTATGCCAATAGGCAATGGCAAAGCGCAGGTGCTCAGCCATCGTTTTATTACCAACCTTTTTTTCAGCTTGATAATATTTAAAGGCAAGAGGATTGCGAGAGGATGCACCCTCAAACGAAATACGGGATGTAACTTCCGGGAAATATTTTGTGTTCACCTTATCTCCTGATGGTTTCTAATTCGCCTAATTTAACGGACTTTCCAATCTTTCCCAATTTTTTAGCCGATTTCGCAATTGTTTTACTGTCCTAGTCAAGACACAGCACGACACGACTGCCTCCTGTTACAAACTGTTACAATTCAGACATTATCGATTTACATCGGCTTCGTATCCTTCTACTGAACGCAACACTAAAGCACGACTAAAAAGGAGAATTATTATGTTTATCAAATCAATTTTACTCATCATCATCGGCACCCTTACGCTCTTCGCCGGAATCAAGTCTTTTTCTCATGCTCGTGGAGGACATTTTAACGAATCCCGGATGGAAAAGCGTGCTCAGTATATGATAAAGCGAGCTACCTCTGAACTTTCGCTAAATGCCGCGCAACAGGCAATGTTGCAGGAGGTCAAAACAGAATTATTGACGAAGGGTAAAAACTTAAGAAATAGTCGATTTGAAATCGGCGATGCCCTGCTTGCAGAAGCAACCAGCGACGAGTTTAATGGAGAAGCACTGGATAGTCTTTTTACTCAGAAAGAATCAGATTTTCAGCTGCTCCGCAAAACCCTGCTTGCAAAGATGGGTGACTTCCACGCCAGCTTAAATTCAGAGCAGCGTGAGAAGTTGACTCAGAAGCTGCAGAAATTGAACAAACGGCGCAACCATCGCAGGAAATAACGTAGAAGACCTTGTCTTCGAATAACCATATATCCCCCGCTGCCCTGCCCGCAACATACCCCTTGCGGGCAGACGCAGTTTATATAGCGACTTCTCTCTTGCAACAAAGCAGCAGAAGGCTTTATTTAAGAGCACACCGTTGGAGCATAAAATGAACGAAACGATTCTCATTATCGATGATGATAAAAAGTTGATTCGCCTGTTGAAAGATTATTTAACCGGCTTCAACTACCAGGTTATCGCCGCGGCTCACCCCGAGGAAGGCATGAAGCTATTACAGCGAGAAAAACCGGATTTGGTTATTCTCGATGTTATGCTTCCCGACACCGATGGTTTCGAGGTATGTAAACGCATTCGCAAAGAATCATCTGTTCCGATAATCATGCTAACTGCTCGCGGGGATGTTACTGACAGAATCGTAGGTCTTGAGATTGGTGCAGACGATTATCTTCCCAAACCTTTTGAACCACGCGAGTTGGTAGCACGCATGCAGAGTATATTGCGACGCAAAACAGAAATTTCATCATCAGATTCGCATAGCTTCGGAGAGCTTTATATACACTATAGCAAACGACTGGTTAAGCTTGGAGATCAGGTATTAGATCTGACAACTGCCGAGTTTGAAATTCTCAGCCTCTTTACCCAAAGCCCCGGGCGTGTATTTAATCGCGATCAGATTCTTGACTATACTCGCGGCATCGAATGGGATGCGTTCAATCGCTCGGTAGACGTTATGATAAGTCGCCTGAGACGAAAACTACAAGACGATCCTAAAAAGCCAAGGTTTTTCCGTACTATTTGGGGAACCGGCTATGTGTTTATCGGAGAGGAAGAGAATGCTGACTAAACTTTTTAAAAAAGTAAACCGCTCCATTTTTCTTAAGCTCTTGCTGACGCTCTTTGCAACCTGGTTTGCAATCAGCATGGCTTTGGGGATTTTCTATAAAACTGCTTTTCCTTCTAACCTCAACAGCTTCTCAGAAACGCATCTGATGAAATACAGTGACTACCTAATCAGCTCAATTGGCAGTCCACCAGATACGATGTTGGCAGCACGATTGTCACGAGATCTAAATATTAATATTGCAATAGAACATTCCAATGTAGCTTGGAGTAGCAATTCACAAGAGAAGCCGCTAAGTTTTTACAAGCAACGAAGCGAGGAAACAGGCAACACGTATGATTGGCGACGCGGTCGTTTTTTTCTACTAAGGGAAGCCGGAGACACTACATTTCTATTCAGCGGCAGCTTTTGGCAGCCCGGTGCTTTCCGGGAAGAGCTTTTAGTCATTTTGGCGCTGGTAATTTCAGCTATCCTTGCCGGGGCCTACTTCTTTATTCGCAAAATATTTCGCCCAATTCATCAACTAAATACTGGTGTTGAATTCATCAGCAATGGACAGCTAACACATAAAATCCCCGTGGATAGTGAAGACGAGTTGGGACGCTTATCAGAATCGTTTAATCATATGACCAGCCGGGTTCAGCAGATGATTAGCGCGCGTGAACGTCTCTTACTGGACGTTAGCCATGAAATGCGTTCTCCACTCACTCGCATGAAGGTAGAACTTGAGTTTCTGCAGGATGTGCAGCGAAAAGAGAGCTTGCTGGAAGATTTAAACGAGATGGATAAAATGATTAGTGAAATATTGGAAGCGGAACGACTTGCCAGTCCAAATGGCGGCTTGGAATTGCAGGAGGTTAACCTGGCACAACTTATTCGCGATGTCGCAGTCGGCTTCCAAAACATGAAACCGGGGATTCAAACCGCATATTTACCGGAATCCTGCCCGGCTGTATTGGATGCTGCGCGAATTAAAACTGTCGTTAAAAATTTATTGGAAAACAGCCTGAAGTATTCCGCACAATCGAGCAAGACTGTGCATGTATCTCTGACGAGAACCAGTGCGCACATCTTTGTTATCATCAAGGACTTTGGCGAAGGCATACCTGCTGAGCATCTTCCGCATATTTTCGACCCTTTCTATCGAGTCGACAAATCTCGCTCGCGTGAGACTGGCGGTTACGGACTTGGAATGAGCATCTGCAAAACGATTGTTGAGGCTCACAATGGTACTATTGAAATTGAAAGCACTATTGATGAAGGAACAACCGTAACGATTTCGCTTCGCTCTGAAGGATCAAACATCATTTAGACAGAATTCCTCCTTTTAACACTCCCACTGCGCTCCCGTGTCAAAAATTGTCCGGGGCGTGTTAGATCGGATCAAGCCAGTCCATTAGATTTCATCATTACAATTATCACTCGCAATCACGATAAGGAGAACAATGATGAATCGAGCAATTCCAGCCTTTATTATTTTGTTTTTTATAAGTTTATCCATCCAAGCTCAAAACAAGTGGGATTGGCAAATGCCCCTACCTCAGGGTAATCGCATACTCGATATGCAAGTCATTGATGCAAATACTATCTACGCTTCCGGAGATGCCTCGACATTCATGCGCAGTACAGATGCCGGAACGACCTGGGAAGTTATTCATGATATTTATGATGACGATTTTAATGATTTCGAGAATATCTACTTCATCGATGCCAATACCGGCTGGGCGGTCGGGGATGGCGATCGGGTTATGAAAACTACGAACGGTGGCTTAAACTGGACAAAGACGCAAACGAACACCTACCTCGGCTACAATGCTATTTTCTTTATCGATCATAGTACCGGTTGGGTAGCAGGAAATGGCGCACAGATTTTAAAGACAGTTGATGGAGGTGCCACCTTCACATCCTATCCTATTACGGCTTCAAACTTTATTAACGATCTCCACTTTATCGATGCAAATAACGGCTGGGCTGTTGGCAATTTCGGTGCAATCTATACCACGATTGATGGTGGGCTGAACTGGACAGAAATTCAGAGTACCGGCCCGACACTGCGATCAGTCGAATTTATAGATGCCAATACCGGCTTCGCCTCAGGTGCTTTCGGCACAATAATGAAATCTACTGATGGAGGAGTTAACTGGTCGATCCAACCTACCGGCACAACCAGTCAGGTATTCTACAATATTAATTTCTACGATAGCAACAATGGTCTCGCCGTAGCATCAAATGGCTATGTAGTAAAAACCTCAGATGGAGGAAGCACATGGAATCAACTCACGACCAATACAGAAGAATTTTTTTACACCGGAGAGCTTCTTGACGCAAATACGATTATTATTGCTGGAACCCGCGGAGTGATATACAATTCGACAGATGGAGGAACGACCTGGGACAGCTCCTTTTCCCGAGCGAGCTTTGAACAGCTAAACGCCATTGAGATGCTCGATGCAAACAATGGATGGGCTGCCGGCAACGAGGGGGACATTCTCCGCACAACAGATGGTGGCGAAAACTGGGTGAAGGTGCAAGACGCAACCTGGGGAATATTTGAATTTGCATGCCCGGATGCCAACAGTGCATTTTTCGTTACTGTTAATGGCTATGTGTATCGCACACTGGACAATGCTGCAACCTGGGATACTCTTGCCATTGCCAGTGGTTCTTCTAATTACTTTAGCTGTTCTTTTCCGTCTGTCAACGTGGGCTATGTACAGGCGCTCGGTGACCATCTGGTAAAAACGACTGATAGTGGGCTCACCTGGAACGTAATCAATGGTGGGGGGACAGGTTTATTCATGTTAGATATCCACTTTATCGACGAGAATACCGGGTGGTTAGCTGGATATAGCGGAACCCTGCTCAGCACCACTGATGGCGGTACAAACTGGACCCCTCTCACCGCTCCCGTTACAACAAACATCCAGCAGGTCTATTTTGCAGATGCCAATACCGGATGGATATTATCTGACAATAAGATGTACAAGACAGTTGATGGCGGTACAAACTGGACGTTGCTAAACCCGAATTTTGACCCCCAAATTTCGCGATTTACTATTGTAGAAGGCAATACAATTTGGGCCGTTGGATCGGTCAACTTCAAATCAAAGATGCTGCGCTCAACAGATAATGGCGCAACCTGGCTGGAAGAAACACTGATCACAGGTGGCATCGCAAACAACTTTACATTCCTTGATGCGAATAACGGCTGGCTCTGTGATCCTGTTGGTAATATTTTGAAGCGAACAACGATCCCGGTAGGCATTGAAGACATTACCGATGCAAAGCACCCCAAAGAATTCGAATTATTCAGCAATTACCCCAATCCGTTCAATCCGGAGACGACGATTCGATTTAGCCTTCTGCAAGGTGGACAGACAACCTTAACGATCTATAATGTTCTCGGGCAAACTATTCAACGGCTTGTCGATCGGGACCTAATTGCCGGTACGTATAAAGTTGTTTGGAATGGCAGGGATATAAATAATATCGAAGTCGCAAGTGGAATTTACCTCTACCGTCTCGAAAACAGAAATTCGCAGCAAACACGCAGGATGATTTTGCTCAAATAAGCGTGCTTTGAGACAACCTGAAGGCTGCAGCAACGATGATCCTTTCATTCAATAAAACAGTAAAGGCCATCCCGAAATATCGGGATGGCCTTAGAGCGAGAAACAGGGTTCGAACCTGTGCCCCAACCCTGGAAGGGTCGTGCTCTGCCCATTGAGCTATTCTCGCAGACCCACGTAATAAAAGCAATTACGAGAGATAGGATGTGATTCATATACAAAAACTTAAAGGGTGTTTTTTAATTTTGTTGCTCATAAAAAGAAAAGAGCCATTCCGATAAATCGAAATGGCTCTTGAGCGAGAAACGGGACTCGAACCCGCGACCCCAACCTTGGCAAGGTTGTGCTCTACCAGCTGAGCTATTCTCGCATTGGGCAATCAATATAATACGACCGGTATGAAGTGTCAAGATATTTTATATCAAAAAAAGACTAATTTTTAACCGCCAGGCTTCTTTTCTAAAAGTAATCCACGCTGTGCATCTTCTAATACGACTGCCGGAAGTTCTTCATGAGACAGCTGTGAGCGCTTGGTAACAAATGAGATAAGCATGGGTAAATTCACTCCGGTAAAAACGCTGGACTCATCAATTGCTTTTGAGGCAATCATCGCCGCTCTCCAACAGCTTCCTCCGCGCAAATCTGTGAACAGAAAAACCGGCAACTCAGGCAGAGAAAATTTCAAAATTTTTTTTGAGAGTTCGTCCGGCTCACTTCCATCATTGCTAATGGCATGTAGCTTACGAGTTGGTCCTACAATTAACTCAACGGCATTCTTAAGCTCTTCAGCTATTCTACCATGACTGATAATGATACCTGGAATCATTACTCAAAATCCTTATCCAGAAAATCGCGTGTCTTTAGCTTACGCAGATGTTCTCGCTCTGCCCTACGCATTTTTTCCATTAATCGTTTGTTAAATTCTTCAGGGGTGTTGTGCCCATGCACTTCGCGCAACAGTTGGTTCAGCGCAATGGTCTCGGCAATCACCGTAATATTCTTACCAGGGTTTATCGGCAGAAGCACATTAGGCAGTTCAACATCCAGAATTGATTTTGTCTGTGCATCCAGGCCGGTGCGGTCATAGGAAGCATCTTCATCAAACTCAACCAGATCTACAATAACCTCAATTCGCTTGATTACGCGAACGCCGCGAACACCAAAAGTTTGCCGAATATCGACTAAACCAAGACCGCGAATTTCGATAATATGTTCCGAAATATCGCGTCCTTCTCCCATAACGATCTCTTCCGATTTTCGGGTAATAATAACCATATCATCTGCAACCAAACGATGGCCGCGCTCGATAAGGTCCAGAGCAATTTCACTCTTGCCGATTCCGCTGCGCCCGGTTAACAACATTCCTACGCCATAGACATCCACCAGCGTGCCGTGGACGGTAGTTCGCGGCGCAAAGAACATTTGCAGGAAATCGCTTAATAAATGATAAAACTTGGTTGTGGGATAAGTCGTGCGAAAAATTGGGATATAACGGCGCGTCGCAATGTCAAGCATATCGCTCGAAACATCGTTAAACTCGGTGATAATAAGACAGGGTATTTCAAACTGAAAGAGATTTTCCAATGCTTCCCGACGCTTCTTCTTTGGCAGGCTTTTTAGATAGCGGGTCTCGGTATTCCCAAGAATTTGCACGCGATGAAATGTAAAAAGTTTAATAAATCCAGCCAGTGCCAAGCCAGGGCGATGCAGCTCGCTCTCAGTAATCAGACGGTCAAAACCGGCATCCGTAGTAAGGAGCTCCAGCTTCAGTCGTTCGCGATTTTCCCGGTAGAAACTACCAACTTTTAGTTGTGGGTCGGTTATCATCATCTCATCTTTTTTTAAAAAGATAGCGCAGCCAACACTTTTTTCATAGTGGAAAATCGTGTGAAGTCCGGTAAGACATCAATCACCTACAAATAAAGTCCACAGGTTACAGCGACTTTATTGGTTTAGAGAAAAATCGCGATTCAGTTCGCATTAATATTGTTCAAAAGACAGATCTATTTTTGTTCGCAATTCCGTTCAGATATCCTTATACTTTTTTATCACCCAAACAAACCCCGGAATTCAACAGGAGTATCTATATGAAACGCCTTGCACTATCACTACTTTTTTTTCTTATCAGCAATACGCTTATTGCTCAGGAATGGTCGCAATGGGGGGGCCCTATGCGCGACTTTAGCTTGCCTAAAAATACCGTTGTCCATCCCTGGGGTGGCGATGGGCTTGAAACTCAATGGACTCAAGATCTGGGAGATGGTAGCTCTACCATTGTGACAGATGGAAAAACGCTCTATACCATGTATCGCACATACGATGGCACAACGATAGGACAAGAGGAGATTATCGTTGCACTTGATGCAGCCACCGGCAATAAGAAATGGGACTACACCTATGCAGCTCATGTGCCGGCAGATCAAGGTTGGCAAGGAGAAAAAGGGCCAAATGGAACGCCTCTCCTCTACGAAGATATGCTCTTTAGCCTTGGGTTTACCTCAGAATTGACGGCCTTGGATGCCAAAACAGGCAAAAAAGCGTGGTCCTATAATCTGATTAAAGAGTTTAACGCAGACGTCATCTACTTTGGTAATGCCTGTAGTCCGATTGGCTATGGAGACAATATCATTGTAATGGGATTCGGTGCAGATGCCGGGACGTTTGCGTTTAATGCCAAAACCGGGAAAATCGCCTGGAAAAGCGAAAAAATGTTCAACAGCTACTCGTCGCCAATTATTGCAACTATGCATGGTGAAGATCATCTGATTGGCGTTGGTGGTAAATACGTTTGGGGACTGTCTCCAAAGACCGGCAAGACACTTTGGAAGCACGCCCTCAAAAACCCGGAAAGCACGAATGCACCTTCACCAATGCTATTGCCGGAAAACCAAATTTTAGTTGCCGGACAGGGAATCGACGGCGCAGCGGTGCTGCAAGTAAGCAAAGCTGATGATGGATATACTCTGGAAGAGAAGTGGCATAATAGAAAAATTGGTCTCTTTATGGGAACGCATGTTCGTATGGACGATCTCGTTCTTGGCGGTGATCGCCGCTTAATGTTCGCTTTCGACTGGAAGACCGGCGAAATTCTTTGGCGCAAACGTGGCTATAAAAACCCGAAACTCGTTGCTGCAGGTGACCGCGCACTGATTCTCGATGATAATGGCCTTCTAACTCTTGCGACATTCGATCGTAACGGTATCAATAAATTGGCAACCACAAAGCTGCTGGAGAATCGCACCTGGACAGCCCCAACGGTTTCAGGGAATACGCTATATGCCCGCGATCGCAGAATTGTTAAAGCCGTTAGTCTGCCAGATAAAGCTGCGAAAATAGACATGGCAATGAAGGCCGAAAAGCCGGACAAAAATCTTGTTGAGAATCTTTATCTTGCCGGGAAATTTGAAGAGGCAAGCAAGACCATCGACGAGCTAATCGCAAGCTCACCGGACGAAGTTGACGAAGATTGGCTTAATAGCGTAGGCAGAATGCTTATCCAGCAAGACATGACCGATGCTGCAATAGCCTTGTTTAGCGGTAACAAGAAACGCTATCCTGAATCTGGTTATGCTTCCTATGGCCTGCGAGAAGCCTATCGAAATGGTGGCAATGATGAAATGGTGGCCAAGTTGGACAAGGAAATTCTGGTACCGGTAAAGATAGTTGTGACCGTTCCATCCAGCACCGAAGCCGAGGACAAGCTCTTTTTAGCCGGTAACAACAGCTGGCTGGGCAGCTGGAAGGCAGATGGTTTACAGCTCGAGCGCATGAAAAATGGAAGCTATGCTGTTGAGGTCGGTCTACCAAAAAAGATTGATGTAGAATACAAAGTTACGCGCGGTAGCTGGCCAACAGCCGAGCAAGATGCCGATGGCCAGAACATGGACAATCGTAGCTTTATCGTATACCCCGAAGGACAAACCGTAGAAATCACGGTTGCCAAATGGAGTGATCGGGAATAATGATGAATTATGAGCGATGAGTGATTATTGATCATCCAAAGTTATGACGATGCAAGGAGTCAGGGTATTTAACCTTGGCTTCAAGCTTTATTCTTTTCACCTCCGCCTGACATCTGTATTTTTGCAAGTTTTTTCCTACCTGTTGGTCTAAGCCTATAAGAGACACATTTTTTTTGCCTGTATGAGTGGGTTTTGTGAGAGAAACAACAATCATACAGGAGGAACATATGTTTCGAAATTATTTATCAATACCGTTTATTCTAGCTCTATTGTCAGTGCTGCTTTCATGTGGCAACGATCAAAGTCCAGTTATGCAGGATGAAGAAGAGTTATTGAGCACACCAATACTACCGGCAAACATTGATAATTATGCCTCACCAGAGCTGCCCGCTCACATTCGTGTCGCTGAAATCCAGATCACCGATAATCTACCGGCCAATAACCCCATAACCGATGCCGGAGCCACTCTTGGGCGGGTTCTTTTCTACGACCGTGCTTTATCTCAAAACCACACAATATCATGTGCATCCTGCCATGTGCAAGAAAATGGCTTTTCCGATCCCCGCCAATTCAGCGTAGGTTTCAACGGCGGTGAGACTGGAAGAAATTCTATGGGACTAAGCAATAGTCGTTTCTATTCAAACGGTCATTTCTTTTGGGATCAACGCGCACAAACACTAGAAGATCAAACGCTGGCACCGATTCAGGATGCGGTTGAAATGGGACTGACTCTCAGCGAGATGGAGACGCGACTCAGCAATCTTGACTACTACCCTCCCCTGTTTCGCAACGCCTTTGGTGATGAGACCATTAATAGCACGCGAGTGGCAGCAGCACTATCACAGTTTATTCGTTCTATGATTTCCTGCGAGGCACCTTATGATGTGGGGAGAGCTACAGTAAATTCACCGATGGACAACTTTCCCAACTTTACGCAGCAGGAGAATCTTGGAAAACAGATTTTCTTTTCGCAGCAGGCGAACTGTTCCTCCTGTCATAGCACCGACCTGTTTACCACCCGGGAGCCCTTTAATATCGGCCTCGATCGAAATGGCGGAGATCCCGGCGTTGGTGGAGTAACCGGTAACCCTCAAGAAATTGGTTTATTCAAGGTGGGCTCATTGCGGAATGTAGCAGAAACAGCACCTTACATGCATGATGGTAGGTTTGAGACGCTCAACAGAGTTGTAAATCACTACAACAATGGCATCGAAGCCCATCCAAATCTCAGTGAACAACTCCGTAATCCGGCCAGTGGTGCCCCCAGGCGGTTAGGCTTAAATAGAAATGAACGCGATGCACTCGTCGCATTTCTACGCACTCTTTCAGACAACAACTTTCTGAGTGAAGAAAAGTTTTCCAATCCTTTTCCGCAAAACTAACTATAGAATTTTTCCGTACTGACTGAAGACAATTTCTGCCTTAGGTCAGTACGAGTTTTTTCCAAAAAACAATCCGAGTTTTTGTTCCTCCCTCACATTTTTTTTCAAAAAACTGATTATTATATGGTCGATTTATGGAATGATTCCACGTAACCCTTTACTCAGGAGGAGTAGATAGATGCTTCGTATGGCTACTCATTGTATCATAGCCCCCGCACTGTTCCTTGCATTCTGCTTCAATACATCGATAGATGCAAAAAGTGGCAAGACGAAATCCAGCACAATTGCAGCAACGTCAAAATCCGCTGTAGAGACAGAAACGCTGCTGAATGTTAACAATCTCTCTACCTGGCAAAGAGCCGATGGTCAGGCGGAATTAGATCCTGTTGGTAATTCCGGGTTCACTTATCCACGCGGCACTGCACAGGCTTTATTCCAATCTGGTCTTATTTGGGGTGGAATTGTAAACGATCCCGATCCGAACAAGCCTCAACTGCGCGTTGGGGGCCAAACGCACCTTATTGGAACAACTGCCGGTTGGATTGAAACAGCCGGTCCGAATCCAATTCCAACAAGCGAAGTAAGCGAGCTCTATCGCATTCGCCGCGATTGGCAAAGTCTTACCCTCAACAGCCAGGAAGTGATTCTTGATGCTGCTGAGAAAAACGGTATTAGCCCTTCTCAGGTCACCGAACAGCAAAAGCAGGAAATTCTCGATCAGTATGCCGATGCCTGGGCAAACTGGCCGGCAGATCGCGGTGCCCCCTACTATGACTTAAACAACAATGGCCAGTGGGATGTCGGAGTAGATGAGCCCGGCCTCGAAAATGCCGATCAGGTTCTGTGGACAGTTTGCCATGACCTCGATCCACTGTTAACCGATGCACTGTATGGTTCACCGCCAACCGGCATTGAAATGCAAATCACTACTTGGGGATATAAAGACGGGGGCGCTCGTACCGAGGCGCTTTATCGCCGCTATCGCCTGATAAACAAATCCGGTTTCGATATTAACAGGATGTATCTTGCCAGCTGGAGCGATCCGGATATCGGCGACTATACGGATGATCTTGTAGGTAACGATCAGGCCCTACAGAGCGGATACGCTTATAATGGATTTGCCTCAGATGATGAATATGTGAACTATGCACTTCCCCCATCTGCAGTTGCACACACGCTTCTTCAAGGCCCCATCGTGCCCTCTACCGGTGGACGCGCAATCTTCGATTTTAAGCAACGCAATGGCTATGTGAATTTACCTGTCGGCTCATTTGGTTATTCTGCCGCTGGAAGTCCGATTGGCGATCCATTGCTTGGTGATTACAATGGAACACTTGCCTGGTACAACTGGTTACGTGGCTACCAACCTTCAACAGATACGCTAAACGTCCAGCCATATCTGTATGGCTCGGGTCCAAACGTTGGTCAAATTACGACATTCCCACTTGATGGCGACCCCGTAAACAGTACTGGCGACATCGACGGCACCGGAAGTAATCTGCCCGCAAATGACAGACGCTTTACGCTGAACAGTGGTCCATTCACATTTGCCGCGGGGGATACGCAGGAAATAGTAATTGCTATTACCGCAGGTATCGATCCGGCAGGCACTTACCTGGACGCGATCTCCGTGCTTAAGCAGAGTATTGCGGAAATTCTGACCGACTATGGGGCAGGTATTGTCGGTATTGAAGATATCATCGCACCAAGTGATTTTACTTTGGACCAGAACTATCCGAATCCGTTTAACCCGACGACGCAAATCAGCTTTTCTTTGGAAAAACCAACCAAGATTACTCTGGACGTTCTTAATCCGCTTGGACAGCGGATTCGCACTCTGATTAGCGAACAGCTTGCACCAGGCTCGCATACCCAAACGTGGGATGGCCATGATGAGAATAATTATAGAGTCGGCTCCGGCGTCTATTTTTATCGCTTGACCGCTGGTGATAAGCAAAAAGTTCGAAAAATGATTCTGTTGCGCTGATTCTTAACAAAAAATAAATGCTGCTGCTACCAGCAGTAAGAGCGGTGCCCTTCAAATATCCGGGATGGGTGTTTGGAGGGCATTCTTTTTAGCTATAATATGTCAGTTCCTGCCTTTACAAAGAGAGTCTCTACACTAATTCCAACTGGTTATTCCCTACTACGATTCCAAAAAGGTTCCTTCCTGAACTCGCTACGCAGTATGCCTTTTTTGATACAGCTATCGGAAAGTCGTTGACAGAATAGCTGACAGCCCCCTTTCGTCTCGAACACACCACACAGCTTAAAACATTCCAAATGCAGCTAATTAGGTTTAGCAGGCATTCATAATTTTGAAAAACATTCCAAGCTGACTAGGGGATAGCCAGCTTAAAAACGTAGAACATTAAAAGCGCGCTTCATGGTCAGCAAGTATTCATGTATGAAATTGCATAAAAACAAATCGGCTTCAAGATAAATAATCAGCCAAAAAGTGTTGAAAAGCATCCGCGGCTGAACCCCTTATTGATCAGCATTTTTGATAAAGCACCTAATACCTTCAGGAGATATTAATATGCATCCATTTCGAAAAATTATTGTATGTGTCTTACTTGTATTAACCACTTTTGGTTTGCAGGCAATAGAAGAACATAAAACGGCTGACGTTCCACATCATATTGAGCGCCAGAACAATAACTCAAAGCAAATTCGGGCCAACACTATAATCAATGTCAATAACATCCTCGGCTGGCTTAGAAATGATGGCCGGGCAAATCATACGGCAGACGGCAGCGCAGGAATAACTTACCCACGTGGTACAGCCAATACCGTTTATCAATCCGGGATCGTTTGGGGAGGTTTTGTTAATGACCCTGATCCGAACAAACCTGAATTAAGAGTCGGCGGACAAACTTATACCGTAGGAACTTCTGCGGGTTACGTGACTCAGCCGGACCCTGGCCCAAGCCCTTCAATAGAAACACCAATTTTCCGAATACGCAAAGACTATCAATCTTTAACCTCCAGCAGCCCTGAGGTAATTCTCGATGCAGCGGATAGGCTGCAAATTGATACCTCGCAGGTTACAACACAACAGGCCCAGGACGTCGTGGACCAATATGCCAGCGATTGGGTAAATTGGCCGGCAGATCGTGGCGCTCCCTATTACGATCTGAACGGCAATGGTCGGTGGGATGCCGGTATCGATGAGCCCGGGCTACAGGAAGCGGATCAGGTTGTCTGGACATCAATCCATGATTTAGATGAGTCAAAGGCGATAAGTCTCTATGGTTCACCTTCCATTGGCCTGGAATGCCAAATTACCAGCTGGTCCTATAAGAATAGAATCGATGAAGAGCATACCTTTTACCGACGGTATCGTATTATTAACATGTCCGGCTATGATATAAGCGAAATGTATTTATCCCTTTGGAACGACCCGGATATAGGTAGTTTTTTTGATGACTATGCAGGGTCAGACAGTCTTCTACAAACCGGGTTTGCATACAATAGTAGCGCCTCTGACACAGAGTATGACAATTTCAATCTACCGCCAGCAGCTGTTGCATTCACACTTCTACAAGGTCCTATAGTTCCTTCGACAGGAGGCCAGGCACTGTTCGATTTCAAGCCGCGTAATGGCTATCGAAATCTTCCATTAACATCTTTTACTTATTTCTCTGCCGGAACCTCAATAAGTGACCCTCGCCTTGCTGACTATGAGGGAACGCTTCAGTGGTTTAATCTAATGCGCGGTTTTCTACCGGAGACAGATATTTCGAATCCAAATCGCTACATTCATGGTGCCGGCCCGCAAATCGGACAGCCAACATTTTTTCCGCTCGATGGTGACCCAATCGCTGCATCAGGAGATTTAGATGGTACAGAAAACAACCCTGTGGCAGGAGACCGACGCTTTGCAATGAACACTGGGCCGTTTACCTTAGTCAACGGTGATACACAGGAAGTTGTTTATGCCTATACCGGTGGTATCAATCCAACCGGAGATCATATTGATGCCGTAGCAGAATTGAAGCAAAATGTGGCAGTAATCCGTGCAAACTATGGCATCAATCCAGTCGGAATTGAAAGAGGCATCGCGCCAACGGATTTCACTCTCGATCAGAATTTCCCCAATCCGTTTAACCCAACGACTCAAATACGATTCTCGCTGGAGAAACAGATCCGCGTCACATTAGATGTTCTGAATCCACTTGGACAGAAAGTTCGCACTCTTGTTAGCGAAAAACTTGCTCCCGGTTCATATCAGCAGACCTGGGATGCATTGGATGCCTCAAATAATTTGGTTAGCTCTGGTGTTTATTTCTATCGCCTAACGGCAGGAAATCAACAAAAAGTCCGCAAAATGATATTGCTGCGCTAAGTTTAGTCGAAAGTAGAGTTAACTGCAAAACCAGCGGTAAGAGCGGTGCCCTTCGAATTCCGGGATGGATATTTGGAGGGCATTCTTTTTTATTTAAAGAAGTTCATGGTTTACCCGGCTTTAGGAACTAATAGTAAAAGGTGAAAAGTGATTGTGAAATGTGAAATGAGCGAATTAGGCAATAGGCAATAGGCAATTTACATCTTGCTTCTCTCATAACTCGACTGTTCTCCCACGCTATATGTTTAGTCGAAGCTCCCCTCAAAGACGAATCGTCAAGAAATCGATTTTGGAAATTTGTGATCTACGGTGACACGATTTTTCTCCTTAGTGTTAGCATTAGTCATACTGAGAAAATCAGGAGTTTCTCAGCCTCTTTTGAATAAGGATATCTTCCGAGGGAATGTGTTCAGTCAATCACAAAGCATTAACGAATTATGAGCATGCCAAACCAAACGTCACCCAAAGATAAAGCTATCGACGTAGAAGAGCTTCTGCGTGAACGGGATGAGCTAAAGGCCAGAGTTGCAGCGCTTTCTGGTCTTATCGAAGTTGGAGCTATAATTACTTCCACGCTCAATCTGGACGATCTTATTCGGCTGGTAATGGAAAAGGCGCAGAAGGTTATGCATGCCGAGGCCAGTTCGGTTATGATTATCAATGAAAACCGCAACGTTCTGGAATGCCCTGTAGCATTGGGCGAAGCAGGTGACAAGATTGAGATGATTGAACTCCAGCTTGGACAGGGAATAGCCGGTAGCGTAGCAACCAGCGGTATAGCAGAGGTAATTCCCGATGCTCAGCAAGATCCGCGATTCAATTCGGCAATCGATAAAGAAACCGGATTTACAACGAAATCCATTCTGGCAGTTCCGCTGATCGTTAAAGACCGCATCATCGGAATCGCAGAGGTAATCAACCGCATAGACGGCGAACCATTCGACAATGCTGACCTTGAACTATTTATCGCATTTTGTAGATCCGTTGCACTGGCAATTGAAAACGCCCGTATGGTTCAACTACAGCTCGAAAAACAACGACTGGATCAACAGTTAGAGGCCGCCCAGTCTATTCAACAGAGTTTTATGCCGGAAAACATTCCAACCATCGAAGGACAGTCATTTTCCATCGCAGCAGAAAGTCTGGCTGCGCGCTCGGTAGGTGGAGACTTCTACGATTTCATCGATTTTGATGAAGATCGTATGGGGCTGATTATAGGTGACATTTCCGGGAAAGGTGTGCCAGCAGCGCTGTTTATGGCACGCATGATAAGCGATTTTCGTCTTTATACGCAGGAATACCGCGATGCCGGCATCTTACTGTCCGATATGAATAACACCCTGCAAGAACGTAGTCAGCGCGGTATGTTTGTTACCTCTCTCTATGGAATATTGAATACCAAGAGTGGCTGTTTTACTTTCGCCAATGCCGGACATATTCCACTTATTCATGTTAAGCAAGCAGCAAATACCAGCGCGCTTGTGGAAGACTCCGCAGGAGTTCCTCTTGGCATTCTGGCAGACATAACGTATGAGGAATCAGAAATAACGTTATCTACCGGCGACTATCTGATAATGATTACCGACGGTGTCACTGAAGCAAAGGCGCCGGACAGCAGCGAGTATTCACTCGAACGTGTTCTGGAGCTTTTTAACAACTCTTCTGCCACACCAGAGAAGTTGATAGAATATTTAATGGACGATATTCGAAAATTTACCGGCGACGAACAATGGCGAGATGATGTAACCATTGTCGTGCTGAAATGGCAATAGATAATCTGGAGCGCAATTTGACTTCTGTTGAAATACGCGTGGAAAGCCATCCAAAACTGCTAAAGATCGTGCGATGCGGCATTCAGCATCTTTGCCATCTATGTGAATTTTCAGATGCTGGTCGCAACGAGTTGATTTTAGCCGTAGACGAAGCAGTTGCCAACATCATACGTCATTCTTACAAAGGCGCTGATGATCAGCCAATTAACGTTTTCTGCGAGGTTCACGAAGACCGACTGCAAATCGTTTTACAGGATTTTGGAGAAGAAGTGGATAAAGCAGTTATCAAGTCTCGCGATCTGGACGACATACGTCCCGGCGGACTTGGCGTGCACTTGATCCAATCCGTTATGGATGAAGTTGAATTCAGCTATAGTAAAGAAGATGGAAACAAATTAAAGCTGGTGAAATATTTGCCCGGCAGAAAGCAGGAAAATGATTAACGTGGATACCGCCGAAAAGGGTGCAGCAAAAGTTATCGCCGTATCAGGCGAAGTCGACCTATACTCATCGCCCAAGCTACGGGAAGCTCTAAACGGGCTTACGGATGTTAAAGCTAACCGTATTGTTGTGGACCTGTCAGGCGTTAGCTATATGGACAGTTCCGGACTTGCAACACTGGTAGAAGCCCTGCAAAAGACTGGTGGCTATAAAGGTTCATTTGCTCTTGCCGCAGTTACACCAGAAGTCTTAAGCGTATTTGAATTAAGTCGTTTAGATCAGGTTTTTGATATCCATCAGACGGTTGACGCGGCGATAGGCGTGGAGGGTTAAGTTCTGACGAATCGTATTTTTGGACATATCGGCCGCAGAACGTTTGAGCTCCTTCAAACCGGCGGAAATATCATCCAGATGGTGCAGGATGTCTTTTACTGGATGCTAATTGCCCCGTTTAAGGGAAAAAAGATTCGCTGGCCCAGCACGCTGCAGCAGGCAACCTATATGGGTTTTGACTCAATTCCGATCGTTTCGGTGATCGCCTTTTTTGTAGGGATGATTATTGCCATGCAGTCTGCCTATCAGCTGGAGCAGTTTGGTGCAACAATCTATGTGGCAAATCTTTCAACGGTTTCAACCGTTCGTGAATTAGCCCCGCTGCTAACGGCCATCATCATTGCCGGACGCTCGGGCTCCGCTATCAGCGCCGAAATTGCCACCATGAAGGTTTCAGAAGAGGTGGATGCGCTACAGACAATGGGATTTAACCCTATTCACTTTTTGGTTGTACCGCGCACCTTGGCGATGTTGGTTATGCTGCCCTGCCTTACGATTATCGCAGACTTTCTGGGAATTGCCGGAGGTTATCTTTTTGCCATGACCTCACTGGATCTTACCAGCGTTCGCTATTTGAATCAAGTTGAGTCTGCCCTGACAATCAAAGACTTGTCCAGCGGACTAATTAAGAGCTTTGTATTTGCAGGCATCATTGCAATAAATGGCGTCTATCAGGGATTTTCCGCCAGTGGCGGTGCAGATAGTGTTGGACAAGCAACAACGAAGTCGGTTGTTGTATCCATCTTTCTGATAATCCTGGCAGACCTTTTCTTCACCGTTTTATTTTACTCAGTGTTATAGGATATGGAAGAAAAAGAACCAATTATTCAGGTGCGCAATCTTATTGCCACCTATGGAGAACGCGTTGTTCTGGACGGCGTAAGCCTGGACATTTATCCCGGCGAAACAATGGTTATCCTCGGTCGATCCGGTTGCGGTAAAAGTACCTTTCTTCGTCATATGATCGGTTTATATAAACCGGCTGGTGGGGAAATCCTCATTAAGGGGCAGGATATCGGGAAGGTTGATGGCGATGACAAAGTTGAGATTCTGAAGAAAGTCGGCATGCTGTTTCAGTCCGCAGCACTCTTTAACTCGATGACGGTCGGCGAAAACGTTTCGCTTCCGATCCGCGAGCACACCGACCTGGAGGAAAGCATTATTCAGATTATGATGCGTATGAAGCTCGAGTCGGTCGGATTATCCGGGTTCGATAACTTTATGCCGTCTCAGCTTTCCGGTGGAATGAAAAAGCGCGCTGGTCTTGCTCGAGCAATTGCTATCGACCCGGAGATTCTGTTCTGCGATGAACCCTCCGCCGGTCTCGATCCGGTTGTTGCAGCAGGTATCGACAATCTGGTTATTCGGCTGAAAAAAGCCTTTAACATGACCACCGTCGTTGTAACACACGAGCTTGCATCGGTGTTCCTGATTGCAGATCGAATTGCAATGATGCACGAGGGCAAGGTTTTAGCCGTGGGAACTCCGGATGAGTTGCGAAACAGCAACAATGACATTATCACCCAGTTTTTTGATCGGGTTCCGGATACCGAAGAAATTGATCGGGATGCGTATTTGAATACGATATTCGGAACATGATACAATGTAATTCTGAGTTCTGAGTTCCGTTGTTAATCACCAATAATAAATCATCAATTATCAATACAAGAGTGGTCGCACGCCATGGAATACAAATCGAATGAAATCAAAACCGGTCTGATGCTCGTTGTCAGTCTGGCACTTCTAACCCTCTTTCTGGTAACCATCTTCGGCATCGGTGTTGGTAACAGCACAAACGACTATAAACTCAATTTGGAGTATATCGGCGGAATTACTGAAGGTTCACTGGTGAAATATGTCGGTATGGATGTTGGACAAGTTACCAGCATCGGATTAACCGATAATGAAGCAGCCCCTATTGAAGTACAGATCATTGTAAATGAAGACATTCCGGTTCGGGTAGACTCGCGCGCTTTTATCACTGCACTTGGCATCATGTCGGAAAATCACATTGAAATAAGTCCGGGTAGTAATAGCTCCAGCCTTCTTCCGACAGAAAGCGTTATTCCAACCAAAGAAGTAGCTGGTTTTCCGCAGCTGGCTGAAGACATGGGCAACATAACCGGTGAGTTACAAACGTTAATGACCCAAGTTAACAGCTTCCTGGGAAACGACAACCAGAGTCATCTTACATCAATAGTTGGCAATATGGATACGCTGATGTCTGACAGCCGACTTCAAATGTCCGAGACTGTGCGCAACTTCCGCATACTCAGCGAAAGGTTGAATAAGCTGACTGGTTCGCTTGATGGCACGTTTAACGGCAACAAAGGCAACATCGACGGAATTCTTGCCAATCTGAAAAATTCAAGTGATCAGTCGAATGAACTGCTTTCTAACATGCAGCTTACATTGGCCAGCTTACAGACGCTTATCGATTCGAACAATGCAAACGTCGTTGAAATACTTGATAGCTATCAAATTTCCTCTCAAAACCTGGAAGACATTACTCGCATGCTGAAAGAACGTCCATGGATGTTGATTCGCAAAGCTGCACCATCTGAGCGCGATTTACCGTAACAAGCAAACAACTATCGGAGATATAGACCGTGAAAAGATTTCATTTAATTACCGCCCTGTTACTTTCATCTCTGCTGATAAGCTGTGGCGGCACGCCCAAAACGTTTTACTATAGCCTGAATTATGATATGCCTGAAGCATCAGCAAGCAGTATCCCGGTAACGCTCGGCATTAAATCATTCGAGGCAGATATTGTATACTCCGGCGACCGTCTTGTTTATCGCGATTCCCCCTATGAGCTACAGTACTATCACTATCGTCGTTGGGCCGCGGCACCACGTAAGATCGTCCACGATCAAGTGCTAAAGCAAATTCAGTCCTCCGGTGCTTTTGAAAACGTGATTGGCCTGCCGTCAACGGCCATTCCGGATTATATTTTACAAGCAAAGGTAAATGCACTCGAGGAGTGGGATGAAGCAAATGCCTGGTACGGCAATGTTTCCATCGCCTTCGAGCTACTGGATGTCAAAACGCGCAAGATTGTCTGGCGCAAAGACATAACCGAACGCACACCGGCAACGGAGCGATCTCCACTTGCAGTAGTTAAGGCGATCAGTGCAAGTTTGAAAACTGTTGTTGATGAAGCAATAACTGATATGTCTCAGACACTGAAAACGCAGTAAGCGACTAGACTGGAGCAGTTTTGAAAACTGCTCCAGTCTCTTAAACTGCTCCAGTCTCTTAAACTGCTCCAGTCTCTTAAACTGCTCCAGTCTCTTAAACTGCTCCAGTTTCAAGCCCCCACTCTCAAAGCCAACACCACACCTTTGTTTTCAGACCATTCTTGCCTTTGGCGATATTGATAAATAGTCAAACACATTCTTTACGTCAAAAGGATTCGTTTTAATCCACTTTTTATTTATATTTTATTTCTGAATTAAACGAGCACAGGAACGCATGCAAAGCAATTCAACATCAATTCATTGGCTATTTACGTTCATCTTTGTAATCGCCAACAACCTTTTCGCTCAAATGCCGAATAAAACGGCTCTGCAAGCAACTCAACATTTCAATGCACTTCAATCAAGCATTAGCACTAAAAACCAGGTTTACGCCTGGCTACAAAACAATGGCCTTGCAGATCAAAGTCCTTTCTCTTTTTCCGGCTCAAGCTACCCGGGCAGTGCCCTGTCGACCGTATTTGCAAGCGGTGTGGTTTGGAGCGGTATCGTTACGAATCCTGCGGCTGGCAATCCACTGCGCACCGGAGGACAACTTTATGAAAGCGCTACAAGTGAAGGTTGGATTGAGACACCTGGAACGACCACCTCTCCACCAATAGCTATTTCTTCCTCCGACCCGCGCGTTAGGATCTATCGAATTCGCCGAGACTGGCAGCAATTCTTCGATGGCAATGGTAACCCCATCGAAGGCCTAACCGAAGTTCGGGTTGAAGCAGCAGCTTTGTTCGATATTTCTTTTTCCAATGTGACACCCGCTCAGGAACGCCAAGTCTTGAATCAATATAAATTTGATTGGGAAAACTGGCCCGGAGATCTTGGAGCTCCCTATTATGACCTCAACAATAATGGACAATGGGATCCTGGAGTCGACGAACCGGGTCTTGATAATGCCGAACAGGTTATCTGGTTCGTATGCCACGATCTGGCCACCGGACCAAATGCTCAGGTTTTTGGTTCAGAACCAGTCGGACTCGAACTACAGGTCACGCAGTGGAATCGCAGTGCTACAGTCAACACGGCAAATGAGAATGCTATATTTCGCCGCTATCGAATATTAAATAAATCCGGTTATGATATAGAACAGATGTACTTATCATACTTTTCCGATATCGAAATCGGCGAGTTTAATAATGATCTGGCTGGCTCAGACAGCAGTGAGCAGTTAGTATATGTTTACAACGGTACAGTCATTGATGTGGGCACTCAGGGAGTGGGAACACCTGCATTTGGTGTTACACTACTTCAAGGGCCGTTGTCAGAAGCTCCCGGAGAGCAAGCACAGTTCGATTTTAGAACGCGAGATGGTTATCGCAATATTCCAATGAGCTCCTTTACGTATCGTGGCGGTAACAGCCCGTCCGATGAAGATATCTTTTCCGGTCAGATTGCCCCGGGAATCACTCCACAGCGTTGGTATAACTGGCTGCGCGGTTATCTCCCGGAACCGGATACCAGTATTCAAATAGCACAGGTTTACCGATCTGGCCCCCAAGCCGGAGAACAGACTTTCTTTCCTCTCGACGGAAATCCGGTGGTACAGCTTGGTGATCTGGATGCAACAGGTGATAATCTTTCCAAAGAGGATCGCGCTGTTTTTCTGAACTCCGGCCCCTTTACACTCGCTAACAGCGACACGCAGGAAGTTATTTACGCATTGGTAGGTGGCTTCAATGATGAACAGGAAGACAATTTGTCGGGTTTAATCGCCTTCCGTAATAATGTTTCCGCGATACGGGAAAGCTTTGGCGAATCAGCTCCGCGACCCGGGATTACATACTCTATTCAACCGGGAAGTTCGAGCTCTAATCTACAGGTCTATAGCGATCTGAATGGGTTTCATGCCTCTGGTGTAGTGAAAATCACCTGCTCAGCACTAATTGGTAATGATCCAGGTTTTTCATTTCAGATTTACGATGACGGACAGAATGGCGACACTCTTGCCGGAGACGGGGTTTATAGCGGCAGCATCGACATTTCTAACAAAAAATATCCTTTCGAAGGCCGGTTAACGTTTACCAGCGGCACGGAACAACTCACATTCCCGGCAATATTACAAAACCTGTGTCTGCGCCCATCCCCCAAATTAACCAACCTGCGCATGCTGTATGAAAACGGACTTCAGGATCTTTATATTAATCAACGTGAAAACGCGCGCCTCGGTTTTGATATTATCAATGAGGATTTTCAGAATGAGATATCAGAGATAGAGTTTGCAGAGCTCCGTTTAGGTCAAACGTCTATAGTTCCAGAAGTAATCGCAGCAGGTGATACTCTTAGCAATAACGACATTTTTCTCGACCTGGTCGGAAATTCCATCAGCGCGGTTTCTTATCAGTATCGCTTGCGTTTCGACGGCCATTTTGTCATCGGCCGAGGTGCATATCCCGCGGTAGCATGGGAGCCATCACCTCTTTGGCAGCGAATTCTTGATGTGGGAATTATACAGGGAGTTGAAGGAACCATAGAACCAACGATCGTTGACATCAATTACCTGAACGGACATACTTATGAAATAGATTTTTATGGAACAGCAGCGGATACTTCGCTTCGCTGGAGGCTTACAGATCTTCAAAACAACAGGGTCAAGCTCGACGATCAGCGGATTCTCGATCAGGCAAACAATGTTTTTCCGATAGTGGACGGGATTGAATGGAAAGTTTTTAAACCTGAGCCGGGAATATTAACCATCGGAACCGGTGAAGTTGGCATCGTTGAAGTTGCCTTTGCCGGAAATCCTCTGGACTCTACTGACTGGGATGACGGTGCTCCCTTTAGTGGAAATTCAGTTTGGCAATCTCTTAACAGCACCAACGAGTACTATGTCAGCACCGGGCCGGGATTGAGTGATCTTTCTGCGCTGGAGCGTAACATCCAGTATGCCGTTCCGGATGAGTATGAGATTCGATTTACCAGCGGCGGTTCCTATGCCGTTTTTGGCTATGAAAACAATATGATCGCTGAGGTTCCCTTTGAGCTCTGGAATATCGGTTTTGAGACTCCTGATGATCCCACCGATGATGTGCGTATGATTCCAATTCTAATCTCTGCTTCAGGAACTCCCACAGCTTCATGGGGATGGGGAAGTGGTATCGATCCGAAGTTTGGTCTTCCCAGCTCAGATCCGGTCTACTTTTTCGATCCGGCAGATGGCAGTCCCGGCACTACATCCTATGACGACTTTGCCGCGCAGTGCCTGGCCGATGGTGGACCTGGAAATATCTACAGCACCCGTGCCGTTGACAACTTTTATGCCGATCTTCACGGTAGCTTCTCTTACGCAATTGGCCGGACGACCTACTGCGATTTTTCCGGAGCAGGCACTCCGCCACCGGCTGGGACGGTCATTCGCTACTACACCACCAAAACCTCTGCTCCCGGTGATGCCGCACGGGTGATAGCACCTAAGATAGAAGGTCGACCAACTGAACCGATCATTCCGGAACGGTTTGCCTTAAAGCAAAACTTTCCAAACCCCTTTAATCCATCAACAAAAATCCAGCTGGATTTGCCGGTTGATACCGCTGTGAAACTGGAGATTTTTAATACACTGGGACAACGTGTGCGCAAGCTGGTTTCAGATGATCTTGAGGCGGGAAGCCATGAATTTCGTTGGGATGGTCGAGGTGATAATGGAGGATTAGTTGCCTCCGGCATTTATTTCTATCGCGTAAAGGCAGGTGTGTTTAATAAAAGCAGACGCATGTTGCTGCTGCGCTAACGTTTACGGCATGGGCTGACCACGTGCTGAAACATATAGCGAATACCACTCTTCTCTACTCAATTCAATAGTATTGGCAGAACTGCTGCTGACAATTCTCTCCGTCTTGGTCGTTCCAATAATCGGTTGAATTCCTGCCGGGTGCCGCAATAGCCAGCTTAATAAGATCGCATCTGCACCGCAGTTCTTCTTAGTCGCCAATTTACTAACTAAAGATGCTGTCTCATGAAGATTTTTCGGGGACTGATCATCCAGGCGAAAAAGTTGCCCACTTGCCAGAGGCCCCCAAGCCTGCACAAGAATATCATTCATCCGACAGTAATCAAGCGTTGCGCCAGTATTCGCATAGCCGGCAACATTTTGATTGACGCTGATTCCCTCTTCAATAAGATGATAATGCAACAAACTTATTTCCAGCTGATTTACAACAATGGGCATATCCAACGATTTTTGTAGCAGAGCAATTTGAAGTGAATTAAAATTGCTAACGCCAAAGTGGCGAACCTTGCCGGCCTGCTTCAGCGCATCGAACGCTTTCGCTACTTCATCCGGTTGCATCAATGGGTCAGGACGGTGGAGCAGCAGTAAATCCAGATAATCTGTTTGCAGTCTTTTCAAAATAGCTTCAACAGATTGCACAATATGTTCATAGCTAAAATCATAGCGCCCGGGCAAACCGGATTCCGGGTCATCAGCAAAACGAATCCCACACTTGGATTGAAGTATTATTTTATCACGCAAATGTGGTTTCTGCTTTAAGATCTGACCGAAAACAATTTCCGATTTTCCACGGCAATAGATATCGGCGTGATCAAATAGATTTATACCAGCTGCCATAGCCTTTTCTATAAGCCGAGCGGCGTGCTGTTGCGTCGCCTCATCGGGCGGATTCTTACTCCAATCTCCACCAATTCCCATACAGCCATAAGCTATTTGTGAAACAGAAAAGTCGGTGTGTGGTATTGTATAGGATCGCATGGCAGCCTTCTGATAGTTGTTGCTGCCATGCTAATACTTTTTTTTATAAGAGTCAACAGATAAGCGAGGAGGACTAAAAATACAGTGACAAACCAAGCGTAATAGATTTTGCATCTATAGAGAATTCTCTATCTCTAAGTTCACTTTCATCCCTTTGATTTTGCTGAGTATAATCATTAAAGAATTCAAATGAAAACGTCGTCGTGCTCCAGGTGTAAAAAAAACCTGATTGATATTCTGCGAACAAGCTAAACCGTCTTTTAAAAAAGTATTCGCCACCAATAACACCCAACAACCCTAATTGTTGATTCGCAATTTTTTCTTCATTGGTCAGGCTAACAACGAAGCGATTGCCATCTCTCGTTCCATCCTTACGAATATCGTCAATGAATGCAACTCCGAAGGCCGGACCTGCGCCCCAATAAAACGTCGTTCTGCTTTCAGGCTTTAGGTAGCGTATAAATACGCTGGAAAGTAACAGCGAGTAACTATTATCCGTATTCTCTCTCAAAAAGTCCTGAGGAATATTATCATCAAGAATTGACTCTATTTCACTTTTTCGAAGTTGTGCAGACAAGTCTAATCCAAAACGGAGTGCCCATTTTTGAGTTACTTGCCTTTTGACGGAAAGATTTTTGCCCTGAAAAGATCTGAGGTCAAGGCTATCGTTGATTGCGAACTGTAGAGACCACCTGCCGGGTTTAAGTGAATGCTCCTCTTTAACCTTCGTTGAATCTTGTGCTGCCAGACTACTATTTAGAATCAAAAGTGCCCCTAACAGCAGCCAAACATAAATTTTCTTCATAAGACCTCCTCCATTCTCGATGCCGGTAAGACTTTGCGTATTCGAAAGTACGAGACATTAGCATGGCAGCCTCCGGTTATTGCTGCCATGCTAATATTTTTTTGTGAGAGTATCAAATACTAATCTGTAGAAATTCAACATGGAATAACAGGTCGGAAAAGACAGTACCCAAGTTATCTAAAAATAAGCCGACAGTCCCAGATAGACAGCGCTACCGCCTATTTGAAAACGGTTGGAGGATGTTTCACTGTTCTGAGTCGAAAGTTCACCATTTACATCTGTTTCTTTTTGAGTACGATCTGATGAGCTTCGATAAAAGGCACTTGTAGAACGATATTCCGCCGTTAAACTAATCTGTTTGTGGACAAAAAATTCGGTACCAAAAACGAGTATTCCGCCTAATTGCAAAGACAATTGATCCTGCTCGCTTTCAGATGTCCGCATTGTTGTATCAGAGAATATCGTTGTAGCTTTAGAATTTCTATCCCAGAATGTAACCCCGCCAATTGGCCCAATCCCCCAATAGAAACTCATACGATTTTCCGGAGTAAGATACTTCATCCACAGCGCATTTAAGGTCAGCCCATATTGGTTTTCTGACACTTCATTGTCTTGCCTGCCTCCGGATACATTGCTGCTATTCGAACTTCCGTTATCTGAATCCAAATCTATCAGAATAGAAACACCAAGTCGTTGAGCCGTTTTAGCACTCGTATGGCGCTTATAGGAAATGTCCGATCCATCAAAACTGGACAAAGTAAAGTTCTCTGTTACTCTAAACTGTAATGATCGTGCCCCCTTCTCCAATGAATTTTTTGCAACTTTTGTTGAATCACTCTGAGCTATCAAAGCTGAACTCAATACAATTGAAAGATAAAAAATCGATACTGCTAGTTTAGAATGCATAGCATTCCCTCCTGAGAAATGAACGTGAATAACCGTTAATTTTCCATTGGTCAGGTGGAGGGAACATAGGAAACGTTTTGAAACCTCTAACACACTATACGCGTTTTTTGTTAATATTCTGAAATAAACCGAATTTTTCGCCTTTTTCACTACCGACTAACCCAATTCACTTTTGGCTTCTGGCTTCTCTTGCCTCTTCGCGTTCATTTCCATAACATATCGGATCATCCAACATCTAATGGAGTCACTATGTTTAATATTTTCGAGCTATCTCAGAAGGTCCGGCCCTTAAAAATAAGTTCTCTTCAGGATATCGGCGATATATTACAGTATTTGCTACCCTGGGCCGGGCTATTGACAGTTGCGTTGCTTGGGAATCAAACGGGAGCCTGGCGTTGGTTATGGTCTGGCCTAGCCGTTACCGGGTCGACTTTTGTATTGAAGCTCCTCTTTAACTTCACGCCGCTTGGCCGACGCCCGAATGGAGATGGAATGGCATTTCCCAGTGGACATACCTCCAGCGCATTTATGGGTGCAGCGTTTATTCATTTTCAGTTTACTTTTGGCTGGGCAATACTTCCGTATCTTCTCGCTGCACTTACCGGATACAGTCGCATTCAGTCTGGCAAGCATTGGTGGCGGGATGTAATTGCCGGAGCAGTGCTTGCCATCGGGCTTGTCTATACGATGTTTCTAAGTTGAGGCCACCACCTGTTGGGGCACGGCCATGAATAATGTAGCAATCACACCTATCCATTGCCGATTCCCAACTCCCGATTTTTTTCAGTAGCATTCCCCCATACCGTTAACTAATTTTGTAATCTAATATTCTCGAGAATCCCACTTTGAAGGCGACCTCAATGAGCAGCAACAGTGCAAAGATGAATCAGAATCCGGAACTTGCCCGGCGTTTCCCAATCACCGTTTACAATAGTATCAAGCGTGAAAAAGAAAAATTTATTCCGCTGAATGCGCCTTTCATTGGCATGTATGTCTGTGGGCCAACTGTTTATGGTGATCCACACTTGGGACACGCGCGTAAAAATCTGGCCTTCGACGTTATCTTTCGCTATATGACGTATCTGGGATATAAGGTTCGATATGTTCGCAATATAACGGATGTTGGGCATCTGGAAGATGAGGTTGCCGGTTCCGGAGAAGATCGCATCGCAAAAAAAGCGCGGCTCGAACAGCTGGAACCAATGGAAGTTGTACATCATTATGTACGAAGATTCCACAGATTCTACGATATGTTAAACATTCTGCGTCCCAGTATCGAGCCCACGGCCTCCGGGCATATCATAGAACAAATAGAACTTATTGAAAGCATTCTTGAAGCTGGGTTCGCCTACGAAGTAAATGGGTCTGTTTACTTCGACGTGCCCAAATACAATGCCTCGCACAACTATGGCATTCTATCCGGGCGGAACATCGAAGATCTGATGTCCGCAACCCGTGACGACCTGGCGGGGACTAGTGAGAAGCATAGTCCACAAGATTTTGCCCTCTGGAAAAAAGCCTCACCAGAGCACATTATGCGCTGGCCCTCTCCCTGGAGCGATGGTTTTCCCGGATGGCATCTTGAATGTAGCGTTATGAGCACCAAATATCTCGGCGAGGAATTTGACATTCACGGTGGTGGCATGGATCTATTATTTCCACATCACGAATGCGAGATTGCCCAGAATACCGCAGGTTATGGTAAACCAGCCGTGCGCTATTGGATACACAATAATATGCTGACCATGAATGGTCAGAAGATGAGTAAATCGATCGGTAACTTCATTACCCTTGAACAGCTATTTAATGGCGATCATGCTGCTCTCGAAAAAGCATACAGTCCGATGACTGTCCGTTTTTTCACGCTACAGTCACATTATCGCAGCACGGTGGACTTCTCGAATGAGGCGCTTCAGGCGGCAGAAAAAGGCTATAAACGTCTTATGAACGCCTTGAAGGTATCCAGAACGCTGGAATATATCGGCAAACCGAAAATCGATGAGGATGAAGATAAAGAGGTGCAGGCACTTTGCGATAACTGCTTTGAGACGCTGAGTGATGACTTTAATCATGCGCGTACAATCGCCACGCTATTCGACATCGCAACGCGGATCAATAGCTACAGTCAGGGTGAGAAAAAAGTAAATACGCTTAGCGAAGCTACCTTTGCAAGAATGAGGAAAGTTTTTGCGGACTTCACTGTCGATGTTCTTGGCCTGGAAGAAGAAGCAGAAAACAGCAGTTCAAGGCTGGACGCAGCAATGGATGTATTGATTGGTCTTCGCCAACAAGCTCGCGCAGATAAGAACTTCGCTCTTGCCGATCAAATCCGCAATGAGCTTCAGAGCGCTGGCATTCATCTTAAGGATGGCCGTGATGGAACAACAACATATTCGATAGACTAACCCTGCGTGAGTCGTGAGTCCTGAGTCGAAATTTGCATTTGACACCTGACACCTGATTTGGAAACTATGTCCTTAACATTCCGCACCGCAATAAAAGACGATCATCTGATGCTGACAGACATTGCCCAAGCTTCCAAAAGCCATTGGGATTATCCCGCATGCTGGCTCGAAATCTGGCGCGATGGGTTAACCATTACACCACAGCTGATCGATAAGTGGGCGATTATCGTGGCAGAGGATGATGGCCAACCAATCGGCTTCTTTGCAATCATTGATCTAGGCAAAACATCCATATTGGAACACTTCTGGCTTCTCCCCGAGCATATCGGCAAAGGCTATGGACGCCAGATGCTGAATCAATTGAAGGCAACAGCACATACCATGCAAATTGAGCAGCTCGTTATCGATTCCGATCCGCAGGCAGAGCCATTCTATCTTCATTGTGGCGCTACGCCCACCGGACTTGCAATCTCGCTGCTTGAAGGCACTGTCCGCACTCTGCCAATTATGACGTTAAAGATATGATGGTGAAATTTTCCCGGTAATAAATCGTGGCTGACAAATTCAACGCGGCTCAAGACCCGCGCTACCCGTCTTGCGTCTTTTCTTTTTCCCTCACGAACCGTATATTTGAAAATCCATTTAACTTATAGGTATTCATGTTTTCGCTTAAACATATTTCACAACAATACGACGGGCAGGTGGTCCTGGAACTGGCAGATTTTGCCGGAGAACAGGGTTCTCACTGGCTCATACTTGGAAATTCAGGTTCTGGTAAAACCACGCTGCTTAATATTATGTCTGGAATTCTCCGCCCTGGTTCAGGAGAAGTACGCGTTGGTGAGCAGGACTTACTCGCCCTTACAGGCAGCGCGCTGGATCGTTTTCGCGGACAAAAGATTGGTATTATCTTCCAGCAGCTGCATTTACTACCCGCCCTCACCATCGAAGAGAATTTGCTGCTGGCCCAATACCTGGCCGGGGCAAAGCAAGATCGCGACGAAATTGCTGCTGAGTTAACGGCACTAAATATTTTGGAGAAACGCAATTCTTTGCCGCATCAGCTAAGCTATGGGCAACAACAACGGGCGGCAATTGCCCGGGCCTTGGTAAATAAACCAGCTATTATATTGGCTGACGAACCTACTTCCGCTTTGGATAATAGCAATGCAAATCGGGTTCTTAATTTGCTAAAAACGCAGGCTGAACGCCATAACGCTACATTGGTTATTGCTACTCACGATCAACGCATCAAGTCTGGAATAAGTAACGTGCTACAGCTTTCCGACGGTAAAACTGCGGAGGAAGCAGCATGAACCTTCTAAGACTCAGTTTTTCCTATATTCGCAGGCGTAAGCTAAATACCTTTCTGAATGTCCTGATTCTGGCACTTGGCATCGCCACAATTGTAGTTTTACTTCTTTTCAAGCAGCAGTTTGAGGAGAATCTTACCCGTAATGCAGAGGGGATCGATGCGGTCGTCGGAGCCAAGGGGAGCCCACTACAGCTCATCCTTTCCAGCATCTATCATCTTGATGTACCAACAGGGAATATTCCGGTAAAAGAGGCATCCAAACTCATCAAGAGCAGAGCCGTAAAAAATGCTATTCCACTATCGCTCGGCGATAGCTACCGTGGTTTCCGCATTGTTGGTACCGTCCCTGCGTATCTTGATTTATACGAAGCGGAGTTTCAAGAGGGGAAAATTTGGGACCACTCGCTTGAAGTCGTTGTTGGTTCAGAAGCTGCAGCTGTGCAGAACATTAAAATAGGCGACAATCTAATAAGCACTCATGGATTTGACGAAGCCGGCGATGCTCATGGAGATCATGGTATGGCGGTTGTCGGTATTCTCAAACCAACCGGCACGGTCTTGGACAGATTGGTTATCAGCGATCTGCATACCATCTGGGATATGCACGCCAAGGGTGGTCATGAAGAATCCCATGAACACGAGTCCGCAGCACCAGTCAGGGGGCCATTTCGTTTTTCACCTGAAGACAGCGCTCAGCAGGTCACGTCGCTTTTAATTCAGTACAGTTCGCCAATGGCAGCCGTCATGTTTCCACGTTTTGTAAATGGTACCACGACTCTCCAGGCCGCAGCTCCAGCCATTGAAACAGCTCGTCTCTTTTCTCTTCTTGGCGTTGGTGTGAATGCACTACGTGCTTTTGGCGCAATACTAATGCTTGTTGCAGCATTGGGAATATTTATTGCGCTGTATAATGCCTTAAAAGAACGTCGTTACGATCTGGCAATGATGCGTACCTTAGGTGCCTCCTCCGGCAAACTATTAACGCACGTATTACTTGAAGGACTTTTGCTAACAGGAATGGGTATTATCGTTGGATTGGGAATTGGTCACCTCGCAGCAGAGTTTCTGGGCAACTCATTTGCAGAAGCAAGGCAGATGGATTTAACCGGATGGCGATGGCTTTCAGAAGAATGGCTGGTTATTGTTGTCGCTCTGGGGATTGGTGTATTCGCAGCAATTATTCCGGCACTACAGGCCTACCGCACAGATATTGCTCAGACGCTACAGCGCAAATAGTCTAGCGGTAAAAATCAATCCAGCTGACAGATAATTTCTGCCGGCTTTTTCCCTTCCAGAGGTTGGAAGGAAGGGAAATTTCAAAGTATCCATTGCGAAGCGGCACATCCGTTGAGGTTTTGCCATCACTCCCAATTCTCCGCACCACCATGTTTCGTTCATCGGCTGCTGAAAGACTTTCCCACTCTTCAGATGCTTGAGCGCGATAAGACTGCATTATCTGTCTGTCGCCGTGGCTTTGCACCTCGATCCGATAGGACTGATCTCCCCTACTTACAACTAGCTCTTCAAGGCCCTGCAGGTGCATGCGTAGAATTAGGCTTTTAAGGAAAGCTGTCGCTTCCAAATCCACATCGGCATCCCCTATTCCCTTGCTGCTATACACATCGACAATACACTCTTTGTCTACATAGGTTATCGTAAGCATATCATCCCGGTTTTCTACACTAACGCGAATGGCAGGAGGCACAACGCCAGCTGGTTTGCAAGAATGTAAGGCAGGTATAGCCAGCGAAAAAAACAGGACCCAATTTCGCATTGTCATACACGATTTCTCATCTTAAAATAGCCAAAGGATAAAACACTTTCTCTTAATCCAGCGGGACCAGCATTATGCAATTTTGTGCCAGATCAGCGACTTTCTCATCGGTTGAGTCGGTCATAAAAGCCAGCATCCTGCCTTTGCGGCGATGGCCGATAATCAGCAAATCGTAATCGGCAGCAGCAGCAGCAATAACCGACGGATAATGCTCTCCTTCGGCAGAAATTATTTGCATAGACTTGGCATAGGTGTCAAAGCCAAGCTGATCAAAATGCTCACGAATTTTTGCATCATCAAATTTGGGCAGTGAATCCATCATCGAGTGCGTTTTCCCGGCGGCCGGGTCATTCACGTGAATGGCAGTAAGACTCGCATCGAGTGAATTGGCAAGAGCAGCAGCATGCTGCAAAACCTTTTCGTCCGTATCACTACACGAAATGGCAACCAATAGCTTCTTATAAATCATGATTTTCCTTTCAACTTTACAGGAACAAATTATACTCTGCTTACTTTTATATTAGCTCTTCAGTTGCTGAATTTCAAGCAAAATCGCTGCTGCGCGCTGGCGCGCGTTGTCCAAGATGAATGCTTAGAAAGAATGCGGCGAGCGCAACCACCGCGCTACCGCCGCAGATCATACGCACCGCAAATACCTGATGAGTTGAACCATCGACCAGTCCGCCAACCACCAAAGATTCGGGTGGAGCCAGCAGCGCTCCCCAAAAGCCGGTAAACGCAGCGATTAGCATACTCGCAGCGAGTAAAAGAGCCCGCTGTTTCGCATTGCGTAAGAGAAGGGCTACTCCACAAAAAACAAGCATTATTGCCAGTACCCACGGTAGCCAAACAACCACACCTGTCGAGTATTCGCGCCATAATCCAGCTGCATACGAAAACCATATCCCGCCGGTCAATAGCAAGATACCGAGAATACGGAATTGCTTTTGAATAGTTTGCATGTTCACGTGCATAGCAAATTGCTCCATCCTGTGCGTTTATTGTCAAAACATTATCGACAAAAAAGCGAACGAGTAAAATATGTAATTGGCCGGGGAATCTGGGTTGAGTCAAGTTATTAAAATATACATGAGGATTTGCCTAAAACCAATCAGGGCTTGGAAAGAATCTCTATTTTTCCTCCGGTATTGAGTCGTTCATGTAGAAGGCATACCAGAGTGGTTCCACCAAAATAACAAAGCGCATCCTGAATATCAGCAACTCCCTGAGATGGTGCGATTATAGGAAAAAGTTCGTGTAGACTTAACAAAAGGGGCACTATAAAAACGCCGCGCTTAAGACGCGTATCTTCACTCAACAGCAATGCTGTAGCACTCCACTGCGCCGAGAAACAGAATCCGCTAAAATGCCCTTGCAGCCACGAGTAATTGCGCATACCGTCTTCAGCCAGACGCTGTAAATGCTCACCAAATCGTACGCCGAGAAAAAATAGAAGAATGATCACAATCTGGGCCCAATTTGCAAATGAGAATCGTTTAAGTAGGGGGATTACCTGTGCCGACACGTAATATAAACCTTTCAGGTGCACAAAGTTTGAACTTGGGATCAGTTGATCTCTCTTTAGGCATAGAGGGAGCTGCTAAATGATGAGCGATATTCCTGTGTAATCGGGTGGTCTTCACCAAGAAGCTTGAAAATACCAATGCAAGCCCGACGCGCACCATCGTCATCATAATACCGATTGGTGCGAATAACGCTTATAAAATTCTCCAGCGCCCCTTCTGCATCACCGGAATGCAGCCTTTCGATCGCGTCAATATAAATAGATTTCACATCTGCTTCAGGTAACTGTGCAGGATCAGAAATTTTCTGGAATAATCCGGCAAGGGTTCTGACGCCTTCAACTTGTATATAGTGGGGAGAGTCTGCCTCGATACCGAAAATCAAATCCAGTGCTTTATCCGGTTCGCTATACACATGCATTTGCGCTAACAACAAAGCGGCATGGTGATGAGCAGGATCTTGTTCTAAAACGTCTTCAAGAATAGTGGCGGCGGCTTCCGGTTGCTGATTTAATAACAGCTCACGCGCCTCAGAAAATTGCTTGTCAGCTTCATTGGGAAGCGCCTTTTTCAGCCAGTCAAGGATTGCGCTTTCCGGCAATGCACCGGTAAATTCATCTCGCACTTCGCCATCAATAAAGAGTTTTACGTTCGGTATGCTGCGAATTCCATACTGCTGAGCAATATCGGGTAAGTCTTCAGTATTCACCTTCGCAAATGCCCAGTGATCCGAATGTTCTGCTGCCAACTTTTCCAATACTGGTCCGAGCACTTTGCAAGGCCCACACCACTCTGCCCAGAAGTCTACAAGAACCGGCTTGCTTTTGCTCCGTTCAACTACATCTTGTTCAAAGTTTTGGACATTATACGCCACGGCTTACCTCGAGAATAATCAATGCTTCTGATCTTTTAGGGAGAGAAAAATAATAAATTTCATAGAGTGAGTCCAGCGCTATTGCATTTGCATTAGAAAAGCCGTGCAGTCCGAAACATCACGAGCACTTCTCATTTAACCTAACGAGAAGTGCCCGCAAAAAAAGCAACAAAAATGTAGCATTTACCGACTATAAATATTCGTAGCGTTTCGATAACCATTTTTATTCTGATACCACTGCTGGAAATTCGCACCGGAGCTCTGTGCCCAAGCCGGGAACTTCAAGTGTGCATCAACAATATCTACGCGCTCAACCGGGTAGTCCCACTTCTCGTTCACGTTTATCGCCCACGGTAAGTGCCGTGCCGTTCTGTAAATTCGGCCAGCGTTGATGTTTGAGTCATCTACGCCAGTGCCAAAAAGCGAAGCATCGGCAAGGTCCGTCGGTTTCATATCCGGTAAGTGCACTTCACGCCCCCGCTCTTTATTGACAATTAGGAACGGATTAAACGGCGGAGCCAGAAGAGCATTCGCTACTGGATTCGCCATCGTTATAACTATTTCCAACTCTACTGGATCTATAGGGGCTTCTGACGGATCTGTATTAACAATCGAACCACCAAGCAAATTGTTTGTGTTATCAAAAATAATCAACGTCGCCAAACTTTGACCACTCTCAAGACCATTTGGCTCCACATTTATATAGCCATCTGTTAACCTGCTTCCAGTTACTGCAGCAACATCGGAGGGAGCAAATGGCAGCTGAATTCCAAAACCATTTTGGAATGCTGCGCCTGCTGCTCTAACAACCAAATCGGCTTCCAATTCAACCAATTCATTCGAGGCATTGGAAATCAACTTAAAGTTATAATCCAAAACAAGGTCATTAAAGTCATAGTCACCTCGTTCAGGCCAGTTGTCTTCGAATGCAATGGTTGCAAACACATCCTTTGCCGGACCATAAGAAATAAATGCTTTTGTAGAATCGCTCGGAAATTCGTCTGAATCATCCGGGACTCCGTCACCGTCCGTATCCTGAGCCTGAACCTGCATGGAGAATGACGAGACACACTGCAGTCCATCAGGGTCTTCGAAAATTACCGTTACAGCATATGCCACGCCTACATCAAAGGTCTGGGGAGTCCACTCAATCAATGCTGAAAGCGGTGAACTTCCTGTTGACCCTGAAGATGGTGTCATCGTTGCGCCAGGGGGAAGCCCCAGGGCCTGAACCGTTATACTGTCACCGTCGGAATCTTCTGCTGTAAATGCAGCACTAAACGGCTGCAGAGCCTGAACAATTTTCAAACCGGTTGTACCATTGCAGGTTGGCGAACTGTTGCTAGCCGTATTTCCAACGATCTCGATGATAAAATCCAGGGCAACTTTACCAATATTGCCGCTGTGGTTTTCTTCGATTAGTACCTGAGCAGCATATTTTTGACCAATACTTGTTTCTTCAGTATTCCAAACCAAATTGTTATCAGCATCCAGCTCAAGCGAGTGAGACGGTGTAGAAGCAACTCCCGGTACACCTGATTCCGCAGCAGTCGCCATACGCAGCGTAAATGAATCGCCATCCGGATCGGCAATAGGAATTGGAACGGTATTGGTTTGCCCTTGCTGCATTTGTAGAATAACCGGCATACTACTTACCGGAGAACCGGTATTTCCATCGCGTAAATCGACAATCGCTTCAACTCGATAGGATGCATGGCTCGCATTTAAAACACTACCAATACGACAACAACTGCTAAAGTATGCAGTGAATGGTCCTTCCGAATGGTATGCCCTTCTCGTTTTGTATTGAGTAATTGTATAAGACTCACCCTGTAAATCCATACCTGTAAAGAGTTGCGTTTGAGCGTTTGAATAGACCGGTACGCGTGATCCATCACCAAAGTAAAAGTTGTAGCTACCGATGAAGGCAGTACGCCATGCTGTTGTTACTGTAAATTCTACCGTATCTTCACCAACTTCTGTCCAGGTGATATGACCGTAGCGAAAGTGTGTCGCACTTGCCGGAAGAGCAATTAGAAACAGCCAGATCAATACTGCGCTCCAGATGAAACTTTTATTCTTTACACAAACAACCTGAACAGTCTGATTATTAGGTGCATTGTTTTTTATTTGCATTATTGTCTCCATGAAAACGATATGTCCCTGTTTAGTGAATTGTTTCAAGAATGAAACTGACCTGACTTCCCTCTACCGGAATTGCAACTGTGCCATAGTTTGATTGCAAATACAATTCAGTGACGAAAGAACTAATCTGAGCTGAAGTTTCATAAAGACCGTTTTCATCTGTCGCGCCATTTGACAATTCGCGACCATCTGCCGCCGGGTTTCCGTCGAACAAAGTGAGACGCACACCCTTAAGTGGAATTTGATCGAAGCCCAGGACCTGTAGGTTAACTTCCACATCATTAATGGTGCGAAAGCTAAAGTCTTCGGCAACTTCAAGATCATCACTACTATTTAGCGTCTCGTCAGACTGGCTTGATGGACTATCATTGCTGCATGACGAGAAAAAGAAGAGAAATGTAATTAGAAGAGTTAACATCCGTGTCCGAAACATGGCCACTCCTGGTATGAGAGTTCAAAAAAACATGCGCATGAGTGCGCCTGGGTCAATTACCATGAACGGAGTTCAAAAGGCCAGCATTAGAAGAATGTTATACTTTTTTCTAAGCGAACAAGCAACAGAATGTCAGTATTGAAGGAAATTTTACATATGCGGAAATCGCCTTCACACCGATTCCGAATGAAGGTTGTATGCGTAAAAAAAATGCCTGTATCGCTTAGGCCTTATTAGTTTGGAGAAAACAGGAGGGATCCGATCACATTCGCTCAGGAACCTCAATACCAAGCAAATCAATCACTAAAACTAGTGTTGACAAGGTCATTTGGGAGAGCGTCAGCCATGCGTCGCGCTTCGCCTTGTCTTCTTCACGCAGAATATGATGCTCATGATAAAATCGATTGAAATGTACACCCAGGTTGTAAACATATTCACATAAATAATTCGGCAACCTATTTTCGAATCCCAGTGCCAGAACCTCAGGAAGCTCTGATATCTTCAGCATTAACTGTCGTTCAACGTCGCTGGTTGGCAAATGAAGCCTTCCCGGATGAAATCCACGCTCTTCAGCTTTACGCAAAATGGATTTAATTCGTACGGAAGTATATAGCAAATAGGGGCCTGTTCGTCCATCAAATGAAGAAAAACGATCAAGGTCAAAAACATAGTCTTTGGTCGGTTGATTCATCAGGTCGGCATATTTTAGTGTAGCGACACCGATCATTCGCGCAACATCATCTTTTTCTTCATCGGAATATTCCTTACCGATTTCCGCCTCTTCCATACGCTCACGTGCTTTTCCGGCGACCATCGCAATCAAGTCTTTCAACTTCATAACGCCACCTTCGCGAGTTTTGAAGGGACTGCCATCTTTTCCATTCATCGTTCCAAAACCCAGATGTTCAAGCTTGAGGGATTCCGGAGCAGTACCAGATTTGTAGGCTCCGCGAAACACCTGCACAAAGTGATCACTTTGGCGCTTATCGACGACATAGAGTACTAAATCGGGATTATAATCTTCTACCCGCTGCTCGATAGTTGCAAGATCGGTTGTGCCATAAACAACTGCACCGTCACTTTTTAATAACATCAGCGGAGGAATGTCTTTATTGTCATCTTCCCTGGCAACATTGATAACCAGTGCACCTCGGCTTTCCTTTGCCCAACCGTCGGCTTTTAACTTTTCTATGAGTGCAGGTATACGATCCTGAGTATGACTTTCACCCAGCCAGAGGTCAAATTCGATATTCAATTTTGAATAATCGGTTTTGAGATCATCAACCGATACGTCGAAAATATGCTGCCAAAGCGCGCGATACCCTTTACGCCCTTCCTGTAGCTCAAAAGTAGCTAGGCGAGCAGCTTCTTTCGCTGCTTCATCAGATTTTGCCAAGGCGGAAGCTGCCGGATAGATTTCTTCAAGATCTTGCGGCGTTACCGGCGATTCCTTGGGATAGCTGCCACTAAAAGCCGAGTCGAAATAAGGCAGATTGGGTTCCCGACGTTGGAGCTCGGAAATGACCATGCCCATTTGCAGACCCCAGTCACCCAAATGTACATCACCGGTAACATCATGGCCAAGAAAACGAGCCAAACGCTTTAAGCACTCACCAATAATTGCAGCACGAAGATGCCCTACATGAAGTGGTTTGGCAATATTTGCACCACCGTAATCAATAATAATTTTAAGTGGATCTTCAGCAACAGAACAACCAAGACGTTCGTCAGTAACCACTTCACGCATATGCTCAGAGAGGTATTCATCCGTCAGTTTTAGATTAATAAAACCCGGTCCGGCAAGAGATACCTCGGAAAATTCATCTTTTTCAATTAGAATATCCAGGATAGACTGACCAATTTCCCTGGGATTTTTTTTATACTCCTTCGCCGCAGGAAGTGCACCATTACATTGAAATTGCCCAAGGTCGGGGCGATTTGAAACTTCAACGCCACCAAAAGTTGGGCTAAACCCAGCAGTTTCAAAAGCACTTGAGACAATAGCGGTCAATTTTTTTCGTAGCGATTTCATTTTCCGACCTTTTCATCCATTCAATATTGAGACTGTCCTAATCAAGATGCACAATATAGGCAAGATTCATCGCCAGATAAACCGACTTTTGCATATAATCTGTTTTGGAAGATTTAAGGTTTGAAAAAATTGAGGGGGACTAGCTTTCTTCTCGACTGCTAAACCAGAAGCGAATACCGATATAGACTAAAATTGCGATAACCAGATAGAAAAAGCCCGAAAGCAGTTCATTAGCTCCAACAGAAGATGATCCTGCCGGAATCGCAAGGCCGTAAAAGAAGCTAAGCACATCAGAGGTGTTCAGTAAAACCTGAATTCCGGAACTGACAAGCATTGAAAAATAATGCAGTATCGTGGATGTCATACACTTTGCTCCGATTTATGGATACTTGGTACACTACGGAAAATCCATCAAAAGGTTGCAGGGAAAGTTGTGCATTGGTGGAATGAATGATGAGCGGTGAGCAGGGAACAGTAACGTGGGTCATGACCCACGCAAATTCAAGAATACCAGTGCAGGACTACTTTTTCGTGACAACAAGGTTTTCGAGCAGGATATCAGACACATGAGTCAACTGTCCGTTTTGGAACGCGTCTTCATAATCTGCAATCTTAATGTCCACATTGTTCGACTTAAAGTTGCGATAATCGGACAGTAAAATACCGTTATTTTCCCGGAAGTTAAACGCCTCGCGAAAACGGGTTCCCCCGCCATTTGTATGGAAACGATAAGCTAAATATTTAAGGAGAAAATCTTCCTTATCAATCCAGTAAATAAAAACATCTTCAAAATCTTCTCCACCACCTTCTTCCTTAAATGAAACTTCCAATTCCCAAAACGATTTGCCGTGAATGGTCGTCTCACCAAGTAATCTCTTTTGCACTGCGGGATCGGCGAGCGGGAACGGTAGCAGGGCAAAATAGGCCACAGAATTTAGAGAGTTCGCTAGCCGCTGCTGCTGTTTCTCTTCTACAAAGTGCTGCTCTCCACTGAGTAACCGGCGAAAACCAGCGTTGGACAATTCATCCATAACCACCCCCGTAGAGTCCGAAAAGCGTCGCGTATAGCTAAACTTTCCGCCCTGCCGTTTCAGTGAATAGTGCTTTCCACGAAAAGTAAAGTCAATAGCAAACTCCATGAAATGATTGTATCCATGAGCCTGTAAGCAGTTCTCAAGAATACTTGCAGAAGTTGGTTTTATTGATTGACATGCGCTGATGCAGATGACAATTGCCGCTAAAATGAGGAGTTTCATTCTTTACTCTCGGTGATCGGTGAAATTAATGGCAATTGACAAATGACCATTGGCCAGTGACTATTGGAAAATGGAAAATGGAAAATTAAAACTTAACAATGGACAATGGACAATTAAAACCGGGCAATTATCATCGCTCAAGCCAAACCGTGCGGGCCTTGCATAAATCAAGCGCGTCACACCGACGCATAAGGCGATGAGCATACTCCAGCCTGTCTTTATCCACTGGTTTATCCGTATAAGAATTGATAAAATTTCCGGCCATTGCTTCGGCAATATAATTTATTTCAAACTCACTCAACAGATGCTCCTGCTGAAATTCGGCTGGGAAGCTATCCATTATTCGCTCAATATAGCGTACGTTATTTACATGTAAATTCATATCGAGATCCCGATAGCGCACCGGCCAGCTGCCCGCTTCGTTCTCAGTAGTCCTTGAGCCTAGTTTTTGCAAACGGTCCGGCAAGACAGAAGCAAGAGGTTCAGGCACATTCTCGGGGAAATAGCTATCCGTTCGCTGCGGGCGACGCTTCAACATATCGATAACAAACCATGTTGTGGTTGCTTCAACGATAACTGCTTCATTCACATCCAGTACTCTATAGTCACGATAGCAAAATAGCTTATCGCGCCCACTTGGCCAGGTTAACAGCTTTACGGCTTCACCCCAGCGCGGAAGTTCAGCAATTCGGATATACATCCGCGAAAGCACCCAAGCCAGGTTCCGGCCAGATAAATACGTATGTCCAAGACCTAAATGTTCGGCGTGCTTCCAACCGGATTCTTGCATCCAGTCGCATAATGTAACGAATTTTAGTTTACCCTGCGGCCCGCCTTCATAGCTGCGCACACGGTAATGATCTTCCCAAAGGCTTTCTATCATGGTGCTACTTTTATCCTAAATTTTCTTCTTTCAATGGGCAATGGACAATGGACAATTAGCAGTGTTCACTCATCACTCATCACTCATCACTCATCACTCATCAATATAAAGATTTCCCCTTCTTCTGCAATCTCATAGCCATTGGACAGAACTTGCTTTCTGGCCGAGCTATTTGGCTGCAACATCGGATTGGTATGATTTAGATGAATAAAATGGATCTTCTCTTTTTCGTCATCTGGCAATATAGCAAAACGCTTCATGCTTTCCTCTACAAATGGATGCGGTATCAACGCCATATCTCTTCCGGGAATTTCACCGTTGGCATAAAATGTCGCATCCACATAGGCGACATCTACTGTTCTTAATATATCCTCAATGTTTCGCTGCCACTTTTCCCACTTATCGATATCAGGTAAAAACAGAGCAGAACGTTGTTCACTGCGAATTATAAACCCCACCGTTTCGCTAAATTCATCGCGATGCGGCACCTGAACTGGCGTAACCGAAAGGTCTTTTTCAAGTTGGATTGTGGAATCTGCCCGCAAGTTCTTCAGCTGGACATTCTGCAATTCTACCAGCTGGCTCCACGGCCCGTTTGTTCTCAAAAAATTGCGCATCCGCGGCATGGCGAAAACGGGAAGGTTGGTTGTTCCCATTACTTCTCGTCCAACGTGCATCAGTCCGGTATAGTGACCAATATGGGCATGGGTGAGAAAAATGCCATCGACAATATTTTGTGATGATGTTTCCGTCCAATCGTCCAGCATGCTCAACTGATTTTTGATATCCGGTGTCGCTTCAAACAGCCAGCGTTTACCGCTACGCGGGTCGACCAGGGCAATGCAACTGGCATGGCGTCTGAGCGCAGAATTCTCCCAGGCAGACTCGCAGCATCCCTTTTTACAATTCGCCTGAGGGTAGCCGGCGTCCTGCGCAATACCGAGAACAACGAGGTAGGGGGAGGTTGGCAGCATCTTTTTCTGCGGATCAGGTGTTTGTTCAGCACTGCAGCCCAAAGTCAGAAGAAAAACAAGGAGTATCGAAAGTTTGTGTTTTAATGTCATTGCAAAATCATTTCAATTTGTTTACGGTGATCGGTGATCAGTAAAGCATAAGTTTTCCAATCACCCGCGCGTTTCTGTTCTGTGTTCTGTGCTCTAGCGAGTCTTGCGTGAGCGTGGGTCAAGACCCACGTTACTTGTT
>JBOEGD010000024.1:265442-331744 GCA_050633245.1 Calditrichia bacterium | reverse complement strand
TTCTGTGTTCTGTGTTCTGTGCTCTATTCCTGATACTCAGGGTATTTTGTCATAAACTGATTCAACGACTTCTGCGCACCATCGGCAACCTTGTTGCGTAGAAACGGCGTCCAACCAAGGAGCATGCCTGCCGGGCCAAGTGCCTGACGAGACCAGCGCCAAAAATTAAAAACGTCAGTATGCTTGATAATCTTGCCATCGCGAAAAGTAAACGTGGCGTCGATAGAGTTGTGCACTTTGCGTCCAGTCTGAGAGAACGTATACCACGCGTCCCAATGAGCGCGACCGCTTTCATCATTTGCCTCAATTCCGGAATATTCCAGTTTCAGATCCTTGCCACGCTCGCACAACATGTGCCACATTGCCCCAGCAGATTTTCCTTCAAGCTGAAACGCCTCATCCTTAAACTGCACATCCGGGTGATAACATTCGATCATTCCCCTATAATCGCGCTGTTGAAAACTCGCGTAGAATTTTTGAATCAATTCGGCATTGGAATGCATGTTTCACCTCAGGTTAAACGTTAAACTGTTTTAAATGATGGTGCATGTGTACATACACCATGCGTCCCCACTGCTCACGGGACATGTCACCAAAAATACCATGTGTTTTTGGAGGGTCATATTTTTTATGACCATCTATGAATTCAGAGATTAATCTTACTAATATTTCTTTGTCTTGTTCAAGCGACGTTGGAGGCGTACCACCATTTTTTGTATAGTCAAGTTGCACAGCTGTATCTATTTTTTCAGGAGGAGCTGGTACGCCGAGCAAAACAATGCGCTTCAGAAGAGTTCGGGTAATCAGATTTCCCTGAAAGGGAATATCGATATCGCCTGAAATTATGCGCAACTGGTCGGCCATATGACAGATCACCTGCTCTTTCGTCATTTTCCCCCACTGCCGCTTGCTATCCGAAATCAAACGTTCCAGCCGTTCAAACACCTGCTGTCGACACTTACCATTGAGTATATTCTTCATACTTATTCCAAAAAGCTTTAAAACATAAGCTGAGCACCAAAAAGTAAAATTGCGCCCTGCCCTACGTCTTCACCATCTGTAGCAACATTAATCTCGGCTCCGAGCGATACGGCAAGATCCAGGCGAAGGCCGGGATTGAGCGCAAAACGATAACCGCCTCTGGCTGTCGGCTGAAATACGGTTACCTTACTTTCTCCAGAACGCATCCCATTGTCATCTTCCCAATCAATTGCAAGTCGCCAAACATCAGCAACGGCACCAGCAAACCAATCATTATCTACAGTACGAAAAAAATAGGTATAGCGCAATCCGCCGCCAAAGCCCTGCCCCTCTTCGTTTTCATGCTCACCCCAATCCCGGCGGTTTGTAATGTTCATTCCAGCTGAAAGAGCCAGTTCACTTTGACTTGTTGATACATATCCAACCATAACACTTGGAATTAATCCTGCCGGATAGGCACGAAGCTCGATGCCCGATATCCAAGAATTCGTCTGAGAAAATCCAGTTTGACTCAAGCCAAATACAATACCTACTAGTATCAAAAGCCTCTTCATAAGCTTCCTTATTCGCTTCGTATTCTAAAAAACAGTTTTTGCGCCGATAGTGTACGATTAATATAATCGAATTCTATTTATCCGGAAGCGATTTTGTCAAATCATCAAGCCAGTTCTCAAACGACTCGCCGAAGAATTCGAAATAGACTTTTTTATGTTTCGCTCGGGTAATTCCAGAGCGCTCAATACGATCTTGATACGTTGCATAGCATTCAAGCGTTTTTAAGAAGCATTTCCTATCTGCTTCAGTTCCTGTAACAAGGCAATCGATTTCATCATTAGTCGAAAAAAAGCATTTACGCCTGCCGGGAGCGGGTGGAGGTGAGGTATAGAAAGCGAGGCGCCGCACAGTGGTTGCTGCAACTGCGCTTAAGAAAGCCATCTTCACGACCGCATGGCAAACAAGATGATCGTGATGACCGCTGATGCCATGCACTGCGTAACTGACCAAAACCTGAGGCTGCCAATCGTCTATGCTCTGAAGGATCTCCCCTTCCAGTATTCGCGGATCGAGCAGCTTTAATCCGCCATCAGGATAATCACATACGCGCAGCCCACTTAAACCAATCACCTTTGCAGATGCACGTAATTCCTTTTCACGGATGGTTCCCATTTTAAGGATCGAATAGCCGAATCTATGTCTTTCCTGCGTCGCCCCACCCTTTGTCAGCGTCAGTAAAAAAACCTCATGACCCTGTACAATTTGCTGAGACATCGCAACCGACGGTCCAAATGCCTCATCATCGGGGTGTGGGAAGACATACAGAATTCGCATCAATTTTCCCGCGCTCTTAGAAAGTCAGACAGATGTTTCATATTGTCAGTTGAAAGAATATCCACTCCACAGGAAAGCAGTAGATTCCAGATGCGTTCACGCACCTGCCTGTCTTTCTCCGGAGTTTTCCAAAACCTCAGCTTTGCACCTCTTTGATGAGCACGATTTGCAAGCTCCCTTAATTTTACAATCTCGCTTTCTAATGGCTGTCCTTCACCTCGCCACTGAAAATTCTTTTCCCAATTATCGCTAATCCAGTAAACGAAATTGGGAGGATACGCTTTATCGAGATCACTCAAACGACCATCATAGGCAGCATAACGTAGGCTATCCTGCAACATTCGTTGTTTTGCACGATTTCCGGAAATAATAATCAGCAGCGGCTTCAAAACAATTTCACTGCTGCTAAAAGTTGTCAAAAATGGTTTAACCGTTTCCAGCTCATTCATAAGCGCGTTATAGGTTGCAACCGAGTCCGATTTTATGTCGATTAAAAGTGTGAGTGGCTGCTTTTCAGCAAACAACCAGGGTGAATAGCTGCGTCCTGAGCTTTCTGAGTTTAATAGCACAAGATAAAGATCCTTGAAGGTAAGCCATTCTTTAATGTCCTCTTTATCATGGGCAACATAAAGAGTGCCATCAACAAGATGCACATCAACTTCCAGGCTACTGAAACCATACCTGCGGCCGGTCTTGGGATAATGTTGATAGTCGTTATGTGAATGCGCAGAGCGTAAGATGTTCTCAGCAGGTATTTGAGGTCTTTCACCATGAGTACGCTGCTGCACGGTTGCAAAACAGCCGCAGAACATATTAAGAATAAGCAGGGTAATCAGCCACATTAGATAAGAGCAAATCCGTGCTTGCCATAAATACCTTTTTTTCACAGTATTTGCTCCATAAAACGGTCCCCGGCACTCTATCATGATTATTTCAGAAAAATCATTTTCTTTGCCTGGCTACCCGATTCAGTTGTCAGACGGTAGATGTAGACACCGCTTGATAACTCAGACGCATAAAACTGAAAGGACTGTACTCCCACAGGTTGCGTCTCGCTTAACAACGTTCTTACCCGCTCTCCCGAAACCGTAAAAAGTTCCAGAGTTACGTGTTCTGCCAGTGGTAGAGAATAGCGAATAGTCGTAGAAGGATTGAATGGGTTTGGGAAATTACCCTGCAGCAGAAATTCCTCTGCTATATCAGAGGTGAGACTGGGTGAAACCGACGATATTGGTTCCTCAGGCAGATAGGTATACATTTTATTGCTAACGACCTGACCGCCAATCATTCCTCCAACAAGAAAGAGCCGAGAGTCATCGCCAACGCCCATTGCACGGTGATCCATTGTCGCATCGAAACTTGTTCCAAAAGATTCCCATCCACCAGTTGCTGAGTTAAATGCAAATACCAGATTGGATGGCTCCGATGGCTGGCCATTATAGCCAATTCCATTAAAGTTATAAGAATTGTCTGAGCCCCCAACGAAAAAGATTCGCGCTCCTAACGTTGCCGAAGCGGCGCGATATTTTCTGGGGCCGGGATGAGCCGGCAAGCTACTCCAGGTAATAGAATCGGGCTGGAGTGGATTAATAATGCCCATAAAATTGCCGCCGTTTAACGGGAAGTTAAACGAGTTGCGCGCACCGTCAAAGTATACGAGTGTATCTCCGACAATTCCGCCGGTATGACCAAAAACGCCGGCTCCGGGAATTTCAGTGGCCTGCATCCAATCGTCTGATAATGGATTGTATATTTGAACATTTTTCACGTTCTGACTGGAGGACCAGCCGCTGACCGAATAGATTAGACTGTCTCGCCATACGGCAATCACCTGATCATCAACTGCAACTGGTGCCGGCGCTCCGCTGGACCAATTGTCAGTCGATGGATCGTAAATATCGACATTCGGGTAGGTTATTTCATTTCCATTTGGAGCAAGACTATAGCCGCCAAACAAATAGATTTTACCTTTAAACCCGACCGCAGCTGCAGCGATGCGTCCTTCTGTTCCCGGAACCGATGCGATCTCACTCCACATATTTGTCGTGTTATTATAGGCAAACGCTTGCCTCGTAACGCCGGACCAAATTTTGGTCGAGTCGATTCCCATAAAGCTGTAGACAAAAGTGGTTCCGACAATGTCCAGTGAAGCAACTGCATTATTTGCCAACGCCTTCGGCATTGGAGATGCTATGGACCACTGGGCACTGAGTTGAACAGGCAACATCACCACTATAAAAATCAACAAAAAAAGCTTCATGTTTTTACTCTTTGGTTAAGTCCGGCAATCAACGAGTTTTCATGATAAACAGTCGGAAATAAGAACTCATCTTATTCGCCTTATCGTCTTGGCATTTTACTCCGCTTTAGGTCGGTGACTTTGCCATACAACGTTAAGAATCTTCCATGAGCCTTCTTCCTTTACGAGATGGAAATAATCCACGCCCCATTCTGCAACCAGTTTTGCCGAGGCAATCTTTTCCAACTGGTCAAAAATAACAACTTCTTTTGGTGACGTTTTTGCATCGGCACGCGAACCGTCCTTATTCCAGTTTGCCGCCAAATTGCGCAACTGCTTGAAGTTCATTTCTCGTGCACCATAATAAGTATTCTCTCGGCTATTGAAGCCAAAACCGTATTTACGCATGGTAACGTCAATACCGTGATCAATACGTTCAGGCTGCACTTCGTAAATACCTTCCACATAATCCAAAACAGCAACTCGAATTGCTGCTTCGTCTGCCTTTGTTTCAGCAGAATCAGTAAATGCCATAAATAAGAGACCAGCAAATAAAACAGATAGTAAGACTTTCATAATTCCTCCAGATAAATGATTTGAAATACTCACCACACCCGATTTTTACGCGAATAAAAATCTTATATATTATCAGAATCTTCATTTTCAGATAAGTTCATTGGGCGCCCTCTACCAACAATCCATTCGCTCCACGAGCCAACATACAAACTTGCATCACCCAGTCCGGCATGTTTCCACGCCAGGATATTGTGGCAGGCTGTTACACCAGATCCGCAGTAAAAAACCGTTTCGTCTGATTCACTATTTAAGCTTTCTGAAAAACGCTTCCGTAACTCAGCCGACGTTCGAAAACGACCATTCACAGCATTGTCTGTAAATGGCAAAGAGACCGCCCCTGGAATATGACCGGCTATCGGGTCGAAGGGCTCATTCTTTCCGATATAACGCTCATGTGACCTGGAATCGACCAACTGCATTCCCGGATTTTCAAGATTGGTTTCCAATTGCTCAAGAGACGTTAACATCTCGGGCCTTGGATGTACTTCAAAATACGCATGCGTTGGTACCGGGACGGTAGTCGATTCTTCATATCCGCCAAACTTCCAGCTATTCCAGCCTCCATCGAGAACCGCTACCGCATCATGTCCCACCCAACGAAGCATCCACCATAGTCTTGCTGCAAATCCACCGATTCCCTGATCATAGACGATTACCTGCGTATCGTTCGAAATCCCCCATGAACCAAGTCTTTCACCGAATGTTTTCACATCAGGTAACGGATGGCGACCCGTAACATCCGGTTGATGCGGCGCAGCAAGATCATCATCAAGGTGTGCATAACGTGCTCCGGGGATATGCCCTTTCAGGTAACCCTCTCTACCACCATCCCTGCCGGGACCATAGCGGCAGTCAATAATGATCCAGTTTTCCTGTCCAAGGTGCGTATGAAGGTTTTCTGTAGAGATCAGCGTTTCAAGCATAGAGTCTCCAAATATTTGAGCTTTTTTCAGATTTCTGATGGTCAGTGCTAACTTAGTTAACAGTTTAATTCCAAAATCAATGTAGAATTGCCACCTATTGCCTTTTACAGCTTTGGCATCAAAATTGTTTATATTTATGCAGATGCCCGTAATTTGTGGCAGATAAACGAAAAGGAGTACATAATGAACTGGAAATCCGGAATAATGCTTTTACTCATTTTAACAGTGAGTCTCAGCTGCAACAGCGCTGTCGATCAGGAGGACAATATTTTTGTCCCGCAACCTTCGCAGGTAGACAATGCCCCGGACGGCCCTGATACAGACCAAATTTATTATCGTATTGGCGAACTTGACGAAGCTGCCGATCTATTTGCCGACTTACTTCAGGCAGGAATAGATCTGGATCGCGCCTGGGTTCCTGCTGAGGTCGATCTATGCGTAATCCCAAACAGTGAAGAAGTAACGATCGTAATAACGCGCGGATCAGACTCTCGAATTGAAGGTTTTGGATTTATGCCGGATCTCGGATCGATTGTGCCCAACTGCGGCGTTAGTAAATTCGATTTCTATCAGTTTTAATATCTTTAGGCTACCTCACAGGCCTGTCGCTTGAAAAGCGACGAAAAGCACCTGCTACTATTTTGGCAGGTGTTTTTTTATAGTCCTAACAGAGCTGCATTTAAGAACAATATATAACTGGCATGCCCTCCACCGAACGCCCCCTTCTTCTCTTCAATCTCCCAAAAGCGCCTTTGAACCGGCTCCTGTATATAAATAACGCTGTCTTTATACGAAACGCTTACTGCCTTCATCTCAAGTTCAAAGCGTTCCTGAACATCTTTTACCTTACCAAGACGCTGATATTCATAAATAACCCGGGTAGATTCTGCCGCAACAACAACGGTAGAGTCGCGAAAAGAGAAGGTTGAATATGTTGCTGTTAGAGGGTGCGAGGTGTCGTTTTTCAGAACATAGCGATAGGTGGCGATAGGTTCACAGCCACTGGCGAGCACGCCGAGTACAGCTATTACCAGCCCCCATCGGAAAGATCTACTACGCGTGCTATTCATTTAGACAGCCTTTCACAAAAGCATGTTAGGATTGAATCGTCTGAAACATAGAACAAAAATCGGAGATTTACCAGAATATTTCGATTCGATTCTTCGACCTGCAATAAATTCAGTGGCTCATTGTCTAAATCTATACAAGAGAATTAATAGAGTTTATATTCACTTCAACAATGAGAGAACTACGATGAAATATCTAATCAAGGCCATTCTATTCGCGTTAATTATTATCATTCCTGCGAGCGCCCTTCAGGACAAGCCGACTGTTAACAAACGACTCAATCATCTTCAGCAGGAGCTCACGCTAACTGAAGCTCAGACAGAACAGATTCGTCTGATTTTAGAAAATGAAGAAAGCGAGTTAAATAGAACGCATGAGTTGAATAAGGACGACATGCGCGCAGTTAACCAGGCCAGGAAATCGCAAAAGAAGCAAACAAATCAGCAAATCATGAATGTGCTGACAGATGACCAAAAGAAAACGTTCAGTACGATGAAAGAAAGGCGCGCTGATGACCCTCGTTTAAGAGAATTGAAAGAGAAATTACAGCTTTCCGAAGAACAAGTAGAGCAAATTACCCCTGTCTTGTCGAACACACGCAAGGAAATGGAAACATTGCGAGAAGAAAGTGGTGGTGATCGTCGCGAAATACGCGGAAAGATGCGCAGTATTCGAGACCGCCAGGATAAACAGATCGAAGCGTTTCTAACAGAAGACCAGAAAGAAATCTTTGCCAAGATGAAGAATGAACGGAAAGAACGTGGCCCCCGAGGCGGAAAAGGCGGCAGACCAGGTAAACAGCGCTAAAACAATCGTACTGGTTACAATTAGAACTTGAATTCTGTAGTGAATCAGCTTTATGTTTACACATAACCATCAAGAATAAAAACCAGAGGCGGCTATGCAAACGAGGTTCTTTCAATTTCTTATTAAAAGCATGTTTTACGTTCTTCTGTTTAGCAGCACGCCGCTTTTGGCTCAATCCGTTCAAACAGTTGGATTGTTTCAAAACGATCCCGGCTCATCCGATGGATATACGCTGTTTAATTCACTTAGAGGCAAAACAACCTATTTGATGAACAATGATGGGCTTGAAGTTCGCTCTTGGGAAAGCAATTACGTTGTGGGCAACTCAGTATATTTCCTGGAAGATGGCACGCTTCTAAGAACAGCAGACCCGGGCGGGAACCCGGTGTTTATTGCCGGTGGTGATGCAGGATTGATCGAGCAATACGATTGGGATGGCAACATTATCTGGGAATTTCTCTATTCGAATTCTGATGTACGCCACCATCACGACATTGCACCGATGCCAAATGGCAACGTATTGATTCTCGCCTGGGAGCTCGTAACGGGTGCGGATGCCATTCAAGCCGGAAGAGATCCGAATTTACTGTCATCGGGTGTTTTATGGCCAGAGCATATCATTGAAGTTGAACCGGTTGGGGCAAATGGTGGTAACATCGTCTGGGAATGGCATATAATGGATCACGTTATCCAGGATATCGATCCATCTAAAGACAATTTTGGTGTTGTGGCCGATCATCCGGAACTACTAAACATAAATTATGCAATTAGTCCCGGTCCGGACTGGTTACATGGCAATGCGATAGACTATAATGCCGATCTGGATCAAATTATCTTAAATTCTCCCTACCTTGGTGAATTCTGGATTATTGATCATAGCACGACAACGGCGGAAGCGGCCGGCCATTCCGGTGGAAATAGCGGAATGGGAGGGGATTTACTATATCGCTGGGGAAACCCTGCTGCCTATAACAGAGGCACAGCAGCCGATCGGAAATTTTTCAACCATCATGACGTGAGTTGGATTGATGAAGGTTTACCCGGAGCGGGAAATATACTGATTTTCAATAATGGTCAGGGGCGCCCGGCCGGAGCGTATACTTCTATTGAAGAGATGACCACTACAGTTGATAGCAACGGCATGTATCCACAGCCTCTCCCCGGTATGTCGCATGGCCCCGACAACGTCAATTGGATTTACACTGACGACCCACCAACAGACTTTTACTCACGGTTTATCTCTGGCGCGCAGCGCCTTCCAAATGGCAACACACTCGTTTGTGATGGAGCAAATGGAAATTTCTTCGAAATTGATAACGCCGGTACCCAATACTGGTATTATGTAAATCCGGTTATTGATACCGGTCCGGTTATGCAGGGCACACAGATCCCATCTGGTGCGAACGCCACCTTTCGGGCAAACCGCTACCCGCCCGACTATCCGGGATTCGTCGGATTGGACTTAACACCCGGTAATCCGATAGAAATTTACCCGACGGGTATTTCAGACAATGGAAATGAGCTGACAACTTTCCAGCTGGAACAAAACTATCCGAATCCATTTAATCCATCGACCAGCATCCGCTTCTCTCTGGAAGTATCTCAACGCATTCAACTCGACATCTACAATAGTATTGGACAAAAAGTTGAGACGCTCGCAGCCGGTACCTACATCGCAGGCGCCCATACAGTAGACTGGCAGCCCGGTAGTGCAGCGGCAGGCATCTATTTTTATAGGCTGTCTACAGATGGCGGAAGTAAAATGCGAAAGATGCTTTTCATTAAGTAAAAATGACTGGAGCAGTTTTCAAAACTGCTCCAGTCTGCCCCCAAACTGCTCCAGTCTGCCCCCACATTTCCAACTATCAGGCAAACGCTCAAAATAGTAACGCCACCCCGGTCTTACAGCATCTAAACATGAAATTTCGGTATTTTCGAAAAAAATGGGAAGATTTTTTATCTAAGCTCGTCTAATAGATGTAAGAGAACAACAAACGAAAAATTGCCAGGCAGTGCGGGGAATATGCCTCTTAAACAAGCGATTCATACATATACGAATGCGGACCGCAAGAATAAAAGTAACCGGGACACAATGTTCGTCGATCTGCGCGTACTTTTCGATCAGCACTACCCCACCGTTTACCACATCGCCTATCAAATGACGCAATCTGTTCAGGAAGCAGAAGATATCGCACAGGACGTCTTTTTAAAGCTCCACAAAAAGTTGGCGTTTTTCAGAAATGAAGCTGCAATTACAACCTGGGTATATCGAATTACAATGAACAAAACGCTGGATCACTTGCGCTGGAAAAAGCTCCGCAGGTTAAAGGAAATTCCCGGCAATACGTTCGATTACTTTACCAGCGAAAAGCGAACAATTGATGCACCGCTTAATAACATCCTGCAGCAAACGCTCAATCAGGTTAAACCGACGTATCGGGCAGTAATTATCCTACGGGATATCGAGGAATTTAGCTATAGTGAAATTTCCCAAATTTTAGAGATATCCATGGGGACTGTAGCGTCGCGATTAAGTCGTGGGTACAAGCAGATGAAAAAGATTCTCATAAAGCGTAATATCGATGAGACAGATCTAAGAGGAGAAAGATGAACGTAAAAACATATATTGATCATCTTCGCCTTCAGAAGTGGTTAAAACTGTATTCTGAACAGCAGCTGGAAAAGTCACTGACAATAAAAATGCAGAGCCACATAGATCAGTGTGAGACATGTCGGCTGAATCTGGAGAGCATGCGAGAACTAAGTACGCATATCAAAGCCGGGTATAGTCCATCAGCCGAAGATGGAGCGCTATCCAAAGACCTCGCATGGAAGAAATTGGTTAACAAAATAGACCATCCTCAATCAGGGAAAGTTCGCGCTGGCAATTGGCGACATATAGGCTGGGCAATGGCTTGTACTCTCCTGCTAAGCACGTCAATTATTTTTTGGTGGAAGGGACGGACGATTCCAATTAATTCGGGCATCTCTATCCAAAGTTCTTCCTCGTTCGACCTAACCGGCTTAATTAACGCCTTCCACGAGCCGGACCTGCGAGAGGCGTTTTATCAATCTCAGGGAGTTATTCCTATCTCATTAGGCGATTGTTGCTTACAACAGTTCTATAATGCCGAGCTTCTTACTTCGCTCCAGCTACACTGCGCCAGTATTAAGCAACGCATTTTCAGTTCAGCCGATGGAAAGAGCATTTTGTTAGAATGCAAAATTGCTGACAATACAGTTGCTATTCTACAGCAAAAAAACGGCGTCCAGTATAATCTTCCACCAGAGTTGCTCGAAAAAAAAGTGATTACCGGAGTTGAATGTGAGCAGCTTCTAAAAAACGGAGTTTCAGTCATTCGCTGGAATCAGCCAAACGGGCAAGTTATCGTAGTCGGGTCGCTGCCCGCCAAAGAACTTGAAATATTAATCGATGCATCAAAATAAAAGCAGCTTGGCCAGCCGCAATGCAAACCACTTACTAAGTTGATTTAAAGGAGAACAAATGAAAACGAAACTATTTGCAGTACTCGCTATCGGAATGCTCGCTTTGGGAAGCCTTGCTATCGGTGCCTCATCAAATGATACCGTCAGTGAAGATTGCCCACTTGGTTGCTGCTCACCGACCGAGTGTGTCGACACAGCAAGCGAATGTAATTAACAAACCGGCCTCTTCAGTCTGCATTGGAGAGGCCATATTTCTATTGCTGTTTTCGTGCACCATTACGAATTTCAAGAAACAACTGCTTAAGCATTGCAGGGTAAAATAAAAATCCGATCCCAACCAAAACTTTGGCAATAATACCATTTGTCCATGCAGAGATAAACGGCAACCCGCCACTAATACTCTCAGGGTCTACCCAAAAAATCATCCATGCGCTAAGCGCGATAAAGCCGAACAAAATAAAGGCAACCATTATCAGTCTCAGCTGACTCCAACGCGATGTCAGCAAAGCAATCCCAACTGCCACGGTAATTATCCCAACTACTCCAAGCACCCAGACGGGAGCATGTAACCGTCCGGGCTCAATTTCAAATACCCCAGCTGACATTCCCAGAAAATAAAGCCCCAAAGCAGCTACGCCCGCTCCCAAAGTTCTGGAAAACAATGATGGTTCTATGGTCATGCAGGCTCCGGTTTAACCAGCTGAAATCGGCTGGAATTCTCTGCAATATAAGCAATAATATTGCAAAGCTAAAATATGAGTTCGAAGGGGCTTGCGCCAGATCGGATTTTATGCCGCTAATCTCGTTAATTTATTGAGCAATCAATAAGAGTCAGGATTAGAATATGCCCGTTATTTACTACACCGGAATGCAGCCTTATAGCAAATGGTGGCTCTCTGCCCTACTATTACCCTGTGCACTTTACTTGCTAAGTGATCGGAATGCGTTCACAATTCTCGGATATGCAGATTTGATTATTCACGAAGCAGGTCATTTTTTCTTTAGTTTTTTTGGCGAGTTTATGCACTTCCTGGGCGGTACACTCATGCAGCTCATCTTCCCTATCCTCTTGATCGTCCACTTTTTTATAAATGGTTATAGGACTGCGGTTCAACTTTTTGTTTTCTGGCTGGGGCAAAATTTGATAAACATCAGCGTTTATGTTGCAGATGCCCCCTATCAGCGCTTACAGCTTCTCGGTAATGGAAGGCACGATTGGGCTTATATGTTGGGAAGACTGGATTTGATCTCGTCAGCAGAGCTATTGGGCAACATGATATGGTGGAGTTCTTTCCCTGTTCTTGTCGGAAGCCTGTTTATTCCGCTTATTATGGAAAACGAAGCAATTGGGAAGGAATAAAATGAAATAAGCGGCAACTCCGGAAATCCTCCCAAAGCACCGCTCATCTCTCCCTGCCAAAGATTCAATGAATCTATGGCATTCTCATCTTACCCCTCGTGCCAAACGATAGGCGGCATAGGGATCATTTCCTTTTTCGGCAGACAAGGATCGCAACATCAGTCCAAAACGCTGCACAAAGGTTCCGCCATCATCAAGCAAAATTAAGCGCATCCGTTGTACCGAAGGTTGCTCAAAATTTAACTTATCGCTCAGCTCCCGCCAGTCTTTCGACTCAATGACAACAAGGTTTACCTCATTTTCCGCAATCAACCTTGCAAGATCCTTCATATTTGAGGAGCGCTCAGGAATTAGCAGGCTACAGCTTGAGGCAAGTAGTGCGTCGAACAGCTGCGGCATTCGTTCATTTAACGGCGAAACGTGAAACAGCACATTGTCTGACTCGGTAATATTTAGAAATCCGTTTAGTGAATTATTTTGCGCAGAAACTGACTCAATGTTCTCTTTATTATTGTGGTTCTCTACCCGTGTAGCTTCGACTGCGTCGGAAGCTACAGATTCTACGCTAAGAACTTCGATTATATCGTGTAGCATTTTTTTCCCTTATCAAATTTAGGCCGCTGACAATTTGCCAGCCGCAAATTCCGGTTTAGTTTTAGGCTGATACAACTGTCTTTGTTGGCTTCTTTCCACTAAATCCCGGCACCAACTTCGGTACGTCCTGCTTATACTCGCGATATGTCTGCCCAAAATCCTTCTCCAAATCCTTCTCTTCATAGTGAATTCCAATGAGTATGTAAACCGACATTCCGGCCGCAAACATCATATGTCCAACCGTCATATACGGCGTTGCCCACTGAGCAATCAGAACACCGGTCATCATCGGGTGACGTACTATCTTGTACAGGAAAGGCATTACGAACGGTGCATCCTTTATGTCCTTACCAAGCAGTTGCATAACACCCTGCTCAATTCCGAACAGGTTAAAGTGATTGATCAGGAATGTTGATAATACCAGAATTCCCCAACCAAGTGCAAACAGACCGTACATCATCCAGATTGCAGTCGGGTTCTCGAGGCTCCAGATAACTGTTGGCATCGGACGCCATTGCCAGAACATCAAGGCCAAAACGGCTATTGTGGCAAAAACATAAGTGCTTCGTTCAATTTCTTTTGGAATAAAGCGGGTGATTGCTTCCTTGAAAGGCTTGCGTGCCATTATGCTATGCTGCAGGCCGAAGAGTGCCAGAAGGCCAAGGTTTACAGTAACTGCTTCGAAGACAGAAACGGCTGCTCCGGTGTTGACATTTTTAGGTACCAGAAATCCGAGAAGAAAGTCGACCCAATATCCAAAGATTGCAAAAAAACCTACATATGCGACTGCCGTGTAAAGAAAGATTGCTAAACGTTTCATTGTTAAATCTCCTGTTAGAACTAAAATGTTTTGACGTGTTTGTTTTCATTTTCAAATCTGTCATCAACGTGACGCTAACAAGATATCTTTTCGGGGGTGCAAAGTCTTTCACTGGTGTCGCAAGTTTTTGCACTTATGTATCATTCAGGTTGTACAACATGTTTACAAAACAAAAAACCGCGTTTAAACGCGGTTTTAAGATACTAGTGAATCACAAAAGAATTAGGTAGGAAGTGTCTTTTTTAATAGAAAATCAAAAAAAGAGATGAATTAGCTATCAAGCGCCTGCTTAAAAGCTCCCGGTTCATCTACTGACAACTGAATGGTATCAGGTTTTCGCTGCATGCCGTATAGCCCTGAGACATTAACCGGTGAGCTCAAGTGCAGAATTAGATTGGGAGTTCCCATCAACGTAGCATCAAGATGGTTTTTTGCTTTTGAAAGGGCCTTAAATGTTAGCTCGACCCGCTCAATCTGCTCCAGTGGAATTTGACAGGCCCAGCGAAAACCCAATCGCAAATGCAGCATATTATTGTGAATGAATAACGGGCGTAGCTTTACGGCAAAATAGTCTGCAAAGATAAACAGCATTGCATACAAACCCAGAAAGTGAATTCCCCAGGCAAGAATCGGACTCCAGTGCGCAATTAGAAGATGTGCCGCAACACTCTCAACAATCACCAAGACAAACACAACGCCAACAATTGAAGCATACGCATTTCGCTTGTGATAGCTAAAGCCACAAGAGGAATCTGGTTTTTCCGCTGCTGTTCTCCATCCGTTAAGAGCATAATAGAACATTGAAAGCTCAGTCGCCATTATTGAAGCTACTACAGGAGAGTCTACACGATTGCTGATTATGTTTTGAGCATGTTCACGAAATCCGATCGTCTGCGCTCGGCCAGTATTGCGAAGTATGGCAAGCGTGCGCTTTACCTCACGACCTACCAAAAACAAAATACCCAGTTCAAGCGGGATTACCGCAATTTCAACAAAGGCGAGATAATTTTGTCGATCGGCAGGAAGAAGATAAGAGGCCAGGAAAAATGACAAGATGAAAACGGGCAGCGTTCCGTAGACTGGTAATGATGAGCGGCGAGCGAGAAAAAAATATGCTGCTGGCAGTAACAGAGTCAGGTCCAAAGTAAGGCCAAGCGAGAGCGCATCCGGGCTGATTCGGAAATAAGATGACTGGATTATCCAAATGGCCATCGCGGTAACGATTCCATATAACGCAAGATAAAACGGTAGTGCTCTTGAAATCCGTTGCATAGAAATCCTAACGTTTAGGGATTCACCGGTATAATATCGTCCAGGGTAAAATCGACCCAGAACAGTCCTTCTGTATTATCAATAAACTGCAGCAGCGCGCTGCCTATTTCTTGATGCGGATCGGCAAACGGAGACCACCATACCATATCATTGGGATAGCCATATTGAAAGCCTACCGGATTCGGTTCAAACGCTCTCCCCCAGGCATCAAACTCACTAATCATAGCGTTGAAAGGATTCGATGCAAACGTAAAGCCCTGGCTGTCATTCACAAAAAGAATATCACCGCGATAGGTTGGCGGCATACGGCTTTGGGTAAAGTGCTTCAGAAAAAGAGAATAGTCAGGATTTATTGACTTTAACGTGTTTTCCCAGCGCTCGGCCATTTCATCCGTAACCGCCAGGCCGAGCGGATCGACAGGTGGTTGATGCCATTCGACATCAACACCAAATCCTATAACACAGGGGTGCTGACCGTAGCGCCCCATAACCAAGTGTATCAGGCTGTCTACATTTGCATTCCCCGGCTCTACCTGTAGCCACACCTTTAGCCCAACATTATCGAAGTGAGTTAAAAAAGCTTCATTTTGATCGAAGGACGCAAAAGAGACAAATGGAAGATTTTCTCCAAGCGCCTGGAAGTTCATCCGAGTTTCTCCATTGGACTGATAGAGGCTCACAATCCATATACCAGCCGGGATGGCATCATCAAACTTTGAGGCCAGCGTCTCCCCGGCTCGTTGCCAATAAGCCTGATTGGGAAACTGATTGTTTGGATAGCTACCTAAAATTCGCGAGGCGCGAAAGCCACTATAAATGCTTCCGGTGGGCTGGGGATCGGAATCGCTTTCACTCTTACTTGGCCCATCACTGCTACAGGAAAAAATACATGAGACTAGAAATAAAAACAGAAGAACGTATCGCATAGTTTCTCCGGGAATTACATGAGAAATATTTCACAAACAATTTAATTCTATACCCATAGTAAGTCAAGAATTATTCAAAGAGACAATTTTTTTATTGTGGGGAATTGATACTATTAAGCGGATATTCGCTATGTTCGAGATAGGTCAGCATGCGCTGCAGTTGAAAATGGTAGGCACCTTTAGAAAGCGCATCGCTGGTTGCAAAAGCATCAGCAAAGGCCATCTTAAGAACTTTCGAGGAAAAAATAGCAGTATAACGCTCTTCTCGATCCTTAAAGCGATCGAAGAAGCCGAGAGTAATAACTCTCTTCTTTACCAAACCACGTGCGATAAATCCATCCAGGATCTGCTGAAAAGTGGTATATGTCCCGGGAAACTCTTCATCTGTTGAGCAGGCCATATACCAATCGACGGGTGAAATATCCGGCTTTTTCCAAACGATATTCAGCATATCCAGTTCCGTTTCGGAAAGAACCAGACCTCTTGGAACATCGTCAGCAGTTTTTTTCTTATCCTTACCGCGGAATGAAGAAAGCAAGCTGACAACTTCACTGACTGGCAGCGTAAAATGATGCGTTTTCTGTGCGGCCACAGATGAGCGCAGAAATTCAGACTCGTTTGTCAAAAAGTCAGAATGACTGTTAAACTGGTAAGATGATTCCGGCTTGAATTGAAAGCGTTTCAGTTTTGGTGCAGATAAAAGTTTCGGATCTATTGGTAAGGTAAACGATATGCTCAACGGTACTTCGAATTGTTCGGCATTTTCCCAAATCCATATTTGTCCATCAGCCTTACCTTTTTCGCGAGAAGACGGCTCAAGATAGGTGGAACTATCTACCGGTTCAGCTATAACCAGGCTATCAGGAACGTCCTGTGCCTGCAAGAGAGCAACGCCCACTAAGAGAACGAGGAAAATTAACAAGTTATGGCAGGTCTTCTTCATAATATAATTACGTTCGAGTTCTTGGTAAGTTCAAACTTAAGAAACTGGGATGTTCATTTCGAAATTAGTGCTGCTAACCGTCCAGCACTTCACCAATTATTGCCGCAATCGCGCTGAACACCTTACCGGCGAGTTCACCACTGGCTTCAATAAGTGCTCCCGCGACTTCAGGCGCATTTTCCAGGCTACCGGCAGCATCTAATATTCGTCCGCCAGCCCCCATAATTACCTCCGTTCCACGGGCAACCAACTCCGGGTTCCAGAGCATAACGTCGAGAAAAAGTTCAACACCATCATCTAGTGCAACCGGACTCATTGCAGCAAGACGGCGTTTTTCAGCAAGCTTGTCAATATTCATGTTCCATAACTCAGACAGTTCAATCTCGTCGAACCAGACAGCTTTGCAATTACTACAGGCATCAAGTTGTAGATTATTATGATTCACCTTTTTCATGGTGGTATTGCAACCGGGACACTCAATAAGATTCGGTGTTTTGCAGGAAGGACAGGCATCAACATTTCTCTCCATTAAACGATGGCAGGAATGACAATTCATTTTATATACTTCTGCAGCCAGTTCTATCCGGCGCAGTAACGATTTCGGGCGATAATTTTGCAATAGCTGCACTTCGCCTTTTTCAAACCAAAATCCGCCGCAGCGGCGGCAATAATCCAGCTTAAAACTTTCCCCAATACGCATTTTATTTAATGATATACCGAGGCAAACCGGACAGGGGCGGCGTGCTTCAAGCTCAGGCATCTAACACTCCTCTACTCGAATCTTTTTCTGACAAATGCTTGATATCGTGAAAAGCATACACTAAAACACCTGACTCAGTAAGCTCGATCTCGGCCATGCTTTGTTCATGAAGAGAATCGAGCGCTCGTTTGGCAGCATCAGTTTCAACAGCGAATTCGCGCACGACTTCAACAACAGTTACCTTACCATTTTTCTTGCCCGCCAAATTGAGAATTTCAGCCTCAAGCGTTTTTTGGCGAAGCGTATCGCGAGACTTGTTCAGATTTTTGCCGCCCTGTTGATGAGAGCGAATTAAGGCAAAGCCAAATCCGGCAGGAATTAGCACAGCAATAACAAATGTTGCCACAAGAACAGCAAACCCGGGCTCAGACTTCATGTTGAACATTCCCAAAACCATAAAAAGGGCAACGGCAATAAGTCCTATTCCACCAGCTAACTTCATTTAACACTCCGGTTGATTCGTCTACTATTTAGATTACAAAATAGGTTCATTTGTTCCAAACTTATTGTGATTCCAGATAATGATTGGCGATTTTATCTGCAATTGGAGCAACATCCGGTTCACTTCGATTGGTAAGAATAATAATCGTTAACTTTTGCTCTGGAAATCGCTGCATAACATTGCGGAAGCCGCGAGTACTGCCGGTATGATGAACGCGTTTCTGACCTTTGTATTCGTCGATCCGTAGACCGTAACCATATACATCAATTTCGGGAGTGGTCATGCGGTGGCGCGAGTCAGCTGACAATAACTTATCGGAATACTGGGCAGCATCCCAAAGCGCCAGTTCTTCTACAGAAGTGTAAATACCGCCATCGCCAAGCACCGCGCTGAAGCGACTTTGGTCATTTACCATTGCGGTACCATTGTCGATAGTATGTCCCAATGCACGGTTGTTTACTTCCGTCACGCCTTCCTGATGCGCCATACTATTGATCATACCGAGAGGCTCAAAAATATTTTGATCCAGAAAGCCGCTAAATGTTTGGCCTGAAATCTGCTCGACGATCATTGCGAGGACGGCATACCCGGAGTTGCTGTAGCGATATTGCGTTCCCGGTTCAAAATAGGTTGAATCCTGCTCCATCATAATTTTTAGTACGTCGGCATCCAGCATTTGCCTTTCAAGTGAATCGGACGCCAGATCTTCATACGCCAAAAGCCCTGAAGAGTGCTGCAGCAACTGATGGACTGTGATGGCCTCTCCATAGCCGGGGAAGTCTGGAAAAATGTCTGCAAGAGTTGAGGAGGAATCCAATTTACCCTGTTCAATTAGCAGCAGTATTGCCGCGGCCGTGAATTGCTTGGTAATAGATGCCAACCGTAAATTATGACTTGTTGTGAGCTTCTCGCCCTTTTCTACATTCGCCATGCCGTAGGCACGAGCTTCAAGTATGTTTCCATTTTGGATAATTGCAACAGTGGCTCCCGGACTTGCACCAGTGTATTCCACAAAAAGGGAATCAAGAAAGTTCTGGTTTTGCATCGTGCACCCGAATGTAAAGATACAAATCAACAGGTAATGTGTCGTCTTCAAAAGCTGATTCCTCCGTCGAAGTTTAGCATGTCTCAGTATACGGATTTCAGCCGGATAGGACAACACGATGAGTTCTGCAAACTATTCAATTTCAATGGGAGGACCAAAGTATTTTGGTTGTCGATTAAGCAGGTAAATATCCAGAAGCGCCTTCGTCCGAGCAAACCACTCGCGAAGTTCGGTTCTCGTTCCCGCGCGGCTGCTAAGGGCTTTAGCATTAAACCCAACCGCTTCAATTCCACGCTTCGAAGCCAGAAAGATTGCACGTCTGTTATGAAACGGTTGAGACACAATGGTAACTTTATGCTGTCCGAAGATCGCGCGCGCTCGTACCACAGAGTCCAGCGTTCGAAAGCCGGCATAATCGCAATAAATAACTTCCTCGGGAATTCCACACTCAATTAGCGCTTCCTTCATTGCGGTTGGCTCATCGTATTGATGGGTAGAATTGTCCCCACTGACGATAAGAGCAGCAACCTTGCCAGCTTCATAAAGCCGGACCGCAGCATCAATTCGATAGCGAAAGAACAGATTCGTTCTACCATCCCTCAAGCGTGGAGAGCACCCCAACACCAGTGCAGTTTTATTATATGGAATAATCTCAGCATCATTATATAAGCGCCAGCGTGATTCTTTTTGAATCATAGATCGGGAGGTGAAAAGCAAGATTGGAATACAAATGACAAACAGAACAAGTATCAAGAGCATACGCTTTACCATTCTACTTGCTTCCGAAAATACGTTTCAGGAGCGAGGGTGGATTGGGGTTTTCACGAGAGGCAAAGATATATTGTTCACCACAGCGTCTAAGCTCGGTGTGTTTTCCAAACCGTTTTAGCGCAAGCCCCTCTCCTACCCCCATATAACGCAAATCATTAATTTGCCAATCACCTTCCAATTCTTCCGCAAAGGTAGATAGAAGTACATCAGGCCTTGCAATAGCTTCTTCACGCGATATACTGGCATGATGAATATCGGCTAATTTCCGTATTTCTGGATGAGTTGCGGCAAGCAATATTTGCTGGTCGGGATATATTTCCTGTCGAACAAAGTTAAATAAGAAGTCCGGGAGAGACTCGCTTTGGAGAGCGATTACGGCAGGGTCTTTACATACAAAGAAGATTTTTTCCCAGGAGTCGGGGTCTGAGATTACATCAATATAAAAAAACGAACCGGCTTCGGGATCTGTTAAGCAAATTCCTCGTTCCGAGATTTCGCTTACTGCAGCGCCAACTTTAACATTCGCAAAATTCAAAGACTTACCAAAAACACCGCAGCCAAGCCCCCGGGAAAAAAGCAGCATATCACGGATGTGGGCGGGACAGCTCAGTTCGAGCTCTGCTTCAAGCTGTTGAAGCTCTTCCTCTGTCAGCGGCGGTAGGAGTTCTACTGTCTCGGTGATCTCCAGCTCTCGCTGGATAACCGCCCCGCCAAGATCTTTTAAGGCGTCTTTTGGAAACACGTGAAATGACTATTTATATTGATGAGTGATGATTTATGAATTATGATTTGGCATTGACCATTCAGCTTTGAACTCTGAACTCTGAACCAGTATACAATCTCCCAACCCAAATCTCAAGTGAAACCACGGTTTAGCTCTTATCTTTGAACCAAAGGCTAAAAACCAGCGGTTTGCGTGCCTTAAACTGTATCCAGCTGAGTTCCATACGAGGGCTTCCGGTTGGCCAGGGATCGCGAAGTACTACTTTATCGACAACCGGCGTATCATAGAGTGTATTCGAATAAAATAGTTCGGATAAAACGACAATATGCCGACTACTATCCTCTGGTGAGTTGAGTTCTACGATCAGCGGACCTCGTTTATGAAAAACCTGAGTCAATTCTTCAGGAAAATTCAGCTCAAATATTTTATACTCTACCTCACGTCCAGCGCGCTGTACCGGCCTTAATTCAGACAGACCGATCATAATATCTTCATGAAAAGCCGGGACATCGGGTAGATTTCCAAACAAATGACGCATTAATTCCCGCTGAGTAATAAACATACCGTGAGAGTTAAGTAACATCTGAACACACGCGGCCCAGCAGCTATTGATCTGACGCTGGGTATTTCTCTGGCGGGTAGCGGCAAAAAAAGAAAATTCCTGCGCCCTTTTCCCCGAATGATAGTAGTTTTCACCAATGCTGGTAGAATCCTGTCCCGAAACGGTTTCAGGAAGAATTATTAGCATAATTAATAGGATGAGATAACTGGACTGACGTAAAGATTGCGTCATTTTGTTTCTCCTCGCAATTCAGTCCCGGAGCAAGGCCGTGGCATATTTTTGACGAGGGGCAGTGACGTCAAAGCAGAAAAATTGTCCGGGATGCAACGAAATGATGTTTAATTAGAGAGCATATTGAGTAGGGCTGATATATTTGAATATCATCATACATCGAGTGAATTGATTGATGGAGAATACGTTTTGGGAAAAAGGTTTTAGATAAATAATGCAGCGAACGTCTCTATTTGGATGAGGCTTCCTCGATCCGTCTACCGTGATGGCTATTGTGATAAACTGTAAAGAAAAGCATTTCCCGAACAGTCATTTTCCCGAGCAAAGGATGTGGAATACGGTAGACATCAAAGTCCGCTTCTTTCCATTTTTCCACTGCAACGACAAGGCGCTTGCCGGCACGCTCCCAACCGCTTAGCAATGTCTGCTGAGAATCAGAGACGTCAGTAAGCACAGTGGGCAAATAGCGTCCCATAGCAGCCCCGCCGTTTGCGAGTAACTCTTTATAGGCCTGAACGACTTCATCGAAAGAGCGGCTTGACTTTGAGGACCGGCCAAACATCATACGCAGCGTCATGGTCGGCATTTCTAACCCTTTTGCAAGCGGGACAACAGAACGGATAAGATGATCCAGGTTTTCCGCAGCAGACCAGCGGCCTTCAACCTTTAGAAGGCACTGTTCTGGCGACAGTTCTTTAAACGCTGCAGATACTTCTTCAAAACCAACTTGCAGGCTACTAATAATTTCTTTTTTAGAGCTCGGTGCAGACACGTTAGTTTTCCTTTAATTGATTGTCATCATTCAAGAAACAGTCAGAAGATAATTCTTGCTATAATGTAATCCAACACGTTTGAACCTATCATTCTACTATTTAGACACCTTTGTTGGCCACTTGTAGCTATTACTCCACTTTTCGAAAGCGGCAAATTTCTCAGACTTATCCAGCTGCATGCCCATCATACGTGAGTCCGGTAGCTGGTGAATATAGTCGATGAATGTTTCGGTATATCCCTTTGCATGAAGCTGTACGAAGTACGGCACGTAGTATTCCCAAACGAATCCTTTACGTTCAGATTGATCTTCACCTTCCTGAAGGACGCTAAATAACCCTGCCATTTCCTCACCAAACAACATGCGAGGAGATTTGTCCTTGTTCTCTTCAAGTGTTCTCGAAGCACGCTTAAGCGCGAGGAAGGTATTCACCATAGTGAAATCGCCATCTACTACGTCAGATTTATCCGAGCTCAAACCCAGAGTAATTGTCGTGGAACCTTCAGAGGTGCTTACCGGCCCATCCATCGTCCGCTTAAGATCTTTTAACGCAACACTGCTGCTCTTGCCTTTGGGAGACAGAATAAGAGAACGACTTAAGGCAAGTATGGCAGGAACACGTTTATCATCGTTTAAATAGACCTTTGCCAGGGCATAAGTTGCATTGCCATTTGCTGGTTCATTCAGCAACACATCTTTCACCAGGTTCTTGCTCGCATTTAGCTTGGCTCCGGTTGCCCCCTGCAGATCTTCCATTGGCATCTTATTGGCTTCGGCATTTTTTTCTTCTGCCTTCATATCATCCGTAGTAGTTTTATTCTCGATTGTATTGGAGGCACATCCAACGAGCAGCACGGATATGCAAAGTATTTTAAACAGAGTCATTATTCAGTCCTTTCAGTCAGTCGTCATAAGATAGCTTTTAACAGCTTGCCAGTCTTCTGCAATTATTGATTTTCGAAAGCGCAACCTCTTTGGCCAAAAACTAGATTTGCCAAGGCGGCGAATTATTTTATGTTCCAGCCAAGTGGAATCGAAGCCACTCCAGGCACCGGCAGGAACAGAGGTGTTGCCAATGCAAACCGGGTAAACCTCATTATATAGTATTTTCTCAAGCTCTGCTATTCCATATGGAGAGTTGCGTAACGTATCGGCAATTTGCATGTGGTCGGCTTTATCGAGTGTAGTATCGAGAAACAGCCAGGAAAGCATTTCCCAAACCGGTCGTCTTGCTGCCAACTCATCATCAGTGAATGGAGAATTATCGAAGCTCATGATCGGCCTTTCCCGTTAACAATTTAACAATGCTTACAAGGTGAAAAAACAGCACTAGGGGTGCGACAAAGGCCGGTAGTAAAATCATTGGTGTAAATGCAATACCAATATTCGGCTGTTGAAATGCCATCTGTTGTAGTGGTCCCGGCGCAGACATAATTGCCAGAGAGATGATATTGATAAGCAGCCCCAGGCAGATCACATTCCATACTAGCAATCCGGTTTTCCCCAGCGTCTTTTTATAGAAGACCAGGTAAACTATAAGCGGCGCTGTAATTCCGGCCAGAATGTCAAAATTTCGCCCTTCAAAACTCATCACTTCCGGAATAAATCCTTCAAGAGCAAGCCGCCACAAAACGAGTTCTACCGGAATCCGCACAATGTGAAGCCACATCATACCTTGAAGTGAAAACAGTCGTACAGTTTGATCGCGACGTATTGTCAGCAAAAAAACCATCAATAAGATTAGGGGGAAAAAGACTAGCAAGATTCTCGGCGGCAGTACATTAAATACCTTATAAAAGTCTGCTCTGGCTAGAAAGTGATGAAATAAAAGCCATACGACAACAGCAGACTCAACCAGAAAAAGGTTTCTTGCAGATATCTGATCTTTGTTAATTGCTCGATATCCCAAATACAGTGTCAAAAATACCGTTGCTAAAAATGTTGTTACCACAAACGTGGATAAATACATCAGATGCTCCCGGGAAGCCTATGTCTCGCTTTTCCACATGTCAAACCAGAAGGCGAGGAACTTCCACTCGTCCCACTGATCGTAAATTGCGCGCATCTCTTTTTCGCCTGCTTTTTTTCCATTAAAATAGCGCTTCGTTACAAAGTCTCTGAAAACAGTGTCGATTGCCAATTCGTCATATCGTTCCAAAAACATTAACATCGTCGCAGCGGCATAATTACCAATGCCCTTTATGCTTAGGAGTACCTTTCGAAGTTCCGGCGTCGACAGATCCGAGGATTGATAAGCTTCCAGCTCTAAATTTCCTGAGGCAACCGTAGCAGCGATCTCTCGAATATAAGCTGTCCGATAGCCAAGTCTGATATCTGTTTCAAATAGTTTGTCTTGAGCTTGCACAATTGCCTGTGGCGTCGGAAAGGCTTTAAGAGTATGATCGAGGTGAAAAGACTTGCCAAGCGCATTTACCAATTCCTCGGTCATGCGTATGGTGCCGCCCCATTGGATATTGGTGGTAAAGATTGTTTTAATCAAATCTTCAAAAAGCGACGGAGAGCGCAGAAGCCGACCCGCTCCATTGTTAAGAAAAGACCAGTGTTTATGTTTATTACACCTTGCATAGAACCCGGAAAGATCTTCATCGAGGCGCAACATGTACGAAACCGCAGACGAAATCTCATTCTGCTGTTGCCCGGACAATTGATGTTTTGATTCGATCGCAACTGTCAAATTCGGTGCCTGGTTCGATCCGTTTGAGCGAATCGTAAGACGCACAACTTCGCCATTATCAAGCTGCTGGATTCTGGTTAGGGTGGCCTTTTTGGCATCCCAGGCATTTGGCTTTAAGGCAACCCAGCCATGTGATGTGACCGTAGCATTAAAATCGAAGGGAGAATTCGGTTTGAGGACAATCTGAGTAATCGAGGATGAAGAGGTCATGTTCAGAGCACTATTTCTCTTTAGCTACTACACACAGGCTCAAACCAGATTAATTTGAACCGTTATTTACCAGAAAGCCATCAACCCCAAGTTCTACAACAACATTGCGCAATCGCCGCACTCTGGTTCGATGTTTTCCCCTGGATTTATAGTTTGCGTATATAAAGACTGCCGCTGCAGTGCGTTTCATTGCCGGGAAGCGACTGAGCACGATTTCTTCCCCCGGCAAAACGGTTCGGGATATCGACTCAATCTGCCCGACATAACTGGCTAAAAACGCCTCTCGATTGCGGAACCAGTTTTTTGCAGGCACAATATCAAAAGCCTGAACAATGTCATACGTCTTCACAAACAACAAATCCAGTTCAACAGCGTTTCCATTATTCATATTCGGCGATGCAAAAACAGACACTGCATCTCCAGCAGCGCCGGAGGACATTTTATTTCCACCACCGCATGCAAATAACAGTAGAAACAAAGCAAACATGCCGAACCGCGCACACCTCGTCCCAGACCAAACTGGTAACATAAATCTACCTCCTTATAAACGAGCAATCAGAGCAAGTGCAATAAAGTCATCGCACAGAGTAACCATCTTCCTGAAACGTAAGTTTCTTGATAATACCAATGTAGCGTAGGGTGTTGAGTGAGGCAAGTCGCAAAATGAGGGCAGGCTCTTATCTCTTGAATGAAACGCGAAGTATGGAGAAAGGTCTTTAACAATTCGAAAATGGAATAGCAACCAAAAAGACGTATGCCAAAGCAAGAGCGTTAGGAGTAACTAGATTTGTAAAGAAATATGTACATGTAGCTGCACATTAAAAAGTGGTTTTGGGGATAATTCCTTGCTTTCCGGAGCAGAGATTCGACCTATATCATAAAAAATACGGTTGGAAGCTTCGGTTGGGATGTCGTAGCGCACCTGTATGCCGTATCCTAAGGCCATATTCTTCCAACGCCACCCGCTGCTAAAATCCCCGCCAATACCAACATAATAAATGGTATTATTTCCTTTGGCCGTTTCACGAAAGTCATCGTATATCCAGTGTGCTCTCTCTCTTGTCAGAGATAGAACCGGCCCTGACTCAAGATAAAAACCACCGCTCCATTTAGCGCGCATATTGAAGGAGTAATGAAGATCGACTCCGTGCGATTTTGCGAGACGGTAATCAGAAAATATCAAAACTGAATAATCAATTTGTTCGAAGCGATAAGCAACTGCAATACTTCTTCGCGTAGATAGTGCTCTCTCCAAGCCGATAGCAACGTTTATTCCGACGCCAACATGGGGCGACTCCCCTTGTGATGTTCCGGTTGCCGTATGGCCACCGCTAAGGCCGACATAAAGATTTAGCATGTTTTGAGCAGAGAGCGAAAAAGTTAGGCTGAAGAGCAGTGCAAAACTAAGAACGGTTTTCATAATGCATCTCCTTAGAAAATGTTAGTGTTTTTGGCACCGGAGAGATGCTATGACCAATTACAAGTGCTATGCCAGAGACCGAAAACCGACTTAAACCACTGTTTTAAAGGCGCTTATAAAAACAAAAAACACGAAAACTTGTTATTTAATAGTATACTGGAGAAATATTTTGTATACCATGCTGTGAGCGGTGAGCGGTGAGCGGAAATTATAACTTATCAATCATCAATCATCAATCATCAATCATCAATCATCAATAAAAAAGGGATACCCATTTCTGGATACCCCTTAGAGTCTTCAATCTGAATGAGAGGGAGAACCTCTATGCGCCGCCGTGCACGTCCTTTTCTACCGAACGTGCTTTCGACTTATAGCGCTTTAGCTGACGTTCAGCCTTATCGAGCGCAATGTCAAACGACTTTCGCAGATCTTCTGAATCTTCCTTCAGCACAATCTGCTTATTATTCACATTTATCTTTAGTTCGCAATGACGGGTATTTTTCTCCCATCCGAGGACCACTTCAGTGTCGATTATACCATCGTAGTAGCGGCTAAGCTTATTGCTCTTGCCGGTTATATACTCGCGTAGATCATCCTTCAGCTTAAAATGACGGGCCGTGATGGAAAAGTTCATTAGATCCTCCTACGGTAAATGTATTATGTTTTTTTTGTGGCTCTGGGATGAGCCTGACTGTATACCTGTTTCAATCTCTCCATACTAACATGCGTATAAATTTGAGTTGTAGACAAACTTGCATGACCAAGTAACTCTTTTACTGCAAATAAATCAGCTCCGCGATCCAGTAAATGTGTCGCAAAGGTGTGACGCAAAACGTGCGGACTCAGTTTATCCTGCTCGGTTAGCTGTTCCATATTTTTGCGCACCATTTTTTGTATTGCCAGCGGATACAACTTTTTTCCTTTTTTACTTAGAAAGAGATTCTCGTCGCCTTCAAGTTCCTGCTCTGACAGATGGGCTTCTCTTTTCTCTTTATACACCTTCAATGCTTTTTTGGCGTATGAGCCAAGTGGAACGAGCCTTTCTTTTTGTCCCTTACCTAATATTCGGATCGAATCACCTGCAAGATCAATTTTCTGCCACTTTAATTCGATTACTTCGCTTAAACGCAAACCGCATCCATAAAGCAGCTCCAAAATAGCCCTATCCCGTAATCCTTCAAAGGTAGATCCTGACGGCAAAGTCATTAGCTTGCGAGCCTGTTCGATACTTAGTACCGTTGGCAAACGCTTGCCGACTTTAGGTGCCTGAACCACAGAAGCCGGATTAGCCTCAATAACTCCATGACGAAACAGATAGCGAAAGAATGACTTGATTGTAGAAAGTTTGCGCGTAATACTTCTGCGCTGCAGCCCCAAACTCAACAGATAACTCAGAAAATTCTTGATATGCCGAACATCAACATGATGCGGCTGGATATCGCTGTCTTCTTCCTGAAGATGCTGAATAAACTGCGTCAAATCGGTTTGGTAAGATAAAATTGTGTGATGAGAGTATCGCCTCACATTTTCAAGATAACGTACGAAATCATTCATTTCAACGTACATTTCTGTGAGCTCCGTTTTTTTACTGGTTTACCGTTTTAAGATTCCTGAACGGTTGAGCAATTTGGGCACTTTAGTACTTTCCTTGCATGCTTATCTTCAACCTCTTCTACGAGAGGAAAGGAACAGGAACGGCATGAACGTGCAATCGGCCTGTTCCAATATACCACACTGCAATTAGGATAGTTACTGCATCCAAAAAATATGGTTCCCTTACGCGACTGCCGTTGGAGCAATTCACCATCGCATTCTTTCTGGGTGCAATCGACACCAATACCAAGAGGACGGGTATACTTGCAGTCCGGATAGCGCGAACAGGAAAGAAAGCTGCCAAACCGCCCATCACGAACAATCAGAGTACTTCCACACGCCTTGCAGCTGCGTTTTTTTGACGAAGTATCTGCTTTGGGTAATGAGCGTGTCGATTTACATTCCGGGTAATTTTCACAAGCAAGGAAATGGCCATCTTGCCCCCAACGCAAGGTCATGCTGCCACTACACGTTTTGCAAACTCGAACATCTTCACCACGCGCAGCAATCTTTATCTGCTGAATAGTTGCTGTTACATTATCCAGGTTTTCCCGAAACGGCTCATAAAAGGTTTTCAGCGTCTTCAGATAACTCGCTTCGCTCGCTTCAATTCTATCCAGCGAAGCTTCCATATCAGCCGTAAACGCCACGTTAAATAATTTTTCAAAATGTTGAACCAAAAAATAGTTCACCGTTCGTCCCAACTCCGTTGGCAACAGCCATTTTTTAGCTTCAACTGTGGCATACTCACGATAAAACAGGGTAGCTATAATCTGCGAATAAGTGCTGGGTCTGCCAATGCCCAGTTTATCGAGCGTCTTCACCAGCGAGCTCTCGGTATAACGCGGAGGAGGCTTGGTAAACGACTGCTTCAATAGTAAATCTAACAGGGTTAAGCGTTGGCCTTGAGCAATATCGGCAGGAATGTTCGGTGTTCCTTCATCGTCATCTTCTTCGGTGACATCCGCATCATCTCCCGGCAATTGATAAGCCTGTAGAAAACCGCGAAAAATAACAGTTTCCCCCTGAGTACGAAAAAGGTAGTCTCCGGCAGTAATGTCAACAGTAACTCTGGCAATCACCGCCGGCTTCATTTGGCAGGACACAAATCGTTTCCAGATCAGCTCGTAGATACGAAACTCATCTTTTGACAGGAATTTCTTCAGTTGACGTGGTTCAAAATCTGCGGAGATCTGCGTTGGCCGAATGGCCTCATGCGCATCCTGCGCACCTTTTTTACTCTGATAAGAAACCGGTTTTTCCGGCAGATAATCGACGCCAAAAGAGCCGGCAATATAGCTGCGAATCGCCTTCATCGCCTCATCACTGATGCGCGTAGAATCGCTGCGCATGTAGGTAATTAATCCAAGCGTGCCTTTTGCTCCGAGGTCGATCCCCTCATAAAGTTTCTGTGCGACTGACATAACCTGTTTGGTGGGCATGCGAAAACGACGAGCGGCATCTTGTTGAAGCGTACTGGTAATAAACGGTGGTGGTGGCTTTTTATTGACATTCTCGCGTTTGATTTTGCTTACAACAAACGTTTCTCTGCGAATCGCGGCAACATGGGTATCGGCATCACCTTTGGTTGAAATTCGATACTTTTGCGGGTTGAGGGTATGCTTGCCAATCTTCACCAGCTTGGCAACAAACTCCTCCCCTTTCGGCGTCTGAAGTTTGGCACTTATTTTCCAATATTCGACCGGTACGAAGCTCTCGATTTCGGCTTCGCGCTCGCAAATTAATCTTAATGCCACCGACTGCACTCTTCCGGCGCTCAATCCTTTCACAATTCCCTGCCAAAGTACCGGACTTACCATATAGCCTACCAGGCGATCTAGCACACGACGTGCCTGCTGCGACTCTACGCGATCGCGGTTAATGGCGCGTGGCTGGCGAACTGCGGCTTGAATAGCAGTGGAAGTGATTTCGTTAAACTCGATACGCTGGATATCCGGATTGTCTTTTTTCAGACGCTCGGCGATTAACCAGGCAATCGCTTCACCCTCACGATCAGGGTCCATCGCCAATAAAATCCGGTCAGTTTTTGCCGCTTCAGCTTTCAACCGCTTTAGCACATCCTGCTTGCCTTTAATGATATGATAGGAGGGCTTAAAGCCTTTATCTACATCAACACCAAGATCTTTTGGTGGGAGATCAATAACATGACCAACAGACGCGACAACGCGATAGTCATGGCCGAGAAATTTGTTGATGGTTTTTGCTTTGGCGGGAGATTCAACAATAACGAGCGTCTTCGAAGAGGAAGAACTCATATAGGCTTAGTTTATCTTGTCGTTGCCCGGATGGTACATTACCTCAGACCGGCCGGTATTTTCGCTACCCAATCCACCGGGTTCTTTTCCAAGTAGAATTTGCGATACGACAGTCTTAATGTCCTCGGTCTCAATACGGCTAAGCCCCATCAGGAAGCAGCGTTCGATAATTTGCTCAATTTGAAGAGGCGATACAATACTCAGTGCCTGCACCTGGATAAGGTATCCATATGCTTCAGGTGAAAAAAAGTTCATCTCTTCGGCACTTAAAAGTCTGAGTGAAGGCATGTTTTTGGCATTTTCGAGGTTTTGAAGAGGACCCTGGCTTTCATCGAAGTTCGTAATTACCCACTCAACAGCTTTATTAATCTCGCCTTGAGTATATCCGGCATCGAGTAATTTACGGGAAAGCGCTTCTATATGCCCACCAAAGGGATCAGGAAGATCGGTCATCTCCCGGATAAGCATCTCTATGATTTTGCTAATTCGCTCGCGCATTGTCTCCTCTGACCAATATTACAAGATAGACGTCTTAAATGCAATTACTTATTCTCTTGATGAGCTGAGAAGAACAAATTTACCAGCTCGTTGTAACGCGACTTCCTTCTTCGTCATCATTGACGATACTTAAGTACACATCAATTTCCTGCTGAAGTTCCTCGACATGTGAAATGACGCCGACAATGCGATTCTCTTTCTGCATTTCTTTCAGCGTTGTAAAAATAATTTGTAAAGAATTCTTATCGAGTGTTCCAAATCCCTCATCCAAAAAGAAAAAGTTTTGTGAAGCTTCCGAGAGGTGTTGAATATTATCAGCCAGAGCGAGAGCAAGACATAGAGAAGCCTGAAAGGTTTGACCGCCGGAAAGGGTTTTGACGCTGCGGCTTTGACCATCATTTAGAAAGTCGCGCACCATAAAGTTGTTTTTATCGTTCACTTCAAGCAATAGCTGATTTCGCGTCAGTGCTTTAAAGCGTGCATTTGCTGCACGAACCAGGTTTTGTAAAAATACGCTGGAAACATAATTCACAAAGCCGGACTTGCGAAAAAGTCCGGCCAGCGTAGCGAGGTTTTCCTTTCGCAAATTAAGCATATCGTATTCTTTCTGTAGCTCGGCTCGTTTTTTCAATCCGTCATCAAGTCGCTGAAGCTCACCTTCAAGCCGACCAACATTTTGTTGCTCAGCCGCAAGAGCAGCCGTCTTCTCAGAAATCAGTTCCTGTAGCTTCTCATGCACTTCACGATCGTAAACCTGGTTACCCATTCGCTTCAGGTTTTCCTTCATCTGTGTTTCAGCAGTGTGGAGCTGCAAATAAAACGTATCGATCTCGGATTTTTCCAGAGCCACTTCCAGTTCATCCTGCAAGAGCGTGCGAATTTCATCGATGGAGGTAAATGGAGACTTTTCAAGTGCGAGGTTTAGTTCTTCTGTTCGCTTTTTAAAAGCTGCTTCAGATTTAGCAAGCTGCTTTCGCAATGTGGTTAACTCTCCACCAAATTCACTTAATCTGGTCTGAAGACCGGCAAGTCGTTCAGTACCTTTCTCATGGTCGCGCTGCACGCGATTTACTTGTTCCTGCTGCTCTACGGCTTCTCTTTCAAGCTCATCAGGAGAATTTTGAGGCAGGCTGTCTGTAGAAAGCATCTCCAGCTGATCGGCCAATGCTGTAAATCGCGTTTCAGTAACAACGAAATCGCGTTCCACGGCAATAAAAGCTTCATGCTGCTCATCGCGTTGTGCCTGCATATCGCGTCGCTTAATCAGCTGCTCTTCCTGTTGCTGTTCGAGAGTTTGCAGCGTTTCCTGTATTTCCCGCGATGCCTCACGCTGTTTCATAATTCGCTCTTCATCTTCCGGCAAATAGTCTTTCCAGCGCCATGATGTAAGGTGTTCTTCTTGCTCAAGAACCTTTTCGGCTAACCGTTCTTCGGTTTCTACTAACTGTTCATGACGATCCTCGTAACCAACCGCCAGGCCGGCAAGCTGTGGCTGCAACTCTTCTAAGGCTTCAATCTGCTGCCTTAGCGTTACGAATTCGTTTTCCAGCTTCCGCATGTTTTTCGCTTTACCGGAATGATACAGCTGCGGGTGTTCTGTAGAGCCACATAAGGGACAGGCGTCGCCCTCACTCATTTCTTCTGCTAAACCGGCAAGATGATTTTCTAATAGTTGAGCAAGCCGCTGTTTTTCCTGTTTCTTTTGTTGTGCCTTCAATTTCTTATAGACAGACACGACATGCTTAGCAACATCGGGAATCGGAAGAGTCTTTTCAAGAGGGGTAATCCAATCTTTTAAGATTTCATCTTGAATAATCTGTGTCTTTTCTTCTTCCAGTTGCGAAAGGGCATCACTCAAACGCTTCTGTTCTGCTTGCAGGCTTACAACGAATTCATCAATCAAGCGCTTTGCACTAAACCATTCCTGCATTTCACTAACGAGCGCTGTATCGGGCGTTCCTTTTCGAAGGTTGCGAATATGTTCAGCCTGCCGATCCGTCTTTTCCAGCAGTTCGGCAAGTTGAGAGGTGATCACCTGCATATCCGCTCGCTGCGTTTCCACCTTCTGATTAAGGGCAGCCCGATCGAGGTCCAGGCGACGCAGTTCGGCAAGGCGTTTGAGATCGCCCGCACGATTTTGCAGCGTCTGCTTATCGGCAAATAGCTCTTCGATACGAGTAAATGCTTTTTTCTCGGCAAGAATATCTGTTTCCAACTTTAAGCGCGCCTCCGTTACTGCATTCTCATCAGACTTTTGTCGATTGAGCTCAACCTGTAAAATATCCAACTGTTCGAGTTTTGCGCCAAATGTGCGTTCACACTCTTCATAACGCTGCAGGTGATTGCGACGACGCTGCACATCCCCTTCCTGCTTCTTCAACTCTGTATAAGCCTCTTCACTCGCGCTACTTTCCTTTTCCAGCTCAAACAAACTCTTGAATCGGCGCTCATCCTCTCGCAAGTCATTAAGTCTACTCACTTGCTCGGCAAGTTTTTTCGATGCGTTCTGTAATCTTTCCTGGAGTTCATCGCGCTGCTCAGGCGTCATTTCCAATTCCTGCAGTCTACCGTTAATTGTCTGCACAGCTTCGTTATTGCGACTATTTAGACGCTGGGTTTTGTTCCATAGATCGAAGCGCTGCAGGCTAAACAGCTCTTTCATCATGCGAGTACGCTCGCTGCCGGTTAACTGCAAAAATTCCTGAAACTTGCCTTGAGGAATAATTACAGTTCGACGAAAATTTTCGTAAGAAAGTCCAACAATCTCCGCAGCCTCGCGCTCTTCAGGAATCCATTCCCCGTCCTTTTGCTTCAGGCGACGCCACTTTGGTGTACCAAGCTTATCAAAATTTTTCTTTTGTCGTTTGATCTGTACTTCGAACAGGTAGCGTTCATCGAGCGCAACTCCGGCGAGGAACTCAAAGCGTATTAACAGCTCGTCAGACTTTAAATTCATCATATTGTACGCGCGATTATCGCTTTGCTTAAGTCGCTCAGTTTCACCGTAAAGTGCAAAGGTCATTGCTTCAAGAACCGTCGATTTCCCACTGCCAACCGCCCCGAAAATGCCAAATAAACGCGCTTCCTGTAATCGAGAAAAGTCAATCGTTTGCTCACGACGGTAGGAATAGATCCCCTTCATGGTAAGGTTTATCGGAATCATTCATCATCCTCAGCAAGCACTTCGCCGAGTAACCCCAGCAGATCGGAAGAAGGTTTTTGCTCGAAGCGACTTTCAAAATAATCGATAAAGAGCTCTTCGGTGTTACGTTCCAGATTGATGGCCTTTTTTCTATCAGACGTTTCTGTAGGGTCGGTGCTGAGTTCCGGGATGATCGCAACAATGCCGTCATGCGCCATTGTTAATGCTTGGCGATCCTCGGCTTTCAGGTAGGTGTCGGAACGGATTGTCAGTTCAACCAGGGAATTAGGAGACGTTTCCAGCCAGCGAACAGCATCCTCGATAGAATCAAAGCTCATTCGCAAACAGGGTTTGCCGGCGGTCAGGGGAACTTCTTTCAGTTTGACTTTCTTGCCTGGCTCACAATCAACAATTGAAACAAATTTCTGTTGACCAGCTTCGCTCATACTATATGATAGTGGACTGCCGGAATACCAGGCTGGTGGATTAGAACTCACTTTTTTTCGTCCATGAATATGTCCGAGAGCTACATATTGAATAGTTTTCGGTATAGATGATGAAAAAACAACTTGTGCTCCTCCCACATGCAGAATCGGCTTTTCGTCATCTGCTTCCTTCGGAGCCTCTGCTCCCGGTGGCAACATAAACAGATGAGCCATTAATAAGTTAACGCCAACGGAGTCGCATTTTTTTTCTGCTAAACTAGTCCAGTGCTTTTCAAGTAAATCCCGCATTTCAGATTCGACATCTTCAAATCCGAGACAGGTTCGCAGGCGGTTTTCATTGGCATAAGGTGTTGTCACTATTCTGAGCGGAGCTTTTTTGTCCGGAAGCTTCAGTTCTATAAACCCCGGTTCTGTATCCAAGATCTGAAGCCCGCTTTCCAACTGGAAGCGCGGCGTTTCGCTATTGGGATAACCCAGCAAAAGGATGCCGCATTCACGTGCCAGCGGTTCAGGAGTTTCAAAACGGTCCGGTGAATCATGGTTCCCGGCAATTGCCACAACCGGACATCGGCCATTGTTCGCCAGACGCTTAGCATACTTATAGAACATCTCGACAGCTTCAACCGGTGGATTAAAGGTATCGAAGATATCTCCGGCGATCAGCACGACATCTACCTGTTCCTGCTCAGCGATGTCACAGATTTCTTCCAGAACTTCACGCTGTTCCTGCAAACGAGAAAAGCGCTCCAGTCGCTTTCCGAGATGCCAATCGGCAGTATGAAGAACTCGAATAGTTTTGGGGGAAGTTGACGGTTTGGTCATGCCTTAATATAAGGAGAAGTCCGGTTTTTTTTAGTACTTATTTTGGTGAAGCGGGAGAGATTTAACTGGAGCAGTTTTTAAAAGCAGACTGGAGCAGTTTTTAAAGGCAGACTGGAGCAGTTTTTAAAACTGCTCCAGTCTAGCTCAAAAGGACTCCCCCACCCCGGGCAGCCACAGTGGGCTACCAGGAGTAAGGAGAGGAGGGAGGATCAAGAAAGTTTACCCCAGCGATATTTTCGATAGTAGTGAATAACCCGACGCGTGAACTGCCGGGTTTCACGAAAGTTTGGAGTACCGTTATATTCTTTCACGCGTCCCCAACCGGCATTCCATGCCGCGGCGTTTAGAATAACTCTTTGTTCAAGATCTGCATTGGGAAATCGGTTTCTGATCAGACGATTCAACTTCGCCATATGCCGTCCGGCAATATCGAGATTCGTTTCAGGATCGAACAGTTCTTCGGGCCTGACATTCGGCTCGTAGTCACGGGCAGTTGGTACAGCAAGCTGCGTCAACCCGAGACAGTTTGCGCTGCTAACAGCACGTGGATCACCCGCAGATTCAGACTGCACAACAGCCATGAGTAAATAATAGTCCACACTATATTTTTTCGCAGCAGCACGAATAACATCTTCATGCTCGAAAACCCCGTCTTTTCGGCTGGAACGGGCCACAGGTTTAGGTTTCTCGTATTCCAAATTGACTTCGGGTTCACCGAGACGATAGACCTGATTATACTCAAGCTCTTCAACCGTTTCATATTGGTCTTTTTGAGTCGCATATTCTGATGAGTAGTAATAATTTGGCGCTTTAAAACAACCCTGCATCAACAGGAATACGCCTAAGGCAAGAGTTAGCCTTGTGGTGGGCAATGGAAATGTCATATCAATCCTCCCTGATTGGTGTTATTAACTCATACCTCGAAGTCAATATCGTGTACCTTCCCTGGCACACTTCAACACAACATTCATTCAAAGAACCGGAGCGCCACATGTTCTGGCAATTCCGCATCAGGCATTAGTTGCCTGCCCCTCTATCATCGGCAGCATCCCTCTATCGTTAAAAAGTATTTAATATTTTTTAACTACAGGGTAAAAAACGACGGCCATGCGAAGAATCACATGGCCGTCTGCTCGATTGGATTGATGGTAGATCGTAAACCAACCGAATCCATTCAACAAAGTATAGGAAGCTGATAACTAAGAAAGACGTTTCTTCCGAAAAAGAGTAAAGTCCATACAGTATTTTCGCACATCATTGCAAGGCAAATGCTATGAATACGCTGTCAATAAATTCTGTTTAGAAATCGAGAATGCTGAACGCGCGGCGATAATTTTTTTGCACATGCGTTTGATAAAAAGAGTTAAGGGAGGAAGTTGCAAAAGGCTGCAACGTCGGGTAAGGCTAAAAAGAAAAGCATGACATCCCTGTCCGCATTTTTCCTCCGATGAATGATAATCACATAACGATGTTATATGATGATCGAAAGAAGTATACAACACGAACAGGCAATGCTTCTGTGTAGGGAATCACATGACGGCCGGTAGAAAAATAATTAACGTTCGGTCAGCGCTCGAAGGTTTTCCATAACATGCTGTAGCGCTTCAGGGGCTTTCATTCCGGCAGTTCGGCGCCGCATTAGGTTAACTGCGTTTAGACGAGCCTCATCAAGCACTTTTTCTTCTTTACGCGTGCCGGACTCACGAATATTAATCGCCGGGAATAATCGTCTTTCAGCGCACTCACGGCTAAGTACAAGATCCAAATTACCAGTTCCCTTGAATTCTTGAAAGATAACTTCATCCATGCGACTATTCGTTTCGACCAAAATTGTTGCCATGATAGTCAACGATCCACCATCTTCAATGTTTCTTGCAGAACCGAAGAAACGTCTCGGCAATTCAAGTGCACCCGCAGCCAGACCACCACTCAGCGTTTTTCCACCAGAGTTGGTGTCTTTATTAAAGGCACGTCCCATACGCGTAAGGGAATCAATAAGCACCAATACATCCTGCCCGACTTCGCAGCGACGGGCCGCCATATTCATCGTCAAGGAAGCAATACGCAGATGTTCATCGGTATCGCGGTCGGAAGAGGAATGAAAGACCGGCACGCCCTTTAAGGCACGCTTAAAATCTGTGACTTCTTCCGGTCGCTCATCAATCAGCAGAACATAAACATGTATATCAGGATATTCTTTTAGAACGGATTTTGCGATGTGCTTGAGGATAGTAGTCTTTCCGGCTTTCGGTGGAGAAATAATCATTCCCCGTTGCCCCTTCCCCATCGGCGTCACCAAATCCATGAGCTTTCCGATGCGATCCTTTGGGCCCTGATCCATAATAAGTGGATCTTCCGGATCGATACTGGTACGGTCTTTTATGTCCTCGACGCCACCGTATTCCTGCGGTTTCATATCGAACACGCGTGTAATACTGTTTAGTGGCGGGCTTTGCTTCGGACGCTTAGGCTTTCCGACCTCGCCGGTTATTTCAACTCCCTGACGAAGTTTATATTGTCTAATGAGTTTGGAAGAAACGTATGCTGTTTCTCCATTCGCGCGAAAGTTGTCATTCAAATCTCTAAGAAAGCCATGGCCTTCTGGCATTATTTCAAGAATTCCTGTACGTGTCTTTTCCGACATGAGTACGCCTCAGTTCTGATACGCTACGATGCGCATATTGTTGTGATTGTTCTCCCGGAAAGATTTCCCCATACTCCCATAGGGAAAAACCTAATCAGGCTGGATCAGACTGTTTTTGATTGTAAAACAGTGGAAAAAGTAAAGAAAGAGCTGCCCGGAAAATTCCGGGCAGCGTCAGCGGAGAGGGTGGGATTCGAACCCACGGAACACAAAGTGCTCAACGGTTTTCAAGACCGTCCCGTTCAACCGCTCCGGCACCTCTCCATGGATGCCAAAAGTAATAGCTATAAACGACAAGGAAAAGAGAAAAATAAGTTGCTGCAAAATATTTATTCAGATTGCTAAAGCAAAAGCCCTGAAATTCAGTGAGAGCATTCTTGCGGAGAGGGTGGGATTCGAACCCACGGTCCCGCAAAGCGGGACAACGATTTTCGAGACCGTCCCGTTCAGCCGCTCCGGCACCTCTCCTTTGGATGCCAAAAGTAATAGTTTTTTTTGATCAGAAAAAGGAAAAAATGTATTGGTTAGTTTCGGGTCACAAACTTCTGCAACCATTGCATCGATTGCCGATAATTTTTGAACCGTTTTTCATCCTTTCGGAACAAGGGTGTATGCGCAAACCGTCTTCCATTCACTAACTGCACACCGTGTTTCTTATGAAGCAATTCATGATACATAACGAAATCTACAACATATTCCGGCACCTGTTGCCGATCTAAAGAGATTGAAAGCATAACCAGGTCTCTGCTAGGTTGATAGTGCCCAAACTTCGACTGGGTCAGCGTTCGGTTCCAGGTTAACTTAGGTCGTTCCATTTCACCGGCAAAGTAGGCATTATTTACACGATCAAAGCTTTCTTTTAAACAATATACAGTACCGCTGCTTTGTAAGTTGTGATTTGGCAGGGCCAATTCAATTTCAAAAAGTACTTCGCTAAAAGATGCAGAGTTTACAAAGCGATTAATGGTTTGACGGCGATCGCTAACGCGCTTTTTCAGAATGTTTAACAATAATGCCTTCCATATAGATTCATCCGCAGCAATAAAGCCTTCGCTACAGCTAATGACTACCCGATTGCCAGAACTCCGTGCGCGATACAGCGACTGGATGTTCAGCATTAAAATGTCGATTGGCGCCCAGCCGGGAAATCGCCAAATCTTGCTCAGCATTTTGCTGGCCATTTGTAATGACCCCATATGCTGTTCAAGATTGTCCTCATCTTGTAAAAAGGTAAGCCAACAGTAAGCACGAGCCGTTTGTGCAGAAAGCTGCTCAATACTTATTTTCTCGCCATCACAATAACTGCGAATATACGTTATTTGTCGCGTTATCTCCTGCTGTATCTCCACTGGGTCAGCAATTATAGAGGAACGTTCTCGCCACATCCTCAGTGCCAGGGCTCGTGATCGGCCAACCGCACCCGGAACAGTAAACGATTTACCGGGATACTCCTGATTTTCGGTATCGGTAACCGGTAGAGTCTCAAAGTTAAGGTTTTTCAAAAACTGATAGGCCTTTTGCGAGGGTGCCGGTAATTCTTCCGGCGAGGCATTATATATAGCGCACAGGCGATCAACATCCTCTACAACCTGCTTAACATCCTTTTTAAACGTTGGAATATGACGCCTCGGTATGCCACGCTGTAGTTGAGCGCTAACGAGGTTAAAAAACTTTACAAGACCAGAGATACGTATTTGCATAGGGCGTTGAGATAATACCTGGTTAAGCTATTTCTATAAAAATTTATGGGACGGGCGTGAAATAATATATACCAAAAAACGGGGAGATTTCAAAGTGCGGAGGCTAGATAATTAAATATAAATTCTGTCTTCAAATTAGACATTTTCCGGCAAAAATTTGCCGGAAAATGTTCTAAATCATTATCGTTGAATATTTACGTCACCAGATTTGTCAAAGTTAATCGACTTCTTGGGAAGTAATTTCAGCGTAGAACCAAGATCCATATTTCCACTTAACTGATAATTTACCGCGCCATTGCTACGCAGCAACTGATAGACGGTGGTCCCCATTTCCAGAAAGTTTAGCTTAAGCGGAATTGTCATCGAGCCACTGCCGTTCTTTCCGACGACAACATTTTTCAACGTCTCACCCGCTCCCCACTTCTTCCCGTTCACCTGAAAAAGATACTGCATTTTGTCCATATTCAAACCAAAGGCATTCGGGTTTTCCATGTTCACGGTTAATTCAAGATCTGCACCTGTAAGGTTCATGCTGCTAACCTTTAATGCACCCACACTTATTTTGGGAAGCTTAACGTTCGGCAAAAACCCGCTCTTACTAACCGGCACGCGAACATCACCAAGTATCGGAACATTAAATGATAATCCGGCTTTCAAGGCAAATTCAGAGCTATCCTGAGTCTGCACGCTTTGAAAGGTTCGATACAAGTCTGCAAAGCTTATGCTAAGAGGAATTTGCACATTTTTAGCGGCACCGGCAGCAATCTCAAGACCGTCTGAGTTTATGCCATTCAAGAATCCGTTTCCGTTAATAGCCAAGTCGTAATCAAAACCGCTTAGCTTAATGCCAACGCTGTTTGGATTGTTCACGTTGATATCAAAGAGCAAATTTGCGGCATCAAAAGACAGCCCGCTTATACTTACATTTGAAACGCTGGCTTGAGGCGCCTGAAAGTTCTTGTTCATAAGTGCACCGACGGTAGAACAGCCGGAAATTAGGGCAAGAAAAAACAGGGCGATAAAAGAGCGTTGTAAAAGAGATCGAAAGATCATGTGTGCTTCTCCGAAATTATTCGACAAAGGTGTTAATGGAGGGGCATCAGTTAGTGAGTCCAAATATAAGAGGAATATCCGCAGAGAGGTAATTTTTATCAAAAAATACAAACATTGTGCAAGTAGACACATTCAGGAAATCCCTGCCCTCCAGCTTATGCTGTTAGGACAGGAAAGTTTCGGTAGTGGCAATTATTCTGCTTCATCCTCTTCCGGTGCTGCAGCGCGTTGTCCCAGTTCGGTATCAAGCATATACAAACCGGCGCCATTATCACCAATCAAGCGCAGCTTATCGATCAGCGTCTGCATTTGAACTTCTTCTTCAAGCTGCTCGTCGACAAACCACTGCAGCAAATTCTGAACACGAAAATCGCCCTCATCATAGGCCAGCTTCATAATTGAGTTGATGGAAGCTGTTACCTTGCGCTCATGATCTAACGCCGTTTCAAAGAGGCTGGAGAAGTTTGGGAAATCCACCGGCGGTTTATCTACCTGCGGAACAATGGCCTGACCATCTGCTTCATTAACGAAACGAAAAAATTTCATCATGTGCTCGCGCTCTTCTTCTGCCTGACGGTAAAAGAACTCTGCTGCTCCACCATATCCTTTTTGCTCGCACCATGAAGCGATGGATAAATAGTAGGCAGACGCATACGCTTCCATTGCAATCTGCTTATTCAAGGCATTGTTTAAAGTTTCTTTTAACATGGTAACTCCCTTATATATTTCTAATAATCATTATCAATTAATAATCATTATCAAATATAATGTATGCGCCAATAGAATGCCGCAATTATTTCGTTTTTGAGGGTGCTTTTCTTGATGGCTTTCCATAAAAACTGCAGAAAACCAGGGCAAGAGTCGTCAATTGTTACTTCGATGCTTGAGCACGACCGTAGACTTCTGTCAGGCGTGCCAAACTAACTGCATGCTGCTCGTTCAGCTGATCGGCCAACAGACGCCAGGACCAATTCCCCGAAGGCATACCCGGAGTGTTCATGCGGGCACTACTGTCCAGAGAAAGCACATCCTGAACCGGAAGAATAGCCAACACAGCAATCGATGCAAGCGCGGTTCGGATCATCCCCCACACCAGGTTATGTTCATCTGTGCCCAAATAATCCACACAATAGCGCCGCTCATGATCATTCGCAGTATGATACCAACCAAGCACGGTATCATTGTCATGACTACCGGTATAAATAACGCAATTAGACGACTCGTAGGTGTGCGGCAAAAAAGCATCTTCCTGTCCCCCGCCAAAGGCAAACTGCAGAATCTTCATGCCGGGCATTTTATAATCATCGCGCAATTTATTTACTTCCGGCGTAATCAGACCTAAATCTTCAGCAATAATAGGCAGCTCGCCAAACTCTTTCAGCAATGAGTCGAAGAAGGCATTGGCCGGCCCTTTTTCCCAAGTGCCAACACGAGCCGTTTCGGCGCCGAAAGCAACAGTGTAGTAGCTTTCAAAGCCTCTAAAGTGATCAAGACGCACCAAATCGACACATTCCAGATTAATGCGAATTCGTTCCTTCCACCAGCGATAACCATTTTTCTTCATCAAATCCCAGTCATAAAGGGGATTGCCCCAAAGTTGACCATCGGGACTAAAATAGTCTGGCGGTACACCGGCTACAACGGTAGGGTTTCCATCATCATCCAGCAGGAACAAATCCTGGTTCGACCATACATCAGCAGAGTCGTGCGTAACATAAATCGGGATGTCGCCCATTATCTGCACACCCCGCTCGTTAGCATAGCTTTTTAGCTTTAGCCACTGCTTAAAGAATATGTATTGTTGGAATTTATAGGCATTAATTTTTCCAATGAGCTCCAGCCGAATGGCGGCAAGTGCCTTGGAATTACGCTGACGGTATTCCTTTGGCCAGGACGGCCACGCCTGCTCACCAAAGTTGCCCTTGATAGCCATAAACATAGCATAATCTTCCAACCAGGCGTCGTCATAACGGCGGCAGAACTCATCAAATTCATTGCGTGCTTCAGTTGAAGCGACGGCACTAAAATGACCATAAGACTGAAGCAACAAATCTTTCTTCCACGGAATAACGGCACCAAAGTCGACATGCCCAGCCGAAAATTCCGGAGACTCTATGGTCTCTATCGGCGGCAGATACCCATCGGCTGAAAGCTGACTTAGATCTATCAATAAGGGATTGCCCGCGAAAACGGAAGTGGTCTGATAGGGAGAATCTCCGTAACCGGTAGGGCCAAGCGGTAGAATTTGCCAAATAGTCTGACGAGACTGAGTAAGAAAGTCGATCCAGCGATAGGCCATTTCTCCGAAATCCCCGATTCCGTGAGGCCCCGGCAAAGATGTTGGGTGTAGTAAAAGACCAGAGCTACGCGTTAGTTCTGCCATGTATGAACATCCATTTGTTGCATTATGATTATGGAGTATTAGTGCCCGGGGAACCCCCATTAAAGGAGAACTCCTTTATAAGGCGCGCGGTAGTTTATGAAACAAAGAAATACAATGCAACCCGCGCTCAACATTTCTTATGGCAAAAATGAGGTTTTTAAGCGACTGAAAATTTCTTTTTCCGATGGTCGATCTTCTTATAGACCTCGCGTTTTTTTGCATCATCAAAGCGGCTCCATGCCGCTATCTCATTCATCGTCCGCAAACATCCGACACAAAGCCCGGTTTGATTATCGATCTTGCAAATTTGTATACAGGGTGAAAGCGCCATGTCTTTATGTTCTGTCATATCCTACCTGATAAGTTTATCGGATGAATTTAGAAAATTTCTTAGGTCGTGTTGATAATTAAATTTTACAGCCCTCCTATTACACCCCGGCGGAGTGGGGCTAAACGTTTGGTTGGTTTTCTTTGAATATCGCTAATTGTCAATATAGCCTAGCGCAACAACGTCATTTTACGAGTCAGCATGCTACCATTGTGCGTCAAACGATAAAAATAGACGCCGGAAGAAAGCGACTCACCCGAGCCTGCAGATGCCTGCCAAACGATATTGTAGCTTCCGGCGGCCTGAGTTTCGCTCACAATAACATCAACTACAGCACCGGTTATGTCGAGCACGTCCAGCCGAACGTCACCAGAAGAGCGAAGCTCGTAGCTTATCGTTGTCGTCGGGTTAAATGGATTGGGATAGTTTTGGGCAAGTTCAAAGTTAATCGAAACGGAACCCTCATCCCCAATTGCGCTAACCGGCGTGGTAAAAATGGCCACAGATAATGGACCATCACCAACCAACCAGTCTGCCAACATGGTATGATCTGGTGCAAAGTGATAGAGAGAGTCTGCGCCAAAGTGAGTAATTGCCACACTATTATCGGGCAGAATATCCAGTCCCGGGCCACCGGGCAGCGGATTACTACCATCGCGCTCGTACATAGCGGTGTTCAAATTGTAAACGAGTACACCGGAACCAAACGTTGCAGCATAAACTTTATCGTCTCCGCTAACAACAATATTGGTAATAAATGTTCCGGCGGGAATACTTTCAACCACGCTTCCCTGCTGTAAATCAACAATCTCGATAGCTCCGCTGGTTGCAGCAAAATCTCCGGTTGTACAGACTACAAGACGTCCCTGCGAATCGAAGGCCAGTGCCTGAGGGTTCACGCTCACATCAATTGTATCTATCACCGTGCTGGTTGCCTCTTCAATTACGAAAACAGTTCCGGGGTCATATCCGGCACCGTTAAAACCACTATTCGCAACATACAGCATGCCATTGCGATATACCATGCCCTCAGGACCAGTTCCAACAGCAATTTTGTTTAAGACCTGACGGCTGGCCAGATCGACAAACGCCACCTCATTGGAAATGAGTAAACTTACTGCAGCAATGTTACCAGATAGAAACTCGATTGCCCAGGGATTCGTACTCACTCCAACATCAATTGTACCAAGGGTTGAATAATCAATCGTATTTATGATCTGAACTTCATTAAGGCCTGAATTAACGACATAGGCAATACCCTCTTTAACGCGTACCTGATTTGTAAAGAGACCGGCGGTTGCTACATTCGGGCTAACCGTTCCGTTGGCAACATTTACTTCAGTCAAGTTCTCACCAAGCGCGTTAAGAACCAGCGCATTTAAAGATTGAGCATTTAGGGATGCAGCAAAAAGCAGCACCAATAAAATAGCAAAAGTAGAGATTTGTTTCATTTGTCCTCCGGACATTTGAGCATATTGAAAACATGGATAATTAATGCGAATTATTTTCTATTTGAAGCGTTAGGCGAAATTCTCTTCCAGGCATGGGATAACCGCGAATCAGCTCATAGCTTGCGCTTGTTATGTTTTTGACAGCCAATCCCGTTTGAATACGCCATAGTTTAATTGGCAAATTGTGATTTACCGATAAATCCAGCAATTGATAAGCAGAGAGAGGCAATCCGGTATTCGCCTGCACAATTTGCCGTTCCGAAACGTGGCGCCAAAGTACCTGTCCCTGGAATTGAAAAGCCTGTAGCCACAGGGTAAGATTAGTGGTGTGCCTGGGGATAAAAATCAGCTGCTTTCCGTTTCGATTCGGCTCCGGGCTGGAATTCTTTGTATCTATAAAGCTATACGAAGCGTTTAAATGCAGGTGCTCTGGAATAAGTTGCTCCTCCAGCTCAATATCAACCCCACGCTTTTCGGCACCACTTAAATTCCGCGGCTGCCAGACTCCAACGCTTAATTCCCAGAAAATAAGATCCGTGATATCTTCGCTATATGCATAAATGCGCAGCGCAGGAAGCTTTACATTTTTAAATCGCAGCTTTGCACCCGCATTGTACGAGCGCTTTCGCTCGGGCAGTAATTCCGGGTTGCCACTGGCGCGCGCATCCCCCTTCCAAAACAGGCTGTTGAAGTCGGGATAGCGGATTGCCTTGCTCCAACCCACCGTCAGGCTAAGTCGTGAAAGATGTTTTGGTACCAATGTCATATTTACATGTGGATACCATTCTCCCCGCTTACGGAAATAGCGTTCGTAGCGCAGCGCGCCATTGAGACGGGAATGGTTGAATAAGGCGGATAGTCCGGGAAGAGATGTTTCGGCTGCACCATAAAACGCATACTGATGACGAACGTTATAGTCTGCACCTTCATTTTCACGAAGTAAATTTTGCGTCTCCAGCTGCTCTTCCAGGTAGCTTAAGCCAAAGCGAGCCGTGGTCTTATCCAATACTGAAACAACGGCTTCACTTCGAGCTTCATAAACACGATTATCCTGCTCTAAATGGAACCGCGTAAAGCCGGGATCCAGCAGACTTTTATAGGTATTAGACAAGTCGTTAATGGAGAAACTATTATTTAGCACCAGCTTGGGGGTCAACCAGCGATGTCTTGCCTGCAGGGAGGTTTGATTTAAACGCAGGTTGGCGTTATAGGGATTGAATTCTGAGTAGAAGAAGGAGGGCAAACCCTGCCTGGCAGCGCGTCTATGCAGAAGCACATTAAAGGTATTTGAACTATAAGTTAAATTTCCTCGCGCTAAAAAACCGCGATGTCGCGTCCAGCTATTTTGTCGGGTTTCGGTATTGTCTTCGTATTGATACTCGAAGTTTTGTCGAGAATAATCCTGCTGATAAGAAACGCGCATGCCTGACGTCTGTCGAGCAAACACAAAGGCTGCACGCCCACCGGCACTTTCAAAAGAACCGGTATGTGCCCCGGCACTTAACTGATTTTGGTTGCGTTCTTCACGTGAATGGAACTCAACCACACCGGCAAATGCTCCACCACCATAAAGAGCCGTATTTCCTTCGCGGAGCACTTCAATCCGCTCCACATCGTCCAGAGGGATTGCACCAAGGTCGATTTCGCCGCTCTGAGAATCATTCAACTTTTGTCCATCCAACAGCACTAAAACCTGGCTTGCACGTCCACCATGAATTCGAATAACCGCGCGCCCGCTGCCCCCGGTCGCATCCACTTGCACGCCTGCAACCTGCTGCAGGAGTTTTCCCATGCCAAGGGCGCGATACCGCTCAATATCCGTTCGTGTTAAAACAACGCGTGCACCGACTTCTCCTGTAACATCCGTGGCAAGAACTTCAACTTGTAACGAATCGAGTACTATAGGTTCACTGGTAAGATAAAAATTCTGGCGAAGTGTTTGATCTATAACGACTGAGACAGGAGCGATATTCGAGCGGCGATAACCCAAACGAGTGCATTCCAGCTCATAGTCGCCTTCAGGAAGAGATTCAATGGCATAGGAACCATCTGTAGCGCTTAGACAACCATAGGGCGAATTCACAACTCCCACAAAAGCTGCTGCCAGCGCTTCACCACTTATTGCATCGTAAACTGTTCCGCTAATGCGTATTGTGCTTTGCCCTCGCAAGCCACTAAAGCATATCAGCATGATTAACATGCAGCGGAGAATCGTATTCTGCCTGCTCACCGCAGACCTCCAAAAAACAGATTACCCGGCCTTCAGATCGAAAACCGGGTATGCAGACACGAAATTCCCAAGCACGCTTACGCACACATCAGGATACGCTGCCCCCGGCCTTCCCGCGAAGGTCGATAAACGGGTATATATACCAGCCGGTCTCCTGACTTCAGAATCATCCTACTCACTCACCTTCCCATTCCGATGTTTCGGAACAGTGGCTTTATCGAGCTTTCGTCCTCTGTTACAGTTGCGGGGCAGTGGCGGATTTTCACCGCGCTTCCCGTACACTGGTATAAAAAAGTTGTATTAATCTAGCCGCAGTGCAGTTATAAGTCAACGCTTATATTTTTATGCTGATACTAAATCACCGGCAAGTGCTCTGCGAATAGCCTGTTTTAATGAAGAAAGATCGGATGATTTAACAACGTATTCTTGTGCAGCCCAGCTCAAAAAATTGTCTTTATAATGATCATAGGCGGTATGGATAATCACCGGCATATTGGGATTTATCTTCAACAATTTGCGCATTGCATCCAGTCCATGCATATTCGGCATCATCAAATCCAATACAATTACATCAGGCTCATTCTCTCGGACTTTTTCGATTGCATCTACGCCATCACGAGCCAGAACAACTTCATAGCCCTCCGCAGCAATTTCCGTTTCGTATAGCAGGCGCTGCGCTTCTTCATCTTCAACTATTAGAATTTTGGACATCTTACACCTCCGATGTGTGTTATTCCGTGTTATTACAGCATTTGAGATTAGCAAAGAAACTGAATGTAGAGTTTACTGTTAATTATCGGTCAGTTCGGGGAATTACATTAGAGAGAACAGGGCGCAATTTTCAATTTTCAATTGTACTTCTCGCTTCTGACACCTGACTCCTGTAGTTAGCTTGGAAACCGCAGCGAAATATTTGTTCCGACTCCCGTCTCACTATGTAAATCGAGGCGGCCACCATGAGCCCGCATAATTTGATTGACGATAGACAAACCCAAACCGGTTCCGCCGGATTTTGTGGTGTAAAAGGCTTCGAAAATTCGGCTCTGATTTGCCGGTTCAATTCCGCAACCATTGTCGCGAACTTCCAAAACCAGCCAGTCTACCTCTCTTTTCAGACGTAGAGAGACATGAGCCGGCTCGACATCCTTACAAGCATCAACGCTGTTGATTAACAAGTTCAAAAGCATCTGTTGAATCATTCGACGATCTGCGCGAATCTCTGCAAATTCATCCGGAATAATACTCGAGAGCTCAATTTGCTTATCGCGACAGCGCTCCTCAACCACTTGCATTGCCTCAGTTATCGGGATGCGAATATCAATCGATTCCAAATGCGGTTCCACCGGACGGGAGGCGCTTAAAAGGTTGTTCAGGATGTGTTCGAGACGCGTAACCTGATCGCGAATGATACCGGCATACTGCGGCGTTTTTTCGCTCGTGTGCTCCGCCTTCTCTATCAATCCTGCGAAACCGCCTATTGCAACAAGTGGATTGCGAATTTCATGCGCTATTTTGGCCGACATTTCACCAATCGCAGCAAGACGCTCACTCTGCAGCAACTTTTGCTGATTGGTTTCCAGATCATTGTAGGCTTCACGCAGTTTTAAATTCTGTTTGGCCAGGTGGCTATAAAGACGGGCATTTTCGATCGCTGCACTTGCCTGAGTCGCGAACAGACGTAAGGTATGTAACCTTTCAATTAGAATCGGCGCGCGCGTTATAATATTATCCGCAATTAGTACACCGAGTGGCTCTGCTTTGGTAAAAAGCGGGACCACTACAAAGTTATCGTTATCCAACAGACTAAGGAGATCGGAATCCCCGATGCTAAAATTAATTTCCGGGTGGGTATTCATATAATCCTTATTCACCAAGGCCACCTGCCTGCGTTGCATAGCGCGATTCAAAACATGCTCGGAAGAATCCAGCTTTAGGCGAAACCGTCGAACCAGATCATTTACCTCCCGGTCGGCACCTTCCTTATCTATAGTATAGTGCTTTACAATATCCTGCAAATATCGGTATTCCGTTTCAAGCCCCGTCCAAACCCGGTTTGCTTCATCACCATCAGATGAACCGACGGCCAATTCACCACGCAGCTCATTTGTATCGCGATCGACAAGAAGAAGAAACGCACGATTGAAGCGCAAACCTTCGCCAGCAGTCATCGCCACAAGAATCAGTCGTAAAATATCAGCTTCATCATAGCAGTTGTGCAGAATATCGTTTAGCTCATTGATCTTTGCCAGCTCTAGAATAGTTTGAAGCAGCTCGAACTCCAGCTCTTTACGAGACTGAATTTCCTTAATAATTTCGGCGCGTCCCCTTAGCTGCTTTTTTTCATCCCGAATTTGAGTACTTGATATATCAACAAATAAAATGCTGCCATCATTGCATTGGCGACGCGTTTCGTATTTCTTAAGATTACCTTTATCCTGCATCTCCTGGCGAACATAATTCATCTCATCTACACCCTTGAGTTCAGCAGGCACTAATATCTCGTAGGGCTGTCCGATTGCCTCTTCTGCCGAATAGCCAAAAATATCTTCTGCGCCAAGGTTCCAATGAGCAATAATCCCGTCGGGGTCGAGAAAAATAATGGCATCACTTGAGGAGTTTACGATAGCAGCAAATAGATGCTCTTTCTCCTGATGCTGCAAAATGAGATCCTGCATAATTATTCTCCGGCGTGAACCTGGGAGTTCATTTGAGGTTAAACAGCAGAATACAGCGCTATTTTCCATTTGGGTGAGGCCTGAACAGAGCTTACATTAAGTGTCTTGATTGCGCACAAGGCGCTAATGATATGTACGTCTGACTAGCTTGAAAACCTGCAGTTACTATCGGATAAAATATGAAAATCATTACTCGCTACATCGTGAAGGACCTGGCATGGCCATTCTTCTTTTCACTTGCGGTAATTATGTTTGTATTTATAACGAAGTTTATTCTTCAATATATCGGAAAAATTTTCGGCAAGGGATTGCCGGTGATGGTAATTTTCGAATTTATTTATTTAAATCTCGCATGGATGATGGCGCTTGCGGTTCCAATGGCGGTGCTAATCGCATCGCTAATGGCCTATGGCAGGTTATCGGCAGACAATGAGATCACCATTTTTCGCGCATCCGGAATCAATCTATACCGCATTATTGCACCGGCTCTATTGGCTGGCACGATGCTGACCATTGCAATGGTGATTTATAACGATGTTGTTCTTCCCGAATTTAACCATCAGGCTCGCTTGTTAATGCGCAGCATTACGCGCAAAAAACCGACATTCAGCCTGGAAGAAGGCCTATATCTAAAGCGGGAGAACCTGAACATACTGGTCGAAAAGATCAGACGTGCAGATGAAGAACGCGAACAGAGTGAAAGCGACTTACTTTCTCCAAACGCAGAGTTTACCACCGCAGACAAACTCGAAGAAATCACCATATTCGACTTCAATAATCGCACCCAATTTCAACGCACCATCATCGCAGATTATGGTTATCTGGTGTTCGACAAAGAACGGGCGCAGATGTTATTCAACCTGTTTGATGGCGAAATCCATGAAGTCAGCACCCGTGACTACAGTGAATATCGACGAATTCTGTTCGACAAAACGGTTATTTATATGGAAGCAAGCGATCAGATTCTCACCGAGATTCAGGAAGGCCAACGTGGCGATCGCGAAATGACTATTTCGATGATGCAGGAGACAATTAATCAAAAGCGCCAGGCAGTGGACGAAGAGCAGGAAAAGCTCTCCAACGCTTCTAAAACATATTTAATTGAGCCTGACATCATTGCCAAGCGCCTCAGCGACTCTACGTATTCGGCGAGAGATCTAAGCCTGATTACCAATGCCAGCCGCACTGCCATGTCGAAGGCGTCGCGGAAAGCGCAAAATTCCCTGCAAATGCTAACAACAGCAATGAACAACCAGGCGTATTTTGGGAAACAGATTTCAAAATATCAGGTAGAGATTTACAAGAAGTATTCCATCCCCTTTGCCTGCATTGTTTTTGTGCTGGTTGGCGCACCGCTGGGCATTCGCGCCAGAAAAGGCTCTTTGGGAGTTAGCGTAACGTTCAGTATTGCATTCTTTCTTGTCTACTGGATTTGTCTGATAGGTGGTGAAGATTTGGCCGATCGGCAAATTGTTCATCCAATGCTGGCAATGTGGTTTCCCAATATTCTGGTAGGTTTTTTGGGGTTGTGGCTTACCTATAAAACTGTTCATGAAACCAGCTTTATTAACTGGAATCGCCTGCCAAAAGCGCTGCAAGTATTTTTGCGCGGGGATGATTGATGAAACTGATTGATAAATACATACTGGGTAAGTTTCTGGTTATTCTCGGCTATACCATACTGGCGTTTATCGTGGTATTTGTTGTAATTGATCTTATTGAAAATCTCGATAAGTTTCTCAACAGTAAAGCAGGCCTGACTTATGGAGCTCTCTACTACTTTTACTACATCCCGTTTATTATTACCCTGACCTTGCCTGTCTGCATGCTGCTTAGCAGCCTGTTCTCTATTGGCAGCATGGCGCAGCACAACGAGCTTATTGCGAGCCTTTCTGCCGGTATTAGTTTGCATCGGCTGGTTGCACCAATCTTGATTCTTGCATTTGGTATTAGCATCTTAGCCGGTTTGTTCAGCGAAACCATTGTTCCCGAAAGCAACCGACGACGGCTCGATATCTGGCGCTACGACATCCGCAAGCAGGCCAGAAGTAACTTATCGAATCGACGACAAATTGCGCTGCAGGATATTGATAATAAACAGGTGCACATCTATAATTACCAGGGAAAGAAGCAGCTTGCTAACAAAGTAAGCATTATTTGGATTGAGGGCGATCGCATCACGCAACGCTGGGACGCAAGATTGATGAAGTGGTCGCAGAATCTTGGCGGATGGAAAATGGAAGACATTGTCGTGCGCGAGTTTACCGACAGCCTTGAAACCATGATGAACTTCGACTCGCTTCTCTACGCCGACACCCGCATCTTTCCCGAAGACCTTCTGGAACTGCAGATAAAACCGGAAGAGATGAACTATTTTGAACTGGATAAATTCGTAAGCGGTCTGGCGGAAATAGGTGCAGACAGCCGGAAATGGCTGGTGGATTTATATATGAAAATTTCCTATCCGTTGGCCAGCTTTATCATCGTTCTTTTTGGTGCACCGCTTGCATCTCGTAAAAGGCGAAGCGGCCCGGCACTCGGTTTTGCACTCGCTCTGCTTATCAGCTTCGTCTACTTTGGATTTATGCGCGCCGGACAAGTGTTAGGACATAATGCAACATTAAATCCCTGGTTGGGCGCATGGGTCGGCAATATGGTGTTCTTCGTTGGCGGGGTCATTATGATGTTTCGGGTAAGAAAATAATGCTAACCGATCAGCGTATCAAAATCCATATTGCGCTGCTGTTCCTTCAGTGAATCTGCCAAAATCTGTGCACGCTCAGAATCAAAAACGTCAAGAAGCTGTTCACTCTCACTTAATATATCTTCGGCTCGCAGCGCTAAGTCAAATCCACCCAGCATTTGGAATGTACCATAAGGCCAGTCATAAATCAGCTTTTTCAACTGACGTTCATGCGGGAGTAACGTCTTACCAACGCTTAGTCGTTCCAGCCTTCGACCATAACCTTCGCTGGCAGAATGGGTTGGAATAACCAGTGCCGGCTTCGATTCGAGCAAAACTTTCATTGTGGTGGAATAGGTGCCGCTATAAATAACCAAATCGCTCTGGCGAATTACTTGCTCTCTGGGAATACCATTTACAAATGAGATGTTGTTGTTCTCATTGTTAAAACGGCGCTGTAGCGACTTCCTTTTTGTCGATACCAATACCTCAAAATTTCTGCCGCCAAACGCCTCGGATATAATGCCAAAAAATTGCTTCTCATGAGAAACTGGAAGCCCTCCGCCTAAGGAAACGAACACCTTTGGCGCAGTATTTTTTTTGTAGTAGTCGATTCCAGAGGTATCGGGTCTGTTGATGGGCGTTAGCGGACCAGTGAAAAGCACATCATTTTCTACTGTATCTACGGGCTCAATAACTTCATTTGCAGGTACAAGATATCCATCCCCACGCAGGAGATCTTCCGGCCGATGTAAGCCGGCAAGTTTCAGTTCATGCAAAAGTGGACGAAACGGCCCAAGTGCATCCGGCGATACCAGGCGTGTATCGCTGGACTTCCACCAGAAGAATTCAGGTGCTGGCGCAAATTCAGCCAAACGAGAGATTTGCAATACCCGAAGACCATACTTTTTACCGAGTAAACTGGTTAAATAATGTCCGTCACCAATTAACACCTCCGGCTTAAACTTGCGTATAATCTCGCCATAACGAGACATGCGATGGTAGACAATTTTTTCGCTGAGGTAGCCCTCGCGTGGAACGCGGAAGGAAATACCGTCGAATTCGAGGAAATACGGCCTCTTAAAACCGCGATTTTTAGCACGAATTTTCGGGAAATATGGTCTTTGAAGTTGAAAACGCAGAAGGTTTTCGAAACTGTTGCCTAACGGAAAAACACTAAACTGATACTTGGAAGCCAAAGCGTAGTGCTTTTTATCCAGTGCAATTCCAACCGAATGGCCATGAGCACGCAGGCGTTCACCCAGGAATAAGGATCGCGATAGCTGTCCACCACCGTTTTCCCCCGGGATTAGCAATATTTTGCTCATGACTTCCGTTCCTTCTTAGAATGCTGGATACAAATGAGGTTGTCCGTTGTCAGTTTAATTCGAGTCGAGAGACATAACTTCCCTACCAACTCCAATCAGTTCCACGGAACAGGGAGTGTTCTATCGGTAATATACCCCCTGTCCCCCACAAATTCTTGCGGGTTATCAAGAGTTTAGAAAGCCTTCTCTGAACAAATTTGATTAAGGAAGCTCCCAAACCCATTCCTCATTGACTGAGTCAGCATCTTTTAGATACCAGTTCGGGCGCTCCACACCACCGCTTTCAGCCCACGATTGGAAGCGTCGATAGGCCTTCAGTAAATCTGTTCCCTCAATTGGATGTGCCCAGTCTGAAGGCATATGAAGCAGCCACCCCATATTTTTGGACGTACGATAATATCGCCCTATTGAAGGATCGCTGGTATCCTCTCTTTGTCCAAGATAGCTGGTAGAAGTAACCGGAGGATAGTCCGGCATATGCACTTCTCGTATTCGATCGACAGAATGGAATAGAAACGGATCGTATGGAGCATTTCGTAATACTTCAGGTAGAACCGGGGTTGCAAATTCGATAACAGCAGACAAAACCGGAGCCGAGATGTGTGGACTCCCAGCTTCGGTATTCACCAAATTAAACCCGGCCGCCGGGCTGACCAGTGAATTGACTTCATTTGAGACAATCAAAACTGCCTGTCCGGTAGAGGATTCAAGAAAGGTTCCTGTGGAACCCACAAAACTGCTAATGTCTGAAGCAAGAAACGGCAAACGCACACCAAAACCAAGCGTATCCAGGCAGCCAATTGCCTGCACGCGAAAGAGAGCGTTCAAAGCGACAATTTGCCCGCTGGCGTTAGTAATTTTTCGATATTGATACTGCATCACCAAATCGTTAAAGTCATAGTCACCGCGATCCGGCCAGTCACTCTCACAGGCAACTGCTGCAAACTGCTGAGATCCGGGGAACCAACTTTGAAAGGCACGTTCCGCGCTAGCCGGGAAGTCATCATCTTCATCTCGCACACCATCATTATCGCTATCCGCCCCGGCCGTGGTTATTACGACATCGTCAATAAACCATCCGGGAGCATCGCTTGAACAATTGTCGCAGTCCCAGGCGCTGCGAAAACGCAGATAAATTAACTGGTTCGCATGATCAGACAGATCAAAGACTGCTTTTTCCCAACCTTTACTACTGCGGGCGTAGGCCGGGTTACCTGCCAGAGGATTTTCGCAGATCGCATCAAGTAAGTAGGGATATCCTCCTACCGGCTTTAGCGGCGTCCAGTTACCATTACCGTTTGAAATCTCTACGCGTCCGCCATCGGGTGCGAATAATTGTTCCCCACAATCATCAAAGGCATAGTAGTGATTGAATGAAAGCACGGCGTTTTCGATACCAAAGAGGTTAATAAAAGGGGTTTGAAGTGCATCAGAACCTTCAGAAGAATGAGGGGTAACGCGCCAGCTCACCTGCCCACTGGCAGAGCGATCGGCAGATTGTGCCCAATTGTCCACCTGACTCCCACTGAGCGACATATGTGTCCACCCATTTGGACCGCTTTCCATATTATCCGAGAAAACAACCTGTCCGGCAGGCATTTTCGTCGATACGTTGTTTCTATCGGAGATTTGAGTTTTCTGTTGATAAGACGTACGTTCAAACCTTACGGACTGATAGGGCTTAGTGGCATTCTTAACTTTAGCAGATGGCGCAGCAACACCAAAATTATGGCGCAGCAAGCGGAATCCGCCATATAAGCTTCCCACGGAAGTCTTTACACTATCTACAACTATTCCAGCATAAATGCGCCTGAGAAGCAAGCTATCAAGATGAGAGGGTACTGATATAACTCGCTCAAAAAGAGCATTATCGCTATACCCGCTAAGCAAATGATCTCTTGTTCCTGATGAACCGATCTTAAAAAGCTCCAGTCTGGATTGCTGTTCGGGTGCAGACGGCGCATCGAGTAATCGTACAACAATTCGCAGTTGCGTTGTGGTATCGAAACTAAAGTCGTCGTCAAGGCGGATTGTGCCAGTCGTAGTCTCTGATGGAGCCGGATCGGGGTCGCCGCCGGAATTTGCGGGACCGGTATAAGTATCACAACCCAGAAGTATCAAAAGAAATATAAAGCCGGTTATGAATTGCAGATCGATCAGTCGATACATAGCAGATCTCCCGGTTAATTTTGCTTTAGACTCCCCGCGATATGTTTAGAAAGTACCACACTATTTATCGATGGGGATATAGCCGTTAAGCTTCTACAGGATGTGCCTTTTACAGGCAAGAGAATTCGCAGTGCGTTAATAAACGGTTTTAGTAAAGTAAACTTTAGATAAATCACGCAATTGTGATGGAAATTGCGATTTACTAATCCGTAATCGTAATCATCCAGCTGAATTCAGGGCCATACCGACCGGGATAGGAGATTAAGATGAGGGGGAGAGTTTGAAAAGTGTGCGAAGCTCAGAAACCGTGTCAACCAGAAAGTCAGGGTCGAATGCTTGTAAAACGCCTCGGGAACGAAAGCCATAACTTACACCACAAGTATATATTCCGGCTGCCTTACCGGCAAGAATATCATTCTTGGTATCGCCAACAAGTATTGCACGCTGCGGCGAGGCATTTGTTTCCTTCAGAATATGATTGATACCCTGTGGATCAGGCTTCTTCAACATGTCTGAACGCGCTCCAAGCACCTGGGTAAAGTGGTGGGAAAGTTTAAAATGTGCGACCAACTCTCTTACATAGCTCTGCGACTTGTTGCTAAGAACAGCCATCTTCGGCTCGACAGAATCCTCTAAAAGTTGCGTTACACCGGGATACACTTGCGTATAGACCCACATATTTTTCCGATAAAAGGCGTCAAAGATATTTCGCGCCTGCTGCAGACCTTCGACAGAAAGTTCGGGCAAAGATCGCTCTAACAGCTTTGTTATACCATTTCCGACATAAGAGACTGTCGTTTCAAAAGTCTGCACGGGTAAAGTCAATTTCTGTTGTACTTCAACGACAGCATTATGAATATCCTGCCGAGTATCTAAAAGTGTGCCATCCAAATCATAGATTATCAGGTCAAACTGTGGCACGGAAGGCTTCAACTCATTTAGCATTAGCTTGCTCCAAAGGCAGGCGAATTGTAAACGTCGTCCCCATACCGGGTAGACTGCTAACGGTTATTTCTCCATTGTGCTTCTGGATAATATTGTAAGAGATTGAAAGACCCAGTCCCGTTCCAACTCCAACGCCTTTTGTGGTAAATCCCGGATCAAACACCTGTTTTATCTGCTCAGAATCGATTCCTTTACCATCGTCACGAACAGTAATACTAACGTGTTTTTCCTGCAGAGATGTCGTGATATAAAGCTTTCCCTTGTCCTCAATTGCCTGTGCAGCATTGATAAACAGATTCATGAAAACCTGATTCAGCTGATTTGGATAACAGGTAATTTGTGGAATCTCGGCAAAGTCGCGGATGATCTCCACCTTATTCTTTAGCTCATGCTGTAGCAAGGTTAAGGTGCTATCAATGCCGGCATGAATATCAGCGGGCTGGAACTCCGCCTCATCCAGGCGGGCAAAATTTTTCAAACTGCGCACAATTTCTGTGATGCGTTGTCCTGCAGTTAGAATAACTCCATTATTTTGTTCGAGCAGGCCAATGGTCTTCATAAAGGTTTTATCTTCCTTCAGCGCGACATGTCCATTAGTATCGATAAGAGAATTAATTTTGATAACGCAACGTTTGGTAACGTCTGCAGCAGAATTCACTGCGCCAACAGGGTTATTCACTTCATGAGCAACACCGGCCACCAGATTTCCCAAAGACGCCATTTTGTCTTTCATAACCAGTTGATTCTGGGCATGTTTCAACTCATCGAGAGTATCTTGAAGATCCAGATTCTTCTGGTTCAACTCTGCAGTGCGGTTGTCTACGCGGGTTTCGAGCGTGCGATTACTTTCTTCCAACTGCTGTCTTTTTTCCTGCAACGCTGTGGCATTGCGGCGAAAGCGACGCTCAATGATGTATCCCAACAGCAGAATAAAGAGAAAAAAAGTATAGTGCGAGACCCATTGAAGTGAGGCAAAAATTCCCAGGCCCACAAAAATATCAAACAGTCCGCCGAGTCCGGCGATGATAAATCCAGCTGCAATAATGCGTGCATCGAAGCGGCCATTGCGGCTGGCCCGAACGGCTGCAACACCGCCAATGGTGATGGAAAAGGTTGCTAACATCATATATGGAAAGATAGCATCTCCCATATAGAGTATGTTCATGAGATCCAGCATTATGATACCGAGGCCAACAACAATATGCAGATTCCTCAATCGGTATAAGGTAACATTCGGGCCAATCATGTGATCCATAAAGCCAAACAGACCTATTGGAAAAAGGAAGAATGGGCTGAGACCAAGAAAGTAGCGCAGTTTTACGGAAGGTATTAAGAGTTCACCTATGGGATCGATCAAGACATAATATAAACCCAAGCAACCCGATAGCAGAGCAAACCAGGCCAAAAATTTTGGCCGAGGCGAAGAACGAAGCAGATAAATAAATACAGTGAATACGCCAATAAAGAAAAAGAAGGCACCCAGAATTACGCTGTCTAGGTTTTGGCGAAAAACGGTTAAAATCAATTCACTTTTACCGCCGATCCAAGCAGCTTCACCAGCATCGATAACTCCCATAGCATACGGTTCGGCAGAATATACTCTGATGGCGAGCTCTTTTCCCGCATAGTCAGGTGGCAATGGAACCGTGTGCCGCACGATACCGGCATACTTACTCTTATGAGATTGAGTAAATTCACCAAAAGAGTAAATCTGCTCCTGATCAAGATAAAGTTCAAAGGCCCTTAAAACAGGGGGTAAAAAAAGCGAAGCATCTTCGTATATAGTTTCCGGCAGAGTAAGGCGATACCAAATATAGTTACCTCCGTATCCCTGTCCCGAAAAGCGTAGACAAGCAGCGGTTTCCCAATCGGTTTCCCAATTCGAATACCAGCCGTCCAGCATGCTTTTCTCACCGCCAAAATCACCGAGGTGATATTCCCAGCCAATATCCAGCGGCTGCGGAGGTACATTACGGTCGACGGCTTCTTTAGCAAGCAGCAGTGTGCTTAAAGCGAGGCAAAGAAAAATCAAAGCATATTTAGCAATAGATCTCATGATGAAATATACTTAAAACTTATACCCAATGTTCAAATACGTAAAAAAATCTTCATTCGTCCCGTGCATAGTAAATTCTGCCGGACCGAGTGGGGTATCGATACCGAGAATGAATCCAACGCCTTTGGAATACAGATCGAGATCGCTATTGATGCGCCACTCTTCCTGGGTTGTTCCAATATTGACGACCAGCTGTGCAAAACGGCGACTCATAAATTCGTATTGAAGTCCCAGCTGAAGCATCTGGACATGCTCTCCGGTAAGCTTTTGCGCCTTTACACCCATAAAATTTAGCTCACGTCCTAACCGCGTCATGCGTGAACTCGCGCCACCCAGTGTAAATCGGTAGTGTGGTGGAAGCGTATCCCCGAAGGCGGTTCCCAAATACATGGCTGGAAGCACTGTAAACTGAGAAGAAAGCGGGATAGCGGCCTGCACATCGAAAGAATGACGAGAAAAAGTGCCAATAGTGTTTATCGCTTCATTTGTAAACTCACTTAGAACCTGGGCATAGATACCACTGGTTGGAAAAACACTGCTATTCCAGGTATCGGTACCCAGCGTTAGATATGGGATAATTCCACGGTCTATGCGATCAGAAAGTGACGTTGGGCCGATATTTCGATCCGATTCTACATATTCCGCGCGGACACCACCTCCAACTAAAAAATTGGAAGAAAAATTGCTTCCCATGAATAGATCAAAAAAGGTATATGTCAAATCAAAACGAGCGAGCCGATTGTCTTCCTCGAAAATATCCAGATAGTCTTGCGTGTAGTTCATACGGGCATTTAGCCCCATTGCAGGAACCAATCCGAACTTCATAAAATACTGCGCGTCAAACTGAAGGTTCGAGCCAAGACGGCCGTCAAGACTCAGCGTTGAGGCATCCTTAAACAGATTGAAAAACGTGGTATTTACCAATACCGCAGCATCATCACGACTGGTATAGCGTGCGGCAAGCTGTAGCAAACTTTGGCTGCGTTCGAGCGCATGAACTATCAGTTTGGCACCCTTGCCGCCATCGGCATTTTCCAGCCGATAATTGACGCGTTCGAACACCTGGTTGCGATAGACCTGATCGACGAACTGTTCGATCTGTGACACAGTAAGCCAGCATGGAACAACATGTGGAAACTGAGCAATCATCAATTTTTCCGAAACTGTCTCCAGGCCCTCAAACTCAATCTCGGTTACATAAAATTGTTCCGGCGTAGCCGGCCGTGGATTGCGAACCCAGGGATCCAGGGCATTTAATGAATCGGCAAGGGCCTTTAACTCCGGAAGCATAGAACGGGCAATTTCTTCGCCCTTTGCCACAAACTCGGCTGTTTTTGTAAAATCGGCGAATCCGAGATCACCGAGTTCCGGAATCAACAGAAAGTCCGTCATATCACGCTCCAGCTCTGTGGAGCCGATCATCTGTAGATTCAGAACCTGATCCAGCAGCGTGAAGATATTTGTCAGTTCTTCCACTTCATACAACTCTGCCCCAACATCAACCCCGATAACGATATCGGCTCCTAATGAACGAGCATCCTGAACCGGAAAATTACGCACCAGTAGTCCGTCGACCAACAGTCTTCCATCCCGTTCAACCGGTGTAAAGGCTGATGGAATTGACATACTCGCACGCATAGCTTCTGCAAGCGAACCATCTTTTATAACCACTGCCTCGCCAGTTGCAATATCAGTAGCAACACAGGCAAAGGGAATCGGGTAGTCTGTAAAGGAGGGAATATGCTGCACTGGCAAGGTTAGCCGTGTAAACAGCTGCGTTATTTTATGCCCGGCGACAATACCTGTGGGGATAGCAATTCCCCAGTTTTCCAGAGCAAGATTGAATACGTATCGCGCATCGCGTTTTTTTTGTTCGAGGGTAAGCACATTTCGAGACGTTTCTTCGGCAAACATTGCAGCCCAATCAATTGCCGTTACCAAAGACTCGAGCTCTGCTGCGGTATATCCAACCGCATACAGGCCACCAACAATACTCCCCATGCTTGTTCCGGTAACATAATCGATAGGCATATTAATCTCTTCCAGAACTTTCAACACACCAATATGCGCAATACCTTTCGCACTACCGCCACTAAGGGCAATACCAACGGTTGGTCTTTTTTGAGAGAAACCGGAAAAGTTAAGAAAAAAAAGCGTGAGGCAAATAATAAGAAAACGAGTGGAAAATGAGTACTTCATGTAACGTCCTTAGTGAATCTTATTGGCAATTGGTTAGTGCACAACACCAACGACACGATAATCACCATCTGCTTGAGCGCGCAGATGAATCTGAGCCGGGCGCGGGGCAAGAGAACCATTACGGATCACGCGTACATCCAGGCGCAGGTAGCCATCTGATATGACGACATTCGTTAGTGGCAACGTAATATCGACAAATTTTTCGCGATTCACAACCTCAATAGATTCAAGGACTTCATTATTTTCTTTATCAAAAAATCGAATTTGATAGCTTCCTGAGTTCACTCCCGGGATGTCGGCAATTCCGCGATCTTCCAAGGTAAGGACATCGGCATCTCTTGAATAGAACTCTAGCGGAGAGACCTGATTGTAAAAGTATTCCACGACCTTTTTTTGACGTTTGTTCAATGTATCAACAATATAGTCGGCTGCACCTTCTTCCGGGTAATCTGCCGAGTCCACCAGCATCTGAAAATGTGCCGGGGTAAGCGAAGCGACGATTTTTGCAGCCCAATAATTATCATCTGCCAGAGCATTCTGGATTGGCTTAAATGGATAGGTTTCCTTCCACTTGCCCGGATCAAACACCTCCGCTTCGAAAGCGCCGACGGATGTCCATGGCGTGAACTCTAAACTCTCCCATGGCTCTTTTTTCAGCCCCAGCGTAGCAAGATTTTCAATCATCTGTTTAAAGCTGAAGATATGTTCGTAACCATCCCATAGTCGCTCATGGCCGGCACCATGTCCTCCGAAGGCCTCACCAAAGTCTAGCAGGTAATGCTTTACAAACCCCTCACCGACCAAACCTTCATACACATCCAGTGAATTGTCTATTCTAATGTCAGTTTGATTAGTAAACGCTCCAAACACACGAAGGCCGCGCAAAATACGCCGGTTCTCATGCGGAATACGGTCGTTGGGATCATCTTTTCTAACGCCACTATCTGCAATTGGGCCGAGATAAACACCGTCAATTAGCAAGCTGGCTGTCGCACGATAAATACCATTTACCGGAGGCGCCACAGTGTTGAAGACCAGCAAAACGTCTTCCTGACTGATATGAGCCGTGGAGTCGACGGACATATCTGCGCTGGTAAATTTGAAGAGATAGTCTTCAGGAACATTATAGCCAAATCCCCAAAAAAGCCGGTTCACAATTTGTGCCGTTGTTGTCTCTATACCTGGAAAGTCCGGAGGATCAAATTTTACCAGGTAGAGCCTGTCTCGGTTGTCTGCAATAATAAATCCCGGATTGCTTCCGAGGTGTTTCGCGCGAACCACCCGCACCGGTAATTGCGGAGGGCCAATCAGCTCAGGCCCCTGGCTCAATTCTTCAGGAGATACAGTGCGATAGCCAAGACGAGGCGTATACCAACTCGATTGTGGAATGTGGTCATAACTATTCACATCTTGTGCTTGCTCTATTGGAGCCGTGGAGAAGTTTGTTCCTGCCGGTCGTCGAATAAGAACTTCAAAGTAGTAATCCATACGGATATAGCGAGTTGAGCCCGGAAGAGGAATTGGTTTCTGATCATCTATGCGCCAAACCGGAGCTGTATCTTTAAATTGCCAGGAGTTTCCTGCGCAGTTGCAGAGCAAGAAGGCTGCAAAAAGCAACATACTATATCGGAGCATCACGGAGTAAGATCGCATGTGATTTATCATTTCCACTCCGAGCGATCGGTGTAACGAGATGAGAATCCAATTTTGAGCTTAAAAATAATTCCCTCTGAGCCATAGCCGGCATAAATTCGCGCAAGTTCACTATACGGATTGTGCATATCGAATTGAAACCCTGCCACCCACGGGCCACGTTCTGAGAAGAGATCGACCAGCTCGCGGGCTACGAATAGCTCTTCAAAAAACAACGCGGCATTAATATGATGCGTCAACGGCCAATTATATTCCAGCGAGGCCAGCATTGAATGACGATCGTTTCTCAGTAAATCACTCCTGCTTTTTCCCCGAAAGGCCGGCTGGCGAGCATAATCTACGAAGTCCAGACTATCATTTGTCGGTATGGTCGCGTCAAGAACAACACGGGGTATTAAAAAACGCGTTTTCGCGTAAACAGGTAGAAAGGCCGATACATCAAAACCCGTTCGAATAATTCGTCCCGGATCATCATCAAGCCCCAGTGAGTATCCCAAATAGGCTTCCTTACGCACGCCGGGCAAAACACGACGCAGATTTGGTCGGGTATCCAGCCTGACAACTAATTCGTTGTACCATTTGCGATTCGAAGCATCAAAGCCGGCAATTTTAGAGATATCGAAAACAGTGCCGAACAAATCATCGCCCGAAGTAGGATCGTTGATCTCACGATGCAAAAAGGAACTGTTAAGAAACAGCTCCCAGTTCGCAGAGGGGCGGATTCCGATGCCTAATTCTACTAACGAGCGAATTTGTTGAAATCTCCCAAACTCCTTCTCCGTTCCCTGTAGAAAGTCGTTTCGCGAATCGTCCAGCGGGTTACTTCCAACACCATAGAAACGCAAATTATCGCTTTTTTCAGCACTGGCAGAGGCATTAAACTGCCAATATTTATTATATGCAAAAAAGGTATGGGACGTATTTACTCGAAAACGCCAAATATCCGGATTGGCAAATGCCCCTTTAAAACGAGACTTAAAATATGTTTTTCGATAGAAAAGACTCGCACCGAGGGCCGGCTCAAATCCACTAACAAAATCAATGACCGGAAACCAACCAATGCCGGTATTCCCCAGGTAAAAGACTTCAGAGAACTTCTTAATAATCCGCGTTTCGTCAAGGAAAACCGCACTCACTGCGGCAGTTCGAAGTAGCACATCTACCGCAAAACGGGGTGGCCAAAGAGCCTTATGAAGTGCTCGACGCGCATTGTCTCCACGGGCTGTCGCTTCCTGCTCTACACCACGAATTTCGTTCACATCATCACACGCTGCCATCGAACTATCGATTAGAACAGAGTCTGCCGACGTAAAATCGGTTGCCGGTTGAGCAAAAAGCGCGCAGACAAGGAGCATGCTGCATAAAACAATTCGAATTGAGTGGTTCAAGAGAGGCGATTCCGCTGAATGATGATCCCGTTAGTATCCGAACAAAATAAGTTGTAAGGCTGTTCAACAGGTTGTCCGGGAGCAAAAGATAGTATTTTTTTTGCATTTTTACAAATGAAGAGGTCAATCCCTATTCTTCAATAAACGTGCCAGTGAAAATGGCTGCTTAGCCCGTGGGATTATCGAGTTCAATAGCTTTTTTCGCCACTTATTGGCAGTCGCATCGAATAAGCCAAAGCCTGCACAGAATTCCCAGTAGGCCCAGCTAAAATTGTATTTCTCTGCCTCGCGAGAGACGTGGTTCATCCAACGAAGTCGCGATTTAATATCGGCCTTACCGTAGGCACCAAATTCACCCAGGTGAATGGGACGCTTTTCTTTGGTCCCCCACTCGGCGGCACGCCAGAAGTCATAGCTAATTTCCTTTGCAGCATCGCTCCCCTTCCACCGCGTTCCCAACCAGGCATCACTGCCTTTTACCCATTCTGCCCCCTGATGAGTGAACGGAAAGGGATTATAGTAATGCACCGTAACAATAACGTTCTTTTCATTATCGGGAATGTGCAGGTGTTCAAGAGAATCGATACCGCCCCAGTTAGCAGTTCCAATAAGAAGCGTCCGTTGCGGACTAATCTCACGGATCACTGGTATAACCTCAGTAAGCAGATCGTTCCATTTTCCGCTTGTCAACTTACCCGATGGCTCGTTGTAGGGCTCGAATAATAGCTGGCTATCGTATTTATGAAAAAGGTGAGCAATTTGAAACCAAATCGCCAGGAAACGTTCTTTTTCCGCGGCGGGATTAGCGGTTAGCTCATCATAGTGATGCATATTGATGATAACGCGAAGTTTGTTTTGCAACGCTGAATTGACGGCCCATCCGACGCGTTTTGCAAAATCATAGTCGAGAGTATACGGACGTTTATTCATGGCATGAGCGGACCAGCGAATTGGAATTCGCACCGACTGAAATCCTGCCTGGCGTATCGCATGAAACCACGGCTCGCGAAGCGTAACGCCCCACTCACCTTCAACGGGTGCTTCGAGTGCATTTCCGAGATTAACACCGCGACCGAGTCGCATATTTTGCTCAAATGGATTCACTGTCCGCACAGGTTGGCTGCGCTGCGGATCCATCGCCCTTGCTTCTATTATTCCATCCATACTATCAGAATCGGTAAAAGCAGGTGGGTCTAAAGCGAATTCCCGGTTTCGGAACCATTTATCGTATTTTTTACGAATCCAGGCCACCCTCAATACAGGTCGTCAAAAATCCACCGCGGATATTGTAGATTGTTGTGATACGAATACGCTCCGTTTTCAGCAGTTTTCGCAGGTCATCATATAAGCGTTTGGTCGCAGCTTCCTGATAAATCCCAACATTGCGATAGCTTACGATATAGTATTTCAGTGATTTCAGTTCAACACAGCAACCGCCATCAGGATGATACTCTATCTTAAGATTGGCATAATCCGGGAGTCCGCTAAATGGACAAACCGCACTAAACTCGTCCGTTTCGGTAATGATCAACTGATTGGGGCTATTAAACTCGAACGTTTCTAAATAACTAACGTCTATATGACTCTCATCCAAAAACTCGAATGATTTTCCTTCTGCTTTTGGCATAGCACCTCGATACTGATGATTGATTATTGATGATTGATGATTTAACTGCATTGTGATCGGTGATCGGTGATCGGTAATCGGTGATCGGTGATCGGT
>JBOEGD010000024.1:263852-265313 GCA_050633245.1 Calditrichia bacterium | reverse complement strand
TTATTGCCTTATTGCCTTATTTCCTTATTGCCTTATTGCCTTATTGCCCATTCCACAACAGCAAAAGCATTGTGATTATGAATGCTCTCATAGTTTGTTGCCTTCACACGAAACCGCACGATACGTTCATCCTGTTTTAGTCGTTGTGCAACTCCACGCACAATATCTTCCACAAACGCAGGGTTTTCGAAGGCCTGCATGGTAACGTGGCGTTCATCAGGACGTTTTAGCAGAGCATAGACCGGTGCAGATGCAGCCGATTCAGCGATCTCAACGACTTCTTCTATCCAGATCATCTCCGGTTTGCCGTCAACTTCGCCCTTCACCTCTATTTCAATTTCACCACGCTGATTGTGAGCCCCATAGTCACTGATCTCCTTGCTACATGGACACAAGCTGGTTACAGGAACCTTTACCTTAAGCACAAACTCATCTTCAGCCCCGGCGGAGCGTCCAATAAACGTGCCCTCGTAATCCATCAAAGAACGAGCTTTAGTAACCGGCGCTTCTTTTTCGATGAAATACACGAAATGAATTTCAACATGAGCGCTCTCGGCATCAAGGCGGTCACGCAGTTTTTGCACAATGTTTGGCAGCGTCCACATCGTTAAGTCACCACGATGTTCATTGAGCACTTCCACAAAGCGACTCATGTGAGTGCCCTTAAAATCATGCGGTAAACTAACCGACATACTTACTCTGGCCACGGTGCTTTGCTTTTCATTTGCACGATCGAGAATCACAATGGGATAGCGTAGATCGCTAACGCCAACCTGATTAATGTCAATTCCACGGCTATCGCCGCGACTTTGTACATCTTCCATTTTCTTTATCTTATTCTGCTTCATTTTCAAAACCGGGAAGTAATGATGATTTATGAATAAAAAATTATTAGTTGTGATTTAACGACAGATCGGTGAACGGTGAACGGTGAACAATTTCTGATCTTCTTTTCTCACTATTTCTGACCATCTCTCACCATTTCTCACTATTTCTGACCATTTCTCACCTACTTTTCTCACTAAATTGCCCTATTGCCCTGAATAAATACACCCCGCGGTACAGGTCTCGTGCAGTTCAACCTTGGATAACTCTGGTAAGTTTGGCTTAAGCTCATTCCAAATCCAACGAGCCATATTTTCACTGGTCGGATTCTCCAATCCCTCAATGTCATTTAAATAATAATGATCGAGACGATTGTAGATCGGCTTGAACGCAGCTTTTACATCTGCGAAGTCCATTATCCAGCCAACATGTTCGTCCATTGGACCTTCAATATACAATCGCACTCGAAATGAATGACCGTGTAACCGACCGCATTTATGGCCTTCCGGCACATTCGGCAGATAATGCGCTGCCTCGAAACGAAATTCTTTAAATATTTCCATAGAGATACACTGGTGATTTATGATTTATGAATGATGATTTATGATTTAACTACAGAACACAGAACACAGAACA
>JBOEGD010000024.1:0-263786 GCA_050633245.1 Calditrichia bacterium | reverse complement strand
TCTGACTGTTTCTGACTTTCTTTTCTCACATTCTTTTCTGCCTCACTGCCTCATACACCCACGACTAAAATCATGGGCTTATATCCTGCCTTCCTACACAAGATTGAGCTCAGTCTGACGCGGATTTAACGCCGAATGGCCTACGGTATTTCCAACACTTTATGCGTCTGTACACTCAGTCGCCATTGCGGATTTGCAAGACAATATTCTATCGCGAGCCGGGTGTTCTTTACTACTTCCGGACCATCCATTGGCTGGAGATAAAAATGCTCAAAGTTCAGTTGGGCATACTTCTCCGGCAGCGCGTCTTTCTGCGGAAACACCAGCTTCAGTTCATGCCCTTTTTTCAAGACAAAGCCCGCATTAGCCTTCGGACTCACGCAAATCCAATCGATTCCATTAGGCGGCTGCAATGTGCCATTCGTTTCTATAGCAATTTCACAATTTTGTGCGTGTAGAGCCTCAATAAGTGGCGCATCAATTTGGAGTAGCGGCTCACCACCTGTGCAGACAACCAGGCAGCGACCTTCTGTTGGCCAATTGCTCCGGATAGCTTGTGTCAGCTCTTCAGCCGTTGCGAACTTCCCGCCACCCGGACCATCCGTTCCAACAAAATCAGTATCACAAAACTGACAAATTGCCTTATGTCGATCCTGCTCTCGCCCGGTCCAAAGGTTACAACCCGCGAAGCGACAAAAAACTGCCGGCCTTCCCGTATTTGCACCCTCACCCTGTAGCGTATAATAAATTTCTTTTATCGAGTACATACTAACTTCTATATGCTATACCTGTTCCACAAAGAACCGCGATGTTGCGCTAAACGCCCCAACGTGATATCCGGTTTCGCAAAATGTATGGAATCGACAAAGGTATTCATAGTCGTTTTTCAACGAATGGAATAAAGGAAAACGAATCGAAAAAATGCTCTAATGCCAGTGCAATCGTTTTGATATGTATATCTGTCAAAATAATAGAATTAAAAAGCTGCTACGCATGAGGTTCAAACCGGTCATTCCACAAATAGCACATTGCGATTATTGCTTTAAGACTCTGTCATCCATTTGGCGATAAAGTCAATAGAAATAACTTGTTAGACTAAACCCAAAAATCATGCGACTGCGATAGTAATTCGCGAAGAAGTGCATTTGAAATTTTGCAGTCATGTCGAGAGTCAGATGACCATTGGCCTTTTGAAAGAATCGCAGCTCATTATCTCTTACCTGCTCGGTTAACCCAAAAATCGTATTCAAACGAATTCGACGCGTAAAATGGATTCCTGTTCTAAACTCCGGCTCAAAAAGAAAAGTCAATCCCGATCTCTGCAAATATACGGAATTAACGTTGAGCATTATAGTAGAATTAAGACGCTGGGAAAAAGCAGACTTTGTCCAGCCGTAGCCTGCCAGCAGCCCCGTTGCCAAAGGATTACCGGGCAACTCGAACTTTCTGCTGGTTCCGGCCGCCAGCTGCCAAGATTTATACTTCCTGATATAACTATTCGGAGCTATACTCAATTGTTTAAATAGCCAAAGCTGATTAAGACGCATTTTTTTGTTTTCAACTGCTATTTCTCCCTGCATCAGGCTAAAAAAGTCGTGTCGTAGAAAGACATCTCCCCGATCGGCAAACTCATGTATTCCCAGGCGGAATTGTATAAGATACTCTTCAATTTTTTGATCCTGAAACTTCAAACCTCCACCAAGTTTTATTGGAGGGTGCATGTTGAAAGGCTTGGTATTTGCAATACGGCGATCGGTTCTTTGCGGAGTTGTCTTCGAAAGAAGAACGCGTAAACGATTCATATTCTGTTTTGACTCGTCATCCAGATGCTCTGATTTACGAAAGGCTCGCCACTCCATTAGATTTAGTAATATTTTCGCCTCTTCCGTATTTTCAGTGTAATGAATTGCATCGTTAGCAAACTGCTCCTCGCGGCTATTCTCAAGCTCTCTTAGTCTTTCCAACTTATCTTGCATACTCTCAACATAAAGCGGCTCCTTAAGTTTTGCGGCAAACTTTTGAAGCACTTTTCTGGGTGAACGGCCAGAGAACGCATTGCCGTTTTCAGGATCAATACTTTTTTGCAATACCTGTCCAATTTGACTTGCGCAGTTATTACTAAAGAAGCGATATGGAAAACCAACTTTATTGCGCCGGTATAGATTTTTTAACAGCGAATCCGCCTCAACCTCTGTCAACTCAATAGGAAACATCCATAGCGCTCGAGATTCAATAAACGTATAGTCCCGGAGCTTTTCATAAAACGGCAGAAAATCCAGCTGCCCGGTAAGCCCACCGAACAGCCCTTTATAAAATTTTCCAAAAGGACCGACATCTTTAGTGACTGCTGCAAAATTCACGGCATTCCATAAAAGTAGCGGTACATCGGGTGACCGATCGGGCTCGAGTAACAAAAATAGGTGTCCAAAGGAAGAAGATGGGCTTGCCGGATAGGGCCCTGCAAAAACGATGTAGGCATTTTTGAATGTATAAGCTTGTTGAAAGGAAGGCCAACTTTGTGTTGTATCTGTAGACTGAGCAGAAAGCACATTAAAGCTGGAAAGAAAGAAAAAAAACAGGCAGCAGTGGAAAGAAGTCTTCAATTGGTGTACCGCGCAGAAGTTAGGATTGTAGGAGTTCGGTCAGACAATGGCATTATGCTCTTTAATCTGACCGACTCACAGCTACAGAGATTTACGAGTTTAAAATCCCAACTATTAGTTGTCCAAAACGAATCTGATCTCCGGATGCCTGAACAACATACTCTCTGATTAAATTCGCACTGACGTCATTCTTCTCTAATTTGGCAAGTTCAAAAAGAGCATTTAAGTGTGCCCCTCCACCATTTGCCAGATCGATAGAGATTGAAGACATATTAATCATTGCAAACTTCTTTAACTTCACATTTTCTTCAAACTCCAACATTCCCATTCCATTTTCTATCAGTTCAACCTGATAACTGGATGGGCCGTAGGCCCAAGCAGCCCCGGAAGCAAAATCGGTAATACTTCCAAAAGTCCCACCGGTAATAATGTTGCCCCAAAACCACGGCTCAAGGTTCTTGCTAAGTGCGATGTTATAATCTTTGTATCCCTCTTTTTTTACCAATAAAACTTTTCCTTTTTTAGAGACTTCACCAGTAAATGGTGTTTGGCCAACGCTCACACCATCGAGTAAGACTTCTGCGCCATCAACATTAGAATTAATTGTTATAAGCTGCATATTCCCTTTAACAATCGATGCACAACCAACGAATACAAAGATGAGACCAAGTAGTAAGATAAACTTTTTCATTTCAACCCCCTGAATAGTTAGTAGTAATTAATTTTGAAAAAATCCACACCCAATGTGAATTGTTTATGACAGAACGATCAAAGAACGCTGTTAAAGTTATATTTTATGAATGGGGAATTGCAGCAAATGGCAATACAAAATCGGGGGAAAATTTGATAGAGATGTTGCCATTTACTCCTTGCTAAACATACAATACTCCGGGTAAATGAACAAGGACATTATGATACATAATTCACTATCACAAATAGTATAGCGGCGGGAAATAATTCTAGCTACACCCTATACTTCGCCGGATCTTTGACCCCGGCATCAGCAAATCCTTTGAGTCTGAGATGACAAGCATCGCAACGCCCACAAGCAGTACCTGTATCATTCGGATCGTAGCAGGAATTTGTAATGCTGTAATCAACGCCGAGCGAATATCCCTTTAGAATAATTTCAGCTTTTGAAAGACTTATGAGCGGCGTATGAATAGTGATTTCCCCTTCCCCCTCAACTCCCGCCTTTGTTGCAAGGTTTGCCATCTTCTGGTAGGCTGCAATGTATTCAGGCCGACAGTCCGGATAACCGCTATAGTCAACAGCATTCACACCAATAAAAATATCGCGACAGTTCAAAACCTCAGCCCAGGCCAGCGCAAATGAGAGGAACACCGTATTGCGCGCCGGCACATAAGTCACCGGAATTTCATCGGCCATTTCGTCTCCGGTTCGATCTTTGGGCACATCAATGTTATCCGTAAGCGCAGAGCCGCCAAACATGGCTAAGTCGATATCCACTACAACATGATTTTTTGCGCCCTGGTGGGCAGCAACTCGCTTTGCTGCCTCAAGTTCCACAACATGACGCTGCCCATAGCGGAAGCTCATCGCAAAAGGCTCAAATCCTTCTTCCTGGGCAATAGCCAGGATTGTTGATGAGTCCAGTCCACCACTCAACAATATTACTGCCGGCTTTTTCACTGTCATTTCTATTTTCCTCAATAGTGCCTAAAAACTACCGCAAAATCTCGTTACCTGTAGATGGAATGTCAAGGTCTATTTGTATTGCCAAAGTCACTAAGCGACGATTTTACGCCCTTTTCAGATATAGGCTTAAATAAAATCAACAAAATGAAAAGATTTTTCAAAAAACTGCGGGTTTTAAGGAATAGTATAGTAGAAGGAAGATAAACAAGACGATGGAAATGAGATGGCCACAGACGAACATGGGTATTATTAATGAACGGGGGATATCCGTGTGAGTCTGTGGCAATATTTTGAAATAGAGCCGGCCACTGTCTCTTTGCAGATAACTAAAGTGATGGGGACGTGCTGCGCGGAGCAGTGGCCGGTTTTTATAATTGGTTAATCAAGCTCAGCCCATCAATTTCCCGCTTGATATTCGCAACAATCTTTTTACGAATTTCGGCAAAAGGCATCTGTACAGCCTTTTCAATCTCGCCGCGCAACTGAACCTCTAGCTTTTCTTTACCCTCAGAAAGAACTGATCGAATTTTGCCTTCACGTAACATTAAGCGCGTTACTGCCGAAGGAATTTCGATTTTCTCAACCATGTCCCGTGCTTCTTCTTTACCTACTTCCAGAGCGAGAAATCCTACAGCAACCGCCGCGAGTGCTCCGACAACAATGCCAATTGGTCCACTCATGATAAGTGCCGTTCCACCTCCACCGGAGATTCCGGCAACAATGGATGCTGTTATAACGATAACAAAACCACCAATCAGATTCATCATTTCATCGTAGAGGCGGGTAGCCTCCTGTGGTCCGCTTGAGACGCTTCCCTGGCGATACAAGGGTGCAACTGCACGGGCATCAGCTTTTTCTCCAAAATAAGAAATGCTATTCTCACTAAACCATTTCGTAACCTCTTCATGTAGAAGCTGCGGTAAGATGGTATTTAGATCGAGTAAATTTTTCTCGATAATTTGCTTCATTGCCGGTTCAAATTTAGCCATTACCAGGCTCAGTTTCCGCCGAAGTTGCTCTATCGAGCCCCCCTCTTCTCTAAATTGATAAAGCAACGGACTAATCTCACCATCGTAAAGACGTGTCGAGATGTCTTTTAAGATATGCGAAATAACCTCGCCAATACGTTTATTAACTGCAGGTTCTATACGAGCTTCAAAGAAACCTGGTAAATCTTTTCGCAATGTTGATGAAATGCGTTCAAATTTTTTCTGCAGTGAAGGCAATACCACGAGTCCTTCACTAATCGCGGCCTTAGGGTTTTCACTGGTTAGCAAGCGCTTCTCGTCTATCTTTAACGTCTCACAAACGATATCCTTTACGAAGAGCCACTGGCTACTACCGCCGGTAAGAATAACCTGCTGAATGTCTCCCGGCTTTATATTATTTCGCTCCATACCATCGAGCAATGTCGTTTGAAACCAATCAAACAAATCGAGATTTTTAGCCTCTAATAGGCGATTAGCTTTTACATGTCGCTGCTTCATGTACGATATAAATGTTGGATGTGGCGTGTAATTACGAGCTCGATGTTCGAACTCATCCCATTTCAAATCGCGAAACGTACCGTAATTTTGCATTTGTCCGAGTTTTGCGCGCACGCTTTCGGTGCGATCCAAAAGCATTGTTTCCGAGAAGAATTCTTTTATGCGTCGGCATTCAAACCAGTGGACATAATATTCATCACCTTGCTTATGCAGCTTTTTTAACGCGTCTGGGTTTTGCTCCAGAAACCATTGAAAGAAAAGATCATCGAAAAGCCTTCCACCGAGCAGCATGTCGCCCCAGGCCTTATACACTTCCAGGCGCTGCATAAATGCAAAGTCACATGTGCCCCCACCAAAATCTACTACCAGCACCCCGCGCTGTGCCTCCGCCGGGGAAATGTCATGATTGTAGAGATGGTAGAGGAGCGCACCAACCGGCTCAGCGATCAACCGGGTGCCACCATAACCGGCATCCCGAAAAATTGTGGACAGCGCCTCTTGATAAGCAGCATCTGCCTCACCGGGAATTCCGACGACAACCTGCTGCCCTTTCTCGGCAAAATCAATTCGACGCCGACCGGTCTGTTCTTTAATTGTTCGCAGGAATTCAACAGCATCGGCTCGCGCTTCCGGACTAACCACAATATCAGGCTTAAAATGCGTGCGAATACGATATCCTTTGCGCTCTGCCGAAGAAGCATCACCCCATTCTTCCTCGGCAATAGTTCCAACTAAAGGTTCTTTACCATCGCGATAAAGAATGGTTGTCGACACGCTGCCAAGCTGATTATTGCCAAAGTCGATCGTGCGAATTTTATGGCCATCCGGATCCAGTAAAAACTTACAGAAGTAAGAGTTTGCAGTGCCAAAGTCAATTCCAAGAACATGCGTCATTTTTTCAGCCATTATCGTTTCCTTACCTTGCGCACAAGTCCCTTTTCAATCACCCGTCCGTCACGCACTACTGCTTGCTCAGCAACAAAAACCCGGTCTCCTTTTTCCAGCGCTCCCAGGGCATTGTATTTTTGTGCAGCAGATTCATCCCAAATAAATTCTTCCATTTCCAATGCCTCTCCGCTAAGAAAGAGCGGCGCTTTCGTCAATCCTTCGACACCTAAGTTTCGAGCACGAACCAAGAGTTCCGCAGCAACCTCGGGTAGCACATCCAGACTGCATTGATGTAATTTGTGCAAATAAAATCCCAATTCGTCCAGATCGCCAGCTTGCTCGACATGCTGCTCAGAGGGCTTTTCCAGTTTCAGAAAGGCCAATTGAAAATACATATCTGCACTGCGTAACCATAAATCAATAAAGGGTTGAGAAAGCTTACGATATTCTTCACGATCGTAAACCGGCGAGCGTACACCGAGCTTTAAGAAGAAGATAACGGCAATATAGAGTCCAATTCGCCGCATCATGCCGAGGACACCGACTCCGGCCATACCGGTTAGTGCTGTCCATACGCCGCCAAGGCCGATTGCACTAAATCCAATCCAAAGTTCAGCAACTGTTGCTGCACCGAGCAACGCTTGAAGAGTATAGCGAATTTTCGGGTTATCAGCAGCATAAAATAACGCAACGATAACAGCAGCGGCACCAAGTGGTCCGCCAATCATCATTCCAATTCGCGGCTCATCCATCAACAAATTAAACAGACCGGAAATTATAAGAGCCCCAAGAATACAGCCAATAACTGCAGCAATTGCCAGCTTCCAACCGCTTAGCTCAGCAACCAATGGCGGCTTGGGAATACGTAGCGGAAATTCTGTTATCCAGCGCCCAAAGTTCAGGCGCATTGCTGCACGATCTTCTGCAAGCATATTAAGATCAGAACCCGCCGTCCATTCCTCTTCCAGCGTCTCTTTAATCCTATTTTCAACAAGGCCGCTGGCAGAACGCATTTCCTCTTCGCGGGGATAACGTTTTTCCGGGAGCCCGTCAACATAAAGAAGAGCAACCTTATCTACCAAAGCTTCGTAAAATGGTTCACGTTGTTGCCCGACAGACTGCGTTTTTTTGTTCTTTTTCAACATATCTCGTTCACGGTATTATTCATTCTATAATAGTAGACAGCGTTCCAGCCAAAATAGTTACTTAAAAAAGCCGGAACAACATAAGTTACAACACTTTGATGTCGCCACTTACTACTGTATATTTTGCAAGCAAACAGAAAAACAGATACATGATGATAACCTCAAAATCCAGCCATTGCCACAAGATACTCTTTGCATTATTTCTAATGCTCTCATCGCTCGGCTACGGTCAGAATATTCCTCTACCAGACAGCATGTATTTTCGCAATGGAGATAATCCTGCCTGGGCTGCAGCAGAGACTGATTTATCCGAGTGGCAGAAAGTGCCACGCTTTGATATTTCTGATGAAGAATGGAACGGCATCGGCTGGATTCGGATGGAAGTAAAAATAGATTCTACGCTGCATGGCAAAACGTTGGCTATGTATATTCGACTGAATGGTGCGGCGGAAGTTTATCATAATGGAAAACATGTTCATACAAGTGGAAACGTTAGTGATCAGTTAGCGGGTGAGGAAGCGGTAATCGCACGCTATCCCATTCCACTTTATATCCCCGCTTCCGATTCAGCTAAAAGTTTACATACCTTTGCTGTTCGCTATTCAGCGAAGACTCTTGAATCGACCAGGTTTGCCAGATATCCTCCTTATTTATTTTTTCAAATAGCAGAGCACCAGGAATTTATGCCACGCCTACTGCAGTTTTGGAAACGCATAACGGTGCGCCAAACTTTTTTGTCTGGAATCTTTCTAATATTTGCATTAATCCACCTATTTTTATTTCTCTATTCTCCATCCTTACGGGCAAATCTTGCGTTTGCTGCATTTAGTTTTTTCTGCTCTATCGCAGCTTATGCGATTTATGAAACGCGCTTTAGCCTTACTCCGGAATCGGATTTGCAAATGTTGCTTCTGGGAAATAGCGCCTTACTGCTTCTCTCGCTCTCAGCGATTGCCTTTATCCATACGACATTTTATAATTTCCTCAAGAAGCGATTCTATTTATACGTTATTCTGATCGTCTTCGGGCTTTTCTTTTTGTGGATTCCACACTCGAATGCACAGATGTTAGTGCTTTTAGTCGAGAGCATTACCTTACTACCTATCCCGGAGTTTTTTATTTGCTGGATCGGGCGCAAGCGCTCAGGAGAACCTCCGGTCCTCGATGGCGGCTGGATTGTTGGCGCCGGCTCGCTCCCAATGCTCGGAATTGGCATACATCGCCTGCTGGAGCTGCTGGGGTTTCCCGTTTATCAATACAGCTTTCTGGAAACACCACTCCCCTTTTATGGCGTACTCTTAATGATGCTTTCTATGTCCATTTTGCTCGCACGAAATGTTGCCAAAACAACAAGTGATCTGCAGGAACAGCTTCAGCAAGTACAGCGCCTGTCTGATGAAGCGGTTCAGCAGGGAATTGAAAAAGCGCGCCTGGAGGCAGAAAATGAGCGTAAATCACAAGAGCTCGAAAGCGCTCGCGAACTACAGCTTTCAATGCTTCCTAATGTCCTGCCAGAACATCCAGACTTTGATATTGCAGTTCGGATGGAGACCGCCAGTGAAGTGGGTGGAGACTACTACGACCTAAAAATAGAAGATAGTACCCTTACCGCAGTTGTCGGTGATGCAACCGGACACGGCCTGAAAGCCGGCACTATGGTAGCAGCAACCAAAAGCCTGTTTAACTCTTTAAACGCAGAAACAGACTTATTAGACTTCTTATCCGGTTCCTCCCACGCGCTTAAACAAATGGGCTTTTCGCAAATGTATATGGCGCTTGCCATCTTCAGGCTAAACGATCGCAAGTTGACCATTACCTCTGCCGGAATGCCCTTTCCCCTTGTTTACCGTGCTGCTGAACAGAGCGTCGAAGAAATCGACCTAAAAGGCATGCCGCTCGGCAGTTTTCCAGACTTTCCCTACAAAACACAGTCTCTCTTACTGAATAAAGATGACGTTCTACTTTTATTAAGTGATGGTCTTAGCGAACGTTTTAATGAACAAGACGAACAGTTTGGCGATGAAAAAATCGCCTCCATTTTAACAAAACACGCCTCTAAAACAGCTGCGGATATCCTGAACGTGCTCCTGGAAGCAGGGTCTTCATGGGGAGGCATGCGGGCCCTCGATGATGACTGCACTATTTTCGTTTTAAAGATTCGGTAGCGTTTCGTAGAGAACCCATTTAAATTTGCTTTTATTATAACTATCAGAAATTCTATCATGTATAATGTGAGGGAATTGAGAACCTGTCGCAACCAATGTCGTAGAATAGGTATCATAACCATAGATGGAGACAAAAAAATGAAGCTATTATTTGCCGTTACCTTGCTAATTGCAATTGCCATAAGCAGCTGCGCTCCCTACAACAAAGTAGAGAGAGTAAATCCTAATCAGCAGATTGATTTGAGCGGTCGTTGGAACGATACGGATTCCCGACTCGTTGCCGAAGAAATGATTAGTGATGTATTATCACGCGCCTGGTTGGAAAACCATCGCAACGCAACAGGTAATAAGCCGGTTGTTATTGTCGGCAGCATCAAGAACAAATCGCATGAGCATATCAACACCGAGACGTTTATTAAAGACATGGAAAAAGAGTTTGTTAACTCAAATACCGTGCGCGTCGTTCAGTCTAAAGAATTTCGCGAGGAAATTCGTGATGAGCGTGCCGATCAGCAGGAATATTCCTCTGCGGAAACGATTAAGCGCTGGAGACAGGAAACCGGTGCCGATTATATGTTGCAGGGAGTTGTAAACTCTATTGTTGATTCTGATAGAGATGCCGGTCAGAAGGTAAACTATTATCAGATAGACCTCGAACTCACAAATCTCGAGACCAATGAGAAGGTCTGGATTGGTGATAAGAAAATCAAAAAGCTGGTTACGGAGTATTAATAGAGAATGCCTCGACTAGCCACCATATTGCGTTCTGCAGGGTTGCTACTGACCCTGCAGTTGCTTTTGCTAAGCAGTTGCGCTTCCTATTATCGCCAAAATGTTGACTTTCATCGGCATATTGCCGCTGGTAACATAGAAGCGGCAGCAGAGTTCCTCGCCAAAAACAAGAAAAATGAGTCGGGCAAATCTCGATTACTCTATTTTCTTGAACAGGGCGTGGTTCACCAAATGCTCGGTGATTATGAGGCAAGCAATTCCTATCTGGAAAAAGCATATATCTTCACCGAGGATGAACGCGGTAGTATTGTGGAAGGTGCTATCAGCCTTTTTACTAATCCGATGAACACCACCTATATGGGTGAAGATTTTGAGCGAGTACAGCTTCACTATTATAAGGCGCTGAATTTTCTTAACATGGGAAGTTATGAACAAGCACTTGTTGAGTGTCGGCGCATTAATATTAAGCTAACGGAAATGAACGATCACTATGAGTTTCGCAAGAATCGCTACAAGCAGGATGCGTTTGCTCATAATCTAATGGGATTAATTTTCGAAGCTTCCGGTGAGATTAATGATGCCTTTATCTCCTATCGCAATGCCTATAAGGCCTATTCAGAAACGTATAGCGAGTTTGGATTAAACGCTCCGCAGCAATTGAAAGATGATTTACTTCGAACAGCCTATCTAAATGGGTTTACAGAGGAACTCAGACAGTTTGAAGAAGAGTTTGGTCTTAACTACGAGCATCAGAAAAACGATGGCGGCGAGATTGTCGTCTTCTGGAATAATGGCCTGGGACCGGTAAAAGATGAGTGGAGCCTGAATTTTCTGATAACCGGTGGTGAAGAGGGACGCTTCTTTTTTGAAAACGAAGAACTTGGTTTATCCTTTCCTTTTTACATGGAAGATGAAGATAAAAGAAGCGAAATTACCGATCTGAAAGTTCTGAGAATAGCATTCCCAAAATACGTTCAGCGTCAGCCCATCTTTAACTCAGCATATTTGCAAAGCAATGGAGTGGAGCTGGAGCTAGAAAAGGCACAGGACATAAATGAGATTGCGTTCGCAACCTTGAAGGACCGAATGGTTCGTGAGATGGCAACATCGTTGCTTCGCTTTGCATTAAAGCAAGTAACCGAAGGGCTGGCCCGAAAAAAGAACGAAGTGCTCGGTATGATTATGAACTTAACCAATGCCGTCACCGAAAAAGCAGATACGCGCAATTGGCAAACGCTGCCTCACAGCATTGGCTACGCCAGGCTACAGCTTCCGGAAGGCGAGCAAGAAGTTACTCTGACGCTGAACTCCGCACGCGGAAGCGAAACTAAGGAGCTGCGTTTTTTTGTTGAGGCTGGAAAAACCCGCTTTCATACGGTCAATACTATCGATTCCGTTCCACCCCGTCTTAGCCGCTCCGGGTTCTAATCCAATAATTTTCCTCTAAGCTGCTGATAGTCCGCAGAAATTTTCTCGGCATGGCCTTCTTTGTTCAACACAACTTGTAAACGGTCAGGTATATCCGGTTCACGGTTCAATGCGCGATGCACTACGTCCGGAAATTTTGCAGGGTGAGCCGTTCCAAGAAAGATGCGATTGCATTCCTGTCCCTCAAGAAGTATTTCCTGCAGTCCGAGATAGCCGATTGCGCCATGAGGGTCTGCAATATAGTTATAGCGTTTATCTAAAAGCTGTTGTCCTACGAGCGTTTCTTCATCACTGAAGGCTCTACCCTGAAGTAACTCAATGGTCTTAGCATGATCTTTCTGAAATATATCCTGCATGCGTGCAAAGTTACTCGGATTTCCCACATCCATTGCGTTTGAAAACGTTGAAATCGATGGTTTCGGCTGGAATTTACCACTGTCCAGATATCGAGGCACCACGTCGTTTGCATTGGTCGCAGCAATAAAACCGTCTATAGGCAGTCCCATTTTTGTTGCCAAAACACCGGCTGTCAGGTTGCCGAAGTTCCCGCTGGGCACAGAGACAATAGTCGGTAAGGATGAATCTTGAAGTTGAGCTATAGCTCGGAAGTAATAGAACGTCTGCGGAATCAAGCGCGCAATATTTATTGAATTTGCTGAAGAAAGCGGACGTATTTTACGCAAATCATTATCCAAAAAGGCCTGTTTAACCATGGCCTGACAATCATCGAAACTACCCGCCACTTCCAGCGCAGAGACGTTCCCGCCCAGCGTGGTCATCTGTTTCTCCTGTAGGCTGCTCACCTTCCCGCAAGGGTAAAGTACGACAACATCAATGCCCGGAACATTGTAAAACCCATGCGCAACGGCACTTCCGGTATCTCCCGAGGTAGCAACCAAAATAGTCAACTTCTGTTCAGAGTCTTTAATTAAGTCCCCCATGAGTCTCGCCATAAATCGAGCAGCGAAATCTTTAAATGCCAGCGTCGGCCCATGAAAAAGTTCGAGGCAATAGAGGTTCTTTTCCAACTCTACCAGCGGGGCATCAAACGTTATCGCTCCTTCAACAATCTCGCGGATAGTCTTGTCAGGCAAATCTTCTTCAAAGAAGGCTTTGGCAATATGATACGCCATTTCAGGAAAGCTCATCTGAGCTAACTTTTGAAAAAAATCCGGCTGTAGTTTCGGAATTAGTCTCGGCATGTACAAACCGTTGTCTTGCGGAAGCCCCTGCAAAACGGCTTCGCGGAGAGCTACATTCAGGTATTTATTCTTCGTGCTATAGTATTGCATTGCTTCTCCATCTATGGCAGTAGCCTAGCACCATCTTTATTAATTTGGGAGACAAATAAATCGGCTTCAATTTCATTGTCAATGAAGATACGCTTCATTGCGCGGCCGGCACTTTGCGCGATTTCCATAGACTGGCAAAGCGCAAAAACCGAGGGGCCGGAGCCTGAAAGGCTACAGCCAAGGGCTCCGGAGTCGAGCGCAGCTTCTTTTACTTCATCAAAATGTGGAATCAATCGCTTCCGATTGGGTTCGGCGATTCTGTCTTCCAGGCAACGGCCAATCAACTGGAACTCCCCGCTTGCCAGACCGTGAACCAGGCCACCTAAATTTGCAGACTGCTGCACAGAGTCAGCTAAATCTATTTGCGTTGGTAGAGCGGCGCGCGAATCTTTTGTTGCCAGATTGAGATGGGGGTGAACCACCGCACAACAGAGTACTTCAGGATAGCTGAGGCGTACGACATCGAACAGATCTACATTGCGAACAAGCGTAAATCCGCCAAGTAACGACGGCGCAACATTATCTGCATGAGCAGCTCCGCAGGCCAGTTTCTCTGCTGCTACCGCAAACGGCAACAGCTCGACGCGCTCGAGAGGATTATCAAAAAGTTTATTGACGGCTACCAGCGCAGCAACGGCACTCGCACCACTGGAGCCCAACCCGCTACAGAGTGGTAGTTGCTTATCGAGCTCGACACTAACACCTTCCCTAATATCCAGTGCTTCAAGAAAGGATATTATTGCGATTCCAGCGGTATTACGTGCGGCCTCACGCGGCAACTTTCCATCATCCCCAATTATATTTAGAATATCTACGCCGGATTTCTCGGAGTTGCGAACAGTTACAATATCTCCGGGAGTGCTCAATGCAAAGCCAAGAACATCAAATCCACAGGCAACATTGGCGACAGTAGCCGGTGCAAATGCTCGAATTATTTTTTGCATGTTTTTCCTCACTACTTTCAATTACCTATACGTTCGTCTGCGACGCGTAATATATCGGCAAAGACACCGGATGCCGTAACCGCTGCGCCGGCTCCTGGTCCGCTAATAACAAGTGGGCGATCATTATAGCGTCGTGTAGTAAAGGATATCTTATTATCGCTGCCTTCTAAACTGTAAAACGGATGCTCAGCATTAACTGCTCGTAAGCCAACCTGAACCCGTCCATTCTCCAAAGTGGCAATATAGCGTAAGCGCTCTCCATTCTTTTCTGCAGCCGCACGTCGCTCTTCAAACGATCCGTCTTCTTGTTTCAGGGCCGTAAAAAATGCATCGATTGTTTCAGCGCTTCTACAGGATTTTGGGACGAGGTTTTCGACTTTCACATCATCAGGTTCAAGCTCAACGCCACTCTCACGAGCCAGAATTAGAATCTTTCTAGCCACGTCCATTCCGTTTAAATCCTCTCGCGGATCGGGCTCAGTAAACCCCTGTTTTTGAGCGATTTCCACACAGGCGCTAAATGTTGTTCCAGCAGTAAAGTTGTTAAAAATATAGCTCAACGTTCCGGATAAAACGCCCTCAATCTTTTTAACAGGATCTCCGGTACGTTTCAGATCATTCAGAGTACGAATGATCGGCAATCCAGCCCCTACATTCGTCTCATAGAAAAAACAAGCATCCTGTCTTGCGGCATCCTGCAGCTCACGATACATGGCATAGCTGGCAGAACAGGCCTTTTTATTCGGTGTAACAACCGAGATACCATTCTTAAGCAATGGATGGTAGTATGGCGGTGTGATATCGCTACCGGTACAGTCAACAAAGATGCTGTTGGGAAGGTTCAACGCGAGTATTTCCTGCACAAAAGCCTTTAGGGAAGACTCTTCTGAGCTATTTTTCAGCTGGTCTTCCCAACGGCTAAGGTCGACTGTACCAAGGCACATCTTTTGACTATTTGCCAGACCCACTACTCGAATAGCCTGCTCAGGTTCTTCGCTATTTTGCTGTTCCGCAATCTGGCTCAAAAGTTCTCTACCGATTAATCCTACACCAACCATAAAGAGATTCAACGTCTGTTTTGGCTCAAAGAAGGCATTGTGAATACAGTTTAATGCGGTCGTCTCATCGGCAGAGTCAATTACAATGGAAATATTTCGTTCACTTGAACCCTGAGCAATCGCCTTAACGTTTACTTTTTCGCGTCCCAACGCATTGAATATTTCCGCAGAGATGCCGGGAAGATGACGCATATTATCTCCAACAACAGAAACAATTGCTCCGGAGTCCTCTATTTGCGGAGGATCGATACGGCCGGCTGACATCTCATAGTGAAACTCCGTTTCGATTGCCGACTTTGCCTCGGTAACATGTTCCGGTGCTATTGCCAAACAGATCGAATGTTCAGAACATGCTTGAGAAATGAGCAGAATATTTATTTTATGTCGGGCAAGACTGCTAAACAAGCGTCCGGCAATGCCGGTAACGCCAACCATTCCACTGCCTTGTAAAAGAATGAGTCCAATCTTAGACACCGAGCTTATTCCACGCATCAAATCGTTCGAGTTCACCGTGCTCGCGGATATTAACGTGCCTGCAAAGCTGCGGTTAAATGAGTTCATGATTCGGATGGGAATGTTTTTGTTGAGCAATGGTTGTATAGTCGGCGGATAAATAACCTTCGCACCAAAATGCGACATTTCCATCGCTTCCTCATAAGTAATCGCGGGTAGCGAAAAAGCGCCACGCACCTTGCGTGGATCAGCCGTCATTACGCCATCCACATCGGTCCAGATTTGCACTTCATTGGCAGAGAGCGCCGCGCCAAAAATCGCAGCGGTATAATCCGAGCCTCCTCTGCCAATTGTGGTTGTTTCTCCCTTCGCAGTCGACGCGATAAATCCGGTAACAATTGGCAGAGAGTTATTGTCTTTCAAATAAGCAACAATTTGACGATCGGTAATCTCTCGGTCCACTTGAGCTGCGCCAAACTGATCATCGGTACGAATGAGTTCGCGTGCATCTGCATACTCGGCTGGCACGTTTATTCGCTGTAACGCACGACTAATGATCAGACAGGAAAAACGCTCTCCAAAACTGGTAATAAAATCGCGTAGTCGCGGGGACAATTCTCTCACCAGAAAAACACCGTGTGCCATGTCAGTTAGATTTGCAAACCACTCATCGAGAGTGGCCATGATCGCAGTATTCTCACCAATCTTTAGCTCTTCACAAACCTGCAAGTGCATTTCGCGAAGCGCTGAAATCAGTTGGAGATAGTCAGAGTTCCCCTCTGCAGCCATTTCACCAATCTCAACCAGCTTATTTGTTACGCCGGAGAATGCGGAAGAAACCACAACGACGTTACGATCGTGCTGATATTCTGCTGAGACAATTTCCAGAAGCACTTCAATACGTTCTGAAGAGCCAACGGACGTGCCACCGAACTTTAGGATTTTCATAGTGTGCTTACCTTATGTAGTTACCAGTATTATTTGACAGAATAGTTTGACTTGCTTTTGTCCGATTGAGCGGAGTCGAAGTTAATGTAGGCCTTTTTAGGCCTTTCGACTACGCCCAAGGTGACCATCCCTAACTGTCAAATATCATTGGCGCATTACTTAAAAGTTTACGATTCAATCATGAGGAAGAATATACTGCTATAAAACACGGTACATATTATACGTTTTCTTGCTATAATTTTTCCTCTTTTGTTTCGCAAATACAAGTTCTCTATATTTCCCGCTTATCTTTTTATGAGGGGACATCTATGAAGCTGCGAAACTTTCTTTGGCTACTCTTTTTAGCGGCACTTTGGGGACCATCATTTCTATTCATTAAGGTTGCCGTGCAGGAATTTCCTCCCATCACGCTCTCTACAATTCGCGTTGGTCTTGGTGCACTCGTGCTCTATCCCATTATGCGCTGGCTGGGAAATTCGCTTCCGAGGGAAAGACAACTTTGGAGGCATTTTGCCTTTGTAGGTCTGTTTAATCACGCCATTCCATTCGCGCTTTTTTCCTGGGGGGAAATCTACGTTGATAGTGCAATTGCTTCTATTCTTAACGGAACGACGCCGCTGTTCACAATAATTATTGCGCACTTCTTTACAGAAGATGATCGCCTGAATAGCACAAAATCTATCGGTACGCTGATTGGATTTATTGGATTAATGCTAATTGTTGGACCGGCGATATTTGAGGGAGCCAGAACCACGACGCTGGGTTTAATCGCTGTCACCATCCCAGCCGCCTGCTACGGCTTATCAATTGTCTATACGCGACGTTATTTACGCGGTTTGCCAAAGCTAGTTGCGCCAACCGCTCAGCTGATGTCCGGAACGCTTTGGCTATTGCCATTTGCCTTATTAATTGATCAACCGTTGTCCCTTGCAAATCCATCACTTGCTGCATGGGGAAGTTTGATTGCACTTGCCGTATTTGGCACAGCAATCGCCTTTATCGTTTACTTTCATCTTATTGAAACCGTTAGTGCGACTTACATATCCATGGTTACTTATTTAGTGCCGATCTTTGGAATTTTTCTCGGGATTGTCGTATTAAACGAATCGGTAGGTTGGAACGGGTTTGCTGGCTGCGCACTCATCATTTTTGGCGTAATGGTAGTAAACGGATTGTTCAAGAAGCACAGTAAATCGTTACTTCAGAGTGATTGATATGTGAATTCTTTTCCGTATACTTTATGGTCTTTAAGACAACTGTGTGAAATAATTACGAACACCAGAGGAGAAGAATTATGCAAGAACGAATTCCACAAATCACCCGCCTAGTGCTTGGTGCCATTCTATTAATTTTTGGTATCAATAAGTTTGCTGCTTTTCTGCCAAACTTTGAGCTTCAGGGAGATGCCCTGGCATTTATGACGGCTCTCGTTGGCACTGGCTACATTATGCCAATCGTTGCAATTGTTGAGATTGCCGTTGGCGCCATGTTGGTTTCTAACAAATATGTGCCATTGGCACTGCTGCTTTTAGCCCCGATCAGTGTAAACATTGTTGGCTTCCACGCCTTTCTGGATCCGGCAAACATTGCTCCCGGCCTAATCGTTGCTGCTGCTAACCTGGTATTGCTCTTCGCTTATAAGCCATACTACAGTGGCGCACTCACCCAGGACGCTGTTGCAAATCCAGCCGCAGCCGAAAAGGTTCACGCGTAAGACCAAATGCGGCGTGACGCCGTAAGATTATCGCCGTAGAGACGCACTGCATTGTACCTCTACGGCGTTTTTTTCCGTTTCGTTGTTTTCGGTTTTGCATTTACCGCTTTTTCCAACACCTCACGAATGCCGTCTAAACCATCTCCAAATGAATCTAACTGTGCCAATAACTGCGCCATGCGATCACTTCCACCATTACCGCCAAACATGCGGTTTTTAGTGAATGTTTTTTTGATGTCTGCCCAACGCTCTGCGTCTTCATCACTCAGCAATTCATTAATTTCGCGAAACTTAAGCAGGTTCGCTTCAGCACCGGTTGTCAGCGTTTGCGCCTCCTGCTCGTAGTGCGAAGCGATTAACAATTCAAGCTCTTCCTTGTTCATAACCGGAATTACTTTCTCTGCCAGCTTGTTCATGTTGCGATAGGAACCCTGTAGCTTAAACGGCGGTTCGGTGCGATAAGCATCGGCCTGACCGGCAGAGCGAATATATTCCTGGTTGACCCGAAGAATAACGTCCCGAATTCGTAGCAGGCGTTGAAATACAGCAACGTAGTCTTTCACCTCATCGGCAGAATAACTTCCTTCGAGTTTCAGCTGTTCGCGATCGCCGCTTTCGGCAAAGCGAATGAGCGAGTAAATATCTTCTTGCTCTTTATTTGCGAGCTTGCTGAGGATTGAGTTTGAGGTCAGTGAATTTTCCAGATAACTCAGCTTGAAGATATCAGCATTGTCGCCCAGGATATCCCCGAGATTATAGGTGTCGGCGCGGTTGGCCAGCATATCGGGGATTTTGAATGCCTCGCCGCTTTCGGTGTATGGGTTCCCCGCCATCACCACGCAAACCTTACGGCCGCGCAGATCGTAGGTGCGACTGCGTCCTTTATAAACCCCTTCAATTTTCCGTTGCGCATCGCAGAGCGAAATAAACTTTTGCAGAAATTCCGGATTACAGTGCTGAATATCGTCCAGATAAATCATGACGTTATCACCGAACTCCAACGAAAGATTCAGTTTTTCAACCTCTTCACGGGCAGCAGCGTTTGGCGCTTCAGCAGGATCCAGTGAAGTTACATGATGCCCGATCGCCGGTCCGTTGATCTTCATCAAAATCAGACCCAGTCGATTCGCTACATACTCCATTAGCGTGGTTTTACCATACCCCGGCGGAGAGATCAACAGCAGCATTCCCATTCTATCCGTTCGGGTTGCTGCGCCGGTCTCACCGATTTGCTTAGCCAGGTTATCTCCGATTAGCGGAAGATACAGCTGATCGATCAATTTATTGCGTACAAAAGACGTCAACACTCTCGGCGTAAAATCTTCCAAATGCATTTCTTCACGATAGGCCTCGATGCGTTCTTTCTTCAACTTCAGATAGCGCTGAAACAAGGGTATCTCTCGACGATGAAAGGCTTCCAATTTGCGATTAAACGCATGATAATCGAGCGAATAGGTATTGTCCTGAAGAACAGAATGTTCACCGAGGAATCCATTCAGCTCAGCTCGCACCGAAACGCGTTTTACCTGCTTATCAGAATAGTTGTCGCAAAAAAGCAGCGCAACAACCTCTTCTACATAGCCGTCCTGCATTACAGCAGGAAGCGACTCGGCATAACCAATCAGCCAGTCTCGTAGAAGCGTTATCCGTCCGAGTGCGTCTTTCTCCAATCGCTTTAGAGACTTATCAAAGGCAGTCCGAGCACGCTTCTTGTTCAAATATGCCATAAAGCTGCCATATAGTTCCGACCCTTCATGACTTATAACAAAGGAATCGCTTTCCGAAACCAGCTGTTCAAAAAGGCAGCGGGCAACAGGCTTGGCAAGCTCAAGACTATATAAACCGGTTTCTTCTAACCAGATCGTTATCATTTCAGAGAGATCATCAATGTAACGTTGCCGTTCTGCACTTTCCGGAAAGACATTTAATACTTCGCCCACGCTGGAAAGTCGTCCGGCAAGTCGATCCCGATCGCCAGAATCTGCAAAGTGCAGCCAAAAGACCATCGCACAAGCCCGCACTTCCGGAGGAGATCTTAAGAGACCCACATCTTTTTCAATTTTTAACAGACTTTTTAAAAACAAGGCGGCATCCGCATCATGAACGCCTTTTACATAGCCTTCTTCAAAACGGGTGTTCATAAACTTCTGCACAGCTGGAAGTAATTTCTTACCAGCAAGCGAAGCAGTGTCGCTTCGGGACTGAACGACATCCTGAAGTATCTGCCAGGCCAAATATTCCGCGCGGTAAACATCGGCACTTTCTGAAACAACTTCCTGCTTCCAGACCGGACGAGTTTCCAAAAAGACAGCATCCTCCAACGCCTCAAAGAACCGCGTTCCGGTAAGATGCAGCGCCATTCCATCTTCATGAGGTAAAATAGTAAGATCCGGCTTCATCGTGTTTACGGAAAAGCGTCGCTCCCCCATTTTGATGACATTCTCGCCATCTACAAAGAGCTCTTTCTTGTCCTTTAGTTGCCGCACCGTATCTTCGCGCAGCGTTTTGAGCCGGGTTTGTATATCGTCGGCCTTAATGGTATCGCCAAGATTGGTAAGTTGCTCAATGATGTCCCGGACCTTATCCACCATTAAGTCGGAAGCCAGGTAACCATTAATTGCTGCCGTCGTATCGAAAGCAGATAGTCTGTTTTGAATGCCTTTCAGGATGCGCTCTGCTGCGCTCTGTAAAGTAGAAGCGCGCTTATTTCGCGACTCGACCAACATAATTTTTCGCAATTCAAAAGCGCCATAAATTTCTTCACGCTTTTCAGAGAGCTGTAGGATAAAATCATCAAAGTCGGCAAATCGGCCTTCCAGCTCTTCGAGCTGCACCATAAGTCTGGTTAGGTATTCATCGCATTTTTCGGGGGTCTCGCATAGATCCAGATAATTAATCAGTCCCTGACCAAGCAGCTTTATCTGCGCGTTAAACTCGGCAATTGCCTCAGTGCTTTGCAGGGAAGAAATTCGTTTGCGCAGGCGAGCTCGCGTTTGATTTAGCGTACTGTAAATAGTAGAAACGCTGTCCACAATTTCGGTGGTTTGCGTTGCATCGTCTATTTTAAGATTACTGACAACCTCAATTAACATCTCAAGTTCAGCAGCAACTTTATCGATATCCTCAGCAAGCACCTTGCCTACCGCAACTTTACTGACGTCCGGAATCCGCTTGTCGAGTTCAGCAACCTTCACTCCATATGGTTCTAAGGCATTTGGTTTTAGTAAAAACTCGACGCATGCTGCAGACAACATATCGCTACGTTCAGAGATAGCATCTTCCAATGCTTCAATTGCTTTAAGATCGATATAGCGAACGTCGCGCAGCGAAATCAGTTCGCCTCGCAACGTTCTAAGTGCAGTCAGTTTTTCGACATACTTGTCTACTGTCTTAAAGTCTGGTCGTTTTGTCTCTTCAAGAATGGCCTCTGTTTGTTTTTTTACTTTTAAAAGCTCTTCGCGAGCAGTTCGCCGTAGTCGCTCTACCTTGTCGAACTCGGCCAAAGCTGCCGCACCGGCATCGTGAAGGGACTGTAGCGGTTCGCTTAAATTTTGAGCTTTCGGTTCGGTGAGCCAAAAGTAGGAATCGAGAATATCGCGGCTTTTCTTAACAATATCGACATAGAGGTTCGCATAGGAATCGTCTCTGAATGCCAGATTATAGACTTCTTGACACTCCGACATACAACGGACGATGTCCTTATTCCCTATTTTATAAAGATACGAGCCCTTTTTAACCGGAGGATTGTATTCCGGACTTACAAAAGGCGTTTGCCAGATCTGAGCTGCATGATGTTTGCCGGGTGTTTCTTCCGCTCGAAAATATACCATCTCACCATTTTCAAAATGCGCATAACCACTGCATAAGAGCGGAACATCTACTGCTTGTGCAATTACATTGTATCGCAATAACACATACGTTCCGCTTTCCGGCTGGAAAAAGACGAAGAGATGATCCTCTCCGTTTGGTGAGGCCCATTGTTTCTCGAAGCGAATATTTTGTAGCTCATGCTCGAAAAGCTTGAACGTACCGCTTTGCAAGACATAACCTTTGGCGAAAACAATTCCATGATCATCCGGCAGGAAGATGCAGGAATCCTGGATACTATCTGCACGGCGAACCTGCTGATTTTTTTCGCTATACACCAGATAGCGAAAGTTTTTTTCCTGAAACGGTTTGATTTTAAGGAGAATTAAGTCGCCGGCAAGTGCATAAAAGATCTCAGCATCATCAAGTAACTGTTCTTTATGGTCTACGGGTTCGGCATATATTCCCTCACCCGAATCGGTATTATCTTCAATCTTGATCGTTAGGTCACCACCGATCGACTCAACAAATAATCGATCTGCAATAGAGACATGTGGATGGTCTCCATCCCGATGAAAATCTCGCGTAGCACGCTTCCAATCTACTTCCTGCTGCGCGGGAAAGCGAAATTCATGTTCACTGCGATTGTCTACATATTCAAGCGCATTGTCCCTAATCAGCCATTTAAAAGTTTTAATATCGGTGGTACTACGACCAATTTGAAAAGCCATATATAAATAGGGGCCAATCACCGAGAACTTCACAAAACGCGTTTTCTTGTAGTATTTATAGAGATTGCGGAAGTCGTCTTCAAACTCGCGATTTTGCAGGAGAGTCGGTTCGGTTAAATGAAAAGCATGATCCGAATAACGATAAACCGAAAGCACATCCGATATGCTGGTTTCGCTTTTCAAGCCGATATGTACATTGTAGCCAAAGATAAACAGGTTTCCGATTGGCACCATATCTTGCGGCAAACAATTATGCTCGGTGGTAATTCGATCGGTATTCAGCAAACGGCTGTCTATTGAACCGAACACTTCCTTACGTTCTGCATTCAGCTTTTCAAGACGTCCGCGCAGCTCCTCACCCTGCCCTCTCAGGCGATTGCGAATAAGCTCGTAGGTGCCACCCTCAAGCTGTTGTTCCGGTGCATCAACCGGTAGCTGCTCTTCTTGTATATTATCCGTCATGGATTTCCTCAACGTAAATTCTGTCCGCATCACTGGTCGCCAATACTGTTTTTAGCATGGCGACCATTAGGTTTCCTACTTGCGTTTTAGTAGTGATGACGCTGGCTTACTGCCGATTCCCTTCATCTCAACAAAGTCGCGTAGTTGATGTAGAAGAGAGGTATCGATTTCATTGTCTCCGCTTAAACCCATTAGCTTTGCAATGAGCGCCGAGATGGTCAGATTCTTCAGATCGGCAGATGACATGCCAAATCGACTGATAAAGGTTTGCAGTCTGTTGCTGAATTCATCGGCATCACCGCTAAAAAACGTATCCTTGATATCCGACACGGTCGTACTGTTTTCCATGAATCTGTCAATCGCTTTACCATTGCTTATGGAACCGACAATCTTATCGAAAAACATACTTTCGCCACCAACGATATCGATATTCGCTGCCTGCAAGCCTTCCCGAATCACAGATGCCTGTGCCTCCGCGATATCCTTTTGAACATGAATTTTTGCCAGCTTCACCTGCTTGTCTACATCCAGGCGCAACTTAAACTCTTCGTGCTCTTTTCCAACGCCGTCCAGCTTTTTCATGGCTGCGGCCTTATCTTCAATGCCTTGCGCTTCAGCAGAGAACTTTTTCGACATCACCGTTGCTTCTGCCGTTCCTTCCTTTTCGAGTGCAACAGCCTTTGCTTCAATGCCACGGGCTTCAGCGGTAGCCTTCATTTCAAGCACATTCGCCTCAGCAGATCCCTGTTTTTCGATTGCATTCGCTTTTGCTTCCAGCACCTGCACTTCCGAGAGTCCGAGCGTTGCTTCTTCAGCAGCTTGTGCTTCAGCAAGTGTTTTGCGAGCTTCACCTTCTTTAGTAGCTGCTTCTTTTGAGGCTTCGGCTTCAATAACATCCTGCTCGGCCTTCATTCGAGCCGCTTCGCGGGCAGCATCAGCAGCAATAACTTCACGGGTTTTTGCCTCTTCAGCCTCCTGTGTTGCAAAGGTCAGTGCAACCTGCTTCTTGCGATCAGCTTCAGCAATGGCGCGTGTATCCTTGATGCGCTCTTCTTCTTCCACCACCGACTTTTCAACCGCTATTCGTTCACGAATAACTTCCTGAATGTTTTTGCGTTCTTCTTCAATCGCACGCTCTTTTTCAATCTGCGCTAATGATACTACGCGCTCGCGTTCGTTTTGCTCAAGAAACTTATCTTTCAGTACACGCTCGTTCTCTACAGCATCGGTGCGTTCTTTGCTTTTCGCAGCAACAATGACCTGTCTCAGCTTATTCTCTTCAGCAACCGCCAGTTCTTCTTCCGTTAGAATGCGAGCTCGCTCAGACTTCAATCTTTCTTCATGTTCTACCCGCGCTGCCTCGGCTTCTTCACGTGCCTTAATAGAGGCAATCTCGCGCTTCTGACGTTCTTCCGTTTCAGCCAGCTGGCGGTTAAGCTCAAGAATCGCCTCGCGTGCTTCAACATCCTGCTGGGTAATTGTTTTTTCCTTATTGCGAGCGATCTGATTAGATAAGATGCTTTGCTGCGCGGTAATATCGGTGATCTTCTTAATACCCTGGGCATCGAGAATATTGTCTGCGCTCAGGAAATCCAAAGGCGTTTGTTCAAGATAATCAATGGCCGCATCATCGAGCACATAACCGTTGAGATCGGTACCGATCGTTTGCAGAATTTCACTCTTAAAGCGTTCACGCGAATTGTATAGATCGACAAAGGCAAACTGCTTACCGACGGTTTTCAGAGCTTCTGAAAACTTGGCGTCAAAAAAATCGATGAGTGCCTGCTGATCGGATGCACGTGATGTGCCGAGTGATTGCGCTACTTTAAGCACATCTTCCTCAGTTTTATTTACGCGTACAAAAAATGCAACCTTTATATCTGCACGAATATTGTCTTCACAAATAAGCCCATCCTTGCCTGAGCGCTCAATCTCTACTCGTTTAACCGAGATGTCGAGGTATTCTCCGCGATGCAGAACAGGAAAAACAAACATGCCGGTAAAACTGACTTTCGATCCGCCAATCCCATTGCGAACAATGGCCATTCCCTGGTCTATTTTCTTATAGCGCTGGACAAGCCAGGCGAATACGCCAACTCCCAATATCAGAAGGATTAACCCTCCCGAAAATAATACGTCTGTAATGAAGTTCATCTAGTTCTCCCATTCGTTAAATTCTTCTACAATGTAATAGTCACCATCTTTACTTTTTTCAATCACAATCGCGCGCTTACCTTTCCCAAGGGCATTCTCTTTCCAGGTTTTCACATTCAGCAGCAGCGGGGCTCCCGAAAGCGTTATTTCGGCTTGCCCTAATCGCTGAGAGTCTGCAGGGCTGACAATAGTACAAATTTGTCCCACCACTTCAACTCGCGCATCGCCGGTGTCCTTGAAAGCTCTAAATAGCGGGCGAAGTGGCGTGGTTACTACTTTAGTTATTAGCATTGAACCCAGGATATTCGGGAAAAAGGCCAGTAAATAAAACAGCCAGGATTGTCCACCAACTAAATGATTACCTATCAGCGCTCCCATCCAAAGAATCAATGAAAAGATGCTGAAGACGATCATAAAGGGAATGTCGCGCAAATTCATAAACGTTAGGAGGGTGTCCAGAGCAGAGAAAGCACCTTCCGCTCCTTCGATATCTGCTTCGACGTCTGCATCAATATCAACATCAATATCAGCGTCTGCATCAATATCAACATCCAAAAAACTGATATCCAGAGCGCCGATAATAACGCTGATCCAGTAAAGCAGAACCAATCCGAGTAAGATTGTGTAGGGTAAATTCGCGCCAGTTAAAGAGACGTCGAAAACTTCTCTCATAATTAGACCTCACATGGTTACAGTATCCAGAGCAATTTGACGCCATAGAATTTTACCGATTGGCAAGTGAAATTGCCGGAGTTGCTATCAGCAAATACTATTTCATTAATAACTTGAGTATAATGTGCCCACTCTATGCCTTGCGGGGATGTAGCATAGATAAAACTTGTCTACAGAACGAACCAGATTCCGGGGGGAGAATTTCTGGTGTAACAAATAGATCTGTAGCATATTGTGTTAAGCAGATTTGAAGGGAGAGTCTAGTCTCTTAAATTCTACCTTTGCTGCTTACAAATCATTACGCAGAGTAATACAAGAAGTTACATTTTTTTTGTCGAGAAACAATCAATTTTCTAGAGGCTGGTTACCTTCTCTGGATGATATTCCACTTTCTCGCCCATCTCGGTGACAACCAAAGGAAGTTCAACTCGAATACACGTTCCGATGTTTAGTTTGCTGGTGATTTTGATTTTACCATGATGGGCTTCTACCATCGCCTTACAAATATGCAATCCCAATCCGGTACCGGACGGTTCACCTTCACGTGCTTTACCTGCAGCAGGTTTTGTTGTAAAAAAGGGTTCAAATACTTTACTAAGGTAATCTGCCGGAATACCTGTTCCATTATCTTCCACTTCGATCCATGCTGTATTTTCAGACTTCCCGGTTTTTACAGAAATATTGGGTTGAGGTCTACCGCGCAACGCATCGAGGGAATTTCGAATCAAATTTTGTAACACCTGTGCGATCTCGGCTGGAACAATGCAAACTGGTAAGTAGCTGCTGCAAACCTCCAGCTTACGACCAATACCATGACGAAAATCAGGGTCGGATAACAGAAACTCATATTCCTGCTGAACCAACACATTCAGATCTATCTTATTCAGATTTTCCTGCTGATCACTGCGGCTTTTAGCCATCATGGAATCCACCATCTCCAGCAGTTGCTTGGAACCTTTATCAATCATAACTGCGCTTTTCCAGATATACTCCAATCGCTGATTAAGTGGCTCTGCCTGCCGCTCTGGAAGACGCTGCATAATCATATTTATCTGTGGCTTTTCCATTTCAATAAACTGGCAACCCGCATAAATAAGGTTGAGAGGGTTTTTAAGGTTATGAATAATTCCCTGAATCATAAGGCTGAATGCAGAATGACGCTCAGATCGAATGAGAGCCTGAGTTCGGTTTTCCAGCATCTCCTCCAATTGGGTATTGTGGAGCTTGAGAAGGTCGGACATTTTTTTTAGACGAAGTTGAGTATGCACCCGGGCAATGACCTCTGCCGGCTCAAATGGTTTTGTAACAAAGTCCGCACCGCCTACAGCGAAGCCGCGTAGTTTGTCCTCAACATCATTTTTTGCAGTAAGAAAAATTATCGGAATGTCTGCCGTTGCCTCAGAGCTCTTAACTCGTTCACAAACCTGATAACCGTTTAATTCCGGCATCATAACATCAAGCAGAATTAGATCGGGTTGCCGCTTATCAATAATCGTAAGAGCTTGCTTACCATGATTTGCAACAGCGACCTTAAAGCCATCTTTCGAAAGGATATTCCCCAGTAGCTGAATATTACGAGGAATGTCATCAACAATTAGAATCAGTGAATCTTTTATATCTATTTCCGGGCTAAATGCAGCCATCACGTCCTCCCTGAACGTACTACACTTTCTGAACACTTCCTTGTCTGTTTACACTTTCGACAACTTTTTCAACGACTTCAGAAAAGCCGGGCAAAATCTCATTCAATCTTTCTACCTGAAATGCCTGAGCACATTCAGTAACTTTGGCTCCCCAACTTTTGAGGAGCTCCACCCCATACTCATCTGACAAACTGGATATTTGCTTACCGAAATCCGCAATATCAGACATAATCATCGTTTCCGATACGCTCTGCCATTCGTCATATCGCTCTCCCTGAAGCAATGTTACCAGTAATTCCAAATCCCCATGTAGCGTCATTTCCTCTTGCTCAACTTCTTCGACCGGAGAATACTCGGTCTCTAAATCTTCCTTTAGCGGCAGGTAATCACTAATCAGGCGAACCAGATCTTCCTGTGATACCGGCTTTGCAAGAAATGTTGTACAACCTGACTCAAGCGCTCTACGTTGCTGATCGCGCAACGCATTTGCCGAAAGCGCAATAATCGGAATGTCCTGAAGATCTGGATGCTTTCGAAATTTTTTGGTCGCTTCATAGCCATCCATCTGCGGCATCTGCAAATCCATAAGCACGAGGTCTGGTGGATCTTCTATGGCAAGTTTCAATGCCTCAAAGCCGTGTTCAGCCTCGCTAATTCTCACTGAACTCGTTTTCAAAAATTCTTTTATCAACCGTCGATTCAATGGATTATCTTCTACAAGCAAAATGTGCCCCCCAGCCAGTTGCTCCGGCATAACCACCTTGTCTTCCGTAGTAAATTCACCGGAGTCGGGCCCCGAATCGACAATCAGAATGTTCGGAATTTCCACTCGAAATGTCGAGCCATGACCACTCTTACTCGTAAGTGATACCTGGCCATCCATCATTTCGACCAATCGCCTTGTTATCGCCAATCCCAGACCCGTTCCCCCATACTCGCGATTATCTTGCCCACTCTGCTGCACAAATGCCTGAAACACCCGCTGTGCCTGTTCCGGAGGAATTCCTATTCCACTGTCTGATACCTCGATAATCAAATTCGCCATTTGTTCTGCCGGGTCTAAAATCTTAACAGAGGCAGAAATAGCGACAAATCCACGATCGGTGAATTTGATGGCATTACCAACCAGGTTTATTAAGACCTGACGAAGTCGAATTTCATCCAGCATAAGTTCATTGGGCATACGCTTGGAAAGCGACAGTTTAAAAGTCAGGTCCTTCTCATTTGCCTTAAAGTGATAGATGCGACCGACATCTAAAAACAGTTCTCGCGGATTTACCGGTCTGCACATCAATTCCAATGCCCCGGCTTCAATTTTTGACAGGTCAAGAATATCATTTATGAGCATTAATAAACTCTTGCCACTCGACGATATCGCCTCGAGATATTCTTCAGCGACCTTATTCTGCGATAAGTTTTTCAGAAGTGAGGAAAATCCAAGGATAGAGTTGAGTGGAGTACGCAGCTCGTGACTAATGTTAGCGAGGAATTCACTCTTTGCCCGACTCGCAGCCTCTGCCGCATCTTTCGCCCCGGTAAGCTCTGTCATTGCAAAAACCAGCTTCTCGCGAGAAATTTCTAACTCTCGTTTTCGGGATGTTACTTCTTCATTTGTTGCAATTAGCTGTATGTGAGATTGCTTTAATTCTTCATTTTGCAAGCAAGCACTACAGGCGCTCGCGAGTTTCAGACTGAGGTCATTTATCAGATCGACAAGTTGTCTTGGCAATTTTCCCTTACAAAGCAAAACTAAAACCCCAAATCCAGGCAATTTTAGAAGGTATCCGTGGCTTTTCCCTGCGACAACGCGGTTAAGCGGTAGACGGTCTTCGAAATCAAGCCACTCCTCCTCGGAAAGTTCTTCAGGGATTGCATCCAATAATTGCTGAAACGGCCTCACTACTTCAATTTGACGTGGAATAGAATAACGCAACCGATAGGCGTATTTACTTTCGGAATGCTTTGCATAGCTAAATACCGCGGCCGCAAGTCCATTTAGTTGACGAATATAAGTAGACAAACATGCCTGTAGCATCTTATCTAAATCCAGACTGGTACCGATCGACATCGATATTTTATATAAAATGCGCATCTCTGAAGCGGCATTCGATCGCGTATGCGAAAAGTTCATCCCTCTTCCCTTTCCCAAATCCCTTTGAACCATGCCCCCTACTTCCTATTGAGAAGAGAAACAATGGTTTAGTTAATGTTCGACAAATCAATTTAAACCTTATCTTTTTTGGCAAAAAATACTTTGACATCACAAATAGTTCTGGCAAACTCCTCCAGTTTCAAATAAGTTGATTTGAACAAAAAATAAAAACAGGTTACTGGTGAACTACGAAATACAAATTTCCAAACGCGGAAAAACAATTGTTGAAATAGAGAACTTTTCTCTCCCCGAAGACAAAATTGTCCTTCTGTTTGGGGAATCTGGAATCGGCAAATCGATCTTAACCCGGGCAGTTTATGGCTTGCTCGATCCGAACACACTGGACATTACTATTAATGGCCACACGTATCATGAATATTTAAAAAACAGTATTGCGCAGAAAAAACAGGAGCACGGTTTTTTTGTCTTTCAAGAACCCTCATCCCATTTAAACCCACTCCTCCTGCTGAAGGAACAGCTCAATGAAGGTGCCCTCGCTCCGGCGACAAATGAAGCTGAAGTTCTAAAGCAGTTATGGAATACGGAAAACCAGGAACCAATTCAGGAACTGCTGGATATTTTTCCACGCCCCTATCGGCCAAGTGGTGGCGAGAAGCAGCGCATGTTGCTGACAATGGCGTTTAAGAAACTTAGCACATTGCAAAATGGTCAAGATGGCGAACTGTTTGTTTTTGATGAGCCAACCGGCAGTTTGGATAATAATTTCAGAAATATTTTTCTAAAGATGCTCTTCGATGCCTATCGGAAAACGCCTTTTTCCGGTCTCATCATTACCCACGACTACTCTATAATCACTGAAATTTATCAGCAACATCCCGACTTGAAATCCGACATTGCCTTTAAGGAGCTGACGCGACAGCAGAAACTTCAAATGACCGATTTCGAACCGGCAGCCTATTTATCGTGGCTTAGAACAGCAGCAGCAGATACACCGTCCTCCTCTGCCTCAACCAATTCTCTGCTACGGATAGAGAGCGGTTATCGGGTTTTCGATAAAACCATGCGAATTAGCAAAAGCAACTCGGAGACAGTATGCCCGCTAACGCTTCACGGTGGTGAAATCGTCTATGTAAAGGCTGCAAGTGGCGTTGGCAAAACAACGCTGGCAAAAATCGCAATGGGATTAACAAGGGCGCAAAAGGTGCAGCTAATGCTCAGTGATATTTCAATTACTGAAAAAACACCAGAAACACTGTGGCGCAAACAGATCTGGGGCAGACAAGCCGGAATGGTCTTTCAGCATGCAGATGAGGCATTGAATCTCAATGCAACCGTGAGCGATGTGTTTAACGGCCTTCCCAAAGAACTACGCCTGAGCGATAGCCAGCTAAAAGCACAGCTGGAAGAATGGTTTCAGATGAGCGTAACGGATGCTTTTTGGGATAAACCGGTAAAGCTTCTCAGTGGTGGACAAAAACAGCGCCTTAATCTGCTACGCACATTTTGCCTGGATACGCCGTTGTTGATTCTCGATGAACCGCTTAACGGGCTTGATTTTAAGAGCATTCAGCGCATTATAGTGGCTATGCAGCAGGCAACTGCACGTGGCAAAGGCATTCTGTTGATCTCGCATAATGAAGAGATTTTTGATACGCTAATCCCTTCCGAAAACGTCTACAACCTAACCATATCCGAGTAACATCTCAAAAACGCTTGACATTTTAAGTTATTTAATTATATTGAAACATACCATACAGTATGGTATGTTTCAATTCTAACAAGGATTATTTATGGCAAGACTGGAACGATTAGACTGGTTAAAACACGGAATGAAACAGCTCGCCATACAAGGGCCGGAAAAACTGACGATTCAGGCACTTTGCGTTAGTTTAGGCGTAACGAAGGGGTCTTTCTATCATCATTTTAAAAATCAGCAATCGTATGTTGAAGCGCTTCTCACCTATTGGGAAGACACGCTGACGCGTGATATTATCGAAACAAGTAATAGCAAAGCAACTCTCCTGGAGCGCATTGAGGAGCTTACAGATCTTACCACCAGCAAAATCGCCATTCAGCTGGAAGTTGCGATACGCGCCTGGGCACTGGTTAATCCCGTCGTAAAAAATTTTCAACAGAGAGTAGACGAGCAGCGACTTGCCTATCTTATAAAATTAACACGTCAGATTCCCGGCGGGAAAGCTGAGGCAAGGCTACTTGCACAGGCGCTTTTTGCAATCTACGTCGGGGCACAACAGATTATCCCTCCCATCGAGCAAACGGAACTAAAAGCAATCTACAATTACATAAAAAAATTAGCCGTTATTCCTCGCTTAAACGAAAGCAGCTAAGGAGAATTTATGCCGGTAACAACACGTTTACCCAATAATGCCACTCAAAATTTGCAAGATCACTGGTCGCAAATAAGAGGCTGGTACAAAGGTGCTTACAAGGCTAACTCGCACGTTACTATGGGAACGATCGATAGTGAAGGACGCGCAAACCTGACCCCCATCGGCTCACTCATATTAAGGTCAGATATGAATGGATTCTACTTTGACATCTTTGCTTCCCAGCTTAGTAAAAATCTGGATGCAAATCCGGAAATAACCATCCAGTTTGTGAACAGCGGAAAGCTATTTTGGTTAAGATCTCTAATATCAGGAAAGTTTGCTACTCCACCGGCTGTGCGGCTTTTCGGAACTGCCGGCCCACGCCGGGAAGCAACTGAACGTGAGGTTGCACGGTTCGAAAAACGCATTGGGGCACTGCGAATGTTGAAGGGATATTCGCTTCTCTGGAAAAACCTGAAGTACGTTCGCAACATCGATTTTCACGGCTTTCAAGCAGTGAACCTAGGTAAAATGACGCGCTAAGAATCCAAGTTTTTTTAACAAAACGCACAATTTTCTTGACAAACAGAGAACTCTTTTCCATATTTCGCCAACACAAAACGAGAAAAACATGACACGCGTACGTTCCACACAACCTTCATTCTCACAAGACTGGCAAAGCTGGCAGTGGTGGTATTCCTATATCAAAGAAGGTGGTGGAGCAATGTGTGCTGCATAGCGCTGATTTTTCAGCTGCTAGATATTTAACCCGCCTTCATGGCGGGTTTTTTTTTGCCCAAAATTGACTAAAAACGACGAAATAGAAGGATAATCATGCAACCTATATCATTTGAACGCTTTACAGAACAAGCGAAAAAAGGCAACGTAATTCCGATTGCCCGCTCAATTGTTGCCGATTTGCTAACACCGGTGTCTGCCTTTTTGAAACTTTGCCCCGGGAATGATGATGGTTTTTTGTTCGAATCTGTTGAAGGTGGAGAGCACGTCGCTCGCTATTCTTTTCTCGGTTGCAATCCACGCGAATACATTGAGTTCGACGGAGAGAAAATCGTCGTTAGCACAGACGATTCTTCAGAATCGCATACCGGCGATATCTTCGCTTTTCTAAAAGAGAAATTGGCTTCTTATACGTTTGTCAATGATCCCGAGCTACCCCGTTTTTCGGGTGGATTAGTCGGATTTTTCGGTTATGATACCGTTCGTTTCATTGAAAAGCTGCCCGAAGAAAACGCGCCGCTCGAAAATACAGCACTTGCCGGTTTTGGTCTGTACGACACCATTCTGGCCTTCGATCGCCTGAAACATCGCATTTTGATTATCACCAATATTATCCTCGAAAAAGATGATGACTTAAGGCGAAGCTACGATCAGGCCATCCGACGCATCGAGAGCTATCGTCAAATCCTACAGCGCCCTATCGACCTTATTGAGGGCGAAGAAAGAGAGGCCGCGGAGATTCATTCGAATTTCGAACCGCAACAGTTTCAACAAGCGGTAACACGCGCACAGAAATACATCCAGGCAGGCGATATTTTTCAGGTCGTCCTATCGCAACAATTTTCCTGCAAAGTAAACGTTCCTCCTTTTTACATCTACAGAGCCCTTCGACAAATCAATCCATCGCCCTATCTCTTTTACGTTAGACGAAAACGCCAAAGCATAATTGGCTCTAGTCCGGAACTTCTTGTGCGCGTAGAAAATGGTGAGGTAGCAGTTCGACCAATTGCCGGAACGCGCCCGCGTGGTTCTGATCCTGTAGAAGATGACCGTCTCGCTACGGATCTGTTAGAAGACGAAAAAGAGCGAGCCGAGCACGTTATGCTGGTCGACCTTGGCAGAAATGACGTGGGGCGCGTGTCCGAATATGGCAGCGTCACACTTGCCGAGAATATGAACATTGAGCGGTACAGCCACGTTATGCACATCGTTTCCGAGGTACGCGGAAAACTTCGGGAAGGATATGATGCGATTGATGCATTTAAGGCTGGTTTCCCTGCCGGAACAGTTAGCGGAGCTCCCAAAGTACGCGCCATGGAGATTATCGAGGAGCTGGAGCCGGAAAGACGAGGCCTCTATTCCGGTGCGGTTGGCTACCTCGATTTTTCCGGGAATCTGGACACCTGTATCGCAATCCGAACGCTTGAGGTTCGTGATGGAATAGCGTATTTCCAGGCTGGCGCCGGCATTGTTGCAGACTCCGATCCGCAAAAAGAATACGAAGAAACCATTCACAAATCCAATGCCCTGCGAACCGCTCTGGCGGTTGCAGAAAAAGGCCTGAAAAGCTAGAGGAAAACAATGCACATTTTAATTATAGACAACTACGATAGCTTCACCTACAACCTGGAGCAATTTCTCGGCGAGCTTGGCCTTTCGCTTACAGTCCGTCGCAACGATGAAATTTCTCTGAGTGCAATCCGCAAAATGGCACCCGATGGAATCGTGATTTCTCCGGGACCGGGTAAACCGGACAGTGCAGGACTTTCACTGCAAATTATAGCAGAGCTCGGCTCGGCTTTCCCAATTCTCGGCGTTTGTTTAGGACATCAGTCAATCGCGCAATCGTTTGGAGGTAAGATTGTCCGGGCGAACGAATTAATGCATGGTAAAACATCTGCCATTCAGCACAACAATTCGGGTCTATTTCAAGATCTGCCAAATCCACTTAAAGCAACACGCTATCACTCCTTGATTGCCGAAGAACCCAGTTTTCCAGACTGTCTCGAAATTACAGCGCGCAGCGAAGACGGTACTATCATGGCATTGGCACATCGCTCACTTCCAATTTGTGGCGTACAGTTTCACCCGGAGTCTTTTCTAACCGAGTCTGGAAGAGGGATTTTGCGCAACTTTGTCGAGCAATACTGCAAGCCGGTTTCGGTAAGGACAAAGGAGAACGCTCATGCTTAAGAAAGCCATTAACACCATTCTGAACGCCAGCGACCTGACTAGGCAAGAGTCATTTGATGCGATGGAAACCATTATGAGCGGCGAGGCAACCGATGCACAAATCGGAGCCTTCTTAATTGCCATGCGCATGAAGGGTGAACAGCCGGAGGAAATTGCAGGACTTGCCAAGTCGATGCGTGGAAAGGCACGACGCGTAGAACTCACTACTCCGGAAACCGTCGATCTTGTAGGAACCGGTGGAGACGGTAAGCATACGTTTAACATCACCACGACAGCCTCGTTTGTTGCGGCAGGCGCAGGATTGCCCGTTGCCAAGCACGGCAATCGATCAGTTTCCAGCAAATGCGGCAGCGCAGATGTGCTAAAAGAACTCGGCGTAAAGCTACAGCTCTCTGCAGATCAAATGTCTGCCTGCCTTGCCGAAACCGGCATTGCATTTTTGTTTGCTCCCGGTCTTCATCCCGCAATGAAATACGCAATCGGCCCTCGGCGAGAGATTGGGGTTCGCTCGGTATTTAACATTTTAGGCCCAATTACCAACCCGGCTGGCGTGAAGCGTCAGCTGATCGGCGTCTACGAAAAACCACTCGCGCCGCTCCTTGCTGAAGTTCTCAGACAGCTGGGCTCCGAGCACGTGATGCTGGTGCACAGCGAAGACGGCATGGATGAGATATCACTGGCAGCTCCAACCTTTGTTGCTGAGCTAAAAGATGGACATATCAGAGAACAGACGATTCAACCGGAAGACTTTGGCATAACGCGAAGCGCAGCCAGCCTGGAAGGTGGAGATGCTGTCGAAAATGCAAACATCATGCGAAGCGTTCTCTCCGGTGAAGCGTCTGCTTATCGTGATGTGGTTATTTTGAATGCGGCTGCAGGGTTAATAATCGGTGGAAGAGCTGCATCTTTTTCTGAGGCTGCAAAGCTGGCTGCCGAAAGCATTGATAGCGGTGCTGCAAAGAAAAAGCTCGATGCACTTATTGATTTCACCAAAGGACAATCAAACTAATGGCTGCTACCATACTCGACAAGATATTAAAGTTCAAACGCGATGAGGTTGCGGCAGCCCGTAAGTCAATGTCACTTTCTCAGCTGCAGGAGGCGATTTCCCAGGCTCCCGAAACGCGTTCGCTAAAGGCAGCGCTGAGTGGAGACGAGCTGGCAATTATTGCCGAGCTGAAAAAAGCATCCCCATCCGCAGGCGTCATTCGCGAGCCGTTTGTGGTAGAAGAGCTGGCAGCATCCTATTTGAACTACAGTGCCACTGCGTTATCCGTGTTAACAGACTCCCACTTTTTTCAAGGGTCTCTAAAGTATCTGAAACGCCTGCGTAAAATGAGTGATGTTCCACTACTGCGGAAAGACTTCATTATCGACTCCTACCAGGTGTATGAAGCCCGGGCAAATCATGCCGACGCCATTCTGCTCATTGTTGCCGCATTGGAAGAATCGGAGCTCAGGGAATTAATGGGACTTTGCTATTCGCTCAATATGGAAGCATTGGTTGAGGTACACAGTGAGGAGGAAGCAGACGTAGCGCTCCGCTGCAACGCGCCAATCATCGGCGTGAACAATCGCGATCTTGCTACATTCTCAATCGATCTGGCAACAACAGAAAGGCTGGCAGAATTGCTTCCGAAGAGCACCTGCCTGGTTGCTGAGAGCGGTTTGGCTACCGGAATGGACGGCGTAAGAATGCAGCAGGCCGGTGCGCAGGCCGTTTTAATCGGCAGCCATTTCATGCGGCATGCTAATCCTGGTCTTGCACTAAAACAATTCCGTGCGGAGATGCAGACATGCAGATAAAAATTTGCGGCATCACCCGCCTGGAAGATGCGCTGCTTGCAGTAGAACTCGGTGCACATGCCCTGGGGTTTATCTTCCACCCAAAAAGCCCAAGATTTATTTTCCCTGAAGATGCAGCTGAGATTACAAAACAGCTACCCGCGGAAGTTAAGAGAATTGGCGTTTTTGTCTCCCCTACTCTTGTACACGTTCAACATCTTCTTGCATCCTCAAAAATGGATATCGCACAGGTTCATGGGGAACACCTGCCGGAGCTCAAACAGCTTGGCGGGCGAAGGCTGATCTACGCCGTGCCTGTTCATCAACAGTTCGCGCCGGAAAGCATTGGCAATTATCGAAACGCTGTTGCCGTTTTGCTCGATACTTACAAAGCCGGACAACATGGTGGAACCGGCGAGACCTTCAATTGGCAGCTTGCAACCGCGGCCAAAAAGTATGGGCGAATCATTCTTGCCGGCGGACTAAATCCGGATAATATTTGCGCGGCTATTCAGGAGGTAAACCCCTGGATGTTGGATGTAAACAGCGGCGTTGAGGAATCTCCCGGGAAGAAGTCGCATCATAAACTCAGAAAATTATTTGATAATATAAAGGAGTGTATGGATGGAACATCGCACTAAAACAGCCGAATTACCCGATAAAAATGGCCGTTTCGGTCAGTTTGGCGGCAAGTTTATTCCAGAAGTCTTAATACCGGTTATTGATGAACTCGAAACAGCCTATCTGACATCGCAACAGGACGAATCATTTCAACAGGAATTCGGCTATTATCTGCGCGAATATGCCGGTCGACCCAATCCACTCACGTTCGCCGACCGCTTGACCGATAAGCTTGGCGGAGCAAGAATCTATTTAAAGCGTGAAGACTTGAATCATACCGGGGCACATAAAATCAACAATGTGCTGGGTCAACTGTTATTGGCAAAACAAATGGGCAAGAAGCGCATTATTGCCGAGACCGGTGCCGGGCAGCACGGCGTGGCAACAGCAACCGTTGCGGCTAAATTCGGCATGGAATGCATCGTATATATGGGCGCAGAAGATATTCGTCGTCAACGCTTAAACGTGTTTCGCATGAAGCTGCTCGGGGCAACGGTTGTACCGGTTACCAGCGGTAGCAGAACACTGAAAGATGCGATAAATGAAGCTATCCGCGACTGGGTAACTAATGTGCACAACACCTTTTACTGCATCGGCTCGGTGGTTGGTCCACATCCTTATCCGCAAATGGTGCGTGATTTTCAGGCGATTATCGGAGTAGAAACACGACAGCAGCATCTGGAGAAGGAGGGACGCTTACCCGATGCCGTTCTTGCCTGCGTGGGTGGCGGCTCGAACGCCATGGGTATGTTTGCTCCGTTCGTGGATGATGAGAACGTTCGGCTTATTGGCATTGAAGCGGGTGGACGCGGTGGCAATGTTGGCGACCATGCCGCGACACTAACATATGGCGAACCAGGGATTTTGCACGGTATGAAAACCTATCTTATTCAAACAAATGACGGGCAGGTCGGTGATGTACACTCTGTCTCCGCCGGGCTGGACTATCCCGGTGTTGGACCTGAGCACTCTTTTCTGATGAAGAGTGGACGAGTCGAATACACCTCTGCAACCGATAGCGAAGCGCTGGATGCGCTGGCATTGCTTTCACAGTGTGAAGGCATCATTCCTGCGCTCGAAACTGCACATGCCGTAGCACACGCGCTGAAAGTCGCACCGGAAATGGCGCCGGAGGAATCACTGATAATTTGCCTTAGCGGGCGCGGTGACAAAGACATGGAAACCGTTTCGGTACTGCTGGAGGGAAACTAATATGAGCACTTCAACACTTAGTCAGTATTTGATGGAAAAACGCGCGGCAAACCGTAAAATTGTATCAATTTATCTAACAGCAGGCTATCCGAACTTAGATGCGACGCTTCCCCTACTGAGCAGCCTGGTAAAAGGCGGTGCAGAGTTAATTGAACTGGGCGTTCCATTCAGCGATCCGCTTGCGGATGGTCCTACAATACAGGCTGCCTCACAGCAAGCACTGGAAGCGGGTATTACGCTGGAGAAAACGCTGGATCTGCTTCGGGAGTTTCGCAAAGAATCTGATGTACCGGTAATTCTGATGGGATATGCCAATCCATTCTATCGCTATGGTTGGGAGAAACTGTGTGCAGATACAGTAGAAGCAGGCGCCTCAGGATTTATCATTCCCGACCTTCCACCGGAGGAAAGTGAACTGCTTGATCAGGAGGCGTTGAAAAACGGGCTGGATCTTATATATCTGGTAAGCCCAAATACACCTGAGGCACGGGTGAATAATGTGCTGAAGAACAGTCGTGGATTTATCTACGCGGTTTCATTAACCGGAGTAACCGGCGCGCGACAAAGCCTGCCGGAAGAAACCGGCATATTTTTGAAGCGATTGAAACGCATGACCGATCTGCCGGTTTTGATTGGCTTCGGTATTTCAAATACGGAGACGGCCAAAGCAATGGCGGAGTATGGTGACGGCGTGATTATCGGAAGCGCAGTGATTAATACGATCCGCGATAGCAAGGATTTGCCAACGGCTTGTTCGAATGTTGAATCATTTGTGCGCTCAATCCGCGAGGCGATTTGAACCGGAGAAATCCAGCAGGAAATTCGGCAAAAAAGACTCCATTCCCGGATGCGGCCACTGCTGATTGGGAATCATTCCCGAAATATAGTCGCGCGCACGAAACGGCTTCAACAGTTCCGTATTCCGACTGATGACGTGAATCGGCACCGACCACGGCTGGTTCGGACCGGTTAATGCCAGGTTCGGCTGATGGTCACCGAGAATGATAATCAGTGAATTGTCATCGATAAACTGCAGCAGATACTCTTCCAGGCTCTTCAGCACATAGCTAATGGAACGCGAATAGCCTTCCGCAGCATTCTCCATCTTAGGCCATTCTATATTATAGCGAAGCGGCTGAAGGTCGTCATAAATGGCTCCATTTCCGATTCGCGACCAATCCACAACGTATGGTGGCTGAATATGAAACGGAGCATGGCTGGAGACCAAAACAAACTCGGCAAAAATCGGTGAAGGGCTCTCGGCTAAATGCTTGCGATGCACACGATCGATTACAAACTGATCGGGCATGGGAGACCAGCCGTATGTCGGTCCGGCATAGGCAAAATCATCGGCAAAGATCTTCTCCTGATAGCCAAACCAGGCACCTTCCGGCCAAGCATAACGCGTGCCGGGCATTACGCAGATTGTTCGGTAGCCCGCATGGTCAAAGTAACGCGGCAGCGCTTTTACATCTGACTTCAATAGCATATCAAAACGAAGTTGATCGTGTACCGCCACTCCGCTGCTAAATGCACCATGTGCCAGCCAGGAGGTGCCGCCATAAGTCGGCGATCCCATATAGCTGGAGACCATCTCAAATCCCGCTGCGCCCAGCGACGTCTGCATTTCTTGTAAAGCTGGTTGGACTAATGGTCCATATTCGGCATGTGTAAGAGAAGAATGGCCGTAGGACTCGACAAAAAACAGTAAGACATTGCTCTCATTCAAGCCAACCAAATCCTGCGGCAGCTTGGCGGCCTCAAAACGCACCGCTTCAAGCTCGGCGTTGAATTCTCGCCCAATTTTTTGCACCTCCGAGATAAATCGAACTTCTTCTGAAAAGCGAGGCAGGTAACCACTTATCGAGAGCATTCTCTGTTGTGTGCTCATTTTCGTTACGACAAATCCGCTAAAGGCTAATAGCAATAGCAGAGCAAGAACGGATCGCCGTAGCGTCACCTCATGCAATAATTTCTTCAGCTTGAATAGTCCGCGCCAGGATAAATAAACAAAACCGACAACCGTTGAAATGCTCAGAAGGATTGTCAGGAGAAATCCTCCCAAAGATGTGGTGAGGTAAAACAGATCCAGCAAGTCCAGCGCATAACCAGTGTCTATATATAGATTAAACTGACGGTCAAAATAGTACGGCATTGCCTGATCGGCCAAACCAAAGATGCGCAAAAACCACAGCGTCGTCAGAATTGCCCCCCAGAACAATACCGGTAAGCGGAGATTCAGATCGATCGTTAAACAAAGCAGTAAAAACAGCAAAAACAGCTCGGGAGCCGGTAAGAGATCGCTCCACTGTATTCCACTAAAAGGATTAATATTGTAAACAAGGTTAAAGCAAACCAGTAGCCCAAACAGCCCCATAAACGGCAGTAGCTTTTTAATAAAATTTCGTTTTGGTGGAGCTGGCGGAGAGCTTGTCGCATTCAGCGGCATGATCGAACCTGAGTTATTGAGTCCCGGAACTTAGTGTTTTGATGCGATATTGACAAACTATTTGGATTGGAAGCGTTTCAGGGATAGAAAGTCTATCGGATGTTTCGTCTTACCCTCCAGCGCCAAATCAGCCATGACCTCCCCAATAGCAGTGGCAAACTTATAGCCGTGTCCCGAAAAACCACCGGCCAGTAAAACATGCTTATGTTCGGGATGATGATCGAGAATAAAATGACGATCAGGCGAAACGGCATAGAGGCAGGTTTTAATGCGCTCTATTTTTTTACCTAACATCGGAAAAATGTCCCACACACATCGTTCTATTACCTCCTCCTCTGCTTGCGTAACCGGCTGGGTTGAGTCTTCCGGCACTGCAATATCAAATGGAATATTGTGTTCGCCGATTTTTACGCCCTGCTCTCCCAAGGCGGGCAATCCGTAAAATCCGGTATTCTGATGCTCAATAACAAAGGATGGAAATTTCTCCGGAGAAAATGTTTGCTGCTGACCATACCAAAAAATAACGCGACGCCAGATGCGCAGTTCGATATCGAGTTTGGCAAGCTCCGGCTTCATCCAGGCACCCGAGGCGATAATCAGTTTTTTTGCATGCAGCGTTTGCTTATCCGTTTTCAGCACGACGCAATCGCCGTTATGTTGCCAGGATCGCACTTTTTCATTGAAACAAAGCGTCGCGCCATTGCGAACAGCTAAATCCTGATGCGCCTGCAGGCAGCGATCGACATACAGAAATCCACCAAAGGGATCAAAATATGCGCGATAGTCTTCGGGAAGGTTGAACTGAGGAAAATGCTGCGCTAACTCAGTTGCGCTCCAGCGTTCATGTGTAAGCGGATAATGTTGATAGGCGTTATCCAAATCCTGTAGGTAAGGAGAATCTCTATGGCCGGCAACCAGAAAGCCACATTCATTGCGCAGCTTTCTGTCGGCATGCTGCTCCAATTCATCCCATAGCTCATACGAGCGATTCAGCAGCGGCACATAATCCGGCTTCTCCGGGTAGGCCTTGCGAATAATCCGACTCTCACCATGGGTGCCGCCCTTGTTGTGTAGCGGTTCAAACTGCTCAACCCCGCCCACGGATACGCCGCGCTTGGACAGCTCGTAAGCAATTGCGCTGCCCATACCGCCAAGGCCGAGAACTAGGATGTCATAGCTATGTTGCATGGATTAACCAAACATGGATGAATTGGATAAATTCGACATGGATATACGTGATGAACTTGATTAACCAAAAAGCAAAGCCAATCAAATGCAGCAGTTGGAAATATAGGAATACAAATTCCAAGAGGTACTCTGTTATTCAAAAAAATAACGAAGGAATTACAGCAATAGAAAAGGACAGAGTAAAAAAGGTGCAAATGTAACATGAAATATTACATTTGCACCTTTTTGATAAAATCGCCAGAAAGTATTGAGTCGAAATGGAATTGTCACACAGAGCGGAGTCGAGGTGCTCAGGATAAGCTCCGCCGAGAGGCTGGTATAAAACACTTAGAGATAATTAACATAGCATCCTCTCACCCCTTCTGCTTCGTTCAAGAAGCGAGAAGATCCCCCATCAAAACCTGCAGCTCCGATTTAACTTTTGCAGGCGAAGTCTTGTGCAGTACCAGCCCGGTACAGTCATTAAAATGTAGGAAGGCTTCCAGTTCCTTACGCAGCGCGTTGAAAAGCACGTCGGTTTTCTTTACCGTGGGTTCTATGGCAAGATTATGAATATGCAGCAGCGTTGTCTTCCGGTCTGCTTTGCAGTCCATTCGCGCGACCAGCTTGCCATCCCATAGAATGGGCAGAGAGAAATAGCCGTATTGGCGCTTGACCTGCGGCACATAGCATTCAATTAGATAGTCGAATTCAAACAGCGCCTGCATTCGCTTCCGCTGGATGAGCAGATTGTCGAATGGCGACAGAATCTTCAACTTGCTACGCGCCAACGGTTTACTTAGCAGCTCCAGTGATTCCGGCAGCACATAGTAGCTGTTATCGGCAACGGAAACCTGCAGCAGCTCTCCGGCCTCAACCATTTCCTGCACAGTAGCGGTAACACGTCGCTTGGTATTGGTCAACAAATAAGCCATTTCGGCGGGTTGTCCCAGACCATTCGCGCGTAAATACTGCGTAATCAGAAATCGGGCGTATTCCTCCGGTTCCGGCAATGTGGTATCAATTCCTTCCGGCAACACCCGCTTGGTAAGGTCGTACACCTTGTGAAAATTCACGCGGCTTGCTATCATCAGGTCACCCTGCATAAACAGATATTCCAGCGCCTGCTTGGCCGGCTTGGCTCGCCAGTCACCGACCTTTTTACCGGTATACTCAAAATCTCTGGCCATCAACGGGCCTTCGCCGGCAATACGGTCTAGCACCAGCTTTATCATCTTATCATCGCGCTTATACCATTGCTTTAGCGTGCCAGTTGCAAGGGCATGCTTGCGCACCAAGCTAAACCGGTAGTCACGCATCGGCAGGTAAGCTGCGGCATGAGACCAATACTCGAACACTTTTTTCTCAGTAATCAGCTGACTTAGCTGCACAGCTTTGTAACGCGGATTGCGATTCCACAGAGTATGGTGATGGGCACGCTGAATGACGGAAATCGTATCGATCTGAATATAGCCGAGGTGTTCAATTGCAGCCAGGGTGGCTGCTGTTGCGCCACCGGTCTGCTTTGTAGGCGGCAGTTTCTGCGATAGCAGCACCAGTTTTCGGGCTTGTTGAATAGATAGCGATTCTTTCATAGGTCAACAGTTTCCAATGGGTGGAATCGAGCAGCATCGAGCAGCAAGGTGCGCGAAGCGGGCAATTTGTCCGACTGCATGCGCTTGATATACGTTTGGTGTATGGTGATCAGGTGCGACAAAAAGACTCTGCGCTAATACAGCTCTAAGTTGTGCTGATTGCTTTTACAACCACTTCTTGCTCAGCATAACTATTGTGTGCCATCGTCAACTCCAAGAGCGCGTGAAAATCACCATCTCTTTGCAAGAGCTCTCCAGCTTCAACAATTGTGGCACCACTCAAATGGTGCGTGAACCGAATTGAACCATCAGTATTAATTTTAGACACAACGAGCATCATGACCAGATCTTGCAAAGAGACTCGTTCTTTAATCCAATTTAAATCCCCTAGTGAGAATAGCGTTAAGGTAACTAAATCACGGTCTGCGCGTTTCTTGGGGTCAACAAAACTATCAAAAAGCAACCGCAGGGGGCCGACAGCCTTTCGATCACCGAGCTGCCCGATGGCCTTAAGGAAGGACTTTCCCTCAAACGAAAGTATCCCGAATTTCGCTGTTTTCTCAAGGCCGTTTAGCAAAGCTGAAAGGACAATATCATCTTCCTGGTCGGCTGCATCTCTGCGGATTTTATCTAAAAGCTGGTGATCTCTCTGATCACCAGAATAGTCTACATTCACATTGAACCTGGCAAGATATTCGTCCACGTATAAGTCAATATCCTTTATCTCGGACGATGCAATCTGTTCAGTGCTATTTTCCGTGGTTTGGGTGTCACGAAAGATACTCAATGTAAAAAATTTTTTGAACCACTTCATGAATGATACTCAATGTTCAAATGGCAAGATTGATATTCATAACGCCGTGCTCGGCGCAAATTGGGAGCGCAGCGCCTTGTCAAGAGCTTGCACGTGATTGTAATTTATCTCGCAGCTTTATTGTGTATTCAAATGTCGGTTCAAGTTCTATTGCTTTATTTAGATCGCTTATAGCGCTATCTAAATCACCAAGCGCTTCCTGAACTGAAGCTCGACATCTATAGTTTTTAGCATCATTAACATCTGCTTCAATTGTTTTAGTAAAATACGCCAAAGCCTGCTTTAAATCCAAGTTTCGTTCCCAAAATAGACCTAAAACTTTGTAGGGCTCTTTTCTATTACCATCAATCGAGATACTTCGTTCAATGTCTTTTAAACCCTTCTCATTCCCCATTTCAAGATAAGCCAGACCTCGATTGTGATATGCAATTGCATCACGACTCTTCTGCAATAGATATTCTGAAAGCTTTTCTATTAGTGATGAATATTCTTCCTCGCTATCAAGGAGCAATACTACAAAATATCGTTTTATATAGCTTTTATAGGACGATTCCATATTCTCCTGTGGTCTCCTGACGACCACGATCACCGAGCTGGCTTTTTAGCCCCTGCGGGGAGGCATATTTAGTTTGGTTTCTTGGGATGTCACTATTATCAACACAGCCTGGCCATGTGCAGAGGCCGTGATATCCGCGCCGATCTGCATTTTATTGCAACCGAATATCGTAGAAACGACCGTTAATAGTACGATAGCGATCGTTGAGCTCGCTACGATCCACCCTGGCAATATCACGAAGTCTTATCTTCTGTCCATTATCAGAACTTGCAAGCACGATCTCTTCAAATGAGCGAATATCAATTGGGAGAGTCTGCGCCCCGATATATTCCATAATGGTGGTTTCTATAGCGCTCAAGCTTAGACCAAAGCTTCTAATATAATGCTCATTAAGAGAGACTAAAACTCCGGTTGGTGAGTCTTTCTGAATCAATGAGAACAATTCCCAGCGGGGCGTAGGCAAGTCCGCTTCCTGATATTCTGTCTGAACTTTCTCGATAGATCCTATCGCGGTGAGAGGAATGGTTAGATTTGCAATGTCTATGGTTATTTCAGGCAGACTTTTTTCTGACGACATTCGAAGCTTTGCAGCGGCATCATCAGGTAACTCAGCCGTATCTATTCCTAATTTCGAGAGCACTTTTTGATCCAGAACAAAATTATTTTCGACAAATGTATACGTTTCCTCAGATGGCACCGCCGGTCGATCCGGGTCATCATATATGGATATTAAAGAACTTTCATAGCGTTTAAGTCCATGAATTAGCGACGCTCTCAATTTTCCTCGTCGCAGACGTTTTTGCTGGGTTAGTTCCAATAATACATATTTTTCGAAAATAGATTTAGCCAACGTATGCTCGACATCCACATAGCCTTGATAAACTTCAATCGATTTTACATCATCACTGCGCGTAAGAATATCTTCCTTTAGCTGGAGTACTTTCTCGTCCCACTTATATTTTGGAAAATTTAATTCGTTGGCATACAGAACATAGACTGGCCCACTTTTGATAAACATTACACTCGCGATGGTCATTATTACAAGCAATACAACGCCTACGCTGCTTATTGACAAAGTGATTAGCGAATAGTTCGGGGAATCTTTTTTTGCCTTGGTTACACCACGCGCCAGGGACAGCGAAAACATACCGCAAACCCATAGAGCAAACACGGTAAAAATAATTGGGATTAAAATGAAAAGACGATATGCCCAGGAACTCGTTGTTTGAATATTTATTAAAAGTGAGGCAACTCCTGAATCTGAATTCCCGATAGGTCCGGGAACATTATACGCAGCATCGATCCACATTACCAGAGCGCCACAAAGCACGAGTAGCGCAAGAAATATTCGAGGTTTAAACCCGGTTTTTGGACGATAAGAAAAAATGATAATCGGGGCAAGTAGCAAAGACGCTACCAGTGAACTCAGAATGCTCCAACCTGGTGCCGGCATCCATATTTCGGGGGCATTATAAAAGATGATTGTGCCGAAAAAACCACCAAGCACAACAACACCCAGTAGAAATATTCGGTATTCCTTTTTATTCACAGACAGCCCCCTTCTTATAACGCCGAGCATCAGGTGTAGCTGCTCTGGCGCGATACTTGTTTCTCTTCACACTCGACGTGACGGGATTGCTCTCTCACTAAATGCGTTTGTTAGAGCGGATATTTCTCCAGCCCGTTAAAGCCATAAATTAAAAGAGTAATTTTTATCTGTTTTGGCGCATTGCTTTGATTGAGTGACACATTCAAGTTCTTAAAATAATTAGTAACTTCAAAATCCTTCCAGTATTCCTTATCGCCCAGGGCCTTGAGATTGCGCGCCATTAGGTAGCCTGCGGCCAATGGTCCACCCAAAAATGTGGAAATCGATATCGCTTTGGGGCTGTAGAAGCTTTTATGCAAATCAACGATTGGTTTCCGTCAATTCTACCTCTATTTCTTTCCACTTTTAGATCAAAATTTACCGAGCTCCTGGAAGTTTGAGACTCAGTGGTGCGTGCTCTTACATTCCCCTAGCGGAAAGAAGTACCGTTCCCCGAGCGGAGCCGAGGGGCAGGATAAACTCCGCCGAGGGGAGCGAAATGCGGCTCAATTACACCAAGCGTCCCGCCAAATTCCCCATCAACACCTGCAGCTCCGGTTTAACCGTTTTTGGCGAGGTTCGGTGTAACACAAGTCCGGTGCATCTATTGAAATGCTTCCAATTCCTTCCGGCAGCACCCGCTCGGTAAGGTCGTACACCTTGTGAAAATTTACGCGGCTCGCTATCATCAGGTCACCCTGCATAAACAGATATTCCAGTGCCTGCTTGGCCGGCTTGGCTCGCCAGTCACCGATCTTTTTACCAATGTGCTCAAAATCTCTGGCCATTAGCGAGCCTTCGCCGGCAATACGATCCAGCACCAGCTTTATCATCTTATCATCGCGCTTATACCATTGCTTTAGCGTGCCAGTTGCAAGGGCATGCTTGCACACGAAGCTAAACTGGTAGTCGCGCATCGGCAGGTAAGCCGCGGCATGAGACAGTATTCGAACACTTTTTTCTCAGTAATCAGCTGACTTAGCTGCACAGCTTTGTAACGCGGATTGCGATTCCACAGGGTGTGGTGATGAGCACGCTGAATGACGGAGATCGTATCGATCTGAATATAACCGAGCTGCTCAATCGCCGCCAAAGTAGCAGCCGTTGCGCTACCGGCTTGATTTACCGGCGGTAGTCGCTGCGATAACAGGGCCAGCTTACGGGCTTGTTGAAGCGAGAGGGAGATATTCATGGGGTTACTCATCACTACTATCTGATTCATTCAGTATATCGCGTGCCTCTCTTAAAGCCTTCGCAATGATATCACTATATTCTCTCATCGCAGCTAAATCCCGACGTTGAGCCGGAGTCCGGGGTAAGAAGGTTGCAACCATACGGTCATATTCGAGATGGTAAGACTTAGCCCAGGCGTAAAAAGTAATCGGATTACGCACACCGGGAAATCGCTCATCATCTTTGTAAGTGTAATCACATTGCCCCGTTGAGAAAATATGCGACAAGGGGCCTGTAATATCTAAGACAGGCATCATTAAAAAATAGACCCAGTGCCACCATGCGTGTCGGCTTTCGAGTTCAGGGCCCATAAAAAACAGCTCTTGTAGATCATCAAATTCTTCATAAATCATTCTCTTTCTAGCGCGTATCAACTTCGCTCCGCATACATAAGCAGAGCAAGGTTACTTCCAGCCCGGCAGAGAATGCCGGAGGTGGTGCGACTTGGTATTTAGTGCATTAAACTGTTAATTATATAGATACTTTTTTCTGATTTTTTTCAATCCGATAACCGCTCAACAACTAGTCACATGCTTTTTGGAGCACCCGGTTTCAAAAACCAAGGTATTTCAGCACAGAACAGTCTGTTAAAGAACGTTTTTATAGTGGGGAGTTTGTTGTGTTTTTCCCAACTCCGAGAAGAACGTCTAATAACATAATAAAGTGATCTGCAAAACGCCAGAAAACCTTCAGCTTTGTAACAACTCCAACAAAGTATTAAAAAGTTTGCATGAATCTGTCACACTTTCCGATGGCGTAGTAGCAGATTCATGCGCTTTCGACGGCTTCAGCCTCTACATTAGCTGGTCCAGTGAGCATCGCCACTCTGATTGTAAAAAGTCTCTGTGATCGAAGCTCCATTGAGACTTAATGTCGCAAAGCCGTTGGTTACAAAATAATTAGATCCCGGGCCAAGAACCTCATCCTCAAACCACAGTACTTGACTTTTTCCCTGAAGATTCGATGGTATGCCCCAAGGGATACAGCCATGACCGCAGCATCTTGGAAGAATTGTGACTTGTCCCGCCGTTTGTGGCTGATATACCGCTCCAACATGTTCATGGCCACAATACCAGATAACCGACTGTCCATTCAATGGAGTCAACTGAGCGACAATCTGATTCCATAGTGACAACTTCGTCTCTCCGTCCATCGACAATCCATTATGATGCGTGAATAGAATGAGTTTCTGATTTTGCTGAGCGGCACTCCTTGCCTGCGCCAGAAGAAATTCTTCCTGTCCGGAATTCAAGTTTCCAGTCATAAAACCCGTTCCACTCTGATCGGGGTCGAAGTAAGCGGTATCGAGGCCAACAAAGCGAAAGCTACTGTTGAAAAGAGCAAAGTAACTACAACCGGCCTGCGCAGAAAACATTGGAGATGCTAATGCAGTATTAAAATATCCGATAGCATGGGCATACATATCATGATTCGAATTCAGGTTAAAAGACTTGCCAGACGTACCGGGCCATGGGCCTAAAAAATTCTCCTCTTGATAGTTAGTTTCGACCAATCCATTCTCGTTCGTACCTGCATAGTAGACGTCTCCAAGATGCACAAAATAGTCGGCTTCGATGTTTCTAACAGCGGCGGCAACCTGCTGCGCCGGAGCGTTATTCCCTCCCCAGTCACCAAGGATTGCCAGAGTCGCCGTATCAGGGATTTCTACGACAGCTGGAGGTGTAGCCGGAGGTGCGGCGAAAGGCACTGTCGGTCCGGTCTCATACCAAGCCCAAGGGCAGTACGCCCACTTGGGATCGGTGGAGTCGAAGTCAACATTGCCGAAGTACACTTCACCATCAGCTCCAACATGTGTTACTTCAGAGTCGAGCGAAGCAGCATCCTTCAGCAATCCATCCGGGTCATCATGAAGCAGGCTGTAGAGAAGTAATAGCTCGCGCGGTACCGGAGCCTTCATCTCAGGTGCTGCCCCTGAGCGGATAGAAAGTAGATACTCATGGCCGGCAATTGCCTGCTTTTCAAGTTTTGCGCGCTCTTCCGGTGCTAGTTTAGACCACATCTCCTTAAGGGCCTTTTGAAGTCTTGCAATGTCATACATATTGGTGGATCCCTTCGCTTGTTGTGAGTGAATTCTTAATAGCCAAAGTGAACCTTACAGGTGCTCTTAAGCTTATCTAAGTTTTTATCCTGTTTTTTACAAATACGCCAAGTCAATAGAGGCCGATCCCTTCCGTCTAATACCGCAAGTACAACCGAATGCCTCAATTCACTGCTAATAGATCAACCTATTTAGCTACATGAAACCTGGTCTCAAATCGAGATTAAAAACCGAAGTGGTTTCAGCACAAAATAGTCTGTTAAAGAATAATTATGGATAGAGGTTTTTAGTGTGTTATTCCAAATTTCAGGAATAATATGCAACAACATACTACAACGCTCAGATACTTACAAGAAGATTTTGGCCGGTAACGACTTCTTCATTGGGCGAAGAGGTCAATTGGCACTTTACCTTCAGCGGAGTTAATCCTGAGCGACGCCGAAGGGTTCAGAGAACGGCACGTTGAAAGTTAAGCTATTGAGGCAAAATCAGCAGGTTAATTTATTCGTATCAGCAAGAAACCTTGCAGGCTTTTCTTATTTTATCTAGCTGGCTAATCCTACTGAATATCTCGCCGCTCTGTGGCGAGAGTCTATCCCCTACCAATACACCGGGTCATTCAGTGCTGGCACACAGCGTGGTTTATCTTGTATCGGCAAAATTTCATTTCCAACAAGCGATTGGCATAACCAGCCTTCAGGCTGTGACATTTTTAGCGGAGCTTGAATAATTTCTTCCGAAACCTGTTGAAAACCGACTTTGGAATAATAATTCGGATCACCATAGGTAAACGCCAGTTCCACTCCCGCGTTCTTCAACTGTTCAAGTCCATGGGTAATTAGCTTCTGGCCAATACCTTTGCTCTGATAGTCTGAGTGAACCGCCACGGGAGATAGGATAAATGCTTCTATCTGCGTATCGAAGCTGAGTCGTGTAAAAAAGATGCTGCCGATGAGCTTCTCTTCGTCCTTAGCAACGAACCCAAAGATATCCGGGGTCGTTGTGGTATTAATTAGATCGAGCACCAGCTTTGCTATTAACGCGCCTTCGGATGGCCCTTCAGATTGGGAGAACACGTCATGAAAAAGCCGCCTAATTTCTGTTTTTTCTGCTTCTTTATAAGAGGAGAAATCCATTACTATACCTTAATCGTACTATCGATATGCAGTGCTACCTTTGAACTACACATAGCAGCGCGAAACTGCATCCTCTGCAGCGCCTTGTGCGTTTCTTACTAACTTTCTTGACTAATTCTCTTCCACAAATACCCGAGAGCTAGTAGAGCAGGAATAATAAGTATGACAACGACCATCGGTACACTTGATTTAATTACTCCTACATTAAAGGCATATACCGTAATAACATCGGATATGTCCGTCAATACCCTAACGATTAACATTGCAAATAGTGCTTTATGACTCCGAAGGAGCAAAGCAACAACTATCCCAAGCACTACCGTTACATTCCGCGTAATATAAAGTTGCGTCACATAATCCAATTCTGAAATCCCTGGTATAAAATTTTCCGGATTCATTGCTGTTCCAGCTGCAAAGAAAAGAACCAAAAGAAGTTGTACAAGCGCGATTCCCCATACCCAAATGGGTAAAAATTTTTTGTTTTGATTATTTTTATTATTCATAATAATTACCCTGTTTTATTAAGAGTGTGTCAAATAGTACTAACTAACTTTTGGAGGGACAAGACAAGAGTTAGGGAAAAGCATCTCGCTTCAGCAGCAAACGTGTGCACAACGGAATTCGAATTGCTATCGATACTATGTGCCCGTCGGTTATTCTGCACAATTCAGTAGAAGCAATGCGTCACCAACTTTTATGGTGCCCGTTCGAATAACCGTTCCATACACACCCGCATTGTTATCATTTAACTGCACTGCAGTTTTTAAAACTATTGGACTGTGCTCTGCCGTATCCGGATCAAGGCTGATCATTTTACATCTTATGTCGCGCTTGGTGATATGGACGGCGGGTGCATTGGCGGATTCTCCAAAAGAGATAACGCTTCCCACCCAATCGTCTTCAGCGAACGGAGAGGGTTGGTCGCAGCTGATTTCAATATTTGCGCGAAATCGTCTGCTGTCTGCCGAAACTCCGGCTTCGCTGCAAACATGTGCTGCAGTTGCAGATGCAATTAGGGAAATAACGGCATCATCGAAGATTCCGTGCTTCAGTGCCATTAGCTCGACCTGATGACCAGACTGTCGATGAATCTCGGCGCGCAGCTCCTTGCTCGTTATATCCAGTAATTCGCCGGAGGGTGTCTGTACTTTTTTCGGAAGAAGATTTGCGTCAAATTCAACTGACTTATACAAAAGTAGTTCCGGCATTCTGCCGGCGGTAAGCCAGGGAAAATCTCCGGCTTTGTCTACCTTACGGACACCAAAACGGCGATCACCTGTCAATCCATGCCAGCCAAGCAGCGCTTCGTCCATCTCGATACCGGCCATCGACTTAACCGGATAGCGCACCAATTTTTTGATTTGACCAATTCGTTTTGAGTTCAAGTGTAATTGCCTTTTGCTATAAGCTGCATAATATTCCAATAATCCAGCGAAGATACCATCATTGCTAAGCCATTTGTTATGTGTTGTTACAGCGAGCGAGCTCTTTTTTTGTTTATTCACTCATTAATATGCCACATTATTACACCACACAATAAACCAAATTAGAGCTACCTTTCACTAAAATCCGTCTCACCTGTGGAAGGATTCCACCGAAAGTAGCAGGTTTTTCTACCGTTTTGCAGCCAAACCTGACTCCTCGGAGTTTCAAGCCATCTCTTCACAAGCAACAATCCTTCATTGCAGATAGCTGCACGCGCGACGTCCTTATTCACCGACAATATAGCGTTTATAGTCACCGTCCATTCTACTACTTGGTTCTGACAATAACTTGCGCTCAGAATAACGAGAGACCTACCGGAGGTTGAAAGTGCCTTTATCTTGTCTGGGCCCGGGCCACCAATTGCCCAAAACCAAAGCTCAAGTTCCTCAAACTGGGGGCACCCATTGAGGCCTTCTGACACCATCTTTGCCCCAACCGGGTAGGAAAGCTCTCTGGAAATCTTCGCCTTATAGCTGGTTGGGATCAGCATGAGTCATACTCCTGACTAACGAATGAAGCTCGGTTGCGCCCCGATGACGCTATCAAGCAGATGATATGTTCCGCACCTGCTGTAGCAAGTAGTCAGCTAACGTTTTTACCTTCAGCAGCCAACCGTCGGATAGATTTAAGACCCGCTTCCATCTTCAGGCGAGCGGAGCTGTTTGCTGAGTGAACCTTCAATGTTGTTGGCGGAACAAAACCGCGAGTTGCCACAGCCTCTTCCAACCACAATACAACATCGTAGCCTGTGCCTCGCTCATCATCGCCAAGATCATGATCGAGACTCAAATGTGTAACATTACCCAATTTAAGCTTTTCGATAACTTCGTCCGGCCAACGTAACAGCAACCAGCCTGGCGGCGGAGTTCGCTCATCATCGAGATAGATTTTCATGATTACTTCGCCCGGCTAACATTCCATTCAACGGAGATAAGTCATTCTCTTTATTACTTAAAGAAAGCGTGCATATATACACATCATTCTCTAAATAGACACAATTTTCTGAACATTTTCTTCTCAATGTAAAACAACTCATTACCAAGTAATCAGCAGACAAACGTACGTCTCTCGGTCTCCACGCAACCACGTCAATTCGCTTACTAAAATGAACAAGCGCTGGATGGCAATCAAGTTCTATTCCATGAACATTCCCAACAGTATTCTCCTCAATCAATGCATCAGCAGATTGAAGTGGCCACGGACGATGATGCACTTCGGTTCGAAGAATGCGCCCGTTTTTGTCTTCAGCGTAAAGACAATACCTCTCCGTCAGCCAGTGCTCAAGACTACCCGGTTTTGCCAGGTAGACGTCGCCTTTCGGGCCATAAGTAGCTGAAAATACCGCAGACTGTTCGCCATCCGACCGGACCGATCTGTAATGCAAGTTCGGACCTGAATGCGAGATCGATATCCTGGCATTGAAATAGGGAAGATAGAAGAAGCGGCGAGCGGCCCAAACTGCCAACGCGTTTGTTGCGTCCAGACTCAGGAACCATACACCCGGCCTTCCGTTGGCCGAGACATACAGTCGCAGGTTAATCTCAGGAAATGCCGATAGCCCCGGAACGTCAGGTGCATATCTTAGCGAAACGCCTTCCATACGAAATGGTACCACCCCGACCCACGACGTATGGTCGAATTCATCAATTTCCAGGCTGGACGGCACTAACGGACGAAGGAGTGATGCCGGGACAGGCCAATGCGCAAAAAGAAGATCGCACCACGACTGACGCATGAGCCAGGGTCTGCCGGGACACGCCCAGGGTCGGTGATCGATTTGGCTAAAGGCTTGGTGGTTCATCATATTGTTGTTCTGCACCGACTATAGGGCAACCGGAATTAAGCAAGATTGTTGATTGAATTTTTCTTAGAATCTTTTCAACCTGATTATCTTCAGTGTTCAAATAAATACCATGTTGGCATTCTCAAAGCACAAATCTATTGAAGAAGTATCATTTTCTTTGTAGCGCTAAACTCACCGGCATTTAATCTATAGAAATAAATTCCACTCGCCATTTCTCGACCAGTGTCATCTGTGCCATTCCAGATTGCCTGATGTTGGCCTTGCAGAATTTTTCCTGAAGTTAAAATACGTATTAATTGGCCGCGCAAGTTATAAATAGCCAGTGTGCTTTGAACAGCTTTTGGCACTTCAAAAGTAATTACGGTTACGGGATTGAAAGGATTGGGATAGTTCTGAGCTAAATTGAAATTGTCTATCTGAGTTAACGTTTCTCCCACACTCGATGGTGAATTGTTCTGATATTTAGCCACAAAGATATCGGCCGAGCCTGCGCTGGTTAAAATGGTTTCGTTGGCTTCACCTGCACCAAAGGTTGCAAACCCTTCGAATTGACCAGCGATATAACTGTTACCAAATGCATCGACCCCAATGCCTTCACTAAAGTCACCTGATGGCCCACCAGCCTGTTTAGCCCAAAGCACCAAGCCGTCGGAGTCGTATTTTGTCACGAAGATATCGGTCGCGCCTGCACTGGTCACAATAGTTTCGTTGGCTTCACCCGCTCCAAAAGTTGCAACGCCTTCAAATAGACCGGTTAGATAACCATTGCCGGAAGCATCAACAATTATTTCAGCTCCCTGGTCGTTACCAGAGCCTCCGGACTGTTTGGCCCAGAGCAGTGTTCCATCTGCAGCAAGCTTTGCCACAAAAACGTCATTAGCCCCTTGACTATTTAAGATGGTCTCGTTCGTTCCAATCATCCCAAATGTAGCAGTGTCTTCAAACTTGCCAGTTATATAATTACTGCCAGCCAGCCCAACTTCAATGCCAAAACCTTCATCATTTCCCGGCCCACCAGCCCGCTTTGCCCAAAGCAGCAAGCCATCGGCGTCATACTTTGCGACAAAAACATCACGTCCATCCACACTGGTCAGAACTGTTTCATTGGCTTCACCAGATCCTAAAGTAATTGCGCCTTCGAACAAACCAGTTATATAACTCTGACTGGAAGAATTCACGGCAATACCTAACCCTACCTCGAAAGAAATACCACCAGCTTCCTTGGCCCAATGTAATAAACCATTTGCGTCGTACTTAGCAATGAAGATGTCAAACGAACCGAATCCGCTGAGAGTGGTTTCATTGGCTTCACCCTCACCAAAGATAGTGGAATCACTAAAATACCCCGCTATATAGCTGTTATTAAAGTCATCAACAGCGATTGACGAACCAACATCATTTGAGTTTTGACCGCCCGCTCGTGTAGCCCACACCAACATACCATTCGCGTCGTATCTGGCAATAAAAATATCGTGGATATTCGTAGAACCTGAACTGGTTAAGGTTGTTTCGTTGGCTTCACCTACTCCAAAGGTGACCATTCCATCAAAAACACCGGTTACAGAACTGCTGCCGGATGCATCAACTGAAATATGAAGGCCTTGAGCAAGTTCAAGGCCACCAGCCTGTCTGACCCACATCAGCAAACCGTTAAGATCGTATTTGGCCACAAAGATATCCAAAAAGCCAACACTATTTAAAATGGTTTCATTCGCTTGCCCCTCTCCGAAGGTTGCTTCTCCCTCAAAGTGGCCGGTGACATAACTATTACCGGAAGCGTCGACTGCAATATCAAGACCTGAGTCACTGGATCCCCCACCCGACCGGTTACCCCACAGTAAATCCTGTGCTTGCATAGATGCCGAAAAAAACGGGAACAAAAGAACAATCAACAATGGAATTAGGGCCGTTTTTCCTTGTACTGAAAACAAATATCGATTCTTCATATGTGTTTGTCCTTCTCGTTAAAGGTTACGGTCAAGAAACATACCGTTTGCTCTACACGGCTCGCAATATTTTCTCCATCTTCCGTCCTTTGGCTAACTCATCCACCACCTTGTCTAAATATCGAACCTGCTGCGTAAGCGTATTTTCAATCTCCTCTACACGATAGCCACAAATCACGCCGGTAATAAGATGTGCATTGGGGTGTATCGTAGCCTGTTGAAAGAACTCTTCAAAGGTTGCTTTCTCTTCAATGAGTTTTTGCAAACGGGATTCATCGAACCCAGTCAGCCACTCAATTACCTGATGCAGTTCCTCTATTGTTCGCTCTTTCTTTTCAACCTTGGTTACATAGTGCGGATAAACCGAGGCAAAGGTCATTTTTGCAATTCGTTCGTCGTGATGGGCTGTGCTCGTCATTTTTTTCTCCTTTTTTAGCAGTCAAAATAGTGTATCAATTTCATTAGAAGCGGCTATAATGAACCCGTTCCTCTGCTTTAACCTATCCATAGATACAATTACTTACGAGGCACTCTTAATAACATTTCTCCCATAAGCTCTGATACGACCCACTCTTCAGCTATTTTTTCATTTTTAAAGCGAGTGACAACCATTTCCACCCATTTAAATTTCTTTCCGGAAGCCGGTATACCCTGCATTTTTACTTTATGCGTTCCTTCCATAGTACGTTGCCAGGCAATCGTATCACCTTCTACAGCAAAAAACTTTATTTCAACGGCTCGTATATCCGGTATCGCCTTGCGAAGTTGTTTTGTGAATCGTTTTAAGAAAGAATGGCCACTGAATTCCTTGCCGGCGGCATGGGCAACGTAATCAGCTGCAAATACTTCATCTATGGTTTCCAGATTGCCTTGTTCAATAAGCCCATGCATAGCATACTTAATTTTGTCTTTATTGTTCTTATCCATTCAATTCCCCATCATTATTTCCAGTACGTAGCACAATACAATATTCCTTTATACTATTTATTCAGAGTCAGACCACTTAACATTGCTTTCCTTGATACCAAGCCCCTGCTTGAATTTAACTGGAAACTCTAAATTCGCTGTACCGGCCCAGCCACGCTCCAGATATAAGTTATAGCCATCATCATTAATTTCATAACGGACAGCAGAAAGCCAGATACCATCCCAATCGCCCAAAAACTCTAAATCGATTAGACTCTTAGGATAGGTGCCATTTCTCAATTTATGTAGTTCAATAATTGAGACAGCGGAAACAAAGTTCTGGGTTCCAAACTTCTGATCAGCCACAGGGAATTCTAAATTACATCCCAAAAGCAAATACACCATTAAGAGGGTCGCAACATATCTACAAATTTATTTACTCCACAAATACCTTGTTTACGGATAGTGGGCCAGATGTCTTACAGACACTCTTGCAAGACCGGGATGCCTCATATTTTCAAGATCTTTAATCCGGGCATTAAAAATTTATGCTCATTGCCAATAGAAGAAGCAAACAACTTTATTACGTACTAGTATTCGCAGTATTTTCACAAGATTCTGGATAATTTTTGGAATTGTTCTGCTTCAGTTAAGGGGAAGACATTCCGCCCCTACGGGCTTTGACGCCTCAGGAATTTCAAAAGCCGAAAAACAACCCCTTTTAGACATTCAATCACCTCCACTATCAGCAGCAGATTTTCTCTGAAGCGCCTTTTGGGATAGCTCGGTCGCCTCCTGAATAACTGAATCGACAGTCTTAAATGAGTGTGCAGTGAGCTTAGAACTCTGTATCGTGATAAAACGATCAACTAGACGATCAGGAACATATTTCAGGTTTACAATTTCTTTCATAACTCTTTTCTCCGCAGGTATCCAAACCCCATTTGCAGAATAGAGTGCGAGGCAAATTGCCCATATTGCCCTATCACAGCACGGCCGGGCCGTAAACCAGTTTTCATTGGCTAACGCTTTCTTACCGATAACAGATGCAAATTGTGCTGCGTGCAGAAATATAGATGAACCCTTTATTTTCAGCACTTCAGGAAATGTGTCCATGCGCTTAATCAGGGCTGCAATGTTTCCATCAGGGTCGAAGATTGGATCAGTAGACCGAAGCTCGGCCGCCCAGGTAAAATTAAAATAGCCAAAAGCTGGTGCTTGCAAATAATCTAATTCGATTTCACCAGCCCAAATGTGGTCTAATTCTTTTTCAAGCCGGTCGATGCACCGATAAACGATATCGACACGCTGCCCTTCAAGTGTCAACCATCCACCACCATCTACCCAATTTCCCCAACCACCAGGAGTAGTTAGTTGGACCTCTGATGATGTCAAACCAAATTCACCACAAATACAATCTGCGAGAGCGACAACATCAAGATCAGATCGATAAAAAGCACAAATGTCTATATCTGAATCCGGACGCTGTGTACCCGAAGCATAGCTACCGACTACGGCAACGGCGTGGACATCTGAACGTTGTTTCAGAGCTTTAACTAATCTGTACGTTACTTCAGGGTATTGCATAATTAAATTCCAATGCTAACAGAAGAGAGCTACAAGCAACGCTTGTAAAAGGACAGCAATCTATCCCACTGCCGTTTGGATGACATCTTGTGGGTTTTAATATCCCACTGCTCCGAGTCGATCACGCATATCATCGACCAGGATTTTTCTGCTACTCAAGTGATACTCTATTGGTGAAAACGGCATTGCCACCGCGGCAAATTCATTAACTAATTCTAAAATAGCACTCACTTCTTCTGGAGAATACTCTGTCCGCATTCCATTATCGCTTTGCTGGCTCAGCTTTTCCTGCAACACTTCTTTCCGCGCAATGGCTGCCTCCGAAATTGGGTTAGCAACACACAACCCAAATGTTCCTTTAAGAAAATGCTTCCAGACCAAGTCCGTTCGAGCTCCCACTCCAGCCGCGATGGGGGCACCTTCGTCTGTAAAACTATCCGGCAAGCGCATTGTTGTTTGATTCAGATCCGAAAGTGCTGCCTGGAAATTTTGATAAAACCTATTCCTTATTATTTCACTCGCTTTTTCTTCACCATGCGTTTCAATTATTCCACGTGCGACACCGACCCAAACAACATTAGCCGGATGAAAATATTGACCCGGTTTGGATTCTTTCGCCGCCATTTCTCCAAACACAAAGGAACTAACCGTGGACGAGTCTGAAACGACATAAGATGGTGCAGGTACCAGGTGCCTCCGGACTAAATCCTCAAGTTTATCTACAGATATATTGCATTTGACCGCAAACTGCTCAGCATTCAGAAAGTGCTTCTGTAGGTAGGTGTCTAAATTGCTCATTCTTACCTCTCATCTCAGCTCAACAACAGGTTAAGAAGCACACGTTGTAATGCGGGCCATTCTCTTCGGAATGCGTGATAGACGTATTCATCACACCGTCGTTGGTGCGGATGTCTATATCCTGGTCAATCATTACTTGTTAGCTTTCTTTAATTTTGCTGACGTTTTCCTTACATCTCGCTCAGTATTGAGTTATGCACACTACCTGGCAAACGCCTCAATTATTTGAATGTATTCTTTCGGTAATCCACAGTCACTTGCGACAGTAGCCAAAGACATCGCATACTTTTTATTTTGCCCGGTAAGTTTCTCCACCGGTAAATTGTAGACAAGAACCTCTATTGCTTCATTTTCAAACGTTGTAGCAACTATCGTTTCAGGAAGATAGTCCTCAACACTCGGTTCGCCGTAAAGACATTCCAGATCCAGCTCACTTAGTGACATAATGGTACCATATGCGCGCTCATCAGCAGATTTAACAAGTGTTGCCCTTTCACCAATTCTTAAACCATAACCTCCAGCATAGCCACGAATTGGTTTGGTAGGATGACATCCCTTGTCTCGCAAAAGCGCTTCATCCATAAAAAGTCCGTAAAAGAATGTAGCTTTCATCAGATCATACTCCCAAAGTATAACGCCTGGCTAAACAGATAGATGCAAACCATTACAAATGCCCGCCTTGATTCCTTTGTTTAACTGACGCTTCTGGTGTGCTATGAAACCATTTTTTTCGGTCCGAATAAAATATCAATTCGAGATTACCCAACTTGTACATCGTTAATATCCGGGTGCATGATAAACAACTTCTTGAAAAAGACAAAGCAGCTATCGGAATCAGACATCTTATTTCTACCCAACAACTTTTCTTTGATACTGCGATGCTTGTGAACCTGAAGTACCCATTCCAACTCAGAGGTTGGATCTTCTTTCTCTTCTATCAGTGCGCAGGAGCCGATCATATAGGAATTGCCTTCAAACTCCAGTTCGCTATACCAACCCCAATCCTCCGCATCGGGCTCCGTAAGCTCCAGCTTACCCTTCAGTTCCTCTTTTAGCCACTCCAAAAGAGACAGACCGTAGATAGGATTAAAGGGATTCTCCTTCTCTTTGGTCACATCGAACATAGATGTCTTAAAATGGATGGTCGGTATCATCAGCTTTCCTCGGCTATAGCGTACGTATGATTATTTTGACTTCAGCTCATACTTCCCATTCGTGTTGATTAGGTCTAGTACCTTCATTTTTAAACTTATCAAAATCTATTTCAATGCTTTTGCTGACTCTTACTTCAGCTAAGGCATTGTAAAGCGCGCCACGACGATATCGAATCGGCCACCCATAAAGTTGTGTTGTAGTGGATTCACCCTTGGAAAGTTAGCAGAGTCCGTCAATCCCGACACCGTCAGCGAGCCATCAGCTCCGAGAGCAGCACCTTCGAATATCTCAAAGCCGTCTCCACCCAGCAGCGTTGAATATTCAAGGAGCTCTCCTGTCGGATCAAGAATTGTAACGAATGCATCTGCACGCCCTCGCACGGCTGTGTTCTGCTTGCTTAAAACCGGGAAATTGTGCGAACTAGTGTTCCCGACAATCCATGCTCTTCCTGCACTATCAACAACAAGATTTCTTGGGTTGTCGTCGTTCTCTCCACCAACATAGGTCGCATAGACAAGACTCCGCGTCTGCAGATTCAGCCGAGCAACGAAAGCATCGCGCTCTCCAGCCGGTTCCTGCTGAAACGCTCCCTTGGTTGCCGGAAGGTCCGGAGAGTTTGTTACGCCCATGACATAAATATCTCCTGCCGGACCAAGAGCGAGACTGTAGGCCTGATCCGCTCCACTACCGCCCAGGTAGCTGGCAAACTCAAGATTTGACCCCATTGAATCGACTACGACAACAAAGAGATCGTTCTCGCCATTGTGCGTCATCTGAACCCCGTTGCGCACTGGAAAATCTGCTGAGTTGGTCGTACCTGTAATATAACGGCGCCCCACGCTGTCCAGTGCAATCGCAAAACCAATATCATCCTCTGCTCCCCCCAGGTAGGTTGAGGCAATCACTTTCCCGTCAGGATCAAGTGTAGCTATAAATGCATCTACTCCGCCGGCTGACTGTGGCTGCAATGCACCAGCTACGGTAGGAAAATCGTTCGACTTGGTGCGGCCGATAATATGGATAACCCCATGTCGGTCAACGATAATCCCCCTCCCGTCTTCATCACCGCTACCGCCCAGAAAAGTTGACCAAACAACTTCCCCATTTGTATTCAGTTTGAGAACGAAGGCATCACTCTCGCCTGCAAAGGTAGATTGAAATCCATTAGGGTCTATCGGAAAGTCTTCTGAATATGTTGTTCCTATCGCATAGATGCTACCGGCTGAATCCGACACCAACCCCTGAACGGCATCCCAGTTTGCTCCACCCAGATGCGTCACGTAGCCAACCTCTGAGCCTTTTTCATTCAACTTTACAACAAATGCATCCATCCCGCCTTTGAGTGTAAAATGATTTTCATTTACCCCAGGCAAACTCGGAGAAGTCGAGTGGCAACCGAGATAAATGTTCCCGAACGGGTCAATCGCAACCACATCGGCGTCATCGGTTCCAGTGCCCCCATAGTAGGTTGAATAGTCAACTGAGGGTAAAGGTTCCTGACCATACACCGCAGATACAGAAAGCGATAGGATAGCCATTACCAGTCCGGCTAAGGCTCGGTGGAGCGAATACCCTATTGAAAATAATCTGCCTATCGTCAATTTATGGCAACTCATTCTTTGCTCTGGTTATCAATGGAACATTTGGAAGTATGAAAATAAACAGCAAGCCCATTCAAGCGATTAGCAACAGTTGCTTCAATAATTTTAGAATCCAGGGTTTATTGCTGCAGGCTATGCTTGCCAAAGTATTTTACGAGAATTATGGAGAAAAGTTAACGTTATAGATCAACAGGGCGGGAGGATTGAAAGTTATTTGAAGAAAGGCTGCAAGATCCGATTTATTGTAAGGCACGTTTGTCCAGTATAAAATTACCCGATCAGCACAACGATTCACGATCAGATAGTTATGTTCCCCGCTTCTAAATCGCCAGCCAAGGTTTTAACCAGACCACCCAAATCACGACCTTCAAGCAAATATTGTTTTTTGAAGACTACTTTGCCATTTGATATTTCCTCAAACCGAATACCAAGAATTGGATAGTCAGAGGGATGTACTGAATATATGATCTGGCATTCTTTTTCTGGAGATTTGTAAAATGCCTTGTCAAAAGTTGCTCCATAATGATACTTGCCAATCTTGCGAAAGCCTTTTGCTTTCATAATGGGTGTAATTATAGAGTTATTCAATTTTGTAAATTCAGTGCTCATTTTTTTCCTCGCACCTAATGTTGAAATCACCGCCCAATCATCTCGAACAGAGCCGATATTAAAACCGTCAATTGCACGGTGTTCTATATGTCCAATGAGTTAGCAGATTAGCTCTTCTGCTCATTCTGCTCATTCTGCTCATTCTGCTCATTCTTTTCCTTCCTCTCCTTCCTCTCCTTCTTCTGCTTCTTCGCTTTCTTCTCTTTTTTTGCTTCTTTTACACGAATTTTACTACCGCCGAGCATTCTGTTGTTTAAGGTTTCTATGGCAAGCTCGGCATCCTTACGTTTCGAAATCTCAACGAAACCAAAACCTTTAGAGGCGCCGGTAGCTTTATCTAACACCAAATCGCAGGATTTTACATATCCAAACTCTCTAAAAAGGTTTCTTAATTCTTTTTCAGTTGTTTTACGTGCAAGATTCAAAACGATTAATTTCATATGGTGATACTCCATTACGTGTGCAAGTGAGTTTACGGCAACCCATTATTGGTTAGGTTTGCGATCGACAAAAGACAAGGCAGCTTTCACTGCCAACAGTAATGGGAAAAAGCCGTGAAAGAAAAGGTCAAAGATATCTATGCCGCGAGCTAGTTCTCCATTGAAGAGCATCTGAACTTTTTCAAAAAGATGTGGTTGGGGAATAAAAGGCGCCAACCCAAGAGTTAGGCTACCAATGATTGGCACAAGCCATGGTAACTTTCTTAGTAGATTCATCAAAAATGCGTTCCGTTTTTTTATCTCCATCGTCGGCAGTTGACGCAGCGATTATGATTCTGATTTTTTACCGCTCGATCGAAATTTACTTTGAACACCCATTAAAAAATTTCGCAGTATTTGATCCTTACATTTGCGATAATTTTTATTGTCCGGCTTACGGAAGAATGCACTCAATTCTGGCTTACTTAGGCGGAAGTCTACCAGTTGCAGAATTTCAATAATATCTTCGGCCTTAAGATTTAAAGCGATTCGCAGTTTCCGAAATACTATATTGTTATTTAACCGTTCTTCCGGCTTAGGCTGTGGGCCATCGCGTTTCCCACGCTTTAAGTTAATAAAACCATTCAGAAACGCCGCTAACTCTCTGTCGGCGAGCTCAAGGAAATTATCGTCTTCTTCCTTTTTTAACCAGGTAGCAACCTGCTCCTCGGTTACATTGAACTCTGCCGATGAGAAAATCTCTGACATGGCACTGTCTTTTAAATCAAATGTATATCGGATACGGCGCAAAATATCATTATTGGTCAAAGTATAATCCTGATTTTAGGTGAACCCGAAACTATCACTTGGAAGTGATGAAACCAACCAATCATAATAAAGCAGATGGTAAGCTGAATAGCACCTTTTCTTTTATTTCAACTGCCTCCAGGCTCTTGCATCCCATTTCCCTGCTTTTTATAGGCTGCCAATTCTTTTTGCGCAACCTTGAGCCAGGCTTTTTGTTCTCGAAGATTAAATTTTGGTAAATGCTTCACCTCATTCAAAACACGAGAAAACTGCTCTTTTGCCAGTTCATGTTTTTCTGCTCTTTGCAGAAAATATCCATATCGACATAAAGCTTCTAAGTTTGAAAAGGATTTAATATACTTTTTAAACTCTTCCAGCGCCCGTTCCTGCTCACCTAATTTCTCCAGCGTATGAATATAGGACAGCCATACAACGCTATTTTTGTTTTCAGAATTAACTAACTTCTCCAGAATGACTTTAGCCGCATCATAATCTTTGCTCTCATAATAAGCCGCCGCCAACTTATACTTAATGTCTGGGTCATCTTTATAAATGCCACTGAGGCTTTCATCATAGAGGCTGATAGCTTTTTCATAATCACCGCAAGCAACATATCCTTCAGCTAAAGCAATCTTGTTGTCCAGTGTATTCGAATGCTGATACTCTTCAAGCAGCCTTTTCAGCTCTTTTTCCGGGTTTTTCGATTTGAGAATTGACTTTGAATATTGTTTCACCCTGGGATTTGAAAAGTAAGGTATGGCGATTTCAATAATGATATAGGCAATGCTACCAGCCAATGGCAGGAAAATAATGATAAGAATCCAAAAATTTCCACGACCATTTCTAACGACGTGGACGATGCAAAGAACCTGTAAAATAATTGGAAGTACAAAAAGCCTGAACATGATTTTCCCTCATCCAAAATCAATAAGCGTATGTTAGTGGTTCATATTTCCGTAGAGAAAGCCAACATTTCAATAACTGGAATTCACAAATACAGTAAAGAAGTTGGCCGGATATTGCTGATTGTGAGGCCCTCAATCAGCATCAATTAGATGATCAAACAAGCCCGGCAAGCTCCTTAGACTTCCTGAACAGCTTTTTAGCTCCGGCGGTTTTTAATTCCTCCCGAGAACCATAGCCCCACAGCACACCCACTGGATAAACGTTGTTTTTCAGCGCGCCGAGAACATCATGATTCCTATCGCCGATCATAACTGTCTCGGTTGGCAATAAGTGCGAGTCCGATAACACATGAGCAATCAACTCGCTCTTATCGCTGAACCGTCCGTCAAGCTCGCTGCCGTAGATACATTGAAAATACGCTGAAAGATTGAAATGATCAAGAATACGCTCCGCAAAAACACGTGGCTTGGACGTAGCAACAAAGCGCTGCGCTCCAGAAGAAGCTATTGTTTCCAGAGCTGCCGGAATACCGTCGTAGACGCGATTTTCAAATAATCCGACGTTTCCAAATCGCTCTCGATACAACGCAACGGCGCTATCGATAGTGTTATCATTAGCATCGTCGGGCAGCAGGTCTTGAAATGCGCGTTGAAGTGGCGCACCGATACTCTCTTTAATGGCAGTCTCCGACGGCACTGGGTATCCGAGAACCGAAAAAGCATGCTGAAAACATGCAACAATTCCTGGCCGGGAATCGGTAAGCGTTCCATCGAGGTCAAAAAGTAGATTCTTAATGTGCTGACCTTTTGTTATATGAAGTACGACGTCTCAGCAAAGTCACGATCCACATGGCCGTAAGGCGAGTTGATCGCTTGTTATATGGTTATATTAGTATCTGCAAAATCTCCGAGATTAACAGACTACCGCGTTCTGTAGATGTTGTAAATAGGAGCCAAAGTATCAGAGAAGCAAACGGAATGAGGAGTAGCCATACGTAAGAGCTGAATACAAATTCTTCAAAGTCTTTCTTTTGTGCCAAAATAGAATAATAGATTGCAACAGTCATAGAAAAGATAAATGGTGTTAAGAGTAACGCATACAAAGATCCTCCAAGCCCAATTGGTATGCTCAACACTTGGAATCCTAATCCCACGACAAGTGCATACCCAACAATGGGAAAAATAATTGTGCAAACAAACCAACAAGCAACGAAAGTTTTACGCATAAGTTGATAGCTCTGCTATGTGATAGGTCGTAGTTAGCGTAGTTTACTGAGTTCAGACCGAAACAGGTTGTTAGGCACTGCCGGTGAGTTCATCGATGGATATGCCCATAAATTCATTCGGATGTAGTTGGCGCAAATATCGCCAATCCTGAATTGGGACATCATCGATAGCAATAGTTGGTTTTGGAAGAAATTCCTTGAATAGACTGGTGATGCCGAGCTCCTCGGCTACAGATCTTGCGTAATCCGCCCCACCGCTACTCCAAAGAAATAGATCGACTTCAGAAACGACAGCCAATTCCTTCAACTTGGCGATGACATCCGGACGCGGGAAATTTCTCTTGCCGGTAGATCTCACGATTGTGTCATCGACGTCAATGTAAATAGTGATTCTTGGCATAGGTGCCTAACATTATATTCAACGGAAACAACCGGTTCCTTTAATTATATCAAGAGAGTGCCTGTATATCGACTTTTGACCGAAGATCTGTTTCCATAAGGTAGAGCGTTTAGAGTTTCTATAGATAGATCATTTTTAATGTGTGATTTCTTTATCGTCATAGTTTTTCGGACAGTTTTTTTAAACCTAAGAGACAACCTTAATAGAAGTAGTAGTAAATTCTACAACACCCTATAAACACCGCTGTAGTCACCCGAGACAATGAGCGTTACCGTCACGGTCTGCTTAGAGCGATTGCGCCAAAACCATCCGTGCTTACCGTCAAATTCAGCTGTTAGCTCGCCCTTGTCTTCCGTTACAGCTCTGCCCTTACCGTAGCCGAAATATTTAATACCGGCGCCATCACCATGCGTATCATAGTTCACATGACCGGTATTGACCGACCATTCGTACATTGCAACCGCTCCTTTTTTCATGCCCAGCTTAATCTCGGCCGCTTCTCCCGGCTTAAGTGTTATAACTCTTGTTTCAGTGGGCGGAGTCTTGGCAACAGCTTTCTCTTCGATTGCTTTAGGTGCTGCAACTTCTTTAGCTTCTGGCACTCCAACCTCGGAAACGGGTGCTTGTCTTTGTTGCGCCGCTTCCAGCGCCAGCTGATTTTTAATCTCGCCCATTTCCGTCAGACCTAGCACTTTACCAATTCCGGTCGGATCGATGGCGTATTCCGCCGGCAAAACCACGGTGACCAATAAAACCAGTGCCGTAATCAGAGCAATAATAGTTGATTTTATCAGCTGCTTCGAGCTGGGAAGCTCGATATCGTTGGGAACATTTGCGTTGTGCATTTTTTATTCCTGAATCTTTTGTTTAATTCAAAAAGTAACCGGTTAACTGAATACCCATTAAGATAAATCCCGCTGTCATTAGCACCACGTTCGCATTGTATGCCTGTCTGAAAAAGAAGCTCTGTTTTCGCCAGTATCCCATCAGAATAAGAATTGCCGCTAATGCAAGCAGCTGCCCGATTTCCACTCCCACGTTAAAGGCAATCAGGTTCGCTAACAGGCCATTGCTGGAAAGTTCAAATTCCTGTATTTTTGTTGCCAGACCAAAACCATGAAAGAGGCCAAAGATAAATGTTGCCGCTTTGGTGCTGGGCTGAAAACCAAGCCATCTCTGAAAGGCACCCATATTATCCAAAGCCTTGTACACGACAGACAATCCAATTATGGCATCGATTATGAAGGCATTCGCCGGGACGTCAAAATACACGCCCAGCAATAGCGTGCTGGAGTGGCCGATCGCAAATAAGGTTACGTAAAGACCAATCTCGGAAAGCCTGAAAAGAAAGAAAACGACACCAACCAGAAATAGAAGGTGGTCGTATCCGGTCACCATATGTTTGGCACCCAGATACATAAAAGGGAATATATGTGGGCCGGATATTTGCTGAATATATCCCGAGTCACCCTCGGGAACACCATGAGCTATTGCTACGCCGGAGAATAACAGACACAGCAGGAGTATCCACAATCTTTTAAGCTCTGGTGATAGATTTATAAAAAAGGGCATTAAGCATCCTTCAGGAAATCAAGCGAACATCGAATACAGTTTGGAAACAATTAGCTGTTTTTATTTAGTCGATAAACACCGTCGGTGAAACGTGAAAACGCTTACTTAACGCTTTAATTTGGCGAACATTTAGCTTCCGCTTACCATTCAATATTTCAGAAACAACCCCCTGGCTGCCAAGTTCGGAAAGGTCACTCTGATTCAAATGGTGTTCCTGCATAAGGTATTTCAGGCTGCCAATGGCATCACCGACAGGCTCCGACACATTTTTATTTTCATAATCTTCGATATGTGCAGCAATCGTTTCCATCAATGAAGCAAGACTATGATTTTCATCTTCACCAATTTCATCAATCAATTTGTCGAGTAGATTTCTGGACTTAAGATATTGCTCCTCGGTGTGAATAACCGACACAAAACGAGATGCGATAAGCCAAATTTTAGCGATTTCATTTATCTCCGGTAGCTGAGTCTGCATTATTTTCCTTTCCAGGTTCCTTTGTCATATTCCTTATGTGTCAGAATATGCCTGATGTAAATAATTTGACGATTATAGTGAATAGCGGCAATGAGCCGGTATTTATTCCCACCAATATTAAAAACGGTCAGCTGCCCTACTTTATCTGCACTTGGAAATACTTGCCTCAAATCTGCGAATGACTTGAAGCTCTCATGCTTAACAATGCGATACCAGCGCTCCAATGGTATTTCTGCGCCGGGATGATCTTCGATAAATTCCAGTAATCGTCTTCGCGTTATCAGTCGCATTGATCAATATATCTCAATTTGAGATTATTTACAACTATATTTTGATAAGATGCTTGGGCAAGCACGATACCCACGTTGTGGTCAAGAGAATAAAGGTTGGACCTAGCGTCAATCCAGGGAGGTTGACGTCAACTTTTTGTCTTAATCGGTATCTGCTCCAGCTGCTCTCGCTCGAGCATGCGTAGATTTACCCCGACATCCGATGTGTCTTGTTCGACTGCTGCGGTGTAGTGAGTGGTGCAGCCGCATGTCCTACAGTGGTGCATTTCATAGTCTTCATCACCCCATAGATACGTTCCAGTCGGTTCAGTCGTCTCTATTGTAATCTCGTTATGCTTAAAATCTGCCCATAATGCTCCCAGGCGATTGCATATTGCACAGTCACAATCCCGCACCGTAGACGGTAGCTGCTTGAACTCTAGACGAATGTTACCGCAATGGCAGTTGATATTAATCATTACGAGGTTCCCTTCTAAAAAGTTAGAGTATTCGTGTACTAAAAACATCTCAGGATGTCGGATAGATACCCTGTTTTAAGGCGCTCGAACTATAGTTAAGGTTAACCGGTGACTCTTGCAAACTACCAAACGCAAGAGGACTGCGCCCTGAATACCCTGCTAGTGTTTTCCAGACTTTGGGCTTTCTATTTTCTTTCGTAACCCTCAAGCATTTTCCCTCTCTTTACTCCACCTTTTATTCTAATATCAATAAGAATATTTTCATCAAAATAGAAGTCAAATATTCGCCAGCTTAAATCACTGTGCCACAATTCATATGAGTAGACACCATTTAGTGAATTATCAAGAGCCTCAACTTTTCCTTCATAAGTGATCTCTTTAAAAAGTAGTACTATTTCTTTTGTATAATTTTTTTTCTCTAATTCAGACTCACTTAATGTGTTTTGAAATAAGCTGAGGAACTCTGGATTTGTATCCGTAAAAGTTGGAGATTTTAAAACAACTATTCGATCAGGATGTAATTGATTAATGGCTAAGATTATTTCTAAATACATATATTCCATATACGCTGTGCTTAATGTTGCTTTGTAAAACCTGTAATCTAGTTTTTTGGAGATAAAAGGAGATGGTATTTTATATACCGTCGAATCTTCAAAAGAGAGTTCCTCATTATATATAATCTTATTTACAGGGTAATTCTCATGAAGAAAAGTTAAAACTTTTTTACTCAATGCTGTTTCCTCCAAAGGTACTTTTGGAGAAGGTACACAGCTAAACATGCAAGCACTGATTACTAAAACCTCAATAGCCTTGATAAAAAAGAATCTTTTCATTTGTTTCCATCCATATTAAATAGAATAAGCCTATTTTGCTTCAAATAAGAGTTCATAATTCAAACCATCCCTCTCTAAAGTTTCGCATGTCTTTTGAGCTAAGATAGATACACTCTGACGATTTTATGACATGCAATTTATACGAGCTACTCTCAAGGCAAACCTGTTCTTCACCATCAGATAAAGGCCAGATAGGACACAACATAACTCCAAGCGGCTCTCCCTATATTTGAAGAAGCGAGACAGCTATTTGAACGGTATCGGGTGATTATGACGTTAGATATGGTGTTTCTCAAGATGCTTTTAATCCCCTGGCGGATACCGGGGCTGGCTGATTACGCCCTCATCGCTCAACAAGGGCCATAGAATGGCATCGGAGAGAATATCTTTCACTCGCACAGAATCTCCGTTAACAATTACCGTATTGGCTATCAACCGCACACCATGGGAGTAATCTGCATACATGGCGCCATGTCCGTTATACGGCGGCTGTATGGGATCATCCACACTCAAATGCCAGCCATAAATGACCACCCGCTCAAATTTCCTCTCGGGGCTGTATATCTTATTGGAGATAATAATATCTTTTTTGGTGCCACCAACGATACTGTTTGCGGATCTGTCCAGCGCCAACTGGGAAAATTGCTGTTTAATGGAATCGGTATGCTGCCAAAACACTGGAACAGTTGTCATAGTATCGGATGGTGCTATCGGCTGTGGTTTTAGCTTGAGTTCGGCATTGTTGTAAATAAGATTGACCATTTTACTGGTCGGTAGCGTGCAGCTTAATCGATCGGCAAGATATTGCGCAGTTGCCGGTGTCATCGGTATGTAGAAATAATCTTCATCCGAACCGATAGCCAGGTAGTCGCAGATGGCAAAAATGGTTACCTCAAAACTGTTGTCACCAATGGTCTCATTGACCATAATGGCTTTTAGCTTTCGTGAAAAAGAAGGCACGTTACCAGAGAGAATTTCCTTCACCACCGCCTTTTCTCTTTCCTCAATATTCCAATCCCACACCTGTGCTGCAAAGGCTGAACCTTCAAGCGCGATTGAGGACCGCGCGGGTATTTTCAAATTACGCAGGGAATCGTTTGCTGTAATTATTTGCGTTTTCTGTCCATATATCAGCTGAGTTAACAGCAATAACGGAAACAGTAAAGCTAAAGCCTTCGGCATGAGATAAACTTTTTGAAATATACACTAGTAGAAACACAGCAACTATCGTTGACCGGCTTTTCCTACCGGTCTTACGCGACAAACACTGCTTCTCTCGGCAAATTAACCTTGCGTCTTTGTGAGAAGATTCCTATCGCAGTATCGACAAAGGTTTAGTGAGGGCCCTGGAAAACTCCCGCGGCTAGGACTTAGGATCAATATCCAACTTCTTTGCAAATTCAGGATCAATCCATGAAGATATTATTTGCTCAGGCTTTAACTCTACATTTGCGGGCTTGCTGCAACCTGCAACAAATTCTTCAATGGAATTAGCAAGAACAGTCTCATCCCTAGTTTCATGATCCCAAAAAACAACTTTTCCATTTATTAAACAAAAGTAATTGCCACACCCATCTTCAGCAATAATCTCTGTATCTGAAAGCTCATCAGGAAATGGACGACAAACCGCTCGAATTACTCCAAACTCTTCGCCTTTACTTGTTTTAAAAACCTTACCATATACTGGCTTCATATCGTATGCTCCCTAACATGATATTAAACGGAAACAAATTCTTCTCTATCAAAATCGTTTATTCAATTAGTTCTAATTAAATAAAACTGGTTCGGTTTGGAACTAAGATTCGTAACCTTCCCCCTCGGCTGCGCTCGGGGAACGGAAAAGCCCGCTCCCTGAGCCCTTCGGTAGGCTCAGGATAGTCTTCTTCGAAGGGTAGGCCGCAAGGCATAATTATCGAAAACATGCTTAACATATGATTCGCATCTATAATATAGACGTGCGGTTTCCGCTATACTTTATTAGAGGAGAGTGCAATTACCTGACTTTGAAGGAATAATTATTCACTCTCAACGACCAACTTTTCAACCGCATCGAGATTAAGGTGCTGTTTTGCGTGCCAGAGATTGTAGTTACTTTGCATCAGCAGCCAGCTTTCCGGCGTTCTGCCCAAAGTTTTGGAAAGCCGTAGCGCCATTTCCGGACTTATATTGCTCTGTTCTTTGATAATCCGGTTGAAGGTCGATGGTGCGACTTTTAGTTTTCTGGCAACAGATCTGTAGCTTACTCCAAGCGGCTCAAGATAAACTTCACGAATAAACTCACCTGGATGGGGTGGATTATACATACCCATTAATGGTAGTCCTCATAATTTACGATATACACATCTCCATCACGAAATTCAAACGTGATGCGCCAATTTCTACTGACATCAATTGCCCAAAGCCCCTTCATATTCCCTTTTAAAAGGTGCATACGAAATCCCGGCAAATCAATATCCTGAAGCACGGTTGCAGTTTCCAGCGCAGCAAGTCTGATGCGAATCTTCTTTTTATGACCAGCCTGAATTCCTGAAGCGTTCCCTGTCTCGAAGAACTTCTGCAGTCCCTTATGCTTGAATGACTTAATCATGTAAGTTAAGATAGTAAGTTGTTGCGCATTGCGCAACAGAAAAGCTCGACACTTGATCTGTCTTGGTAAGTAGGGTAAATACTCATTTTGATAGTTTGCCAGCTACACATGCATTTCATCCATTACCTGCTCGGTAATTTCAGGATAAAAATTTTTGTCATCAAAACATAATGGTAAATTCCCTCGCAGCCGCTTCAGACAATAAAAGCCGTTCATAAAGAGACACATGAAAAAGGCACCCAGCCGGAGATACCTGGCGCTACGTAGAACTCGCAGAAAGCTGTATTTTAATGAAAATGCCTCCATCCACAAGGCCCTATGTGCGTCTATTAGTTCTGTAGGGGACATCTGTTTTGGCTTGAACGCTACATTATAACCATTGTAAAACTCCCATCCTCTCTCAGTCAAAATTCGATCTTCCTCTACCATCCTCCGGTAGTCAACGGTACCGCGAAACGGAGTAAGTATGCTGAGAAACGGCACGTCTACACCAACCTCATATAATCGTCGCGCCATATCTTTTATGGTCAACACAGAATCTCCATCGAAGCCGGAAATAAAGCCGGCCATTACGCAAATTCCCTTTTGATGCAGGGCATCGATTTTTTCTGCATACTGATCTGCCCGGTTCTGCTGCTTTTTGGCCTCCTTCAACGATTGCTTTCCGAAGGACTCTATTCCAAAAAATATGCCAATGCAGCCGGAGTCTTTCATCAGACTAAGCAATTCGGGATCTTTGGCAATGTCCATACTTGCCTGGGTAAGCCACCATTTCTTTAGTGGAATCATTGCGCGTAAGAGCTTTTTTGCAAACTTTCGATTAATTGTGAGATTGTCATCCCAAAACCAAACAATCTTGCGTTGCCACCAGTAGCGAAACTGATTGTAATTAATATCCTCCACAATGTTCTCTATGGGTCGCATTCGAAATCCAGGGTTAAGGGTTGGCACCGTGCAAAATGAACAAGTAAATGGACATCCTCTGGTGGCTTGAACCACACGCTTGACGAAAAAATTATCGTTCAGCAAATCGTATCTGGGTGTCGGTATTGTTTCGAGCTCTGTTGGAGTACCTTCATAAAGCCTTCGCAAGTTCCCGTCCTGAAAATCGCGAAGCATATTTTTCCACTCGGATTCCGCCTCTCCTGTGAGTACCGAATCGAAATACTGAAGCGATTCTTCAACTGCAAACGTCACGTGAGGCCCGCCTCCAATCACCGTCTTTCCCTGAGCGCGATAACGGTTTGCCAATCGGTACGCTTCGGGAGCGAATCCACTAAAAAAACTGATTGCCACAAGATCGGCATTCGTTTCATCCGGCGGTTGTTCCACCTGCTGGTGAATGACTCTGACCTGATGTTCTTTGGGAGTCAGCGCGGCTAGATGGACACCGGTAATGGGTGGAACAAAGTGTTTCTCATGACCAAAGGTGTAGCGTTGAACATAGGCAACGATGATGTCGATTTTCATTTCCACTCTCGCTTTCTGGTATTGTGAGACTAAAGATTCAGCTTACTTTGCAACGCAAAGTACTCTACAATACAAAACAATTTGCCAAAACGCAAGACTTGCGAGCTTTTTAGTTTGGATCGTGTAATGGGAGGTAACGTCGGGCTTGTTGAAGATGGAGGAATGTGCTTACGTTCGCTTTGTGGTTATTGAATTATCAGCTGTAAAAGTATTTCATTGCTGGTTGGATTCGGCTTCTCGGGATTCGGCAAATGCATAAGGTGCGTCTTCTAATGCTTTTTGCCGCAGGGCTTTACGGCCTGCCAGTCGTTGGGTTTGGTTTGGCGGATGCTGATGTTTCACATTAAACCAAGACCACATTCACCCATAATTCTTCTCATACTTCTTGAGTAGTGAAATAATTTTTAGGAAGGCTTCGTCGTATGATCTTGAAATCTGCAGTGCCCATTGCAAAGCAGTATGTCCATATTTATCTTCTATCATCGGATCAACTCCCTGTTTTAAGGCAAATTCGACAATTTCCAATTTGTTATCAATCACAGCGCTATGAAGAATGGTCATCCCATTGTCCGATTTTGAATTCAAGTCCGCCCCGAATTCTACCAGTAACCGGATCATGTTTATATCTCCCTGCACAGTGGCAACGTGCAACGGGGTTCTTCCATGACTTCCAGGTAAGTTCAGCTTTGCTCCATTTTTCAGCAACAGGGCAGCAATTTTAATACGTCCGTTCCATGCTGCAGCATGAAGTGCAGTCGTTCCAGAGTTATCCCGGGCATTGACGTTAATGCCGTGCTGTATGAGCAAAGTGACTACATCCTCGGTTTTAGCAAAAAGAAGTGGATGAACTTCAACCCGATTTTTACTATTGGCAAAAAACACGAACGGGGCATTTACGTCGATGCCTTCATCGATAAGCTTTTCAAGAGAGTCAACCTTACCAGCTTGGAGGGCATCCGCAAACTTCTGCTGCAAAGTATCAAGCTGAGCGTATGCGGAGGTCATACTTAATACGCTCAAGAATAAGATAAAAATCAAATTTCTCATAGCACTGTATCTGCTCCTTTCAGAACATAGATTATTGGTTGCCTGAGGATCACCTGATTTTCGATCATATTGAATTCTCGTTTTCGTCAATCCGAAATTAACATGTTTGAGGGATTGAGTAATTTGAATTGCTATAAACATGTCGCCGCGCTGGGGCTTAGTGTGTAACCAGCCCCAGGAGCAGCAGTAAAATTCTAAACATCCTGCACAATAAAAATTCCGTTCTTATTCAAATCATAAAAGCCAAATTCATGAGTGCCCCAATCGGTGTTCATGCGCAACTTGTTTTTACTAACCGTTCCGCGCTGCACGAATTCGTCGAATAGCGGCTGAATGTCTTGCACAAAAATACGTATGACCGAACCACCAAGCAAGGGGTCGTCTTCGGTATCGGCATGCCACTGCAAGTGCAGCTCCAGGCCGTCGCGCTTCAGACCGGCATACATAGTATCGCCAAACACCTTTACGAAGCCAGTGTGCTTTTCATACCAGGCAAGATCTCGCGCAATGTCTGCGGAAGGGAATACAGGGACGATGAACTGTAGATTTTTGATTTCAGGCATAGCCAATCTCTTTCTGGTTAGATGACATATTTAAATTATACGATTTTGAAATCCGAATGTGTACGAATTAATTAGTTAAAAAACCATCGGCTTCTGCGAAAGCTGTTTACGAATTATTAGCCCAAAGTCTTAGACCATATGGAAACATCTCTAACAATCTGGCATACGCTGGTTCTGATCGGCGCAATTCAAGGATTTGTACTAACGACCTTCCTCTTTTTACATAAAACAGGCAACAGCTTTGCAAACAGAATTCTTGCCGCTTTAATCTTTGCCGTTTCGCTGGATATTTTGCTTAGCTTTCTCTATCTGAGCGGCTATATTTTTCAGGTTCCTCATCTTATTTCATTAGCCGAACCTCTTTATCTATTATATGGGCCACTGCTATTCCTATATACCAAAACCTTAACATCACGGGATTATACTTTTTCTCCCTTACTACTGCTCACCTTCTTACCCTTCGCTTTGGAGCTTATTCTCTGGCTACCATTTTATATTCAGTCTGCAGAATCAAAGATTAATGCGTATCAACAGCTAAACCTCAGTGATGAAGCAGCAATCGAATATCTGTTCATTTGGCTGCTGGAAATGATCTACAATCTGGCGCTGGTAGTGCTTTCTGTTCGGGTCGTCCAAAAACACGGGCAAAAGATTAAAGACGAGTTTTCCGATATCTCCCAAATTAACCTTAACTGGTTAAAAGGTCTGCTGACCGCAACGCTGTTTTTATTTGCGGCTCAGCTTTTCATTCTTTTTTTTATTGTCGCAGATGCGTCTGATGCCGATATAGAGGCCTCTTTTGTGTTTCACTATGTCTTCATCGCTGTGCTGTTTTATGGAGTCGGCTATATGGGTCTCAGACAATCCTCCGTTTTTAGAGAAGACGATCAACAAATAAATCTCACGTCAGATCCTGAGAAGAAGGAAATGTCCAAATATGCGAAGTCATCCCTAAGCAATGATTCCGCAGAGCAACTATCTGAAGAACTCCAGGTTTTAATGGAAGGAAAAAAGCTGTATTTGGAAAACGGGCTTAAGCTGCAGGACCTCGCTCAACGCTTATCCATATCAACAAACCACCTCTCGCAAATCTTAAACTCAAAGCTAAACATGAGCTTCTTCGATTTTGTAAATGGCTATCGCGTTAAGGAAGCTCAGCGCTTATTGATAAGTACTGAGCATCAGCACCTAACGCTGCTCGCAATCGCCTTTGAAGCCGGTTTTAGCTCTAAATCTGCCTTCAATAAAGTCTTCAAAGAAACCACCGGATTAACTCCCTCCCAGTTTCGTCGACAAAACGTCTGATTTTTCTACAAAAACACTTCCCATCCTATAGGCATGGGCGATCTCCAGCTCGAAAAGTGGTTCATTGTGTTAAACAGTGCAAGATAACCCGAAGAGGAGATCCTCAAGATGAACAGAAAATGGACACAGTTGCCAGCAGCAACCTGCGCTATCTTTATGCTGTTGGCCCCCATAAACCAGCTGCTCGCTCAATCGCAATCCGACACGCTATGGCAAAAAGCTGTAGCAATCGATGCGGCAAATCTACAGTGGGTGCCCGGCTTGCTAATTGAGAATGAGCTGGTAACAGACATGAATGATAAAGTTGAAGAACATAACGAAAGGCAAATTCAGTTTTACTTACAGCAAAACGGAATGCTGAACGCCAAGCTAGTGGTGAGTAGATCTAACGAAGAGGACGTCACTCAGGCAGCGCAAAAGCCCCCTGGCAACGACACCGTGCTACAGCAATATTTGCAGAGTGATGAACCGGAAATCCCATTTCGGCAAGCACTACAGGCGAATATCATCACGGTACGTTTACCCGAACACCAGACCATTGATGGCATCGAATGCGTTGTATACGAGTATCGCCAGATCTCCGAAGGTATCGAATGGTATGGTACGGCCTGGTTAGCTAAAAATTCCGGTATTCCGGTAAAAATCCAGTTTCACACAAACGAGTCGTTTACCGAAGACAAGACCAAAATCAGCAAAATAGAAAGCACAATCTTTTACAAATGCGACTCATCCAGTTGGTATGCACAGCGAATTCTATACAAGATGAAGATCAAAACGAAGCTGTTCCCGTTCTTCACCTTTCGCGGCAAAGTAACAACCGAAATATCCTTAAGTAACTACTTCTCTTTTGACGCAGTAGAAAGCGGGAGGTAAATACACAATGTCTCAACCATCCCTTTCACAGAAAGGCAGCTCTCGCATAGTCGGCTACGATGTTGCACGTGCACTGGCAGTATTTGGAATGATCTTCGTTAATTTCAAGTTGGTCATGACTGGCTATGAAGCACATTCAGGATGGATAGCTTGGTGCCTCAGCTTGCTCGAAGGCAGGGCCGCAGCAACCTTTGTTATTCTTGCCGGAGTCGGACTATCCTTAATTTCTCGCAGGGCTTATAATGCCTCAGATACCACAGCACTAAGGCATACGCGTTTCCTGCTGTTAAAAAGAGCTCTTTTTCTATTTGTCGTTGGCCTGCTCTACACACCAATCTGGCCAGCGGACATTCTTCACTTCTACGGTTTATACATTGCTGTTTGTGCCTTCTTGCTTACGGTTTCCAATCGCCGCTTGCTCTGGATAGCAGCGGGGTTCACGCTTGGCTTTGTGGTATTGATGCTGTTATTCGATTATGAAACGGGTTGGAATTGGGCGACACTTGAGTATCAAAACTTTTGGACGCTTCCCGGAATGGTTCGCCATATGTTCTTTAATGGGTTTCACCCGGTTATTCCCTGGACGTCTTTTATGATTTTCGGAATGTGGCTGGGGAGGCAAGACATCCGCAACAAGCTTTTCCGAAGGCGCCTATTCCTCATCAGCCTGACGGTCGTTGCAATAACAGAATTCACATCTCATCAGCTAATCAGGTCCTTATCTGCTAATGCGGACCAGCAAGTCTACGAGATAATTGTGGCTCTTTTTGGAACGGCACCGATGCCGCCAATGCCTCTTTACATATTGTCTGCTGGTGGAACCGCCGTTATCCTTATTCTACTCAGTATTATCCTTACAGAGAACATCACCGAAACCAGATGGGTAAAGGCATTGATTTCAACCGGGCAGCTGGCGCTAACGAATTATTTTGCTCATGTCATCATCGGGATGGGAGCGCTAGAAACTTTTGGTCTGCTGGAGAGCTCGTCTGTTCTAAGCTCGGTAATCGCTTCAAGTTTATTTTGCTTACTTGTCGTTTTATTTTCTTACCATTGGCAGGAGCAGTTTAAACGGGGTCCGTTAGAATGGATAATAAGAAAGTGTACGGGGTAGATATCGATCGGTGCTGCTTTAGAAGTGAAAACGGTAATGGATGTCTCGAGGTAAAAAAAGCACGGGGAACAGGCAATTGCCCATCCCCCGCACTATCGCGTGGGTGTGATAGGGGTAAATACTATTGCGAAAGGATCATTCGGCGGGACGTGGCCGCCGAACCAGCCTTTAGCTGATAAAGATACACGCCACTGGCGACCCGCTCACCGGAGTTATTTCGGCCATTCCAACTGACCTCATGTCGACCGGCATTGCGAACATTATTTTCTATCAGCGTGCGAACCTCTTGTCCCAAACTATTGAATATCCGCAGGGTAACTGCCTCTCGCTGGCTCAGTTCGAATGCTATGGTCGTTTCCGGGTTGAACGGATTTGGGTAATTCTGATAAAGAGTAAATGCCTCGGTCACGTTTGATGGTGATGGCTCTACTCCAACAGAGCCGTCGATCAAGGGTCTCTCATAGGCACCATTTCCATGAGTGCCGATCCGCAGCTTGCGATTCAGAGGAGAGATTGCCAAGTCGAAGACCATCACCGCATCCGGCAATGCATCGCTATAGTCGCTCCAGGTGATACCACCATCGGTTGATGCAAACACTCCGATGTCATTACCGACATAAACATGCTCAGGATACAGTGGGTCAACGATTACTGCACTCGTGGGCACATCGGGTAAAACCTGCCCAATAGCGGTCCAGCTGCTACCAGAGTCATTTGACTTATATACATGGTCCGTTCCAAACCCAGAGAACGTAATGTAAACAGTTGCGGGGTCTGTCGGATCGATTGCAATATCTCCCGGAAAGCGATCCGGTAGATTGCCGGTAATCTCAGTCCAGGTATTTCCACCATCCAGCGTACGATGCACGCCACGAGCTCGATTAAATGGCACAGTCGCCACATAAACCACATCACTGTTCGACGCGGAAACATCCATTGCCAAAACTGGATTGCCGTCAATTGGAAGGCCGTTGTTTAGCGAATTCCAGCTGCTGCCACCATCTTCAGACTGATACACGATGTTTCTTGCAGCGTAGATGATCTGTGGATTTTGCGGCGCTAATACAAATGGCGCAATAAAAACGGTTGGGTTGTTGTTCCCAGGTACGCCGACGTTAAAGAAAAATTGCCCCCCATTGGTCGATTTAGAGACGTTCAGGAACTGAGAGGAACCATACATAACCTGTGCATTAGTCTGATCAATTGCTGCCCAACCACCGTCACCGCCTATTAAGCGGACAAGCCAGGCATCCTGACCATCGTAGATTGCTGTAGAGTTATCCTGAAAGCCCCCAATCGCCCGCTGGGAATCGGTTACCGCGCTGGAAAAACCACCGTAAAACTGACTGGTTTGAAGGCCGCCGTTGCAACTTTCAAATGTTTCGCCACCATCAATAGTGCGAAATACACCACCATCATTGGCGAAATATAAAATATTCGAATCAGTTGGATGATACACAACCTCATGGTGATCGGGATGCGAATAGGTCGCCGGGCCTTCCGGACCTTCCGGCGGAACTCTGCCTGAGAATGTTCCATTCGTCGATTTTATAGCGAGATTACTTCCGCCATTGGTGGACTTATAAATCTCAATTCCAACGGTAAATACTTCCTGTGGATTGGTGGGATTTACCGCAACATCATGCGAGTACCATCCCTGCCATTTGGAATAATCGAGTGTCGTTTCAATTGTCCAGTTCTCACCATTATCAACACTGCTGCACAGCCAGCTAAAGCCATCGCTGAATGAAAAGCCGTTTCCAATACTGGCATACAGGGTATTGCCAAGCGGCAGGTTCGTCATGTCCAATAAAATCTTGCCATTGAATGTGGCAGGTAAGCCCTCAGATAATTTATCCCAATTGGTTCCACTATCAGTGCTGCGGTAAACACCGTGGCCGATAGAGGCGAAGTTTCCGCAGCCCGCAAACACGATATTGGTATCAACCGGACTAATTTGCAGATCGGTCGCCATTATAACGTCCAGAACATGATTCCAGTTAGTACCGGCATCGGTCGACTTATAGACACCTTCTGTGGTAGCAGCCCAAACGGTATTGGGATTAAGTGGATTCACCTTAATTGCCCAAACACCATGCTGCTGATTATAACTCCAGTCTAAGCTTTTGGCCCAGGTTGCGCCGCCGTCGGTTGATTTCAAAATACCGATACCATAACTACCGCGCGTTGAGCGGTAAGCAGCGCCGGTTCCCGCAGCACTATAATTGTAGACCTCACCTGTACCGAGATACATTGTCGAAGAATCCCCGGGAGCAAACGTTATTGAGCTAACGGCCAGGGTAGGAAATCCGGTAGATACATATTCCCAGGCATCAACGCCTCTTCCTTCTGAATAGCTTCGCCAGAGGCCGCCGCTCGCTGAACCAGCATAAACCGTGGACGGATTCTGCGGGTTCAGCGCTACGGTGAGGGTGCGACCACCAAGATTTTTAGGACCGATGTCGTTCCATTCGGAATCGTTATGCAGCGTTTTATTTTTCGATGCACGCAGCGCCTTTGCTTGTTCAAAAGCAGCATAATGTGCATTCTCAGGAAGCTGTTGAAACGGGTAGGTTCGCTGTGCACCAAGCATATTCAAGGCCTGATAGGCTCCGGAAATTTTATCTTCTGAGGGCGTAGTTTCCTGCCCCGTGAAAAGATAAAGCATAAGAAACAGCATGGATAGAATCACAGCGATAATGAGGCGCATGGTATTTTCCTGATTGAAGTATTAATGTCTAGGGAAAAGTTAGGCTGTAGATATAGGGAAGTATATACCCCAAAGATGTGAATTTAGGGCAGAAATTGGCGAAATTTAAATGATATGATTGATTTTGGGTATCTGAGGAACGACGCAGTGCTTAAGAAAGCACTGCGTTGCGAATAATACCAGCTCTATCTTTAGCGATTCAGGATCATCTTGCGGGACTCGCTGAAACTCTCGGTATCCATTCGATATAGATAAACACCCGAGCTTACATCTTCACCCGCATCGGAACGGCCATTCCAGTAGAGCTCATGCGTTCCGGCATTCATCTGCCCTGAAAGTAATGTGCGAACGAGCTTCCCGGAAACATCATAAATGCGGATACTCACATTTTCAACTGCCGGGAGCGTAAATGAAATTTGTGTGGTAGGGTTAAACGGATTCGGATAGTTTTGGCGCAATACATAAGACTCTGCGACTTCTTCGTCGTCACCGATACCAGTAGGGCTTAGCAACATCTCGACCATGCCAAAAACATCGTTGATGTCTCCGCTTGCTACCCCGGTGCCCTTATAAAAAATAAGCCCGGCCTGATCGACGATAAGATTGCGATCGTAGGTAATTGCGTAAAGTGATGACATACTGCCTGCTAACATCGCCAACGGATAGGTAATGCCGGTTGCAGATTTAAATCCCTGCACCTGTGCACTACTGCCATTCCAATAATCAAAGCCAATGGCTTGGAAGTTTTCGTTCTGATACATCTGATTTAATGCTTGTGTGGTTGGACCAACCTGGCGGCAAAATCCTCAGGAAAAGCCAAACATAAACATATAAATCACCTTACCTTGAAATTGAGAAAGCGAGATTTGTCCGTGCTCAAGCGTGTTAAAGCTGAAGTCCGGTGCAGGCTCTCCCACATTTTGTCCATTTGCTGTAGCCAGGAAGCCTAATATCAGCAAAAAAAACATTATGCGTTTCATAAAATATCTCCTTACGTGTTAAGGCAATAAGCTAAATAGAATGCTATTCTAGAAATGTAAGGAAAAATACAGCGAGGAACAATGATGACTTCAGTAGCACCACAAACATTGTGGTGCTACTGAACCTTATTTAACAAAATTCATTTTTATTGTTTTGGCAATACCATCGGCGGTTATCCTTAGAAAATAGTTTCCGGTGGCAACAACATTTCCGATGTCATTGCGACCATCCCAGGTAAGTTGATGGCGCCCGGCAGCTTTATTTCCCTCATATAAAAAAGCAACACTCTGACCAAGCTCGTTGAAAACCTCGACCTGGACTGCTGCGGAGGCAAACAATTCGTAGTTCACCACCGTCTCGGGGTTGAATGGATTTGGGTAATTTTGCTCGATGCTAAAGCGGTTCGGAATAGACGATTGCTGGTTCGGTGCTACACCAACAGTCACATCCGCCGAGCGTGACTTCCATACGCCTCTTCCCAGCGTTGCGATTCGCAGTGTGCTGTCTACCGGGTGGTAGTGAATGTCAGACGCGTATACCAATGGCAAACCGTCGTTGTATTCCAGCCATTCGCCACCACCGTTTGTCGAGAGATAAATTCCAAGATCGGTTGCCAGATAAAGATGGTCAGAATTGAACGGACTGATCGCAATCGCATTGGTTGGAATATCAGGCAGATTATTCGTGATATCCTGCCAGGTATTACCATAGTCGACAGACTTTTTAACGTGATCGCGATTGGCAAATGCACTATTACGCACTGCATAGACAATACCTTCATTCGAGGGGTCGGCTTCTAAATCACGCACACGCCAGCTAGGAATGGTTGGATCGTTAATAGCCGCCCAGTTAGCACCAGCATCATTGGAGCGCCAAATCGTCCAGGAAGTTCCGGTATAGGAATGTGCATAAATAATATCCGGGTTAACCTGATCTATGGCGATCGTATTCACATTGGGTATCGCAGCGACGGCCGTCCAGTTGGCGCCATTAACCGTTTTATAAATTTTTAGTGTGCTGGCCGTATATAGTATTTTCGGATCTTCCGGATGCATCACTTGTGGTGTAAGCCAAACACCACCCTCAGTAATGCCATTCATTATCGGAAACGCGCTGTTTCCAAAATCCAACGATTTAAAGTGTGTTCCCAGATTCCATACGCCATAAATGATATCGGAGTTTTGGTGATCGATATTGCCACCAGCGCCATCGAAAGTCGTCCAGCGTTTCCAGGCAAGATTACCACCTCGGCCATCAACCTTCTGCAAACCATGATCCTGAAATCCACCAATCATTCGCTCTGGAACGGTCTGTGAACTGGCAATGCCATAGAGCTGCGCGGTTACCAGATCCTGGTTGATGCGTTCCCACCAAAGCCCGTTGTCTGTTGATTTTTGGATTCCACCATCGTTAAACACGTAGATCGTTTGCGGATCGACCGGGTCGAAGCCTATGTCCATCTGATCGACGTAAACAAGTCCCATGTTACCGGTTCCCGTGCCATTGGAAAGATAATCATGCCATGTCCACGTCGACCCGCCGTCATCTGAGCGCCAGAATTGCACGCCACCGAAGAAAATCAGATCGGGGTCTGCCGGAGACACGCCAAGCGTATTCGAGAACCAACCCTGACAACTTGTAGTCGCGCCGGGCTGGCAGTAGACATTCGGCACATTTGATAGCTGCATCCAGCTGTCACCACCGTCATCTGAGCGATAGAGTCCTCTTACCGCCTGGGTTGTAGCATCGGCAATTCCGGCATAAAGCACATTTGGAAAGCTATCACATATTGCTACGCGCGAAAAGCCAATTTGCGTAGAATTCGGTAAGCCAGAGTTTAAACGTCCCCAGGTTGTGCCAAAATCGGTGCTGCGATAAATACCGGCGTTCTGCGAGGCCATATAGAGAATATTGGGAGACTGCTTATTTACCTTAATATCTGTTGTTCGTGTCACGAATGTCCGCTGCCAGGTATCGCCCTGATCGTCAGAAATCCAGGTGCCATTGGTGGCAGCCACATACAAACGCGACGGATTAGATTTATCCCAGATCATCTTAAAGGTAGATACCCCCTGACTTTGCATATAAGTAAAAGACGTTTGCTGCCAGGTTAGTCCGCCATCAGTAGATTTCAGGATTCCAACTCCAGGCTGCAGCGTAAAACTATTGCCCATTCCAGTGCCGGTTCCAATAATAATCATGTCACGGTCGTTTGGATTGATGGCAATAGCCGAGATGCGAAGTGAAGGCAGGTGATCGGTAACCGGTATCCATGACTCCCCGGCGTTTAGCGATTTCCAAAGCCCGCCGGAGCCAGAACCTGCCCAGATAATCTTATTGTCGAGCGGATCGAAGGCATGAGCAAGCATACGTCCGGCAAGGGTATCGATGGTATTTGGTCCCATAGATTCCCAGCTTGCCGTCAGAATAGCAGATTTATTGTCCAGCAACTGCTGCTTGCTTTGCTCATAGGCATTCCAGCGTGAAAGAAATGGAATTTCACCGTTTTCATTTTTGCGCATATCATAAAAGTGCTTCATACGGCGAAATGGATAGTAGCCCGTTCCCCCCATATCTTCGAAACTGTAGCCCTTATCAAAATAATTTTCCTGATAGAAGGATTCCCAGTAATCAACTGTCGCTTGGGCAATCTCACCATCAGATTTATCTTCTGAAAAGTCAGATGAAAAGATCGGCAAGTTTTCCTGCGCAAATAGCCCCAACGAAATAAAGAGTATTGCGAAAATCTGTCTCATGGAAATCCCTCCGGTTTAAAGAAGTCAGAACTTTGAACTTTGAACTTTGAACATTGAAAAGTTAGCTCAAGCTGGAGGGAACTTCTATAACCCAATCATGTGAAAAAAGGAAGAAGTGTAAATGACGGCTTAGGGACGAATAAGATTGTCTCGGATGGCCCGAGCAACAGCTTGGGAACTGGACGTAACTTCCAGCTTTCTATAGATACTCTTGATGTGCGAGCGCACGGTATTGGAGGAAATGCAGAGATCATCAGCAATCATTTTATAGCTCTTACCTTTACAAAGAAGTGCTAACACTTCGCGTTCGCGTTCACTGAGACCATGACCAACGTCTTTTTTAAACGAGCTGATAACCATGCGGGCAATATTGGTGCTCATCGGGGCGCCACCTTCATACACTTCGCGAATGGCTTCCAGCAATTTTACCGGCGGTGTATTTTTAGTAAGATAACCACAGGCACCGGCACATAAACTTTCAAAGACTACATCATCATCTTCGTGAACCGTGAGCATCAGAATATCAGAATCCGGGGCTCGTTCGCGCAAAATTTTTACGCACTCAATACCATTCATTCCCGGCAGCTCAATATCCATCAGTACGACATCCGGTTGAAGTTCAACCATACTTTCCAGAGCAGACTCCGCATTGCTATAGCTTCCCGAGCAGCAGTAGTCCGGTGCGCCATTTATGATAATCGCCAGGCTGTCACGAATATCATCGTCGTCTTCAATTATCGATACGTGGATCATAGGACTCTATTTATGATGGATGATTGATGAATGAATTGACAATTGACAATTGACCATTGGACATTGGACATTGGACATTGGACATTGACTCCTGACTTTCTATTCTTCTGTAGCCGTTTTATAGTAAAACGTTTGTGGATCATAAAAAGTCACTTCCAAATGACTAACACGTCCTTCAGTATTCAGAAAAAACTGCAGAAAACTTTTATTTGGCATATCAAAGATTGGATTCTGCCAGTGAACACGATAGACGTCATGATGCCAATGTTCCAGCCAGCCGGTATGTCGCTCGTTGTAATAGAACCATAGCTTGCCGTCCATAGATCGAATCGAAGCATCACCGGACAGTGAGGATGAATACACTCCAAAATAATCTTTCGCCTTTAGAGACGGCTTCGTTTTCTTGATCCTCTTACGCTGCAAATCCTTCTCCCGTTCCATCCGAGTCTCCTCGGACTTTTGCTTACGCTCGAGATAAACGCGACTCCAGTCCGTTTCATCCTTCACACCAAGATAGGCATCGAGAATCCTGTAGGTTATTGCCCGAATAAGTCTACCCGGTGCATAATTCGTTAAAACAATCACACCAAGCTGCTCAGAAGGAATCATTGTTTGAAGAGAAATCATTCCAGACAGGCCACCGCTATGCCCCATGGTTTTTCGTCCCTTGTAATCGGCAACAACCCAGCCGAGTCCATATCCCAGAAACTGTGTTCCAAGCAATTCTTCCAGCGATTTAGATACCGGAATCGGCGTGTGCATTGCATGCATTTGTCGCATCACTTTTTCACTGACCAGACGGGTTTCCCCAACCATGCCACCGTTCATGTTAAACCGCATCCACTCAACCATATCCAGTACATTGGAAACCACAGCAGCAGCAGGTGCCACATTATCGACATCGTCGAATGCGACCATTTGAACTTTATCCTGCACTTTCTCATGCGGGCGAGCCATATTTGGATAATCCTGAATAGTCATGACGTTCGTTTTGCTTTCCGTCATACCAATTGGCTCAAAAATCTTTGCTTCTACAGCATCTTCCCAGTTGTCTCCGGTGATCGCCGTGTAAACTTGTCCGGCAACCAGGAACATCAGATTGTTGTATTGATAACGCATGCGAAAAGGAGCAGTCGGTTCGAGATAGCGCATACGGCGAACAATGTCTTCACGCGTATTCTTTGGAGCGCCTATCCACAGATGATCTCCGCCAAATACCGGTAGTCCGCCACGATGGGACAGCAGATCGGCAATGCGAATTTCCCGGGAAACATAGGAATCATAAAGCTGGAAGTCTGGCAGATAATCCACAACTCGATCATCCCAGCGCAATCGTCCCTGGTCGACGAGCATTCCCAGCAGCGTGGCGGTAAATGCCTTGCTATTTGATGCCACAGCAAAGAGCGTATGATCATTCACGTCACCCTTTTTGCCAATCGCTCTAATACCAAAACCTTTGGCAAAGCGCAGGGTATCCTTATGAATAATCGCTACGGCAACACCGGGAACCTGCCATTCCTGCATGCTGCGACTGATATAGGCATCCAGAGAGTCCAATTCGACATCTTGCGAGTAGAGGGCTGTTGAAAGCCCCAGAGAGACTATCAGGAGTTTGACAATCAAAAATGTTTTAAAAGCACGCATAGTTACACCTGTATCTTTATTCAGCAGCCAAGTTTCAATCTATTTGGACTTATTTAAATTGTCTAGTGTTTTATCTAATGCTGCAAGCAATTCTTGTTCACGCGTAGCTTGTCCCTTTATTCTTGCTGCTCAACGACCGCGAATCTGCTGCTTGATTTGCTTAAACCCGCTGGCAAAACGAAAATTCAACTCGTTTAAGTTACGAATAATTGGCCATATAAATGAATGGGTCGTTTTCATTTCAGCCTCGCGATAGCCAAGAGACCTTGCCATTGCCAGTACGTCATCATCCGGTTGGAAGCCGAAAGTCTTATCACTTCGCCATTTTTGCACAGATTTGCGATGAAGGTCAGAACCTATTTCCGGGGACCACTCGACACCTATAAACTTACAAATTTGCTTCATACTTTCAGGCCCGGCAGTAATATCTTCATAGCGAATGGTTAACAGCTTCTCTCCTGCTCTTTCGCCTAAATACTGCAAATTTTGATGCGCGCGTAACCATTCAAATTGCCGGCGCTCCGGGACTGCAGACCAGCGCTGCCACATTGAGTATAGTGCATCAATAGGATTGCGTACCAATCCAATATAGCGAAACTCTATGTCGGGATGCTGCTGGTCGAACTTCAGAATGAGGTCGAGCCCCGACCGATAGTGCAGATGGTGTGGTGATTTCTCAAAAAATATGGGCGCAAACTGTTCACATAGCTTTTGCCAACCGTCAAGAATTAATACCTGATCGTCTGAAGGTGTTTCGTAAACAGGTAGGTTGTCATTTAAAAGTGCAACAATATCTTCTCTTGCTTTTTTTCGCGCCATCGGAAGTTCACTATATTCCATCTCGGCCTGGTCGAGTCCAAGAACAGCTACAGCTTTATTCCAATACAAGGTTTCGGAGTAAAAATGACGCGTTTTTTTAACGGTGTTTAAGTCGGGATGTTTAACCAGCGCTCTTTGCAAAGCGCTGGAGCCGGAAGACTTGTCTGAGAACAAAAGAATACACTTCATACTATTTCAGCAGTACCATCTTGCGAGTGCGGGATTGGGAGTTTTCCTGCAGGCGATAGAGATAGATTCCACTTACCACTTCTTCACCGCTGTCATCACGGCCATCCCAGACGGCAGAATATGAACCGCTTTGCTGAGTAGCATTCACCAGCGTCCGAACGTGCTGTCCCAACGAGTTGTAAATGATCAGCGTTACTTTACCAGCTTCCGCCACGCGATAAGGAATAGACGTAGTCGGATTAAACGGGTTCGGGTAGTTTGCCAGAAGCTCAAACTTTAGTGGTTGAAGATCTGGCTCAACACCTACTGTCAAGCTCGGACCAACATAAAAATCATCTATAAACCAGTCGTCAACTTCACCCGGATTCAGACTAAATGAACGAAAACGCACTTGAAAATCGGTATAAAATAGAGTGCCGCCGGAGTTGGGTAAATTATCAATCTGTAAAGTAACCTTCTCAAACGGTTTCACCTCTTCCCCAGTTCGTTGATAAACAGGAATCCAGTTTCCGGCATCGTTCCGGCATTCCAACAGCAGATATTCATCCCACTCAGGATCGTCGCCCGTTCCCTGCGGCTGATACCAGAATTCAATTAAATATCCCTGGCCTTCAGCGCCACTCAGATCTACTGGACGAAGGGCAATAACATCACCACCACCAGTGCCGTTTAAGTTCAACGCCAGCGTTCCGGAAGGCGGGTTTAATGCAAGGTTATTTACTTCTGCACCCTGATTGTCATAAAAGCTGGTATTTAAACCTCCCTCAAAAGTATCATTGAATGGAAGGGCAAGTGGCGAGGTGACAAGATTACTGGCGACACTTTCATTTTGTGGCGTCTCATTATCCAGCACCGTAATGTAGTAGCTATGTGTTCCGGGTGAGACGGCGAAACTGGCCGAGTCTGTTGCACCGGTATCGGCACTTGAACGGCTAAAGGTGGTCAGCAATGTGCCGTCTTCGTAGACATTTATTGCCGCAAAATCATCCATCGGTGTGCCATCAATATTCACAGCAGAATTTTGCCAGCTCATCTCCAACTCGCCGGGAAAGAAGCCGGCTTGCAGTTCGATAACGCTCGCGGCGGCGGGTTCAGGCGCGCCACCTGCGTAAACAGTAGTGGCTATCGTTCGACTGGTGCTATCGGATGCAGTGACCCGCGCAAGAATTGAATACACGTAGCTCTGGCCATCGGCGACACCAGTGTCGGTGTAGTTTTCAACACCACCGTTAACCGAGCTTACAAAATTACCATCGCGTAGCACGTCGATTGTGAAATCTGTCGGGTCTATCGGGTTACCATTATTCAGGCTGGTGGGATCGTTCCAGTCTAACATCACGCTTCCGGGAGTTATGTAATCGCTGTAGGCGGACAGGTTTAGCGGTGCAGCGGGATCCAGTAGGTCACCTTCGACTGCGCCCTCGAAGTAAACAACAAAAAGGCCATTCTCAGTATCGCTAATTAAAATCTTGCCCGAAGCGAAGAATGGGAAGGCCCCCCAGGCACCTTTAAATCCACCACCATTATTCGGATAGGTATCATAAAAGCCGATCTCGGTTACGTTTGATGGATCGGTCATGTCGTAGATACGCAGACCGGCAGAATAGTGAGAAAGATAAATATAACTACCCTTAATAAAAGCATTGTGAGCCAGATTATTTGGCCCGAGCACCTCATCAAGCAGCGTGATATTACCTAAATCAGAGACGTCCCAAATCTTTATGGTGTTCCCGGTTGTCTCTTCCGTTGTTACCAGATAATCACCAGACTTATCCAACCAGGCATTGTGGCAATACCCGGAGCTGGGAACTACTAACGACTGCAGCTCTTGCGGGTCGAGCGGATTCGCCATATCCCAAAAGCTGAAGGTATTGGTATTTCCTTCTGAAAGGACCATCATATTATCCTGAACAAAGATATCGTGGCAGGCCGGTGCAAAGCTTTCAATCTGTACCGGATTTTCCGGGTTGGCCAAACTGAGAACCTTTACCGCTCCTCCCCCTCCACCTTCGGCATAGAGGATTCCATTTGACTCATCGATAAAAATGTTATGCGATGTGCTGAATCCATTGTAGGTTGCAACGACCGATGCAGAGTTGGGCAAATTGGACAGATCAATAATCTCCATCCCACCGGTCTCCTCGTTCACCACATACGCATACTCTTGATAAACCTTAATATCTTTCCAATCGCTTGTGGCGTTTGGAATAAATGTCACTTCATACATGGCCTGATCATCGGAAATATCAATAATGCTGGTTCCGGTTCGTACACCATGCAAGGCATATTCGCGGCCATCCGGCGCGGTGTAGCCCCAGACGTCGCTATATCCGCTGTTTGGATACAGATTGAACTGCTGTAGCAATGTAACGTTTGGGGATCCCTGCGAGAATAAGGGTGTAATACCAAGTATCAGTAATGCGATAAAAAACAACGTGCGTGTCGTTTTCATTCTGCAATCTCCGAGTGTGTGTTCAGAAAAAGATAAGGGGCGGTACGGATAAAAAGAAAGGAGCAGTTTTGAAAACTGCTCCTTTTTCCCTATTTCAACAGCATCATTTTACGGCTTTGCACAAAGTTATCAGCTTCAAGACGATAGAAATAGACACCGCTGCCAACCTGCTGGCCGGCATCATCAAGACCATTCCAAACCGTTTCATGGCTACCGACATTTTGCGAGGTGCTCACTAGCGTGCGAACTTGTTGTCCCAGCGTATTAAACACTGTCAAAGTTACATTACCTTGCTGCGCCAGCGAATAACGAATCGTTGTGGACGGGTTAAACGGATTCGGATAGTTTCCAATCAGTTTAAAGCTGGTGATTTCGCTTAAATCATCATCAATTCCAAGAGCGGCTTCTGATATAATCACGTTATCGATAAACCAGTCATCGTTCGGCACTGCAGATGCTCCTGCAATGTTGCGGAAGCGCACCTGAAACTGTCCATGCAAGAAGGTGCCATTACCACTGGGCTCAGAAGCAATGGCAATCTGCTCATATTGAAACGGTTGGGAGGTTGTGCCGGGATAAGCGCGCACCTTAACCCAATCATCCACGCTGTTTTTAAAATAAACCATCAGACTATCGCCTTCTTCCGGAGCATTACCGGTTCCCTGTGGTTGATAGTAATAAGAGAAAACCGGATCTATTGATCCTGAGAGATCAATTCCGCGAAGCTCTACTGTCTCGCCACCATGCGGTGCACCGTTCAGATTAAGCGCCGTTATACCGCTGGGAGGGTTTGCTGCGCGTACATTGATGTCGGCTGTAGTAGGCAACCAAAGACCCGAGTTTACCGGCCCTGCAACGGCGAAATCATCAGCAATTGGCAGTCCCAGCGGTGTAGTAACCAGTTCCGTAGCGACACTTTCATTCTGTGGCGACTCATCGTCAATCACCGTTATCTTCCAACCATAATATCCTGGTGTCGGGATAGAATAGGTTTCCTGATCGGATGATGCTGTATCCCCAGAGGTACGGGCAAAGGTGGCAACCAGGTTGTCATTTTGATAGAGATTAATACCGGCATAATCATCCATCGGCGTGCCATCGATATTTGCAGACGGACTGGTCCAGGAAACGGTTATTTCCGTTTGGTTGCCCGCAATGCTAAACTGGGTGGCAGGCTGCGGCTCTTTGGCACCGCCGGCCGTCCAACTGGTGAAGACCATTTCACTCTCAAAGCCGGTAGAATCGACGCGAGCCAAAATCTGATAATTATATTTTTGTCCATCATTCAATCCAGTATCAGTATAGCTATTTGCCGTTCCGACCACGCTGCCAATTTCGACATCATTACGCAATATAATAGTAGAAAAAGATTCTTCTGTCAGGGTATCTCCGGTAATGAGCTTTGTTGGGTTTTCCCATTCAAGCGTCATTCCATTTGGGGTATTGTAGTCGCTGTAGGCAGTAAACCCGGTTGGGTCAGCAGGCTTTAGATCGGCCGCTCCAGCAAAATAAACAACATAAAGACCAGTGGACTGGTCGGAGATCAGCACTTTACCTGATTGAAAGAAAGGATAGGCGCCCCAGCTTCCGCTAAATCCACCGCCACCGCCGGGAAAGGTATCATAAAAACCGGCGCGAACCACATTGGTTGGATCAGTAAAGTCATAAATTTCCATGCCGTCGGCATAATGCGAGACGTATGAGAATTTGCCTTTGATATGCGCATTATGCGCCAAACCGGATGAGCCAAGATTCTCGTCGGTGAGTGTGATATTACCAAGATCGGAAATATCCCAGGTTTTCACAGTTTTACCCGTGGTTTCTTCAGTGGTCATCATGTAGTTGCCATCTTCGGAAATCCAGGCATTATGGCAATAACCAGCAGCAGGCACATTCACCCGCGTAATAAAGGCCGGGCTTGCCGGATTGGCTACATCCCAAAAACCAAAGGATCCGGAACCACCCTCGGAAACGACCAGAAGATCATCCCAAACCATAATATCATGACACTCAATTCCAAGACTTGCAATTTCTACCGGACTTAGCGGATCGACCAGATCCAAAATGCGCACAACAACTCCCCCGCTTCCTTCAGCGTAGAGAATACCGTTGGGAACGTCGATAAAAATATTGTGAGAAGTACTGAATCCGGTATAGGTTGCAGCAAGCGAAACCGAGTTCGGCAGGTCAGACAAATCCAAAATTTGCATTCCACCATTGCTTTCATTAACCACATAGGCATAATGCTGATACGTCTTGATATCTTTCCAAAGGCTCGTGGCACTTGGAATAAAGCCAATCTCATTCGGGATATTGGTATCGGTAATATCGATAACGCTGGTGCCATTTTGAACACCCAATAGCGCATATTCGCGGCCATCAGGTGCGGTGTAGCCCCAAACATCATTATATCCGACAGAAGAATATTGATCTACATTGGCGAGAAGTGGCACATTCGCCGATCCGGACCCCTGGGCAAAAAGAAAGCCCGAGACTGCAAAAAGTATACATAAAGCTGGCAGACAGTAACGTAAGCTCATGGAAGGATATCCTTTTTATAAAAATAATCGATTCATAACCCTACATAATAAAGGATTGTGATTCTTTTTACAAATCTATTATTTCGGCAGGGGAATTATCGTGAGGTGATTTAGCGCTAGACTGGAGCAGTTTTCAAAACTGCTCCAGTCTTTTTATTGAAGACTGCTCCGGTCTTTTAATAGATCAGTCAAATAATGGATCGCCGCCAAAGCCGCTGCCCGGCTTACGCGCACCGCGACGGAAAGCAAATCTCAGCCCAGCCTTAATCGTGCTGATTTCCTGCTCAAGTTCATTGGCAGAATAGCTCGTTTCCTCGCGCGACCAGCCGGCAAAGAGCTGAAGCTGATTGCGGCGACTGCTCAGGGGAATGCGATAACGCAGTTCAAAACTAAGTGTTTTAATCTTAGGTTCCGGGCCATCGATTAAGATACGCTCATTATAGAGAGCCGTTACCAAAAATCTATTGGCAAGGCGAATTCCCAACAAACCCTGATACCCCGCCTCCTGACCAGACAATTCATTATTGGCAGCAGCACCGAGCTCGGGATGATCAATTTCACCAAGTACCCACTGACCTCCGGCAAACGAGCCGCTGATTTGCGGATAGATATTGAGAAAACCATTGCCAAACACTTTGCCAAAGCCTAACCGAATGGCCGCCCAGCGATAATCTTCCTGAAATAAACCGCGCTCATCAAGATCGGCAAGTGTAAAACCAACAGTAAAGGATCGAAAAACAAACTCACCATTATACAGCACGGCCCGCCAGCGTAGTTCAGTTGAGTCTTGAACGCTATACGTTCTGATTCCGCCGGAAAGAGACAGGAATTCTGAGGTGATATATGGAGAAAATTTGGGAATAAATCCGGTGGCACGCTTAAACGCGAGAGTAGCAAGAATCTGCTGATCTTCCTGAGAGTCAAAGTAGCTATAGTCCAGACCTACTTCGAGAGGATTGCGGGTAATACCGCCACGCTGCCCAAAGAGTGAAATAGAGAGAAGAAGAACAAGGGATATGAGTAAGGCAGAATTTTGGTGTTTCATGTTATCCTTTTAATCTTTTGGAAAATCGTTATGCTGCTTTCGCACTGAATCAGGCTCCGACATGCTTCGCCGTTTTTCGTTCTCGTATCTCCCGCGACGTAAACCGCGCTTTTTCCGCCGGAAAGACTCTCCTCTCGGCCCAAAGCGCTGCATACGCTTTTCAAAACGCTGCAACCGCTCCTTCTGTTCCACAGATAATACAGAATCCAGATCCTGCATCAAAGAGTCATGTGCAATACCCATATCACTGCGCATATCTTGCATTAAGCCACTCATTCTCTTCTTATGAGCTTTCAATGCTTCACGAACAGGCTCCTCCTGCTCAGGAGTAGGTCTAATCGTATTTAAAATACTACGCGACACTTTCTGTGCCGTTATGCCTTTTGTTCGATACGTCATTGCCGTACCCAGGAGAACGGCACCTAAAATCATTCCTGCCAAAAAGGTTGCAATTACTATAAGCGTAGATTTCGTTTTAATTTCCATCTAAATTTCCTTTTATCTACTCAGTAAAGTTCGCAGAAATCAGTTGCTCATAAGACGCGTCCTGCAATCCCAACAAGCTATAGAGAGACAACTCGCCGTCGAGCGCCGTATATGAAAGTAAACCGATCATTGTGAGTCCTGCAATTAGTGCAGCCCGTCTGAATGAAGTAAGTAAACCACTAAACAGCTCATCCTCCGCACTCCGTTCATTCTGCAAACGCTGAACCACGCGATTCGCAAAGCCTGGAGCAAAAGTAGAGGGAAGTGCATTTTGAAGCTGCTCACGAGTTTCAAGGAAGTCCCGCTGTTCGTTGCGCAACTCTTCGGATTGTTCAAGAGCTTCGTTTAACTCGTCGGCATCCCGCTGAGTTAAGTCTTCATTGAAGGAACGGTAAAGTAATTCTCGTCTCTTGTCTTTCATCACTAGTCTCCTACACAAGTCTATATACAGGCTAAAGGTAAACCTTAACCAGCTCTTTTAATTTTTTCTGAGCTCTCGACAACCGCGACAAAACGCTTCCAATCGGCATGTCTAAAATTGTTGCTGTTTCTTCCGTCGAGCAGCCTTCAGATAAGCGCAAAAGAATCACGGCACGATCTTTTTCATTCAGCAACATAAGCGCCTTGTTAATATAGTCGCGGTTCTCCATTTTTACGAATGCACCGGACTCATCTGACACTTGTATGTCTTCAATCGGTTTATCCTGTAAGAATAAATTGCGGCGTTTTCGCTTCTTCAATTCATTTAGCGATAGGTTAATTGCAATTCGGGTAATGTATGTGCCCACGCTGGAGTCGCCGCGAAATCGCTCCATGCTCTTAAAGAAACGGATAAAGGTTTCCTGCCCAACATCTTCAGCTTCCGGGCAATACCCGAGCATTCCAATCACCGTTGCAGCAACCCGCGACTCATAGCGCAATACCAGTTGGCGATAAGCCATTTGATTTCCACTCAATGCTTTCGTAATAAGCTGTGCATCTGTTGGAGATGCTTTGTCTTCCACTGAACTCGCCGGCACTCTATCCTCTATGACTATTTTGCAAGTCGTCTAATCAGACTGTATTTGTTAGACAGGCCATGCAATCAATATATTGCAATCAAATGGAGTTTTTGATAGAAAAAAGCGATTGGGAAGTAGTTTAGAATTCTGCAGGATCGATCTTAAGTGCTTCAGTAGAATAGTCATCAAACGTAACTCTTCGAGTAACCCAAAAGCCATCATTATAGTGAAGATATTCCGATGCGAATACCGGGATGTGAAACTCTTGAAGAATTTGTCCGGTTTGTGGATCAATTTTTTGAAGACGATTGTCGAAAGAGCGGTTCTCCGTGCGCCAGATAGTATCTCCAACAAGCTCATAATACGCAAAATTATCCAGCTGCTCGCTGCGAAAAGGAGGGAATGTTGATTCCAGCGCACCGCTTTCTACATTGTAGAGTTGAAACTCAAGTTCAGTGTCGGCAAGTCCACTTCTTTTAACAAGCATTAATACCTGCGAACCATTGTAGGCCATCGGTTCAAAAAACCACGCATTGAAATCAGCACTGAGGGAAAACGGAGCGCGAGAGGCTCCGGATAAAAGATCCGTCTCTGCAAAACGATATGTGATCTGATCGAAAGAGGTTTGCTGTGCAAACAAGACTTTACCATTCCGACCGCCAACCAGCCGAACGATTCCCGGATTATTCAGATCCTGAATAAACACTCCAGGGATGAAAGAAACGTCCTCTGTGGAGATATCCAGCTTTAGAATTTGATCACCGAACAGTCGATAGATGGCGCCATCCCATATCACAATATTTCGTAATGTAACATCGTTCCAACGAGAGGGAATTCTGATTTCATCCAAAATATCGCCGGGAGTTTCCGAACTTTGGACAGTCAAAGTGTTGCTCTCATTTCGAACATCATCAATATATCGAACAGTGACCGTTATTTCATATTCGCCTCCCTCCTCAAGAATCGCATCCCGAGATATATATCCGGATATCAGGCCCGAAATTCGATCAACTTCGTCAATAAATTCCAGGTTGGTTCCATTTACTCCGGTCGCACGAATAATATAAGATCGAATTGCACTCACAAGACTTGACTGTGGTGCAGAAATTGAAATATGGAACCTCTGATAACCTACAACTTCGAGTTCTATTTGAGGAGCCCAATCGCGCGAGTTGCTAACTTCAGGGCCAAAAGTAACATCCTTTGTGCAAGCTCCCAAAAGGATAAGCATGCAAAGGAAAAGATATGTGAAACGGTACATCATGTATTCCTCATTAAAAACTAATTTCCAGTCCAATAGACATGCCGAGCGCCACTAAATCAATTACGGCTTCCGGCAGCGGCGTATCACTTGAAATAAATCCTGAAGCAAAATCCATTACGGGTAAACTATTTGCACGTGGAGAAAATGTTAACGGAGTAAAGGTCCGATCGGGAAAAGAAGGCACCACAGAGAAAAAATTCTCTGTCTCGGCCAGATAAGCAGCAAACTCAAAATCAATCCCCTGGGCATCGTGAGTGACACCGCCATGCAAATGTTCGAACTGTAAGCGGCGTAAATTTCCGTTCAGGGAAATCGAAAAAGGCCCGCGAATATGAAGTCGAACTCCTGCGTCCATGCTCCACCCAACGCTCTGATCTTTAAGAGTGGCGTTTACAACCAACGGGTCGCCGGTCGCAACCGGTCCCGTTGCAAATCGACCGGACATTAATTCGTAGTCAACATTTGCAAAGCCAAAGCTAACCATAGTTGCCAGATGGACATCAAATCTACGAGACAATTTATACTGATATTTTAACCCGATCTCGGCCAGGTGGTGTGTAAACTGAATAGATTGAGAGAATGCCGTTGAGAGTCGGGTGGTTCCGGAAGATGGTTCAGGAACAGGGTGAAATGCAAAATGGCTATCAACAGCTCCTCGTGTCAAATTCACCTTAAGGTATAACCCATGAGAGAGTACATAGCTTATTCCCAGCCCTAAACCGGCATCGCCAACGACTTTATCATAAGATCCCACCGTAGATTCAAAGCGTGGGTTTTGACCAATTTCTCTGCTGTTTAGCGCGAGAACATTATTGTAGTTATCCCAAGGGTTGAAAAAATAGTTTCCCGCGAGCTCAATGGAGACGCGTTGAAGAGAAGCTAATGGTAATGGAGTGGGCTGAGGTTGAGAAAAAGCCATATGACTGAGGGAAAGGAGTAATATAAATATTCGCCGCATGATAAAACCGTACATTTCTTTATAAGCTATTCGCATCACCTCGATATTAACTGAAAAATCGTCTAAACGGTCGCAATGAAACGAACAACAGTTCCTGGTCCATCCGGAGAGTTCATTATCTTAAATTCTCCCGAAAGTTGTTCAGCACGGAATCGCATATTTTTCAAGCCCAGACCTTTGGGGTTAACCGATTTGGAGTACGTGGTCTTATGACTTCCATTCGATCCATTTACACCATTAATCCCGTTTTGTGAAGGCGAGGAAAACGTATAGCCTCGACCATTATCCAGTAATTCAAGCATAAATCGTCTGTCATGCAGCGATGCGCGAAGAAGCACATTATCACCGCGGGAGTGCTTTAGTACATTAGTCATGGCCTCCTTGAAGAGAAGTACTAAATGTCGCTTCCAATCCATTGTAAGTTCTATACGTCGCATAGAATCATCTATTCCCTCAACCTCAAAGGAAATACCAGATTTATCAAAGAATTCATCGCCAAAATCTTTCAAACGAATGAGCGCTTCATAAAGTGAATCTTTTCCCGGATCCAGCGTCCATAAAAAATCGCGCATGCCATTGTATAACCCGCCGGAAATATCGTTAATTCGCTGCACATAATCAACGGTCTCTCCCGGTGCTTCGCTGAGCCGACGCTTAACAATTTCACTAAACAGCGAAATTTTAGTGAGCTTATGCCCAAGCTCGTCATGAAAGTCGGCAGCAGCCTTTTTGCGCACGCGCTCTATGGCAACCATCTCACGAACTTTTTGTCGCAATCGATAATTATGATAACCATAAGCTATTCCGGCGAGCAGACAGGCGCTAAAGAGGTAAAACCACCACGTCTTCCAAAACGGGGGCATGATTGATATCTGCACCGCAACGCCCTCTTCGTTCCAGACACCATCGCTATTGGCAGCTTTCACACGAAACGTGTAGCTTCCGGGATCAAGATTGGTATAGCTTGCAAATCGACGATCATCGCAATAAATCCATCCTCTGTCGAAACCATCCAGCCGATAAGCATATTCGTTCTTCAATGAATTGGTATAATCCAACGCTACAAAGTTGAAGGAAAAAAAGTTCTCAGCATACGATAAACGGATTTCATCTACTTCTGACAGCGTCTTCTTAAAATCGAAACGCGTCTCGGTTTTGGCAATACTGTCTCCGCGAATAACCGATCGGCCAAATACCTTAAAGTCTGTCAAGACGACTGCAGGATTGCTGGTACTCTCCTTCAGGCTATCCGGATAAAAGCAGCTTAATCCGTTCACGCCTCCAAACAGCAGCTTTCCATCGGCCGTTCGGGCCGAGGCTCCACGCGTAAATTGATTGCTCTGAAGACCATCATTTACATCATAGGTTTGAATTGCTTCTGTTTCCGGGTCCAACATCGATAGTCCATCATTCGTACTAATCCAGATTCTACCGCGATCATCCTCAAGAATCCCCTCCACCATATTGTTGCTAAGCCCTTTACGCACCGTATAATGGCGAAACGTTTTGGTTTTTCTATCCATCCGATTTACGCCACCGCTATAGGTTCCCACCCATAAATCACCGCGATTATCAACGTGAAGTGCTGTTATTGTTTTGCTATTCGGTCCGGCTGAAGTCGGTGGCGATTGGCTTCGATAATGTGTAAAAATACCGGTTTCAATATCTAATGAACTTAGATGCCCACCAACCATTCCAAGCCAAAGGGTCGGACGCTCGGCATGAGGATCTTTTATCAGTGTCCAAATCTGATTGGTAAGCAAACGCATGGAGTCTGGTATTACCTTACCTCTCTCCATGGGAATTCCATAATGCCTGACCGTCTTAAGACGTTCATTCACATCAAGTGTTATGCGAGCCAGTGAGGCGCGTTCTGTTCCAACCCACAGGGTGTTTTGAGAATCAGCCAAAACAACAATTAGCCTATTGGACAACAATTTGTTCTTAAATCCATCCGGTTCTGTGAATACATGTGGACGGCGAATAAACGAGACATTGCCAGTTCGCGTATCAAATCTACCAAGTCCCTGAGTAGCCGTAGCGAGCCAAAGTATTTCAGACTGCCCAAAACGACTAATAGAATGCACGATGTTAGGCTGATTGGGATAATCAGTCGATTTAAGAGAGAAATAAAGTGGCGGTTGATCATCAGAGGCAATGCGACTTATACCCCCTCCTTCGGTGGCAACCCACAGGTGCTCTTTTTCCGGCTGTTCAAAAATCGCCAAAACTCTGGTAAAGTTTTCGCCGGGCACTTTTCCGGAGTGAAATCGTTTATGATGGGTAAACTGTAGCTTGCGCGGATTCAGTTTGTTGAGTCCGTTTACGGTTCCTGCCCAAAGATTACCGGAATGATCGAGCTCAACGGTCCGCACCTCATTTGCAGACAGGCTGTGTTCATCGGCCATATCGTGATGGTAACGCTGAATTGAACTCGCAGCATTCATCGAAAGCGGCATCGTGAGCAATCCGGCGTTAGCTGTTGCAACCCAAAGCTTCCGTTTCTTCTTGGTACGTGTGACTAATAAATCATACGCTTCAAAGTTGCGCCTCTCGAAAGAATTCGAGACCGGCAGTTCAATGTTTGTCAGCTTTAACTGTTCGCTTTCGAAATAACGGGTAGCTACTTCAGTTTGATAAAAACGACTGATCTTATCGGAAGCCTGCGGTAGAGTAATGAGCGAGACGCCATTCCCGGTACCAACCCAAAGTTGCTGCTCACCGGCTTCATTCCTCAGCGTGTCAGCGAATAAAGAGAATGTCCACCGGGAAGGAATTAGTGGAGGTTCAAAATAGTCCTGACGATGCTTTTCCAGTTCTGCTTCCATCTCTCCTGTAAGCCGAAACAGACTTATTCCCCAGAGCTCAGCTAATTTCGGAGGATCAGCATTCCATTTACCGAAGGAATGAGAATCATCCGAGACATAGCGAAGTCGGTATTCCCCCGCCGGTAAGGTACGCACCGCAATACCCAGGCGGTTCTTAGGGCTTCCTCCGGCGGCACGCGTAGAAAGATAGTCCGCTTTCCAAATCACTCGCCCGCGGCTGTCTTCCAGCCAACCATAGTCATAAAGCGCACCACCTGCACCTTCGCCCTGCATTGTCAATAACACGCGCTCGGGTTTGTGAAGCCGAAAAGAATGAGAGGAGTCGGCAAGGTCGGCAATAGACGTCAACGCTCCCACAGCTGGTGTAACCCGCATTAATTGCATAAGCAGCTGCTGCGTTTCCAGGTGGAACTGACTTCGGGAGACCATATAACGGCCACCGGAAGCAATATGATGCACGAGCCCTGATTCAGGGTCGAAGCGATTTAGCCCGGCGGACGTGGCAAGCCAGAGGTGATTCGAAAATGGATCCGGAACAATGTCATGTATAGAATTGTTTGTAGGAAGAGAAAAAGGGCCATCTATGAAACCAGCCATATGATCAGACTCGCCGGTTCGCTTGTTAACACGCGTCAAACCATTCATGCGACCAATCCAAAGATTTCCTTTCCGATCTTCAGCTATTGTGGATATATAATCGCCCTGTGTCTGTAGCGAGTCATCCGTGGTGATATAGCGAACGAAGTGTTCATGAACCGGATCGAAGCGACAGAGCCCGCTAAAGGTGGCAATCCAAAGTACTCCCTCGGCATCGACATAGAGCTTGTTTATCGAGTTTGCAGGAAGGGAGTGTTCATCTTCGGGGTCGTGGCGAAAGCGGGTAAATTCATATCCATCGTAACGGTTTAATCCATCAGGAGTGGCAAACCAGAGAAATCCGGCATCGTCCTGTGCAATATCTTTAACGGAGGTGTGAGAGAGTCCCTGCTCAATACTGAGATGGTCGAAGCGTACGCTGTTTTGCGCAAAGCTCTGCATCGACATAAAAAATATCGTCGAAAAAACAAGAATACGATAATTCACAAACAACCTCCGGGCTGGGCATATACTATTGCACGTAACAACCGAAAGTTTGTTCAGAAAAGCAGAAAAAAAATTGCCGCTGTTTGATATGCAAACAACGGCAATTGAACTGATAAGATTCAATGTGCTAATTAATCAATATTGAAGGAAATATTTGCAAGCGCACGCCGCCCGATAACGGAACCACCAAATAGCTGAATATGCTCATTGTTGAGTAGATTCGTAACAACCAAACCAATACGCGTATTGTCTGTTAGATTGTACCCACCTGTAACATTGACCGTGGCATAAGACGGAATTGTTCCGGAGAACACGCCTGCAGCCCAATCGAACTCGGATACATATTTAGCGCGTACCGAAGCGTCCCAATTGGGGGTAGTATAAGAAGCACCGACGTTAAACTTGGTTTCCGGCGTATTCGGCAGCAAATCGTCACCGGCGGCCTGACTAAGTACTTCAAAATCAAAATACGTCATGTTCCCGCTAAGTAATAATTCGTCAGTGACATAAAAATTTGCGCCAATCTCTACACCACGCTCTTCCACTTCACCTTCATTAGCATAGGAAACAACTAATGCCTGTGATCCATCAGGAAGTGTAGAGAACAACGGTGCATTAGGACCGAGTGCAGCGGCAATACCGGCTTCAATTGAAGGGATAAATGCAGGATTAATTCCTGCAGGAACAGTATAAGTCGGATACGTTGGATTTACACCCGGCAGAAGGTCAGTAACAAAGTTATCCAGTTGATTGAAATACACATCAGCTGTCAGGAAGAACTTATTACTGATGATACCCTTATAACCAAACTCAAAACCCGTTACTTTCTCAACTTCAAGATCCTCATTACCCAGTGCTAAAACAGGTGTTACACCAAAGTTCAACGGCAGGTCGATTGATCCCGGAGGAAGTCCTAATGCATTTTCGATTCCCGCTTCAATTCCTGCTTCAAGCGGTGCCAGGTTTACCGGCAGACCGGCAGGAGCGCGCAGATAAAGCTCGGAATAGTTCGGTGTCTGGAAAGCCTTATTAAACGTTCCACGGAATGAATGCGATTTGGATGGAGAGAATACAATAGCTGCTTTCGGAGAGAACTCAGTATCGTGCAGCGTACTGCGATCTACACGAGCAGCACCAACAAGACTAATCATTTCGCCGAGTTTGATATCGACCTGGCCATAAATACCGGTCTGATTGTCAAAGTAATCGTCTGGCGTAAGAGTTTCGCGGGTATCGACACTCTGAAAACGCTGAGAAACTCCGGCAACGAAGCGAACTTTCTCGTCCATTACATCAAAGTTTGTCTGAGCCTGCAGATTATAGGTATCGGAATCTTCTTCAAAGCTGGCGCCGGAAGAGAGTGAACGCTGATGCGTTGGTCCACCGGTTGTGCGACCGGTATAATCTACCTGAAAAAACAGATTCTCAGCGGTATATGCAGTGCGCCAGAATGGGCGGAAAGATTCGGTAATTTGAACGCGGCCAAGACCGGTAACAGCAACTTCATTTTCGCCTTGAGCCATACCCGTTTCAAACGACAGATAGCTGCTGTTTTGGAAATCGTAATCCAAACGAGCTGAGCCGTAGTAGTTACGAAGCTTGCTTTCATCGAGCGGAACAGCTTCCGGACTTAGCGTAGAATATTCCTCTACTTCATTTGCGGCAATTGTGCTTGAAGAAAGATTACGCGACTGAGACCAGGTTCCGCTTTGCTTGTAACCAATGTTAAACTTATAGCTCCAGTTGCCAAGGACTTCGGCGGTGCGGAAGTCATTACCAAAAGAGTTTTTCTCACCTGCGCTAAATGAAACCCGGGTTCCTACTATATCACGCGGAGAAGGCGTTGTAATATTCACAACACCGGTATAGGCATTTGCACCATATAGAGCAGAGCCGGGACCACGAATCATTTCAATACTGCCAAGATCATCAAGCGGCTTACTAAGACCGTTCCACTCCTGATTTCCCAGAAAGGCAGTAGCAGGCTGACGGTTGTCAACCAGTACCAAAACGCGGCGATTCAGCGAACTGTTAAATCCACGCGTGTTCAGGTTGAAGTCAGACATTCCGTTTTGAACCAGATCAACACCGGGCTCACTATCGAATAGAAGCGGAGCTTGTCCGGTTGCAGAATAACGCTTTAGCTCGATTTCAGGAATAACGCTTACCGCTGCAGGAGCGTCGGTAATACGCTCAAGCTTACGGGAAGCACCATAAACCAGCACACCACCGATTGCGACAGACTCTTCTGCAAGTCGAAAATCAATCATCGCCGTTTGTCCGTCGGCAATTGTTACATTGCGCTGATCATCTTTGTAACCGATATAGCTAACGCTGACAACATACGTGCCTGCGGGAACATTGTCGATCATGTATTCGCCGGTGGCATTCGTTGCCGCACCCATTTCAGAGCCCTCAACAACAACATTTGCTCCAACGATTTCCTCACCGGTAAGGCTTGTTACTTTTCCTTTGAGAACTCCGGTAGCTAAAGCTTGTGCTCCCAGAAAGCACAGAAGCAATAGGCTTAATTGTAGTGTTCGTATCATAACACCTCCATAAGTGATAGATAGGATTTGGGAATCATGCGAAAAGGCTTATTGGGTTAGAATAAACCTTCACATAGTGCTCATATCTGTTTGGCAATTGCTGATTCCAGAATAATCAGCGACACTTCATTTAGCGTTACGCAGATAAGAACATATTTATTAGTATTAAAATTAAACGTCATTTATGTTAAAAATCTCTAAAGAATATAGCGAATGTGAACTTAACATCAAATTTTCAGTCAAAATTCAAACCGTCGTTAGATTTTTATTTATCATGTATTGGACTACTTAAAACTCCATTGAGCATAAGCTTAATAAAGCTGTCTGTAGCCTGTTCAATTGTCAGCCTCCCATCGCGTCGAAACCACATTACTGTAAAGTTCATCATGCCTTCAAAAGCCATTATCGTAAGGGAAACATCCAAATCCTGACGAAACTCACCGGCAGCGACGCCGCTTTCAAATAAATGTCGCCAGGCGTCGCGATAGCGCTTTGCCAGGTCCTCGACGGACGTAGCAAGCTCACGATTAATGGTTCCGAGATTTTCAAATAGGAAGATGGAATGAATGTCTGCGTGTCGATTAAATAATTCGAGGTGAGCCTGAACTGCCCGACGAAACTTTTCAGTTGGCTGCTCGGCCGCTGCATGGATGTCGTGTAAAATATCTACCGCTGCATCGATCTGCCTCTCAACCAGTTCGCAGAGAAGAGCTTCTTTTGAGGAAAAGTAATAATAAAGGCTGCCTTTTTGAAGATCCATTGCTGCGGCAATGTCTTCCATACTGGTTGCATGATAGCCCTTATTCGCAAAGAGCTTTGCAGCCTCATCATAGATCTTCAAAATGCGCTGTTGTCGCTTTCGCGCGACTCTGCCTGTTCCTGTGGTTGGCTTGGACATTATCCGCCTCTTTTTTTCGACAAGCGTTTGAAATTCTAACGCATGGTCAAAAAAAAGATACCGCTTTAGCGGAAAATATCAAAATAGGTGAGGGAATTAGACTGGAGCAGTTTTAAAAACTGCTCCAGTCTTTTGAAAACTGCTCCAGTCTTTTAAAAACTGCTCCAGTCTTTTGAAAACTGCTCCAGTCTTTTGAAAACTGCTCCAGTCTTTTGAAAACTGCTCCAGTCCAGCCTTATTTATTCAAGGTCATTTTGCGCACCAGTGTACGTTCGCTTGTTTGCAGACGATAGAAATAAACGCCGGACGGCAATTGGTGACCTTCAAATGTGGCAAGGTAGACTCCAGCATTTTTCGGTTCATCTACCAGCGTTGCCACTTCCCTACCCGATACGTCGAACACGGTCAGGCGTACATCCGTGGCGTGCGGTAGTTCAAAGCGGATCGACGTGGATGGATTAAACGGGTTTGGATAATTTTGGTCAAGCTGAAAATCTGTAGCAACGCTACCGGCTATCGGCTCGACACCGGTCGTAGTTAGCGTAATCTTACGCAGTACCACCTGGTTCAACAGACCATTAAAGCATCCGCCGGAAGTCGGAACCGCATCATTAATATACAATGCGCTGCCATCCGGGCTGGCGGCAATGCCGTTGGGAATCGAGAAGCTCGCCGAAGCTGCAGGGCCATCCGCGTTACCGCGTTGCCCACTACCGGCAAGCCAGGTGACATCACCACTAAGACTTACTTCATAGATGCGATTTGTACAGCGCCCAACAACATACAGGCGACCATTTGCATAGGTCAAATGCCCGTTATTATTCCCCGGGATAGTTGCAAGTATACTTGCCGTTCCGTCGGGTTCAATTTTAATTACGTTTCCATTGCTGAAGTTGGCCGTATATAAGATGCCGTTTTCATCGATGGTCAGGCCATTTGGGCAGTTAAACAGACCTCCTGATGCAAAGGCCATTGAGGACCCGTCCGGAGCAATTTTGCGAATTGTGCTGTTGCCACAATTTGCCACATAAACCGTATCGTTGGCCCCCACAGCAATACCAACCGGCCCGGCAATTCCGGTGCTGGTAAAGGTGGTTACATTACCAGCCGGGTCGATTTTGCTAATAAAACTCCCGCCGATATTGGACTGATATAGATTACCCTGACTGTCGAACGCATTGCCTGAGGCACCGTTCAAGCCAGTGGCAAATACAGAAACAGAACCATCAGTCAGATCAACCTGTTTTACCGTAGTACCATAAGGGTTACCGCCAAGTGTCTGACCAAAGTCACCAACAAAAACTTCACCGGCCGCATTCACCACCACCCCGCCACTTCCGTTAAAAGCGTTTGGCGTAACGGTTTCAACCTGCACCTGCGCCAATAATGAAAAGCTTAAAACACCTAAGGCTACGAATACAACGCGTAAAGAATACCTCATTCTGCTTACCTCCTCTTGTGAAAAAAATTTCAGAATGATGACGTCTCAACCTTGCGGGCTTCCAACCACGGGCCGACCGGCAAGTTCATCATTCTATTAAATTGTGTATAGTGAAACGTATTGCCGGAGGCCGAAAATGACTATCCCCTGAACGTGTGATATTTTTGAGGCAGATGAAGAGAAATACACGGATCATGCGATATCCGGGTTATAGGCTATGGGAATTGAATATGGTTGAGAAGGAAGGATATTTTTTGTATGTTTAGCGTTCAGTAATTGAACCAATCTGCATAGCAGACATTACGCTAAATATTCATCTGTGAATCAGGCATCTACTTGAACGAACCCTACAGTACACCAGTAACGTCTCCTCCTCGCGAAAAACTGTGGCTACATGCGCTGCTTTTCTTCTCTTCCATACTAACAACAATGCTCATGGGGGCTCAAAATCACGGCATCGCTCCAGAGCAAATGCTGGAAAACCCAATGCTGCTTCTTACGGCAGGTTGGCGATATGCCTTTGCGATTTTAACGATCTTAACGGCACATGAAATGGGACATTATCTGGCGGCACGCTATCATGGGTTAAATGTCTCTCTTCCTTTTTATATTCCGGTTCCAATTCCCTACTTTTTTCACTTTGGAACGATGGGAGCCTTTATTCGTATTCGCGCTCTAATTCCAGATCGTAAAGTGCTTATGGATGTGGCCGTCTCCGGCCCAATAGCCGGATTTGTAATTAGTCTGGGCTTTTTGTTTTACGGTTACGCAACTCTGCCGGATGCGAATGGCGTTATTGCATTTGTCGAACGCATTCACCCGTGGGATCCTGATGCAGCTGGATTAACACTGGGTAACTCGGCCCTCTTTTACGCCTTTAATATGGTTCTGGGCGGTGGGCTTATTCCGATGTCGGAAATTTATCACTTCCCGTTTATCTATTGCGGATGGATAGGTTTTTTTATTACCGCGCTGAATCTCATCCCCATCGGTCAGCTGGATGGTGGGCATGTCGTTTATTCGCTTATCGGATCGCAAGCACGATATGTTAATTACGCGGCCTTTGTAGGAATTCTTCTGCTTACCGGCTGGCTATTTTATTCCCGAGGATTAAACGGCCTGATTTGGGGACCGTGGATTATTATTTTACTGTTGATTGGTCTGGTGCATCCACCGACAGGCGATAACAGCGTGCATCTGGACAAGACCCGAAAGTTTCTCGGGTGGTTATGCATCTTAATTTTTATACTGTGCTTTATTCCAATTCCGTTTATGATCTAACGCGAAGGGAAAAGAAATGTCTCTCTGGATAGTTTCCGGCCTGATGGCCCTGGTTCTACTGGTTTACTACGGTATGATCTATATGCGTAAGCTGCGTTTCGATGCAGTGCACGACAACTTTATGGAGCTGGAAGATGAAATCGGCGGCAAAGTAAATCGCGCCGGCTTCGCCAATCGCCCAAGCTTTAAGACAATTTACAAAGAGCGCAATGCAACTATCTCAATCAGCTCCGAGAAAAAGCCGGGTGAAGAACGCAGTTACTACATTAATGTAACCATGCATGCCGAGTCGAAAGCGAATTTCTCTTTGTTATCCAGCCAGTGGGTGGATAAGGAGAACGTAGAAGATGGCGCTCCTCAAATGATCGATTTATTGGATGGAAGCTATCTCCTGCGCCCGACGAACCCGGCGAAACTACATCATCTACAAATTCCCAAGCTCGAGAAGCTGCTCCCCGATCTTGATCCGTTTGTTTATATTCTGGCATCACAAACCGGAATGATTCTGGAGCGCAGTTCCAAAAACTTAAAACACGATACCCGACCAAAAGAAATGCGTGAGCTGCTCGAAACTATGCTGCGTCTTGGTAAGCTGGTCGAATAGCCTTAATGAAAGAGATGGTATGACAGATCTCCTTAAACCACTTCCCAAGAACTTCCGCGCCGGCTATGTTGCCGTAATCGGTATGCCGAATGTGGGTAAATCTACGCTGATGAATCAGTTTCTGGATCAAAAGCTGTCCATTGTCACACGTAAGCCGCAAACAACCCGCCGCAGCGTGTTAGGCATCCTGAATGAACCGGAGCTTCAGATGATCTTTATCGACACACCGGGAATTCTCGACCCACAATATCATCTACAAAAAGCAATGATGCGCTACGTGGAAAGTGCGGTAAAGGATGCGGATGTGCTTCTCTATCTTCTCGATGCCGTAAAGAGCCGCGATTCCTGGGAAGTGCTGAAAGAGCAGCTAAAGAATGTAAAAAAGCCGGTCGTTCTCGCGCTTAATAAAATCGACTTGCTCGACACCAACTATCTGCTTCCAATGATAGAGTCGCTACAAAAGCTCTACCCGTTTAAAGCAATCGTTCCGCTGTCCGCCTTAAAACGCAACGGCATCGAGGAATTAACCAAAGAACTCGCAAGCTGTTTGCCCTTCAGCCCGCCCTATTATCCTACCGATGAGATTAGCAATCAGCAAGAGCGGTTTTTCGTTGCAGAGCTTATTCGCGAAAAGATCTTTGAACTTTACAGCGATGAAATTCCGTACTCTTCTCACGTTGAAATCGAACAGTATAAGGTTCGTAAGACCGGTCAGGTTTACATCGAAGCAGTGGTTCTCGTTGAAAAAGACTCTCAAAAGGGAATTATTATTGGCAAGGGTGGCGAAGCGATTAAGCGAGTGGGGCAAAATGCCCGACGTGATATTGAGGAGTTCCTCGACACCAATGTATTTCTAAAGTTATACGTTAAAGTAGCAGCAGACTGGCGTAAGAAGGAAAGCCAGCTGCGCAAGCTGGGTTATTAAGATGAAAACCTCCTCTACTCTCCTGCTATTTGATATCGATGGCACGCTGATGCGTACCAATCGCATTCCGCTAAAAATTGTGCAAAGTGTTGTCGCTGAAGCCTTCGATAGCGATATCGATTGGTCCCCCAAAGATTTTGCCGGTTCTACCGATCGAAAAATTCTTCGCACGTTGATAACAAAAAACAACCTTCAGGTTTCTGATATTGAAGCAACCATCGATAAACTGCTGGACGCGTATTTATCGCGACTGGAAACAACCTTGGCAAACGAAGAGGTCGTCACTCTTCTGCCCGGTGTTACCAACCTGCTTCAGGAGACTGAAGATCTCGGTTTCGCTATGGGGTTGGTCACTGGCAATGTTGAGCGCGGAGCCCGTTTGAAACTGAGACCACCGAAGTTCAATACATTTTTTCCCATTGGCGCATTCGGCAGTGATGCTGAGAATCGAAACCTGCTACCTCCTATCGCAGCAGAACGCGCAGAGAAGCATTTTAGCAAGCGCTTTGAGAGACAGCGCAGCTGGGTTATCGGCGATACGCCGCATGATGTAGAATGCGCTAAAGTAAATGGTATGCGCTGCCTTGCAGTGGCAACCGGCATCTATGATGAAAAAGCACTACAGGGGGCAGATGTAATTCTGCCCGACTTAAACGACACCGAAAAAATCATCAGTATATTCAACGATTATAGATTACTCTGAGGAGGCAGTGCAATGTCCATTTCACGTCCCGATTCTACTGAATACGCACCTTTTTATGCAGGTTATGTTGCAGCAGTACCGGAATCAGCAAATGTCCTGACACTATTGGAACAACAGCTTGAAGACCTGGACGCCGTTTTGGCCGGAGTAGATGAAGAAAAAGGACTGTTTCGTTATGCGGAAGGAAAGTGGAGCATTAAGGAATTAATTTGTCACATGTCTGATGCGGAGCGTGTTTTTGGCTATCGCGTATTGCGGTTTTCCCGAAATGACCAAACACCTCTCCCCGGTTTTGAGGAAAATTCCTATATTACAGCCGCCCACGCCGACTCACGGTCCTTGACCAACCTGGTTGAGGAATTCAAGTTATTGCGCAATAGCAATCTGATGCTGTTTGCGAATTTGAATAAAGAGCAAGAAGAGCTACAGGGAATTGCCAGCGATAATGCCATGAGCGTACGCGCACTTATATACGTTACTGCTGGTCATGTGGCGCATCACTTTAGAATTATGCGAGAACGTTATCTTTAGCGAATAAGTAGTCTAACATAAGTATTTGAAATATACTTCATAATTGAATTTGGTCAGGCTGAGTCCTTCGACGCTGCTCAGGATAAACCCCGTCGAAGCCCTATTGAGAGCTTCTTAGCCTCTCGGCGGAGCCTGTCCTGAGCGAAGTCGAAGGGCTCGAGGTGACAAACTCAAAATGTGAAGTGATCCTGTAATAGTACTTAATATCAGCTTTGTGGAAACATCTTTCGCTGAATAACGTTTTCCAATATACACGCCATCTTACGGAGATTTATGAATCGACTGCTTACTATAACCAGCAAATTAGCAATGTTGGTGTTTGCCACACTACTGTTGAGTCATTGCAGTAGCGGCAAGCGACTATCACCTGTTGCAGAAGATACCTCTTCCACAATAACCGTTGCAGCGTCCGAAAAACATTCTGCCAACAAAGAGCTACAGCAGTTAACCAAAAAGTTGCAATTTACGCCGGTAGTTCTTCCTGAAACCTCTGAATCCCCTGAGCCCAATCAGACAATTGTTTACGAATTGCGGCTTCCTTCACATGTCCGGCTTACAATTTTCAATTTTCTTGGCAACCCACTGCGGGTACTCGTAGACGAAAAGCAGGCAATCGGAGTATATAAGCTTCAGTGGGATGGTAAAGATGATCAGAATAATCCGCTTCCGAACAGTATTTATTTTTATCAGGTAAGCATATTAAATGATGAGGGTGAGGAGCTTTATTCCGAGGCACGGCGCTACGTGCTGATTGCAGATAAACCGTAGCGCTTAAATTCTGGCCAGAATTTCACGAATACGAGCTTTGTTCTTATTATAAGGCGATGTATCAGCATCATAAATTGCCTTTGCTTCCTGCAACAATGGCTTCGCTTCTGCAGCACGTCCCAATTCAACAAGCATCTCCCCAAGCTGCATAGTCGTAGAAGCGATCAGCTTATGATCTGAGGCCAGTTCCCGTCGAAAGAGGGTGAGTGCCTCACCATAAAGTTTTTCCGCTTCTTTGTAGCGTTTTTGACGCCACATTATTCGAGCCAACTGCTTCCCGGTATTGCCAATACGCAAGTCGTGTTCACCCAAAACTTCCTTATTCATCGCATGTGCTTTAAGCGTCAGCTCTTCCGCTTCCTCCAGCCTGTCCATTTCGATAAGCGTTCCGGCAATTGCACCGAGGTTCAGAGCAATATCACGGTGGGGCTCTTTGCGAAACTCGCGGCGCATCTCCAGAGCGTCACGCAGAAATTTTTCGCTATCTTCAAGCTGCCCCAGTGTTCTGAGAATATTACCATATGAAAAAACACTAACCGCTACAACCGGATGGGAATCGCCATATAGTTTTTTTCGAATTCTAAGCGCATCCTTATAAAAACGTTCTGCCTCCGCATAGCGATAGGTTCTGCTCATCAGGTTGCCGAAGTTACTTTTAGTTGTCGCGACTTCTGGATGATCCGGGCCCTGAAGCTTAATTTGCATCGCCAGAGACTTTGAGTACAACGATTCTGCTTCAGCATAATTGTCGAGATCGACCAAAACACCGGCGAGGTCATTCATACTTAGTGCCAAATAAGGATGCTCGTCACCATACTGTTCGTGGTCGAGCGCAATGACCTTGCGATAAATAGGTTCTGCCTCTTTGTGCTTTCCACGATTGTGCAACAGTGCACCGAGATAAAAATAATCGCTGGTGAGATTGGGATGTTTGCCGTTATAGATTGTGCTATCCAACTCGATGGCGCTGCGAAACATGGTTTCGGCTTCATCGAAACGACCGACATCCTGCATTAGAAAGGCCAGCTCTGTCAGCGAACGCGTATAGCTTAAATGTGTTTTCCCAAATATTTCCTCGCGAATTTTTAATGACTCGCGATATATCTCTTCAGATTTATCATAGTTCGCCAGATCATGGTAAAGCTTTCCAAGCTGATGCAATCCTTCGGCAAGTTCATTCGGCTGCTCGACAGCATGTTTCCTGAGCACTTTAATGCCTTCGAGCATCAACGGCTCCGCTTTAGCAATCTCCCCCTTGTCCAAAAGCAGTCCGCCGTATTTCAGCTGAATTTCGGCATACTGTGGATCGCTTTTGCCAACTTCTCTTTCAGCAATGGCAAGCGCTTCTTTGAACAGGGTATCGGCATTCGCTGTTATGCCGGAAGCACGACGAGACATGCCCGCTGTAACCAGCGTATTCATCATCTCGAGGCGAGAAGAGTTTGGAAAACTGCGTTGCTTGCGCAGCGAACGCTCTAGTAAGGTATCGGCCTTGTCATAAAGCCCTAATCCGGTATACACCTCACCAATTATCGTCATCATACGTGACTGAACTTCCGGTTGATCGGCCAGCTCTCCTTCAATTCGCTGAGCGCCTTCTTCCAGCAGTTCACGCGCAGTAATGGTTTCACCACGTGAATTTTGCGGATCAGCAACTTCAAACAGGCTGCTTAGGAAAACGGAAATCTGTTCGGCCTTGTTTGCTTCGGTACGAGCGCGATCGCGCTCTTCAGTTAATCGAATCGTATAAAATGTAATCAATAAACCGATTAGGCAAATCGTAGCCGTAAGAGCCACCATGGCATAGGAATTTCGTTTGAGAAATTTTCCGACGCGATAGCCAAAAGTGTCACTTTGTGCAATAACCGGCAGTCCGGCAAGGTAACGACGAATGTCTTCCGAGAATTGCTCAATTGAGCTGTAGCGACGTTCTGGCTCTTTACGCAAAGCCATTAAGCAAATTGTATCGAGGTCACCTTTCAACGTGTTTTTCAGCTGCCTTAAATTGGTCTTTCTCATCGCCAGGAAATCTGTCGGCGCAACAAGCTGTGTTGTTTGTTGAACAGCAAGGCTGGGCCGAGTCGGCATTTCGCCGGTTACGACTTTTTCGATATCGAGGGGCGAACGTGAATTAAAAATCAGCGGGCGAACCCCGGTGAGCATTTCGTACAGAAGCACACCCATCGAATAAATGTCGGTAGAAGTGCCGACAACCTCACCACGCACCTGTTCAGGGCTGGCGTACTCCGGAGTCATCAATCGCATACCCGTTTGGGTAAGTGCCATTCCATCAAGATCTTCTCCAATTACTCTGGCAATGCCAAAGTCCAGCAGCTTTGCCTCACCTTCGCGAGTTATCAGAATATTCCCCGGCTTCAAGTCGCGGTGAATAACAAGCCGCTTATGGGCGTATTGAAGCGCTGAACACACATCACGAAAAATAGCCAGTCGTTCTTTAATACCAAGCTTTTGGCTATCGCAATACTGCAAAAGCGGCATGCCGTCAATGTATTCCATAACAAGGTAAGGTTGACCGTCACTGGTCATCCCGCCATCGAGCAGTCTGGCAATATTGGGGTGTTGGAGCTGCGCCAGAATTTGACGCTCTTCCTGAAAACGTCGTAGAACAGCCTTGGAATGAACTCCCGGGCGAATCAGCTTCAGCGCGACGCGTTGTTCAAATTGCCCGTCATCGCGTTCTGCAAGATAAACTGCTCCCATTCCACCTTCGCCGATAGGAGCGGTTAAACGATAGGGTCCGATTTCGCGCCCCACCAGCATCACCAAATCCGGTGATCCCACTGTATCCATTGCGACGCCATCAAGCATACTGTGGCCAGATGAGTCAGCAGACAATAATGACTGCACTTCTGAGAACAAATCGGCATCGTCTGCACAGGCCTCTTTTAAAAAAGCCTCGCGTTCTTGCTCGGTAAGGTCCAGAGCTTTGCCAAATACTTCCTGAATCTGATTCCAACGGGTTGAATCCATTATGCCTCAATAAGAATGGTGGCTAATGCTAAATTCTACAGCGTAAATGTAGATATAATGACGGATATAATCACGTTTCGCGTTTTTTTTCTTTTAGAAAACCCGTCAGTTTATGAAGCGGAACTTTGCTTTACCAGAAAGTGTGATTATGTTTAACGCTTATTTAAACTCGCAGGGAGAAACAGCTTGTCCAAAGAGAAAATAGCAATTGTTGGAAAGGGGAATTTTGGCCGTGGCCTGCAACAGCTGCTCAATAGCTATGCACCTCAGTTTGACATTATCATGCTGGATAAGCTACCGGATTCTGAGCTGATTGGAGATCTGGATGTTATCAAAACGTGCAAGGTTGTTATCCCCGCGGTACCGCTATCCAAGTTCGAAAACGTAACGCAGCAAATTTCCGAAGTGGTACAACCGGGAAGCATCGTTATTGATGTCTGCACAACAAAGTATTATCCCGCCACCGTAATGGAACGCCTGTTACCAAAATCGGTCGATCTGATAGCAAGTCATCCTTTGTTCGGGCCCGAATCGCTACGCATGGCAAACTGGAATCTGACCGGCTTAAACCTGGTTATCTGGCCACTGCGAATTACGGACGAGCGCTTCGTTGCAATTGAAGACGCATTAAAAGCAACTGGCATGAACATCGTCCGCAAATCTCCCGAAGACCATGATAAAACCCTGGCCGATTCGCAGTTTCTCAGCCTGCTCGTTGGAGCTCTCCTGGAGCGATTGGATATTACATCAAGCGAGATGAATACGCGATCGTTCGACGAGCTGCTTGACGTAAAAGAAACAACGCGAAACGACTATCATATTCTACTGGATGTATTTCGTTACAATCCATTTTGCAAACCGAAGCTGACAGAGGTTTTAAAAACGGTGAATAGTCTTGGAGACAGCCTCCGGAACTATCTCGGCTCAGAAGATTTTGAATAATTTAGAAATTTAAGATATATTAAGACATAAGCGGGCAGATCTTAATAATTTCGATTCACGATATACGAAGGCATTTTTCAAATGAAACCACTTTCACTCCTCTTTCTGTTATTGATTACAGTATTTTCCTGCCAAAAGGATAAAAAGGCAATTTCAATGAAACCAACAATGTCTGCTGTTAAAGTAGATACGCTTACTCTTCATAAAGTATTGTCCGTAAACGGCCTGGAAGACGCACAGCTGTCTGGTCTAACGATAAAAAACGGCGTGCTTTATACGGTTTCAGACAAACGCGATACCGTTCTTTATAAAATTGAGCTGGGTGAGAAGGATGCAGCGGTCGTTCCGCATCTCACCTTTACCCCACCGGCTCATGAAAACGATCTCGATTTGGAAGGCATTACTCATGATGCAGACAATTTTTATTTGATGTGCGAAGACCAATTCCAAATCTTAAAGGTCAATGCAAAGACATCGGAAGCCAGCTGGGCAAGCACAAGCTACTATGGTATGTGTAAAGAGGAGGGCTTTTTCGGTGTAAACAATGCCTATTTTGAAGGTATTACCAAAACCGGAGAGTCGACATTTGTAATGGCAATGGAGAGACAGCCACGAGGTTTGTTGGATGTTAATCTAAGCTTTGATGAACCCTCCAGCCGAATTGTAAAGATGGATTATAGCAAGTTTAAATCTAACAAAGCCGGCGCAGTAGACTTTGCCGGCCTGTATTATTATAACAACAGACTATTCGCACTTCAGCGCAATGCCTACCTTATTTCCGAAATGGAGCCGACGAATTCAGGTTACAATGAAGGAGATGCATGGTCTTATCGTCACGTAGCATTAAACGAGCGATATCACTACTCCAACATGAAATACGGCCACGCTGAAGGCCTTGCTATTGATAAGGATTATATCTATATCATTTTAGATAACAACAATACCAGCCGACTGGTAGACAAAAACGATAAACGCCCTTTGCTGTTCATTTTTAATAATCCCGGGCTCTAGCCGGCACCACCACCGCCACCACCGGCGCCACCACCACCTCCTCCGGAAGCACCACCACCGCTTCCGGTTGCCGTGCTCATTGAAGAAGATGCCGTAGCTACCATCGTAGAAAAGCCAGCGCTAAAAGCTTCGCCTGAAAAGCCGACATCATCATAATAGTGATACCACAGCACATGCCGCTGCACGTGATCAGCAGAGAAATGCTGCACAATTTCCTTGAAATTGTCTTCTGTCAACCCAAGCACCGAGCCATATACGAAGTATTTGCCAAGCTCAGATCGCGGTTCTCCGGCACCTTTAAAACGTCCTTTTTTCAAATACTTGCTAAACGCTTTCCAACGATTCTTCAAAACCATTCCATCAATCGTATTATGCGGAATAAACAAAGCTAATATTAAAAGCACGACAAGAACTCCGGCAGCAAGTATCACCCACGGTCCCAGGAAGATGATCCCCACGATTACGGGAATAGATAAAAGGCCAACTAATGCAAGTCCGTAATACAGTCCCTTCTTGCTCTCCTGGTTCACCCATTCGAGTCTACGTCCCTCATTCATAACCTCCTCTTTCCATTTGGAAAAAAACTTGATCATCTCACTGCGTTTCGATTTCAGATCATCGACTTCCAGTTCATCGCTACCGCCGGAGATATCGCTGAATAGAAAGTCAATCGCGCTGCGTTCAAACTCGTATTTGGGTGGCTCTTCTCGATACTTGGAACGGTCCAGCTTCCAGGAATAGGTCTTTACTTCTTTCGTTCCACCCCAAAACTTTGGTTTTGTTTTCATACCCTCATGCATCTCAAGATAGCCTTGATTTGCAAGATCAAAGAGTGTTGATACCAGCGCAGTACCGGAAATCATTTCATTACCGAGAAGATACGCGATGAGCGCTGGTGGTTCACTGGAAGGTGCCGAGCTGAGAAATTCAGGCTTCCTTTCCGGCAAAACCGGACGACGACCATAGCGATTATAGAGGCCGTAAAGCCCTCCCATTCCGAGAAAACTGATAATCAGAGCAACGGGAAGACCATATCTCCACCGCGCCTTTTTATTTTCCTCAGATTCTATTGCTGCTAAACGACGTTGATTGGCCTGCTCGACCCAAACGCCTTCATCATTCATGATCTGACTACGCACCAAACGTGGATTTTCCCTGGCATTCGGAAAGCTCTCAAGCGGATAAAGAGCACGAATTTCAAAGAATGTCCTGGCCGGATAGTTATCGCACCATGCGCTAATAACACCATTTTTTTCAATGCGGTATTCACCCCAGAGCGGGCCATGAAGCCAGGCGTTGATGTCTTCTTTAGCAAGATCCCCCGGTGGTGACAGTGAAATAACGACATGCTGTTGCGGCTCAGTCCAATCATTTCCAATGAACTTGTAATAGAGAACTGCTGCATCCTTTCCTCTTTCCACGAGCTTTCGAACGTTGTAGGAAATAGTAAAGGTGCGTTCTTCATCATTAGCATCATAGTACCACCGCACTTCCATTCGGCGACCACGATCGATAAGCTCATAGGTATTTGGTGAACCACCGCTCGATTCAACAAAGTCAACTCCGTTCTCGCTTACGCGAATCTCGGTATAGTTCACTCTATCCTTCGGAAAGCTACGAAAGCTATAGCTAAACTGGCCGTTAAAGTTAAAGGTGCGATGCTCCTGTACCTTCATATTTCCCTTACGGGTCAGTTGTGCGTCAATTTGCACATTGGTTATTTCATAGGATTTTGCAGATAGTGTGGCGGGAAGCAGTAAAACACAGCATAGCAGTGTAAGAAACGTTTGTCTCATCATTATCCTCACATATAGAATTTGAGCGCCTGTCTCACGGACGCCTTTGTATAAATTACGATCTCCAGCTGATAATGTTACACAGAATTCACTTCTCAAAGTTAAGTAACTAAGTATGAAGAAGTTCTGTAACCTTGCTTATTCTCGGAAAACGCCTTACATTTTGTTCTATATATCATCAATGCCGTCGTTTGATATTACTAAAAACTATCGACCGTATTCTCTTAAACCATATTCAAGATGTTACACGGTCGGTTCACGCACCTATTACGTTTGCCTGATCGCAGGCCCTCAGAATGAACCCAACAGAACTGTCAACAAATGAGTTAATCACACGCCTCCTGACCTGCTATGGCAATCAGGAACGCCAATTTAACCTGTTCTTTACAGAACTCATTCGACGTCATAAGCGAATGGTCGAAAACCTGTTTGTTAAGCGCTGCAATCAGGAAGACTACCCGCAAATTCCAGACTTCGTGCAAACGACATTTACCAAACTGCTTGAGCGTGATGCGAAATATTTACGCGACTACCGGGGACAGTACGAGAATTCCTTTTTGCCTTATCTAAAGACTATTGCCCTTAGCGTATTAAGTAGCAGCTTACGCTATGGTGATGCTCAGAAGCGAATTCCAAAAAACAAAGTCACGTTAATGGATCAGCCAAAGCGCAGCGGCGGTGAGATGCTGAATTTGCATGAAGTCATCGAGAATCGGGAAGCATTAATCAGCATCGAATCCGTTATGCTGAAGATGGACATCAAACATTGCATTGTTCAGTACTTACGTACGCTACAGAAAAATCGTCAGCGCAACGCATTAATTCTTCAACTGAAGTTCTTTAACGACATGGATGCTGAAGAAATTGCAAAACATCCGAATGTAGACCTAAGTTTTCAGAGCATATATCGAATAATTACCGATGCAAGTAATGCCATTCAAGATTGTTTAAATCAAGAAAAAGAAGCAAACGAATAAGAAACTCACCTCTTTTAAGTCTCTGTATAAGAAGAGATCATAAAAAGATCTTAACAGCAGTCAATTGTAATAAGCAGAATTGCCATAAATTGAGTTTGGAAATTGGTTTAAGCGAGGTACAAAAAGATGACAATGCAAACATACGATTATTTTCAGAGGAGCATATATGCAGCACAAGCATCCCGATTCCAATCAACCAGGACGCATAACCGAGCCCAATCCTCAACCTCCACAAGCCCCCCTCTCACCAAACACCATAAATCTTGTTGCACGCTACTTATCCTGGGAAACTACCCCGGAAGAAGATAGTATTGTTTTAGATCTAATAAAAAAAGATCAGCGCATCCAACAATTGGTCAGCGACGGCATAAATCTCGAAGCCGCCTTAATAAAGCCTGCCACGGCAGAACAACAATACCAGTTGGATAAACTTAAAACAACGTCCGCAGAGGCTCTTACTGAACGCGCTATTAAGCAATCATTTCAGGGAAATGCACCCGAATGGGCTTTAACAGAAGAGAAGAATGTATCTAAAGGGCTGTTTAAGCAACTTATAACAAGACTGGTTCAAAAACTGAAGCAATTTTCCAACCGCTAAAAGGCTGGCATCTATAAATTAAAATCTACGCTGCATAAAGGGTTTTCAAAAAAAGCACCTTTATACAGCGGAGATTTTATTTACAGCCTATAGACTACTTTTGTGACTGAAGCCCTTCTTTTTCGAGAAGAATAAAATCTCCGATAATATGCGCCGTCTCTGTTAGGAGAAGATCTTTATCATCATCTTCCTCCGATTTCTCGGCCTCAGCTTCCTCTTTTTCCTTCTGTCGTTCCGCCTTGCGAACAGACTCTTGCAAAGACAACAACTTGCGACTACGACTGTCGCGAAACTCCTGAAGGTCTGCGATCATTTCATTGAATTCCTGATCGTTGGCTATTCGCTGATTGTGTTGCTCATCCAGACGGTTTATTAATGCACCCATCGAACCATTTTTAGCGTACTGTAGCGCGTCAATTTTATCGTAAAGTAGAGCGTTCTCACGAGTACTCTCACCAAATTCCTGCGGATCCAGATTTGTCGGCAACGAAATGTCGGGCATAACGCCAATGTGTTGGGTACTGTTACCGTTTACTCGATAAAACTTGGCGATAGTCATCTTAACCTGGCCGAGCTTGTTCCCGGAATCTGGCATCAAACGGTTTAGGTCTACCGGGCGCTGAACTGTTCCTTTGCCAAAAGATTGGCTACCAACAATCAAACCGCGATTGTAATCTTGAATAGCTGCTGCAAAAATTTCAGATGCTGAAGCGCTAAGACGATCGATCATGACAGCTAGCGGGCCATCCCAGGTAACGCTGGGATCACGATCGCTTTCAACGTCGACCGTTCCCTGAGTACTCTTCACCTGAACAACCGGACCGCGATCAATAAAAAGGCCGGTAAGATCAACGGCTTCGTTCAGGAATCCACCTCCATTGCGCCGTAAGTCGATGACTACACCATCGATGTTTTCCTTTTTAAAGGCCTCGATGGCGCGCTTGGTGTCACGCGTGGTGCTCTTATAATCTGGTTCACGACGACGAATAGCATCGAAGTCGGAATAAAATGTCGGAACTTCCACCACACCAATCTTCAAAACTTTTCCAAGATGCTCAAGTTCAATCACCTTACTGGTTACCGACTGATCCTCAAGCTTTACACGATCGCGAACCAGCGAGACTGTATCGGGTGCACTGCCATCGGGGTCGTCGGCTCGCAAAACAACCAGCCTTACAATCGTTGTCTTTTTTCCACGAATCAGCTGTACAACATCGTCTATTCTCCAGCCAACAATATCTACCAGTTCGCCATCGACATTCTGTCCAACTGCCATAATGCGATCATTTGGATGCAAATCTTCACTCTTATCTGCAGGACCACCGGCAACAATTTCAACAACCTTGGTGTATTCGTTTTCACTTAACAATCTGGCACCAATACCTTCCAGAGATTGGCTCATACGAATCTTAAAGTCATCAAAGTTTTTTGGTGAAAAATAGTTTGTATGTGGATCAAACGACTCTGAGAATGCATTCATAAGCGTCTGAAATACATCTTCACTTTGATATTGCTGCAGGTTTTTCGTAGCGCGAATATAGCGAGTGCGCAGCGTCTTTTGGATATCCGGCCACTCTTTACCCGCCAGCTTTAGATTTAGCGCAGCATGCTTTAAGCGCTTGCGCCAGACATCATCTAACTCAACACTATTTTTTGCCCATGGCGCATCCGATCGATCTACTTCAAGGCTCTCATCAATATTGTAATCAAACTCGACCTCCAAGCGACGAAAGACATAGTCTAAACGTTCGGCATAGCGTTTTTGATAGAGGTTAAAGATTTCATATGCGCGTTCTACCTGACCGGAGCCGAGATAGTTATCGAATGAATAACGCTGCTCTTCAAAAGCTGCTACGTCGGACTCGTGAAAATAAAGGCGATAATAGTCTAGTTTTTCAAGAAAGCGATCGAATGTTTCCGAAGAAATCTTGTCGTCAAGACGACGCTTTTTATAATGGGCACGGGTAAGAAGTTTTGTAACCTCACGGCTTACCTTCCGGTGGTGTAACTCGGGGGCTAAATCTGAGTACGCAATATCCGGAATCTCGGTCTCATCTGCGACCGCGATATTTATTAAAAAGATACCGATTAAAAGCAAAACAAGGCGGTATGTCATTTTATCTTCCTATGTTTAACCAATGTGGCTATGCCAGGTATGCTTACTACCAACGGCATTAAGTTCATATTATTTTAACGATACAAAAAAAAAAGGTTTCGATCCAGTTGGATTTTTGCAGATTTTTTCTAAAAAACTTAAGAATAGACGGGAAAATGAACGCAGATTGCCGAAAATAGCTGACAACGGCACTACTTGGGTTCTATTTTGCAGGTTTAGAATTAGCTATTTGAGGAAGATCGTAGAGATTAAAGGTAGGCTGTAGGTCTCTATGATATGGAGGCACCAGATCTAAAAAAAGCCGCAGAGCAAAATACACTGCGGCTAAAGTATTCGTTAGTCTACAAGTAGATAGTTTTCTTTCCAGTTCGGGTCATAAATTTCATCGCGGACCGTAGAAGTCACAAGACGATAGTCATCATATCCGTTTACATCTACAAAAACAAACTGGGTTCCACCTTCCATCTCATAGTAATACCAAATCTCGTAGGGTCTGGTTCGCATATCACTGGGTATGCGTTCACGCTGACTGGGTGGTCCGTATACAATATGAACACGTCCCATATCGCTTTTCCAGCCGCGAAGGCCGCTAAAACTAAATTGTTGATTGGCTTCCTTGACTCGACCATAGTATTCTGCCTGTAAACCAGGGGAAGACTTTTCCCGACGATTCCAAAAGTCGTAAACGTATTTACGCTTCTCGTCTACAGTACTTAGCGTTTTGTAAACAACAACTTCATCCTTGGTCGCAATGTATCGTACCTGCTCAAATTTTTCTTCAACCTCTTCCAAAGGCATACCAAAGTATTGGCTCTTTTCGAAGGAGACGAGTGGTTGGCCAAGGAGATCGCTTTTGTTTTCGCTGAGCACATAAAACTTGTTAAACTTAAAGACCGAGTATTCCGCAGCGGAATCAACAACAGCATATAAAATATTGTACCATCCGCTTTCGAGACCGCGAATATCAAAAGCACCTTGTTCTACGCGGGATTCATACTTACGGCTCATACTATAACTTTTTTGTTGAAAGATTTTTCCATCATTATCCTGCACGGCAACTTGAATTCCGAGCTCCGGTTGAGATTCGGAAGGAGTAATATTGTACAGCTCGATATAGTAATTGACAAAAGGGTTGTTGATGCCAAAGATTTTGCTCGGGTTCGGTATAACTTCCATCGTGTTTTTATAAAACGTGCTCTTACTGTTCTTCGATTTAGCAATCACGTTTGAGCAGAGTTCGAGGTCACTCATCGTTACGCGCTCACTCTTAAAGGGCGAAGCGGCAAAATCATATAGTACCGAATCGACAGCAACCTTTCCGGTATCATCAAATTTCATCATCTTAATTCGATAGCTACCAGGAGGGATATGCGTTTTAATAAGTCCTACCTTTCCGGATAGAGGCGATCCCGCCATATTGACTTTCATCATTTTACTCGACAGTAAGGTATCGGCTTCGGTATCGGTGAAGTAGAATCCCAACCACACATCTTCCATTTCGGTTGCGGCGGCGCGATCCTGGTAGTACAACATATAATACATTTCCAGGTAGGTATCGTTTTCGTCATAGCGAAAGCGAGCATAATCTAAAAACATTTTAATGTTTTCGTTGGGCGGTGCAGCCTGAAGCATCATGGGAACAAGCACCAGCACAAGGCAAATAGTTTGTAACAACCTTCTCATAGATTTTCCTTTAATATGTGAACCCGTAATACCAATGCATCTTTAATCCTTTAGATGAAAGAATGTTTCATAAAAAGTGCAATATAACAGGTTATTCCCCAATGACTAGGGAAGGCTTTGGTTTTTTATGGTAACCACGCAATGGAATGTACGAACATTGGGGAAAATTTCAAACGTCTCTATAAAAAGAGAAAGGCCGTCCCGAAAAATCGGAACGGCCTTTCTGGAAAGATATGTGGACTTCCTTAGAATCCAACAGTCAACTGAAACAGATTGTTGCCGTCGAAATACTGAGAATCACGGAATCCATAGTCGAACATGAGATTGGTTCCACCAAAGTCATAGTTCAGACCAACACCCATTGTCCAAGTGTAAAGCTGATTGTCAGGATCGACATTATCGACCAGACGATAGCCACCACGTAGCATAAACAGGCTGTCATAAGAATACTCAACACCTAGCAGGAACTGATCGTCACCAAAGTTTTGGTTTTCGAAGTTACCGTTCAGCATCAAGGTATTCTCTTCGTTTACATTGTAAGCATATCCAAGACCGATCTGAATCGTAGATGGCAGCTCATGAGTTGCCGTCGGACGATTACGGAAATCAGCAGAGGATGAACCCTGGTCCGTTGCGCGAATGGTAAACGCGGAACCAGAATACTGCATATTGGTTCCGATGTTCTTCACAGACACACCAAGAGCAAGACCATTGATGCCACCAAGACCAGCATACTGAACACCGATATCGAAAGCAACAGCGCTTGCGCTTGCACGCGGCACGCTTTCCGAGATCACCTTACCAGTCAAACCAAAGGAGATACCATCGGTAAGCTGACGAGCAAAGGTAAGTGCACCAGTGATGTAAGTAGGCGAGAATGTAGCGCCAGAGCTTCCATCAAGGTCATTATTGGTGGTTACCGGGATATCGCCAAAATCAAAAGCCTTTAGGCTAAAAGCGAGATTACCCAGATTGCCAGCCTTTATACCAATAGCCAAGTAATTAACGTTAATATCGTTAAAAACCTGCATGGTGGAGAAGGTACCAACAGCGTCGCGCTGCATTTTACCAAATCCAGCCGGGTTCCAGTACAGAGCATCGATCCCGTTGGTAAACGCAACGTCGGAACCGCCCATGGCGAAACCGCGTGCACCTACCGGCACAAGCAGCTGCTCACCGGCAGCGGTACCTGTACGAGCTGGGTCACCGGCCTGAACAGGCATTATGCCGAACAGGACAGTGATGGCGATTAGTGCCAAAGTCCCAATTAATCTTTTATGTTTCATTACATACTCCTTATTTTGTCTCACGTTTCCTTCCAAAAGATTGATAAATCTTAAATCAACCATGCTTAGAAGGCATCCAGGATTTCGTCACCCTGTACGATAAACAGCTTGACTGTTTTCTCAGCATTCAGACTCGGCAGTTCAATGTGAGCTACGTAGAAGCCACTTGCCACTGGCAGGTTAGCCTGATTACGCAGATCCCACTGGAGGAACTGTGAATCGTCATTTTTATCCAGCTTACGAACCTGAGTACCTGCAATCGAAAAGATGCGAACAACAGCTTCTTGCGGCAAGTGCGTAAAGGTTACGAAACGGTTGAAACGTGAGGTTTCTTCCGGATTGTAAGCATAATAAGGATTCGGGAATACATTAACCAGATCGAGATCTCTACGAGCGGTCTCTTCGCTAAAGGTAATAGCTGATGTAGTGAAGCGGAATACGTCAGCATCTGTATTCACGTTAGAAGCAATAACCTGCAGGTCAAAAGACTCATGCAGATACGGACGGCTTCCACGGGATGCCGGCCAGATGGCATACAGGCACGGAACGCCACCAAACAGAATACCAGTCTGTGAATACAATGGATCTGTTACAGATGGGCCTGTTCCATAAGGATCAGACATAATAAAGATATACTCACGTCCACCAAGTGCAGGGAAAGCAGATCCGTCCCAGCCCATGTCCCACTGACTGTTTACGCTACCAGCGCCTGCATCTTCTACGAAGGCTACAGTAAGCTGCTCGCCCGTCTCGGTATTCCATGCAGTAAACGGCACAGAACCAATTCCGGTTAAGGCATAGCCATTGCTACGCTCGTATGCATAAGCTTCCTGCCAGCGATCAGGCTGAGTAGCTTGGTCAGCACCAGCCCAGCGCAGTTCAACATCATCGAAGTCTGCACCAGCAGTAATAGTACTTCCAAAGAATTCCGTACCATTGTGCATTCCACCAAATAGTGCAACGCCACCCCAGTTAGTACCGGAGATCCAGCGGTCACCGTTCGTCCAGTTCCAGCCATTGTTGTCAGCAGGAATGTCGCCAAACGGGCCCGGTGCAGTAGTGTTGATACCAGTCGGAGGACCAGAGACCTTCAACTGAAAACCGTCATAGAACGGCAGGTCATCGTTTCCAACAAGAGAGGCAAGCTGAGGTTGATCGGTGATTACAACTTCACCTTTCGTCTCATTCGTCATCTGCCATACATCTGCACCAGAATTCGGTGAAGTCGTATCAGTCTGAGTAAAGAAACTAATAGCATAGGTGTCACCGGTAAGTGCGGTCGGGTCGATAATTTGAACCGAAATAGCACCATCCGATGCAACACTGCTAACATCGATATCAGCAAAGCTACCGGCAACAGCACGACGCTCACCCGGCTTATCGCCTTGAGGAACAACCGTAATCAGGTTAATACCACTTTCCAGAGAAGGCTCCGGAACGTCTGTATCAACAAGACCATCTTTGTTAGTATCTTTTGCATTATAAGCAGTAACAGCAAAGTAATACTCATTACCGGCATACAGCGGTGTACCATTGATATAGTCACGCTCAATTACGAAAAAGCGCTTAATACCAGTGTTGGTACCAACCTGAACCGGAACGGTTACAATGTCACCAAAACTCGGCACAAATTGAGCTGCATTGATGCTGCTAATTGTATTGTTTACGTCGATAGTAGCAACTTTGGTAGCCTGGCTTTTAGTAGATGTAGCTGTCGGAAGCTGATAAATATTATAGCCTTCGAAGTCAAAACCAAGCAACGCATCCGGTGCTTCAGTAGCAGTTACAGCCTCAGCATTCGAACCAAAGTCCAGCATAATACTGTTTTCAAACGGAACAGCCGTTACAACCGGATCTGCCGGAGGTGACGGAATTCCCTGGAACAGGTTGTCGAAAACAAACTGAGCAAAGTCGTCATTCAGCTTAAGCTGAGCAACGGCATTACGGTTGTTTCCACCAACTTCGGTAACAATACCACCGATAAGAGCAACAGTCATCTGCTGCACATCACCAGGCTGCATTTCGAAAGGACCGGCAGACATGGATAAACGACGGTCACCAGGTGCAAGGTTGTCACCAAATGCGTCAATATCACCCGTTTGTGAAACCGGGTCGCCACCTGCAGGGAATCTTGTAGCCTGTCCACGACGCGGGCCGAAGCCAACGAGGAAAGGTGCAGAAGGAGTAGAGAAGTCATTCGGCAAGAAACCGTTCAGAAGATTATACCACTCTTCAGTCGCTTCATAGTCACCGAACGGACCAGGATCACTAATTGCACTACCGGCAGCAAAGTAACCAAATGAAAGCTGCGGCAGGTTAATTTTACCCGGGCCTACACGCTGAAGGTCGAAGATACCAAAATCATCAGCATCGTCAACACCATTGCGGTTGCGGTCTTCACCGGCAACACCATCAACCAGAGGTCCCTGGAAGAAGTCATACCCACCAGCTGCTGGCGGCAGACCGAAGGCGTCAAAATCACTATCTGTTAAGAAGCCTGAATATGCAAAACCAAGACTACGAACACTGTCTGAACCAACAAGGTCATCACCAAATGTACCAACGTCCGGATCGGACCATTGAGCCAGATACATAGAGTCTAATAGAAATCCAGACTTGTTGATAAGGGTATACTGCTTAAACAGAAGCTGTCCAAGCGTGGCACCCGGCTGATTATAAGCCCAGATGGTATTACGAATTTCAAGACCAATCGGAGGTGAACCATAAAGAGAAACCGTAGTTCCTTCGTCAAGGTCATGGTTTACATACCAGATAATCTGATCGGCATTGGCAATACCAGGTTCTTCAGTTTCACCAAGATCAAAAATTCCGTTACCGTTCAGATCTTCCTGAAGACCTTCGTCATAAGCACCATTTCCGTTCACATCATAAAACGGGGCACCTAATGTAGTAGGCCAGGTTTGCCAGTCAGTTCTATACTGCTCGATAATCTCGGTCTGCTGGTCTTCCGATACAGCTGTAGGAGATACCTGAAAACGAGCGGAAGCTTCGGAAATAACTGAAGGAATGCCCATTACAGGAGCCCCGGTTCCGTCAGCACCATCAAAAAATGTACGCCAATCGCTGCGAATACGCCAGATAGGCTGAGTCTCAGATGGTGTAGGATTCGGTCCGGGTGATACAACATACCCGGCAGTTGTTCCAACGTTGTAGGTTTGTCCACCAACGCGGATTTCCGGCTTGGAAGGATCGTTATCATTTACACGAGCACCCCAGACAATACCGTCCTGATAGATTGTAGAAGCCGTTCCACCAGGATAAATACCACCTGAGTTTCCATCAGGCGTGTGGGCGGACTGACCGTCATTACGCAGCCAGTATTCCCAGTTGTTAACCGTGATCAGCGTTCTGGCACGAACGTCCTGTCCCTTGTTGTATTGCTGGCTTTTAGAACCTTCCGGTCCCTTGGCAAACAGCATACCGGACAGAATCAGCATGATCCCGGCGATAATTGCAGCATATTTGTTTAACATTTATTACTCCTTGCATTAAGTTCTAAATCACCAATGCTTTTAGTAGCTAAGCTTTATACCGAAGAAAATCTGACGCGGGCTATCAAAAAGCTGAAGACCCAAAACGTCCCAGTATGCCTGACCATTGTCAATATTAACAGCATTGTAGGTGTTGATATACTCTTCACCAAAAGCATTTACATAAGCTTGACGAGATTCAGAAGCTGCTTGATCAATTGGCTGAATAAAACCATCATCTGTAGCAGAACCTGTGTTGTTAAATACGTTAATTACGTTTTTCGTATTAAACAGGTTGTTTACACGCATATACAGCTTCGTCTCTACGCTGGAGATAACGTTGATCGCTTTATCCAACTGAAGATCGAAGTTGAAGTTAAAAGGCGTGGTTGAAGCACCAATCGGCTCGAGAGCACGACGTGAACGTGTATCGTTCATGTAGTCAACACCGGAATCATAGGCGCTGGCCTGACCAACTTTAGACTCGGTATATGTATAAGCGTGTCCACTATTGAAAGTAAACAAACCATTAACACCAAGGTTAGACAGTAGCGGACCACCTTCATCACGGCCCCAACGGTAATCCATAATAATCGACCCACGGTGAACCTGATTAAAGTCCAGCGGGCTAATCGTAGACGGACGGTTCGTTGAGTTCAGCTCAAGAACAGCTACGTCAGAGTTACGTGTAGAGTTAGTACCCTGTGCGGAACTGAGCGTATAGTTGAACTGCCCTTGCAGACGGTTGACGCGACGCAATGTAATTCCCAGCTCAACACCCTTTGTCGTGGCAAAGTCGCCATTTGTAAGGACGTTAAATGGACCCAATGCAGAGTTGGTCGGGAAAATCTTATCAACCTGAATTTGTCCTTTAACATTGCGATAAAAACCACCGATATCCAACGCAGCTACATTACCAAGCTGCTGACGGAAACCGATTTCATAAGAGGTCGTCTTAATTGGGTCCAAACCATAACCAACCGGGTTCTGATTTGAAGTTCCACCGACCAAAATAGCATCGTTGAAAATATGAACACCAGCATACATAGTTTCGAGTTCCGGCATCTGAAGGAACTTGCCATAGTTGGCATAGAATACCGTGCGCTCGCTAACCGGGAAAGAGAAACCAAGACGCGGACTAACCTGAACGGCGGCGTCTTTATCCTGCCAGGCAGCATCTTCATCAAAGATACGCTGTACCGGATCGAATGCAGGGTCTAACTCGTCTACTAGTGTGCGGCTTTTGCTGTCAAAATAATCGAGACGCAGACCAGCATTAATAATCAGGTCATTGTACTCAATCTTGTCCTGAATAAAGAATGCGCCAAATACCGGCTCATTCGGTGCCTGAGAAGTCTGAAAACCACTTGCTGTGAATTCATCAGAGTCAGACTCGTTGCCAAAGATGTCATAACCGTAGTTATTAACAGCAGAAGCATTAACCCAAGCATTCGGGTCCAGATTTTCAATAGTACCGGCAGTTTGATCTACATCAAGCTGACTGATAGCTCGGGTAGCAACGGCAAAACGACGCAGCTTATACATTCGAACGTCTCCACCAATTTTCAGCTCGTGGTGACGGCCAGCCTGTGTAAGGAAGTTAATCGCTCCACCAATATACTGCTGATCCTGAACACGGTAAGCTGAAGTAGGTGCACCGTTACGTGCAAAATAAATACCATTGAACAGGTAGTTAGGCTGCGCACGGTAGCGAGAAGCATACGTTACTTCTCCACCGGTGTGTTGAGCAACGGCAGTACTATCATTCCACTTGCGCCAGTCGTTACCAAAGTAGCTGTCTTCGCGATCAAGCTTAGAGTCGAAGTAGTTGAAATTCGCTTCGAGCAACGAGGTCGGGGACAGAACATAAGTAAGCTTACCAGAAAGCAAGAGATTCTGGAATGTATCGTCATACGTACGATCGTTCAACTGATTCAGCACCGGAGTATCCGGGCTTGAACCACCCTGGTTCTGAAAGAATACAGAGTTAAACTGACGTGAACGATCACTCCAGGATCCACTCAGGCGAACCTGCAGCGGTGACAGATCAAAAAGCAATGTGCTCTGAAAAGCAAGCTGCTCTTCTTCGCGTTGCGGAGTAAAACCATCAGGATAAGTATACTCGTCAATCGTTTCGGGCGTGCCAACTGCACTCGGATTTTGGTCGGTCAGATTTGTAAACGTAAAACCTTCGCCAAAACGAACGGCACGGTCGCCTTGATAGGCATTCTCAAAAGCGGCAAAAAAGCGCACTTTATTCGACAGCAGCGGACCACTGGCGGAGAGAATCAAGTTGTGATGACGGAAGGAATTCGTTCCAAGGAACGTTTCACCTTCATCAGCAAACTTATCTGTTTGGAAGTCTGCAGAAAAACTATAGTTGCTTCCACCGGTTTTTAATTCTGTACGAATAATACCAGCGTTAGCACCACCAAATTCAGCAGTAAAACCACCTGCAAGAACCTGGAATTCTTCAACAGCTTCGCGAATTACATAAATAGACTGTGTGTTTGTCAGCGGGTTGACAGAAGAGGCACCATCAATATAGTAACCAACTTCATCAGCACGACCACCGCGGATATAGACCAAGTTGTCCTGAACAACAACGGACTTCTGCGTAGCAACGATGTCATTAAAGCCACGAACCGGAATGTTCTCCAGCTCTTCCGATGTTACCAGAGAAACGCCAGACGTCACGTTTTTCTCTACCAACGGTCGAGAACCGACAATAATAACTTCTTCACCTTCAACAGCTGCTTCTTCCATAGTGAAGTTAACATCTGTCGTGATCGATGCAGATACACGAAGACCCGTTTGGGTTACTTCTTTGTATCCGATAAAACTAGCGGAAACGTTATAAACGCCTACGGGCACGTTAAGAATTACAAAATACCCGTCCGCATCTGAGGCAGCACCCATGGTCGTACCTTCAAGACCAATGTTTACGCCGGGAAGCGGGTCACCGCTTGCCTTGTCCTTGATTACACCAATAATCTTACCGGTCGACTGACCGAAAAGCACCATCGGTGCAAAAGACAAAACGATGAATAGTAACAGTAGTTTTCTACTCATTTTTTTCTCCATACCGTTATACTTAGAGTGAATTAGATGGCTCAAACGTCAGCCAGGGGTTATCTCATTCGATTCCTCCTCAACTGGTTTACGTTTTTGTTTAATTTGTCTCTCTATTTATACATGAATGAATTTCAATCAATTCTAAATAATAACAATTGATTAGTAACTCGCATCCAGCTTAAGAATGCAATGCACACTGTTTGGGAATCAAAAAAGATGATTGGGTAGATTGCAACGCAACTTTTTGCGTTGTTAATGCGTAGTAAACAGTATCCATCAGGTCGATAATTGCTCTCCGCAAGTTAGTTAGATAATCCTACTGATATACAAAAACCGTGCTAAAAACAAGGCAAAAACACCTTTAACCCTTGTTTATTATAAACTTATCCAGCGCAACAATACTGCCATGCCAATGTGTTTCAGATCAAAATTTCCTATGAAAGTAGGAAAATTATTTCCTTTTGACGCAGTATAGCTTCAGGCAAAAAACGCTTTTGATGTTGTTTTTTAAGTAGTTAGCTTTGTTTTTCTGCCATAAGACACCGCATAGTATACTTGGAAAACAACAAATATGCAAGAAAATTTTGCCGGATTTAAGGCTGTAAAACGGTTGTTGGAAGGGATACCGAGTGACCAAAGTCATGTCTATTTGGCAGTGCAGAAACGAATGATTCACTCAAAATTCAGTTCAACACGAACAGATTGTAAAATAGCGCACTAACGCGCAAATTTGCGATAATAGCTCCGGACTTCCTGTTCAGCCGGTTTTGCGTTTGGGGTAAAGTCATTATCCCGCACCCCTCCATACGATAAATAGGTTGGCCACTTCCACCAATACATACCGGCAATTGCCGGATTATCACCCAGCGCATTAAACACTGCCGCATAAGCACGACGCTGGTCTTCCGGTGCAAGTTCTTTGCCTCCTGCAACCTCATGAGGCTGCAGCCAGCTGGAACGCGTTGCCGTGAACCCAATCTCCGTGAGCAAAATTGGGCGGTTGTATTGCTTGCCTATACGCTCTATCTTTTCCAGAATGCTCTTCATTCCTGCTTCCAATACCTCATCACTTGCCGCAGGATCTTCACTTAGTGGATAATAGCTGTTCAGACCAATGTAGTCCAGATCGCTCCAAAAGGTTAGCTGCTCAAATTCCTCGCCCCAATTTGCGGCGTACACTATTTTCCCGCGATACAATAAACGTAGCTCAGCAATTAAGCGCTGCCAGTCTTGTGGACGCTGTAGCGTCGTTTTACCCAGTTCGACCCCAACGCATAGCATTTCCATCTCATACATTTCGGCCATCAATGCGAAATGACGCATCCAGCGGCGGTAATACTGAAAAAATCGCTGCCAGTCTTCCTCATTTTGCATTTCAATGGCGCCGGGCCAGCTACCTCGCCCCAGCCAAATATGCGGCTTCAACATAACAGACATCCCAAGGCGCTGTGCTTCAAGCGCCGAATGAATGACACTTTCATCCGTTTCAGATCCCGCACGATCAGAATAATCAAGGAAACTGGGCTTTTGAGGATTTCTCATATAGCTAAATGGGGTTATGGAAGTTGCATTGCTTTGTAGCGATGCCATTGCGGCAAGAGCATCATCGGCAAGCTGAGAACCATAGCCATTATAAATCGAGTAGCCTTCATGTGCGAAGCAGAATCCACGATGAAAACTGTTGAGATCGGCTCCGGCGGCTTTGGTTGGCGAAATGGTCTTTTTATTATGAGATGACTGCGAATTCAAATAGCTCTTCCACTGCCTTTGCAGCACCAGCAGCTCATCTGCCGCGGGCAACCAGTCGGCAAAGTTTTTTTTCAACCAGCTATCACCCTTTTCAGCACGCAGAAAAGCTACGAAGCTGAAAGCCGCAACGGGCATTACCAATGGCGAACTCTTTTGATAAAACGCTCCATTGACCAACTCACTTAGCTCCGGCATCATTCCGGCATCGTGCAGGCGCTGTGCCCAAAAAGCCACTCCCCTTCCATTACCCCACCCTTTGCTAAAACTTAATGCCAGTCCGTCAAGTAACGCGCTAAAGCGCGGCTTGCCCATTGCAGTCCGTAGAGCAAGTGTGGCCTCTGCCACACCATCTGCTGCAGTCAACCCACGCTGATGAACCAGATGAGCCGCTTTTTCGGAAGAGCGATCAATGTGAAAGAGTTGCGTATTATGAGTCATTAATCCCTTACGCTCGGCGGTCGCATAAAGATGAAGGTTAATTTCGCCGGTCGGCTTTCCGGTAAATGCGGCAACTTGCCGTAACACTGCCTCGCAGTGCTTTCCCAAAACTTGCAGCGAATCTACCGTCAAGGCCATGCCGTGCTGATGCAGCGTAATATCACCATTTCGTACAGACGCTGCTGCTCCCTGACGAAAATCGCGCTGACGTGCTTTATCCGGCACCCAACCATCGGCAGTCACTTCAAAAAAACCCATCATCGCCAATTTGCCATCGCGAGACACATTATAGTCACCACTTGGACGAAACAGATTTCTGCTGGCTTTCAATGCGCTGGAAATTGCTGTATCTGAATTACCGGTAATTATTTGCAGGGGCAATGACGATTGGTAGGGGTTGGGGTAAATCATAGTGAGCACATCGCTCTCACCGGTAAACTCTTCTTCCTGGAAAAAAAACGCTGAAGGGATGAAGCGAACCGGCAAATGTTCTAAAAAGGCCGCAAGAAGCGGATTTACAGCCGGTGTACCTATTAGAATAAGGATCTCATTTCGAAGTTCCTCTTCGGTAACCGACTCAGCCGTCCGCGGCTCGATTGTCACCCACCGGCTTTGCGTGACCTTTTTCTCAGCAGCATTTTTATAGTCATCATGATCTCCATAGACCAATAAAACCCGTCGCTTTTCATATATTGCGCTACGCAGATCATCTGCAGTGGCAGAAAGCTCGGTTACAACCCGGTCCTCACCGTGTATCGACTGGGGAATATGAAAAATGATCGTACCCAGTATAATCAAGAGGATAAAAAGCAACAGACCTTTGTTCTTTGGCATTCGTTTTCCTTTTTAGAAGACAGAAGGCAGAAGGAAAATACTTCTTTTATTCTCCGTTCACCGTTCACCGTTCAAATTCCCGTTTGCGTTCAAAAAAATATATCCGTACTATTTTGCAAAGGCAATATAAATAGCGTCCTGCCAGTCTTCCTCCCCATGCAATGCCCGGCAAAGGTGACGGGCAACACGCCTATGTTAGCAATTATCGGCCATCACATCTTTGCAAAACCAGCTTCAGCATATTAGAAGCAGCGATAGTAAAAACCAAGCAGTCGCTATAGAATAACATTATTTTTACAAACGCCATATTGAGGATCGGTGATGAAACTTGCCCCGACATTGTTTCTTTTACTACTCTTTTTGCAATTGAGTTTTGCGCAAACGATTATTGAAGATAATCCACCGCGCATTAACCAGCCCTATTCCCTTACCATTACGCCACCAACAAGCGGAGACTGGTCGTTCAACCTCATCTGTTATCGGCAGGGCGGCGAACAGACCTACACCATTGTAAATCTGGTTGAGTCCGGAAGTACATTTCGCGCAACAGTTCCATCAGAGTTTATGACTGAAAGAGGCCTGGAGTTCTTCGTGTCTTTTTCAGATCTCGTCAATACAATCAATGTCCCGGCAGGAACAAACGATAACAACCCTGCAATTGTAAGAATAAACGCAGACAACTATATTACAAATCGAATCTCACTTCCGGTAAACACCTATCGCATGGTTTCGGTTCCCTTACAGCTGCGCTCGTCAGACATTGAGGACGTTTTGTTTGACGATCTTGGACAGTACGACATTGAAAAGTGGCGCCTGTTTCGCTGGTCGAATATTCAAGAGGAAAAGCAGACAGGTTATCAGGAATTTCCACTTATACCGGCGCGTTTTGTTCCCGGCAACGCATTCTGGTTAATTAGCGAAGACGGTGGTTTTTTTGACGTCGATTCGGGGCTGACTCTTGATGCTTCTGTAACGCAAAATGTATTTTTGCAAACCGGCTGGAATCAGATTGGAAATCCCTTCGCATTTAATTTTGCATGGTCTGATGTAGCTTCTGAAGGCAATTTACAAGGTCCCTATTTCTACGACGGTACAGAGTTCACAATTGCAGACACCCTGGAACCATGGAACGGTTATTTTGTATTCAATTCAGGTAATGCTGTTAATCTAAACTTTCGCACACGAGATGGCGGAGGTGGGGAAGGCGAATTCGTTAAACGCGCCACTGAGGCACCTGTTTACGCATTAAACCTTAGTGCTTCGGCAGAAGGGCGTTATCGCGACAGCCACAATCGCATTGGCTGGAATTTAAGCGGAGTTGACACGGAGCTGCGCGAGCCACCGGCAATCAGCGAAAATATTCAGCTCTCCATACTGGATAATGACATTCACTACATGGAAAAGATCAGCGCTGAGCAATCGTTTCAGGGCAGCTGGAAACTGATGCTTAAGGCGCCGCCGAAAGCACTTACAGTCAGCATAGATCTGACCGAAGAGGGTGAACTGCCTGCGGATTCAGATATTTTCATTCTCGATCGTTCGCGCAGACAAGCTCTTTTAAGTAAAGGTGAGATGCGCTTTACGGTTGAGCTACAGGCAAATGAAAGTAGAGAATTACTACTGTTAATCGGAGATAAAGAATGGTCCGACAAACACAGTGAAGGTATTCCGCTATTGCCCGTAGATTACAGTCTTGCTCAGAACTACCCGAATCCATTTAATCCTGAGACGGTTATTCGATATCGCCTTAATCAGCAAACAGAAGTCTCTCTTCAGGTTTATAATTTACTGGGACAGATGGTTAAAACACTGGTTGCCGGTTCTCAGGACGTTGGAGAACACAGCGTGCGCTGGGATGGTCGCGATAGCAATGGCTATCCGGTATCGAGCGGCGTTTATCTTTATCGCCTTACCGCGGATGAATTTACCGCCACCCGTAAAATGATGCTGGTTCGCTAAAGATCACGCTGGAATTAGAAACAAAATCGTGAGACTACAATGATATTTTTTCGCAAATTATTTCTGCTATTTTTAATTGCATCAGCTTTACCATTAAACGCTCAAAACCTGGACGAGCTGATTCAGCGCTACACCGGCGACAATGTAGACGGTTATGTGAATCCACTGATTACCGGATTGGGCGCGAACTTAAACAGCGGATACTTTGTTGGTGCATATGTGCCAAAGACAGGATTTCATCTCGATCTGCGGGTAAACGCGATGGCGGCATTCTTTTCGGATGAGCAGCGCACGTTCATGGCTTCAACAGAAGGCTTTTTTGTACCCGTGCAGACCGCTGAAACCAGCACAATCGTTGGGGACGGAACCGGCACAACCGTGAATGGTGATGGAAATACCAGCTATACCTTTCCAGGCGGCTACGACCTAAGCGCCCTCGCCACAATCACCCCAACGCTAACTATAGGAAGTGTTTTGGGTACTGATGCAGCTATTCGCTATTTGTCTGTAACACCATCAGATGATGTCGGTGAACTGCGTTTATTTGGACTGGGGCTACGCCATAGCATTAGCCAATATATTCCGAATAGCCCGGTCGATTTGGCAGCAGGCTTCGCCTATACCGATTTGAAGTTGGGCTCGATAATTGATATTAATCAGACCTATTTTCATGCCGAGGTTGGTAAACGAGTGCCATTCTTTCAGGTGTTTGGAGGACTGGGTATAGAGTCAAATTCAACAGACATTGAGTATACACCGAATAACGGCACGGAAGAAATAAAACTCGAGTTAACAGGCGATAACAAGTTTCGGGTTTTCGCAGGCTTTGCCTTCGATCTCTACATACTTCACATCAGCATGGATTACAGTATGGGAAGCCAACAGGTGTTGAATACCGGTGTCAGCTTTGGCCTTTAAGGGTGACTGGGTGACTGGGTGACTGGGTGACTGGGTGACTGGGTGACTGGGTGACTGGGTGACTGGGTGACTGGGTGACTGGGTGGAAAATACGAAAGAGTAAAGACAATATTGGAGAAAAATATATGCGTTTATCAATCCTGCTTTTTATCTGCCTGTTCAGCAGTAGCTGTGTAGAAAAAATAGTTTATCTGCCTTTCCCTACCAGCTTTGCGGTAGTCCTGAATATAAATGTACAGAACAACAATACTTTTGACGTTACAGAAACAGTAAATGGACTCGATATCGCAGAAGAAATTCGCAATCAGCTTCAAGGAGAATTTGGCTTTGAAGAGATTCGCGAGACGAAAATTGAAGGAATGAGCTTTGCGATTCTGGATACAGACAATGCCCATTCGGCTGCGAATGCTTCATTCGGTTTAAGCTATGACGGATCTGCGGAAGAAGTTCTTTTCTCTGTAGACGGACTTCTGCTGGGAGATTCAATCGGTGAGCGCAAAGAGATATCCTTAAATAGCAATGGAGTTGACCTACTCAACCTCGCACTGGAAGACATTGTCGAGGGCAACAGCGGCAGTCTGGTAACCGTCCATGTAACCGGCGAAGCATTTCCCGAAGTAACACGATTCACACTGCTTCTGGAGTTTACCGCAACGCCGATCGTTGAGCAGAGAGTAGAAATCTTTGATCCGTTTTAACCGAAGTTAAAGCATCCTGCAAACGCAGCATCTTACAGCGAAGCGTCCTTTCATAATGATTCTCCGTTTCAAAAAACCTTGATTTAACAGAACTTCCTGCCTTTTTTAGACCGTGAAAAATAATGGCGTGTAAAAATGGATAGTTCTGAAAAAAACATACAAGACATTTTATACTGTTCGCAGGCTGGTAAAGGGGCGCTGTTCGGTAGTGCCCCCGAAGCAACCCGCTGGCTCCTGCTGGAATATCGTGGCCCGTGGGGCCCGAAGGTATTGCCATATAGCTCCCTTCCGCGTGAGGTAAAAGATACACTGCAACATCTTACCGAGAGTATAGCCGGACTGAAGGTGTTATTTATTAAAAAGCCGGAGCGTAGACAGGAGCCCAACCTAAAACTGTTTCTTTTTTCCAATAGAGAAACAGCGCGTATGAGGCAGTACAATCTCGCGACACATGAAGATCTGTTGAATCTCGATTTAGCATCGTTTTATGAGAATGAGTCGGCATCGGATGTTAATTCCGGCAATCTTTTTCTGGTGTGTACCAATGGCAAGCGAGATCGCTGTTGCGCAAAGTTCGGCATCCCCGTTTACAACTCTCTTTGCAATTATTATGGCAAAGACGTGTGGCAGTGCTCCCACTTTGGCGGGCATAAATACGCACCAACATTCATGCATTTTCCTTCCGGAGCATGCTATGGTCGGGTTACAATAAGTGATACGCTCCAGGCAGCAGAAGCAATATTAAATGGAGAGATTCTACCCTTGATTTATCGCGGATGCACCGGTCGTGCAAAGTCGGTTCAGGCTGCAGAGCATTTACTGCGCACTGAACTAAATAACTTTCGCGCCAAATCAGTTACTTTAGTCCATTTCACAATGGGTAGCGATTCCAGGACAACGGCTGTATTCAAGGTGGATGAAGAAAGCTATGAGATTACAATTGAAACGAAAAGCGGGCCAAAAGAATGGTCAGGATGCAATAAGGCAGAGCCGACGGCAACGAAGCAACACCGCCTAATTGCCTATTCGAGAACGAATGTTTCAAGCACTATAAAAGCCATTTAAACAGGCTCAGTAAGGCCCCCCAAAGCGGCAGCGAAAGCGCCGTTCCCCAAAAAATCCCTTTCAAACCACAGAATTGATCTCGCTTAATTACTTCGCGATAATACTTCGCTTTAGAAATAGTTGATTGAGAAAACCGATTCATCGGTAACTCCCTTGTAAAGATGTTGATTAGAATGAACACTGGTGTTATACATACGTTGATCGGCAATATTTCGGATGTTATAAGCAGAGGAAAAAAATAGCGGAGCGGTAGAACCGCTCCGCTGAGGCACAAAGGGGGTTAACCTTTGGTCATAATAACACAGTACTGAATCTTCCAGAACTCATCTGCATCAATAATTTCCAGATGTGTGCTGTTGTCTTCGCGCTTCACCAGATGATATGAGTCGGTGTTGTGCGGTGAGATCAGCTTAACGCTGGAAGCAGAGATCGGAATAATATTTGTGTTGATCTTATCTGCAGAAACAAATTCATCGGATGGAAAGTTTTCAGCAACCTTCTTTGCCTTGCGCAGACCAAAAAGACCACCTTCTTCTTTAATAATACCCTTTTCTTTCAGTTCGTCTTCTGTTCCAACAATATAGAACGCTTTGTTAAGAACTTCAGATTGCTGCTCGAGCATGGCATTTTTGGTAAGCAGTTCTTCTTCAACCTGAGCAACACGATTGTTCAGATCGTCAATTTCCAGCTTGATCTCGGCGATATACTGCTCTTTCTCTTCAAGAGTCTTCTGCAGGCGATCAACGGTTTCCTGAAGCGCAACGGAGCTTTTCCCTGCGGAGTAGCTCTTGCTCTTCAGCGTTCTGATCTGCTTCTTACTCTTTTGCAACATGTCGTCTATACTCTTAATATTAGCAAGCATTCGCTCACGCGGCTTAGTATTGTCCTGCTTTTCAATATCCTTTGAATACTTTGTAATAAGATTTTCACGCTTACGAATATTCTCAAGGTTATCGTAAACCTCGTTAATCGTCTGCGTAAACTCTTTTACATACTCTTCCTTGAGGCTCATATCGGTTGTGAGAGAATCCAGCTGAACTTTCAGCTCGGCGTTTTGCATCTCAACATCCGCCAGTTTTTCCTTGTCGGCACATCCGGCAAATGCCAACACGGCCAACATAAGAATGGTATACCTCATACTACTTCTCCTTCATTTTCCACATCAGATTGGAATCCTGATTGTTTGATTCAAACACGAGTTCTTCTCCCTCGCGATACAGTTTACCGAAAATCGTCTTTCCGGTAGTTTTTTCTATAAAAGCCACCGAGTCGATGTCTGTAAACACAATTCCATAACCCTCTTCACGAAAGCGTTTTGTGTTGAGAACATAATAAAACTCGATGGTATTCTCAAGCGAATCCGGTATTCCTCTGTTCACGTCAATGTCCATGGTAATTAGCTTTTCTACATCACCATAACCGGTAACGCCAATAAAGAATGTTTTCAGATCCTCTCGTCTAACTTCCTTCCGAACTCCTCGGAATTCTACTTCTTCTGCCACAGGGCCTGGAGGTGATTCAGGCGTGTATTGCACGTTCTTAACGAGCGTTAGCGTTTCCGGCTTCTCCATCACCGCTTCTCTTCCGGTTACAATTGAATACATCAGAAAGGTTGCGATGGCCAAAAACATCATCAGAAATAGCGTTATAAATCGCATATTAGCGGGCTCTCCACATTACATTTTAACTACTGCACTAGCTCCGTCTGCCGTATGAACTCAAGAATCCATTCTTGCAATTGAAAAACGTAATTCGGGTGGAAGCCTGCTAGCTTCCCGGCAATGACACGCCTTTTATTTTGCAATATGCGTACCAAACACGAAAAATGCGTCAACGTGTCGATTTCTCGACTATTTGCGTAAGTATTGTAAACCAGATAGGTGTCAGAAGAGGGAGAGTGTTAAGACTTTTTACAGCTAAAACAGGTAGCAGTGTAAAATATTTGCACACATAAACCGATATCCCGACGCAGTGCGCCGGGATATCGCAAAAGAGATAACTTAAGGGAGCGTAACGGCATCCGGCGTTGTAAAAACACTCTCCGGAAGCGTATCGAACACTTTTATATTGCTGTGTTGGTATTTACCGCGATCTGCAGATAAAAGGATTTTACCATACGGCTGCCAGTTTGCCCAAGGCGTTGTAAATCGCGGCTCCGGGTCATCGAATTTGGTGTAGAAATCCCACTGTGTCAGCAGGCGCGTCTCGGCATCCACATAGACCAGATATTTGTTTTCAGGGGTTCTGCCAACCTCTTCAAAGGTCAACTGCAGCACGTCTGCTTTTCGTCCATCGGCAGTTGTACCTTCGGCATGATATTTCAGCGTTACACCAGAATCCTTTAGCTTGAACGGTAGAAACATCCAGTAACCGTCGTTAATCCAAACGGCCTCTCCCCACTTCATTAGCTTTTCCAGCGAGTCTGGCTGCACAACTTCTTCGCCCTGTTTCCAGGCCTTGCCTTTCATGGTATGCAAATTCATTAAAACTGTAGTAGTCTTTCCTTCTACACGAATGTTGCCGGTCCATTTGTCCCAAACGTGCATGCGCCCGCCCATAAACTTCCAGCTGACATAACGGGTATTGTCCCAATTGGCGCGGCCACCATGTGCGGCGACAACCTCATCGGCAATTGCAATTGCCTTGGCGTCCGATCCTTCAGCGTTAAAACCTTCCATTGCCGGGTTCTTGTTATCCTGGGCCGAGACTGTCGTAATCCCAAACATTAATACCAGGGTGGCAAGGAGCAGCGATAAACGTTGCATAATGTATTCCTCATTTGTTAAAGTATGTTCTAAAAGAAAAAAGCCGTAGAAAACTACGGCTTTTTGGTTGTGCAGAAAAGAAATATTTATCAAGACCATATTTAGGCAAAGGCAATTGAACCAGGAAAAGCCAAAGAAATTCGCATCATTTATGGTTAAGTTCATTTGTAAGTATACTGACTATCATTTTCAATTTTGAAAGATCCATTTCAGCTACTGATGTCTGATAAATGAGTCTCCCATCTGTTCCAAAAATGAGAATATTACTCAGTTTCTCCCTAAATTGGTAGGTTTTGGGAAAAAGACCCTTCCAGTCCATTAGTACCCACTGATGTTTCTCCTTGGGAAATTTTCCGCGGACATAGCTTTTTAGAAAAAACGGCACCCCTCGAAGGTCCGACAGCCCAGCTATTTGTATGTTACTATAGTTGGGATCACCTGACATGGAATCGGAAATGGCACTGCCCCAGGAGCTGCTATATTTGCTGCCTTCTCTATCACTGCCAATTATGACCAGTATCTGGCCTTCCCAGGTTGCCTTTGTATATTTCTTATCAAACTGGTCCTTTAGCTTAAAATTGATCAACGTTGAATCCTGGGCAATTCCGCAAGTACATAAGTAAAACAACCCATACATTGCTACTTTAAGAGTAAATTGAGATCTCATTTGGTTCTCCTGCAAACCTGGTAATTTTAAAAAAGCACTTGTAAAACCTCTTTAGTTTATCCTTAAGACACCAATTGTAACGTCATCTTCCTGACTTCGCCCATCCCTCCAGCTTTCTCCGGTTGAAATCAACCTCTGAGCTATCTGATCGGCAGGCATCTTGGCAGCTTCTTTAAATGCCTGCATAATTCGCGGATCATCAAGCATCTCATTTCTTTTATTGAACATTTCAGATAAGCCGTCAGACATTAATAGCACCACATCTCCGGAGGCTAATTCTGTTTCGATTATTTTATAAGAGAATGAATCGAATGCCCCCAAAGGCATACCTTTAATAACAAATTCTTCCACCGTATCTGTTAAAGCTCTATATATCCAAAGAGGCGGCATGCCCGCTGACGAACAGATTAAGTTGCCGTCTTTGATCCGAACAACCATGAGAGCCATATATAAATTCCCCAGATTCATTCGCTTGATGATGCGAGAGCATCTTTGAAAAAAGGTAGGGATATCATCCTGACTATCAAGCGCTATGAACAAGCTTTTCATAACCGAGACCATAATGCCTGCTTTCATCCCATGCCCGGTGGCATCTCCAACGACCAAGGTCAATGTACCATCGTCTGTAACACGATAGTCATAGTAATCGCCACCGACCTCTGTGGCAGGATTCATCTCAAAACAAATATCGAACCCTTCCACTTCATCAATGCAAAGAGGCAACATGGAAAGCTGTAGCTTACGGGCTTCATCAAGCTCTTGCGATTTTCGTGCATCCTCTACTTCAAGTACGCGCTGCTTCAGTTCAATGCTGGCAGAATGGCGCTGCTCTTCTAATATGCGTTTATTTGTCTTCGCAAAGTCTTGAGCCAAATATACCGACATGGAAATGATCAGGCCGACAAAGCCTACGGTAGAGCCGTAATGGAAGCTGTAGAACATATTTATCAGTCCCAGATCGACTAATAAATCATAAGAAACAAAAAAACAAAGAAAGAAAAAGCCGATTGCAAATATCCATGCGCCGGAAATATTGCTCTTAATCCCAAAACGAATTACTCTGAATATTTCAATTAATACGACAATCATGACCAGCTGCAAATAAATAAAATTGCCGCGCGGTTCAAATACCGCAACAGTTGATGCAGCTATCAGCAGTAGCGCGACTACCCAAAATTGTTTTGGAAGTTGAATACTCAGGAAAGAGTAATTATACAGGAGAGCAAAAATCAGAACCGGCGCCATACTAGCCCGATGTATTCTCAGATAAAACAGTTTATCTGCAGGGTCGGTAGTCAGGGCTTCCTGAAAGTCAAAAAAGACACTAATTGCATAAAAAAATGAGCACAGTGCAAAATAGAGATGACTTTTTAACTGGCGGTTAAAAAAAAATAAAATAGCGTGAATCACACCATATGCAGCACATAGCGTACTAAAGAAAATTTGCAAGTATATGTTCATCTTTCACAATTCCCGTTAGATAAGTCGACTGTCCTAAAAACACCCCAAAAGATATTTATTTATCCGCTATTCACGTCTGTTTAAGCCGGCTCCTGCATTAGAGAATCCCTCAGAGTAACCATAACATCAGTGCCTTTTCCCGGTTCGCTATCAATGTGAATCTCACCCTTATGGTCTTTAACAATTTGATATGCTGTGGGTAAACCAAACCCCATCTTCACCCTTGAGTCACTCGAGTTAAAGTTGAAGTCAAAAACCTGCTCAAGCTGCTTCGGTTCAATTCCTCTGCCACTGTCACTAATTTTTATGGACACGGCTTCGCGATTTTGATGAGTGTGGATTCGAACTTCTCCAACACCCTCTATTGCCTGTAAAGCATTCTTTATCAGGTGCATAAATAGTTGGTTTATCTGCCCTGCTGAACAGTTAATAGGCTGTAGATCCGCATCATAGTCCCTAATAATCGTAATATTATCCCCAACCTGAGTTGCAAGCAGAGTCAGAGCAGTTTCAATACTCTCGTGAATGTCGGTTACTTGATACTTTGCTTCGTCCAGTCGGGCAAAATCTTTTAGATTGCTCACCACAGACGCTACCCGCTCTACACCAGTCGTCATCTCTCGGTTAATCTTACCTAATACGGTAAAAATTGACTGAATTTTCTGCTGGTCTTCACTGTCCGCAGAAATAGTAAGACCAAGTACCCTCTGTAATTTCAACATTGCCCGGCCTAATGTGTCATTCATACTCTTGATTGCGCCCAACGGCGTATTCAGCTCATGGGTAACACCTGCTACAAGATTTCCCAAAGAGGCCATCTTTGCCTGCAGGATGAGTTGATTCTGAGTCTGAGCAAGCTGCTTCAGGGTTTCTTCAAGCTCAGTGTTTCTACTATTCAATTCCTCCGTGCGGATTATGACTTTTTGTTCCAGCGTCCTATTGGAGTCTTCCAGATCTTTGTTTGTCCGGGCAAAAACTCTCGCCAGATACACAGACATCGAGACAAGAAGTCCGGCAAGTCCATACAAAAAGATTACTTCAAACCAGTCGCTTAAAGCGCTCAATATATCAATTGACATCAGTATCTGATAGATGCAAGCGCAGACAAAAAGTAAAAATCCAACTCCAATTATCCAGGCACCCTCTTGCTTTCGGTAAATTGCGTAGATTGCAACCCGCAACATTTCTACCGATATCAGAATTGAGTAAAGATACGCATATGCTAACTGGACATATAAAACACCAATACAAACGATCATCGCACCAACAACAAGAATGCGAAACTGAGGGGGCGGGTATGGGTAATAAAGCTCGTATAAAAACCGTAATCCGGAGATCATAAACAACATCAGAGCAATTTTAACCAACTGTAGCTTTAAAAGATAGGAATCAGGATTCGAAATGAAGGACAATTCGAATGCAAGGTAGGTAAACATCGCTACACTACCCGTGAATATTGCATAATACAAGTTGGCTCTAATGTTGGGATAGAAGTAGAACAATAGTAAATACAACAGCGAAAATGCTAATGCTAAACCGGAAAAAAACATCTGGTTTATCGTCCAGATTCTAATTCTCGAAGACAAATAGGTAAAAGCAGACTGCCACTCCCCAATCGATACTTCAAACCCTGCCGGGAACCCCTCTCTAAAAATTGTTTCACTGCGAAAATTGGAATAGCGAATAGCCAGGAGGTGATTCGTTTTATCATCAAACACAATTCTTAACGGTCGCTGGATTTCGGTAGCGAGAAGTGACTCTTCGTTCTCTTGGGTAGTGGAAACACGCCCAACAGAATGAATCAACTTGCCGTTCAGATAAATCTCAGCCGCACCAGTTTGCCGATACAGCAGTGCAAGCGGAACGCCTCGCAATGACGAATCGACTTCAAGACGAAGGCGAAACCAACCAATTCCATTCCAGCCGTTTTTGGGCAACTGTGTAGAGAGTAAACCGGTCGCAGCGACTTGTTCCCAATCTCCGTCATCAAAAGCAGGGTTTGCCCAAGCCATATTATCTCCCGCATGAAACCGCCAATTGTGGTGCAGGTTGATAAAATTATCTTCATTGTACAGGCTATCATCCAGAAAAGTAGTACTATCGATGGTTTGTGCAAATAAGTCTGGAAGTGGTAACAGGCACAGCCAGAGGATTAGAAACTGCATCACTTGTTTCATATGCCTTCCCGATGAGCAAAAGAATTCACCCAATTTAAATTACTAAACAAGACATCACCCCCCTCTTCTAATGACAAGGCCGATACCATTTCCAGTGCAGGGGATGGCTCATCGACTGCACCTATGGAACACATCTCTCTTTCCAGAATGCTACGGTTTCCCTTTAACTAAGTTGTCTCTGATTTCCTTAAGCAGCAAATGGGATTGATATCTAATAATTAGATTTTCAAAAATGAGTCTTGTAACTAAAGAACCGAAGACAAGCGACATAATCCATGCCCAATTGCCGTGAGTGTAGAGCCACCAGGTTCCATAGAATACGCCACCCATACCGCCCCAAAACAAAACTTGTAACGCAATCGGAGTAATGAATTTCTTAAATACAAGATATTCCTTCATATGCTAATCCTCACCTGATTTTAAGGTTATCATATTATCACAGAGCAAAAAAGCGCACGAAAGCACCTACATTGAGTGGGTTGTTTTTGTCAAATGGGGTGGGTATAAATTAGTATATGCATTATACCTGAGACTTGAAAGAAAATGCTCCTCAAAAAGCTATTTGAAGTTCAGGTACGCAGGTCGACGTGTGAAGCCTGACACCCTGAGTGCCGGGCTCGATTCGGAAAATTGATATGAATTAAACGTGGGATTTGCTGGTTCTTTTACTCCTCGACTAACGCTTCCTCTACCTTACCATTACGCTGCGCTTCACCATAACGCTCAGAAGTAAAGACAGACTGCTCACCAATAGCAGCCAGCAACGACTTGCCGCGTCGTGCCGATACCGACAGCAGTGAACCTGTGGGATATTTATCGCGGTCAGAGAATAGCTTCAGCCGTTCATTCACCGGGTCGAGAATGTCATGCAGTCGGACCATCAGCTGCGGCAACTCAGCCATCAGGCGCTCACGCGTCTCGATACTCTCAAGCTCCTTTTCCTTATACGTACGCAGCTTATCGTCCATAGATGATGCTGAACGCTGTAATTCGGCCAACGATTTATCGCGGACACGCGACATGTATTCACGGTATTTGCTTATTGCAGAAGGAATTTCATCAAAAAGGCTCTTGTATAGATCACCTGCTTTTTCGATCTCTACGATGCGTTTTTCCATAGCAGACAGATTGCGCTGCTGCGTGATTGCGGCTTCACTTAGCGATTCGAGATTCGTCTGCTGAGTCGCCGCGCTATCGCTGATCGCCTGCATGGTTTTTTGCTGCAACACGGCTGTTTCATTGAAATTGGCCAGATGCTGCTGTTGTTGCGCAACGGTCTCATTTAAACGATCGAGCTGCGTATGTTGATCCTGGTTCAGCTTGTGCAATTCCGCGAACCGCTGTTCATTCTTCTTGGCTTTAAGCCAACTAAAAATCAAATACCCCAATAATTGCAGGACAATAGCTGCCAAGAGCAACTGATTAAAGTCTGCCTTCATAATCCCTCTCCGGGTGAAAGTTGATGTCAATAAATGCGTTAAGGCTGGAATTCAATGATAAAAAGTAAGGGGTGCGAGCATAAAGTCGCATTATTATGAATAAATTCTGTGCGCTGAATCAAAGTTTGGGGGGATAAATATAAAGCAAACCGGAGGTTAGCCGGTTTGCAGGACTGATTTTAAAACAAAATCCTAGTGAACGGACATCCCGGATAGCGCTGGTGTTCGAAACGTATTCGCGTTCGCAATATTAAAGGCCGCCAGCAGAAACAGGAAAAACAGCGTCCACAGAAAGACCAGCTTTAACAAACGGTTTTCCGGTTCCTGTTTTACGTTGCGCACCGTTTTTTTTCCATCACGGCGTATTTCAATCATCTGCATGGGGCGGGATGAGTCGGAACGATTGAAAAAGTCGTCCAACCAGCAACAAATTGCACTTAACCATTTGCGCAGAGCCGCATTTATTTTAAGGTAGATCATAGCAATCTCCAGTAGCCAATGTGTCTATATAAAGATACGCAGATGCGCCATTAAAGTTCGATACTGTTACGGTTTTGTAAATGAAGCTTTTTGCAATGCTTTTCCGGCAATTATCGCATGAGGAAAGGTCTTGTGCACATTTTTGGTAATTTCTTCGAGCTTTGCCGGTTCGATGTGCACCGCAATGATGTTTCTGGTCTTAATATACTGGTTCATCAATTCTATCCCGTTGTCGTATGTCAATAACCAGTGCGGCAAAATCGCAACGTCTACGGCTAACTGTTCGGTAAACTGAGACAAATTTTCCTCTGTCATTTCAAGATCACCCAAATGCAATACACGCATACCGTTTAGTTCAATTACATAACCAAAATGATCCAGACCATAGTTCTTCCACCAGCCATGTCGCGTTCGCAGTGCCGTCAGCTGCACACCAGCCACAGTGAAGCTGCTATCCTGTTTCCAGTCCAACTCGATGGCATGAACACGATCCAGATTCGACTTGAGTCCATCACCAGATTCGGTTTTCAACAAATCTACCACGTCCGAACCTGCAACCAGGTTGGCCTTCGAATTATTGCTCAGATGCCGAAACACCGAGGCCGCATCATAATGATCGGGGTGAAGATGCGTAACTAAAACTAAATCTGTATCGGCAAAACGACCTGTTGCGGTCTCAAGCCTTTCAAGCAGCTCTGGAGGAAGCGTCATGTAACTACTAACACCATCGCGAAAAAGGCCATCAATAACAATCGATGTTTCTCCGGATTCCAGATAAACGCCTTCATTGGCGAGGTAGGTAATGTGCAGGCTGGAAGAATTTTCTTGTCCTGCTGCTATATGGAATGCGAAGAGACAAAACACCACAGAGAGAAAGCTAAATCGTCTCATTTATGATCCTCAGAAACGCTTTTTTTGTGCAAATTCCCCCTCACTTATATGTCTCTTATTTTAGTATAGGCATTAAAACAAGTGTTTTCAACAGGAATCGGTCTGGAGACCTTTTTTATGATATGAGTAGCGTTTTTACCACATCTCTTAACCAGGTAGTATGCCGCTGTATATCGTCCTGCAAGACTGTTTCCTCCATGTTCAATCGGCGCGCTAAAAAAGTATATGCCTTGGTATTGACCGACGGAACAGTAAGGTCGCGTGCGTTACCACGCACCATTCGAAGCGCATCTATCAATGTTCTCAAGAAGGTGTGAGCAGCCTTGAGACCGGCATACTGCTCGTCAGTAAAACAACCGTATTTAGCCAGGCGTTTCATTGCCTTGCCGGTGTTTGGATGGCGTAGTTCCGGTTCGTTAACACCATGCAGAATCTGCAATCCCTGCACCAAATATTCGACATCAACCAGCCCGCCGGGGCTATATTTGGCGTTCAACGTTCCGCCTGCGACCAATTGGCGAACATGTTTTTCACGAATTGCATGCATGGCTGCAATATCGAATGCACCAGAGACGAACAGGCACTCATCCCTGGCTTCCAGAACTGCTATATCAAAAAGCGTTTCCGGTTGATCCTGCCAAATCGGTCGCAATTTCACCAAAGCCTGGCGCTCATAATTCCATGCCGGACCATCGGAAGCAAAGTATGAGCTGAATTCCTGCAGCTCTACTGCCATTCGCCCGGCTTTGCCATAAGGACGTAGCCGCAGATCAATTTCAAAGATCCCCTCGCGTTTCGCCTTAATTGTTTGCTTTATTTCCAACACCAAACGGTCATAATACTCTGGCGTCGTAATCACCTTGTTCCCCCTGGTTTCTCCATCCCCTTCATACACGACCATCAACTCGATATCCGATGCAAATCCCAACTCCCGACCGCCGAATTTTCCAAGCGCAACAACGCAGGCACGTGCAGGTGCGCCGTCTGCCTTTAGCGGTTCTCCATGCAGCGCTGTTAAATGGACATTGCACATGTCTAATCCACGACATAACACAACACCGGAGAGATCCGTTAATTCTTCTGAGAACTGCCAAAACTCAGGTATAAACCCTTGAATATAGCGCATATCAATGCGAAACATCTCGCGATCCTTAAAGGCGTTTAGCACGCTGCGCTTTTCAGCATATGTGCCTGCATCCGCCAGTAATACATCCAGTTCAACCTGCAATTCCAATGCAGACTTGGCATGGTGCAATCCCTGAATATCTCTTACAACCGGAAAAAGATTATCATGTTGGGTGCGTAAAAAATCGCTCCAGAGAAAATCGCTGATGCCAAGCAATTTTATCAGCGCATCAAATACCTCAGGTCGCTCCAGAGAAGACAATTCGGCAAGCCAATTCGGCAGCGCAAAAAAATGTGTAAGAAATTCTCTGAAATGCAACATTGCAGCTTCCGGGTTGGGCGTAAGCGGTAACATTTGAGTAAAGTGCTTTACCAGCGCCACAACTGCACGCACCTGCAGCTGCTTTACCGGGTCGAGCAGCTTTTGTTTTTGCAAATCCGTTACGTATAGCGTGTCATGAACCCTGCTACCGAGAGAGGTAATCTGCATACGGGAAATATTCAATCCATGCAGCGCCAGCGCGTTGGTCAATTCATAGAGAAAGCCAAATGAATCTTCTGCATCTATTCGTAATACGGTAAAGCTTTCAGACGCGGCATTGTCAATCCCGATAAAAACCGGTAGCTGCTGAACATCCGGCAGCTCGGAATGTTCCAGCGTGGCGGCAAGACGACTGGCCAGCTTACCATGCGTTTTGTTTGTTTCACGCTCGCGCAACAGCTGCACCAGTTCCAATAGCTCATTTTGGTAGGACAACCAATCGGGCGAGACATCACTATTCATTTGCCTTACCAGAAAAACGTCAGCTATCTTTTTCCTGCCGGCAGCGGAGACTCTGTTTGGACGCCGACGGCGAATTGATCGCAGTGCCGGCTGACGCGGCTGTTTATCTTCGAAAGTTTGAATGCGCCCTTCCAGAATATTCAGGCCAAAGCCGGAGAGCAAACCACAAATCAGTGAGAGTTCACCGGGGTAATCGTACCCCACAATTGTCACTTGCCAAATTCCCTCCTTAAGAAGCCGCGCGTCTACTTTTACCGGTTGGGAATCAGAGAGCTCCAACATCAGTGAATTCTGCAAATCATCCGTTTTTAAGTCGGCAATCGTAAGTAAAACCTCATCTTCTTCGACAATATACTCAGTGTCGCCTTCCTTCCGGACGAGCCGCTCATACGTTTCTCGTATAGCCTGGCGATGTTGCCGGTATCGCTCCAGAAATTGCGCCCCGCTTTCACTGCCTTCAAACCCTAATCGACGCGCCAGAAATGCGATTTCGCGATTTTGGGAAGGAAGTTGATGAGTTTGCAGATAGTGCATGATTTGCAGGTGATGCTCAATCGTTCGCAGAAAGACATAGCCTTCAGAAAGAGTTCGATAGTCTCTCATCGACAAATAACTGTTGGCTGCCAGTCTACCGAGCGCATCAAGCGTATTGCGACTGCGAATGTCTGCCGAGTTGCCTCCATTTAGCAGCTGTAAAAATTGCACCGAGAATTCGATATCGCGAATAGAGCCTTTGCCGTTTTTTACTTCTCCCCATTCTTTTTTATTGAGCTTCTTTTCAATTTTCTCCTTCATTTCTATCACCGAAGCACGCACCTCTTTTGCAGGTAAATCGAAGATCAGTTCACGAACGCCGCGATAAAAAAGCTCACCCGGCTTGCGGTCTCCTGCGACTATTCGCGCTTTTAACATCGCCTGTTTTTCCCAAAGGCGGGCATTATCACGCAGATATTGCAGATTGTCATCGACACTTGGCACCAACGCTCCGGTTGTCCCCCATGGACGGAGTCGCATATCTGTTCTATAGAGAAACCCCTCACCGGTAAATTTATTCAGCGCTTCGATAAGCTTTTGCCCAAGGCGTTGAAACTCCTTTTCACCAGTGCTAATAAAAATCAGATCAATATCGGAGCTGTAGTTCAGTTCACGACCGCCAAGCTTTCCCAATGCCAGAACACAGAACCCATCGGGCTGAATCTGAACCTCATTCGAGGCAATGTTCAGACAGGCACGAATAAGCCCCATGGCCAGGAAAGAAAGCTGGGACGTCACGGTTTGCAGTGCAGATAGATTGCAAAGGTCGCTGGCTCCAATCCGCCAGAGCTGTTGCCGTTGATATCGCCTGAGGGCATCCAGCCGGCCGTGGAAGCCAGTTGCTTCCTGTTGAAGCGCCATGGCTTCGCGGAAGAACTGATCGCGGCTTTTCGGGCGGGAAAGTGCCCGGGCATCGGCCAGTTGTTTTACATAGTCGGGATTGCGAAAAACGATATCGGTTAGGAATTGGCTGCCGGCAAAAATGGTAAATAGCATGTCCAGCGTACGGGGAGAGTTTTGAAGCAGCTCTAAGAGTGCACTTCGTTCCTTTGAAGAGCCCAGCAGATGTTCCACGTTAATCAACGATCGATCCGGACTGGCAGAAACTTCCAGCAGCCCCAATATCGTGGGCAACAGCTTTTTTAACCGACTGCGTCCCGTTTCCAGCGCCATAAGCCTGTTTAGAGAAGCCGAGGCTGCCCGCCAGTCTTCAAATCCCATTGTTTGCAGGTACTTGGCAATGCGTTGATTGTCGGGCGTTTTGGCGCAAAGCTCAGCTGTCAGGCGGGTAAATCGATTTTTTGTCATAGTTCAGATTATCGGTTACTGAGGTCAACTTTTTATGCAATATACGCGACAAATTCAGCTATACGAATTAATTGCTTGACAATAAAACATTCAAAGATTATTATGATAGTGTTCTTTTGTTCACTATTCAATTTAAAACGCCCGGAGGTAGACAATGACGGATTTTCTAGCAGCATATCAGAGCCATCTTGAGAGTGAATTGCGATTTCATCCGGAGTTGGTAAATCGCTATGTCACTGCATTACCAGAGTTGCTTCATCGTCGTTGTCTGGCGTCTCCTGCGGAGTTAACGAGGGAAGAGGTTTCACGAATCTGGCAGCAGCAGCGCTGGGAAGAAACCAGCAGCGGGATTCGGGCACGTGATGTGTCTCGAAGTCCGAAGCTGATGGCACTACGCTCTTTTTTACGCTATCTGGAAAAAGAGTGTCGTGCCCTGCCGGATGGTGTCCACTCTATTATCCAGGTGGAAGAAACTGTTCCCGAGCGGCTTGGCGGACTAACGGCAGAAGAATTTGAGCAGCTGCGTTCTTTACTGATTCACAATACCGGCACGTGTAATCAACGACGCGAAACGGCGCTCATCTTTTTGCTTTGCGAAACCGGTTTATCACTTGAAGAAGCACTGCAACTCGAAGTGGGCCGCAATGGCAATATTGCTCGAGCCGGTCGCTCAGGAAGCTTTCGTGAGAAAGAAGGACAATTTATTTTGTGTCCCGACGGCATTCGCAAAATCACCTTGTCAGCAAATCTGATTCACTACATAAACTTTTATCTGGAAAATCGTCGTCATCAGACGCGTCGCCTCTTCGTAAAGGGAAGTGGACGCCACGCAGCCGGAACCTGGCCTGTGCCATCAGCACTTCGAGTTCTAACGCGCTTTTTCAAGCAGCTGGATATTAGCGTACCGCGTGGCCGTCTGTTGGACGTATTAAAAGCAACGGCTGAAAGCAGACAGCAGGAAAAACAAAAAACGCGGCAGCAGCAGCTTTCACTCGCGTTTACACCAAAGTCACGAATGAATATCGCGTATCTTGCGAATTCGCGAGCAGCATAAAAGTGTTCTTCCCCAGAACCAGAAACGCCCGGGACCTGGATGGTTCCGGGCGTTTCGCTTTAATACAAAGCTACGCTTCCATTAAATATCATAATACAGCATGAACTCATACGGATGAGGACGTAAACGCAGCGCATCAACTTCGTTCTCACGCTTATATTCAATCCACGTTTCAATAACATCCTTGGTAAACACATCACCTTTTAACAAGAAGTCGTGGTTTTTCTCAAGTGCGTCCATCGCATCGGCCAAAGAAGCTGGTGTTGACGGCACTTCGGCCAACTCCTCTGGTGAGAGATCGTAAATATCCTTGTCCAGCGGCTCGCCTGGATGGATCTTGTTCTGAATGCCATCAAGCCCGGCCATTAACATTGCACTGAATGCGAGGTAAGGATTACAGGTCGGGTCGGGGCAGCGGAATTCAATGCGCTTGGCCTTTGGGCTGCTGCTATAAACCGGAATACGGCAAGCCGCACTTCGATTACTCTGTGAATACGCCAGGTTTACCGGAGCCTCATATCCCGGCACCAAACGTTTAAACGAATTTGTAGTCGGATTGGTGAGGGCTATTAATGCTTTGGCATGCCGCAGGATTCCACCGATGAAATACAGCGCCATCTCGGAAAGGCCAGCGTATTTGGAACCGGCAAAAAGTGGATTTCCATCTCTCCACAGACTCATATGGCAATGCATTCCTGAGCCGTTGTCGCCATATAGTGGCTTCGGCATAAACGTTACCGATTTTCCATTCCTAAATGCTACGTTCTTCACAATATACTTATACCACATCATGCGATCAGCAGTATTCAATAGCGGACCGTACTTAAGATCGATTTCAGCTTGTCCACCAGTAGCAACTTCATGGTGGTGTGCTTCAACTTCAAGTCCCATAGCATCCATAACCATGACCATCTCGGAACGCAGGTCATGAGAACGGTCGACCGGCGGTAGCGGGAAATAACCTTCCTTGTGACGCGGCTTGTATCCCAGGTTTGGGCCTTCATCGCGTCCGGTATTCCAGGCACCCTCAACAGAGTCTACCTTATAAAATCCAGAATTACTGGTTTGATCGTAACGAACATCATCAAAAATAAAGAACTCAGCTTCCGGGCCGAAGAAAGCAGTGTCTGCAAGACCGGTCGAGTTGAGATATGCCTCAGCTTTTTGTGCAATCGAACGTGGGCAACGGGAATACGATTCCTTGGTTAACGGATCGTAGATATTTCCAATAAGGCTAAGCGTTGTTGGTGTCATGAATGGATCGATAGCAGCAGTTGCAGGATCCGGAATAACGACCATATCGCTTTCGTTTATTGCCTTCCAACCACGAATACTGGATCCATCGAAACCGAAACCTTCTTCAAACGTGCCTTCATCCAATTGAGAAACCGGCGCGGAGAAATGCTGCCAGGTTCCAATAAAGTCCATGAATTTAACATCAATAATCTTGGCATTCTTTTCCTTCGCAAGCTTTAAAACATCGGCAATTGACTTTGCCATTGCTATAACCTCCTGGTATGTATGGTTAATAATTCTATCTGAAAACGTAGAAATCTTATTGAAAGCACCCGGTTTTTCAACAGCAGGTGCAGAAATCAAGTGTAAATTTAAATTAATTAACTCAAAATGCAAATTAAATTTAATTATTAATTAAAAACACTAAAAACGGAAACACTTAATTAACAGAAACTACAAAACGGCATAAATATTTTTTCACCACAACTACAGTGATATCAGTCCAGTAAATGCATAAATTAGGGCTGCATGGCACATCCCACAATCGTCGACAAAAATGATGCTGGGTTTAGAATCACAAGCAGGAACCTTACTGCCTGCAATTCGTTTAGAAGAAAACCCACATTTACTTTGCCTATCGGAGAATTATATGCATCACAATTGTTACTCTCTCTCTCTGTTTGTATTACTCATTTTTGTCTTCCTGTTATCTTGTGGCCGGGATATGAGCACGGGTGGAGATAGCGGTGAACCGACACCTGCAGCTGCCGACGTTTCATGGCAGGTTACAAGCGGGCCGGGTGTATCGCAGGCACGCTCCCTATTAAGTTTGAACTCCGCAGTTCTTGCTGGTAGCGATAATGGCCTATTTTTATCTTTCGATAGTGGTGCTGTCTGGCAGCCGTTTAATGCCGGACTTCAAGATATCTCGGTAATCTCTATGGCAGAGGATCAATTCGGACGTATTTACGCCGGAACGGCAACCGGTCTTTATCGAACTGTTAATATCAATGCAAGCTGGGGAAGACAAACGCTTACGACCGGTAGCGTTTGGGAAATATTTGAACACTCTTCCGGACAGGTATTCGTTGGTAGTATTTCTGCCCTGTATCGTTCCGATGAAACGGGTCGCAATTGGGTAAAAGCAGACTCGGGGATTGGAGACGTCAGTGCACTATCTTTTTGTGAGAGTTCCAATGGGCTGCTTTTTGCAGGAACGAATCGTGACGGCGTCTTCAAATCTGCAAATATTGGCGAAACCTGGCAGCAAACTGGATTGCAAAACCAGGTTGTTCTTACAATGGCTGTTGATAGTGTAGGCAATATATATGCGGGCACTCTGGGCGGTGGACTCTATAAATCGGCAGACCAGGGCGATAACTGGAATCAGTTTAATCCACAACTGCTTGCGGCGATTATCTATGATATTATTGTCCTTCCAGACAGCACACTCTTTGTAGCCTCAGATGAACGAGGCGTCTGGCGTTCAAAAGATGGCGACACCTGGGAAAACGCAAGCGACAGCCTTGCCGTACAGACAGTTAATGCACTAGAGTTTGCAAGCGACAACCACTTGTTAGCTGCCGGCAAAAATGGTCTTGTTTATCGCACAGTCGAACCAGTAGTCGTTACCAGATAATCTGGACAACAATTTTAGAAAGAATTCAAAAAAGAGCGGAATTTACATAAGTAAATAGTGCAGGCGTCTCCCTCCCCGTCGGAAAGGATGACCTATGGATCGGAACATCCACTATTTTGTACTGCTGCTCTTAATCTCTGTTTCATGCAATGTCTTGTTGGCACAGCACAAGACAATTGAACACCAGAAGCCATTTCTACTGCTGAAGGAAGACTTTGGCTCGCATCTTATTGCCTCTTTAGATACCGTATTTTACGATCCTGAGGGCAAATATCAACTTCGGGCGACATCAACATCGAAGCTCACCGCCCAGGTAGATTCCCGCAAACTTTTTTTCCATTCTGTCCCTGATTCTAATGGGGACACGTTTATCAATGTCTCGGCCCACCTTGGCTCTACTATAGTAGACAGTTTATCGATCTGGGTAAAGATTGCCCCCATTAACGACTCGCCACATCCATTTGTTCTACTTACTCCTGCCGATGAAGACAGTGTAACAAGTACCGATGTGCCGCTGCGCTTTTCCTGGGATGAAGCAAAAGATGTAGACCAACAAGAGCTGTTCTATTCTCTACATATAGACAATGGAAAATCTCTGCTAACGTTTGAAGATATCGGAAGAACCTGGATAGAGCTTTTTCCATCGGAGTTTGCATCGCGTCCCGGGAGGTATCTCTGGTATGCTTCAGTTACAGACGGTGAATTCCAGGTTCAAAGCTCAGACACCTTCTCTTTATCTGTTCTACCCAATGATGCATCTGGCAATCATGTTGCACAAGACGGCAGATCAATTCTCGGGCAGAACCATCCCAATCCATTCAATCCCCACACCTCAATTCCACTAAAGCTGGCGAGTAAATCGAATGTAAGATTAGAAATCTTCAATATCGTAGGAAAACCCGTAAAGACTCTTGTGGACAAAGAGCTTGAACCGGGTAGCTATTGCTTTCGTTGGGACGGAAAAAATGCTATTGGAGTCAATCTGGCAAGTGGCATCTATTTCTATCGGCTTCAGACAGACAAGGCACAATTTAACCGCAAGTTAATACTGATACGCTGAATTCTTACGTAATTCCAGAAAAACAGTTGACATTTGCCAATAGCTATTTTATTATTAAAAAAGAATAACGCTCAAAACGCTCACAATTTCGTTTTGACAAACTGGTTCTGGAGGCCAAATGAAAAAAGTTCACTGGTATTATCATCGCAGCGGCTGAAATACCTGTAAAAAAACGCAGGAGTTTCTTGCGCAGAAAAGTATTGAAGTCGACTTGCTCCAAAATTCAGGGAAAAACAAAATGAGTCGCAACGACATTTTAGAGCTTGTTAGTCAGGTAAAAGAAATTTATTCCGTGAAGGGAAAGAAAGTCAATTATCTGAACTTGAGCAAAGAGGAGGCAAATCAGGAGACGATCCTTTCTCTTTTGCTGGGACCAACCGGAAACCTGAGAGCACCAACGTTACGTATCGGCAGTACGCTCGTTGTAGGGTTTCAACAGGATATCTATAATCAGATTTTCGATTTGGAGATTCTGTAAAACAATATAGCAGCCAATAATTCACATACTCCTTTGTTAATCCGGTGTGGGTTATTGGCTGCTTAAAATAGTGCCATTCGCAAATTAGTCCTTAGGGCGACAAATAAGAGAATCGCAAAGTTTATTTGCTTTTCTCACAGGAAGTTTTATCTTTTTAGTCGCTGGCCTAATATCACGGGTTCTAAAATAATCTGAAGTTGTACCCTTCGCTGAGCGTGGTATTTCCAGGCACCAACTCTAATATTCAGGTGGCCTAAAATGTTAAATGCTGATCTAGCTGCTGCGCTCTCCTTTGTAAAAGTTTTCTTAAAAAATCCTGCTCAAGTGGGGGCATTAACTCCAAGCTCTCGCGCTCTTGCCAGTCGAATGGTTCATAATCTGGATCTCAAAGCTGGTGAAACAATTTTGGAACTCGGCCCGGGCACCGGCTCCGTAACACGACTAATTAAAGATGTAATTCCGGCAGAATCGATTTATTTGGGCATTGAACGCGAACCCAAATTTGTCAAGTTGCTGGATAAGCGTTTCCCCGATATGCAGTTCGTTACCGGCAATGCAGAGCATGCAGAAAAGCATTGCCATGATGCCAACTGCCCGCCGGCTAAAGCAATTATTTCAGGACTACCCTTTTCCAGTCTTCCAAGCCAGGTAAGAGCGGGAATTATTGATAGTATTGATCATCTAATGACGCCCGGAAGTATATTTAGAACCTTTCAATATGTCCACGCTTACCCCCTCCCCTCCGCAATCAAATTTCGCAATCAAATGTGCAATCGCTTTGGTAGTCATCATCGCAGCAAGGCGGTTTTAAAAAATCTTCCGCCAGCATATATTTTAACCTGGAGACGGTAGACACTACCTCTATGAATTACGAAATAGACCATCTGTTTATCTTGTCTGAATTTGAAGCACCGCAAGCCGAAGAGCTGGTTAAGTTTGGCTGGACTGAGGGCAGCAGAAATACGCATCCCGGTCAGGGTAGTGCGAACAGGAGGTTTTACTGCCGCAACGCTATGCTGGAGTTTCTCTGGATAACTGATAAGGTTGAAGCAACCACCGGGGAAGCAGGTCGCTTAAAACTTTACGATCGTTCGAAGTGGCGCAACAATAAATCGTCTCCTTTTGGAATCTGCCTGCGCCCTACCTCTTTGCCACCACAGGCATTGCCCTTTCCCACATGGCTCTACAAACCCGAATATTTTCCCGATATTGCGGGGATCCAAATGTCTGATGAGCCTGATAGTCTATTGTCACCGGAAGTTTTCATGCTGCCATTCCCCGAGAGACAAGAAGATTATCCACCAAAGAGACAACAGCCGCTGAAGCATCAATTTGGTGGGGAATATTTAACCAAAACGACTCTGCATGGTCAGTTTCCCGACTCAAGCCTGGCCTTAGCTGAACTGGCAAAACATAATATTATCGAATTGAAGCAAGGCTCCTCACCAACGCTTGAGCTTACTCTTGATAGCGGAACCCACGGCCGCATGGATTTCCGGCCACAGATTCCACTCATCATCAATTATTAAGAGCCTCACAAAAAACTTCACAAGTCGCTTTTTAAGATACCGGCTTTTTCGTCTTTTTTTGGTTCATTACCTTTTCCTGAAGCTCGATGGAATGGTGGTGAATAATCTGGAAGATTTCTTTAACAAATCTTTCCTCAACACCCATGTTCGTAGCGTCATCTAAACGGCTACCGAGCACTTTCTCCCAGCGACGGACCTGAAAAATTGTCATATTATTTTCATCTTTGTACTCACCAATGCGAGTTGAAATTTGAGAACGGCGTGCCAAAACATCCAAAAGCTGTTGATCGAGGTTGTCAATTTCACCTCGCAAGACCTCCAGCATATTCGCCTGTTGCTTTTCATCTCCGGATGGCTTGCGATACGTCAAATTCTCCATAAGGGTGGGCAGCTCCGATGGTCGGATTTGCTGTGCAGAATCACTGAGCGCATTTGCCGGATCGGGATGCGTCTCAATCATAAGACCCTGCATAGCCAGGTCCAAAGCGCGCTGAGAAAGCGGCTCCAGAAACTCGCGTTTTCCCGCAATATGACTGGGATCGCAGATCATCGGAATTTCCGGGATCAGACGTTTTAGTTCAATTGGAATGCGCCACTTGGGAGTATTGCGATATGGAGCAGTAACGCTCGAGGAAAAACCCCGATGGATTGCAGCAAGCTTGGTAATTCCAGCCTGGTTCAGGCGTTCTAAGGCACCGATCCATAGCTGGAGATCAGGATTAATTGGGTTCTTTACCAATACCGGGACATCCGCTCCCTTTAAGGCATCCGCTATTTCCTGCACGGCGAATGGACTTACCGTCGTTCTAGCCCCAATCCACAGCACATCGATCCCATGCTTCAGCGCCTCATAAGCATGATTCGCATTAGCAATTTCAACTGCTGTGCGTAACCCTGTTTCCTTTTTTACTTTCTGCAGCCAGCCAAGTCCTTTAATACCAACGCCGGCAAATGTATTTGGACGGGTTCGTGGTTTCCAGATTCCAGCACGAAACAGGTCTACATTTCCGACTTCCTTCAAAGCTCGGGCTGTTTCCAGAACCTGCTCTTCGGTTTCAGCACTACATGGGCCGGAGATTAGTAACGGGCGATCAGATGGCATCCATTCCGGCAGTTCAAGATTAAGCTTTCCAATACTCATAGTACACCTCAGATATATTAGTTTAAACGATTAATTGCTTCCTGAATCCGCTCTTCCGGTGCACATACAGAAATGCGAACGTAGCGCATTCCATTGCTACCGAAAATAAATCCCGGCGCAATAAATACATGCTTTTCAAACAACAGCCTGTCGACAAAGGTTTCTACATTTTCAACGCTATTTGCTACCTGCGCCCAAACAAACATTCCGGCAGTATCCTTCACATAGGAACATCCAAGTGCATCAAGCAAGTGATACGCCAACTGCTTACGACGTCGATAAATCTCCGATTGTTTATTCAACCAGTTGCTCTGTAAGGCCAGGGCTTCCGACGCTGCCTGCTGGATGGGTTGAAACATTCCTGAATCCAGATTACTTTTAACAGCAAGTGCCGTCTGTAAGTATTCAGTGGCTCCAATCAACATACCGATTCTCCATCCGGCCATATTATGGCTCTTACTAAGAGAGTTCAGTTCAATACAACATTCCTTGCTACCACCATTAAAAATACTCAGAGGTTCGGCATTATCTATTCGCGAATAAGGGTTATCATGGCAGATTAAAATGCTGTGACGCTCACCAAATCGACTCACCTGCTGAAAAAACTCTCGACTGGCAGTTGCACCAGTTGGCATGTGCGGATAGTTTATCCACATCATTTTCACGCCGGACAAATCAGCCGCCTCAAGAGCAGCAAAGTCAGGCAGCCACTTCTTATCAGCGGTAAGATTATACAAGCGCGTTGTCGCGCCTGCCAAGCGGCTTGCCGCCGTATAACCCAAATAACCCGGATTCGGCACCAGTACGTGATCACCGGGATTTAGAAAAGCCATCGACAAATGGAAGATGCCCTCTTTCGATCCCATTAACGGTAAAATCTCCAACTCCGGATCGAGCGTAACACCATAAGTATTCTGATAATATCCTGCCATCGAAGCACGCAGCGAAGCGATGCCCATATACGGCTGATATCCATGCACATCGGTACGCTTCGCTTCCTTTTGCAAGCGCGAAACAACATCTTCTGCCGGCGGCAGGTCAGGATTACCAATTCCAAGATTTACCACATCATTCCCGGCAGCTATAAGCGCACGCACTTCTCTAAGTTTATGCGCAAAGTAATATTCCTCCACAACATCAAGTCGGCTGGCTGGTGGTACGATCATAAGGCCGCTCTCCTTTGCTGTATCTACCCAGAATAGTTAAACGTCGGGTATATTTCTGCATTTCCTGCATCGCCTTTTCAAAATCAGCGGCCGTGTCCCATTCTACATCAACATGGAAAGCATATTCATGGGGGTGGTCTGGTAGGGCAATAGACTGAATCTGTGTAAGATTAATTTCATGCGCGCTCATAACTCCCAGTGCTTTTACTAATGAGCCGGTTGAATGATCGACTCGAAAGTTAAGTGCGGCCTTATTACCATGTGAGTTTTGGATATTGCTGGCAGAAAGAATCAGAAAACGGGTATAATTGTGCTGGAGGTTTTCAATATGATCTGCAAGCACATCCAGCTCATACGTTTCAGCAGCCAAGCGGCTGGCAATCGCAGCCACGCCGGATAGACTGTTCTCACGAATATCGCGTGCACTATCTGCGGTATCGCTTCCCTCGACAATGTGTATTTGCGGATATCGATCCAAAAACTCACTACATTGCAGCAGGGCCATCGGATGCGAACGCACACTTTTTATTTCCGTAAAACGTTGCCCGGGAAGAGCCATTAAATGATGGCTGATTGGTAAATAAACCTCACCCTGAATTGAAAGCGGGTATTCCCTCAACAACGAATAGTTCGGTAAAATGCTTCCAACAAGCGTATTTTCAATTGCCATCAGTGCAAAATCTACCCGGTCTTTCACTACTGCCCGACACAGCTCCCTGAACGATGCACATTCCAACAGCTCCAGAGTTTCTCCTGCGAAGTATTTTCTCGCTGCCATATCGTGGAAAGACGCCCTTCCCCCCTGAATAGCTACGTTCATTACTGCTCCATTTTTAGGCAAAAAAAAAGGTCCTGAATATTCAGAACCTTTATGCGATTATTATCTAAGTATATGTCTTTTTAAATATACAGCCGCTCAGGTCCCGGATTTAGGCCAGTAGTAATAACCAAAAAAGAAAAATAGGTGGCTGTAACGTTTCATGCTTCTGTATTCCTGTAATGTTTTGCAAAACATACAAAACTGGCTTTAGAATGTCAAGTTTTTCTAATCCACTAACCATTTTTAATGAACGCATTGCCTAATTTTGCTTGTATGATCGGGTTGCTGTTGATAACTTCGTGCACCCTTACATCCCATGAATCGACATATAATGATTGAGTTCGAAGGCACTATGATAGAATTTTCCTGTTCCGGAATCAATAAAACCGACCACAAATTACAGCACTCCTTTTCATCAGATCGATTAGAGTTTCACGTGTCGCGCAGTGCACGCGATCGGTATCAATTCGACCTCAGTATGTTTTCGATTTCCGGCAATGTCATTTTCGCCAATTTTCATGCCGCTCGACTATTCGCTCAAAAAATGAATGAACAGCGGGATTTACTGAATTTCCCTGAACAGGCCATTAGTGCCGCCGAGATTAACGCAATGGGTTTGATTCACGAGATCCTGCACAAAATGCTGATGCAGTATCGTGAAGAGAAAAACAGCAATGTATTCGACGAGGCTCTTGAATGGCTGGGCAATCGTTTTGGGGATGCGGAGATCAACACCATGCTAAACCGCTTCCTTGAGGAATTCCCGCCACTTCCGGTTTATCGCGGTACCATCACTCTCGAAACTTACCTCGCGGGCAAAACAGCAGAACGCTCTAATCGGCAAGTTGCTCTTGAAGAAATGCTTCTCCTATGGATTACCAATGCCAACCCGGCTTTTACAAAGTATCAAGAGCTTTTTGATGACAATAGCTTGCGCGAAGAGACGGCCTATCTTCAGGCAATGGGGCAGCTTGAAGTATTCTTCGATGATCAACCGCTTTTTGGTGAAGAAGGAAGTGGCATAAGCCTTTTCCAAATGCTTCTAAATCCGGCTAAACAGAACCCACATTCTTTGATAGATCAACTCAACTTTATGCGAGCAGAGTGGCCGGCATTTTTGAAATCCGACCTGCAAATAGATTGGGAGTCTCGACTTGGTAAAGAGTTCATCACTAAATGGGGAGCACCACCGACAACCTATGAGACCCGGGTATTACGCAACATAGATTTTATTACAGAAGAAACAAAAGTACGCTTTAATCCCGGCCTTGGCCCTGCACCAACCCATGTTCCGGATTTTTGGGGACAGGATGAAGAGGTCGAGCAATTCAGCATGGACTTACACTGGATGCCACAGCTGGTTCTAATGGCAAAAAGCACGCTGGTATGGCTGGATCAGCTTGGCAGAGCGTATGATCTTGAGGTAAAGACTCTCGATCAGATTCCGGACGAGGAGCTCGACAAGCTATCTCAATGGGGATTTACCGGACTCTGGCTAATCGGCATTTGGGAACGCAGCACGGCATCACGTGAGATTAAACATCTTTGCGGAAATCCTGACGCGGCATCATCAGCCTATTCGTTATTCGACTATCAAATTGCCGACCAGCTTGGCGGTGAGGCTGCTTATAAAGATCTAAAAGAACGCTGTTGGAAACGCGGCATTCGTCTCGGCAGCGACATGGTTCCAAACCATACCGGAGTTGATTCAAAGTGGATTCACGAACATCCAGACTGGTTTGTACAGTCCCCCTATCCCCCATTTCCGGCGTATACTTTCAACGGCAAAGATCTTTCTACAGATCCCAATGTCGGCATTTTTTTAGAGGATCACTATTACGACCGCACAGATGCTTCAGTCGTGTTTAAACGCGTAGATCATTCGACTGGCGAAACGCGCTATATCTATCATGGTAACGACGGTACCAGTATGCCGTGGAATGATACTGCTCAGCTAAACTACTTAAACCCGGAGGTGCGGGAAGCTGCCATTCAAACGATTCTTTCCGTTGCAAAAAAATTCCCGGTAATTCGTTTTGATGCCGCCATGACGCTTGCCAAAAAGCACTTCCACAGGCTTTGGTTTCCGGAACCCGGCAGCGGAGGCGATATTCCCTCCCGAGCAGAGCACGGCCTTACCCGCGCACAATTTAATGCCCTTATTCCGCAGGAGTTTTGGCGAGAAGTTGTCGATCGCGTCGCAGAAGAAGCCCCGGAAACGCTGCTTTTAGCCGAGGCGTTTTGGATGATGGAGGGATATTTCGTTCGCACATTGGGTATGCATCGCGTTTACAATAGCGCTTTCATGCATATGCTAATGAAGGAAGAGAACAAAAAATATCGCTACACCATTAAGAATACACTGGAGTTTGATCCGGAAATATTAAAGCGCTACGTGAACTTCATGAGCAACCCGGATGAAGAAACCGCAATTGATCAATTTGGTGATGGCGATAAGTATTTTGGCATTTGCATGCTGATGTGCACAATGCCGGGCCTGCCAATGTTTGGCCACGGACAAGTTGAAGGCTTCAAAGAGAAATACGGCATGGAGTATCAGCGTGCCTATTTCGATGAGAAACCAAATGAGTATTTGGTAAAACGACATGAACGCGAAATTTTTCCCATTATGAAGAAACGCTATCTGTTTGCGGAAGTGGAGAACTTCCTGCTCTATGATTTCTACCAGTCAGATGGACGCGTGAATGAGAATGTATTCGCTTACACCAACCGTTCCGGCACCGAGCGCAGCTTAGTTGTTTTTAACAATGCCTATGAGCCAACCGTTGGCTGGATTCGCACCTCCGCGGCCTTTCTCGACAAAAGCGGCACTAAAACACTTACCCAAAAAACGCTCGGGCAGGGACTAACGCTAGAAGGTGGTCCCGATAGATTTTGTATTCTGCGCGATAGCGTTAAAGGGCTGGAGACAATTTATCGGAGTCAGGAACTGCTCGATCGCGGACTGCTCATTGAGCTAAAAGGATATGAGTATCACGTTTATCCGGAAGTCCGGGAACTCCGGGACGATGAAACGAAGCAGTGCGCGCGATTAACGGATTATCTAAACGGCAGGGGAGTTCCAAGTGTTGAAGAGGCGCTGCGCGAATTAACTCTACAGCCGCTCCATCAAGCGTATCGCAGTCTTGGTAGTGCCGAACAGCTGCGTACCTGGTTCGCTTCAGATATCAAGTCGACAGACACTGAAGAAGAGCAGCCTGCAAGCGAAAATACAATTAATCGCACAATCGATCTGTATAGTTCATTTTGCACCCTGCTTACACAGCACAAAAATTTAGAATCGAAACCGAAAGCCTTAATGGTTCGCGTTGAGCTACTTCTGCAAAATACATGGCGTCTGGATAGCGATACACTTGCGGCAGCCTTTCCATTGGCCAGATCACGTAAATATAAAGCAGCACTTGCTGAAGTCGATAAACTTATGTCTGATGAGCTAAACCAGGCTACGCTTTTATCGTGGATTTATGTTCATGCACTTGGCATGCTTGGGGCAAAAAAGGATACTTCTTATCATGAAAAAAGCAGAAGCTGGATCGATGAATTATTGCTCTATAAGGTGATCCGTAATGAGCTCAACATCCTGTTACACGACAACAATAAAGCGAACGAAGCCATTCAGATTATCAAGCTTCTAACCTCGCATGTAAATTGGTATCCATCGGAGCAGAGAAAGAAAGCAGCCGGTGCTCATGAGATTCTAAGTACGCTGTTTAATGACCTGGACTTTCAACAGTTCTTATCTGTTAATCGCTATGAGGATAAGCTTTGGTTCAATAAAGAGGCATTCGAGATAATAACCAGCTGGCTATATCTGATTTCTGTGCTTGAACTGATTATTACTGTTCCAACAACAGGAAAAAGCAAAGCAGCTAATTCCGTTGCTGAAGAAATTATTGCAAGACATCAGCTGCTGCAATTATGGCAGAAGGCAGAAGACAAATCCGGGTATCTGGTAATGCAATTGCTTGAGGCACTCAAGCCACCAGCGAAAAAGAAGCCTGGAACAACAGCAAAAAAGACAAAAGCTTCCCCAAAACAGACGAAGCCTTCAATAAAAAAGCAGGCGAAGCCTAAGTCCAAAGCTTTATCTAAGAAGCCTGCGAGCAAGGCAACGAAAAAGCCGATTAAGCCCGTTAAGAAAAATAAGTAGACAGTGAGTGGTTATTGCTTCTTAAACGCTTGCTCTACTTTGCCCAAGCAGTCTTCCAGGCTTATCGTTGAAGTGTCTAAACGAAGCTTTGAGTATTTGCGATAAAGAGGCATGCGCCGGAGGTAATTTTCTTCAATATCCTGCTTTAGATCGACGCCGCTAAGTAATGGACGCGTTGTATCATCAAGCATGCGTTGCAAAATATCCTTTCGGTCAGCGTCGACCCAGACAACTAAGGAGTCTGCAGTTAGCAGCCGCATATTCTCGGGATCCACTACAACTCCACCACCACAATCAACAATGCAATCTACTCGCCGGCACAGATCTTTAATAACGGATTTTTCAATAGCACGAAATGGCGGCCACCCATTCTGCTTTACAAAAGCTGCTATCGGTTGATCAACTTTTTGCTCAATTTCGGAATCACTGGAAATAACCGGAAGGTTCAAATGAGTTGATAGTGCAGCACCAAGTGTAGTCTTCCCCACACAGCGATAGCCAATTAACACGATCTTCGAGAATTTATGTCTTTGCTTGATGGAGATGGTGAAAATCCTCCCAATATCCGGGGTAAGACTTTATAACACATTCGCGATTTTCGATAACCACTCCGGGGACACGCAATCCTGCCAGTGCAAAACACATGGCCATTCGGTGGTCATTATACGAAGCGAGCAGAGCGCCTTTTAGTGGCCGTGGTTCAATAATAAGCTGATTGTCCTCAGCATATGCTTTTCCACCTAAGCGACTAATATTTTCAATTACTGCAGCAAGGCGATCACACTCTTTATAGCGCAGGTGGTCGACATGTCTCAACCGGGACATACCGTCTGCAAACAATGCAAGAACGGCAATCGTTGGAGCGAGGTCGGGCACAGATCGCACATCTACATCTACGGCATGAATTCTTCCGGTGCCTGTGACAGTAACTCCGGAATCATGCCATTGCACCTCTGCTCCTGCCTGGCGAAGCACTTCGGTAATAACGGCATCACCCTGCAGAGAATCAGCAGTTACATTGGAAATACTTACCTTGCCCCCGCTGAGTGCAGCGCCTGTCAAAAAATACGATGCGCTAGAGAAGTCGCCTTCTACCGTGGTATCGGCTATGCTGTATCCGCTACCACCTTTCACAATAAACCCACCTGAAATTTCAGAGACTTCAACACCCGCTCGCTTCATTAGCTCAACGGTCATAGTTAAATAAGATGCGCTGGCAAGGTTTTCTCCATACAGCAACTTCAGCTCCCCGTCAAGATAGGGAGCGATCAGCAGTATCGAAGAAAGAAACTGGGATGACTTCGAAGCGTCAACCTCCAGCAAGCGGCCACTTAGGTTACCGCCGCTGGTTTTAAGTGGCAAATAACCATTGTGATGCTCAACCGTTGCCCCCAATTTTTGAAGGGCATCTATCAATGTTTGCATGGGACGTTCTCGCATTCGCGCGGAACCATCCATTTCGCAGGGAAAGGATTGCAGCGCCATAACGCCACTTAAGAGGCGTGCACTGGTGCCAGAGTTCTCTACCCAGAATGAGCAGGAAGACACCGGAATACGCTTACCGCTAAATACAACATGATCGTCATAATCTGCGGCATCATACCCCATTTTCTGCAAAGCGGTTAGAGTAATATGTGCATCTTCGCTTTTCAGAGGCTTATAAATTGTAACGGGATTTCCCGAAAGGGCTGCCTGGATGAAATAGCGATGCGTCAGGCTTTTAGAGGCTGGAACGGACAACCTTCCGTCCAATTTACCACAATCAATCGTTTGGCTGGTCATGTCTGATACTCGTATAGAGACGTGAATATAGAATGGTTTAAGTAATTTCCTGCCAAACCTTCTCAACATCTTCAGTGCTGATAGGCTGCCCGGTAAATAGTTCAAACTGCCTGGCTGCCTGCAGAACAAACATTTCCGCACCTGAGATGGTTGTACAGCCGCGATCTTTTGCGATCTTCAAATACTTCGTTTCGACCGGGTTGTAAACAACATCTAAAACAACTCGTCCCTTGCGAAAAAGCGACGTGCCCACAGGGTACTTATCGACATATGGAAACATACCGACCGGCGTTGTCTGAATAACACATGAGGTATTGGCATAATGAATCTCGTCTTCTTTCAGAAAATCGATGCCCATTGTTTCAACAAGCATTTTTCCGCGCTCATGATTGCGCCCTACGACAAAAACAGGGTTAACATTCAAACGCTTTAGCGCAGCAATGGCACTTCGAGCCGTCGCTCCGGTTCCGATAATTACGCCCCCGTCACCCAGTACTTCGCGATAGGGTCTTAGCAATGCTTCAATCGCAATAAAATCAGTGTTATGACCGGTCCAACCATTTGCGGTTCGAACGACCGTATTGCAAACACCCGAGATTTTTACTTCATTCGAGGCTTCGTCTAAGAAAGGGATTATTGTTTCTTTATGAGGAATGGTAACGCTCAACCCATGCAGATGAGGTGACCAGGAGTCCCAAAATTCTTTGCCATCTTCTGCCGGAAAGTTCACGTAAAGATAGGAGTCCGCTTTCTCTGTTGTTGTTTCGCCCAGATGCTTATGAATGAGCAAGTTGTGTAAGCGCCAGCCCTTACTCTGAACAAGCGGGTAGCCGAGCAGACCAAGAATATTGGTGTCTGCACTTTTTTCATCAAGAAAGAAGTGGTTTTTAGATTCAAAAGCGCTTAACTGTCCGGGTGCGGTTTCTTCTGTAAATTCCCGTGCGGTGTATGTCCAGGCATTTCCGCGGGCAGCACCGAGTAAGCGTGATAATCGTCCGGCCTCTCCCATCGCGTGAATAACATAGTTGATGTTCAACTGACGAGCGAATTTTATCAGTTCCAGCACTGTTAAATTATCCTGCTCGGATTCTGCTGTAAAAATCAGCTTATAAACGTCAGCTTTCACCTCACTCATATTGCGAAGTAACTGCTCCAGCGCTTCAGGAGAATTTTCTGACGTATGACAGGAAAGCACAATACCGCATTTTTTGCGCTTCAATTCCGGTAAAACCTCTGCAGCCATCTGGTATTCGATATCAACATACGCTGCTCCGGCATTAATTGCAGCCTGAGCAACAGCGGTATACTTTGCGCTCGTTCCTTGCCAAAACCCTCCCTCAGCCTTGCTGCGAAGGGTTGCAATTACTGGTTTATCAAACTCAATCTTTTCCAGATCGAGTCTCTTCGACTTATCCAGTCGAATTTCAACCATGTCGGCATCCTGACAAGAAGCAAGTTTTTCACGAAGATCGGTCAAATTTGAGGGAAGTACACTAACACATATTGCGGGCTGCTTTGAGGGCATGCTCAAGTTCCTGTCTTTCGATTGGGTAGAATAACTCCGGTTTCCCGGGTGAGGCCATCAGCGTAAAACGGGGCTGCTGCTGCCTTGCTTTTTTATCACTTCTGATTGCGTTCCAAATTGCTTCAAGAGAAAATGCTTCTATATCTACAGTCGTTAGGTGATATGTTTTCAAAAGTTTTACGAGTCTTTCAACACGCCGTTCCGGGTAGCCTAACCGGGTATGAGAGAGAGCGGCAGCAACTAACATTCCGGCAGCAATAGCAAAGCCGTGTTTTATTTTGTATTCGCTTAGCTTTTCAATTGCATGGCCAACCGTGTGTCCCCAATTCAGCAGGCTTCGATGCCCCGCCTCTCGCTCGTCTGCCTCCACGATTTCGATCTTAAGCTTTGCACAGCGCGTTATCACTTTTTCAAGAATATTGCTATCACGTCGACAAATCGCCTCAGACTCTTCCTCCAGTAACTCCCACAAGCCATCATCAAGAATAACTGCATATTTTATGACTTCTGCCATACCATTAAACAGCTCTTCATCAGGCAGGCTGCGCAACAGCGATATATCGCTGAAGATTGCGGCAGGATGGTTAAAAGCACCTAACAGGTTTTTGCCCTGCGGATGGTTAATGCCCACCTTGCCGCCAATGCTGCTATCGACCTGAGCCAGCAGGCTGGATGGCATTTGGATTAACGGAATACCGCGATGGAGCGTTGCAGCTATATATCCGGCCAAATCACCAGTTACTCCACCACCCAGCGCAACAATAACAGAGTCGCGACCGGCATTGCGTTTTAGCAGCTCGTTTTCCAATTCTGCCTTTTGCTCACGGCACTTCGCTGCTTCGCCAGCCGGAAACTCTAACCATTGACACTCGGATTTAAGAGCGCGTGTAGACGCGGAATATAAGCGAACAAGGTTGCTATCTGCAATCACAAAAATTTGATGACCGGAAAAGTTAGCGAGAAGATACTCATCGAGTTGTCGCCAAAGCCCTAATCCAATATGACAGGGAATGGAGACGTTACTTGTCTTGAGGTGAGTGTACAGAGTTTTCATAGGTCTTTAACCACTTGCTGTAATGCGTTACTTTTTGCATCAGATTGCCAAACTGCTTTTCACCGATCGTCTGAGCAGCATCCGACACCGAGTCGTCTGGTTGAGGGTGCACTTCTACCATAATGCCATGAGCGCCTGCTGCCAAACCGGCAAGAGCCAACGGCTCTACTAACTCTCGATGACCAGTTGCATGACTGGGATCGACAATTATGGGGAGATGCGAAAGCAATTTTATCGCGGGCACAACATTAATATCCAGTGAATTCCGCGAATAGGTATCGAAGGTGCGAATACCACGTTCACACAAAATTACCTTTTCATTACCGCCACTAAGAATATACTCTGCGGCCAACAAAAATTCTTTCAGCGTTGCAGACATACCGCGCTTTAGCAAAATCGGTTTATCCTGTTTTCCCACTTCTTTTAATAGCTCTGTATTTTGCATGTTGCGGCTGCCAATCTGTAACACATCGACGTATTGACTAACAAGTCCAACATTCCCGGCAGTCAACACCTCGCTGACAACCGGCAAATCAAAGGTTTTCCCGGCTTGCTGCAATAATGCAAGTCCTTCTTCACCCAGTCCCTGAAAATCATAGGGACTTGTTCGGGGTTTGTAAGCGCCACCACGAAGCAACTGCCCGCCATGTTTGCACACGAACTCGGCTGCCTGCATCATTTGAGATTCATTTTCTACAGAGCAGGGCCCGGCAATAATAACGGGGCTTGCGCCACCAAACACGGCATCACCAACGGTGATTGTTGATTGATGAGCTTCATTTTTTCGGCGAACCAGCAGCGAACCTGGCAGCTGTTTCTCTATTTCATGAATAAAACTATATGTCATTATATCCACATTCGGCAACTTTGCCGGTATTCGCATTCAGAATTATCAGGCTTTATTACCTGCTGAATAGGTATACGCGTTCCTGGCAAAAGGTTTTCATCCTTGTTACTTTTTTCTCAAAACATCCCTTGAAAAATATATCGACCGCCTTCTGCTAAACCAAATGTATTTTAGCACTCATTTTCCAGGTCATTTTAATTTGGCACGCACTATTTCATCAGACTATCGAACAACAAGCTGCAAAGAATGACCACAATCACCTGTTTTAATACAACTTACCTCTAAAAAAGCTGTGAGTTCATAAAAAATGTTATTTTAAAATTTCCTGTGCAAAACACAAAATCCTCTATGCAAACAGGATAAGTTTTAGCGTGGATGGGAATGGGATAAATTAGGGAAGATGTGTGCATTAGACGGTACTTCGAGACGTTCCTGATAAACGGATCAGCTTTATTCCGGCTTCAGAAGGTTCTCGAATAGATCATTAACTTCAAAACTGGTCATTGATGGAATCAATTGCCAGGGGTATAGCCGATGAATGTCTTTGAACATGCCAGGGAATCCCACCCGGCAGAGACGGACGCTTTTTACGAAATTTATCTTCGGGGCGTAGCCTTTGAAAAATTGGGAGATCATCAGAAAGCGATGGCGCTTTTTGGCGAGATTCTCGAATCCATGCCTCAACATTTCCCCTCAGCACTCCATACAGGCGACATTTATCGTAGATCGAGCCAATACAAAGAAGCCATTGAAGCCTATACCTTGGCCGAAAAATTTCTCCTGAAAAATCTTCCCAACTCAAACGACGAGTCTATTCCTTTTTACATTTGGCTGTTTAGCGGGAAGGGACGCGCTTATGAGGCCATAAAAGACTATCGAAATGCACTTGATTGCTACCGCAAGTTAAAGACCTACGAACATGGCTGGCAAAAAGATCATTTTCCAGAAGGCATTGCACGGCGCATTAATTCGCTTGAAAAAAAGCTTTCCGCAAATGGCACGCTTGTGCTTAGCGAAGAGCAGCTGACCCGCATGCTGGGAAAACAACTTAAATCTATTGCCGATAACAACACATCGTCTCTTATCACTCGGGTGTTTAAACTCGCGGCTTATTCTCTTGGACAGAATCCCAAAATAGATAAAACATTTGCGGCCTGGTGGGCTGAATGCCTGTTCCTTTCCTGTCATTTGTTGGAAACCAGTTTTAGCAAAGAACCGCTTACCAAACGCCCTGAAGATCTATATCTGAAGGCTTCAGGTATGGCCTTAAATGCCGAGCTAAAGCTATTTAGCAAACATAAACAGGCTCATCCCGATGGACATTTTGAAGGGCTGTTAGGACAGAGATTAAGAGAATATAATCGCGTTTACTCAGAGAAGAAAAAACAAGACAGTGTCTATAAAAAATTCAGTCTGTACGCAACTCAGGTTGCAGGGTTGGATTCTCTCACAGCACTCACCTTTATTCGTACCGCGACTGCGGCAGGCAGCACGATTAAAGAGGAGCTTGACGTAACGCTACAGGATATTGCAAAAAAAATGGCCGGGAAAAGCTGATAGTTTTTCATTACTCTGCTTTATTGATTATCTTTTAGCTTTCCAAGACAATCGGAGGCTTTAATCAGGTGGAAAGAGAAAAACCAGTACTCAGCATTAAACGATCCTGGTGGAACTACAGCGGCTATATGTTATTTTCCTGGTTGCTTATTCCATTGGCAGTTGCTTATTGGCAGAAAGTTTCGCAACGCGTAGAGATATATAATGACCGCGTAGTATTAGAACGTGGCATATTAACAACGGATGTAAGAATCATTTTTATTCAGGATATTCGCAGCATTGATATTCGCCAGTCAATGATGCAACGATTATGTAAGTATGGTGATTTGATGATTTCTTCTGCCGGGACGGCAGGGATAGAATATGTTGCAACCGGTATTCCAACGCCACAGCATGTTAAGGACGTCATACTCGATCAGCGTTCGCGTAGTAAATTCTTCGCGTAAACACTGTAAAAAAGCTTGTTCTTTTATAACCCGTGGCCCACAGTGATTAGTGAGCCGCCCTTCCGGCAGGGATGTCTACCTTCCTTCGAGTAGCAGGCCTTTTTGGCTCGCGCGACCCTACTCAATTGAGAAAAACTCCTTCTTGCCGAAAATCAAATCCAATCGCGCTAAAATGCCGAAGAAGCGCGTAAACAGGCCATATAATCAAGAAAACAGAACCCGGAATTGTGACTGAATAAACATTGCTTTTAATATAACCGGCTATATTTTCTTGTGAACACTGTTTAGAATTAATAAACGTTCAGTAGTATCGATCGAATACATCAGAGGTCAAGCAGGTGCTTGAAAAGAGAGATCATAATTCGTCAGGCGGTGATGTCCGAGACCGCTCGCTCCAACTCTTTTCCTTCTTGCGCGAATTTCTCCAGCTACAGCTCAGTGAAATTCGCTCGATCGATTCGTATATTGATTCCCTTTGGCTAAAAGATATTCCCACCAGCGAAGAAGCATTTTGCCTGTTTAATACCTCAGAACAAGACGCACCTGAAGATTGGATAACGCTTAAGCGCTCTATTCTCGAAGATGCTCCTACTGCCCCCGACAAGCTGGCAGTTTGGCTCGACCCAGATCAGCAAAAAAATTCAAAGCGTGAATATCCGGAACTGCTGGAGCAAATTTTTGACGTAAACGCCCCACCTGTAGAGGGTAGTGAGCCGAGCATGTTGCAGCTGGATTCAGTCCGTTCTGAAATTCAGCCGATGTGGGAAACCTATGTCGAGAAAGAGTGGTGGCCCTGGGCAAAACGCGATCGCGTTCAGCGTAGCAGCGACAAACTCTTCAAACAACTCTTTCAAATGTATCAGCGACAGTCCTGTATGGATAGTCTATACGAGACGGTAATCGGATTTGGCTTTCTTTATTGGAATAGCGGCATCGGACAGCTCGTAAAACATCACGCGATTTCTGCACGAGCGAGTATTTATTACGATGCAGGCACCGAAACTCTCTCGGTAAGACCGGCTGGTGGCGGACCGCAAATAACCCTGGAGCCGGTATTAGAGAATCATCCGGTTCAGTGGGATTTTTCAGATATCCGTGAAGAGCTAAAACTGTTGGAAGACCTCATGAAACCGGGGTCGCTGGACAGTTCAATGGAAAGACTAGCTACAATCCTTGGTGGAAACGGCGAATATATCGCAGAAAACGATCCTGCGATAGAACCGGGAAGTGCGCCGGTTATCCGACTTGCCCCGGCCCTGATTCTTCGTCGCAAACTGCCATCGAAAGCAACTATTCACATGGTTAATCAGATCATACAGGATCTGGAAACCGCGGAATCGGTACCACCGGGCATTGAGAATCTAATGTTGGGTCTTGAAGGACAGAATGCTCAGGGTGTCGGAGACAATACATCGGCAGAAAGCGCACGACGTATTGTCTATTATCCGCTTGCTGCAAATCAGGATCAGCTCAGCGTTGTGAAAGAGCTCGACCGTTCGTCAAATATTGTTGTAGATGCCCCTCCGGGGACCGGTAAAACCCAAACGATTGCAAATCTACTCTGTCATCTGTTGGCACAGGGCAAGCGCGTTTTAGTCACATCCAAAATCACTGCCAACCTAAGCGACCTGCTTGCCCGCCTGCCAGAAGAATTCGGCAGCTTAAGAGCTCCTCTTCTAAAGGATAAGTTGACGCACATGCATGAGCTTGAAGAGGTCATTCAAAACTTTGTTGAGCAGCACGATGCATGGAGTTCAGAAGATAACAAGGCTGAAATTGAGGCGCTCGAAGAGCAACACAAAAACCTCCTGGAAGAACAAAACCGGCTGATCGAGACCATGGAAGGCGGATTGGAAAACGCTAAGGTTCACGGCACGCTCGATAGCGGAGCTTATGAAGGAACACCGCAAGAGATTATTAAGCGCCTACAGGAAGAAAGCGAATACTTCGACTGGTTTCCCGATGTCCCGGATGAAGATGTCGAGCCACCGCTATCTAATACAGAGGCAGTTGAGTTTGTCCTGTTGCTCAGGCAAATCAGCCCCGAGAAGGAAGCGTTATTAGGCAGACGTCTCGTCGACCCTGCACAGCTGATGAAAACCGAAGATTTTACGCGCTTCAAAGAAATTGAGGACATGGCGCGCGATAAGAATGATGAATTCTTTAATAATAAGCACAATACCAATCATCCCATATTGTCAAAGTCTCCTACCGAGATGCGCGATGAGCTGCTCGATGCGCTGTCGAAAATCATGGATACCTATCAGCTGTTGAACCAGCACGTATATGGATGGATTAAAACGGCAGCTATTGAAATCTTGAACGGTGGCGTTGATAAATGGCGTAACCTGGCCCAGGAGACCACCAAGCAGCTGGATTATATTCGTACCAGGATTCCTGCAGTAGCAGACATTCGGGTGAGTGGCCTGGGTGAACACACAATGCGTGAGTCAAAAATTCACGCCATTCAACTCTACGAGTATCTAAAAACAGGTGGCAAGATTGGTAGCGGCCCTTTTCGCCCAAAGCTGATTAAAGAGACAGCCTATATAACGCGTGATGTGCTGATAGATGGGATTCCGGTAACCGACGAGGAGCAGTTGCAGCCCCTCATTGTGTATCTCGACATCGCAGACAGGTTGTCTATTCTCACCACGATGTGGCAGGAGCATACCGAACTACCTAATAAAGCACCTATTCAAATTCAATTTGTCGAGTTTGAGAATCTCTTTAAAACACTTCTCCGTGCTCTGGAGCTCGATAGCTTTGTTTATGCCTTTCGAACCGTCGCCGTACAAATTGATGGTTTTGAAGAGCCGGTTTGGAACGATTTTGAATCTCTCGACAGCCTGCGAACCTCACTGCTCGCTATCAACCTGGAAGAAAATGCGCAACGACCATTCGTTATGCTTGGACGCATTCTTTGGAATCTACGTCCGGACAGCGAGGCTCATCCAATTATCAAGAGCATGCTTACGGCCGTAAAAAACCGTGACCATATGGCGTATGAAAGAAGAATGCGCAAACTTGAACGGGCATGGCAACTTCAACAACAGCTACAGCGCCGAACCGAGATCCTCGACAAAATGTCTGAATATTGTCCCAAACTATTGCAGTCCATTTTAGTCAGCTATGAAAGTTCCGATTGGGATTCGCGTGTATCGCGATTTACTGCTGCTTGGGAATGGGCTCGCTTGAATACCATGTATAAGGCCAGCGATCTGTCTGTAAATACCGGTGACCTTGAAGTACAGCTTGAGAAAGTCCAGAGAGAGATTGCCGAAAACGCAACACATATCAGCGCAAAGAGCGCATCTTTCCACTGCTTTTCTAATCTGGCAGCCTCAACGCAACAAAGCATTCGTGAATGGGCGGCAGCAGCCAAGTTTATGGCAAAACAAACGGAGAATGTCAGCCACCTGCACCGAAAGGCCTATCGCGAAAACATTCAAGTAACTACCAGTGCTATTCCGGCATGGATTTTACCGATGCACAGAATTCCTGAAGTGCTTCCTGTTGAGCAAAACTATTTTGACGTGGCGATAATTGACGAGGCCAATCTTACCGGTCCGGAAGGACTACTGCTGGCCTATTTTGCCGAAAAGCTTGTAACGTTTGGAGACATCAGGCATATCAGCGCTGCGAACACCCCTGTTCTTGAAGAGGGTCTGGACAAACAGCTTCACAACATTCATTTAGAAGACTTCCCTTCGGGGCAACTGATAGGTGAAGAGCACAGTTTCTACGATTTGGTACATAGTTTCGCAAATAAGCCAATTGAGTTTCGAGAACATTTTCGCTGTCATGCTGAAATCATAGACTTTTCAAACCAGCTATCTTATATAAGCAGACCGCAGGTTCCACTTCGTCAGCCTGATGCGTTTACTCTGTTGCCGGCCCTGAAAAGCGAGCGGATCTACAAGCCTTCAATACAGGTTCAGGATTCAGGCATCATAAACGACTCCGAAATCGAGGCCATTGTCGCCAGAATCAAAGAATGTCTGGAAGATGAGACCTATTTGGGCAAAACTTTTGGCGTTATCGCACTCGATAGCTGTGCGCAAGCGCAGGAGCTTGAAAGTCGCATTTTAGATGAAATCGGTATCGATATCTTCACTGAAAGAGAATTAATTTGCGGGACAGTAGAAGACTGTGCAGGTCAGGAACGGGATGTCGTCTTCATCAGCCTGGTTGCCGGTACAAATCAGCTTCAACCGGCTTTAACCGGCGAGGCGTACCAGCGGACGTTCAACTCTCTTTTAATAAGCGGGCGTGAACAAGCCTGGATTTTTCATAGTATGGGAATCGAACATCTGGATAAACACTGTCTACGCTATCAGCTAATTCATTATCTGCAAAATCCCGGTCAACATTTTTCCGATCACGCATCGACAAACATGGGCGAGCTGATAACAAAAGCGAATATCAGCCTGCAAACCCGCTCGAGCCTGCCAGCTCCATTCGTCAGTTGGCTGCAAATCGAAGTATTTCATCAGCTCGCTGAGAGAGACTATAGCGCGATACCGGGTGTTTTTATCGGTGATTATTTCGCCGACATTGTCATAGAGTCACCGAATGGCTGTATTGTTTTGGAATGCTTCAGCAACGACCAGGCAAGTACCGACACCCGCAAGCTGAACATTGGCAAGCAGCGACGCCTGGAGCGTCTTGGCTGGAGTTTCTGGCAGATAAAAGAAGATGTCTATGCTGAAAAAGGGGCGTCGGCTCTCGATCCGTTATGGTTGCTATTGCAGGCGCTTAACATTCAGCCACTGCAGCATATTTTGGCAGAGGATGATAGCCACCCTCAGATATCACGCAGAGACGAAAACGCGTTTAGCCCGGCAGACTATCTAAACGGAAGCGAATACAACGGCCTGAACGGAAACGGCCACTCACTGGACGATGACAGCGCGCCTGAACTTCACCAGTTTTCCGCAGAAGATTTGCAGACCGCTATTATGCGATCATTAAGCCAGTCTCCCAAGCACTCCTGCCCGAAAGATGAGCTTCCGGCACGCGTCTGTCTTCTTCTGGATATTCATCCCGACGACAAGGTGATGCGCAATCTGGAAAAGCATGTCAACAATGTATTACTTCACATGGAAGAAGAAGGCATCATTTCAGGAGCTGGAAGTGACGATCTGTATGTTTATCTTCTCGATGCCAGCAACGAGAATTCCCGCGAAATATTCAACGGGAATCCTAGCTGATATCTAATTTTTTCTTCTACTGCTTGTCCGCAAACCATTTATATATAGCTGGGAGTACCAACAGCGTCAACATTGTTGATGTTAGCAATCCTCCAACAACTACTGTTGCTAATGGTTGCTGTACCTCACTACCGGTGCCACTTGAGAAGAGCAGCGGAACTAACCCCAGTCCGGTGGTAAGTGCGGTCATCAAAACCGGTCGAAGCCTCAACACAGCACCATCAACAGATGCTTCATCCATCTCAACACCATCTTTTAACATCTGATTCAGATAAGTGATCAATACCATTCCATTCTCTAACGCAATGCCAAAAAGAGCGATAAAGCCAACCGAGGACGGTACCGACAGGTTTTGGCCAGTAAGCCAAAGGGCAACAATTCCTCCTACTAAAGCCAAAGGAATATTTAGCAAGATCAACAGCGTATTTTTTAATGAGTTGAAACTGGAGAACAATAGCACAAAGATGATGATTAACGTTAGTGGTACAACAACCGCCAAACGCTTGTTCGCTTCCTGTTGAAGTCGAAACTGCCCGCCCCACTTCACCAGATATCCTGTGGGAAGTTCAATTGCGGAGGCAATCGCCTGCTGACCATCTTTAACAAATGATCCGATATCTCTTCCAACAACATTACATTGAATTGTGATAAAGCGTTGGTTTTGTTCACGAGTAATCTGCCGCGGTCCCAAAACCTCTTCTATGGTGGCCAATTGAGCAAGTGGAATTCGTAGTCCGGCCGGCCCGGGAATGAGAATATTTTCTATCGCTGCCGCTGAGTTACGAGCGTTCTCGGCTAAGCGCACTTGAATATCAAAACGGCGAATACCTTCAAATATCTGTCCGGCAAATTCTCCCCCAACCGATGTTCTGATCACCTGCTGCACGTCTTTTACATTAATGCCATAACGGGCAATGGCCTGACGATCGATTTTTATCAAAAGCTGAGGTGTTCCACTAATTTGATCGGCCTGCACATCTGCTGCTCCACGTACATTGCCAATAACAGCAGCAATCTCGTCAGCCTTGCTTTTTAGCACGGACAGATCGTCGCCAAAAAGCTTAATGGCTAATTCAGCGCGCACGCCTTCCAGCAACTCCTCAACCGTCATCTGAATGGGCTGAGTAAAACTCACTTTGACGCCAGGAATATCGCCGACATCATTGCGAATCACCTGCTGTAATTCATGTTGGTTTTTTGCCGTTCGCCACTCGGCTTGCGGTTTTAACAAAACAAACATTTCAGCACTGTTAATCGGGTCAGTATGTGCACCTACTTCACCGCGTCCAATTCGCGTTACCACTCCGGAGACTTCCGGCACCTTTATTAAGCGGCGCTCTGTAATTTGGGTTATTCGCGTGCTCTCAGTCAGTGAAATTGAAGGCGCCATTGTTAACCGAATTACGATTGTACCTTCTTGCAGGGTTGGGGTAAATTCCGATCCCAAGCGAGGAAAAATAAACATTCCAATTACCAACAAAACACCGGAGAGTATTACTGCCATCGAACGACGCTTGACAAAGAAAATAATCAGTGGACGATATACATTAACCAAAAGTCGAATTAACAAATTTTGTTCACGGTCATCCGATGAAACTTTCTTCGTTCCGCGTCGCATAAGCAGGAAAGACAAAATTGGGGCCAGAAGCAACGCGAAGACCAGCGAACCCAGCATCGCCAAAGCTACCGCGAAGGCCAATGGAGAGAAGGTCTTACCTTCAACACCCTGCAGTGTAAACAAGGGGAGAAATACAACGATAATGATCGTTATGGCGAATAATATCGGCTGAATAACTTCTTTGCAAGCCCGCGCAACAATACTCAGTCGTGATTCTGAACGTTTCGATTCCCGAAGCAGGCGATCGACATTCTCTATCATAACAATCGTCCCGTCAACCATCATTCCAATAGCAATGGAAAGACCGCCAAAAGACATCAGGTTCGCGGAAATTTTAAAGTAGTGCATACCAATCATTGCAAAGAGGATTGAGAATGGAATGGCCAATGCGACAACCAGACTCGGTCGAAACGATCCCAAAAATACAAATATAACCAAAACCACAAAGACAATCCCCATGTAAAGGGCATTGGTAACGGTTTTTACACAGGCCTCAACCAAAGTTTTTTGTTCATAGTACGGCACGATTCGAACACCTTCCGGAAGAATTCCGTTAATCTCTGCCATCTTCTCTTCCACTGCATGTATAACCGTAGAAGAATTGCTGCCGAAAAGCTTTACAACCATTCCTGAAACAACCTCATTAGTTCCATTATGAGTCTGCACACCTCTTCGAATCGCACCACCGATGTCAATTTCTGCAAGCTGTTCCAGATAAATTGGCGTTCCGTCTACTGCTTTAATTACAATATTTTTAAGATCCTCAATGCTCGATGCCAGCCCGACCGATCGTACAACAAACTCCTCGGCGTTTTTTTCGATAAGCTGCGCCCCGACGTTTAGGTTGTTCGCATGAATCTTTTCCACAATGTCATTAATGGTCACATCATATCGCAGCAATGCATTGGGGTCGACAACCACCTGATATTGTTTTTCCCAACCGCCGATACCCAAGACTTCGGTGACACCAGGAACCGTTTGCAGTTGAAATTTCACCAGCCAATCCTGCATTGAACGCATCTCTTCCAATGAATACGAACCGGTTTCATCCTCCAGGTAATAGAATAGCACTAATCCCATACCGGTGGCAATAGGTCCCATCTGAGGATCTCCAAACCCCTCTGGAATATTTCCCCGGGCCTCCTGTAGCCGCTCATTGATCAATTGCCGTGCAAAATAAATATCGGTATTATCTTCAAAATAGACGTTCACAACAGATAGCCCAAAGTTTGAAACGGAGCGCACATTCTTCAGGTTCGGAAGACCGTTCATAGAGATTTCAACCGGATAGGTGACATATTTTTCTACTTCCTCAGGAGCCAGTCCCTCAGTAACAGTAAACACCTGAACGAGAGTCGGTGAAACGTCTGGAAAGGCGTCAATTGGCAACTGTTTATAGCTATAAATGCCACCCCCAATCACAAGCGCACCCAGGACCAGCATCAGCAGTCGACTCTTCAAAACTAAATCGATGATATTTTTCATATCGTCCTCCTAGTGAGCGTGTCCGTCGCCAAAGGCGCTCTTTTCAAGTTCCGCTTTTAATGTAAAGCCGCCTTTGGATACGTATACATCACCCGCAGCAAGTCCGGAAAGAATTTCAACTGTATCTTTGCCTTCCTGCCCAAGCTCTACGCTCCTTGGAACAAATACACTATCCGATTTAATAAAGAGAACCGTTTCACCTTCAAAGATCTCGATCGCTGTTTTGGGAACGGCTAACGCAACGTTTTCTCTTGCTGTGGTGACGTTGGCCTGAATAAAAAGCCCTGGTCGCCACGCACCATCCGGATTCGCAACAACCACACGAGCGGTTGCGGTACGCCTTTCTTCACTCAGCATTGGACTGATCCACGATATTTCACCAGAGAAACCCGCGAGCTGATTGCTTGCTGAGAGTTCTGCTTTCTGACCGACAGCAAGTTGCTCAAGTTCTTTTTGATGAACCGATAGTTCTGCCCAAACAGGGTCGAAATCAGCAACGACTATCGCATGACTATTATCGCTGACCAGCTCTCCCAACGTCAGATGCATTTCGATAATCTTACCGCTAATAAGCGACGTAACCTTGTAGGGAGCCAAACTTTCATTACTCTCGATGACAGCCAAAACCTCACCCGATCGAACAGAATCTCCCACCCTTTTTCGTACTTTTTTCACGATACCGGGAAAACGAGGAACAATGTGTGCTAACCGTCCGGGATTGGCAACAATCTCCCCGGTCAGAACTACTTTCTTCTCGATGGATCCGGGCACGGCCGAAAGCAATTCGATAGAGAACTCTTCCAGCTCAGCGTCAGATAACTCTACGCCATCATTGTGGTCATTATCAATATAATGATCGTCGTGATCGTCGTGATCAGCATGACCGACAACGTCTTCATGTAGTTCTTTTCCGGTTCTATCTGTGTGCTCATCTGAGCCTGAACAAGAAGCGACAAGGAAAGAGGCGAGCATTCCGCACACGATCATCAACCATTTAGATTTATTTAAAGTATGTATCATGTTCAGATTCCTTACGTTTATACTTCGCGTTATTAATGAATTTTTTGAGCAACCAAACGCTCAATTCGAACGAGGGACTCATGGAATTCCCGCAGCGCATGCAAATAGCGGTCTTTCAATTCAAAGAGCGTCCTCTCGGCATCCAGGACATCCAGAAAATCGAATCGTCCTTGTAAATAGCCTTCATTAATTCGCTTATATGCTGTTTCGGCTTGTGGAATAATTTCTTCTTGCAGCGCAACAACTTCAGACTGAACCGCCTGAAAAAGGTTGTAAGAGTCTGTCAATTCACTACTTAGCTTCATATAACACATCTCTTTTTCGCGCTCACTCTTCAACAAATTATTACGCGCTTCCTCGCGTCCACCCTGGTTTCGGTTAAACGGCAATGGCATGGAGATGCCAATGACAAAAGCGATGTCTCCACTTTCATTCAGATGCCTGATGCCGCCACTTATCGTTGGATCGGGCTTGGCAATCGCATCTGCAAGCGCAATTGTTGCGCGACGTTGCTGTAGCTCTGTTTCGAAACGGACGTAGTCCGGGTTTTGGTTTAGCAAGACGTGCAGCGAATCAAGTTTAGGAAGCGCAAACAGCAAATCGTATTCGCCTCGCACTTCTTTAAAAGTGGCCACGCTGCATCCCCATGTTGCGGCAAGTTGGTGACGAGCAGATTCGAGCTTTCTGTTCACACTCTTAAGTGCAATTTTGTTCTGCGCAAGAACCACTTGAGCACGCGAAGCTTCTGCTGAAGAGACTTTTCCTGCTTTGACGCGCTTAGAAGTAGACGCCAGTAATTTTTCTGATAGCTGTACAGATTCGCGCTTTAACAAGACATCTTCCTGAGCGATTAGCAGCTTATTAAAAGCATCGTGGACTTCAGCATAGAGGTCGAGGCGGCGCTGTTGATAGCTCAAGGAGGCCAAATTGACTTCCAATCCCGCGACGTCTGCATTCTTTTTTCGCTTGCCTCCAAGCAATATTTGTTGACTTAAGGTCAACGTCGACTCAACACCACTAACGCCGTTTAACGGACCAGTACCGGCAACATTTTCCAGCTCCAAGTCAACTTCAGGATTAGGATAAGATCCGGACTGTAGCGCTCGGGCCTCGGCGGCACGAATTTCGAGATTTGCAGCCGCAATACCGGCATTTTGCGAAAAAGCCAGCTTCAGCGCTTCTTCAAAAGTTAAACTTTGTGAAGGTTCATCCGGCCTTATTGCAGGCGAGGCAGCGGCATCATTTTCCAGACGCTTGATAAGTGCGCTCGTTTGAGAGTTGTTCGTCTTCACTTGATAAGACGAACAACTGCTGACGAGAGCAAGACATGCCATGCCCAACCATAAAATGGATTTATAGAACATATCAATCCTCACTTCATTTTATAAGATAGAGAATATGTGTAGCAAGCTAACGCCGTGCTACAATCGACCAACAAGAAATGGGAGGAAAGAAGGCTAAGTCAGCAGAATAACGTTGCGCTGAGCAGTAAAGGATGGGATAAATATGTAGCTAGAAATTCCCGGGGGGTGAGGAATAGAGATATTTTCCGTAGTAAGCTCCCGCGAAGCCATCACAAATGGAATTGCCACCCGCGTTTCACGAATTTCACGGGGGGTACGGGCTTTTTCATCATCACACTCTGTGAGAAGTGCAATATCGGTGCAATTGCCGCAATGAGTTTCATTGACAGTGCATAATGCTTCGATATGTCCTAAAGTGGTCTCCGAACAATCGGTAGGGGCAGTATCCAAACAAGTCTCTTCATCAAGGCTGCGCTCTATGGCAATATGACCATCATCGCCGACACAAAGTACATATCCCGTCATTCCGACATGAAGCAGAAGAAGGTGTGCGATAAAGGCCGAGACAAACATAATGCTCAGACGTTGACGCACTTTCAGGTTTCGAACAAAAATTCTCATAACACGGATAGTTTATCTGGATTTGAATACGTAATAAATTAGGCGAAAATAAATATTAACATAATCTGTTCTAAAGTCAAGAGTTGTGATTATCAGCGTTCATATGCACTTTAATTAATTTCCTTAGATCATCATTTCCCGCTTACCATCGTCTTTTTTTCTGTATACATTAAAGTCAATTAATATTTCGTTGAGGAGAAGACAGTTGGTAAGATTGACCGATATTCAGGGAATTCTTGTGGGCCATGCGCACGATCTGAAAGAAGAAACCGGCTGCACTGCTATTGTCTTTCCGCAGGGGGCAGTCGCCGGAGCGGATATTCGCGGGTCTGCACCTGGAACACGTGAAGCAGCAATGCTGCAGCCAACCTTTATGATCCGTCGTATTCACGCCATTATGTTAACCGGTGGCAGTGCGTTTGGACTACGCACCGCAGATGGGGCTATGCGTTGGCTGGCAGAACAAAAAATTGGGTTCGATGCACAGGGGGTCTGCATTCCAATTGTTCCAGCCGCAGTGTTGTTTGATATGAATGAGAATCGTGATTCTGCCTTGCCGACTGAGGAAATGGGATATCGGGCCTGCCAGAAAGCCTCAAAGGATTACGCTGAAGGCAAAGTAGGAGCCGGTAGCGGTGCACGAGTTGGTAAAATTCTGGGATTAGCCAACTCCATGCCCGGCGGACTGGCGTCCACATCAACCTTACTTCCCAACGGAACACAAGTCTCGGCACTCGCCGTTGTAAATGCACTGGGTGATGTTATTAATCCGGCCAATGGACAAATTATTGCCGGCGCAAGACATCCCGAAACCAACGATTTTATAGATACTTATCAACATATTGTTAAAACGAATTTTGGACAAAGCGCATCAGGAACGAATACCACTCTGGCTGTTGTCGCGACAGATGCTGCTTTCAGTAAGGAAGAGATAAACAAAATTGCCCAAATAGCTCAGGCGGGAATCACACGATCGACACGGCCCGCACACACGATGCACGATGGTGATATGGTCTTTGCCGTAAGCTGTGGAAAGAAAAAAGCAGATATCAATGTTGTGGGAGCCATTGCTGCAACATTAGTCGCAGAAGCAATAGTCAAAGCCGTTCGACTAACGAACGGCTTGTAGGAAAAATGTTTAGAAATTACCCGTCAAACCAAATCGATTTTGATTGCCCAGATCCCCGCCAGATGAGAAAGCATAATCTACACGAAAGGATTTAACGTTTAATCCAAGACCGGCAGACACGCCACCAAAATTACGACCCGACAAAGGGCGCACGCTTTGATTTACATTATTATCGTAGCCAATGCGGAATTTCAGCACCGCGCTGACATCAAACTCTCCGCCAACACTGAAGCGTTTCAGCACGTCCACATTGTCATCAGAAGACAGCGTAATATCATTTAGCGATGCAGAGAAAAGCAGTGGAAGGTGCGCCAATTTTTTCGAAAAGCCAACGCGCAGGTTAACCGGCATCTTGTCATCCACGTCGGTATAAGTATCGTAAACGATCCCCAAATTGGAAACAGAAACGCCCAGTCGCAGGTCTTTTCCTAACGGTACATTATAAATTAATCCGGCGTCGATGGCAATTCCCGCTGCGCTATAGACATCGAGCGAAGAATAAATGTATTTCAAATTTACACCGTAATCGAATCCATCACCGAGGGTATTCGAAATAGAGAATGCCACTGCAAATTCAGATGCCGAAGCATTCTCTCCGGTTAGATCACCAAATTCATCCGTTGCATCAAAGCTGCCGTAATCAAAATAGATTACACCAAGCCCGACAATGCCCAGTGGACCACCTTGACGCGCATACAATAATTGCCCGGCCTGAAAATCCAGCAAATGATCGGTATATCCTGCCGACCACTGAGATTGCTCAATGCCATACAGTCCGGCAGGATTGTAAAACATGGTATTCACATCCTGCTTTATTGCCAGCAGATTATTGGCCATCGCTGCTCCACGAGCGCTATAATCGGCCTTCAAAAAATTGAATGCCGTCGTTCCTGCAGACTGCGCCATAAGCGGCGTTGCTATCAGGAAAGCACTAAGTAGAGAGAAAATATATTTTTTCATGCAAATCTCCAAAGAGGCAGCTTTTCATTGCGCTGCATGATTGTCATCTGAAAGATTAAAGTCCGCAAATAGCCGGTAGTTCCATCAAGATTCGGAAATAAAGTAACCAATTTAGGAGAATTTTCGCAAGGGCTACCGGATATTTGGCTAATGAAAGTGATTAAATCGCGCTTTCATAGTCCTTTTTAAAGCCAGAGAGACCGGTAAAAATACCTTCAGCAATTTTTTGCTGATGACTGGCGGTTTTCAAAATCTTAGACTCATGCTTATTGGTAATAAAGCCCATCTCTACTAAGATGCTGGGCATGGATGCACCAACCATAACCCAGAAAGGGGCCTGTTTAACACCGCGGTTCTTCATATTAAGGCTACGGAGACGCTTGGCCATATTCTGCTGAACGCTCGAGGCCAAGTGTTCGCTCTGCTTTTGAAAGCCAGCCTGCGTCATGCGTACCAAGATGGAGTTAATCCCCTGATAGTGCTTCTGACTACCGGGATCTTCAAACTTTATCACTGAATTTTCGCGCTCCATAACATTGCGCGCCTGGTTGCCTTTTTCCTCTCCCAACAGATATGTCTCAAATCCGCTTGCACGGCTGCTGCGATTTGCATTGGCATGGATACTGATAAATACTTTGGCTTTATTCTCATTTGCAATCTGTGTGCGACGACGAAGTTCAATAAAACGATCGTCCTTACGCGTGTAGACAACTCTCACGTCCGGCAGCTTACGCTTTACCAGCGCCCCGAGTTTTAATGCCACCGCCAGAGCAAGATCTTTTTCACGAATTCCACCTACGCCAATAGCCCCGGGATCTCGTCCACCATGTCCGGCATCGATAACGACGGTATCAATTAGCCAACGTTCGCGCTCACGCTCCAGCTGTTTATCGATACTCAGATCTTCGTTGTTCGCTGTTTCTTTCTTGGGACGTGGGTCTTCCGGCTCTTTCCGCTTCTCGTTTTGCGCAATTTCTTCCTTATAACGCAGCACAACAACGACATCACCATTGGATTTATCCTGATAGACTTCTCGTGAAAGCGGTTCTTTTCTTAATCGAAGGGCAACTGAAATCAGCTTGCGAAATTCAAAAACGTTCAGTTCGCGTACATGTCCACTCACCTTGGTCTTCTTCAACAGTTCTACATCAGCAGTCGCTCCATATAAGTCGACATGTAGCCAACCATTACGCATATTGCTGGTAATCTCGCCATCGCGAAACCTGCGGCTGGTGCGGATGCGAATCACATCACCATTCGCTTTGCTGCTCATGTCTATACCGGCAACAGAAAACGCTTTTTTTCGAGCTCCCAGAATAAAACGCGCTTTATCAAATTCCATGCGCGTATTGGTGTAGCTGTTGGTGAGTGGAATAAGCTGGGCGATTGGCACCTGAATGCCACCATTTGCCCATTGACAGGCAGACGGCATCTGATATACTTTGCTGTCTATTACCACAAACGGATTGTCCGCACTAACCACTACTTTATTATTGGGAAAATAAATAACCAGCTTGCGCTTCTGCTGGTTCAGGTAGGTATTATAATCGAATGCTTTTGCGAAGCGATCGGCGCTTACATAACCGACGCCGCTTTGCCAACTCACCGGCAGAGATATCTCGCGACGACCTTTACCAGATGAGATCGTTAACGAACTGGGGCGGTTGCCAATGATATCCTGTAGCTCTCGGCCAATAGCCTGTTGCAGACTACCTAAATAAACGCCGAGAGCCGGCAGCATTTTCAAAAAATCGCGTCGTTTCATTACTATCCGGAACCCATACTAAAATAGAACTCAAATCAAAAAAATAATACTACAAAAGCTGCCATGATTCAATACTTAAATTAACCATCGACCGTAATGTTTCCTAAATATACACAATAAATTACCCCAAATGGTGATCCGTTTATCAAAGCGTAAACAGCTTTTGCGAATCCTCTCTATCAAGAAGAAAGACAAACCTCTTGCCAGAGGCTTCGCTTCTGGCTATTTTGTGCGGCACAAAGGAACCTGACAATAGGATTGACCGACCACTTATGTTTTTAGATTACGTCAAAATAACGCTTCAGGCAGGACAAGGCGGTAGCGGCTGCATGAGCTTCCGGCGGGAAAAGTTCATGCCTAAAGGCGGTCCCGACGGTGGTGACGGCGGACGTGGCGGCAGCATTATTCTCGAAGTTAATCCACAGCTTCATACTCTGGTAGATTATCGCTACAAGAAAATCTACAAGGCCGAACGCGGTGTTCACGGCAAAGGAAGTGATAAGCATGGAAAGGCTGGTAAAGACATTGTGCTTCAGGTTCCTTCCGGCACAGTTGTAAAAAATGCCAATACGGAAGAAGTCATTATAGATCTTACCGAAGAGGGACAGCGCTACACTATTGTTCGTGGCGGGTTCGGCGGACGCGGCAATGCTCGTTTTGCTACCTCCACGCATCGTTCACCTCGCGAGTGGGAGGTCGGCAAGCAGGGTGAGCAGGTCGATGTCATCTTCGAACTAAAACTGATTGCCGATGTCGGTTTGGTTGGAAAACCCAATGCCGGAAAATCAACTTTGCTGGCTAATATCACCTCAGCGAAACCCAAAATTGCAGACTATCCCTTCACTACTCTAAAGCCAAATCTGGGGTTCGTTAAGTACCGCGAGATCAAAAGTTTCATCATGGCTGACATTCCCGGCCTCATTGAAGGCGCCAGCGCGGGTAAAGGGCTTGGGCTTCAATTTCTTCGACATATCGAGCGAACACGCCTGCTGCTTTATATGATTGATCCGCTCGATCCGGAAATCGAAGACCCGATTGAAACCTTTGAAACCCTCCGCAACGAACTTGCAACGCACTCGGAAACTCTGGCTGGTAAACCGGCATTTGTCGTGTTAACCAAAAAAGACAGCTGGGATGATACCGATTGGCTGGTAGAACTCGGGCCAAAACTCCCCTACCCTGCGATGGCGATCTCATCCATAGCTAGAATGAATCTCGACGAGCTCAAAGATCGCATTTGGAAACATCTTCAGGATATTCAGGCGAAAGAAGAATACACAGATACCGATCTCACCTAAATTATCGTCCCCCCTCCCCTGTAAAAAAAATTATCTCCCCAAAAAACCGCTGTTTTTTAGAATAGATAATAACTCCCCTGCGATTGCACTATTTCTGCGGATAATCATACAATGAAACACTATAAACTCACGAGCATCATACTAAAATGCTCATTTGAGGTGAGCAATGAACTTGGTGCAGGTTTTCTTGAAACCGTTTATGAAAACGCTTTGCTCCAAGCTCTCCGCTTAGAAGGTCTTCAGGCAGATAACCGATACCCCCTGGAGGTATTCTTCAGAGGACGCTGCATAGGAAAGTTTTATGCAGACCTGTTTGTTGAACAAAAGGTGATCGTCGAATTAAAGGCCGTAAAAGCAATCGAACCCATACATCAAGCACAAGTTTTAAACTATTTAAACGCATCGGGAATTGAAGTTGGTCTTCTCATAAATTTTGGCAGGCCAAAGCTTGAATATATGCGATTCAACAGATCAAAGAATCACCATGTAACTCCATAAAGATATCACCGATCGATTGGTTCTACATTGAATATTATTCCATCCATTAACGATAATGCCTTCATCCATGTTCCTTTATATGCTGTTTATCCATATTCCTTAATATTCTGTTTATCCATGTTCTTTTTCATTTCACTCATCCATGTCAACATCGCATCAGGTCAAGCGCATCCAAATTCTTTTTATTCTGTTCATCCATGTTTTTTTATTCTGTTCATCCATGTCAACATCGCATCAGGTCAAGCGCATTCATGTTCTTTTTATTCTGTTCATCCATGTTTTTTTATTCTGTTCATCCATGTTTTCTTTCATCTTATCCATCCATGTTAGCCTATGACATCTAAACCCCAGATAAACGACATTCTAAAACTCAGCACAATCAACGGAATTGGCTCTGCAAGAATCCGTATCCTGCTACGTGAATTCGGCAGCGCAGATTCTGCATGCAACGCTTCGCTTAGAAGATTGACAAGCCTGAGAAGTATCGATCGGGCGCAGGCAATTCGAATTCGAAAAGGTTATGTACAGCCTGTCTTCGAAAAACAGCTGGAGTGGCTGAAAAAGGAGAATATTGGCCTACTTACAAAATGGGATGATTCCTACCCCCCCATGCTCAAAGCCTGTTCCGATGCTCCATTGTTTTTGTTTTATCGCGGAGTTTTGCCGGCAATATGGCTTAATACGATTGGGATTGTTGGAACACGTCACCCAACGGCGTATGGCAAGTTTGCAGCAGCAAAACTGACCGCAGAGCTAAGCTCAAACAACATTTGCATTGCCAGTGGGTTTGCGCGGGGCGTAGACACGATCGCTCATGAAACCTGCGTTCGCCTGGGTGGACAAACAATTGCCGTACTCGGTTGTGGTCTCGATCGCATTTATCCTCCGGAAAACAAGAGACTTTATAGGGAACTCTGTGAGCATCAACTACTATTGAGTGAATACCTTTTTGGAAGTGGCCCGGATGCCATGAATTTTCCAAAGCGCAATCGCATCATTAGCGGACTCAGCAGGGGCGTCTTGGTTATTGAGGCCGGCAAGAAAAGCGGAGCGTTAATAACGACCAACTATGCGCTCGAGCAAAACCGTGAGGTATTCGCCGTTCCGGGGAATATTAACAGCGCGGCAAGTGAGGGAACAAATGCCCTGATTAGACAGGGGGCAAAGCTCGTTCTATCTGCCGATGACATCTTTGATGAGCTACCCATGCTGCAAAAAGATCCTGTGCATCAGGCCAGGATAATACCACCCAATCTGGACAAAAGAGAAAGGCGACTTTTAGAAGAACTTGTCGTCGACCCGGTTCATATCGACCACCTAGTTCAGGAGCTGGAAGAGTCATCGGCCTCAATTTTAAGCCGCCTGCTTAAACTGGAACTCATGGGACTTATTCGCCAACTTCCGGGTAAGCGATTTATGAGAATCTAGGGAACCTTTGGCAACATGAAATCATTTAAAGGTAAGAATATTTATTGCATGATCTTCAAGAAGACATTATGCTTTAATAGCGTGCAACAAGTATTATTCATGCAATCCCCAGTCTCTTTTTTAACATGATATTGAAAAACTATTCTCATCAGCCGATAATTATTTAAAAGCTGAAATGTATCACTACTCTCCTCGGAGATGCATATGATGAACAAGCTATTGCTATTGCTAATCGCAGGGCTAATTTCTACCCAGTTAATTGCTCAGGAAGAGGTCATCGTTCCTCAGGTCAATAAACACCTCAAACGCCTGGAAGATATGCGTAGTAAGATATCCTGGCATTTGAGTAAAGATGAGCTCAACCAAATTGATGCAACTATCCGTAAGACAGATCAGCAATACTACCGTACAATCTGGCTTTCACAAAAAGAACGCTTCCTGATTCACTTTATTAACGGTGACCTTGCATTTTTTCGCGGATTGGAAAAATACGCCACCGATTATCTGGAGACCATTCCGGAGCCGGGATATGAACTGCTATTCTTTGATGATGGCCTTGAGAATCAGCTTCTTAACTATATGTGGTCAAACAGCAATCGTGTTATAGAGAAATTTGAAGCGAATGGTGCCGAAGATTCAGAGATCGATTTTGCCAGAGTTTTTATACTGCGATTTAAAGATACTCCTGAAAAAAAGATTGTAAATACGGCCGTCGCTGAATACGTAGATGACTATCCGTATACCACATTGTCTACCTTTGTCGAAGAAGCCTTGCTCATTAGCGATCCACCTCGTGAATGGCAGTATGGACTCACATTTTTCACCGGAACCAGCAGGTTCGGCGGCGATTTAGGCAGCCTCTTTCCTTCTCAATGGTCGTATGGACTAACTATGGATGTCTATTATGGCGACTTTGCCTTTATGATAAACAATCAGTTTACGAAACCAGTAAATGCCCGACGAGAGCAAGTAGCGGGTAATGGTCTTTGGTTTCCCGAGGCACGCTACAAGTCTTATTTGGGATCTCTTGACTTTGGCTATCGCTTCACCAAAAACTCGCTGGATTTTACACCCTTTGTCGGGGTATCAATCCAGCATATTCACACAGGAGATGGAGAACCAAGTATTAACCAAGTTATTGGAGAACGAACAGCAACACCCCACGTTCTGGCATTTACATATGGCTCACAGATACACATTCGCCTTGGCGGCCCAAACAGTCAGATCGCGCTACGTTTACGCGTCGGGCGTAGTGATGCGCGTTTTGAAGACCGTTACGACAAAACGTTTAACGGTGGCATGACCTTTTTCAACTTTGGCCTCGGGTTCTTATAGGCCAATTTCCCCTTCTTTAAAGCTCCATCGAGCCGTATATTTCTACAAGTGGAGCTTTTCATCGACTCATAAAACCCCCGGCCTATGCAGCTCATCGAATGTGTCCCTAACATTTCTGATGGACAAAATGAAAATTTGCTCAAGCAGATTGTTCATGCAGTTCAACAAATCCCCCAAATTTTGCTTATCCGATACGAAATGGGTTTTAGCGTAAATCGCTCTGTCATTTCAATTGTCGGAACACCTCCGGCAATTTTCAACGCCGCAATTACCGTTGCTCAACTTGCTATCGGCAATATAGACATGCGTAAACAACACGGCACGCACCCTAGAATCGGCGCCCTGGACGTATGTCCGTTCATTCCACTACACAATGCAACAATGCAGGACTGCATCGATTTATCGCATAAGTTCGCGCAACGAATTGCCAGTGACTTTAATATTCCGGTGTTTCTTTATGCAGAGGCAACGACAGAGAAGCGTCGATTGGCAGCAATCAGGCGTGGTGGATACGAGCGGCTCATTAGCGAACAACAACCAAAACCGGATTATGGTCCAACAAGAATACCTTCTTCCTCCGGAGCAACAATAGTTGGTGCTCGCAACGTTATGCTGGCTTTTAATCTGAATCTTTCATCTAAAGACAGCGCAATAGCTTCCGAAATCGCAGGTATTCTTAGAGAAACCGGACGATTGGTTAAAGATGCCAACAGAAACAGAGTACGCCAACCTGGCAAATTCAAGCATCTTCAGGCATTGGGCTGGTATGTCGATGAGTTTAAGTGCGCACAAATATCCACCAACATCTTAAATACAAAATCCGTTTCTCTCGCGGCCGTCTACCGTGAGGCACAGCAACTTGCTAAATCGTTTGGCACACGTATCACCGGTTGCGAAGTGGTTGGACTCATCGAGAAAGACATGCTGGTAAAAACCGGATTGGACTTCAACCCAAACCTGCAGATGTCCGAGGAAGAAGCAATAGAGAAAGCGATAGAACAACTAAACCTAAATGACGTCGCTTCATTTATACCAGAGGAAAAAATTCTGGATCTAAACCGTCTGAAAAAGCTTATGTGAGGCATATATGAAAAACAGTGAATTTCGCAAACATGCACATGAAATGGTAGACTGGATGGCTGACTACCTGGAGAATATCGAAGCTCTGCCCGTTCGCTCCCGGCAACAGCCGGGCGATACGCTGAATCAGATTCCAGCAAATCCGCCCAGGACATCCGAAACTATGACGTCCATTTTTGATGATTTTAATTCGATTATCGTTCCGGGAATGACGCATTGGCAACACCCGGGCTTTTTTGCATATTTTCCAGCGAACAGCTCTTATCCTTCGCTACTTGCCGAAATGTTAACCGCGACGATGGGAGCACAATGCATGATTTGGCAAACCTCTCCGGCAGCCGCAGAGCTGGAAGAACGGATGATGGAATGGTTACGATCGATGCTTGGGCTGCCTGCACATTTTACCGGGGTTATCCAAGATACCGCCTCGGCGGCAACACTTTGCGCAATTTTGTCTGCGCGTGAACAAGCAAGCAACTTTCAGATAAACAGTGATGGTTTTGCAGATCAGCGCTATGTGGTATACTGCTCCGAACAAACCCACTCCTCAATAGACAAGGCGGTAAAAATCGCGGGTATTGGCAGCAACAATTTGCGTAAGATCGCCGTGAATAAAGAATTTGCCATGCTGCCATTATCACTTGAAAAAATGATTGCAGAAGATATCAAAAACGGGCTTCAACCACTTTGTGTCATTTCGACCTGCGGCACCACCGGCTCAACAGCTATCGATCCACTTGTTGACATTGCAGCCATTTGTAAAAGAGAAAAAATTTGGCTGCACGTCGATGCAGCTTATGCCGGAACAGCTGCTATTCTGCCAGAGAAACGTTGGATTCTTGAGGGAATTGACGAAGCAGATAGCTTTGTCTTCAATCCACACAAATGGATGTTCACCAACTTCGATTGTTCGGCATACTATGTAAAAGATAAAGCAGCACTAATTCGTACGTTTGAAATTCTGCCCGAGTATTTGAAAACAGCAGAAGATTCTCAGGTGAACAATTATCGCGATTGGGGGGTTGCGCTGGGCAGGCGTTTTCGCGCATTAAAGCTTTGGTTCGTGATTCGCTCGTTTGGCATCGAGGGGATTCAGCAAAAGCTGCGTCACCATTTAAAGCTGGCGGAGACCTTTACCGGCTGGATAGAATCGCATCCGTCTTTTAAATTATTGGCACCGGCTCCACTCAATACCATTTGCTTTCACTACTGTCCAAAGGGAACAACCGTGGAAGAGCAAAACAAAATAAACCAAATGCTTCTTCAAGATTTAAACGGTTCAGAGAATATGTATTTGACGCATACAAAGTTGGATGGTGTTTATACGCTACGAATGGTTATTGGACAAACGAATGTAGAGCTTAAACATATTGAACTGGCATGGAAAACAATTCTAGAGGCGATAGCAAAATTTTGACTTTCTCAAATAAAGGCGGGAATGCTGCGTTCTGAACCTCCCTATGCACGCTGATTACATCCCTGTAACAAAACAGCTCCAGCAGCATTCCCAACTCCTTTTGCTCCCTCAACCCTGTCTCTACTATCGGCAATGGAAACCTCTCTTTAAGAAGAAGCAGACTTTTTTTACATTTATTTTGAGATGTACTATTTTTCGCCATAATCGCTTTATTTTCAACACAATATAAAAAGCGAAAATCGCTCAAAAAACACATTGAACGATTTTCGCTTTGCTAATAAGACGATAGTCAGCAGCCTATAACAGTAAGGCCACAGATTATTTTATGCTATTTAAATAGTAGATACTTGGCAATTGTCGCCTTCTGCATATTGGATGTGCCCTCATAAATTTGCCCGATTTTAGCATCGCGATAAAACTTTTCTGCAGGGAATTCCTTCGTAAATCCATAACCGCCAAAAAGCTCGACAACCAAAGATGTTACCTTCTCTGCATTTACAGAGGAAAAGAGTTTTGCCATTGCCGCTTCAATCAGAAAGTCTTCACCGGCATCCTTCATGCGCGCCGCATTGTAAACCAAACGTCGGGATGCCTCCATCAGCGTCCATGCCTCAGCAATTTGGAACTGCACACCCTGAAACTTTGCAATCTCCTGTCCAAACTGCACGCGCTCCTTTACATATTGCATCCCGGCATCCAGTGAGCCCTGCATTACGCCCAGCATCTGAGCACCAATACCAATTCGTCCCTCATTCAGCGTTTCAATGGCAAATTTGTAGCCCTTACCAACTTCTCCGATTACGTTATCTTTCGGAACAACACAGTTCTGCATAACAACCTCAGCGGTACTACTGGCACGAATTCCCAGTTTATCTTCCTTTTTGCCAATAGATAAACCTTCAAAGTCTCGTTCAATTACAAATGCGGTGATTCCCTTATATCCTTTCTCGGGCGCAGCATTTGCGAACACTAGAAATATATCTGCTTCGGCAGCATTGGTTATCCACATCTTGCTTCCGTTCAACAACCAGTGGCTGCCCTTGTCTTCAGCACGTGTTTTTAACGCGAAAGCATCGCTTCCAGAACTAGCTTCAGACAGACAGTATGAACCAACCTTCTCACTGGCGAGTTGAGGCAAGTACTTACGTTTAATTTCTTCATTGCCGTAACGTAAAAAGGCATTGTTCACCAGCGTGTTTTGCACGTCAACAAAAATCGCAGCAGACGCATCAATTTGCGCCATAGCCTCGATCGCCAGGATGGAGGTAAAAAAGTTACTGCCTGTTCCACCATATTCTTCCGGAATCTCTATTCCCATCAGGCCCAAATCAAAAAACTGGCTGAGAATATCCCTTTTGAACTCGGCCTTCTGATCCATTTCCATCACGTGAGGTTTTATCTGCTCTTCTGCAAATTCAAGGATCGCGCTGCGAAACATTTCCTCTTCCTCGGTGAAGGCAGTAACTGGCGGTATGCTGTTTTGAACATCGCTCATTTTTGCTCCTTTATTCTAACTATTTAAAAACCATATTGTATTTTATCATGCTATTGCTTTGTTTAATATCTTGGAAGGCGAGAAAAAGGCAACAGGTCATTCTGCTGAAGCGCCTTCTGATAATACATCATGAAACCAAAGATTTTCAAGTAGAAAATTATGAAACAGGTTCGCAAAGATATTCTGGATATTCTTCGCCGCGCTCAGGAAGCCTTTATGGCTCAGAACTATACAAAGGCGCTTGAGGATTATCATCACATTGAAAAAGAGTTGGCTGACTCACCTAAAAACCTGCCTGCTATATGGATTGAAATCGGCTGGAACTACTATCTTCTGAAGGAATTTTCTAAAGCAGGACCTTATTTTGAGATGGCTTTGGGAAGCCCCCACATCAATCAGAAACAAGTTTTTGACTGCCTGCGGCTTACCGGTTTCTGCTACGAATTCACTGATCAGCCCGATAAGGCGCTGGCTTTTCTGCAGGATGCACTCGGCCAACCACTAGAGGAACGCGAGAAACGTTATGTGTTGTTTGAAATCGGTAAGATATTCTACACACAGAATCTGACAAAAGAAGCACGGCCCTATTTGGAAAAAGCAATCGAGCACTTTAGTGAAGATGAGGCTGCTTACCTCAGGGCAAATCGCTATTATCTTGGCTTCATTCTGTTTTATGAAAAGGAAAATCGCGAAGCCGAGAAGCTTTTCGAACGCATTATCACTGATGCAACAACCGATTCAGACAAGGCGTCAGGTTATTTTGGAATTGCTCATCTGCTTTATGAGAAGCGAGATTTTGAGGAGCTCATTACATGTTGCAAAACGATAACTAGACTCGACTCAGACTTTTTTGACATGGAAACGCTGGCGTTTTTCTTGTGCCGCAGCTATTTGGAGCTCGAAATGTGGACAGAACTTGAGGTCTTTCTGCCCAACATGATCGAACATTACGCTGTCGGTCGTTATTCAGTCGCCTATCCACAGCTTCAGGAATCCCTAAAACAGCGCAAAAATTTGCTGGTCAATGATACAGGCGACGAATCGTCGACCGAACCGTCAGACCCGCTACTACTCAATTAGCAACTAGCGGATAGTCAACGTGAGGAGTATTCCGCTAGACTCTCCTTCCAGCGATGGGTTCAAATCGACAACCGTCTCAGTGCCGTTAAGCGTCATGCGGCGCTCCGAATATTCTTGGCCCTTTACCTGAAACTCTGCACCGATCAAGATGTGTCGGGACAAATCCCAGTCCACACCAACCGCGAGTGCCAACCCTCCACCAGAGTATGATAGAAGCTCTTGCCCGAGAAAATAGGCTCCCAATCCAATCTTTCCATACGGCTGGACAGTTTTTTTCGGACGCAGGCGATATTGCCACCCTAACTCTAAGGCAAAGAAACCCTCTTGTTCCAGCTGAGATTCTTCTTTTTCCTCACCTGCACCAAGTACTGTAAGCCAAATCGTAGACGTTTCATTTATTCCCCAACCAAGCCCCAGCGTTAGTGCACCACCTGTAATACGTCCGTCAAGCTGCTTAATCTTATTTTCAAACCCGCCAACACCGAAGTTAACTTTCAATCCATGATGGCTTCGCAGCATGGATTCCGTTTTTGCAGGTTCCTCCTGAGCAAAAATCCAACTCGAAAAGAGAAGCAATCCAATCAATAAAATCTTATTCATAACTCTAACCTCATTCATTCTAAGTAATCGTTCTGCCATTGAATAAAGCAAAGTAAATGCCAGCACAATTCCCCTCAATAAACGCCAAATAGTGGTGTTTTTAGCTCTTAAATGTATCACCAGAGTGAACAATTAACAACAGGTGTGCTACCAAGTCACTCTTAAAATGGCCTCCGGGAACGCTGGTTAAGCTTCCCAAATTCACAACAACTTCTGTTATTGAGGCTAATTTTCAACCTGTAAAAGACGACAATAGCCTTGTAAACAAGGGAAGGAATTTAATGGGACAGTATCATTACCGAGCGCTTATTTTGGATGACGAGTATGAAATAGCTCAGGCGCTTTCCGAGATACTCAATAGAGAAGGCATTGAAACGGTTAGCGCGACGGATATTCAGCAGGGCATCAACTATCTGGATCGCTATACCTTTGATATTGTTATATCCGATTTCTACATGCCCGGAGGTAATGGCGCAGCACTATTCGATGTGGTTCGCGAAAGCTATCCCAATCTCCCATTTATGATAATCACCGGTAAGCCGGATGCTGACACTGCCATTCGAATGCTTAAAGGCGGAGTGTGCGATTTTTTAATAAAGCCTATTTCACTGGCAACCTTTAGCAATAAGGTAAAGAAGGCCATTCAAAAGAGTCGGAAAAATGCGGTTCAGCAGCAACTAATGACCGATTTGCGTGGCGTGTTGAATAAACGCGTTAAAGAATTGCGGATTTTTCAGGATTTGTTCGAAAGCCGGCGAGAAGGTCTGTTAATTCTTGATACTACCGGAATGATTATCAAAGTGAACAGAGGGTTTCGCCACATGAGTGGCCTGGCAGAAGAAGCGCTTATTGATAAACGGATTTTCCAAATTCCAAATTTGTTTAAAACCCGCCTTAGCTTCAGGAGTGTGATTAGTTCCCTGAAACAACAGGGTAAATGGCAGCGTGAATTTGAGCTAAAAACAGCTGGGCGTGATCCGTGGATAGCCAACATCGCCTGTTCACCGATGAAGGAAGAAAGTGGGCAAACCTTTGCCTATGCAGTCGTAATTACCGACATCACTGAAAAGCGTGCCATACAAACAGCATTAGTTGATAGTCTTCAACAGCACAGCATGGCAAATGAAGCCATCATATTCGGACTGGCAAGGCTGGCGGAGTATCGCGATCCCGAGACCGGTTTTCACCTCGAAAAAATTCGCAGCTATTGTCGCATATTGGCAACAGCAATGTCTGATGATCTGCGCTTTGAAGAGAAAATTTCTGAGCACTTTATTTCCGTGCTCTTCAAAGCCGCTCCACTACACGACATTGGTAAGGTTGGAATACCAGATAGAATTCTGCTAAAAAAGGGACGATTAGATGAAGTTGAATTTCGGCGAATGCAGACCCATACAACCATTGGTTTCGAAACACTGTTAGCGATTCGAGAACAATATGGAGAGACAGATTTGCTAAAGATGGGAATGGATATCGCTCACGCACATCATGAGAAATATGACGGAAGTGGCTATCCGAATGGACTATCTGGTGAAGACATTCCCCTCTCAGCCCAGATTACCGCAATTGCAGATGTGTATGATGCGCTCACTTCCAAACGCATTTACAAGCCACCTTTTAGTCATGAAAATGCGCTCGAGATTATGGCTCGCGATCGCGGAAGCCACTTTAATCCCTACATATTCGATATTTTTTTGGACACTCAACGGGAATTCAATCAAGTCCGGCGAGAGTTCGCTACCAGAGTAGCCAACAAAGCTCCTATTGGCCTCCTGCCAGGAAAGAGTCAGCGTACCTGAACCAAATCCCTCAACCTCTTATATTGTCCACCTAAGCTACCGTTCGTTAGCAATATCAATACATCCCCATCGCGCAGCTGCTGACGCAGTTCCGGAATCAACTTCTGATAGTCATCAACGAGATGAGCCGTATGTTGTTTCTTTCCAAGCGCATCTGCAAGGGCAGTTAGCGATAAGCGCTGCTCAACGGGCATTCGCTCTGCTCTGTGAATCGGCGTTACAACAGAGGCATCAGCTTCAGCGAGAGCTGTAACCAAATCATCCTGAAAGATGTTTCGCACCGTGGTATTTGTTCGCGGCTCAAAAAGCGCTACCAATCTGCGACCGGGGAATTTTTGCTTTACGCCGGCAAGCGTAGCGCCAATGGCTGTTGGATGATGTGCAAAATCGTCGTACACATCTGCACCATCCAGCTTGCCCCAAAATTCCATACGTCGTTTTACGCCCTCAAATGTAGACAAGGCCTCGCCAATAGTTTGCCAATCCAAACCAATCGAATGGGCAACGGCACATACTGCTACGGCGTTTTGCACCTGAAACTCTCCCGGAAAGGGAATCTCGAATTGCTGCACAAACTGCCCCTTCTGTAATAAGTCGAAGCGGGTCGCACGTCCCATCTCAACGATTTCATAAGACCAGTCATTTTCGCGACTGCGCCCAAACGTTTCAAGCCGGGAGCAGACTTTTTCCACTACCGACATGACAGCCGGGCTTTCTGCATTTGCGACGACAAGTCCATTCTCGGGTACGATTCGCAACAATTTACGAAATTCATTTTTAATCGACTCCAGGTCGGGATAAATATCTGCATGATCAAATTCGATGTTATTCAAAATTAAATAATCCGGAAAGTAATGAATAAACTTCGGACGTTTATCGAAGAATGCACAGTCGTATTCATCCCCTTCGATCACAAAATAATCGCCGGAACCATTCTGAATAGATGAGTCGAAGTTTTTTGCAATTCCACCAATCAAAAAAGTGGGATCCATTTTTCCGTGCTGAAGCACCCAAGACATCAATGACGTTGTTGTCGTTTTTCCATGCGTTCCGGTAACGACGATATTTTTATGCCTGACTGCAAATTCATGCCGGATAATTTCCGGCAGGCAGGTAAATGGATGTTTATCTGCCAAAATTGCTTCGACTTCCGGATTCCCTCGTGAAAGAGCATTACCGATAACCGCAACATCAAAATCGCGCTTCAGATTGTCTGCAGAAAAACCTTCAATAACGTCAATTTTATGTTCCGCCAGAAAATCGCTCATGGGTGGATAAATACCTTTGTCACTGCCCCATACGTCATGGCCACGCTGCTTTAACAAAACTGCAAGCGCAGCCATAGCCGTTCCTCCAATACCGAGAAAATAATACTTCATTTCTTATCTCCCTCCATGAGGTTCTTTTTTCTCAAGCCCTCGATGTAGAAATCGAACGACTGTAAAATCTTGTGCATCAGTCGAACATCTCGCTCCTCTGGGTTTGCGCGGGCGAAAACCCGCTTAAAGCGCATAATAAAGCTCGGCCAGTTGTCTTTGGGAACAAAGTCTACGCTTTCCAGGCTTTCCTGCAAATGCCTGTAAACACCCTGAACATTTTCGTAGCTGGCTAAGTCCCAGCGATAAACCCGATCGTCTGGCACCGTGGCACGATGTAGCGAGTAGGCATAAAGCATAATAGACTGGGCTAAGTTTAATGAAGGATGATTTAACACCGCCGGAATGGTAGACATTAAATGGCAGGTGGTAAGTTCTTCATTGGTAAGCCCCTTACTTTCACGCCCAAAAACCAGCGCAACTTTATGTTCATTCGATGCAATAATCGCACGTTCTGCAACTTGTTCGGGAGTAAATATCGGATGTTGAAAGTCGCGTTTGCGATTTGTTGTCGCAATAACCAGATTGGAATCCCATACCGCTTCCTCCAGAGTAGAGAACACTTGAGCGGCCTCGAGGATATCGTTCGATCCGTGCGCAAGCATTCGCGCATCTCTGCTTAGATGGTCACAAGGGTTCACCAATGCCATCCTGTTAAAGCCCATGGTTTTTATAGCCCGTGCTGCTGAGCCCACGTTCCCAGGCGTCTCCGGTTCGACCAAAACAAATACTACATTCTTCGAAACTATTTCCATTGCTTGATAGTAATCCTTATTAGCACAATTATTGTATTGTCACATCTATCTTATTATATTGACTCGAATACGTAAGGGTCTCAGAAATGAAGTTAAAGATTGTGATTCGAAAAATTGACGAAAAAATTTATTTAGCGAGCTGTCCAACGCTAAAAGGGTGTCATATTGAATCAAAAAGCGAAGAAGAGGCGCAGCAGGCAATCGAAGGGGCAATCAAAGCCTACATCGTCAGCCACAAACAGCGCCACGAAAAAATCGACTACCAGACAACCGCGTAAGAAGTCTGCAGCAAAGACAGGTAAGCTGATAACACCAGCGCCCGTGCCGACCCGTGAGCAAATCTCAAGGGTAAACCTCGTGCGAACTATTCAAAATCTTGGATTTTTAGAAGATTTGAAAACACCGCAGGTTACGGTTATGCGTAATACGAACTTTCCATTTGAAAGATTAACGCTTCCCAATGAGGATTTTCTTTCTCCGGAGCTGGTACGGCTGTACGCTGTTGATCTTAAGCAGGATCCGGATGTTTTTCTGGAGCACTGTCGTTAGCCTCTTTTTCCTGCAGTGCCTTTTCAACACATCGCACCAGCTCACCCAGCTGAAAGGGTTTGCTGAGAAATTGGGAAACGCCTTTCATCAGAAGTTCCTGTAGATCTTCCTGCTTACTGTAGCCGCTGATTACAATCACGCGCTGATCGGGCTTTATCTGCCGAATTGCTTCGAAGGCTGCTTTGCCATCCAACACCGGCATAACCATATCCAGTATCACTAAGTCAATCTCATTCTGATGTTGTTCAAAAATCTTCGTGCCCTCCATACCATCGGCAGCAGTATGAACTTTAAAGTGGCGCTCTTCAAAAATTTCACGAAGCATTTCGCGAATCGTATACTCATCATCGACAATCAAAATCACCGGTTTGCGGCTTTTGCCATTCGGTACTATTTTAAGCTCTGGTTCTGCTTTCTCACCAAGAGGGAGAAAAACATGCAGCGAAGCACCTTCACCTGGCAGACTCCGGGCAACAATCTCGCCGCCCATATCTTTGACTATTGAATAAGCAACGAATAAACCCATACCAAGGCTGTCATTTTTTACTTTATTTGAATAGAATGGCCTGAAAATATCATTCAGCTCGTGCTGCGGGATTCCCGGTCCATTATCACTCACCACAAACTCAACAAAGCGGCCCTTTTGCAAATGGATCATTTGCGGCCTTAAAACGCCGTCACTCTTTCGCACCACAATCTGCGTTGAGTAGCGGATAACTCCATCGTTCCCAACAACCTCAAGACTGTTTTGCGTCAAAATTTTTACCAGCTGGGTCAGGCGTTTCGGAAATGTCTGCAGCAGTGGGATGCCTGGATCCAGTGCAAAATCGAAACGCACATCTCCCTGCAGACCATCCTGAAGCCCCATCGCCGTATCACGTAGCAGATCGTTAAGCTGTATGCGCATCGGTCGTTCGATATCGACCAGATCGTAGTTCAGGAACTTCCTGGCCATACTGCCGGTTTTTTCAAGCGCATTTTCAACCGCCAGCAAACTTGAACTGTTTTCGGTATTCTCCAAGCGAGTTTTTAGAAGACTAACATGCGGCACCGCAACTGAAAGCAGGTCGTTAAGCTGCGAGTTCAATCGTCGTGCAACCTGTCCGACACTGTCTAAAATGCGATTGCGCTGCTCGAGCTGCTGCTGATAAAATTTTTGCGTAATATCGACGGCAAAAATAATATTCAAATTGAAGCGATCATGCAGCTCCATTTTGGTTAAATAGAAGTCACAAATCAGTGGTTCCGTTCCAGATGGCCGCATCCTGGCCTGGTAAAACTTTAGCTCTCCAAGCTGTAGCTTATTTAACATATTCTCTACCGGCTTGCGATCCGCATCGACCAAAAAGCTCATAAAACTTTCACCAATAACGCTGGCCTTTTCGCGATTGATGCGATCCAGAGCTGCATTGTTAGCATGCAATATGACACCGCGTTGATCCAAAGAATAAATAAACAGTGGACCATGATCGAAATACTCGGCGAAGGTAACCTTCTCCAGCACTTTTTGCAGCTTTACCTGTTTGAACAGCTTTCGCTTTAGGTGAAACAGATAGTAATGCTGGAAAATCAGAAGCGAAAGCATGCCGAGGATTAGATTGACAAACGAAAGCTGGTTTAGTAAAAACGGGTTCTTGCGACGAATCATTACGCCGAATCCCAGAAATTTTCCCTGAACGCGGAGTGGAAAGATAATGGCAGATTTTGCATCCAACAAGTGCCAGGATAGCTGATCGGATTGAAACTGATCGACATTGCTGAGGATCATGCCCAGATCTTTGTCCTCGATCATGCGCTTCAGGCGTCCGGCATTATCATTGTCTGAGAGGAATTTTTCGTATTGCGGCAGCTTTTCACGATCCGCTGCGATGATGTTTCCACCGCTTTTTTCCGAACCGATTTCCAACAGTAAAAAAGCGTCATCGAAACCGACATTATCGTGGACATAGCGAAAAGCAGCCTCAGCCATGTCGTCGGGCGTGCGATAGTGAACCACTTTACGCTGAAATTCAATTAGGCTGGATAGCAGATTGATCTGCTCAATGTAGGCTTGAAAATGATTGTCTAACGTTTCAAATGAACTTTTGACATAGCGCTCCAGCTGGGAAATTTCCTTTCCCAAAACATGAAGCTTATCGAACATTTTTGCACCCTGTTCCATGTTTTTAATGGAAACCAGAATGCTTTCGAAATAACTGCTGATATTTGAACGCGCACTCATAAACCGGTGTCCCCTACCCGAATACCCAGTGCCAAAATAGCACGGATATAGTTTTGAACGCGTTGCCGAATGGAACCTGCAAGTGTAATAAACGCATCTGTGGAGGCGCACAAGCCGGAGTTAACAGCATCCCATAATCTTCTGTTATCGGTTGCGCTGTGGTTGCCGTGCCGCAGATAGTCAGCCAGTTCCCTGGCAAGAAGAACAAACCGGACATGCCGATAAAGCATTGGCATCTCTGAAATAGCATCCGGATTATTCAACGAGCGAATAATTATCGGAATTTGCTCCGGTAAATTCCATTTTTTTAATATAATAGCCCCAAATTCGTGCTGATCAAAATTTAAAAACAACTTTTTTTCATCTGAAGTATTGCCATTGAGCGATTCAACCGCATTTTGGTTGATTTTTGCCAGCTCACCAATATGACTTAAGGCCGTCAGCGTCATAAAATATTCACTCTCAGATGGACTATACTGTTCGGCAACGCATTCCGCGGCAATTGTTCTCAACAGAATGTGCTGCCAGCATCGCTCGGCTTGTGGAGGATAGTCCGCTAGCTTTGCCAGGCTAAAACAGGCATGTCCTTTTGCAATATCGCGTATTTTGCGTATTCCCAACTGCTCGATTGCTTCAGTTAGCGTAAAGATTGCCGCCGGTTTGCCAAAGTATGCTGCGTTACTCACTTTTAAGATATAGCACAGTAAAGCCGGATCGCTTCGAATGAGCATGTTCAGCGTGTTTTCATCGTCACCATTCTCCCGGCAGAGGCGAAGTAGCTCTCCGGCGACAGATGGAATCGCGGGTAATCGCGAAATACCTGCCGCAACCTGTTCAATCGTACTATTCATTGCACTCCCTTGCTGATCCACAATAATCCATTATTGTGCTTTCACTATCGTCATTTTAGGGGAAATACCTGAGTAGATGGACGGGGTGACGGGGTGACGGGGTGACGGGGCGACAAGGCGACAAGGCGACAAGGCGACAAGGCGACAGGGAATCTAATTTTTAGTGGGCAATAGTCAATGATGTGAATTACATGTTGAAGCTTTGGCTATACTTTAGAGACGAAAATGTCGTGCTGAGAGGAGTCGAAGCGCACATTTTCGTCTCTAATTATGCCATGAACTTCAAACCGTAATTCGCATCAATGATCAATCATCATTCATCAATTAAAATGCCCGAATAAATCCAAACGAAAACGATACACCGCGATATTCATCGCTAAGGCCAAGCGTGTCGTTGAACTTCACAAAGTTGTATCGGACGTCCGTGCTAATTGCCCAGCGCTCCATCCACATAAAGTCGACACCGGCACCCAAAAATGCACCACCACCAAGCTCACCTTCTACATTGCTGATGATATTGCTAAAGGTAGAGGCATCATTAAACTTCAGGCCCAGCGTAGGACCAGCACCGGTAATAACATAGGGTGCAAACTTCGCAAATGGATTATCCGTTACTTTAACTTTCATCGATAACCATAGCGGCACCAAAAACGCCTGTTCGCTTTGGCTAACCGTGTATCCGGCTTGAGTAAGACGCTGCTGAGCACCATCGAAAACCGTTACAAGATCCAGATTAAGACCATACTGCAAACGCCCACCGCCATTCATAAAGTAAGCCAGGGAAGAACCAACATAACCCGGGCCGGCGGTAAACAAGGCGCGGCCACTGCGATCCTGGAAATCTTCCCAGGATGTGCCGGCATGTTCTACCTGCTGATGTCCAAACCAGTTATCGTCCACACCACCAGTCCCCTCAGACTGAGCAAATAATCCGATGGACAGAAACAGCATCGCTAATATTAGAAAAAAACGGTTCATAATAATCTCCCTTTTGGGTGAGGGTGTATAAAGATCACGTTTTAAAGGTCGTACTTTTTCGCTTTATTGCGCATCGTTCGCAGCGTAAAGCCAAGCTTTTTCGCGGCACGGGTCTTGTTATTCGACGTATCTATCAATGCCTGCCTGATAATCTCACGTTCGCAGGCATCCAATTTTTCACGATACCCAAGTTCCTTGTCACCCACCACGATATTTAGCAGCGGCATATTGGTCGTTTCCGACTGTTGTAAATACGCAGGTAAATCCTCAGCCGTTACAACCTCACTATCGCACATGACGATGGCATTTTCGATGGCGTTTTCGAGCTCCCGCACGTTTCCAGGCCACTCATACTTCATCATAATCTTTAGCGCATCGTCCGAAATACCGGACATCTGTCGTCCATTCTTCTCGGCATATTTGGCGATAAAGTGCTCTACTAAGGGCCCAATATCTTCCAGTCTTTCACGCAACGGTGGAATAAGTATCGGAATAACGTTCAGGCGATAATACAAATCTTCCCGAAAAAGCCCGTCGCGCATTTTTTGCTCAAGATCGGCATTCGTCGCAGCGATAAGACGCACATCGACTTCCAGGTTGGTGACACCACCTACGCGATTAAAGCGCTTTTCCTGAAGCACCCGCAGTAGTTTGGCCTGAAGAGACATCGGCAATTCACCGATCTCATCCAAAAAGAGCGATCCTTTATCGGCGACTTCAAATTTGCCCTTCTTCATCTTATAAGCGCCGGTAAATGCGCCTTTCTCATGACCGAAGAGTTCGCTTTCCAACAAATTTTCAGGAATGGATGCGCAGTTTATCTCGACCAGCGGATGTTCATTACGTTGACTTTGATAGTGAATAGAACGCGCAATCAACTCTTTACCGGTTCCACTCTGTCCGCGTATTAAGACTGTAGCATCGGATACCGCAACTTTCGAGACTTTCTGAAAGACCTGCTGCATTTTTCCGCTGACTCCGATAATGTTATCGAAGCTATAGGTCTTATTAATTTTCGACTTAAGCGAGCGGTTCTCTGAAATCAGCTGCTGTTCCTGAATCGCACGACGCAGGACGATAAGCAGCTCATCCAAATTTATAGGCTTGGTGAGGTAATCGTAAATTCCCAGCTTCATGGCATCCACGGCATTCTTAACCGTGCCAAAAGCGGTCATCATAATAATCTTAATATCGGGTTGCTCTCCGAGCACATCTTTACACAGATGGAGTCCATCGGTATCGGGCAGCAGGTAGTCTACCAGCAGAACATCAAAGCTGTTCTCTTTTAGCTGCCCTAAAGCCTGGCGCGAATTCTTAGACTTGCTGACGGCAAATTTCTCGTCCTCAAGTATTTCCGCCAACCCGTTAAGGGTGTTAATGTCATCCTCGACAATTAGTATCCGTTCATTCATTCGTTCTTGCCTCGCAGATTGATGTGGTAGAAAAAGCCCCCAATCACTACCTCGCTGCGATAAGTAAATAATCTGATGATAGGTTATCGGTCTTATTCCAGCTCATTCGCCGGTATAAAGAAGAATTCTTAAAAAATATAATTGAAACGCCTTACTGCTTTTCGATCGGTTCTTCAACCGGCCCAATTGGCAGATCGATAATCACACTCGTTCCAATCTGTTCCGTCGTTTCAATATAGACACTTCCTCCATGACCTTCAACAATTTGTTTTGCTATTGCAAGTCCCAGGCCGGTTCCGGCACGCTTCGTGGTATAGTAAAACTCGAAGACCTCTGCCAAAATTTCTTCCGGAATCCCTTCGCCGGTATCGCGAAACGATACTCGGGCCATTCTTCTTCCCGAATCATCGTTAGATGCTACTTCTTTTATAGATGTTTCAATGAAAATGGTTCCCGAATCATTCATTGCTTCAAGTGCATTGTTAATCAGGTTGATAAAAACCTGCTTCAGCTGGTTGTAATCCAGTCGCCCGACAAGTGGAGACTCGCAAAAAATGCGTTTCAGTTCGACGCCCTCTGCGGCAGCGCGCGCTTCCTGAAGTAGCACAATTTCATCGATGACCGAGTGAATATCCGTTGGAGAAAGCTGTAGTTCCGGTGGACGGGAAATTGTCAGGAAGTTCGTAACCATATCGTTAATTCGAGTAATTTCCGATGAGATAACGTCCAGATATTTTATTTTGCGCTCCGAGTCCACTTCCGGCTTGTCTATTAAGCGCTTAAGGATCTGCATATTGATGTTCATTGAATTCAGCGGATTGCGCACTTCATGGCTCACCAGAGCCGCAAAACGACTCAGTGAGGCAAGCCGCTCCATTCGCTGTAGTTCACGTTGATTTTTCATTAAGGAAGTCGCCATCGAGTTGAACTCCTGCGCCAAGAGGGCAATTTCATCTTTGGAGTTCATTTCTATTTTATGGCTTAGATTACCACCGGCGTATTCCCGCACACCGCGTACTAATTCCAGCAAAGGACGCGTAAAGCGCTTCACGCCAAAGATACCGAGTAAAACAGCGCTAAGCATAGTCAGGAAAAGCGCAATCACAATGCGACGCTGCATTTCGCTCGCCAGCATAAAGGCTTCCTGCTCAGACTGTAGCACAACGACGCCCCAGGGCGGCTCAAAGATAGGAACAAACGCGGCAACCTGCGGCTCACCCCGACTTTCAATATTCGTTACGCCGCTAATCCCTTCCCGCAATTTAGAAAAAAAGCCATAGCTCGAGAAATTACGACGGTCCAGCACTTCAGCCTTGTCCGGGTGCGCAATAACCTCGCCTTTTTCACTCAGTAAAAAGGCCAGACCGGTTTTGCCAATGTGAATGCTGTCTACCACGCTCCAAATACTCTCAAGGTCGACTTCGGCAGCCAGTGCACCGGCAACCTTTCCATAACGACGAATCGGCTCTGAAATCAGCATCACCGGAAATCGCGATCCTGTAAAGTACACATCTGAAAAATAGGCGCTATCTGCCAGCGCCTGGCGATAGAAGACTTCCTGCGATACATCGGAGTTTTCTTCCCCAAAACGAGTCGTCGCGATAACCTTACCGCTATCGTTCACCACAAAGAGTTTATTGAACAGCTGGTTCTCTTTTTTTAGCTTATTGATCATGATGTTCTGCTGTAGCGGAGCCATCGATACAATATCTTGAGTAAAGGCGGTTGTTTGAAGAATGGTAAACGGTCGGTTTAAAAATAAAGCGATGTCGTTTCCTGCTCTGCGAGCAGTCTCTAAGTTTCGCTGATGAATATAGCTTTCCACGGTATTAGCAGTTAATGAGATTAGAAAAAGCCCCACAACAACCAGTGGGATGGCGCCAAGAGCAACATTCGTCAGAATAAGTCGATTGGATATTTTACGCGAGGAGAAACGTCGAATTTTGGCTCTCAGCTGACGAAGTCGTTTTTTAATTCTAATTGCCATTGCTACTCCCTCGCTGGAGTTCACGTGGAATAAACCATTCTTCAATCGGATTCAAGCGCGTAATCGTTCCTGCCTGAGTTATTTCCTGAGTACGAAACCCCTTTACACGGTTGCGTACCGCAACGACACGCGCCTGTTCGTGAAATAGAAAAACTGCCGGCATTTCCTGATGTACAAACAGCTGAAAGCGCTGTGGAATAGATTCGCGCTCGCCGCCCTCGCGAGCAATCCTGAAAATGTTTGAAATATAGCGATTGCGATAATTAACCGGTGTTGCCCCCGCTCCAAGAATCTCAAAATAAAATTCCTCTAATGCCTCGTAGATATACTCCGAATCATATTCATAGCTAAAAATCATCGATTCGAACGTTCCCTGTTCCAAACGCTTCTTCTTGCTTACGGAAGGCAACGGAATAGGTTTTACATCAATATTCAATTCGCGCAGATTCAAAAGAATAGTTCGCGCGAGATTCTCTTCAAGAGTAGATTTTTCGGCAAAAAACAACTCGAATGAAAAGGGTTTGCCCTCTTTTGCCATCAAATTACTACCGGGCAATTGCGTCCAGCCTTTATCCCTTAGCATTTGTATTGCCGCTTGAGGGTTGTAGTCATTTGAGAACAGCGAACGATCATAGTCAGAATGTTCGACGGGCATAACTGTATTGAGTAACGGCCCCACACCGCTTGCCATGTCTATGCGGTTTAAGGCCAGGTGTAGCGCACGACGTGCTTCTTTGGCACTTAGAGGAAAGGATTTCAGGTTGAATAGAATAAACGTAATTCGCGTTGCCTCACGGGGCACCAGAAATACGTTCAGCTTACTTTTCATTAAATCGTGCAGGCGATTGGCACTACCATGATCCGGCAGTTCGGCAAAGTCGATCTGGTCATTTACCAGAGCACTGCTAATTTGCTGCTCATTATCATAGAATCTTACGCTGATTTCCTGAAGAAACGGACGTCCGGCATAATAGTTGGGATGAAAAACCAGTCGTAACTGATCTTTGGTCGAAGAAGACCATCGGTATGGCCCGCTGCCCATTGGAGCTTTATTGCGAAAAACCGCAAAACCCTTTTCAAGCGCATCAGAATAGTAATGGCTGGGAAGAATAGGAATCTGTGCGATCCGCTCGACAAACAGCTTGTCACCGTCTTTCAACTCGACAAGTAACTCGAGATCACCATTTTTTTTCATTTGCACCACATCGTCAAAACGAAGCGGAACATTTAATAGTGCACCACCAAATTTGCGAATCAATTCAATCGTAAAGACAATATCCTCGTTGCTCATGTAATTGCCATCGTGAAAGGCAATGCCACGACGCAGCACAATTTTCCAAAGGCGATTTGAGCGATCGCTCGGTTCAATATTAAAGAAATTTGGTGGATTCCTGGTCGCTTCGCTTTTACGGAACACGCTGTTTCCAAAGATCAAATCGGCAATACGCTTCTCTTCCAGTGCGCGAACGCGCAGTGGATGCAGCAACTCTGTGGGATCAGCTACAATGCCAATAGTCAACTTACCCCCCAAACTCGGTGGTAAAGCATCCGAACGCTGTGCCAGAAGGCATCCCATAAATCCAAAGAGAAATAAAAGCGTGTAGCGCAATTCTCGCAAATACGTATCCTATTTTCAGTTAATCCTTAGCAAATCCCACGGCTATTGATCGGTAAACTAACCTTTCTAAAACAAGTTCACATATATTCTTGAATATAAGTCGACTTTTCAACAGTAATTCCGTCTATCGTGAAAAGTAAAGATGAAATTTTGAAATTTTTGCTAAAATATGATATATACCGGGCTTACCGACCCGTTGAGACTTGATTTGGAACAAAAAGTATGCTAAATTATTCAGCTACACAAAATCTCCACGCTCTTATGACAAAACCTGCGAGTTAAAGGATGGATAATAAGATTCAACTGAAAGAACGCGATAATCAACCGGTATTTCGAATTGGTCTCTTTACTGGCCAGGAACATATCGACTTTCGGGTTATGGGTAAATTTCATCTGGAGGATGGCGACGGGAAAGAATTGCTCAAGCCCATGAAGTCCGATTTGAAGTGGCGCGTAAAGATGCGTGACAGTCGGCCTGGAAAAGAAGCATTTTTTCTTATCCTCTACGAATCCTTTAAACGCGAAGATGCAGAGAAGAAGCTCGAAATAGCCCGCTCGATGGATGAATCAGCCGAGATCAGACAGCTTGGCGGCGAGATTTATCTGAAGAACAAAAAGTTAAATGACAATAGCAAATATGTTATTACAGCCGGAGAATACGGCAGTGAAATGGCTGCTCGTAAAGCCTTCAAGCAATTTCAACCGACATTTATTCCCTATTTTGAGAAAAGACAGCTGGAAGCGCCTCAGGGCTATCTTGAAATATTCGACGCAGAATACGACAAGTCTACTGAAGCTGCAAACGTTGTGCGTATCGTGCCGGAAGAAACGGCTACCATGACGAAAATTTTTGGCGTTCGCAGCTTCGATGACCTGCTGCAAAAAGAGCATTTCAACGATCTTGTTTATAGCGGTGTTGTAGAACTTCGCTTCGATATCAAGGGCAACCTGATGGGAATCAGCGAAATTCCGCTGGAAGCATATCTAAAGCGGGTTATCTATTCCGAAATTGGTACAGACCTGCCGCTTGAGTTTTCCAAAAGTCTCGCCATTGTTTGCCGTAGTGAAGCACTGGCCCGCATCAACCACAAACGTTTAGGCGACCCATTCGATTATGGACACACCGGTGAAACGCTTCGCTATTTCGGCGAAGAGTTTGAGGATGAGAACATCGACAAGGCGGTGAACCTAACTACCGGACAGGTCGTTTGCAATGATGGCAATATCAGTGACACCCCATTTCATCTGATTTGTGGGGGGCACACTGAAAACGCTGGTGGTATGCTCGGGGATGGTGAAAATCCACTCCTTATCGGAAAGCTCGATAGTGCCGAAAAGCCGAAACGCTCTACAAACCTGCGTAAAGAGAACAATGCTCGTAACTGGATTCTCTCCCGCCCGGAAACCTGGTGCAACATGAAGGGCCGGGAACTACCGGCATCATTAGAACGAGTAAAAAAGTTTTTCCGTTGGGAATTCAACTATTCGCGTCGAGAGCTGGAAGAAATTATTCGCAAAAAAACCGGTGAGGATATCGGTATCCTATTCGAGATTATTCCAATTGATCGCGGCGCATCCGCCCGTCTGCGCGAAATAGAACTGATTGGCAGTCTGAAAAATTATCGCATTCGCGGTCAGCTTAACATTCGCGAAGCCCTTGCGCATGAATATCTGCCAAGCTCCTGTTTTCTGGTAGAACGGGAACTTGATGATACAGGCACTCCTATTTCCTTCACCTTTGTTGGCGCAGGCCACGGGCATGGCGTTGGTATGTGTAAAACCGGAGCCGCAATTATGGCAATGGAAAAGCAGAACCATAAAAAGATTCTGAATCACTATTTTGAATCGCATTCAATTCAAAAAGCCTATAAGCTGTAAAACAATAGAGAGTCTATCGCATGAGCGAAGAAATACAGTCTCACTTGGAAAAGACCGGCATTATCCTCGAAAACCTTCGGGGGTATCTTTGATATTTCTCAGCTGGCAGAAGATATCAAAGTTCTTGAAGCAAAGACCGCAGAACCGGAGTTTTGGAACAATCAGGAAAGCGCTCAAAAAATATTAAAACATCTGAACACCAAGCGAGACAAACTGAACTCGTGGAAAAAGCAGCAACAGCAGCTGGAAGATTTGCGCCTAATGCTGGAAATGGCACTGGAAGCAGACGATGCTGAGACTCTTGCCGAGGTTGCCAAAGACGGTGAAACCTTGTATGCTGCTACTCAAGAGCTGGAACTAAAAGGCCTGCTCTCTACTCCTGAAGACCCCAAAAACGCTATTCTTACGATTCATCCGGGTGCCGGCGGAACCGAAAGTCAGGACTGGGCTCAAATGCTCATGCGTATGTTTCTTCGGTGGGCCGAGCGAAAGGACTTCAAGGCATCCACTTTGGATATGCTCCCCGGGGATGAGGCAGGAATAAAAAGCGCAACATTGGAAATTAAGGGCGACTACGCCTACGGATTTCTAAAGGCCGAAGTTGGTGTGCATCGCCTGGTGCGCATTTCTCCTTTCGACTCCAGCGGTCGCCGCCATACGTCTTTTGCCTCCATATTTGTTGTTCCCGAGGTAGACGACGATTTTGAGATCGAAATTAATCCCAATGATCTGCGAATCGACACTTACCGCGCCAGTGGCGCTGGTGGACAGCACGTAAACCGTACCGATTCTGCAGTGCGGATCACTCATCTGCCAACCAACACCGTGGTAACTTGTCAGAGCGAACGCTCGCAACACAAGAACAAAGCCAATGCCATGAAGATTCTTTCCGGCCGCCTCTATCAACTTAAGCTGGAAGAAGAAAAAGCTCGCCTGCAGGAGCTTGAAGACACAAAAACCGAGATCGGTTGGGGAAATCAAATACGCTCCTATGTATTCCACCCATACAGCATGGTAAAGGATCATCGCACCAGCCATGAAACCGGCGACGTTCAAAAAGTTATGGACGGCGATCTGGATGGTTTCATCTACGCCTTCCTGCTCAATAAATAGGAAAGCATGCCATGCCTCGTCCCATACACTTGTTCATCCCCTGTTATGTCGATCAGTATTTTCCGCAAGTTGCGATGGCGATGGTAAATATCCTGCGCGACCTGGATTGCCAACCTATCTTTTTAGAAGAGCAAACCTGCTGTGGCCAACCCGCCGGAAATAGTGGTTATGCCGCCGAATGTGCGGTTATGGCAGAACGTTTCCTGAAAATATTTGAAGATGCTGAAACGATTGTCGCCCCTTCCGGAAGCTGCGTAAGCCAGGTAAAAAAACATTACGAGCATCTGAAACTATCCGATTCAGGCTTTGAGCGGCATGCCAAAATCCAGAGCCGCATCTTTGAATTATCGCAGTTTTTGGTCGATGAACTTGGCATTGAAACCTGGAATGGCCAATACGATGCAACTGTAACATATCATGATGCATGTCATGGTTTGCGGGAATTGGGCATTTTTGAGCAGCCGCGAAAGTTACTCCGGTCTATCGATGGTTTGTCGCTAGAGGAGATGAAACGATCGGATACCTGCTGTGGATTTGGCGGGACATTTTCGGTAAAGTTTGCCGAGATTTCAACGGCAATGGCTGAGAATAAAACGGAGTGGATCCGGGAAAGTGGTGCTTCTGTTCTCGTTTCAGGAGATTCCAGTTGCTTGATGCATTTGTCCGGATATAGTAAACGTCAGGGCGGATCGACAAAGATGTTGCATCTGGCAGAGGTCCTTTGGCAGGCTCGCCAAAATCGCTAATCGCCTGTGTTTTGCTCAAAAGCTGACATTAAATGCGCTCTTGTTATTGGCACGACTCCTACTTCGCCGCAAACAACTCCTGCGGCATAATTCGCCATCGAAACGGCTTCCTTAAAGGACGCTCCTGCAGCCAAAGCAACCGTCACTGCTGCGATAACAGTATCACCAGCACCTGACACATCTGCAACTTTGCGAGCGCGCGTATGGGTAAAAACCGGCTCTTCGTCCCGCTCGAACAGTGCCACACCGCGTTCACTCAAGGTGATTAACACGGCTTTGGCGCTTAGCTCTTTTAGAAGCAAACTGCCAGCCTCGCAGACAGCCTCATCACTATCGAGTCGCATTACAAGCGCCTCCTCAGTTTCCTTACGATTCGGTTTGAATAGCGTTACACCGCGGTATTCAAGGAAGTGATCGAACTTCGGATCGACAGTAACAATCGTATCTGCTTTGCCTGCTATTTCAACAATGCCTTTTATTAATCCGGGCAGCATCATCCCTTTGTTATAATCCTGCAGAATAATCGCATCGACATCGACGATTAAATCGCGCACCTGCTGTAGAATGCGGTCTTGCACCTCAGTGCTTATCGAATGCGTCTTCTCGCGGTCGACGCGGGCTATTTGCTGATCATTACCGATGATTCGCGTTTTAATTGTTGTGGGTCGCGAACTATCAACAATTAACCCAGCGGCGGTTAGTTTTTTTTCGGCCAATAGTCTGCGGAATATTTCTCCACCGTTATCATCACCGATAGTTCCAACCAAAACGGGTTCTGCACCAAGGCCAACAATATTGTTAGCCACGTTGGCTGCACCACCAAAGCGGACTTCATCATCTTCAATATTTATTATTGGAACGGGGGCTTCAGGGGAAATTCGAGTAACCTGTCCCCATAGGTAGCGATCGAGCATGAGATCGCCAATAACCATAATGCGTTTGCGGGAACTTAAAGAAAGGATATCTCCCAACCGCCGGGAAGATATATGAATCATTTTTACTTCCTTCCGGCAGATTTGGCCTGGCCGGGAGTCTCATCGTATTTGCGTTTCAAATTGTCGAGGATATTATCTTTCACAAGGCTAACCAAAATTAGAATAAGCAGCATGGGAAAACCGGTGAAGTAGATAAATCGAACAAATGGAGGAACCCATGCGTATTCAAGCAGGGGAATAATTGTGACGAGGACAAAACACAGTATAATATACCCTTCCATGACACGGGTAATTTTATTGTAGGTTTTATCTACCGTTGATTCATTTTCATCTGTTTTGTCGATATTCGTATTCGTCATCAGTATCACTTTAATTGTTAAACAGCTCATCATTTTTCGAGCCGTAAATATGCGCCAATATTCTTAATAATACCAGTTCTAATTCTGAAAAGTTGCTCTGCCTTACTTCGAGCTAAGCAGCTCCAGAATGTCTAAAACAAAATTTTCCTGAACTGGATATTCTATCAGTCGACCGATTTCAGCTTCATTCTCATAAATTACAAATGTCGGCACCCGCTGAATATCGTTCTGCAGCGCAAGATGTGCAGGCGGATCATCTTTATCGCGATTCAATCCAATAATGCGGTAAGAAATATTAGGGTTCTCGGCTAATTCAAGACTCCGCGTAAATTGTGGTACCGCTCCGCGGGAATCAGGACACCATGTCCCAAGATAACAGACCACTTCAATTTTGCGGGCAACCTTACTAAGCTGCTCGACCTCAGCAGGATTTAACTCTGCTTGCTTATCCTGCTCTTCCCAGCGGGGAAGCGTAGAAATGATATCCGTATACTTCAAGTCCCCAACCAAAACAGTTTCTACCTTCTCGGGCTCAGCCATAGATGTCGTCACCTTTTTACTGGAGGAACATGCTGATGTCAGCATTATCAGAAAAGCTATATAAATAAATCCAGACAAATTTTTCATTATTGCCCCCTGATTGGTGGTGCATCGGGAATTGCGGTAGATACAGGTGCTTTAGCGCCTGGTTGTACCTTTCTGACCCGCTTACCTTGAATTCCATCGGCATCGAGCAGTAGATACAATAAGACTTCATCTTCCTTTCCCATAACGCCGAGGTTTTTCTTATTCAGCCACACTTCGACACCATCTGCGACGCCAAACCGAAATTGAATGGATGATCGTGCGTTAACACTGCGTCTGATGCCACGGGGCAGGATATAATCCGTGGTGTCTTTCACATCCCGAATCTCGCGAATCCAGGTGCGCTTCAACGCATTTAGCAACACATTAACATTTCCTGTAGTGCCTTGCGAAGCGATAAGAGCTGTAGCAGCTTGCACTTCTGTTGAATCCGGAATCACTTCGGTTGTATCTTTTTCTTCAAAGTTTTCGACCAGCTCTTGCAAAGATATCTCTTTCACTTCCAACGCTTTATCATTTTGATGCGTCATATATTGCTGCCAGATAAAATAGCCTGCCAGCAATATAGCAAAGAAAGCACCGCCAACCCAAACCAGCTTATGAATGCGGTCCAGATTTAAGCTATGCACAAACTCCTGGGCATTAACGCTGGATGGGAAACTGGGTGAAGGCGCAGCCACCGGCTCTTCGAGTTCGGCTTCTTCGCTAACGGCGTCAGAAGCAGTGGTAGGGGCCAGCCTGCCGGTAAGCATATCGAAGTCCCGAAGAACTTCCGCCTCATTAAGGCCAATCTCCTTTACATAGCGACGAAGGTAAATGCGTTCGTATCCGAAGGGAAGATCATCCATGCGCCCTTCTTCCAGAGCTTTGAGATAGCTCATGGGAAGTCGGGTTTTTTGATTAATATCCTCCAGCGAAATGCCTTTTTCGCTGCGTTTCTTTTGAAGGTTCTGATAAAACTCTTTCACAAATAAAGCTCCGGCGGTCTTATACTTTAACGTCTTTTAGCCTGAGTTGTAGTTTCTTTCTGCCATTCCAGAAATTTTCTTCTATCACATAAGCGCAGTCTACAAGCGCTTTTTGCGTTTTCACTTTTTCGAGATGATTACCGAGATTAAAACCGATTGCATTCATAACGACACCATTTTGCTCAACATTCAGCTTTAGGTGATTACCACCTACGATGCAGGGATCACCAACAATATTTAGCTGACGCGAAACGAAAACCGGTCTCAGATTTTTTGGTCCAAACGGCCCCATAAGTTTTAAGAGGCGCATCAGGCGTTCATCAAAATCTTTTAAACGCACTTCGCAGTCGACTTGAACGGTCGGAATAAGATCCTTCTCGGGAAGCGTATTTGCTGCCGCGATCTTAAATTTTTCGACAAAGGCGGGAATATTCTCTTCCTTGATAGTCAATCCAGCAGCGTATTTATGACCACCAAATGCCTCAAGATATTCCGAACAGCTTTTAATTGCTTCATAGATATTAAAATTAGCAATGCTTCGGGCCGATCCCTTACCGACACCATTTACCACTGAAATCATAATTGCTGGTCGATAGTATCTCTCTACAATTCGAGAGGCAACTATTCCGATAACACCGGGATGCCAATCTTTTTGATAAAGCACGATGCAGGAATCGTCGTCTGGTTGAAGTTTCTGTTCTACCAGTTCGATTGCCTCTTTAAACGTGTTTTCATCTACAGTACGGCGCAGCTTATTTTCACGCTCCAGCTCTTTTGCTGCAACGCGTCCCTGCTGCAGGCTTCTGGCAACCAGCAGCTTAACAGCCCTGCCGGCATCACCCATTCGTCCCACAGCATTAATTCGCGGGGCGACAACAAAAACGATCAGTCCGACCGTGATATCTCGCTTGTCCAAACCGGTTGATTCAAGAAGAGCTTTAACACCAAAGCGTGGATTGTAATTAATACGATCCAGTCCATGGCGCACCAAAATTCGATTTTCATCAATCAGCGGCACGATATCCGCGCTGCTGCCGATAGCCACGAGATCCAGATATTCATCCAGTTCGGACTTATTCATGCCAAGTTGGTCGTATAGCCCTTGCATAAACTTAAATGCCACGCCAACACCGGCCAATTCTTTAAAAGGATATGGACAATCTTTACGCTTGGGATCTAAAACAGCAACGGCTGGAGGGAGTTCATCACCAGATTCATGGTGATCGGAAATGATAATATCAACCCCGCACTCCGTAGCGTGTTTTACTTCTTCAATTGCTGTAACGCCACAGTCCACAGTAATAATTAGCGAGATTCCATCATCACGCGCTTTTTCAATAGCACGTTTAGACAAACCATAACCGTCTTTAATGCGGTCAGGAATATAGTAGCTGGCTTTAGAGCCGACTAATTTGGCCAAGACAAGATATACCAGTGAACAGCTGGAGACGCCATCAACATCATAGTCACCAAAGACCAGAATTTTTTCCCCTTTACTAAGGGCTTCATTCAGTCTCTTGACAGCAATATCCATATCTTTCATCAGATACGGATCGTACAGCTCGTTCAGATCTGGGCGGAAATAAGTTTGTGCCTTGTCAAAACAGTCTACACCTCGTTGAAGGAGAATATGCGACAACACTCGGGGAACACCCAGTTCACCCGCTAGCCGCTCGATATCCTCCTCGGCGAACTCATCATCAAGCACCCATTTGTGCTCCATTCATATACCACCTGTTCTTTTTTTTTCTTTTTCTTTATACTTATCATTTTCTCTATCTTTTTTTATTCAATTATAATTATGTTAACTGTTTAGCCATAAGATCGCAAGAGATTTTTAATCAGGAAAGGCTCTCCACAAGGGCGTTTCCGATCTCCCAAACCGCCATTTTAACCGCCGGTGTACGATAGGGAAGAGCCCCCTGATCGAGCTTTACAATCCAGCGTCCATCCTCATGTGGCTTTATTAACACGAAGAAACTCTGCTTGTAGTCAATATCCTTTGCGACCACCTTCAGAAGATAACCATCCTGCTCTGTATTTTTAAAAATTTGCTTTACCGTAACCAAACCATGCTTATCGCGATGAGTAAAATCCTGTAGTTTACGAACGAGCATTAATTCGGGTTCACGAGTCAAAAAAGTATGCGGCATTTCCGAGTTCTCCAGTAATCTATTTGGACTGGATTGCTTTATCTTGCGTGCCAATAAACGAAAGCAATCGCGTCCCATCTCATCCCATTTACGTTCGTATTTCGTTTTAACTGACCGCTCCGGATTGCGTTCCACTGGTGAGGTATCAAAAAAGGGGGAATCTGCAAACCGTTCTGCCGCCTCACGCACGTAAAACTCCTGATCGGTAACCAGTTCATAAAAGCAGCCGGTCTTTAAACCAGAGGCCAATACGTCCGGGAAGTTTCCGCTGATTAATCGACGATTATCGTGACGACGCTTTGGCCACGGGTCGGGATAGTTCATAACGACATGGTCGATAGATTCTGGAGCGAAAAACTCCTTTAGGCCAAATCGGGCATCGCAGTAAAGTGGACGCGCATGTTGAACCTGGTGCTTGCGCATGCGCATTTGGCAGCGCTCCATCGACTCCAGCGACACTTCCATGCCAATTAAATTCCAGTCCGGCTGACGACGCGACCACTCCAACAGATATTCGCCATTGCCAAAACCGATTTCGATTCCAATCGGCGCGATACGTCCGAATATATGCTGCCAGTCAATGGGATACCCATCTTGTTCCTGGGCAACAATACCCCAATTTAAAAAGTGTTCTCCAAGCATATTTCCACTCAAGGCTTCATACAAATCTAATGTTCAATTTGCGTTACAAATTTATGTCTATTTACCTACACACTGACTATTCGCTGAGAAAGTTAAAAAAATCACTTGACAAAAATCTACACAAAAGCTATATTCCTTTGACCTTTCGAGGTCAAAACCTCCCTCCCAACTCCGCAGGGGACGATTCATCGTCCCCTGTTTTTTTTGTGCTAATCAATGATAGTATTTTTTCGTAAACCCAGTAAAAACAGCACCATTAAACACAACCCGCAAGATATACGCAATTCCAAAACCCAACCCATAGCCAAGAATTTGCGTCGGCATAACCACCGGAAGCAAAAATAGTTGTTTCCAGTCTTTGTAGACGATCATCGAATGCATTGCGGACAGCGCTATAAGCAGCATAGCTAAAGCCACCAGCCCGCCAAGAAGGGTTAATATTACCGAAGAAAAACAGGCCGCAACAGCCAAAACAAGGAAACCAAATGTGGCAATTGCCGGTAAGGCATGCACAAGCTCCAACATCGCGTTATCAATCTTGTACAGATTAATACGAGCTATGCCCCAATTAAATACCTGTCGGAAGAATTTGCGTAAAGATGTGCGGCGTTTGTGAAAGACTACCGCATTTTCTATTAGACGAACACGAGCACCACTTTTTATAATGCGATGACTAAACTCAATATCCTGTCCATGGCGAAGTCCTCCGAAACCACCGATTTTCTCATATACCGCCCGTGATAATCCCATATTGAAACTACGCGGATAGAATTTGCCAATTCGCTTCTTACCACCGCGAATACCACCAGTGGTCAAAAATGAGGTCATCGAGTAATTAATTGCCTTAAGCAATGAAGAAAAATCCTCACGATACGAATCGGGACCACCAAAGGCATCAGCCTGTTCAGCGCTCAGCCCTTTGTCAATCGCCCGAAGCCAGTTTGGCGCAACGGTGCAGTCTGAATCAATGAAGATAAAGAAATCGCCTTCAGCCGCGGCAAGCCCCAGATTTCTGGCTGCCCCCGGACCTTGATTCTCCTGCTGCAGCAGCCTCAGAGAGAATGCGCAATTATCCGTTTGGCTGCGAATGTATTCCGCCGTGGCGTCTGTTGAGCCGTCATCAGCAATAATTAATTCGAAGCGATTGGGCGGGAAATCCATTTGTTGAATAGATGTGAGCATCTCGGTAATTTCATCGAGACGATTATAGGAAGGTACGATAATCGAGAAGAAGGAATAGCGGTTCATAGTAGAATAGCCTCAAGAAGAAACCAGCGAAGCAGCCCAAGCTCAGTCTCCGCCGATAACCTCACGAATGGTATAGCGCACGTTCTCCGCCTGGCCGGCAGAGATCATTTCAGCAATAAGCCCAAACCCCACAAACTGCACGCCCATCAAAATCATAAAAATTCCCCACAAAAACAGCGGACGTCTGCCTATCCCCTCGCCCATAAGCCATAATGAGATAAGATAGGATTCGATTAAAAATCCTGTCAGAAAGCTCATTAAACCAATAGTGCCAAAGATATGCAGTGGTGATGTGCGGAACCGGGTGAGAAAGAGAACCGTCATCAAATCGAATGCGCCATTCAGATAACGTTTCGCGCCATATTTGCTTACACCGTGCACCCGTGGGTGATGCTGCACCGGGATTTCGCTTACGCGATAGCCCTTGGCATTTGCCAGGAACGGTAAAAAGCGATGCAGTTCACCATAGACCTGCAAATCTTTCACAACCTCATTGCGATATGCTTTCAACCCACAGTTAAAATCGTTTAGATCCAGCTTGGCAGCGCGTGACACAATATAGTTAAATAACTTTGAAGGTAATCGTTTGGACAGCGGATCGTGCCGCTTCTTTTTCCAACCGGAAACCAGGTCGTAACCTTCATCGAGCTTGGCGAGCAGATTGGGAATTTCCTTGGGGTCATCCTGCAAATCGCCATCCATCGTGATGACGAATTTGCCTCGTGCCTCGCGAAAGCCCTCCGATAAAGCCGGACTCTTTCCGTAATTCCGACGAAAGATGAGTGCCTTGAGGTGCGGGTATTCAGCAGACAGAGATCGCAACAGCTCATCAGAGCCATCACTGCTACCGTCATCAACCACGATAATCTCGTAGGTCATATTCAGAGCTTGTAAACTGGTGGTCAGCTGCTTCATCAACTCCGGCAGCGACTCTGCTTCATTATAAGCAGGGATAACAACAGATATTTCCATAGGGGGATTAATTCAGGTTGAGTTGTTGCACTTTGCTGCTGATTTCAATGGTGTGCTTAGCCAAATCCAGCGGCCGATTAAGTTCTACGGATTTATAGAAAATAGAAATACGCTCTTTCTGATCGGGAAGCGTAATTTGAATAATCATTGGCAGATAGATGCCGTCTATATTGCGATAATTCTTAAAATCCTGTCGCAAAAAGACGCGGGATTCTCTGCTCAACTCACAGGTTTCGAGTAAACCACTCTCCGGGTTCACCACATAGCGATAGTCAATATCATCTTCAATCGACCGTGCTGTGAAAATTCCGTGCGTGCGATTGGTGAGCTGCTTGGGAGAATCGGGTTCGAGCACGTAGCCAAGTACGGTATGGCGAAGTTCGCTCAGCGTAATATTGGTCTGCATAAAGCGATTTAAATAAGGGTCGCGAATACTGCCCGAGGTAAAATGATTATTGTACTGATTGTAGACCATAAATCGGTTTTCACCAATAAATATTTTGCCAACATCAAGGCCAAGCGGGCCTTCAGCCTGAAGATAAAGCCTATCCGGACGAACCCAGTTCGTTTTCAAAGAAACGTTTCCATTGAACTGTTCCGATTCAATCGACAGTCGAGCTGAACCAGAGAAAGTGCGAATTTGTTCAAAGTTCGACTGATATTCTTCCGGCCAGGTATCCAAAGAGTTCAGAAACGGCTTTACACCGAAATTTCGCATACCACTTCCGGCACATCCGGCAAAAAACAGACAGCAGGCGATTGCGAGCAAAATTCTCTTTTGTTTGCGTAAAACGAACTGAAGGATTGGCATACGTGACTTTCCGGTTTTTAACGATTTACGTAATCTTTCTGGTGGCTTACTTCCCAGTGGATCAATATTAATAAATCGTCAAAGGCGAGCAACTTATTTTTCAACTTTCTGTAGCAACGAGGTATTCTCGGGATCTTTCTCTAATGCGAGGCGCCAATAGTGAATTGCCTGGGTTAAATTACCCAGTCGATAATAGACATCACCAAGGTGTTCCAGAACCACAGCACTTTCCTGTCGCTGCCGGACCGCCTTTTTTATATAGCTTAATGCGGCATCATAATCTTCGAGATGATAGTAAATCCAGCCAATTGTATCCATGTAGGCACCGTTATCCGGCTCCAGCTCAATTGCACGTTGGGCAAGAGCAAGCGCCTTTTGCAGCTCGACACCTCGATCGACCAACGAGTAACTATAGTTATTTAAGAGGAGAGCATTTTCCGGGTAGCGGTCCAGTGCCTGACTGTAAAGGGAATCCAGATGACTAAACATTCGTAAGTTTTCATAGACAAGCCCGAGGGTAAGAATTGTGGTGAGGTCTTCCGGATCAAGAAACTGCGCGCGCTGCAGGGGTTCAAGTCCATCGCGATAGCGGCCGGAGCGCTGTAACGCATTGCCATACAACGAAAGTAGGCGAGCATCCGCGGGAAATCGCTCTGCGGCTCTTCCCAGAACGTCGGCTGCAGTCTCGGTATCATCCAGCTGTAGATGAAACACGCCCAACAGCTCCCAAGCCTGACGATTATCCGGCTCGAGTTCGGTGAGCGCACGAAAATGCGTCATTGCTTCCTGTGGCTGATTACGAGATACAGCAATACGCCCCAAGAGTTGGTGTGCTGAAGCACGATAGCGAGATACTTCCAACGCCGGCTGAATCGCGGCAATAGCGGCGGTAAAGTTCTCCTGATAAAGATAGCCTTCAGCCAAAAACAGACGCGCCTGGTGGTTGCTGCCATCCAGCTGCACCAACTCACTAAAATAACGAACTACAGCGCGGGAGTTTTTGTTATCCAATAGCAGCATAAAAAGCTGCTGCTGTGCCTTGCTGTTAAACGGCTCGTATTCCAGCGCTTTTCGGTAGGCCTGCACAGCAGCCGTCGTATCGCGTTCCACCTCCAGAATATTGCCGTAAACCGACCAATGCAGCGCCTTGTCCGGCTCAATCTCGAGGATGCGTTCAAGCAACTCTCTGGCGCTGTTGAAGCGATTGGCGCGCATGTAAAGTGTAAGCAGCTGATAGGCAGACTCGTGAGACAGTCCAAATTTCTCAACCGTCTCTTCTTTCAACATCACCAACTTATCGATGCTGCCAATCTTCTCATAAAGCCGTTCGAGCTTTCCGCGATATAGTGGATGGAATGGTTTTATCGCATACAACCGCTCGAAGGCTGTTGTCGCATGTCCAAAATTCTGCATATGGGTATTGCTCTCACCGAGGAAATACAGCGCTTCTTCATGTTCAGGATTGAACTGAAGAGCGCGTTTTAAGTACGTAACAGCATTTTGAAACTGCCGAATGCGAAAAAGGTCACGTCCGATTGCCATATTTACCTGCGCGGACGTAGAGTCGTAAACCAGTGCCTTGTAATATTCCAACAGCGCCTGGTGGTATTTATCTTCAAAGTCGAATAAGGCACCAGCAAGATAGTGTTGTTCGGCAGGAGAAGAGACAGAGGAACTTTCGGGAACCGGCTTCGTTTCGACAAAGGGCTTACTGCTACTGCAGCCTGCAAGCAATAAGCAGAATAGCAAGAGTGTAGAAAGTGCTTTAAGCACAAGAGATCCCCGGTTTTACAGTAAAAACAGAAGTAAATAAAAATCGGCAGTTTTAGAGTCTATCTATTATCGGCATAGCACAATCAACTTTATTTGATCTAGGTAATAGGCTATGTTTTTTATAAATTAATTTCGTGCCCCTGAACACGTGGAGAACTGGTCGAAATACGCTGCTGGTCCAGTTTCAATAGATACAATACGCATATAAAAATGGTACAACTATGTCTGAATATTTTCTTGAACGCCAATCTGAGCCGGCTGAAGAGTCTTTCAACTATCAAGAGCCGATCAATCCCTGGAAAAAACGTATTCTCCTCGGCTTTTTGAGCATCGCAGCAATCGCATTACTTGCCTATAGCATTTTTATCTACAATGGCCTGCCCCCGCTGGATGATCTGGAGAACGTAAATCCCGCACAGGTTACCCGTCTTTTCTCTTCCGACGGTAAAGTGATGCACGAGCTTTATCGCAACAATCGCATCTGGGTTTCTCTGGACAATGTTCCTGAACATGTCATGGAAGCAACCCTTGCCACTGAAGATCGGGAATTCTTTGATCATTGGGGAATAAATGTAAAACGAGTCCCCCGAGCAGCATTGGTAAATTTACGCAACATGAGTTTCAGTCAGGGTTCCAGTACCATAACCATGCAAGTCGCTCGCAATCTCTATCAGAAAAAGATCGGCTTTGAAAGAAGCATCACCCGTAAAATTCGCGAAGCAATTACCGCGATACAGATAGAACGCACCTATTCCAAACGTGAAATTCTGGAGATGTATCTCAACGTCGCCTACTTTGGCAGAGGTTCTTACGGTCTGCAGAGTGCGGCACGTCGTTATTTCGACAAAGAAGCGAGTGAACTGAGTATTGAAGAAGGTGCCTTGCTTGTTGGTCTGTTAAAAGGACCTGCTGTTTATAATCCTGCCAGACATCCTGAGCGCGCAAAACTGCGTCGAAATGTCGTTATGCACAATATGTTTGTCACAAAGGACCTGACTCGGCAAACCTATGACAGTCTGAAGGTTATTGATATTGAGGCACGCAACTGGAAACTCGGCGTCGGAACTGCTCCTTATTTTACCGAGCATGTACGTCAGGAGCTAAATGCCCTGCAGGATTCTCTGAACATCGATGTGTATGAAGACGGACTGAATGTGTTTACCACTTTGCATAGCGGTTATCAAGCTGCTATGGACAGCGCGGTTGCCCGTCAAATGCCGGACATTCAGGCAAAGGTGCGCAAGTATTTAAAATCCGAGTTTAGAAAGAAAGAGAAAGAAACCGGTGAAGCAATCAGCGACTCTGCCTTCATGGAAAAAAGCATTCTGCAGATTGCCTTTATCGCTATGGATCATCGCACGGGTGAAGTAAAAGCAATGATTGGTGGACGCGATTTTAAGAAGACAAAGTTTAATCGTGCTCTACAGGCGCGCCGACAGCCAGGCTCGACCTTCAAACCGTTTCTTTACACCGCTGCAATTGACAATGGCTACACGCCAATCGACAAGCTGTTGAATCAGCCGGTCGTGATCAACAACGGAGACGGCTCGCGCTGGACGCCCGAAAACTATGATCGCACATTTGGCGGGCTCACCAGTCTGCGTACCGGCGTTAAAAAATCATTAAACATTATCGCCGCGCGTTTAATTTTGGATATCGGACCGCAGCAAGTAGTGAATTATGCGCGACGAATGGGGATCAGCACGTCACTGGAGCCTTATCCCAGTCTGGCTATGGGCAGTACCGGAACCATTCCTATCGAAATGGTAAATGCATTTGGTGTATTGGCAAACAACGGCGTGCGCGTCGATCCCATTTTTATTAGACGCGTTGAAGATCGCTACGGCAACGTTATTTATGAGCGCTTTCCAAAGCGTCAGGAAGTTATCAGCCGCGCCAGTGCTTATATCATGACAGATATGTTGAGCGATGTAATTGACCATGGAACCGGTATCCGCATTCGCTCACTCTACAATTTCCGCGCACCCGCTGCCGGAAAAACCGGGACAACAAACGATTATGCCGATGCCTGGTTTATTGGATATACGCCAAACGTAACTGCCGGTGTATGGGTAGGTCTGGATTCTCCTGAACTGAAGATGGGGCCTGAGGGAGTTGGTTCACGCGCTGCGCTGCCATTCTGGGGCGACTTTATGAAGACGCTGTACGATGCCGAGAAAATCCCCGCAGACAACTTTAAACAACCACCAGACGTTTCTCGCCTGGAAGTCTGTAGAGAAAGCGGAAAGCGTGCAGTCAGTTCATGCCCGGATGTATATTCTGAAATTTTCAACAATAAGTTTCGCGTCTCGGGTAGCTGCGACATCCATATTGCGGGTAATCAGCGCAAATCCCGTAATCTCTTTGGATTCTAACCGTTCCAGCATGACGACCTCCCTCGTGAAAACCGGAAAAGTATTAACCGCCACCAGAATGACCTACATCGTTCTGGTGGACAATGAGCGAATCACCTGCACGCTTCGCGGTAAGCTCGCGGGCAAAAAATCGGGATTCACACCCATCAAGGCCGGTGATAATGTAGACATCTCGCTCAACTCTGATCCCAATACAGACATTAAGGGAATTATAGAAGAAGTTCATCCCAGAACCTCGCAGCTATCTCGAACAATCGAAAGCCGTGCCCACCACGAGCACATTATTGCTGCAAACATAGATCAACTGCTTATCATTCTTTCTGCAAAGAGTCCGGCCTTCAAGCCGGGGATACTCGATCGTTATTTGGTCATCGCAGAGAAAAATGAGCTTAATGCGCTCATCTGCCTGAATAAGATTGATCTTGCCGATAAAGCGGAGTTTTTGCGATATGCAGAATATTACGAAAAAATTGGCTATTCTTTTTTGTTCACATCAGCCGAAACCGGCGCAGGCGTAAAAGCATTGGAAGTCGTGCTGAGCAATGCAGTAACAGCCATTGTTGGGCACTCCGGCGTTGGCAAGAGTTCCCTCATAAAGGCCATCGCACCGTCATTAGACATTCGACTGGGGGAAATCAGCGAACGCACCAACAAAGGCCAACACACCACAACAGCCGCTGAGCTTTATCCTTTGAAAAACAAAAGCTTTGTAATTGATACACCGGGCGTACGCGAACTTGGACTATGGGAGATCTATAAACGCGATCTTCCCGAATACTTTTGCGATATCGCTGCAATCTCGATGGAATGTAAATTTGCAGACTGCCAACATGTTAAAGAGCCTGGCTGTGCGGTGAAAGAAGCCGTTGAGCAGGGAGAATTCCTGCCCGAGCGCTATGATAATTATCTGGCAATTTATAAGAGTTTAAAAATGGCACACTACGAGTAGAATCTGATTGAGGCGATGAAAGAAAAATGCTATTATGTCTCTGCATGTAATTGGAATCATAAATCTACATTCATAATTCATCCGTTATAACATCATTTCAAATGGAACCTCATCGAGCATCTGCGGTATACGAACCGGGGCACGACAGAACGTTTTTAGAATGCGTATTGTATTCCAAGTACTGGTGTCTTACATTTGAAACTATTTTGTAAATTTTTTAGACCAAGACGACTGAAAGAAAGATGCACGCATGAAACGGATTTTTTTCCTTATTGTTCTTAGCGGTTTAGCAAACTGGGGTTGTACAGAAGACCCGCTGCAGCTGCAGCTGCCATCTTCTGAACTCGTTCGCGACACGCTTTATGCCACTTCGGATGCAACTGTTCCGGTAGATCAAATTATCGCGACATTCAGCTCCAGCCGAGTTTTACTCGGATCTGCACGCGGCTATACCTTTCGCCCTGTTATGACGTTTTCCCCCTTTCCAACGATCCTCAATTTGGATAGCGTATCGATGATCTCGGCGCGGGTGGAGTTCGATGCACTAACGGTTCGCGAGGGAACGTCCCAGGACAGTATCCAGGTTACCGCCTATCCAATGATGAGCGAGTGGAACACCGACACTTCGGCTACGTTTATTAACTTTCCCGCTCAGGTAGACTTCAGCAGACCACTTGGCACCTTTAAAACGGGCTTTAGTGCAGACTCCTTAGATAATGTGATGGTTATTAGCGACACATCTATTATTAAAGAGTGGATTGCAGCAGGAGATACAACAGGCGATGAGCTTACAAATAATGGCTTTGTTCTGGATTTTAACAATGCCGGTTTTATCAAAGAGTTTCAGGCACGTGACGCCACACTGAATCTTGGTGCGCGACTGTATTACACCTACTCTATCGGTGGAGAAGTTATTAGCGACTCCATTTTGGTAATCCGCGATGCATATCTTTTTGATGGCGACTTTGTGCGGGATGAGAGCCGAACCCAGGTTTCTACCTTGAATCCATGGGCTTCTTTGTATACCTTCGACATCGACAGTCTAAACCGCAAATACGGTGGAAGAGCACTCGTCGAGAGCGCAAATATTCAGCTCACGCTTGATGAGACTGATTCGTATATCAACGATGACATCGGCACGCGGCTACGATTTGTTCCCTTTATTAGTCCATTGAATCTAATTAACAGTGTTGAAGTCGATACCGCCTTTACCGGATTTCCTTTTCTATCCGACCGGGTAATCGACCTGACAAATATATTTGATATTGATACCACGCTGTCGTTAAAAGGTCTTCAGGTTCCCGATGGCAGCGAACGACGTGATCTTGCATCAAACTTTTTGCGCCGGGAATTAAGTTCACCAACCGACACCAGCGCATTTACCGGATTTTATCTGACGTCCTTTTCACAAACAACGTCTCTACAGTTCTTTTCTTTCTATCGTTATAATGATCCGGATCCGGCCAAGCGTCCGCGACTGATTGTTGAATCACTGGTTTTGCCGGAAGAACGTTTCTAAACACGAGGAATTTGCAATGAAGAACCGCATGGTTCATTTCGTACTTATTTCATTATTGTGCACCTTTTCGCTGTCTGCACAATCTTTCTTTTCGACGCAGAAGAATGGTATTGGACTAAAACAATATTACTCAACTGTACGTGGCCTTGGTATGGGTAATACCGGAATCGCCTCAATAGATTCACTTACGTTGGGCAACTATGGTGTGTCTCAATGGCTTAGCTCTCCCGATACGCGTGCCAGTATTGCCATGGACTATCAGCGTGTCAGCCTTGAAGCTGAAGGGCAATCGCAGCTATGGTCTACATCTTCTTTTACGGGACTAAGTTTTGCTATCCCGTTCAAAAAGAGCGGCTGGATGATCGGTGCATCGCTGAACCCATATTCCCATGTCGATTACAAAACGACACAAACGGTCGAGAGTGGCGGCATTTCATTTCCGCAACTCAACATCATCGATGGAACCATTAGTCAGGCTAAGGTAAATCTGATGTGGGCTCCCACCGACCAACTTGGTTTAAGCGTTAGCGGTAATTTCTTCTTTGGAACAATTGAAGACCGCTATCAGTTTCCCTTTTCCGCGGACACCGACTTTGCCGACCTAATCGAATACATAAGCGGCGTGTACAGCGTGGAGTATTCACTTTTTGGCGGCGGTATCGGGTTTAGTGGACACTACGATCTGATTCCCAATCGCCTCAAGATTGCCGGATTTGCCGACCTTGCCCCAACAATTGATGTGCAGATCACCTATCCGGATGCTCTCATCGAGCCGGAAGAGCGCGAAGCACAACTCACTTCTTTTCCGATACAGTACGGAGCAGGGGTCGCATTTGGTCTGACCAATCGCGTAAATATTGCAGCCGACTATGCCTTTCAAGAGTCCAGCCAGACACTCGATATTGCCGATCCAACCTATAATGATTGGTATCATATGGGAATCGGAATTGAGCGATCTTCTTTACGTAAGCGGAACGTTAGCTTCTTAAATCAGTTAGATTTACGAGGGGGCTTTTCTGTAAACCAGCTTGGTTACCGATTTAATAATGAATCGGTTATGGAATATACAGGAAGTTTCGGCTTTGGCTTCCCCTTTGGCGCGTCCAGAAATCGCTTCGATGTCGCTATTTTTGGCGGCGTACGAGGCGACGACAGTAAGAATCTTGCTAGTGAGCGCTTTATTAATCTCCAGATTTCACTCTCGATGGGTGAAACCTGGTTTCTTAGAGGGCGGTTATAAACCATTTGGTGGCGAAATCAGGCAACATTCTGAAAAAATATTCACAATCTACTTGCCTGTCTAAGCTGCCAGAGCTAAAATATACGATTAAAGTTAAATGCTATGCCCTTGAGCTTGAAAAATTAACGTTAGGAGGAGCATTGTGAAGAGCAAAGTTTTAACAAATGGACTTGTCAAACTTTTGATGATTGCGTTCTTGTTTGCAGGTATGCAGTCGCTGTTCGCCCAAGATGAATTAGATGATGAAATGGATTCAGGTGAAGAAGTTGTTTGTACACCCAGCAATTTCGAAACACCATATGAGAAATTTCAATCAGATACAATTCCTCAGAAGCAGATTCAAATTTGGTACAGCTTCGGACAGGAAGAATTCAAACATGAGCAGTATAAAAAGTCTATCCCTTATTACTGGAAAGTTCTGGTAAATGACAAAGTTGGAACCTACAAGGTTGTTTATTCAAAATTGGCTAAGGCTTATTTCGAATTAACAAAAACCGACGAGGCCAACAAAACCACTTACCTGGACAGTACCCTGCTGATTATTTATCGCGGACTTGAGAAGCATCCCGATTATGTCAGTCTACACTATCGTGCCGGAAATCTACAGCGCACTTTGGGTCGACCAACTTGTGCCGTTCCGCATTACGAAGCACTCGTTGCTTCAAAGCCGGAAGAGAAATCCTACTTGTCTACCCTTGCCAAACTTTTCTTTCAAATGGAAGATGAGCGTTCGCTGGAGCTACAGGAGAAAGTAACTGAACTCGATCCGAGCGATACAAAAGCAAGTAAAGACCTTCTGAGTATGTATAACTTCTTCGGCAAAGATCCAATGGAGCTGATGGAGAGTCAGTATACAAAGAATCCGGAAGATCCTAAAGTTGCTTTCGCGTTTGGAAAAGAAGCAGTAACGGTAGGTGAGTTTGAGAAAGCCATTCCTGCTCTTCAAAACACGATTAAGGCCGATGCAAAGCACGTAGATGCTATGCGTTACATGGCACAAGCCTATGAAGGTTTAAGTCAGTATAGCGATGCCGTAACGCAATACAAGACTATCTTGAATCTGGATCCCAAAAATGTGGACGTACTTTGTAGCATCGCGTCGGCATACATCAGCCTAAATCAGTATGGCTCGGCATTCAAACATCTTAGCCAGGCAAAACGCATTGATCCCAACAACGGTCTTCCGTATATGGTTACAGCGTTTGCTTATGAGAACGCCATCAGCTACTGCTCTAACAAACGTAGCTCACGCGAACTCATCTATGATGATAAACTTGCTTATGAGCGTGCCGCAGGTCAATATCGCCAAGCTGCCAAAGATCCGAAATACAAGGGTCAGGCTAACGAACGATACAACCAACTACGTGACAACGGCTTCTTCCGCAACAAGGAAGAGAAGTTCATGAAGAACAATCGTGAGAATATTGCCGATGCCTGCCTAAAAGGCATTATTGGCTAATAGCGCTACAATAGATCTTATCAAGAAGGCTTCTCGTTTTTGCGGGAAGCCTTCTTTTTTTATTGCCCCCTACCTCTTCCGTCACTAAATTCCACCGGTATTTTTGCCACAACACACCATAAACCGTGAGGTCTTCACATGATGCACCACATAAAGGAGTACGATCCCGAAATCTATGACGCTATCATGAAGGAGGTTGATCGGGAGAATACGACTCTGGAGCTTATCGCGTCTGAAAATTTTGTCAGTAAAGCGGTCTTGCAAACCGTGGGATGCGTAATGACAAACAAATATGCCGAGGGCTATCCCGGTAAGCGCTATTATGGCGGCTGTGAATGGGTCGATGTAGCTGAAAACATCGCACGAGATCGGGCAAAAGAGCTGTTTAATGCCGAATATGCCAACGTTCAGCCACATTCCGGAGCAAATGCCAATCTTGCCATTTACCTAACCTTTTGCAAACCCGGAGATACGATCCTGGGAATGGATCTTGCCCATGGTGGACACCTTACTCACGGCAGTCCGGTAAACTTTTCAGGTAAACTCTACAACATCGTTTCTTATGGTGTCGACGAGACAACCGGCCGGATTAATATGGATATTGTAGCTGCCAAGGCACGTGAGTCTAAACCGCGTATGATTATCGTTGGTGCTTCAGCCTACAGCCGCTTCTATGAATTTGACAAGTTTCGTGAGATCGCCGACGAAGTTGGCGCAATCCTCTGGGCAGACGTAGCACATCCTTCAGGACTAATTGCCGCCGGGCTGCATCCCTCTCCTATGCCGTATTGCGATGTGGTAACGACAACGACTCACAAAACATTGCGTGGGCCACGTGGAGGCATGATTTTGATGGGAAAAGACAGAGAAAATCGCATGGGAATCGTTGCACCCAAATCAGGTCGCGTGAAGATGCTTTCCGAGCTAATAGACAGTGCAGTGATGCCGGGCGTTCAGGGCGGCCCGCTTATGCATGTTATTGCCGCTAAAGCAGTTGCCTACAAAGAAGCACTTCAACCGTCATTCAAAGAGTATGCAGCACAAATTATAAAAAATGCCAATGCTCTGGCCACAGAACTTATCGAACTTGGGTATGAGATCGTCTCTGGAGGCACCGAGAACCACGTTATGCTGGTAGATCTCACCAATACTGGTAAAAGTGGTAAGGTTGCAGAGAATGCGCTACATGAGGCAGGTATTACCGTTAACAAAAACATGGTTCCTTTCGACAAACGCAGTCCATTTGTTACCAGTGGCATTCGTCTTGGAACGGCTGCGCTTACCACACGCGGCTTTAAAGAGAATGAAATGAAGCAAGTCGCACGCTTTATCGATCGCACGCTTAAAAACGTAGATGACAAGCAAGTGTATGCGCAGGTAAAGACTGAAATTGCTGAACTTTGTAGTCAATTTCCTCTTTATGACTTCAGTAAAGAAAACGCTTAATCCACAATTTTCGTTATAATAAAAAAGCCCCCGTTTTGCATAACAAAACGAGGGCTTTTTTATATCTTTTAAGCAGAAATACTTATTCAGCACGCTGACGAATAAACCGCTTCGCAACATCCTCAATTAGACCTGGCTCAATAGCCATCGTATTTGTCTTGGCCACGCCGCTTAAATACTGGCCGGCAAAATCAGCTGGGTTCGGCTCTGGTATAGAAATACCTGGTATTCCGTTTAAAACGCGAATTACTTCGCGAGCCATATAGGCATGCCCGGCATCACTCGGATGAAATCCATCCAAACTAAATACCGTACGGGCAGGGTCTTGGAAGACAAAGAAAGATGATACGCCGTCGATACCAGCAACACCTGCGGCAACCAGTTCATTAAACCTGGCAAACGCGTCAACAAGAATCAAACCACGACTGGTAGCGGCGCTTGAAATTTTTGCATTAAATCCGGTAACAGCTGCTTGAATCGTAGTGATTTCAGTAGCTGTCAAAGTAAGGTTCCCGGGAACCGGTACACCGCTTGGATTAATGCCATTTGCCTGCATACCGGCGATGAGTTGCGGAATGAGTGGCTGAATTGGCGCAGGCAAAATCTGCGTCAATGCCAGACTGTCCGGCACGCCTAATCCGGTCGCTAAATACTGACTGACAAACGGCAGCAAGCAAAATTGCACGCCGGTTTCTTCGGTTAATAGCGGTAAAAATAACGGAGGTTGCCCCGGAGGTGAAAAATTTACCGGGGCTCCGGTTGCGTCAAATACCACCGGCTGCGGTCCAGCACCAAGATCGACCAAATTCGAAACGGCGCTATTATTCAACAGATTAACATAAGGAATAGCGGTAACGTCCGGAATGTTAACCATCAGGATCTGTGCATTCGTCTCGTTCTGCAGGCGATCAAGCACCCCATCAAGACGAGCATCAAAGTCCGTTTGAGCAGTGATGGTACCAACCGTGGTTCCGCCAAGCGCAGCACCGAGAACGTCATTATTGCCAATCCATAAATAGACCAGACTCGGCTGCAGCAATATAGCCTGATCAACCTGAGTCGTATTGCCAAATGTCGGATTGCGAAGCACCAGGTCGTATAGCGGGTTACCGTTGGACGCACTGGTGATGGAGTTATCCAGATCATTTACGTCCGCACCGGGAATCGCCAAGTTATCGAATGGACGAGGAATCTCGGCATTACCACCAGCAAAAAACAGTGCCGGTACACCGGCTGCTCCACCCGGTATTGGGTCACCTTGTACAATGGCACCGCCGGTATACTGCAAGGGTCCAAACGCGGCACCGGTTGCTGCATCAATTGTTCCAATTCCCGGCTCACCAATAAGCGGCTGTACAAATGTGCCACCCATACCCATTTGCTGAGAAATAATCGTTCCAAAATTTGTATTTTGTGCTCCACTTACCCATCCACCAGACTGAAATCCGGCTGTAATACTATTACCGAGGGCCACAACTTTACTAAAGACAAGGTCGGTTTGGGTTGGGCTTACCAACATTTCCTGAACCGGATCGGCCGGACTACACGATATTGCTACCGCAAGTACAGCAGCCAATAAAAGCATATAGACTTTTTTCATTGATATTCTCCTGAATACTTGCACAATTATTGATTAAAACTGTATCCAAAACCTAGCAGATACAGATGCGCATTAGCGGTATACACACCGTCAAAACCATTTTCATTCTGTCCTACACCATCAACAACCGTATTGCGGTCGCCAATTCCAACATACATATAGCCGAGGTCAAAGCTCATATTTCCACGCTTATAGCCAATTCCGCCAGACCAGTTGTTACGCGTATCATCCGGAAGTAATGGACTGGTAATTTCAATAGGCTGTGGTGTTTGGTCATGTATATAACCTGCGCGCAGAGCGAAGGACTCAGAAAGCTCATATTCCGCACCAATGCGAAGCTGCAGAGAATTATCATAATGTTGAGGAATATCCTGATCCAAATCCGGGTTCTCGAAGCGCAGCGGAATTTCGTCATTTACGCTCCAGCGAAAAAAGGTGCCGTCCAGAGCAAATCCCAACTTATCTGTAGCCATGTAGTGAACGCCAACACTTAGATAAGCGGGAAAGTTCAGTTCTGCATTTCCGGACTGGCTCAGGCCAAATTCATTCATCGGTCCGGCAATACCTGCGATAACCAAGTCACGAGCGGCAACGTCGTATACTGTAAAATTCGCATCGGCATCTTCGAATTCATTCTTAACATTGTGGCGATAGAAGATACCGGCACCACCACGGCTGGCCTTATAAAGCATGCTCGCCGTAAACCCAACGCTAATATTCGAATTTCCGCTTAGCTCTACTTCGCCCACTTCGGTCCCGGGAGAACCTCCGCTGCCAAACCCAAGCAGATTCCGGGTAAGGCTTACATGTGCTAAAACGATGTCTAATCCCAGTCCAAAGCTAAATTCCTCTGAGGCGCGGTATGCGACAACCGGACTTACGTAGAAGGACTTCAGATCGACTTCACGCGAAATAAATCTTCCGGGGAAATCTTCTTCCCAAAAGACACCAAGTCCAAAGGGATTGCTCAGAGAAAAACCAGCGGCGATTTTATCATTAAAACGATGAGAAATATGCAGACCAACCGGGGGGAAAACTTTGTCTTGGGTGTTATGAATTGTGTTGTCAAAGAGGGGGGCTGCTCCCACAAAGCTTGACTGCGGTGTAATTAAAGTGACCGCACCATAGACATTAGTGCCATCCAAAAAACCAATTCCGGCAGGATTATAAAACAGCGTCGATGCATCGTACGCCTGTCCGGTAACGGCATTTCCCATAGAAGTTGCACGTGCACCGGCTTCATTAATGTTGAATCCTGAAGCCCATGCGCATCCGGCACAAAACACCAGCAGGAAAAGAGTTCTTAGAGCTTGTGTCATACAGTCCTCCTTATAGACCTGTAATTATATATCGTGACTAAGTTAGAAGTTGCTATGTAAAAAAGTTTACCGACTCGAACGCTAAAAATCAAGCTATAAACATGAATACTTAAACACTGTTCAGTGACACAATTGGCAAAGCCTTATTAAAGAAGAAGCCGCACAGCTACTGCCGCGCGGCTTCTTCCTGGGACAACTTTTATTCTAAGACGCTAGTGCTCGAATAAACTCGTAAGACAGCAATCCGATAAAGCATAGCCACGTTCCCAAAAACAAAAGACGCTTCATAAAAGCCTCCTTGTGCTATTTTAACATCAGTCTGACAAATTGAGCAGCGCTAACAATCAGGCACCTGCCTCCTTGGTTTATGCAGAGTCATGGAATAAAGTTCCATTTCTCAACGCAATCCAAGCCAATACAACAGTTACTGCTAAACTATGTATAAATTTCAAAGACGTTAAAATTCAAGAAATGTTACATCTGAGAGTTGAATTTTCAGCGATCTTGTAGTACATTGCGTACTTAAATATTTTTTGCGCAACACACCTCTTTCTTACCAAGATTAAGAGCAAAGGCTTCAATTACATAAATAAAGAAAAGAAGGATTGAGAAATGTCTAAGACCCCGAAAAAACTTGCAATTCTCTGTGGCGGCGGGCCCGCTCCCGGGATTAACAGTGTAATTGGAGCAGCAACAATACGAGCAGAACTTGAAGGTGTTGAGGTTGTTGGAGTGCAGGAAGGATTTAAGCACATCATGCGAGGCGATATTTCGCAAGTGAAAGAACTCAATATTGAAAACATCAGCAGAATACACTTCCGAGGTGGTTCATTTCTCGGTATTGCCCGCGATAACCCCACGAAGAAACAGGAGACGCTTGAAGCAGCTGTCACCTCATTGCTCAGACTAAATGTAGACAAGCTGATTACCATTGGCGGAGACGATACCGCTTTCTCTGCCATGAAAATAGAAGAGGCCGCCAATGGCCGAATTCACGTAATTCACGTACCGAAAACAATTGACAACGACCTGGACCTGCCACATGGTATACCAACCTTTGGCTATCAGACCGCTCGCCACGTCGGAGTAGATATCGTGCAAAGCCTGATGGTTGATGCTCAAACAACAAAAAGATGGTATCTTGTAGTTTCCATGGGACGGAAAGCCGGCCACCTGGCACTGGGAATCGGCAAGGCAGCAGGCGCAACATTGACTCTTATTCCGGAAGAATTCACTTCCGAGAAGATTCGCCTGCACCATATTGTAGACATTATAGTCGGTTCGATTATAAAGAGACTCAGCTATGGCCGTCAGAACGGCGTTGCCGTACTGGCTGAAGGATTAGTTGAACGACTCGATCCCAAAGATTTACAAGACCTCGAACAAGTTGAAAAGGATGCCCACGGCCACATTCGCCTAGCAGAAGTAAACTTTGGCGAAATTGTAAAAAGCGCCGTTCGCAATCGCCTGAAAGACTTTGGATTAGAAGTGACTCTGGTAGAAAAGAATATCGGCTATGAGTTACGATGTGCCGATCCAATTCCTTTTGACATGGAATATACCCGTGACCTGGGATTTTGTGCCGCTCAGTTTATTCTCGAAGGCGGAAATGCCGCGATGGTTTCAGTTCAAAACGGTCACTTCGTACCACTTTACTTCAAGGACATTCTCGATCCTGTTACCAATAAGACCAAAGTTCGCATGGTTGACATTAACTCGGAATCTTATTTTATCGCAAGACGCTATATGTTACGTCTGAACCGATACGACATTGAAGATCCGCACACAATGGCGAAGTACGCTGCAGTTTGCGCAACCGGAACGAGTAAATTCGAGAAGGAATTCCGCTATCTAATTGAAGATGACCATATGTATCAAAAAGAAATCGCCAATTCTATTCAAGCAGGTGCATCCGAAAGCAACGAAGCGTTTGAAAAACCGCTGAAAAAGAAAGAAAAGTCCGGAAAATAACCGATCGGCGGTCAGTCGTATCGAGGCTGCCATGGGTGACATTCGAATTCCCTATCTGGCTGGCAACTGTAAAAGTTCGTTAGTCAGATAGAAAGTAAGTCTGCAAATTGCACGCGGTCGGCACACTGCAAGTGCATCATAGTGCCCCCGAATCATCTTTCTTCTTGCTTGCCGTAACGTGTAAGATGTATTTTATGGGCTATTCCAAAGCGGCATAGTTCACTCTAGAACTCAACGTTTTTCATCTACGCTAACACTCCCACTGAAGGATCTAAAAACCATGAAGGTTATTGAAGCAATAGAAAAGTCTAAGTCTCCGGTATTGTCATTAGAGATAACTCCGCCAAATAAAGGGACTAAAATAGATGGCCTATATGACACAATGGAAACACTCGCTCCGTTTAAACCTGCCTTTGTGAGCGTAACCTATCACCAGGCGCAGGTTTTTTATGAAGATAAAGACGGTGTTATCTATCGTATTCCTAAGCGTAAAAAGCCCGGCACCGTCGGGATTTGTGCTTCCATAGGCAACAGGTTTGATATAGAGACGATTCCGCACTTTATCTGCGGTGGATTCTCGAAGTTTGAGACAGAAGATGCTCTTATGGATCTCCACTATCTCGGCATTACAAACATTCTCGCACTGCGAGGTGACCCGGCAGTTGGTGAAAGCAGCTTTATTCCTCATCGCGATGGCTATCGCTATGCGTCCGATTTGGTTGGGCAAATTCGCAATATGAACGATGGCAATTACATGGAAGATCTGGAAGAAGCACAACCGACAAACTTTTGCATCGGTGTGGCAGGGTATCCGGAAAAGCACTTTGAATCTCCTAATCTTGAAAAAGATCTGGAGCATCTAAAGCGAAAGGTCGAGCAGGGCGCTCACTACATTTTGACTCAAATGTTTTTCGACTTCGAATACTATCGAAATTTTGTTGAGCGGGCCCGCGAGGCAGGCATTACCGTTCCTATTATTCCGGGCATTAAACCCATTAGCAGCCTTCGGCACCTGTCGACTATTCCAAGACTGTTTCACGTAACTATCCCGCAGCACTTTGTACAAGCAATGGAGAGCGCTAAAACGCCGGAGCAACTGCGTCTTGCAGCAACCAAAAAGACCATCGAGCTCTGCGAGAAACTTTTCGACTACGGTGTTCCAGGTCTGCACGTTTATACGATGGGAAGAGGCGGGGCAACCAGTCGGCTGCTAAAAGCATTATACGGGAAAAAGTAATTCCCGTATACCAAATAGCTACTAACCAGTAAGTAGTGTGACAGAATGATTCTGCAGTTTGATTTTGTCACGCCGAGCGGAATCGAGGCGCTAAGGCAAGCAATACAAGAAGTATAGCGCAAAAACCTGTAGTTAACTGCCAGATCCAGCACAACGCTTAGTAAATATTAAGCGTTGTAAAATACCGAAGAAATAATTCGCTCAGCATGATCCGGAGGAAGAATCAGATGCCTTCCCCAGCTTATTCCACCTTCAGAAATACGGTCGAGGCAGCTTTTGAGAATCGGCTGGAACGTTTCGGCACCAAGCTCCTGATGGCATGCAACCAAGTTTCCTAAGACTCGTTCTACCAACTCAGATTTTTCGGCCGTCTGAAAATATAGCAGAATTTCAATCTGACGCGCAATCGCATTCCCGTGGTCTTTCTTCTCGAACTCAATTGAGCTTATATTCCCCAATGCCTGAGCCATATTATAAACCGCGTCAATTTCCTCGAATAACGGCAACACCTCGGAGTAATAATGCAGGGCATTTTCCCAATCACCGGCATCGTGATAATAATTGCCGATATCATAAACGCTGTAGGCAATGCCTTCCTTGTCACTCAAGTCTTGATAGGTCTGAAGCGCCTTCTGCAGAAAACCAACAACCTCGGTATAACGCTCGACCTTTTGATAACCACGGCCTAAAGCACGATAAGTCTTGGCCATTCCGCGAGGGTTATTGGTATCCTCAAAAATTTCAAGCGCCTTCCGATAGAATTCATTGGAGCGCTCCCACTCGACGCGCTTGCCGTAAATCTCACCCATACGGTAAAGAATATCAGCCATTCCGGTATGATCATTAATTTCTTCTTTTGCTGCGGCTGCGGTCGCATATAGGTCCAGCGCTTCATCGTGCTGATCCATTAAATTGAAGATATCGCCCATTTGTTCATGCACATCTGCGGTCTGGCGCATATCACCCGTCTTTTGATGAATCTTAAGCGAGCGATTATAAGTTTCAAGCGCCTTCTCCCAGTCCTTCTGACCACGATAGATTAGCGCAATACTGCCATAACATTGTGCAATACCCTGTAAATCTTCCAAACGCTGATACAGCTCAAGAGAGCTTTGATAGTAGCCCAAAGCGACACCATTTTCATCCTGGCGACGATACACGGTACCAATATGATAATGGATTCGCGCAAGCTCTCTCCACTCTTGATTGTCTTTATAAAGCTTTTGCGAATGGTTATAATAGGTAAGTGCATCTTCCAGCTTTTCTTCGAGCTGTAGAATACTGCCGATACGCCCGGATGCTTTGGCAATCAAACGCCAGTCATCGCCAGATTCTTTCAAATCTAGCACGCGCTGATGTGCATTGATGGCATCCTGCCACTGGCCACGGTTTTTATGAATTACGCCAATATTATCCAAGGCAGCAGCGAGTTTATCTGTATAGCCAAGCTCTTCATGTAGAGAAACTGTTTGCTGATAGTAGTCGAGCGAGCGTTCCCAGTCTTTATTTTCTTTAAAGATGCTGGCAGTAATTTCACTGGCGTATGCCTCGCGCTTGCGGTCACCGACAGACCTGAACGACTTGATGGCTTTTTCGAGAATTTCCAGAGTCGATGCCTGTTCTTCATGGCGTATATATACATCAATCAGTGTTGCAAACACATCGGCTCTGCCATTTTGATCCTGAGCCTCTTCGTAGAAATCCAATGCATTGTGGCAATATTCAATAGCGGCTTTGCTATCTCCGGTTGCGTAAAATATTTGCGCGAGTCCGTAGTAGACACCGGCTTTAATTTTTTCCGGCAAATTGTCGAACGACAGACAGGCATTAAAATCTTCTTCCGCACGAGCAAAAGAGCGTTTTTGCAGCTCCAACTTGGCCCGGGTATAAAATATTTGCATGCGCAGTTCTTCATCGTCGAAGGCATCGAAGTTAAGACGCTGCATAACTTCCAGTACATTATCTACATAGTGCTCGCCAACTTCATTGGAAACAACATAACTATAGATAATTTGAGCAGCTTCTTCTTCCTTATCAGTTCGCGTATAGTGATAAGCAGCTTCGGTTGCATCCAGAACATGATTACTCTGATTGAAGCGATTGCTGTATAACTTCGCAGCACGATTGTGCAGAATGCGGTACATCTGAGCACTACCAATCTTGTGATAGTAGAAGCTCTTCATCGTTTCGCTAAGCTGATACCTGCCCAGTTGATTATGATAAATCAACAAATTATAGCGTTCAACAAGATCTTCGAGCTGATTCTGAAAGTCCAGCCCACCAGATCGCTCATACATTTCTTCCAGAAACTCTTCAGATTCCACAACCCGAAAAGCACTGATTGATTTCAGAAAATTGTTTACACGGCTATTACCCAGCTCAAGCGCATCATAAAGTTGGCTGCTAAGATAGCCGGCGAGTTCCTTTTCACCTGCGGGCATTGCACCGATATAGCGCTCAACCCGAGTATCTGTGTGATTTTCAGTTTGCCACCAGTTGCGAAATAGAATCATACATTGTGGATTGCCCAGAAGTCTTTGCGAAACGAGTCTTCGCACTTTTGGAGTAAGATCCAGCTTCCATAGGTCGCGAATCAGCGCATTCGATTCCGCGTTTGAAAGCCCGGAATACTCGAAGGTATCTTCTTCTGCACGAATAGAGCGATGCATTTCCCGACCAATAAGCACCAATTTTCGTCTAAAGCGATTCTGGCGTTTTATCTGATCACGTGCAACATTTAGCAGGTCAAAAATTCGGGGATCAGTGGCATAATGCAAATCGTCCACAACAAAGAATGCACTGGTTTCAGCAAGTGTTGCTTCCAGTACACCTTCAACCTCTTCCGGTTCTTTAGAGCGAATTCCGGCAACAAACTGCACCAGACTGCTGCGAAATGAGCTATAGCTGGAAACGCCATTAATAAAGCGATAATAGAAAATTTCATCGAGCTTCAGGCTTTTTCCGGTTACCAAATGATTCAGATAGGCTGCAATGAGTGTCGATTTTCCAGTACCGCTGAAGCCGGTTAAATAGAGAACCGAGTTTGCAGAAAGCGCCTGTTCCATCTTGCGCATGCCGCGAATAGGAAGAACGAATTGATGCAAACCAAATGCTTCCAGTTCACCAGAGCGTTCCCAAGTCTGAAAACGTCCTACCGATTCTGCGTCTTCATGATCACGTTCATCGGCAAGCTGTTTATCCAGCTTTTCATTAATTTCTTTTTCCAACTCTACATAAAATGCAGAATCCAGCTGTTCTTCTGCCTCGTCGTCTAAATCGACACTGCTCTCGAGGTTTTCTATAAACTGTGCTGCCTCAGCGGCCGTATCACTATCACTAACTTCGGGGATTTCTTCAGAAGCGACATCTTCGCTCACTTCAACATCAGGCTCAGCGAATTCAGCTTCATCTTCTTCAAATAGCGCCTCGATATTATTCTCAACATCAGCAACTATAACGTCTTCTACAGAGGCGTTTTCATCAACGGTCTCTTCAATTGCAGGAACATCCGTCTCTTCTGCTTCAACAGTAGCTTCTACATTAAGCTGATCTTCAACGGGTTGTTCGTCAAAATCATCTTCATAGGGTTCAACAATGTGTTCGTCGGTAATGTCATCATCTTCAACCGAAAGCTCACCCAGCATTTCCTCCAGGTCGGCGTTATCGGAGTCTGATGACGTATCTGGTTCCTCAGCTGATTCTTCATCCGCTTCAATAAGCTGAAGATTTAGTTCTTCGATTAGGGATTCGTCCAGCTCGCCTGCAAGTTCACGCGTCAACACATCGTCTATCGCTTCGTTCACTTCCTCTTCCATATCGAGAGTTGGAACAACCTCAGTTACGCCTTCCGGAAGTTCGGCATCAATCAAAATGCCTTCTTCTTCCTGTTCAACCAGCTCCTCAGCAACAAGCAGGTCATTCACAGACGAACTCTCGGGAACATCGGTGGTCGCCTCCTGCGTCTCAACAGGGCTTTCAGAGGTTTCCTCATCCCCATCGGAATTCAGCAACAACTCAACCAGTTCATCCTCATCCGAATGTTTGGTTTCGACGTCAACGACATCGCCTGCTGAATGATGATGCGCCGACGCCCCATTCATTTGTCCGAGTACTCTCTCGAATGTAATGAGTGCATCATTATTTAAAGACCAATCGCCACGCTTAATTCCAGTTGCGTACAGACGTACAACCGCATCTGACAGCTCGGTATGTTCGGCAATTCGTTTGCTAAAAATATCCAGGAATGATGGCGCAATCTTCGCCGCATTGCGTAAGCTGATTACCTTTGAGAATCGCTCCTCAAAATAATCCGGGGCAAGTGGCTTACCGTCTGTTCGGAAGTCGTTAATATGGCTGGAGAGTGATTTTTGCTGAAGTTTTGACAGAAGTTTTTTCTTGGTATTCTCGCTCTTGAGAATGCTCGCAGATCCCTCTGTGATGCTGTCAAAATAGATCGATTCTACCAGTAGACGGTCAATAGTTTCCAGCTCCGCCTCGCGAATATCGTATAATAACGCCGCAATGATATTACTGGAGATGGGTTTAAAATCACTGGAAGAGAGTAAAATGGCACCGTCCATCTTTACCTCTATGGTATTTCGGGTTAGACAACAGATCACTTGATAACGCGAGTAAAATCGCGAATTTTTCTGAAGGCAAGAGGGTGTATTTCACAAATAGGTGATTCATTAATTTAAACACTCGACGATTTTGCTTTTCTATACAGAAAGTTTTACCAGAGATCGTTGAAAATGAAGCATTTAATAGCTTTTAATATGAAAATGAGAAAGATGGTAGATTATCCGGTGGGTTCTTGCTTTAGCGACGTGAACACGTTAATTTCTGATGCATTTTAGCGGAGAGAACAATGAGAACAGTCGATTTACGAAGCGATACGCTTACTAAACCAACAAAGGCCATGCGCGAGGCCATGTTCAAGGCAGAAGTTGGTGATGATGTATTCAACGAAGACCCGACAATACAGGAATTGCAAAATTATATTGCCACCGAAACCGGCATGGAAACCGCAATGTTTGTAAGCAGCGGCACCCAAGGCAATCAGATTTCCATTAATGCCCACACACAACCGGGTCAGGAAATTTTGCTGGATAAAAACAGCCACATCGTATTCTATGAATCTGGTGCCCCCTCAATGCTTGCCGGCGTCCAGGTGAATCCGCTGGATGGCACGCATGGTGTAATAACGGTAGAACAACTGAAGCACGCCATTCGCCCAACGGATGATCATTACCCGCAAACGGGTATGATTTGTCTTGAGAATACCCATAACCGAGCGGGTGGAACAATCTATCCTCTTCGCGAAATCGAGCGCATTTCTCAGTTTGCCAAAGAGCAAAAGTTGCCGCTCCATCTGGATGGCGCACGTCTTTGGAACGCCTGCATCGCTGCAGGAATCAGCCTGAAAGAATACTGTCAACATTTCGACTCAGTGTCACTTTGCTTTTCTAAAGGATTGGGGGCACCTGTTGGCTCTATCGTCGCCGGCTCAAAGCGTTTCATGAAAAGAGCACACTTTTATCGCAAGGCATATGGTGGCGGTATGCGTCAGGCCGGCATTCTTGCCGCCGCCGCACTGCATGCACTTGAACACCATCTTCCCATTCTCAATGAAGATCATCGCCGTGCTCGCTTTATTGCGGAAGAGTTGGATACGCTGAATGGTTTAAGTGTCGATCTAAGTGCCGTGCAAACAAATATTGTCATCTTTGAGGTAGATCCGAAGCACTACACAACCGACTATATAATAAAGCAAATGGCAGAACGAGGTGTGCACATGTTCGCCTTCGGCCCCACACGTGTCAGACTCGTCTTACATCTGGACATTTCTGATGATGATATTGCCTATGCAGTAGAACAGTTTAAACTGTTAACAACAAGTTGATAGATCGCTAAATGCCAAGAAAAAACTCTTCAAAGGTATCGTGCAGCTAATTTGGTCAGACTGAGCGGAGTCGAAGCCCTGTTGAGAGCTTACCAGCCTCTCGACTTCGCTCGAGGTGACAAAATCAAAATGTAAAACCATTCTGTCCATCACTTATGAAAATACTAATTATCGGTGCCGGAGATGTAGGATTTCAGCTTACCAAACGTCTCTCCATCGACCACGATATCACGCTAATTGAAAGTGATCCGCAAAAGGCAAAGCGCGCGTCTGAACAGCTGGACGCCTTTGTGCTGGAAGGTCATGGTGGCAGCTATCGTCTGCTGCGCGAGGCGGGAATTGGTGCTGCAGATATTGTTGCAGCAATGACCAATAATGATGAGCTCAATATCCTGATTTGCCAGATGGCGCGCCGTGCCGGAAAAGCCACCACAATCGCACGCGTGCGAAATCACGAATATACCATGCCCGACTGCCTCATTCCGCAGTCGGAAGTAGCAGACTTAATTATTCATCCGGAAAAAGAAACGGCTGCCGCGGTAATGCGGCTTATCCGCCAATCAGCGGCAACCGATGTCATTGAACTGGTAGATGGTCATCTGCAGCTCATCGGCATCCGCCTGGATGATGCATCTCCAGTTCTTCGAATTCCGCTGAAGGATCTCGGACCTCGTTTTAATAATCTACATATGACAATCGTGGCAATAAACCGACGGGATCATACCATTATCCCGCGCGGAGATGACATTCTTGCCGCCGGAGATCAAGTTTTCTTTCTATGCCTACCGGAATATCAGGCAGAAGTGATCACCTTTACCGGCAAAACAAAAACGCAAATCAAGAACGTCATGATTCTCGGCGGCGGTCTGATCGGGCAATTCATTGCCCGCGATATCGGTAAAGACATCCACGTGAAGATAGTTGAGAGCAATGAGGACAAATCTCGTGAAATTGCCGATTTGCTCCCGCGATCGCTGATTATTCACGGAGATGGCACTGATATTGACCTTCTCGCCGTTGAAGGCTTAATGGATATGGATGCTTTTATTTCTGTTACCGGCAGCGACGAAACGAATATTATTGCCACGTTGGTCGCACGCCACCTGCGCGTGCCGCGCACAATAGCTCTGGTAAACACGGTGGAATATATGCCGGTAACAACGACTATCGGTATGGACGCGGTGGTTAGTAAGCAGCTGCTCACTGTAAATGCAGTGCAGCGCTATATCCGCCAACATCAGATTGCCTCGATCGCTGCAATTCCCGGCGTTGATGCCCAGATCATAGAGTTCATTGCAGGCGATCGATCGAAGATTACCCGTAAGCCGCTGCGGGATATTGGCTTTCCCGAAAAAGCAATGGCCGGTGCCATCGTTCACGACGGTCGCGCTGAAATCATTCGTGGCGATACGCATATTCAACCCGGCGATAAAGTTGCTGTATTCATGTTGCCACAGGCGCTAAAGAAAGTTGAGAAGCTTTTCAAATGAGCCTGAATATTCACTTTCGAAGCGTTATTAACATCCTTGGCCTGCTATTGATGTTTATGGCTCTGACAATGCTACTACCGCTTCCCTTTTCTTTCTACTACGATTCAGGCGACCATAACCCACTCATCTTCAGTGCGGCTATAACCTTTTTCACCGGACTCGCGGCCTATTATTTTTCAGACTTCAATGAGGATCTGCGGCCAAAAGAAGGCTTCGCCATTGTCACCTTTAGCTGGATTGGACTTTCATTATTTGGCTCGCTACCGTTCATTCTTTCCGGCGCCATTCCAGACTTCACCAATGCCTTCTTCGAAACAATCTCCGGATTCAGTACCACCGGGGCAACCATACTATCGGATATAGAGAGTCTGCCGCGCGGTATTTTGTTCTGGCGCAGCCTGACTCACTGGATCGGTGGTATGGGAATCATCGTGTTGTCATTAGCCATTCTACCGTTCCTCGGCGTTGGAGGCATGCAGCTATTTAAGGCAGAGGTTCCCGGACCCACTGCGGACAAACTCGCACCCAAAGTTGCAGACACCGCAAAAATGCTCTGGGGCGTATATGTATTGTTAACCGGAATCCAGACCAGTCTGTTGATGTTCGGCGGCATGGACTTATACGATTCACTTTGTCATGCCTTTGGTACCATGGCGACTGGAGGTTACTCAACGCAAAACACCAGCGTTGCAGCATATTCCAGTGCCTACATCGACTGGGTGATTATTTTTTTTATGATTATTGCAGGCAGTAACTTTTCGCTGCATTACCGCATGCTGCGTGGTAATTTTAAGGCCTATTTTCAAAACGTTGAGTTTAAGTTTTATCTCGGAATCATCGCTCTGGCAACGCTGATCATTTCATTTGATACGCTTACAATGTCGGATGCTTCAATTGACAAGTCCTTTCGCGATACGCTTTTTCAGGTCGTTTCGATTATCACGACCACCGGATTTGCCACCGCGGACTATGAAGACTGGTCCTTTGCTTCACAAGCAGTGCTGTTCTTTTTAATGTTTACCGGTGCCTGCGCAGGTTCGACAAGTGGTGGTATGAAGCTGGTTCGCATTTACCTGCTCATCAAGTTTGTATTATCAGAAATCGTTCGGCTTATTCATCCTCATGCCGTGGTGCCGGTTCGCATCGGCAAGACGGTCGTTAACCGTGACGTTATGCAAAACATCATTGGTTACTTCATCCTTTTTATCATGATTTACTCCGTCGGCGTGCTGATAATGACGGCCACCGGTCTGGACATCGAATCTTCATTTGGCGCTGTTGCTGCAACACTTGGCAACGTTGGGCCCGGCCTTGGCAGTATTGGGCCAACAGATAATTACGCTCACATTAGCGTTATCGGAAAATGGGTCTTATCTTTTCTCATGCTTGTTGGCCGCTTGGAAGTGTTCACCGTGATCATTCTGTTTTCTCCTTCCTTCTGGCAGAAGTAATGACTATTTAGCCCATGACTTAGGTCGTGAGCTTTTGAAACAATTTAAACAATCTTGCGTAGTCTAAAGGTCAATCTACATCCAATCCAACACTATTAATTGGAGAGAAATCCTGTGGCAAAATTATTTACGATTAAAAATCTGATCGCTGTCTTGTTGATTGCTTTAATATTTCCCGCATCGGGCGATGAAGGCAAAGAGAAGTGGCGGCAATTTCGCGGTGAAATGCGCAATGGCGTATCGCCTTCCACAAACCTGCTGGACACCTATCCGGAAGCCGGGCCCAAGAAGTTGTGGTCTAAAGAAATCGGGTCTGGCTTTTCAACCATCTTAATTGAGAATGACATCCTCTATACCATGTATGCCAAAGACAGTAGCGAATACCTTGCGGCCTTCGACAAGAGCAAAGGTACAGAAAGCTGGTCGACAGAGCTCGGTAAGGCACTTTACAATGAATTCGGCGATGGTCCGCGCTCAACACCGCTCATAACCGAAAACATGATTTACGCGCTGAGCTCAAATGGCGAACTGCTCGCTGTAAATAAAAAAGACGGTAGCAAATCATGGAATCGTTCTTTCAACAAAGACTATGAGAGTCCGACACCGCGCTTTGGATTTAGCATGTCTCCTATTCTGTTCAAAGATATGCTGATTATCGAGGCTGGCGGAAAAGTTGAAGGTGAGGGTGAGGCACGCAAGTCGTTCAATAACCTGATTGCACTTAACGCCAAAACCGGCGAGCAGCTCTGGCAACACACTTTTGAAGGACGCGCCAGTTATTCCTCCCCTATTCAAATCGATTTCCCCTCCGGACCGCAGATTTTGTTTGTAACATCCGGGCGAATTTTTTCGCTTAACCCAACAGACGGTAGTGTTGTTTGGGAAAACCGTGTTCCCGGCGCCATCGCAATGCCGATCTTGCTTCCGGGCATGCAGCTATTTTTGTCAAATCCGGATCAGGGTGGATGTACCATGCTACAGCTGGACAAAGAAGGAAAAGCACCGGCGGATACACTTTGGCAGAATAAGTTTATGCGTAATCACTTCAACAGCTCAATCTATCACGATGGCGCTATTTATGGCTTCAGCAACGCGACGCTACGCTGTATTGACGTTGAGACCGGCAAACGCATGTGGAATAAGCGTGGCCTTGGCAAAGGTTCGCTGGTGGCGGCAGACAATAAGCTCTTCGTCCTTTCCGATAAGGGCAAAGTTGTGGTTGTAGAGGCCGTTTCCGATTCTTACAAAGAGCTTGGCACATTTCAAGCGATTGAAGGAAAATCCTGGACCAGCCCAACAATTGCCAATGGCATAATTTACCTGCGTAATTTTTCGCAGATGGCAGCATTCGACATTAGAAAGTCATCATTGTAGTAAGTAGTTTTATATACGTATATGAGTAGAAGCCAAAACCGCTCCCTGAGCGAAATCGAAGGGCGATTTATTTAGCGGTAGTTTCTCATATCTAAAACCTACATGAGGAAAAATTTGATGAAGCAGTTATACATAATATGCATGCTCGTAATCGGCACCTGTTTTTTACAGGCTGGTGACCTGACCGTTGAGCAAATTATTAAAAAGAATATTGAAGCACGTGGTGGTGAGAAAAACATCGAGGCACTGAAGGCGTTGGAGATTGAAGGTGATTACAACGCATTTAGCCTTACGAATCCCTTTAAAATGTGGAAACAGCGTCCGGGACATTATCGTTTCGATTGCGTGATGGTTGGTGCCAAAGCAACCTTTGCGTTTGACGGAACCAGAGCCTGGCAAATTCATCCTTCATATGGATCGACAGATCCAATGCGGCTTCCAAATGCGGACAGCCTGATTATTGAGCGGGATGCAGTGTTTGATCCACCGGTGTATGAAGCAAAAAAGAATGGCTATGAAATCGAGCTAAAAGGGACAGAAGATCTGGATGACGGCCCGGCATATCATCTGGCAATTATGCGGCCGGACAGTGTCGTAGAGAACTGGTTTGTAGATGCCGAATCGTTTTTGGAAGTAAAGATGGCTGGCGGCACTTATGACTTCGGCCGACCGGTTACCAAAGAAGCTTTCTACGGAGAGTATAAAGCGGTAGACGGCGTGATGCTGCCTCATTTTATTGAAGTTGAATACGGCACACGCTATCGCGTATTTACCATTGCTTCTATCAAAGCCACTGATTCTGTTCCAGCTGAAACATTTGCCATGCCGGTGGTTGAGAAGAAGGAAGAAGCAGAGGGTTCCTAATAGACTTAAAATTATTACCTCAGCTTTTTACGGTGGATGTCAAAAAACCTTCTTTATAAGAACTACTCAAAAAGCCCGCAAAAGCGGGCTTTTTTTAGTGAGGTTTCTCTAAAATCGTTGTAAAAAGTAGAGTTAGTTGTTGATCCTCGATTAAAAAACCAATACTTTCAGTCAACTCAATTTCAACAATAGAAAGCTGATTCAGCGGCATGTCGGAAAACCCCAGAGATAGATCAATTGGTGCTCAGATGGCAATTGCCTCTCAATTGCTAAGGAGAAAGCACTATCATGCCATTGCCGAAGCGGGGTATGAAATAACCATGGAACAATTAGCTATTCTTGATATGTTGAATTATCATGGCGATATGAATATGACCGAGCTTGCGCGAACGGCCTGGAAACAGAATGCCAATATCACCCGGTTTGTCGATAAACTTGAAAGTCGACAACTGTTAGTTCGTAAACCAGTTGAGGGAGACAGACGAGCAAGTCTCATAAGCATTACCGAAGAAGGTAAGCAGCTGGTAGCGGCGGTTATTCCGATCATTATAAGTGTGTACAGAGAAGCCATCTCCTGTCTTTCAAAAGAAGAAGAAGACATTACCCTCAGAAGCCTCAAAAAGCTGATCTCCCACCTCGAAGAAAAATAGTTTTTTTTAGTTGACTATTTAACATGTTAAATATTAACATGTTAAAATTATACAAGAAAACAAATTTATTGATTTAGAGTATTTTCGGTCATTGCGAGTCTGAAATCGAACTTATTCAGGTAAAAATTTGCCTTTCAACCTATTTAGAAGGAATAGCAAAATGAAATCAGCCCAATACAATCCAAAGCTCAGAGCCATACTTTCCATTAGAAATATTGTGAAAGGGCTACAGTCGAACTGGGCATCAATGGATAATATCGGTAGTAATCTGGACTCGCTATTAAAAAACGCCACCTCCCTGTTTCAAGCAAATGCATCGGCAGAGGCTGGTATTAATTGGAAAGCTGAAGTCGATAGGTTGTATCAAAACGTTTCGAGCCTGAAAAAGATTCTCTCGTCCGTTACTGAAAAGATCCGCAACAAGGATGCAGAGAATCTTGTCTCAATTTGGCAAAACTTCCAGAGTTTTTCCGATGAGATTTTGGAGAGCATTTTGACTTTGGAAAAGAAGGGCTTTGCAACACTTCCCGAGAACCAACATGAGAACTGGCGGGATATCTGGACCGGAGCACGATCGAATCATTCACTCATTAGAAGCCATGCTGAAGCTTGCAGCCTGCAACTAAAGATGATTGAGAAATATAAGCCGGAAGAGATAGATGAGCTTACAGACACGATCCTGCGCCATATCCCGGCAAACTTCACCCTGGCAGATGCAGACCTGTACGAAAAAGACTATTCGCAAGCCTATGAGGCAATCAAGCAAGAGGCATCCAGGAAGAAAAACCTCTGGGATAAATTTCTTGATATCCTTGCCGGTGGAGTAGAACAATCCCCTGCTGAGAGAGTCATGATGCAACGCTGGATTGACGGGGAGAAAGGCGAACTTAGTTAAAGCTTAACCATTTGCCAGGCATAAAAAGCCATTTATAGATGGCTGAGTTGGTTATAAAAAATCGTTAACTCAAGGAAATTTTAATGAGAACAATCAAGCAAGAGCACTATTTTCCGGTCATCATCGCCATCCACTTTGTTTTCTGGCTGATCGATCTAAAACTATATGAAGGGGACTATAACTTTACGTCTCAGCATGTCGCAGGTGAGATCTTTTCTTCGTGGGTGGTAACAGTATTTGCTGCAAATTTTTTAATGGCCACCAGAGCAAAGTGGGTTGAAAAACTCTTTGGCGGGCTGGACAAAATGTACATGATTCACCGTAGATCCGGCATTATTGCGGTCGCGCTATTAATATTACACTTCATCGTAGTTCCCAAGAACCCTGAGTTTTCTATTGGTAAACCAATGGGATTTGTAGCTCTCATCCTAATATTGATTGGCGTTATTCTGGCAGCTGCTCCAGTTTTTAAACGGAAAATCAAATATCACAAATGGCTACGCGGTCATCAACTCATGGGAATTTTTTATATAATCGGTATTGCACATTCTTTCTTTGTTCCAACGCTTACAAGCGAGCTTCCGATAGTAAGGTCTTATGTTTATGGAATGGCATTAATCGGAATTGCCTCATGGTTTTATAAAGCTTTTCTGTACAACCTCCTGAACAAAAAGCTGGATTACACAGTCGATACAATCAAGCGATTTAAGAATGATGTGGTTGAAATTACGTTAAAACCCATAACAAATACCAGATTAGCTTTTGCGGCCGGCCAATTTGCATTCGTTGCCTACGACGGCTTAAACAACAAAGAACCTCATCCGTTTACAATCAGTAATCATCCAGATGAAGATCATTTACGCTTTACAGTTAAAGCGCTGGGCGACTATACAGCAGATTTACAAACAAAGCTAAAAGAGGGCACAAAAGCATATGTGCGAGGCGCTTACGGTCATTTTAACTTTAGAAAAGCAAAATATAAACAACAGCTTTGGCTGGCCGGCGGTATTGGAATTACTCCCTATCTTTCATTTTTAAGAGAGCTCAACGGTGAATACAAAATTACGCTCATCTGGAGCGTCAAATCTATACAGAGCGCTAATTTTAAAGAGGAAATAGAGCAAATAGCCTCAAGTAAACCAAACCTGAGCTTCCTTCTTTGGGATAGCGATACAAAAGGCTACTTCTCAATAGCTAATCAACATACGAGCTCAACCATAAAAAACCAGTCTGTCTTTATATGTGGTCCCGAGGCAATGAGGGAAAGCTATATCCGGCAACTACTTGAAAAGGGAGTCTCAATTCGAGACATTCACTACGAAGAGTTCAGCTTTCGGTAAATGATTATTTGAACAAAAAATGTCAGTTAATGCGACACACTAGATGATTGTATGGAGATGAAGTATGAGTAGTTCAAAAGATACAAAAGAGCCATTTTTAAGACACCCGAAAAATATTGTAATCGGCGTAATTGATACGGAGAGAGATACCAGGAAGGCCGTGGCCCAATTATTGAACGATGGTCATGCCTCTAAAGACATTCTGGTTTTCTCTGGCGAAGATGATGCCAGGCGCATCGACTTTACCGGTAAGGAAAATGGTGTGTTTGCGCAACTCTATCGCACCTTTTATAAGGTGCTTTCTGATGACCAGAAGGTATTTGATCAATACGGCGAACATGTCCTGGCAAATCGCTTCGTTATTTCTGCACCGGCAGCAAATGAAGAAAATTCAAAACAGGTGAGAGACATTCTAAAGGCAAACAACGGGCATTTTATTCATTACTTTGGGCAATGGACGTACCTGAAACTGAATAAATAAACTATCCAGTTTTCCCACATATTCCAAATACTCTATGATATGGAGGCTAAACGTATGCCAATCACCAGGGCTTCGATTTCGCTCAACCTGCCCAACTTGGTTGCAAAAGGCTGTTAAATAATATTGCCCGCTACTTAATCACATTAGACTTTTAATTAACTAAAACGAACCCGACAACGGTTGAGAAAATGACAAGAAAACTATTAAATTTTATTCAGGAAATCGGCACCATTATGTATGTTGGAGGCATACTCTCTCATATTGTAATCGGCGTAATATTTGGTCATTCCGATGTAAGCACAATACACACTGTATATATTTACAAAGAAATGAGTGCCTATATCTTAATATTACCGGGGCTGGCATTAAAAATTATTACTGACCTCCTCCTGTATTATTCTTTCGAGATAAAACCTAATTGGCTAAAATTAAAACTATTAATGGTAGCCTTTCTTACCGTCAATGCTTTTGTCTTTCTGGTTCCAATGATGCCGGAGTTAGTTCAATTAGCCCGGGATTCTATTCCGGCAGGAGAGATCAGTCAAGAGTTTCTTGACACAGAAAAAACCGAGCAATTGGTTGGTCAATCGAATGTGATCCCTTTATTGCTCGAAATGGTATTAGGCTCCTTTAAGCCTAAACTGGGAAAGGAGCGCAAATAGATCCATTAGACAACAAAAATGGGGAAACACTAAACCATTTCGACTTATCGAAAAAATACTACTTCTCGGAACTCTTCAGCGTCTCGACATACTTCCACAGATCCTTACGTAAATCAACATAGATTCTCCTATCTCCACCACACAGAGATGTATTCGTAAAGATGATCACCGCAGTATCCCTGGAAATATTTGAAAGCATTTCCGTGGTAATACCGGGATCGGAGCCACCGTGCCCTATCCTGGCAGTATTGTTTTTCACTGTAGCTCTCGCCCCGTAATTCGCACCACTGGTTAAAACGAATACATAAGCGACGCACTTAAAATTGTGCTTTGCGTGTCATTCACTTCAAAACGCTGGTCCTGTTCGTCCTCAAAGTTCGCAAAGGCCTGAATTCGCCAGTGATCATTAATTGGCAGCCAGGCAATTAGACTGATGAGGTTCACAAAGCGATCTGAATAGAATGTGGTAAAAGTTGTCTCGGTGGTGTTAGGGTATCTTCGCCAGAGTGCCTCATATTCCAAATTGATAAAAACGCCGCCCAATGTCAGGTAGTCAAAACTAATCACTATACCATTAGAGTAGACATCCGATTCTCTGGCAAAATCCTCTTCCTGAGCATCTTCAGTCGTATGCGTTTTGCTGCTCCCACGATACCCAATTCCGATGCTGTTTAGGCTGTTGAAATAAAACTTGGGTAAAATCTTCGCAGACAGCATCTGTTCATTTGGAGTGATGGCATTGTTGTCATTAAACAGAAGGCGTTCATTTTCGACTTCCAGTTCAATACCGGTATGTTCACCAAAGACCCACTCCAGCTCTGCACGCGGCTCCAACGTCACGTAGCTATTCTTATACAGCTCAACAGCATCCCGCTCCAGGATCGGTTCAAGCGTATACTCATAGTCTTGATATACCGAAGCGAAACTAACCTCAATACGTTTATTAAGCATTTTCTGATAGCGATAAGATGCCATCGATTGATTTTGCGAGAATTGTCCCTGAGAGTTGTCCAATGTGTAGAATCCGGGCGAGATTCGAAAGAGTAAGGAATGCGCGGTTCCCCAAAGACGCTCGAGATATAAGCTGAGGTTCCCGCTAAAGACGTCGGCCGCCAGGCTGTCCTGTTTTGAGAAATCCTTTAGCGTCGTCTCGCCATCGACAGACCAACGCCAGGCGCTGCGATTGGCATTTCCGAGATTAAAGCGAAAACGCGCATCCAAAAAACTTGCAAAGTCTTTGGTTTGAGAGTAATGATAGTCCACCGAACCTTCCAGGCGTCCTTTAAGCGTTGCAGAGGATTTTTCCCAATTGGCATTCAGACCATAATTCATGAACTGATTATCGATTCGAAAATCATGACGCAGTTTCAAAATCGATTCGCTTAGCTTTATGGGTTGTGTATAAGACACAGCAAAGAACGGGTTTTGTAATTCTTCTACAATACTGGTATCGCTTTCTATTGGTGAAATACCAAACTTCTGCTGTGAAAAATCAATGCCACTTTCAATTGAGAATCGATGTCTTTCCGGTATTAAGGAGATGTCTGTGGTGATTATGGCAGAGGTTTCTAATATAGGTTCTGAAAATTCTACAGCATTCAGCATCTCCTGCAGTAAAGCGACAAGCTCAAGAGCATCACTCCAATTTTCCGCCTTTGCCAACTCGGCGGCATCATCTTTTAGTCCAAGAATAAGGCTATCTGAGGAAGGCGTTAAAAGCAAATCCTTTTCAATCTGAAGAAGCGCACTTTTGTAAAGCTCTTGTTCCAGCGAAGTAGCAGATTGTTGCGAGAATAACAGCGCAGGCAATAGCAACGCAAAAAAAACGGTAAACCGTTTAATGGTATTCTCTTTGGTTTTCATCGGTTCTGAACCCACGCAAGGTTGTCTTATGAGATGCAGGAAAAAGTTGTCATCGGCTTATGCAAAAGCCGATGACAACAGAGAAATTCTACTTCAGTGTTGATGCCCCGGTAACTATGTATGGCGTACTCCAGGTTGTGGAGTTATACGGATAAGTATTCCCGTCATCGTCATAGATCGTACCATTATCAATGGCATCAAAGATTGCATGATAAGCCCGGAATGGTCGCTGCCCAATCGTCCATCTACCAACATAAACATTATAGCCGGTAGCAGGGTCGACACCGCGATACTCGAATCGCGAACGGGCGTGATGTTCACGATTGACGCCGTAGTGCAGCAATACCGTTTCGGTAGCTCCGGTACTATCGGCAACCGGGTTCGCCGTATTGTTCTCAAGATAAACTGTTACGGTTACCTCATCACCCGGCATGAATGTCGGCACATCATCACGGGTGTCCAGTAAGGTATTCAGCGGATCGGTAATCACCGTGCTGTCGCCACCACTGCTGGCAATTGCGACTTTCTGAATGCGAATGCTGGCATTTGGAGTACTGTTACCTTGACCAAGAGAAATTGCTGCCAGCTTCCAGCGACGATCAGTCGTCGTGTCAGCTCGCTTCACGAAAATAGCGTTGCGACGAACAATATGGCGCAGACGTTTAATATAGCGCGTGCGAACGCGTGTGCCGTTTGAATCTTCTACGGAAAGGATGTGAAAAGCCCCCGGGAACACCCGAGCAACAGACACCTTAACTGAATCGGGGCCGATTCGCTCGAATGATCGCACACCTCGTCGCGGGCGCTCGGATACGCGTCGACCGAAGCGTGTAACATTCTCAATTGGCGCTTTTCCATTGCCATCAAACGTGCTGTATCCATCATACATATTATCTTCACTATAGTCGTCGATTCCGACATCGTATAGAAAGTCTTCATCCTCAGCTGTTACCATCTCGGCAACAATGTCCTCATCAGACTCCGCAAGGGGGGATGTGTCGTTTTGGCACCCGGAAAGGATAAGTATGGACAAAATTGCCCACCACAATCCTAATTTTACATAGTGTTTCATTTTACCTACCTCTGTTTGATTGATTGACGTTTCGTCAGTGTTTCTTCCGGGCCCGGGAAAAAACGATTATCGTGTTAATATGTTTATTGCCAGCTCGGTGAGCTGCATAGTTTGGGCATATTTCTTTGTCTTAAAGCGATTGCTCGCCATTTTATATAGTTCTTCAGCATTATCAAAACTCACCCGCGTTTCCAGCGTGTTATCTTTGCTGGCTTCCAACCGTTTTAGCAAGTCGTATAGCCTTTGTAAATTTTCCTGAGCAATCTTCGCATCTGCGTCCTGTAGATTACGCCCAATAAGAATTCTGTTCAGCTGCAGGCCTAATCGATTTGCAATTTTTAAATGCAGCGCGGCCTTTAAGTTTAGCTCAGAGGTTATCGCCTCTTCAGCTAATGTAAGATTCGTCTCTATCAACTGAAGTAAGCCATTCTCATCCTGCGAGCTATCAATTTTAAGCTTAAGTTCACTGTAGCTCTGTTTAGTATTGACCAACTGACGAGAGAGTCTTTCTGCATTTTGATTCGCTGATTGCCCGGCAAGCAAAGTATTGAGCTTAACAATGAGCTGATTAGCAAAAAAGAGCTGGCGTTTGGCCGGTCGTAAACGCTGGTTACTCAAATGATTTTCAATTTTCCGGACTAAATTATTACCACGCTGAATCAGCGCGCTTGCTACCGGCCTGGTGGCAGCTTTGTGTTCTTTGGCTGCCGAGAGTGCGAACTTAATCGATTCGACATCCATGCGCATGCGCTCATCTTCAGATTCCGGTTCGCTTTCAACCATATCGATTATGCGGTATAGCGCACGGTTCACAGCCGTTAGCTTTTGCTTGGCAGCGTTGAAGTTTCGCTCCTCAGTAAACTGCTTTACGTCTCCGAGTTCTCGCTCGGCCTTACGCATCAGGGTTTCCAGCTCGCCTTTTCGATTGGAATTTTGCAGCAGATTTTTAGCGCGTTGCAATAGTAATTCTGTCTCACTGTAGTAGTTTTGCCAATAACGCAAATCTCGTTGCGAGTTATCGTCTTGAGAAATGCGAATGGCCTGATCGGCAAAGTAAGTTGCCAATCGAAAATACTCCAGCGCAGAGTAGGTGCGATCTTGTTGAGCGAAGCTGTAAGCCTTGCGTCGAAAAGATTTTGCGTTGTTCAGCATATAGAGCGCTTCTTCAGCAGCCTGGCTCCCAATTGCAAGCTCAGCATCTTGAATCCTGCGATCGAGCAACTCCTGAAACTTCAGGCGAAATACGGGGTGTCTTTTAATGAAGGCTTCTATTTCACGAAGTTTCGCGTAGGTTGTTGCAATAGCAATTCGCGCCTGAACTCTGCGATTATCACGTACAAACTGTTCGGCATTTTCAAAGCTTTCGCGGATTTCCATCAGTTTATTTTCAATTTGGCTTCGTGCATCACTGGTAAAGAAATCTGGTAAAACTTGCAAAGTTGAGACAGTTCGCTGCACGCTTGTTCGTAGACGTTCGAGTTCACGTTCGACGGTTCTTTCCTGGGCATTTAGCAGCGTAAACATGCTGCTTATGAGCAGAGAAAAAATGAGTAAGCGTGTTTTCATAATGTTAGTATCCAGTTAGAATCCAACTTAACTATATCAACTCTTGTGCCAATTTAGTATTAATGATGTAAGTATATAGATAACAGCACATTAATGCAATCTCTCGATTCGCTGGATAATTAAAGTTTGTAGGGAGTGTACGATATGGTGTACCTCTGGGTACAGCAAGGCAGCGAAGCGAGTAGGCAGTAGGCAGCGGGCA
>JBOEGD010000023.1:0-51406 GCA_050633245.1 Calditrichia bacterium | reverse complement strand
GCTTCCGGCTTAGCCGATGAATTAAATACGTATTGGTCCAATACCATGGCAGCGCGCGGTTTAGAGTCGCATCTGGAAATGGAGTTTGAGAAGGTTTACAGCACGTTTGTTTTGCCGCTGGCACGGGGTAGGGAAGGGGGCGCGCGAAAACGCTATGCGGGGATGAGGGGACATGGTGAGGAAGAAGCAATCGAATTCATTGGAATGGAATACGTGCGGTCGGACTGGACGCATCTGGCAAAGCAGTTTCAGTACGAGCTCTATTTGCGGGTTATGAGAGATGAGAACATAAAGCTGTGGCTGAAAGACTTTGTGACTCGATTGATGGGTGGCGAAATGGATGAACTGTTGATTTATCGAAAACGCCTTAAAAAACCCGTCGCAAAATATACTCGCAATATTTCGCCGCAAGTACGAGCGGCACGGATGCTGAAGAAACCCGGACGTGAAGTGAAATATCTGATGACGAGAAGTGGGCCAATTCCCATCCAGCTAAAACCAAAAGACCCGGATTATCAGCACTACCTGGACAAGCAAATTCGTCCACTGGCCGATTCACTTCTCGGTTTAATGGGAACATCGCTTCAGGAATTGACGGGGCCGGAACAATTGAAGCTATTTTAATTGACAATCATCCCAATAATTGCGATGTTTGGTTTGCAATTTTTATCCCTAAAGAACCGAAGGAATCAACAAATGTCCAAAGATTATCTAATTGCAAATGGAACGAAAGCACCGGGATTTACTCTTCCAACACCAGATGAAAATCCTCTTTCGCTGGCAGATCTTGCCGGTAAGTGGGTTGTGCTGTATTTCTATCCGAAAGACGATACCTCTGGCTGCACTCTGGAAGCGCTGGACTTTACTGCAATGCTGCCAGAATTCGAGAAGCGCAACGCAGTGATTATCGGCGTTAGTCCGGATTCATGTGCCAGCCATCAGAAGTTTATTAATAAGCACAAGCTGGGCATTACGTTGGTAAGCGATACGGAAAAGCTGATGATGCAGAACTATGGCGTTTGGCAGGAAAAGAATATGTATGGTAAAACGTATATGGGCGTTGTCCGCACCACCTATCTGATAAGCCCTGAAGGCGAAGTTAAGCAGGGTTGGGCAAAGGTTCGTGCAAAAGGACATGCCCAGGTGGTTTTGGATGCACTGTCAGCCGTCGTTTAGTCTTTTTTACTTAAAGAGGTCGTAATGAAGAAAGTTGTTTCTGTTCAACTTTGCATCTTGGTTTTACTCCTGTTTGGTTGCGGGCAGGAAGTTGACATGTCGCAACAAAGGACTGTTGATAAGACGAATACTTTTCAGACTAAACACGCTCGTGGATTTACCATTCTAAAGCAGAATGATCTGGATATTATTCGAATATATAACCCATGGAACGACCATGCGATTTACTTCGACTATCTGCTTATACCTGCCGGAGATACCATCCCGGGTACCCTAAAGCATAATCAGATCACCATCCAGTTGCCAATTGAATCTTCAGTGCTGATATCAACTTCTCATGCCGGCCTTTTCAACGCACTCAATTGCAAAAACGTTATTTCAGGATTTAGTAATCCGGATTTTCTCTATGATGCTGAATTGCGTCAGTCTGTGGCGGACGAGCGCGTAAAACGCACCGGCGCTCTGGAAAGTTTGAATATTGAACTACTTTTAGATATGAACTGCGATTTGCTGATGATGTCCGGAACGGCAACTCTGCCTCCCGTTTTTAAACAGCTGCGCGATCTGAATATTCCTGTTTTCCTGAATCTGGACTGGATGGAACAAACACCGCTTGGAAGAGCTGAATGGATTCGAGCTGTAGGTCGATTAGTTGGGAAAGCAGCGCTGGCTGACTCATTATTTGAGGAAATCGAGACGTCGTATCTTTGGCTTGCCGAACGCGTAAAAGAGATCGAGGTCTCACCTGATGTTTTTATTGGAAATAACTACCGCGGAACCTGGTATATGCCGGGTGGAAATAGCTATGTTGCGCGCTTACTCAAAGATGCCGGGGCTGCTTACTATTGGTCTGAAGACAGTTCTTCAGGAAGCCTGCCACTGAGTTTTGAAACGGTATTGGAAACACAGCTAAACACCAGCTTTTGGTTGCAGCCGGGTATTCACAGATCCTTAGCGAGTTTGAAGTCTGAGGATGAACGCTATGCTAATCTTACCGCATTTCAATCTGGAAACGTTTTCAACAGCACCGCAAGAACTAATTCCACCGGTTCTTCCGATTACTGGGAGAGTGGTTTGATTAATCCACACATTCTTCTTCATGACATTGTTAAGATCTTACATCCTCAGCTCGTTCCTAATCATACTTTTGTGTTCTATGAGAGGCTAAGCGCGGACTAATGTCGATGTCATCAAATACGCTTTCAACGGGACTTCTCTGGAGCATTGGCTTCCTGATTCTAACAGTCGTTTTCTGGCTGAATCTTAGTCTTGGCAGCGTCGATATACCCTTGCTCGATGTGTTAAACATTCTTAGCGGCGGAGATGCTTCAAAACGTAGCTGGAAACTGATTCTCTTGGATTTTCGCTTACCGCGCGCAATCACGGCCGTGCTGGCAGGAATGAGCTTGTCGGTTGCCGGACTTATGATGCAGACCCTTTTTCGCAATCCATTGGCCGGACCATTCGTGCTGGGAATCAGTTCGGGAGCAAGTTTGGGTGTCGCCCTATATGTAATGGCTGGAAGTCTTCTATCCGGATGGATGATTGCAGGAAGCAGTTGGGGGCTTATTATATCGGCAACAATCGGCGCATCTGCGGTTATGCTGCTGGTTGTCGCGGCATCATTGAGAATTAGTGATAGCGTTTCCCTGTTAATTATTGGCTTGATGTTTGGCAGCACGACCGGAGCACTCGTAAGCATATTACAGTTTTTCAGTGCCGCCGAGCTGTTGCAGAGTTACATTATTTGGACCTTCGGTAGCCTTTCCGGCGTCAGTTGGAGTCAACTCGCTGTTCTGGCTCCGCTGGTTCTGCTCGGTATTCTTGTTGCCATCTTCTCTCAAAAAATGCTTAACGGCTTTCTCCTGGGTGAAAATTACGCAGGCAGCCTGGGGATCTCCGTAGCCAAAACGCGAATGGTTGTAATTCTTGCTACCAGTTTGTTAGCTGGCGGAATTACTGCGTTTTGCGGGCCTATTGCATTCGTTGGGCTTGCTATTCCACATCTTGCACGCTATGCGCACAATACGGCCGATCATCGGATACTTATTCCCTCATCTATTCTCATTGGCAGCATTGCCATGCTAATTTTCGACCTCATCTCACAATTACCTGGTCAGGAAGCCACATTGCCACTCAATGCAATTACCGCCCTGTTTGGCGCACCGGTTGTTATATGGGTCATCCTGCGAAATCGTCAACTAAAAAGCCCAATGAGTTGAGGTTATGGCAAAAACAACTACCACAATTTTGCAATCTTCCGAGTTAGTAATTGGTTACGGTGAACCGGAAAAGCCGCTTAGCAAAGCACTCAACCTACAGCTTTACTCTGGGGAGATTGTTTGCTTACTCGGGCCGAACGGAAGCGGTAAGTCTACATTGCTTAGAACCTTAGCAGGACTTCAGCCTGCGCTTTCCGGAGGTGTTTACATTGCCGAACGCACGATTTCGACCATCCCGCGAAATGAATTAGCACGCCTGCTATCGGTTGTTCTTACGGAAAAGCCTGCAGCAGGCATGTTACGCGTCTTCGATTTAGTGGCAATTGGCCGCCTTCCTTATACAAACTTTCTGGGTGCTCTTTCGCAGGAAGATCAGCAAATTGTGCAGGAGTGCCTGCGACAGGTTCATTTGGAAGACTTTGCCGAACGTCCATTCGTCGAGCTTAGTGATGGAGAGGCACAGCGTGTGATGATCGCACGAGCGCTTGCTCAGCAAACCGATGTTATACTATTGGATGAGCCAACAATTCATTTGGATTTACCAACGCGAATTGAAATCCTAAGTCTGCTTCGCAATTTGGGAAAACAGACCGGAAAAGCCATTTTGCTGTCTACTCATGAGCTGGATTTAGCGTTACAAATGGCTGATACAATTTGGTTGCTGGATAAAAAAGCTCGTTTTTTTTCTGGAATTCCGGAAGAGTTGGTTCTGGATAATAGCATTCAATCTGTTTTTGAACGGGATGGATTAAGCTTTGATAACTTGTCGGGAGCTTTTCACATGCCGGTGGAAGAGGCACTGGCTGACATACATGTGAGTGGTGAAGGGATTTATTACGAGTGGACAAAGCGTGCGTTAAAGCGCAGTGGATTCCGAATTGTTGAGGAGGCTGTAAACGACACAAAGCAGGTGTTGATATCTGACGAAAAGTGGGAGGTGCGAATTAACCAAAAATCAATTCGCACCAACTCCCTAAAAGAGATGCTGCTGATTATAGCAAAGCATTAGTCGCGGAAACTGAAGTTCATAATCGGCATGATTTTAAATAGCGTTGGATTATCGCTTACATAATTTATCAACCCAAACTGAAAGCCTTTTAATCGTCTGGCCATATTCAAAATACCAACTGATACGCCGCGCTGAGTGCCTTTCACCTGATTAAAGGCACTGGCAAGAAAACCGGTAATCTCTCCATTATGGTCTTCAACTCTTACAAAAGCAAGTGCGAGCATAGCGCCGGTCACTTCATTACCACCAGCTCCAATACCGCCAACGGTGAAGCCTTTGACTTCCGGAGCACCTGCACCGACTCCGCCGATATTAATTCCCTTCATTAGTCCACCACTGCCAACACCGATTCCTGCAACGTTTAAACCAACAAGTCTGCTGCCTCCCCCAACACCGATTCCGGCCAGATTAATTCCAGAAGTAGAACTGCCGCTACCAATGCCAATTCCTGCAACGTTGATGCCGAATAAATCATTACCAGCGCCAATGCCGCCAAAGCTAAGATTAATCCCTGAAACGTTATGACCTGCTCCAACTCCTAGTCCGGCAAAAGTAATTCCAGACAGATTCTCGCCTGCTCCGAGTCCACCAAAAGTGAAGTTTAATCCCGTTAAATCCTGACCGGCACCAATACCAATTCCACCGACATTAATTCCCATCAGATCGGTTCCGGCTCCAATGCCACCGAAGGATACATTTACTCCTGTCATATCCAGCCCGCTGCCGACACCCAGTCCACCAAAGCTTATTCCGGCAAGTGATTTCCCTGCGCCGCTTCCGATAAGTCCGACATTTAACCCACCCATGTCTCCGCCCGAACCAACGCCAATACCTGCGAGGTTAATACCGGTCAGGTTTTCACCGGCGCCAACTCCAAGCAAGCCCAGGTTTAGACCACTGACGTCCCTTCCGGCACCTAAGCCTACTCCGGCAATATTAATTCCGGAAACATCGTTTCCAGCGCCCAAACCAATCAGACTCACATTAAGGCCACGCATATCATCTTCAGCCCCTGCGCCAAGAATACCGAGATTAATTCCCGTCAATCGACCGGCCTCGGGTAAAACTCCAAATGAGAGACCGCGAACGACGGCACGCTCGTTGTCCCGAGCTGGCCAGAGAGTGATGTTTATGCCGCTTATGCGATCGACATGATGATCTCGCCAGTTGAAACGAAGCCCTGTGAATATGCGCGAATTACCAAAACTAATACCGGTTTTATTCGCGCCGATGTCAAGACTACGCCCGGGTTTTGGTTCATCTGCTGCTTGAAGCTGGAAAAGGGAAAACAATAAAAAGGCAATAATGAGTATTGAAGTACGACCTGATAAACAGGTATGTTGGTTTTGTTGCGAGTGAAGCATATGGCCTCCAGTAGTTCAAATTGTACGTAGAGTAATTCTAATACATACGTAATAGACTGAAAAGGTTGCCAAATGTTGCAATTTTTCTGCTGCGGCAGAATAACCGGTCTTGAAGTTCTTTACTGATCACCTTTGTTTTTTTGACTGGCGAACGATAAGTTTAGAAAACATTAACATGAATATGTACTACGTGAAGGAATCGGCCAATGATATCGATTTTCGCAAATAAAACTGTTCTTCAAATAAGCTGTGTCTTTCTCATTGTTTTACTCGCTGGATGTAGTGGAAGCAGTAACCCCGATGATGATTTCGATGGACCATTTCTTAATTTGGATGGCGAACAAGATTCTGCTCCGACGCTAACCAGCGGAACATGGGAGTTTGCCTCCCGCTTTACAGCATCAGATATTGGCAGTTACGCAGGTGGTAGCCTAACGGGCGTTTATTTTTATTTGACCAATCGGCCAGATGCAGCTACGGTGAAAATCTACGGAGCAGGTTCAGCCAACACGCCGGGGGGATTACTGTTCTCAGCCAATATGACCGCCTCGCTACGTGCCAATCGATGGAATCGTTTCGATTTTAGCAGTGTTGTTCCTTTAGGCACAAATGATATTTGGATCAGCCTTGAGGTGAGCTTGCCGAATGGTGGTCGCACCGTTGGCTGTGATGCCGGTCCGGCCAAGGCCAATGGAGATTGGCTTTATATAGCAGCTGATGGCTGGCGTACCTATCGCGATCGTGCCGGTGAAAGTGTCAATTGGAATCTGCGTGGAATTGTTGCCGAATAATCATTCTATCCAACTGGAGCAGTCTTCAAGACTGCTCCAGTTTTCTCAAGACTGCTCCAGTTTTTTCAAGACTGCTCCAGTTTTCTCAAGACTGCTCCAGTTCTATTATTTCAACAGCATCATTTTGCGGGTTTGAACAAAGTCTCCCGCCTCAAGGCGATAGAGGTAGATGCCCGAGCTTGTCGACTGTCCAGCTTCATTCCTTCCATCCCAACGAACTGTTTTAAAGCCGGCACTTTGTTCTTCGCTAACCAGCTTGCGCACCAGCTGTCCAAGTGAATTATAGATACCAAGCGAAACGCTGCTGCTTTTCGGCAGATCGTAGCGAATACTCGTTGTCGGATTAAACGGATTGGGAAAATTTGTGTGGAGCTGGAAGCTTGACGGTAGTTCGCTGCTAATTTCATCTTCAATTCCGGTAATAACCCCGCGAGCTGCAAGTCCGCTAATATCGCTATAACCCATTGGACCAATTTCGGTCGCAGCTCCGCTTGCAGGGTCTATCTCCACCAACACAGCCGGATCATTCTCATATCCATCTATGCCGTAGAGTTTACCTTCCGCATCAAAAAGAATTTCATTGGCTCTGTTCAGTCCGGTTGGGCCCACTGCGGATGAATTACCATTCATTTTGTCAATTTGGTAGAGTATGCCATTTGCTGAGATAGCCCATAACTGACCATCAAGCGGATTTATAGCCATACCCGCCACCAACCTGACAGCTGTTGGGCCGATTTGGCTAACTGTTCCATCGTCGGGGTTTACCTTGTATAAAATACCGACGGTAAAGTTGATTGCAAAGAGATCGTCATTGTTGTCGAAAGCAATTCCCTGAACATTCCCCACATCAAAATTGATATGTTCGAATGCCCGTCCTGTATTCGCGCTAATTCTGAGAATATCGGTAGTGCTTCCAGCGTTAAACAAACCATAGAGTTCGCCATTAGAAGGGCGAATGTCTATTCCGGCTAATGCCGGGATACCGGAACTGTCAATTGCCGTTGCTGTTCCGGTATACTGATTTACTGTAAATACTTGGCCACCCGCCTGGCGTCCACCAACGGCATAGATCGTACCTTCCTGAATGGCAGAGATAACGTAACCATCACCAATAAGCCCAATAGTAAAGACAGGAGTGACAGGATCGTTCGTACTAATTTCAATCGCCCCGTTAACGACCCCTTCAGTGGATGGCGTGAATATCAGGCTCAATTCAAGTGAATCCAGCAAATCTGGAAGTGTAATTGGAAATGCCGGCGCGTTGAAAATTTGAAAATCACTGTTTGCCGATACGCTGACGTCGGTGATAATTAGACTTTCAAGACCTTGATTTGCAATGAAAAATGATTGAAGGCTATTTTCACCGAGTTCGGTAATAAAGTTAATGGTGGAAGGTGCGGCTACCTGGGCATCAAGGCTTGGGTAATAAACACCGACGGCATTCCATGCGTCAATGACAGCATTAAACTCAGTGCTGCCCTCTCCATAGAGATCCACTGCCGCGAGGATGCTCCCTAAACGAGCATCGCTAAATCCGGATGATTGGGTAAGGTAGGTAGCAAGGCTCCGATAGGCGATGGCAGCAGCCGTTTCACTACCAAGCCCCGTGACGCTATATGAATCACCATTGTCGTTTGTGCCACTTCCTCCATCTGAAAGAAGGTAGAACCAAAAATTTTGCACGCCGCTATTGCTGTGTACGCCACCATTGTCACCACCACCAAGAGGAGCCCAGAGGTTACCGAAGTAAGTATCCGGATCACCTGCAGCGTTGGGGGAAGACATTGAACGCAGCGATGCTGCACCATTAGCCATTACATCTTCGCCTATCAACCAATTGCCATTCACGCCCAACAGCTCAAATTCTACCATCGCTCCAAAGATATCGCTGAAGGATTCATTTAATGCCCCGGATTCATCCTGATATATTAACCCAGCAGTGTATTGTGTAACGCCATGGGAAAACTCATGGGAAACCACATCGACTGATGTGAGCTCATTGAAAAGCAAACCATCGCCATCGCCAAATCTCATGGCGTTAATTCCGCTTAGCCACTGGGCATTATTCCATTGGCTAAGTGCATGAGCGTAGCCGGTAATAATTGTGCCATTATCATCAAAACTATTGCGTCCATGTTTTGTCAGGAAGTAATCGTATGTGGCTTCTGTTGCCCAGTGCAGGTTTACACCGGAGTGGGCGCGTGTATCATCAAAAAAGTTATCAAAATCTTCGAAATCCGCTGCTGCCGAATAGTTCTCGGTATTTAGCAGGTCGAGTGTTCGAATGCCACCACCTCTGGATTCTTCACGTAAAACGTAAAACCCGGCGTTTGTGCTGTCGGATGTAAACGAAACGATTCCATTATAACCACTTTGTCCACTGGAGGGCACATCGTCAAAATAGACGCGTGGTATTCGATTTAGTATTTCACCGCTTTGAGCATCGACGAATACGTCTTCTTCGAAATACGGTTCAGCAGAGAAAACGCGAAATTCGTAAGCCAATGTTGCATTTGTGGCCTGCAAAACGGCTCTGCCTCCGGTGATGACTAACCTTCCCTCGGGATAAAAGCTTGCGCTGGCATCGTTTCGTTGTTCCTTAATCCAGCTCTCCATCTCGCTTTCTTCCCAAAGCCATTTTTTGGCATTAACAGCCTTTAATGCAATGTCTCTTGCGGTATTAATGGAAAGAGCAGGATTTGTAGAGATTTCTCCAATATCTGTCAAATTGCCTGTTAACGCGATAATTCCATCAGAATTCGTATGGACAAGCACGGTGGTATTTGCAAGAGGAATCGATTTATATTCCGGTTGAAAGCTGTGCCGCGTATGTCCCAGTCGATCCTTCTTCTGCTCTGCGGCTACATAAAGGATATCCTGCGAAATACCGAATGTGTTTCTTGCCTGCTCAAGGAAGTCAATTGGCGAGGCTTTCACAGCTTCCTGAAAATGAATGCCAATAATGGTATTCGAATTTGCTCCAGAAAAGACCTTCGCCTCTTTCAATATGTTGTGCATTTTACTGTTAGCCGTCTGATCTGCAAATATGCTACCGGCAATAAATAAGCATAGGGAAAAGACTAGCAAAAGTCTGCCGTTGCGTTGCTTCATATTATAACTCCTGATATAATTAGGTTTGTTAAAGTGGTTGAAGAATGTAAGACTAGAAACATTATTCTGCAATTTCTGTAATCTGCATAGTAGAATTGTTTTGAGCAGGATTTTTATGCGGTTAGAAATCGAATATCAGTTGACTGCTAAAATATATTTGTCGTATATTAGCAGCACACCGCACCCATTTATTTACAGATTTTTCTTTTTCGAAGATTTGTCAAAATCTTTATATCAATTGTGCATGCCAGGCCCCGGCGTGTCGTCCTCACATCCCTGTATTTGGAGACGCTATGAAGTTGGTGAATAAACCTCATATCAGTGAGGAGACGAATTCACTTTTAGAATCGCTTAACAAGCGTATTGCCAGACTTGAATCTGAATTGGAGACTGTTTCATCTGAAAACGGTCGCCTACGACGTGCCGTTGAAGGGGCAAACCCTTCTATTCAACTGCCCTTTAAGCGAGAAGCTCGAGACTCTCAGGAGTTTATGGACATTCTTGCAAGTTATGTCGACTTCTTTGAAGAAATACAGTTCGGCATTGCAATTTGTGATGTGGCAGGGAATATGGTGGTAAATAATACCTTTGCCACCATGATGGGATACTCTGCAGTAGAACTTCATAATCTTAGCTTTTTGGAGATAACACATCCGGACGACAGGGAAGAGTCTACGATGCTCTCGCTAAAGATGCGTACGGAAGGTATGCAGAAGTTTAGTCTTGAAAAACGCTACATTTGCAAAGATGGTAGCCTGTTTCACTCTTCTACAAAGGTAATGGGTGTATTCGATTCTGAAACCAAAAACCTTCTCTATTCGTTTGCAACCATCGAAGACATCAGCGAGCGCAAATTTGCTGAGCGTGCTTTGAAGAAGGCTGCAACGGGACTTGCTGACGCGAGCGGCGATTCAGTCTTCGAATCACTGGTACAGAGTCTTGCAGAAATAACAGAATGTGATTTTGCCTTAATTGCAGAGGTGCTGCCCGATGGTGTTACCATTGAAACATTGGCTTTGTTTGCCGATGGCAAATTAGTTAGAAACATATCTTATCTCGCTGAAATTGCCCCCTGTCTGCTTGTTCTCGAAGGTAATATTGTTGTAGTTCAGGATAGTTTGCAAAATGACTATCCTGAAGATACGTTCTGTACGGATAACAATATTGTAAGTTATGCCGGTGCACCCCTAATAGGTAGCATAGGGACTCCCAATGGCGTGATAGCGGTTATGCATAGGGAAGAGATTGCCGATGTTGAGCGTGCCAAAACGATGTTCAACATCTTTGCCGATCGCGCTTCTGCTGAAATTGAGCGGCGGCAGTCAATTATTGCCTTGCGCCAAAGCGAAGAACGCTATCGTTACCTGTTCGATTCTTCTCCAATTAGCTTCTGGGAATTTGATGTAACCGATCTTGTTCAGTGGGTTCGCAACCAGCTTGAAAAAAATGGAGATGATTTACGCACGGTGTTAAATTTGGGGAATGCGCGGGAGAACGTCCTTAATCGAATGAAGCTGTTGAACGTAAATAACTCTACGGTCGCGCTTCTGGAGGCAGGATCGCAGGAAAACCTTATTAACAACTTTGCCGATATCCATACGGACAACTCTATGCCTGGCGTTATGGCACTTGGGTATGCTCTGGCCCGTGGCGTCTATAAATCGGAGGGAGAAAATAGCTATACCACGCTTAAAGGTAATACTATTCACGTGCATGGCAACTGGGTTGTTGATAGAGCCGAGGGCGGTGAGTATCGCCTGATTCTCAGCTTTGTGGATATTACTAAACGCAAAATCATTGAATGTGCTATGGAGAATTTGGTAAACGCAACAAAGAATGAGAGCGAGGATGTCTTATATCGGACGATAGTTAAAGACATGCTGGATGTTGTTGAAGCAGACTGTGCCTTTGTTGGAAAGTTTGTCAGTGATCCACCAGAACTTGAGTTATTGGCTGTCTTTAGCGATTCAGATTACCTTACAACGTCTTGCAACATTGATGAGCGTACACCCTATCAGCAAATCCTTTCTGGCAGTGATTATGAACTCTATGGTAACGCGACTGAGGAATTCCCAAATTTTGAGCTATTCAAGGATGTTGGTGCAAAAAGCTATTTGGGACTACCGCTTAAAGATAGCCAGGGGAGGGTACTGGGAGTGTTGGCTGTGATGTCTAAAAAGCCGGAAATAAATTTCAAAGCGCATATCAATCTGTTACGAGTCTTTGCTTCCAGATGCGCAACCGAAATGGAAAGACGGATTGCCGAGAAGGCACTTAGAGAAAGTGAAGAGGCACATCGCACCATTTTTAATACCACTCCGGCGAGCATTGTAGAGTATGACATGCTACTTGTCTGGCCCTGGATTAAAGAACTTCGCTCAAGGAATATTACAGATGTAGAATCGTATCTTCGAAGCAGACCTGAAGATGTTCTGAAACAGATTGTGAAGTTTCAACCAACCAAGGTTAATGATGAAACACTGCTGATTGCTCAGGCGAAAGATCGAAAGGAACTTTTGGATCACTACGCTGACTTTTTTAAATATGACTACCTTGAAACCGGTGTTGCCGTTTTTACCGCACTATACAATGGAGCTCGTAAAGGAAAACTAACAATAAGTTTCAGAAATCTCGCAAAGGAAAAGATAGACTTACTTGTTCATTGGGGCCTTTATGGCGGAGAAAGCGGGGAGCAATATATTCTTGCCGCCTGCGTTGATATTACTGAACAACGAAAAGCCCAGCAGGCTCTAAAGCTTAGTGAGCATCGCTATCGCACCATCTTTGAAGCAACACCTGTGGCCTTTTGCGAATTCGATTATTCTCAGATATGTATGTGGTTCGAAGAAATCCGGCAGGCCGGAGTTACGTCTGTCAGCGATCATTTTGTTGCAAACCCGGAAGAGGTAAACGCTGTTCTGAATCGGCTTGAGTTGATAGCGGTTAATGAAGAGACGCTGCGTATTACCGGTGTTGTGCAGACCGAAGATACCCGTTCACAACTGTGGTCTACTTTTAAACCATCCACGCGATTTCAGATGGCCCAAGCTCTTGATGTCTTCTTTAACGGTGAAGATTCTTATGAATGTGAAGCAATTTTTCGAAGTTTAAGCGGTCGTGATTTCTATATGTTGCTGCGCCTTAAGATTATTGATTCGGATGGCGAGGAGGCTCGATTACTTGTCAGCGGGATTGATATTACTGACCGCAAGCACTCTGAACAGATGCTGCAACATAGTGAAGCACAATTGCGAAAAATATTCGAATCTTCTCCCATTGGGTTTATGCGTCATGACATTACGATTCTTCGACAGCACTGCGACCGCCTAAGAGAAAATGGTATCGAAGACATTGAAGCCTACCTGCGCAATGATCTTGATTCATTTTATAGCGCAATGCGCGGAATGAAGCTGGAGGAAATAAATAGTGAGGCCGGTCGAATCCTTGGAGAACAGTCACTGGCCGAGTTGATGCCGCAAGTTGGCAGATTATTTTTACCACACTCACAAGATCAATTTATCGACTCTCTGGTTGCCTTTTATAAGGGAGAGAAGACCTTCCGTTTTGAAGCCAGAGCTAAAACGAAGAAGAACATCGATAAGCATTTGATTTTGCAGTGGACAATCTTTGATTTTGATACTGAGCAACCGTTTATTGTAACCGGAATGGTTGACATTACCGATTACAAATTAAGTGAAGAAAACCGGCGTGATATGGAGCGACAGCTACAGCACGTGCAGAAACTGGAAAGCCTCGGCGTTATGGCCGGCGGTATCGCGCATGACTTTAATAATCTTCTTACCGGCATTATGGGCAATGCAGAATTGCTACAGATGGATTTTCCTCCCAATTCAATAGAACATCAATATGCCGCAGAAATAGTCGAGATATCAACAAAGGCTGGTGAACTTTGCAATCAAATGCTCGCATATTCCGGACGGGGCAGCTATACAACCGAATACTTTGACTTAAATGATGAAATTCGCGAAATGTATCCGTTGTTAAAGGCCTTTTTATCGCAAAAGGCCAACCTGACTCTAGACCTTCAGCCCGGATTACCGCAAATCCAGGCGGATCGTTCTCAGATAAAACAGGTGATTTTAAACCTCCTGTCTAATGCCGACGAGGCAATTACGACAAATGGCATTAAGAGCGTCACACTGACAACGAAAGACTATTACTGCGACGGCATATGCGCGAAAAGCTTATATTTTTCACCGGGCCTTCAATCCGGTAACTATGTGAAGATTTCTGTAGTCGATCAGGGATGCGGGATGTCTGCAGAGACAGTGAAGCGGATATTTGATCCCTTCTTTTCCACACGTTTTACCGGTAGGGGACTCGGGCTTCCCACGGTGTTGGGAATTGTTAGAAGCCATAATGGTGGTGTTGCTGTGGAAAGCAGCGTTGAGTGTGGAAGCACATTTCATATCCTATTGCCAGTAGGTGATCAACAACACCTCGATCAGCAAGCGATTAATTCCACTGATCCGGATTGGCAGGGAAGTGGGCGCGTTCTCGTTGTTGATGACGAAACAATTGTGCGAAATCTCCTCTCCCGTTTGCTAAATAAAAGAGGGTTCACGGTTAGTACCGCAAACAGTGGTGAAGAAGGGGTGGATATATTTAGCAAAAGCCCTGCAGAGTTTGTTCTGGCAATTGTCGATATGACAATGCCGGGTATTGATGGTCTTGAAACTTTCCGCCGTCTAAAGGCAATTCAACCAAATGTTAAAGTTATCGTTTGTAGTGGATATACCAAGCAACGCCTTCTGGGCCACCCCAAGGCCGCCGGACTTGCTGCATATATAAAAAAGCCGTTTAATATTATGGAACTTACCGAAACGGTAAGAGAGATTCTGAGTAAGTAAGTTTACTTACGGAATTTCTCAGAGTTATTGCGCAGCTTTTGTTCTGAACAGTATCAAAAAGAGTCTGGATATTTTTCGCCTTTACACCGTATACTAAGACAGTTCATCAATTCCGCAATCCAAACTACATTTTTAGGGAGAACCTCGATGGCCCTTCGTTATTATGGCATGCTTGCAGTACTTCTTTTGTTTTCATGTCAACTGTTTGCATCATCTGTCATTTCTATTTCACCTGTTTCACACGATACCGATGCTGCAAGGAACACATCCATAGTTGTAAATTTTGACGGTCCGGTTGATCCGGCATTTGCAGTTGGCGAACACTTCTTTGTCTTTGGCCGTTGGTCCGGAGTGATGATGGGAAGCTATACGCTGGAAAATAATAACTCACGAATTGTTTTTTCTCCTGCACGTAGCTTTTTTACCGGAGAGCAGGTAACTGTAAACATTTCAAAAACATTGATGAATAGTGGTGGCAGCAGTGGTAATTCAGGCTATTGCTGGAACTTCATGACTGATGTAGACTCTGGAAGTATGCTTCTTCAGGAAGTCGATCGCATAGAAGTACGTCGTGACGGAGAAGGGTGGATTCAGACTTACGGAGCGTATGCCGGCGATCTAAATGGCGATGGTTGGTCTGACTATTTTGTGCCAAATGAGCGATCTAATGATGTCCGGGTTTTTCTGAATGATCAGCAGGGCGGGTATGGATCATTTGTTACATACCCTCTTACGAATGCGGCAAGACCATCGACAAATGAAGCAACCGATTTTAATAATGATGGTATAATCGATGTTGTCGTAGGCAATACGCAGAACAATCAGGTTCACGTAATGATCGGTGATGGTAATGGTGGATTCACTACGACCAACTTAACGGCTGGCAATGGTGTTCGCGGCATTACCATTTTAGATCTGAATGGCGATGGAAAGATGGACGTTGTAACGGCCAATCGCGATGGTGATAATCTCTCAGTCTTTCTGGGAAATGGTAACGGAACGTTTATCTCTTCAGGAGTGGTTGAGGCAACTGGTACGGATGAAACTGCTATCGTTGCTGCAGATGCAAATAATGATGGTATTCAGGACCTGTTTGTTGGCGCGCTTTCCAGTCAGGAAGTAATTCTTTTATTAGGTGACGGGAATGGCGGCCTCACGGTATCGGATAAGGTAAGTGCCGGAGGCACCCCATGGATGATTACTGCTGGTGATGTTAACGGAGACGGCTTTGCCGATGCCGTGGTGGCTAACTCTTCAAATGGCACCGCCGGCGTAATTATTGGTGATGGAAACGGTAATCTTACGCCGGCTGTTACCTACAGTACGGGTGGAGACTTTCCAATTGCCATCGATTTAGGTGACATTGATGGCGATGGTGACCTTGATATGATGAGCTCATCGTTTGGAACCGGAGCTCAGGGAAGCGGTAACTGGAGGCTCTTTGAGAATAGCGGGAATGGAACATTTCCAATATTCGAAGATTACGAGCCTTCCACATCGGCGTCTTGTGCTGTTTTTCATGATCGAAATAATGACGGAATTATGGACGTAACCGGGATCGATGAACTCGATGATCTACTTTTTCTATTTAGTAACACGTTGACCGGAATAGGTGACAATAATGATTTGGCTCCTGATCAGTTTGCTCTGGGACAGAATTATCCGAACCCGTTCAACCCAACGACTCGGATAAATTATGTATTAACGGCTTCGGGAAATACTTCGCTGGAACTCTTTGATCTAGCCGGCCGTCGTGTTGCAACACTGTTCTCCGGTTGGCAGAACCCCGGAAGCTATAATGCCGATTGGGCTGGTGTCGATGCAGCGGGTAAAGAAGTTGCCAGTGGAATCTATCTTTACCGACTGCAACAGGGTAGTCTTACGATAAGCAAAAAAATGATGTTGCTACGGTAACTGCACGTTTACACGCACCGGATTTGTATAAAAAAGCAGATCCGGTTCGTCCGGCATAAGACGCCTACCCCTGGCGCGAAGAACAACTCCGCTATCGCTAACAATCATTGATGTAGTAAATTTACCACTATCAGGGCTTCCATGTGCGATTACCTTAGCACTTCCTCTCTCAGTAACAGCGATAATCTCCACCTCATCTATTCTATTTGGCAAGCCCTGCCAGTCGGCATCAGGGATATTCAGTTTTAGCAAGATGTCCAACGTGGTGCCCGTCGGAACGGAAATAATCTCTCCTGCTTCCGCTGCACGAGATAAGCCCTCCGTCGAAACATTCAGTTGAACTTCTCTGGCAATATGTCCATGCGCTGCAAAGAACGAACCGGCTCGCAGGGCTTTAAGCACGCCTTTTTCACTGTGCTCCGGAGCGTAAATCCATGTCTCTGAAAATTGCCCCGGCCAATAGTCTGCCGCGTTCTTTGCTCTTGTCTTATGAAAGTCTGATGCTGCGCGTGCAGCCCACACCATTTTCCCTTGAGCAAGAAGCACATCCCATGCGTCGCCAATGATCGCGACGGCAGGATCCCAACGATCAACAGTCTGTTGATCGTAACTGTAGGAGCCAATTCCTTTTTTCCCGCCGATCTGATGTCCGGGAGCTCCGCTTAATCCGACAACCAAATCGTTGACGTCCATCCACTGCTTCATTTGCATTACGTTCATTTTGGTCAGCGAGTCTTTTCTGCTGGGATGATTGTGGAAGAGGACTGCCTCAGGGGCAACCTTCTTTAACCACTGCAGTGCTTCGCGATAATCCGGTGTAACGTCTCGTTTATAGTCATCAAACCGCTCCTTAAACACGGGAAGATGAGCTTCAGCCAGCGTGTTTGGCAGTAAAACAGTCATGTGCTCGTCTCCGCCGTATGGAGGAATATTCCATTCCAGTCCGGCAAATATCACCATTCCTGAGTTTAGATCGCGAGCCATTGCTATTTCTGAGAAGTACTCTTTCGAAGCAGCATCATCTTCATAGTCAGAGTGATCTGTAATTGCTATTACGTTACAGCCGTAGGCTTTGGCCTCACTGACTACCTCGGCAATATTGTGCTTGCCATCTGTGAAGTCTGAGTGAATGTGAGTATCTGCTTTTAGCCAAACGCCTTCGCCGATCCATTTTATCTGCTTAACAAAATGTGGCTGTTGGCTTTTCGAGGTTGTGTCAGATCCACACTGGACCAATAGTAGAGGTAGCAAGAGTAGAAAAACAGAGAGTGAGCGATTCATTTCGATATCCCGATAGGTGAACATTGTTAACAGTTACGATTTAATTAAACGTGGAGAATAGTTTGTAATGTGATTTGTGTAGGGTGGCTGTGAAGGAGTTTCTTGCCAGCGTATTTTGCGAGCAATAAAACTGAATCTTTATCCTTCCTCCAGGTCGTGTAACAGTTAAATTTGATAGCTGATCTGTGTGCACCTTCAAGGCTTCTCAAATTGTATGTCAGTAAAGACCATAAATGTGGAGTATTTTCGTTGCCTTTTTGAACATGCACATTTATGTTATTCTTTTCTAGCGCCGATGGTTCAGAGCGATAAATTCATAGCGAAGTGGATAAAGCAAATTTCAAAAACCAGGCGAGACGCCAGACTCAGTTTGTTTCATTTGAATATCGCTCCTGTCAATAAAGCCTGACAGGCTTATGTCTACATTGTAGCTATCCTTACAGTTACCTGAATATTCTGTTTGTATTTTCTTAGCACCTAGTTGCCTTTTTCCTTTATGACCATACCCTGGAGGCGTTCATGAAACGCATAGTGCTGTTTGCCAATTGTATATTAGTCGGATTTTTTCTTTGTGGAACATCGTTGTTTGCTCAGGATTGGGTTAAACAAATGGAAGATCCGGAAGCGAACTTCTATGAGATTCAGGAATCCTTCGAATCCTATTGGCAAGGTCGTGAAATTACGAAAGGCAGTGGTTGGAAACAGTTTAAACGCTGGGAATACTTTATGGAACCGCGTGTTTACCCGACGGGTAAGATGCCTCGACCTGATGCTACGGCAAAATCAATGCGTGCCTGGAAATCAGCGGCAAATAAAACGTCCTCCGAAGCGGACTGGCAGCCTCTGGGGCCATCACAGTGGAATGAAGGAAATGGTTGGAATCCCGGTATTGGTCGAGTGAATTGTTCGGCTGTTGATCCCCAGAATCCCAACAAACTATATGTTGGTGCCCCGTCAGGGGGCTTTTGGCGATCGACGGACGGTGGACAAAACTGGGAAACCACGACGGATAATCTACCGGTGCTTGGTGTAACTGCAATTGCAATTGATCCTGCGAATACAGATGTCATCTATATTGGCACTGGTGACGGCGATGCCGGAGATACCTATAGTATCGGCGTTTTGCGATCGACGGACGGTGGAACGACCTGGCAGACAACCGGGCTGAACTGGAACATTTCTCAAACGCGTCGCATAAGCAAAATTCTTATCGATCCCTCCAATACCGACGTACTTATCGCCGCGACCAATAATGGCGTGCATAAATCTACGGATGCCGGTGCAAGCTGGACGCAGCGGGCTTCAGGTAATTTGAAAGACATTGAATTTAAACCGGGCGATCCGTCGATTGTATACGCTGCCGGAACATCTTTTTTACGATCCACTAACGGTGGAGATAGTTTTTCGACCATTACCCAGGGAACGCCACCGAGCTTTAACGTTATACGTTTGGCAATTGCTGTTACTTCAGCAAATCCGGATTATGTCTATTTACTCGCCGGAAATAACTCGGCGAGCTTCCTTGGTGTCTTTCGCTCGGAAGACAGCGGTGCCAGCTTTACGCAGCGTTCTTCTACACCTAATATTTTAGGCTATGCCCCCGATGGCTCAACGGGCGGTGGGCAGGCCTGGTACGATCTTGCTCTTGCTGTTTCTCCTTCAAATCCGGATGAACTCTATTCCGGTGGAGTGAACATCTGGAAGTCTCTCGATGGCGGCACTACCTGGACAATCAACGCTTATTGGTTTTATCCCGAGCAGTCTATTGCTTATGTTCATGCCGATATTCACAGTCTGGACTTTCATGAAACGCTCGGTGGTGCAGCACTTTACGCTGGTTCCGACGGTGGATTGTGGTCGACGAATGACAATGGGACTAGCTGGACCGAGCGTTCACGCGGTGTACAAACCTCACAGTTTTATCGCTTTAGCAATTCTCCTGTTGATGCCGGTCTGATTATCGGTGGAACCCAAGACAATGGCACAAACATGCTGAAAAGTGGTTCCTGGACACATGTGCTCGGTGCAGATGGTATGGAAGCGGTTACGGATTACTCCAATGCCGACATTATGTATGGTGCTACCCAAAATGGAGGAATCAATCGTTCCTTCGATGGCGGGGAGACGTTCAGTGATGCAACAAGTGGTATCAATGAAGGCGGAGCATGGGTTACGCCTTATGTGATTGATCCAGAAGATCCCGAGGTGCTCTACTCTGGATATCGGCGTGTTTGGAAGACTGAGAATCGTGGTTCTTCATGGTCACCCATTTCGCAGCCTTTTGGCTCAAACCTAACTATTCTGGCAATTGCGCCATCCAGTTCGCAAACGATTTATGCCGGCTATACGTCCAGCTTATCCGTAACGCAGGATGGCGGTGCAAACTGGACGAACATTACCTCTGGTTTACCTGCCGGAGCAGCAGCGCTTACCTATGTTGCGGTTTCTAACGTGAACCCCGATAAAGTGTGGGCGACCTTTTCAGGTTTTAGCAACGGCAATAAGGTTTTTGAGAGTACTGATGCTGGTGCAAGCTGGACAAATATTTCGAGAAACCTGCCAAATATTCCGGTAAACTGCGTGGTGCAGCAACAAAATGCTAATGATGCGCTATATGTCGGAACTGATAACGGTATCTATTATCGTCGCCCGGGCACAGGAGATTGGGAAGCTTACAATACGAATTTACCAAATGTCATTGTGCAGGAACTGGAAATTCACTATGCGTCGCAGAAGCTGCGCGCTGCAACTTATGGGCGTGGTATTTGGGAGTCTCCACTATCTGCGTTTGGCCCATCCATTGTCCATGAGGTGGTGGAAGACACTGAAGATCTTATCGGACCATACATCGTCGATGCAGACTTCTCGCAAGGAAGTAGTCCACTGACCGACGATTCACTTTTTGTCTACTATGGATTAAACGGAAATCTGTCTGATAGGCAAGTGTTTACCTCTAACAGCTCTGGTGCCAGCCATCGAGCTGAGATTCCGGGTAGCGGTGTTATCGGGAACGTAACGTATTTTATCAGCATTAGCGATTCGCTTGATTTTACCGCAGTTTCTCCGGCAAATGCGCCTGCAGAATACTATAGCTTTTATACCGGACCCGATACTATTCCTCCGATGATTTCACATGTGCCGATTGATGAGGCAAATATACTACAGCTTCCGTTGCGTGTGGAGGCCCAGGCAACAGACAATACCGGTTTAGGCGGAGCCAGTGTCGATTTTACTATTAACGGGGGAACAATTCAAAGTTTCGACCTGAACCTGAGTAGTGGTAGCTGGACAGGTAACTTTCCGTTCTCGGGCGCTGATGTCACCATCGGAGACGTCGTACAATACGAGGTCGTTGCTGTCGATAACTCCGGCGCCGGCAATGAAACGAGGGTTGGTCCTTATCAATTCATGATCGAAAAATTTTATGAATACTCGAAAATTACGGGAGTGTTTGTGCAGTTTGGAATTTCGGTAAGTGATACGATCTCGGTATCCACATCGGAAACGCTGAATGTTCGAAACCTTGACGTTCGGTTTAATGCGACTCATACAAATACCGGAGATTTTAAGCTCGTCTTAACTGCTCCTGATGGAACCTCTGCAACGATCGTTGATCGTCCCGGACATCCTGCTAATCCTTTGGGTAGTCGCGCAAATAATCCGGATATTGTGTTGAAAGATGCAGCAGCTTTGAGTATCGAAAATATAACCTTTGGACCAGATGAAGATGTTGTTGGCACTTTTCAACCCTCGCCGGATTTTCTATCAGGTTTTTCAGGCGCTCTTCCTGACGGAAATTGGATACTCACCGTTTCCGACGAACTCGGCCCATTTAGCGGAAGCTTTGATTCCTGGGGCATCAAAGTTTATATGGACAGACCAACCGGCATCGGTGATGAGGATGGAATGATTCCATCAACTACGTATTTGCACGCAAACTATCCAAATCCCTTCAATCCCGAGACGACGCTTCGGTATGACTTGCAGAGCTCTGCAAGGGTTGAGTTAACGATATTTAACTTGCTTGGCCAAAAGATACGAACTTTGGTAAGTGGCAAGCAGGGAGCAGGAAATTATTCAGTGAAATGGGATGGTCGCGCTGAAAACAATAAGCAGGTCGCTAGCGGAGTTTACATCTTCCGCTTAAAAGCGGGCGAATTCGTGCAAACACGAAAGATGATGCTCCTGCGTTAGTCAATATTCTTTCTCAGCTGAAATAGAGAGCTTTTCTAATAATGCGGAAGAGACCCGTATATCGCCAATTCCCTTATCGGTATAAGACTGGTTCAGAATTTCTATTACGCTACGGAGTTTTTGAACCAGTTCATTCACGATAGTACAATTTGAATCCAATCTGTCTACATAGTTCAAATCTACGCCCTCATTTCGCAATATTTCACATATGAGCTTCATAACCTGAATGGGTTGAGCAAGCTCATGTGAAATAGTTCCTGAAAGTTGCTGAAGCGATTTAAGATAAATCTCTTTATGCTGCAACTTTGAGGTCTTATTGCATTCATCTAACTCAATCATTGAAAGCAGCAACTCTGTCTTACCCCGCCATTCGATGGCAGTTGCCTTTATTAGAATAGCTTTGTTTTTGGGTTGCTGAGGGATTTCAATTTCGATTACCTGTTCTCGCTCGAAATTCAGGTTGCACTTCTTACTCTGTAGTTTGCTACTCGTTGTGTTCAGCATCCTGCATGCAGCCGGGTTAGAGAAAAGAACATTACAGGTCTTTTCGTTGATTACCAAAATACCTTCTCTTTGGTTGTTGGAGATCGTATTTGCCAGTTCAATGTTTTGTTCTGCTTCGACCGTATTCATCTGGCGCTGATGAACATGCAAAAATGTTTTGGTTAATAGCGTAGCAGAGAGATCCTGATAAAAAAGGACGTCATGAGCTCCTGCTTCGAACAGTTGAGAAATCTGCTCTTCAGTATTATCAAAGCAGAGTGCGATGACTGGTAAATTGGGATGGTTACGACGTAAAATTCGTAAGATTTGAGTGCGTCTTGTATGCTGTCCACGTGTTGCAAGCACTATGTAACCTATTTCAGTGGCCCGCATTTTTTTTAGTGCGCCCGGCAAATCATGATATTCATAAAGCCGACGGGAAACGTCTAAATTCTTTTTCACTAAACCGCTAAATAAGCGGGTATCTTCGTTGTTTATATTCAGCAGCAAAATCGTCTGGTCTTTGCGATTATTAACGCGCACGTCCATGGCACTCCTAAGCAGGCTTGGGAACTTAAACGAATTTGTTATTGCAGTCTTTCATTCATGAAAGCTGACACTAACATTGAAATGAAATTATTATCGGATGATAATGAAGGCAGTTAAACACAAAACGAGGCCGAGTCTGGTTGGAAGTAATCTTAAGCTGCGAGCCTCTGATAAAGCGTTTCAAAGGCTCGCAAAATATTTAGAAAGCGTATTGCAGACCGGAGGTTAGCGTGAAGTCGGTTTCAAGCTGTGGACCGTCTAAACTTTGGTACACTGGTAGCAAGCCCTCGACAGCAAAGCGCAGACCACTCAAGGCACCGCTAAAAGAGAAGTTTACTCCCAGACCGCCATCAAGACGTTTTCCGCCACGAAGATCAGTAAAGACTGTCGGCACAAACCTGTTGGTAACCGCGCCGGCAAATGCTGCGTTTGCACCATCAATATCGCCCCAGGCACTATAGGCAATTCGGACGGATCCGCTAAATGACGAAGTGAACATCTTCGCTCCCCATGAAGTGAATTCAAGACGATTGCCCAGGGTATAGTCTTCGCTATTTTCTCCCAGCCTAAAAGCACCGGAAATTTGTGCTCCCCATGAAAGGGTGTTCTGCTGACCAAGATAGGTAAGACCGGGTTTTAAATCGATTGTCCCAGAACCAAGCTGCATGGGGTAGGGGAGAAGAGATTCGTTCGGAGCGCTGGCTGGCGTTACGTCTTTTGCCTCAAGAGAACCCGTTGGGAAGCTGGCCCCTGCTGTAACATGAATCTGCTGATTACCAAAGCGTCGTAAGACAATCATCCCGCTTAGGGAAACATCTCCCAAACCAGAGGATGCTGTGGTGAAAGTTGCTCCGGAACGAGTCAGGTGATCCATCTCATTGGAAAGAACAGGTAACATCAAGATCAGAGTCAGGTTTTCAATCGGGGCATACATTGCCCCAAGCATGTGCATTTGCATCGGCATTTTTGTCGGTGTTACAATGAAGTTTGAGCCGTTCGGATCAACAATCGATGCGTCTTCCAGAGATTCACTACCGTCTAAACTACCAGTCATCCCCATATACATATAACGATAGGATAACATCACTGCTCCTGCGTGATGGGTATGCGCTGCCATAACGCCAATCGGTGCATGTGCAATAGTATGATGATGTGAGGTCATTTGAGCACTCAGGGAAAGAATTAAACAGGTAATAATTGCAATAATTCGAATAAACATGGGGAATCCTCTTTCTAAAAGTTATCCTGACTCGAGCGCAGGTATAAGCACATCGGAACCAGCACTGATAATGTTGATAATTGTGGTTGAGAAATATCTTGAACAAAATCAGGTAAGCTGTGGCGGTCGAAAAAGAGAGGAGTACACATGGAGCAAACTTAATTGAGAAGAAGTGGTAAAATATGTTACTATGTTAAAGTCGCAGTGAATTTCTCCAGCAGCTTGTAGCAGAGAAAGAAGATTCAATTCAGCCAATTTCAGCGTTAGAGATTCGGGCTGATTTTGCGAGCTGCCATTAGAGGCTCGTTCTAACTGACGCGCGAGGTAGCATCTACCCTTACAACAAGATGTCGGTTGCTTGCGTTCTATACACAATTCATTCATTATGTAATCATTGTTGATTAAGTATTCGGTAAAATAGATGAGTGGGCTAAAGTTCATAACCGTCAAAAGAACGACAAAACATCCGGCGGGAAATGCGGTTCTGCTACGCAAATAGGTCATTAGGCGTGATTTTTTAAATATATTGAAGAATAAAGAATTATCTGCTCTGCATTGGCCTTAACTTAAGTTATTAAGAGCAGAAAATGCAAGGAATGATTAGAGTTGATGAAATACCCGCAGCAACGAAAAGGTTTTGATAAAGAAGACCTGAAATGGATCAGGGACGAACCACTCGCCCCCTGGACAACCTTCCATGTTGGAGGATGCGCCGACTATTTCGTGGCTGTTCGCGATTCATCCTGCATTCCGGGTATTGTCAACACCGCTAAAGATCTCGGGCTGCCATTATTTCTGTTAAGTGGAGGCAGCAATGTCTTAATAAGCGATCGTGGCTATTCTGGTGTGATAATGCAGCTACAGTCGCAGGGAATAACAGTGCAAAATGAAACCGCTGAACGCGTTACCCTGGCAGTAAGAGCGGGTGAAAATTGGGATGCCTTTGTGCAGCATTGCGTGAGTAATGGTTGGTGGGGATTGGAAAACCTGTCTCACATTCCCGGTATGGTAGGAGCTGCTGTTATCCAGAATATTGGTGCATATGGAAGCGAAATAAGCAATGCTGTCGCGAGCGTCGATGTTTTCGATCGCTCAACCGGAGAACATCTACAGCTTAAGCATGAGGAGTGTGGCTTCTCTTATCGTAAAAGCATTTTTAATACCGATAAGAAGGGCCGTTTCATTATTCTGCAAGTTTATTTGAGTTTGGAAAAGAATGGAAAACCACAGCTGGGATATCGCGATTTGACAACCTATTTTCACAACAGGTTCAATTCAAATCCCACACAGGAACAGGTTCGGCAGGCTATTATCGCAATTCGCAATAGTAAGTTTCCTTTTCCTGCCACAGCAAAGGGCGGCAACGCCGGTTCTTTTTTTAAAAATCTTCAGGTGAGTTCTTCCGAGTTTGAACGTGTTTTACGGATCTTATACGATTCTTATGGTACGGATTATTCAATGCGTCTAGAGACATTGCAAAAGACGAGGACTGGCTTAAAACGATTTATTCCAACTGCATTGTTAATGGACGCACTGGGTTTGAAAAATACGCGCATTGGAGGTGCCTACATCAACCCGACGCAACCTTTGGTGATACTCAACTCCGGCTCCGCTGCATCAGATGATATTATGAGGCTTTTTAAACACGTGCGGCAACAAATTTTCCGACAGTTCGAGCTAAAGGTGCCGAATGAACCCGAACTGGTTGGTTTTACAAAACAGGAATATGAGGCATATTTTGAACTTTGATTGTACTATTTTGTTTTAAATTGATACTTTTGTGCTTTTTTCTTTCTTTCCTCTGACTTACCTTGACTCGTTCAATTTTAAAAAACTGCCGTACAATTTCAAAATGAAAGTGTCTCACACTTGGATATTGAAAAGCGAATGAGTTCAAAAGGTTTAACATGTGCCTCGATAGAGCCAATCTATATGGCAGACGTATCGAGAGCGAAGACTTCTAATGAGAAGAATTGTTTTGTTATTGAAGGTGGGCGAGAATTATCCGGTGTCATTACTACAAATACTGCAAAAAATTCTGCTGTAAGTTTATTAATGGCTAGTCTGATCAATCGAAATTCTACAATACTGCGGAATGTTCCACGTATCGAAGAGGTTTTTCGGTTAATTGAAGTTATGCGAAGTCTTGGAGTTCAAGTTAGCTGGAAGCAGCGCGATCTATATATTTCTCCTCCCGCAGAGCTGCAGCTTACCAATATCGATCGCCAGGCCGCTCTGAAGACGCGCAGTTCCATGTTATTGATGGGGGCGTTGAGTTGGCGTAACGGGCACTACACGATTCCTTTTCCAGGCGGATGCAAGCTTGGCGAAAGAACTCTTTCACCACATCTTCTGGCATTTTCAGAGTTGGGGATAGGCGTACATGTTGAAAAGGGACAGCTGGTGATCTGTGGAGAGCATCGTCATGTGGCAGATCTGATTATGAATGAAGCCAGCGATGTTGCCGTCGAAAATGTCTTACTTGCTGCTGCAACGATAGATGGAACGACCGTTATTCGCAAAGCTTCGGCAAATTATCAGGTACAGGAAACATGCCTGTTTTTGCAAAAACTGGGTGTGCAGGTCGATGGCATTGGTACGTCTACACTAACGGTAAAGGGATGCGCAGAAATTAATTTACCGGTTGAATATCATTTGGCTGAAGACCCGATTGAGTCGATGTTTTTTATCTCCACAGCCATTGTAACGCGCTCAAGCATTATTATTAAGCGCTGTCCAATCGATTTTCTTGAATTGGAATTGTATAAATTGCGTCAGATGGGTTTTAAATTCAACTTGTCATCACGCTACTATGCGAGTAATGGACATACTGTGCTTGTCGATATTACGACGTTCCCATCAACGCTTCGTTCACTTAAAGACAAGCTACATGCGCTGCCTTATCCGGGAATTAATGCAGACAATTTGCCGTTTTTTGCACCAATAGCTGCTGCCTCAAGCGGAAAAACTCTCATTCACGACTGGATGTATGAGGGCCGCGCTAATTACTACCTACTATTGAAGAAGATGGGGGCTAATGTTGTTCTGGAAGATCAACACCGGGCATTTATTGATGGGCCTACAGAACTATTCGCCTGTGATCTCGTTGCGCCGCCTGCATTACGTCCGGCAGCAATTGTACTTATCGCGATGCTTGCTGCCAAGGGGAGATCGGTCTTGCGAAATCACTATCCTATTCTTCGTGGCTATGAAAATCTTGGAAGCAGGCTTAACGGTTTGGGGGCAAATATTTGGGAAATTTAGCCTTTTTGTCCAGATCTACCAAACAAATTAGCGAATGAATTATGAATGATAATCGCAGGATATAGAAGCAGGTAAAACAGTTTTATGGTAATCGCCATAAACTGAATTGAGAAAATAGGGTAGGTTAGACCTAAGGACATGCCAAGCTGCTTCATTGCATAAATAGCAAATAACAGTAGCAACAGAAAGGCGATTGCAATAGCGATTCCTGTAGAAATAGTTGTAAGCAGAGGTTGTAATAACGTGAACAAGATAATGGCAAGTAGTGTTGAAAAAGTCAGGAGGATGGTATTGCAAATAATAATGGACTGTTTTTGTCTGTTTTCAAGCCAGGATATTGTTCCGGCAAAAGAACGATTCTCTATCAGCAGACTTGTGATTTGTTGAGCGGTCAGGTTTTCAAGAGCAACTTTAGCCGATTCAATTCCGATAAAAAAAAGCGGGAGTAGAATTATAGCGGTGAGTTGAGATTCCAGTGGGGCAATCAGCAGCAAAAATATCTCCGGTATATCATTTGGTGAATTATTTCACCGCTGGAATATAGGCTACCGTGCTTTTTAGTGCAAGAGAATGCACCGCAAATGTGTTCAGGAAAAAACAACGATGAGTATTTACTTTAGCAGCATCAATCGTTGTGTATATACCTGCGTTCCACTCTGAATTCTCAGGAAATAAACGCCACTTCCAACCTGAGCCCCGATTTCATCACGGCCATTCCAGCGAATCTGATAGTCACCGGCATCAAATGTGCCGTTAGCCAGTTGACGAACCGTTTGCCCCAAAATGTTATAAATGGTGGCAGTCAGTTGATGCTGTCCAGCCAGGCGAAAGCGAATCGTTGTTTCAGGATTGAACGGATTCGGATAGTTTTGCTGTAGTTCCAGTGTTGTTGCTGCAGACTTCGTCAGATTTACCTGGGCGGATAAAGAAAAGTCCGTCTGTAGAAGATAAATGCCAGACAGGTCGTCGGCAAGAAAAGCTCGATCGCCACTTACTGCAACTCGTGAGGTAGAATTACCCGTGGTAAAACCAGCAACCTGGCGAATTTGTTCGGGGCTTTTCACTTCCATAATGCGTAGTCCTGCATCACCATCGGCAATGTAAACAAGATCGCCGTTCACGGCAACGCCACGCGTCTTGTCTTGTGAGGGAATATTTGCCCATGGGATAGGGCCAAACCCTTCGCGAAAAATGGTAAGTCCTCTTTCCAAAAAAGCGGCATATACGAAGTCATTAGCGAAAGCGAAGGCGACCGGCTCACTGCCAAAGTCACGGTAGCGTCCGCGATCCTGCGGTTGAGTGGGGCTACTTATGTCTACCACGCGAATATCACCATTGCTAAATCCCAAAAACATTTTCTGCTCATGAACACCAATTGCAGTGAGAGCAAATGGCACGCCGGTGAAGTAGGTTGAAACCTCCAATGGCGTTACCGGGTTGTGAACATCTATCAATCGGATTACATAAGGACGTGCTAAAAACAAGATATGATTATTTACAGTAGCCTTTATAACCTGTCCCGGACCGTCGTAGTGACCAACATAAGCCGGATCGTTTGGACTGTTAATGTCGTAAACGCGCAGGCTATCCCGATCGTCTGCTACAAAAAGATGGTTTCCGCTTTCTGAAATGGCATTTACTCTGCTGGCAACCTCATTTTTTCCAATTTCCTTTGGGTCAGCTGGATAGGAAATATCGAACATTCTCGTTCGCGCGCCGGTAAGAACTAGCTTATTATCAAAAATTTTAAGATCACTGGCGAAGCCGCCGGTTTTGAACAGTTGGTATTCATCAGAGATAGCGGGCAGTTGTGTATCAAAAGATTGTATATCTTTATTCATTAATGCGGTAAACAGAAACTTGCCGTTGGCATGGAGCGCGGCAGCGTCATCCTGAAGCGTCACAACTTCTTTCGTTGTTGGAGAAATCGGGTCGGATACATCGATTACGTGTAGCTCGGCATCTTCGCCGGAGACGTACAGTGTGTGTTCATCTTGAGCTAATGCCAATGCATCGGCACCATGAAGAGTGCGTATTTGCATGGAAGGTGCCTGTGGATTAGCAACATCAATAACGCTTACATTAAAGCGGTCGACCGCATAAAGCATATGATCTTGAAGCGCGAGAAGAGAAGGACGTGTATTAAAGTAATCACTACTTAATTCGCTTGGCGTATCCGGTAAAGAGGCATCAATAATGCGGATGCGGCCGAAACCGTCACTAAAAAACAACATACCATTTTCCGCGATAACGTCTCCCGTAAAATCAACCGCAGGAATTCGTCCTACCGCAAAAACTTCATTTGGTTCGACCAGGCTAAGTATAATAATGCCGTCCTGACCAGTGGATAGATAGGCATGTTCGCCCATAATTGCAATATGATCTATGGGATGCTCTGCCTGGAAGGATGCGGATAATTCAGGTGAGTTCAGATTTGCTAAATCGATAACTGCAAATCCATCCTTGCCACAGGCTAAGTAGGCAAAGTTGTCTTTCAGAACAATATCCTGCGGTGCAGCCTTGAGTCTGATACGACCAATTTCTTCGTTGCTGACGGAATGTCTGATGACAAAATCGCTGCCATCTCCGTGAAACAATAGTGCACCTTTCGTTTCAATAATACGCGAGGGGCCTTCCGAGACGCGTCCAGTCAACGAGACGTCTCCGGAAATTTGTGCAAATATTGCCACGTTTGAGACGATAAGCAGACATGCGATTAGGCATGACCGTAGCGAAATCCAGGCTTTCATAAATTACTCCAATGTGTCAGAACGTTACGCAGGGGCGTATTTACGGTGATGTGGGGTACTTCTGTGTGCACGGCTTATCCCAATATCGTAGCCGCACCCATTAAAAATTATAGCAAATATAATGCCGCTATGTGACGAAAGTACCTTAATCACCCATGCCGGATTTCAAAATATAGACAATTTTTTATACGACCGTCAGTCCAATCTTAGAAACTAAATACCTATCCCCGTTATCGGATTTGGCATTGTGTTTGGAATGCTCAGATTCTTGAACGCATTTTCCCAATGTCAAACAGCTTGCGCTTATCATCGTAATATACGCCATATCTACCATTGGCATCGAGCGTTGCTGTCTTAATGACTCTGTTGCGACTGCCATCGCGATTATTATATATCCGCATGTACAATTCTCCACGTGCATTCGGCTGCACATAAATAGATTTGTCGGATTCCAAGCGAAATTCACGCCACTTGTCTCCATCTTCACTCAAATTTATAGTAATGCCGGCAGCAGATGTGTTTACAATATAAACGGCACTTTCATTTGGTTGTTCTTGTTGTGGCTGTCGCGTGCGTGGTTGCTCCTCACCATCTTCCCAGGTGGTGTAACAACCGCTCAGAACTAAGAAGAACGTCAAAAGACTAAGGTTGAGAATTTTTTTCGCTAACATAGTTGCCTCCAAATAGTCATAGCAATAATTGTGGACGATGCTAAATTTAGAGCAAATAATATGCCTCTGATGGCAGGGCCATGTGAAATCTTACAAAATTGCCTCGTTTCAGTCAAGTCAGATTACAAGCTAAAAACAAGGAAGTGATGGGCGTCGATGCGCAATTTGTATTGTTGATGGTATATTTTTTGAGTAGAATCAAGCAACTAATCACTCTTATTGAATATGAAAATACAACTTTATCTTCCTCTGTGGCTCTGGATCTTGCTGTCCATTCTTCCAACGTCTATTTCTGCGCAAAATGCTACAGCGAATATTCGTATTCCCGGAGAGCCTTTTATTACGAACATTAATCCTGTTGATTTCGGGTTTGAGCCGAGCTGCTACAACCTTGCCCAAGATCAAAATTCGTACGTTTATGTTGGCAATCATAATGGGGTAATGGAATTTGATGGTGTAAGTTGGAAAATTCTTGCTTCCGGGTTTGCCGGGCGATCAATTGCCTTCGATAGTAACAATACTCTCTATATCGGGAGCATAAGCGAACTCGGATATATGAAACAGCAGGAGAATGGTGAACGCAATTATCAATCTCTGATGGAGCACCTTCCTGAGAACAAGCGCTTCTTTGCTGCAGTGAAGTACACGCGTGCTACCAGCAAAGCCGTATTCTTCCTAACCACCCGCTACTTGTTTCGCTGGCAGAATGAAAAGATAACCTCCTGGAATGCTGATGGAAGTTTTTTTTATTCAACGGTTATTGATGATCAGCTTTATGTGCTCGACGGTAAGACCGGTCTAAAGGTATTAAAGGGAGATTCTCTACATCTGGTGCGCGATGAAGCAGGTGACTTGTTGCCGGCAGCAACGGCCATTCTTTCAGGTAACAACAAATCCTTACTTATTGCTACGCTTGAAAATGGCATTTACAGGTTTGATGGTAAACAGTGCAGCAAATTTACAACGAGCTCAGATGAGTTGTTAGAAAGACATCGTATCCGACAAATGGTGCAGATCTCCAAGAACAGACTTGCTGTCGGAACCCTGACGGGAGGGCTGCTGATTTTCAATAGTGATGGTCGTTTACTCCGGATTATTGATGAGAGTACCGGCTTACGCTATAATAACGTCATAAACATACTGGAAGATGGTCAGGGAGGATTGTGGACAACACACTTTCGTGGGATGTCCAGAATTCAAATTGATGGCCCTATTTCATTTTTGAGTCAGCTTGAGGATTACGGAAATGTTTTCGATCTTCTAACGCATGAAGACGCGATGTATGTTGCCGGTGCAACAGGTGTCCGCTATCGCAAGGGCATTTATTTGTCGCCATTTGAAACGCATGACTATCGTTTTGAGCCGGTAGAAGGGCTACAGGGGGCAGGGTATGATCTCCTTTCAACTCGAAAAGGATTACTTGTCGCAACTGGCGCCGGAGTTTATCACCTGAGGCAAGGAAAAGCTCAGCGAATTCGTTCGAACTGGAGCCGTTCACTTGAACTATATAAATCTTCATTTTTTCCCGAAAGAATTTATGTGGGGCTTATTACCGGTTTGGCCATGTTGGAATACAAAAATGGTCGTTGGATTGATGGAGGCAAGGTTGAAGGCGTAAATGAAGCTGTTCATAATATTGTAGAAGATGAACAGGGGAATTTGTGGCTGGGAGCTGCATTCAAGGATGTTTTGAAACTTGAAAACAAACCCGGCGAGCGTTTCCCCAATCAAATTCAACGCTACAGCAGAGAAGATGGTATTCCGGAGCGGTTTTTCCTCAGTTCGTTGGATGATAAACTTTTGCTTTTAACACCGAAAGGATTGCGCCGATTTGATGAATCCACCGATGGTTTTGTTGTAGCCAGAAATCTTGGAACCTTCTTAATCGATTCTGCTTTAGCGGTTCGCCGATTGAAGGAAGATGCCAACGGTAATCTGTGGGCGTACACGTCTACAGGAGGTCCGGGAACAACAGCGATGGCAACTCGGGATGAGTCTGGAAACTGGGTTTGGGACAACACGATGTTCGATAGGCTTCCCCCGTTTCGAAGACGCTGGACATCTTTCTTAAGTCAGCCCGATGGCGTCTGTTGGTTTGGTGGCGTAAATGGTGTGCTGCGCTTTGACCCAAACCAGAGAAATCTGGCGCATGAAATTCCATCTGTTCGATTCAGGCAGGTGTTTGCCAATGGCGACTCGCTAATTTGGAGTGACGCTTCTTCCAAAGATACAGACGAAAATCTGTCTGAACTTACCATGCCATTTTCTCAAAATGAACTTCGCTTTGAATACGCTTTTCCCTGGCTGGATGGCTTTCAAGATAATCGGTATCGCTATAAACTTGTCGGCTTCGAGAACTCTTGGTCAGAATGGCAGAACCTGGCCCTAAAGGAATACACAAACCTGCCCGAGGGCGACTATCAGTTTGTTGTGCAGGCAAAAAATGTCTATAACGACCTCAGCGCGGAAACAACTCTTAGCATCTTAATTTTACCGCCCTGGTATCGGACATGGTGGGCGTATTCCGTCTATGCCTTAGCAGGAATACTTCTGCTGTTCGGGTTTTCGAAGTTGCGCGTCAGGCAATTAGAACAAAAGACCATCGAGCTCGAGCAAATCGTTGGTGAACGCACGATAGAACTTAGGGAACAAAAAGAGCAGATTGAAGTTCAGGCGATGCAATTGCAAGAGATGGACAAATACAAATCTCGCTTTTTTACCAATATCTCTCATGAATTTCGCACGCCACTTACGCTTATCCTGGGACCATTGGAAGATATGTTATCTGTAATGGGCGCTGGAAAAGAGCGTGATAGCCTTGGTTTGATGCAGCGTAATGGGCGCCGTTTGCTTCAGCTGATTAATCAATTGCTGGATTTGTCTCGTCTGGAATCGGGGCGTTTAAAACTCGAGGTACGTCGTGGAGATTTGGGTGCGTTTCTCAAGGGAATTGTTCTATCCTTTGCCTCATTAGCCGAAAAGCGTCGTGTGACCCTCGAACTCCAGGTCTCGCCGGAAGATGCGTTTGCCAATGCCTATTTTGATCCGGATACTATTGAAAAGATCCTCGTCAATTTGGTGTCTAATGCTTTTCGTTTTACAGACGCTGGTGGCAAGGTTCGCGTTGTGATGAAACCGCAAGGACACCAGGCAGAATTATCTGTTCTCGATACCGGGAGCGGAATTGCTCCTGAGAAGCAAGAATTGATCTTTGAGCGTTTCCACAGTGAAGCCGGTGGACAGGGCAGTGGTGTTGGCTTGTCGCTGACCAGGGAAATGGTGACGCTTCATCGCGGAACAATCTCCGTCGACAGTGCGTCTGGTAAAGGAAGTTGTTTTACAGCGCTCTTCTGTTACCGCCGTGAAGATTTTAACGAAAGCGAAATTTTACAAGCCGAAGATGCAGATGGTCATCAACTTCCTGCAACAATTTCCGAGAAAACACTGCTGGAGGATGAACTACGCGCTAATACAAGTGAGTCAAATGAAGTCGTGTCCTCAAACAATGATCAGCCGTTGCTGCTGATTGTTGAAGACCAACCGGATGTCATGAACTATATTCGAAAACAGCTGATCGATGACTATAGTGTCATCATTGCAAAAAACGGTAGCTTGGGAATGCAGGTGGCGATTGAGCAGATTCCGGACCTCATTATTAGTGATGTTATGATGCCTGTGAAGAATGGTTATGAACTCTGCGAAGAACTAAAAACTAATGATAAAACAAGTCATATTCCGGTTATCCTCTTAACAGCAAAAGCGGATGAGACCGATAAGATTACGGGCCTGGAAACAGGAGCAGATGACTATCTTGTTAAGCCGTTCAATGCGAAAGAGCTGCGAATCCGCGTTGCCAATCTAATTGAACAGCGGCGTAAATTGCGAGAGCGCTACCGTCGTGAGGGCATACTGGAGCCGAAGGCTGTTGCAGTAACGTCTATGGAAGAAACCTTTCTGAGACGGCTTGTAGACATTGTTGAAGTGAATATAACAAGTGAAAACTTTGGCCCTGATGTGCTTGTGGAATCGTTAAATATGAGCAAGCGCCAAATGCAGCGTAAAATTAGAGCAATTACCGGACAGACACCAACAGATTTTATTCGCAGCCAGCGGCTACAGCGGGCACGAATGCTATTGGAAAAACGTAGCGGAACGGTTTCCGAGATTGCTTATGAAGTGGGATTTAATAATTTGTCGTATTTTGCGAGAAGCTTCAGGAAAGAATTTGGTATAGCACCATCAGAATTGTTGTCGAGGAAAGTATAGTTTAAAGCTGTAGGGACGCAAACGTTTTGCGTCCCTACAAAATATATTAGTTGCCAACAGGCATGGTCCAACCAACACGGATACCAAACCAGGTAGCATTATTCAGCAAGTTAACAAAGGCTGACATATCGAGAGCTTCTAAAGCGAATCCAACCATTGGAGCAATTGTGAACTCTGTAGAAGAGGCAGAGCCAAGGTCACCAAATCCACCCAGACCTTCAGTGTCGACATCAATGTTGAGAATCTGAAAACCAACTTCACCACCAACGTAAAGACCCGGCTCACCGGTGCCGTTTAGATGGTAACGTGCACCTGCCTGAATCGGAATAGTAGAAATCGTGTATTCCAAGCTTGTTGTTTGGCCAAGAAAGGTGTTCTCAACCTTTTCTCCACCGAGTGTCTTCCATCCAGCGCGACCGCTGAAAGAGATGTTCTCATTGAAGGGATATATAAAAAGTGCAGTTGCACCAAAACCAACCGGGCTGGCAATATCACCCAGATCGCCAAATGGCAATACAACATTACCTTCAGCTCCGATACGCATTGCACCTTGGGCACTTACAGATTGAACAGCGAAAAAACTCATTACAGCGAATACAAGTAGCAACTTCTTCATTTGAAGTTCTCCTTTAAGTAGTGTTATAGCGTTACCCTTCCCCCAACGACGGAAGGACTTTCTTATGGCGTGCGGTAGTTTGATACGGAAATAGTAAGCCGACAGTTTCACAATTGCAAGGCGAATATGAAAAAGTGCTTATCTTACTAAATTTAGATACTTACGCCATTTTATTGAAAAAGCGAAAGAAATTACCTGTTACGGTAGATTGTGTCCATGTCTGCGATCACTTTTGGTAATAAGGCAATAGATGAGAAGCAAGAAGCAAGAAGCGAGTTGACTGCCGTCTTTTGACTGCCGTCCGTTGACTGCCGTCCGTTGATTGCCGTCTTTTACCCCGGACACCTGTTTTTTAAAAAAATAGTCATAATTAATAACTCATAATTCATAAATTGCCCTCGTGAATCGAATCGATAGACTCTCCGCAATACTTATTCAGCTGCAGTCGCAACGCGTGGTAAAGGCGCAGGAAATTGCCGATCGCTTTGACATTAGCCTGCGCACCGTCTACCGCGACATCCGCTCACTGGAAAGGGCAGGTATTCCAATTCTTGGAGAGGCTGGTGTTGGTTATTCTATTATGGAAGGATTTCGCCTGCCACCGGTTATGTTAACCCGGGAAGAGGCAACCAGCTTTCTGACTGCAGAGAAATTTATTTCGACCATGACCGATAAAGCCACGCGTGAGGCCTATCGTTCCGCGCTGTACAAAATCAAGGCAATTTTGCGCTCAGAAGAACAGGACTTCCTGCAAGATATTGAACCAAATATCGAAGTGATTCCCAATGCCAATGCGGTTGAGGTGAATTCACAAAAGGACCTTGGGACAATTTTAAATGCCATCTCATCGAAAGAAGTGTTGTCATTGGTATACAATGCAGCGTCCAGCGGAGTACAAACTACCCGCAGTATAGAGCCGATTGGTGTCTTCTATAGCCATAATAGCTGGCATTTGATCGCCTGGTGTAGATTGCGTAACGCCTATCGTGACTTTCGTCTGGATCGCATGGCGACATTAAGATCATGTGGCAGCTTGTTTACTAAAACTCACCCAACTCTGAAAGACTATTTACAAGAGATTGCTGAAGAGCGCCAGCTGAATACCGCGATTGTCTCTTTTACAAAAGAAAGCGCGCGCTATGCGCAAAGACAAAAATTCTTCAATGGATTCGTTCGTCAGTTAGACGTAGGAAATCGCGTTGAAATGACGTTTCTGACAATCTCGCTGGATGGATTGGCGCGTTGGCTACTCATGTATACAAATGAAGTTGAAATAAAGAGCCCACCACAGCTGCAACAGCATCTGAAACTTTTGGTTGATGACCTAAAAACACACTATAAATAAATTTTTTCAAGCCTACTGACATAGGGTTGTCACCAGCCCGTCTTATCTTCTTCTAAACACAATTCGATTGGTGAGTGGGTCACCATCAAAAGGAGATAAGCTATGGAATTGGCTACGAAACAGAAGCAACTTAATTGGACCAGTCAAGGAACCGGAGAGCTAACGTTACTTTTTGTCCACGGTTGGTGCATTGACAGCAGCTATTGGGATTTGCAGACGGAGCAGCTAAGCCGTAGATTTCGCGTTGTGACCCTCGATTTACCAGGATTTGGAAAATCATCCGCTACCCGGGAGAATTGGACTATCTGTTCCTATGCGGTCGATGTCGTGCGACTTATTGAAGATCAAAAGCTGATGAACGTAGTTCTAATTGGACACTCAATGGCTGGCGAGATTTGTCTTGAGGCGGCATTGACAAACCATCCGGCGATTATCGGGCTTATAGGCATCGATACGTTTAAGAGCGTCAATATTACGCCGGATGCGCGCCAGATGGAAGAGTATACCGGCTTTATGAATATGCTGTTAACCAATTTCAGCGACATGGCACCACAGCTTGCAGATAAGATGTTGTTTCATAAATCGACGACCAGTTCTATTCGTGAAAGAGTGAAGCATGACTTTGCCTTTGCCGATCCGGATGTGGCCTTTCAGGTTCTGGCTGATCTGTTAAAATACGATATGACGTTGACTGAACGCTTGCCGGAACTGCGGACGAAGTTGTATCTCATTAACAGTGATATGACACCAACGAATACAGATGGTTTAGCTGAGTTTTGCGGTAACGGCTTTGAGGTGCTTCCAATTCATGCTACCGGCCATTATCCAATGATCGAAAAACCACTGATCTTCAATGCTTTGCTTCAACAGGCGGTGAGTCAGATTCGCGGCAATAGCGTAATTCGTCATCGCCGCCTAATGGGGTGGCGGTAAAAATTGAACATTGAAGTTCTGAGTTCTGAGTTCTGAGTTCTGAGTTCTGAGTTCTGCTTTTCCATAAAACCGTTGACAATGCTAATGTCTTGTTACAACTTTCACTAACTTGACCGAGTGAATTATAGCAATAGGTGAGGCAGCATGGAACACTTGATGTTGGCAAGAATGCAGATGGCCTTTTCGTTGGGCTTCCACATTATTTTTGCCTCTATCTCTATGGTAATGCCCTTTTTGATGTTTCTGGCGTATCGCAACTATCTAAAAGGTGGTAATGAGATGGATTTGCGATTAACCAGAGCCTGGATGAAGGGGAGCGCTATCCTTTTTGCAACCGGCGCGGTAAGTGGAACTGCACTTAGTTTTCAACTCGGTTTACTCTGGCCGGGATTTATGGAACATGCCGGACCGATAATCGGTATGCCGTTCTCGCTTGAGGGAGCGGCTTTTTTCCTTGAGGCTATTTTTCTGGGTCTCTTTCTATACGGGTTCGGTAAGGTTAAACCTAATTTGCATCTCTTCTTTGCTTTTATGGTTGGTGTTTGTGGTGTTGCTTCCGGTATTCTTGTAGTTGCTGCCAATGGGTGGATGAATTCGCCAACCGGCTTTACCTGGCAGGATGGCGTAGCGAGTAATATTTCACCATGGGGGGCGATGTTTAACGATGCCTGGCCATTACAGGCTGCTCATATGATTGTTGCTGCGTTTCAGGCAACTGCGATAGCAGCTGCCGGTTTACATGCGCTTGGCCTTCTGAGATCACCTGGTCACGCTTTCCATTCACGCGCACTACATTACTTACTGCCAATCCTGGTCGTTGCTTCAATCATTCAGCCACTCATCGGTGATTTAAGCGCCAAGGCTATTGCCGATCGTCAGCCGGAGAAATTTGCAGCAATGGAGGCACATTTCAAGACGGAAGCTCCGGCATCGCTTCTGATTGGTGGTATTCCTGATGAGGAATCTGAAACGGTTAGTTGGGGCATTCACATCCCGTATGCACTTTCTTTTCTGGCACATGGTGATTTTGACGCTGAAGTTCTCGGACTAGAGGAGTTTCCAAAAGATGAGCAGCCACCAGTGCTTATCACTCATTTGGCCTTTCAAGCCATGGTCGGAATCGGCACAATTCTCTTACTGCTTTCCATCTTCTTCCTGCTTTCAAAATGGCGTAAAATCGAGCTGAATCGAAACCGCAATTGGTTAAGAACGCTTGTTCTGCTCACCCCAACAGGATTCATTGCACTTGAGGCGGGATGGATCGTAACGGAAGTGGGACGTCAACCATGGATCATCTATAAGGTAATGCGTACCGCTGAAGCAGTAACGCCGGTCCCGGGGCTTGGCTGGTCTTTTGCCATTATTGTTGTGCTCTACTCCTTCCTGGGGCTTATTTCGTTCTCGTTGTTGTGGAAGTGGTTCCAACGCGAATCGGAGGTCGTCTAATATGGAGTTGACCTTTGTTTTTTTGCTGATTGCGTTATCCATATACATTTTATTTGGTGGTGCCGATTTTGGTGGCGGCCTTTTGGAGCTGGTGTTGCGCGGTTATCCTCATCTTCAGAAGAAGCTACAGCAGACACTGGCCCCGGTTTGGGAAGCTAATCATGTCTGGTTAATTGCGGTGGTCGTTATACTTTTTGTTGGCTATCCGAGGGCCTATGCCAGTCTATCTACCGTGCTTTTCGTGCCAATCTATCTGGCATTATTAGGGATTATTTTGAGAGGTGCATTTTTTACGTTTCGTAAATATGACCCCGAGCCTGATTCCTGGAGCCGCTATTATGGCTGGCTTTTTCGGCTTTCTTCGGGAATCACACCCATGATGTTTGGCTTTATCGTTGCATCTCTTTTGCAGCCATTTCCACTCCCCGATGCACAAAACGTTTCTTTCTTCATGCTATACATTCAACCTTGGTTTACAGTCTTTGGTCTGCTAAGTGCGCTGTTCGTAAATGCTCTTTTTGCCTATCTTGCATCCGTCTTTTTTTATGGTGAGCTTTCAGAGCATGCAGATCGCAAGGTTGTTGAAAAGCGTATTCGATTCTTTTTTGCTTGCAGCTTCATTCTGGGTGGATTGACGTTGGCCCTTGGAGCACTTAAGGGCATTGTTTCATTAGACAAAACGTTCACTCCTCTGCAAATCAGCGTTCAGGTAGTATCGTTAATAGCCGTCTGGGTTTTATTTCGTGCAATGTCCCGCGAGCAAATTTGGACGATGCGGCTGGCAATTGGAATTCAGGTTCTATGCATTCTTTTGGGTTGGTTCGCAACGCAATTTCCAGTGTTTTTGCGCTTTGTGGATGGCACGACCCTTACCGTTTTTAATGCTGCAGCACCGGAAGTAACTCTCTATTGGCTGAACATTGGTCTGGTTGCCGTTTTGGCAATGGTTATCCCTATGCTGGTGTATCTATATCGGGTTTTTGAGGCTGAGACTCCTTAAGAAACGGCATTTTCCAAATTCTCCAAACGACCAAGACGAGTAGAAATTGAGTTACAAGTATACTGTGAAATAAGAATAACGGACCATACGATTCAAAGAATTGTCCCACCAGCCAGGGAAGAATCATTCCTCCCATACTGCCACCGGTAAATAGCCATCCGGTAGTCTTGCCGGTAATGTGCATTTTCTCTCGTGCGACTGCAAGCATGGATGCAAACAGTGACGATATCGACAATCCGAGCAGTAGGATACCAGTCCAAACTACGAACGTCGAAAGTGGGAAAATATTCAGTAAGAGAATGCTGCATGTTGCTCCGGTTACCCCGGTAATGACCACATGCATTGGTTTGAAGCGTGCGGCGATTGGTATGCTAAAGAAGCGACCAATGGTTTCCATTCCCCAAAATGCTGAGGTTAAATATGCTGCTGAAACGGCATCCGCGATTTGGGTTGCTAAGCCATATGAATAGATCCAGCCGTTAATTCCTGCTTCCACGCTCACGTACATGAAGAAAAACGATGCAAACAGGGCGAGCTTACCGGTGAAGTGAACCGGAGAATCGTCCGAAGAGACATCATCTACAACTTTGGGTGATGGAACTCGATAACAGAGCAGTATCGGAATAAAAATAAGCACACCCATAATCCAGTAAGCAAGTCTGAAAGAGCCAGTTGTAGCGACGGCGATAGCTACGAGAAGGGGAGAGAGGAATGCACCAACGCTATAGGCAAAGTGAAGCGCTACCATATAAGGCGCCACTCCGATTCGATGAACAGATAAAATCAGAGCATTTCCACCAACATTTAGCAGGCTTATACCCATGCCGCTAACAAAAAGAAGTGCGGCAAGTACGTAAATGTTTGGCAAAACAGGAGTTGTTATCAGACAGATTGCGAGAGTGAAAAGTGCGACGTTAAGAATTAGATGGCCACTGTGTCTATCATATAATCTACCCAAAAACAGCGCCGTCAAAATTGCGCCTGACTGGCGGGCGATAAATAAGATGCTTATTTCTTTTAGGCCGGTGCCGGTTTGTTCAGCAAGGCCCGGCAAGGTAGGGCCAAGTATTGCAGAAATCCCACCCAAGAAGATAAATGCAATTCCGTAGCTAAAAGTTTGTGCAAACTGCTCGGCTTTAATGCCCAGGCGTTTTGATGTTCTGTGGATAAAGGGATTGGAGATCATTGCCTGCCCGTGCGAAGTACTTTGTAAGATTCATTCGCGAATATGTGAAAAATGTAGGCGGAAGATAGTTAAAATATGTTATATAGGAAAGATAGGAATATTAAGCTGCTGCAATTACCCCATAGAGACCTGGTATGAAACCGAGATATTTATTTCTTTTCTTGTCTTTGTTGCTCCTTTGCACCTCTTGTTCGCAAACGGAAATCACTCTTACCGAGAACGAAAAGCAAATGCTTGATGCATTTAATGAGCAGGAATACCAAAAGGCAATTGATTTTGCCGAGGAAGCAATAAAAGAGAAACCGTTAAGCCCTCAACAGCTTGTTATAAAAGGCCGTTCGCAGATAAGCCTTGGGCGTTCTGAAGAAGGCATCGAAACGTTAAGCGAAGCCATCCGAATAAAAGCAGAGTATAATGAGGCCTATTTTTTCCGTGCGATAGCCTACTATTTTCAGGATGATTTTGAGAAGGGCAAAGAAGATCTTCAGTATCTTCTGGAGCAAGAGCCCGATAATAAAGAGTATCTGGAATTTTATGCTTCAAATCGCTTCCAGGCTGCAGATTACTCCGAGGCAATTGCAGTATATTCATCGCTTGTTCGTTTGAATCCCTCCAATGCTGAGAACTATATCCAGCGTGCTTCGGCAAAGAGAGAAAATCAATTGTTCGATGAAGCTGTTGTAGACTTGCATCAGGCATTAAGCCTTGATTCCACCTCCTCATTTGCATATGAAGAGATGGGACAGGTCTTTGCTGAAAAAGGTGAATATCAGCTGGCAATCGAACAGTTTAACCTCAGCATGGAGTATATGGCGAATGATGAGATCGCCCCTATCAGGGCAGCCATTTGGGATAGCCGTGGCTTCGCCTATCTTAATAGTGGGCAGATGGCACTCGCCAAAGAAGATTTAGAGCGTTCAATAGCGATCTTCCCCAATGCGGCTGCATTTAAGAACCTGGGCCTGATTGCTCTGCGTAAAAATGACATCGAACAAGCCTGTGTTAATTTGCGCCAGGCTGAAAAATACGAAGCCTATTATTCGAAGACGGCTGCAACTATCGCCTCGCTTATCGAAGAGCATTGTCACGGGAGGTGAGCGAACAATTGAAGAGGTTCAAAATAGTAGCCTGGGGTAATTTAACGTCATTGGCGGGAGAATTTTTCAGCAAACTTACGATAGCTGCCAATAGTCTGTAGCTACTAAACGTGAGATCCAGGATATGACTTTCAGAGCATACGTTGTTTCTTTAATAATAATTATCGCTTTACCCGTTCTTTCCAAACAACCGTTAACCCCGCCAAATACAGCGAATGAAATGAATATAAAAGCACAACAGAAGCGACTTTATAGTGATGTTGAATTTCTAACCGAGCTGCGCCCCTTTCGTAACTATCAAAACCTGGCGTCACTCGAAAAAGTTTGCGATTATTTGAAGCAGGAAATTCATGCTGCCGGTTTACAGAGCAGAGTGCAGCAATGGGAAGCCTCGGGGAATATCTACAAAAACGTGATTGCCAGCTACAACAGCGGGGCTAAAAAGCGTCTTGTGCTTGGAGCTCATTATGATGTTTGCGGCGATCAGCCAGGGGCAGATGATAATGCAAGTGCGGTAGCGGGATTGCTCGAAACGATGCGATTAATCGTCGAAAATCAACCGGATTTGGATTATCGCATTGATTTCGTCTTCTACTGTTTGGAAGAACCACCATTTTTCGGCAGCGAATTGATGGGAAGTTATGTGCATGCGAAATCGTTGAAGGAGCAAAACGTTGATGTGATGGGTATGATTTGCTACGAGATGATTGGCTATTTCTCAGACAAGCCTAATTCGCAGTCCGTTAATGTCCCGGATGTAAATGTGGAGTTCCCGAGCGTTGGTAACTTTCTAGTGGTGGTCGGAATACGTGAGTATCGATCATTTAGTGAGCGTTTTCATCAGCTAATGGCGGATGGTTCAAAAGTCGATATCCGCATAATCAATTTCCCCTCGCCTTTTGGTGCAGCCGGCCTTTCCGATCAAAGCAATTACTGGCGATTCGGCTATCCCGCCTTAATGCTAAACGATACCTCTTTTCTGCGCAATCCAAACTATCATGAACCAACTGATACCATTGACACGTTGGATTTTGAAAAACTAACCGAAGTAGTAAACAGTGCCTATCGCGCAATCGTCCGTTTGGATTGATAATTGTCGATTGCCGATTGCCTACTGCCTACTGCCTACTGCCGATCGCTATTTGTATATCTCCTTTCCTTTCAGTTCATTTTAACATAGCACATCCTACATTCAATACTTACCTGTAGCGAGGTTTTTATGAGATACATTATGCTTTACGCTATCGCAATAAGCATTTTCCTACTTAATGCCTGCAATAGCCAAGACGATTCTTCTGTTGCTGAAGCTGTTATGAAGACTGTTCCCGAGGCGCAGTTTACGCTCACGACTGAGCAGACGCATAACAAATTCAGTTCGGCTATTCCACCTGCCATTACTGTTCCGTCCGGCGCGGTTATTGAAGTGTTTACTGAAGAGGCAAGTGATGGACAAATAAAGCCGGGTGATGGCCCGGAAGTTTTAGCTACCCTTGAGTTCGATCCGATTCACCCTCTAACCGGACCTGTTTTTGTTGAAGGTGCTATGCCCGGCGATGTGCTAAAGGTGACGCTACATAAGATTGAGGTGCAGGATTGGGGCTGGACCGCTATTCTGCCAGGATTTAGCTTTCTTGCTGACCAATTTACTAAGCCCTGGCTGAAAACCTATGAAATGTCTCCTGGCGCAAAATATGTCGATTTTAGCGAGGATATTCGAATCCCGCTCAGTCCATTCCCTGGCGTTATGGGCGTCGCCCCGGCAACAGAAGAAATGCTGTCCACGATTCCTCCTCGCGAGAACGGCGGGAATATGGACGATCCGCATTTGGTGGAGGGCACCAGCGTTTATTTTCCGGTCTTTGTTGAAGGGGCACTGTTTTCTATTGGCGATGCGCATGCCACACAGGGAATGGGGGAGGTTTGCGGAACCGCTATTGAAATTCCAATGCACATTGTCTATCAGGTTGACGTTCTAAAGGGCGGACGCCAAATTCCAGAGCCAGAATATGAGGGTGACGATTATTATGCCGTAACAGCGGTTGGCACGTCGCTCGATATTGCGGCAAAAAAGGCCGTTGGCTTTATGGTCGACTATTTAGTGAAAGAACACAAGATGGATCGCAATGATGCCTACGCTCTGTGTTCTCTTGCTGGAGATCTCAAGATTGCTGAAGTTGTCGATTTGCCAAATATGCTCGTTGCGATGCACATGCCGAAATCAGTGCTTGGGATGGACTAGAGGCGAGAGGTAAGAGGTAAGAGGCGAGAAGCGAGACGTCGCGGCTAAAGGCTTTGCAATAAATTCCGGTGCTGATTGTCCGATTAGTAGAGCACAAAATTAATGATGATCCATCCCGACACGAGTGAGCCGAATGAAATGTATTGTGACTATTCTCTGTGTTGCCGCCTTATTTTTTAACAACTGTAGCAAAAATGAACCCTCGGTTTCTATTGAACCGCCGGCTACGCCGACAGATGTAAATATTTTACTGGTTATTGCAGATGATATTGGAATTGAGGCAACTCCCGGATATGCAATCGGGGCAGTGAAACCCAACATGCCGAATTTGCAAAGCCTGGCATCGCGTGGGATCACATTCGACAATGCCTGGGCCTACCCAATCTGTTCACCAACGAGGGCATCGATTATCAGTGGTCGTTATGGTTATCGAACCGGCGTATTGAATGCGGAAAACGCTTCAACTATCCCTGCTTCTGAGATAACCTTGCAAGCGTATCTAAATGATAAAACCGGCGATGCCTATGCAAATGCCATCGTAGGTAAGTGGCATCTATCGCAAGGAGAACCTGATCGCCCTGCCCAGATGGGCATCGATTATTATGCCGGACTGCTCAATGGCGCAACAGATGACTACAACGCCTGGCGTTTTACCGATAATGGACAAAACTCGCAGTTCAGCGGATATATCACGACAAAGATTACGAACCTGGCTATCGACTGGATTGGTCAGCAAAGCAAACCCTGGTTTTGTTGGGTTGCCTATACGGCTCCGCACACGCCGTTTCATTTGCCGCCGGACTCGATGCATTCACAGGGGAATTTGCCCTCGGATTCAATAAGTGTTGCCGCCAACCCGCTGCCCTATTTTATGGCGATGACAGAGAGTGTCGATTTTGAATTGGGGCGCATACTAAACAGTCTGCCTCAGGAACAGTTTGATAATACGGTTGTCATCTTTATTGGTGATAATGGATCGAATAGACAGGTTATTCAATCTCCTTATCAAACCGCTCAAAGTAAGGGGAGCCTCTATCAGGGTGGGGTGCATGTGCCACTAATTGTATCAGGCGCCGGCATCACACGTATTAATGAACGTGAGGCCAGCCTTGTCTGCAGCACAGACCTTTTTGCCACAATTGCGGAGCTTGCCGGAGTGTCTCTGAGTAGCTACCAGGACAGCTATAGCTTTGCTTCACTTCTCGATGGTTCGGGAGCCACTGCGCGTGAGGTCAACTATGTCGAGGTGCTTGGAGATAATGCAAATAGTTCCGGGTATGCTATTCGCAATGCACAATATAAGCTGATCCAATTTGACAATAATCGACAGGAGTTCTACGATTTATCTACAGATGCCTACGAACAGAGTGATTTGCTTTCGGGTACGCTAACCAGTTCACAGCAGGTGGCTTTCGATGCACTTATTGCTGAGGCTGCGGTTATTCGGAACTGATTTGTGAACGGTGAACGGATTTTATTCTTGATATCGGATATGACAAGCACAAATTGACAATCGCCCAATCGCCCAATCGCCCAATCGCCCAATCGCCCAATCGCCCAATCGCCCAATCGCCCAATCGCCCAATCGCCCAATCGCCCAATCGCCCAATCGCTTACAATTTGTCTATGTCCACGCTTTTAAGTTTCTTTAAAGACAGCTCACCCAACAGTACCAAACAAAATGGAGAATTATCGTGGAAAAGCGTGATAAGATTATTTACTGGGCGTCTACCGGACTGCTTACTCTTTTAATGTTATTTTCAGCAGGCATGTATATTTTCAATAATGAAGAGATACAGGGGGCATTTACTGGTTTAGGATTTCCAACCTATATCATCTACCCACTGGCAATTGCAAAACTATTAGGGCTGGTAGCCATTTGGACGCGCAAATCCGAGACGTTAAAAGAATGGGCTTATGCCGGATTCTTTTTCAATTTTGTGCTGGCGGCTTCTGCACATATGAACATCGGAGACGGTGAAGCCGGTGGCGCAATGTTCGCAATCGTGCTGGCCTTAGTGTCCTACATTTATGAGAAAAAAGTATTTAAGGCATAAGGTAGAGATCCAGGTTTCTGTTTCTCTTCATCTGATGCTACGATTTCAAGCTTCAAAATATGAGAGAGATATGAAATTCTTACCGAAAGATTCTTTTTGTTATCGCACTCCAATGACGATCGAGGAGGCTACAGCAAAGCTCGAAGCTCATCTGGAACCACAGAAAATGGTTCGGATGAGCCGAACAGGAAACAAGGCGTTTGAGGGCGAACTTAAGGGTGGACGCTTTAATATGTGGCGCATACTCAATTACAAAAACTCCTTTGCACCACAAATTAATGGTAGAATTGAGCCAGATGTTTCAGGTTCACGCATTGACGTCCATCTTTTTATCCATCCCCTTGGACTGGCCTTGATGGGTATTATTATCGGTATGGCCCTCTTGGCCGGACTGGTAATGCTGCTTGTAATTCCCAGCGAAGGGGGGTTCAATTGGCGGGGACTCTTGCCAATTGCAGCTATTCCATTTGCTACCGGAATGATGCTGTTTGGCTTTAATACGGAGCGCGATAAAACTATAGTAATTCTCAGTGAAATTTTTGGTTCTCGTCCAGAAAAGTTGGATGCAGATCGAAATAATTTCGACAAACTCGCTAAAACCAGCCAATAACTGTTTTTCTGGTGCTCGATTTTACTCTTGCGGCAATCAACAAAGAAACAGTAGTTTTAAACCTCACTTTTAGCGGGAATGAGGGAGGAATAATGATACGTTTTTTAGCCATTTTATTTGTCATTCAACTTGGCAGCTTATCGGCGAATCCGGTTGTCAGTCCTGTCAACGTCGTTTTAGGAGACGCCAGCTTTTTGGCTACTTTTGGTATGCTGCCCGATGCCGAGACAGATGAACAGCTTAGAATTGAAACGCACCTGGCTTATGTCGAGGATCTGCTGCGATCCAAAAATGTTGAGCATTTATCCGCTGAGCTGCGGAACAGACGATTTCAGTTGTTGGATATGCTACGTGACTATCGTCTTGCCGGTGAATTCCCACGAAACTATGATTACACAGAACGCACACCCTGCTTTATAGATCGCGACGGAAATATTTGTGCAGTTGGTTATCTGGTTGAACAGACGGCTGGAAAGGAGTTGGCGGAACAAATTAACTCTCTCTATCAGTATGCAAATATTTACGATATGGACTCGCCGGAGCTCAGCGAATGGGTAGCGCAATCTGGCTTGACCCTTGAAGAATGTGCGATGATTCAGCCGACATACTTTCCTCTGGAGGAAGAAGAAGTTAAGACATCTCTTGCAGTCAGCACCGGATTGTTAACAGGGATAAATGTTTCGATTATGACCTTGGATATTATTCAGCTGTCGGGAAATGCGGATTCGAAGCGGGCAGCTGTTGTTGGCCTTTTCTTTGGATCGGCGCAGTTTCTGCTTGGGTTGGCTTCTTATCCTGAGAAACAGGACAACTCCCTACACAAAAGCCAGAAGAACTTTGCACGAGCAAACCTCGGTTTCGCATCCGGCACACTTTTGCTTAGTGCATGGAATCTTATTGCCAATCGCAAATATCGCAAGAAAAAGCCGCTTGCGTGGAATGTTTACAGCTATTCTTCTGAAAGTAAACAGCCTGGGCTTGGGTTTAGTCTAATTCGCCACTTTTGAACATGGATAAAATGAGGAGTGGTAGGTGTCCTGGTGATAATTCGAATGCCGGGACATTTATTCCACTTGATAAGCTTGTGTCTCTGCCTGCTGAATATCTCTCGCGTGTGTAGCTTACCTGTATTATCCATTCTATCCGAATTATCCATGTCCCGGTGAGTTCAGTCCACTGTACCCGCAGGGACAATCTTGATGTCCGTCACCCGATATATTGCGTAAAACCGTGGTTTTTTGAATTGGCACGGCAATCGCTATATACCAGACTGTGGATGATCAAAAAATGTTAGATGTTGAAAACGAAAGGAACATATCATGAAACGCAGTCTCTTATATTCTATCCTGTTTTTTATCCTGGTTGGGTTTGGCGCGAATGCACAAGCTGGAGTGATTGTAAAGATTAAACCCCCTGCGGTGAAGGTGGAGGTTCGCCCGAAAATGCCGTATAAGAATGGCGTATGGGTTAACGGGCGTTGGCATTGGAATGGTCGCAAGCACGTTTGGGTTAAAGGTTACTGGGTAAAGCCCCGAGCAAAGCACGTTTGGGTTAAAGGCCATTGGGCAAAGCGCAAAGGTGGTTATGTTTGGGTTAAAGGCTACTGGAAGAAGAAACGCGTGGTGGTAAGACGACGCTAAATGATGTTGAAAGTATCACAAGGCATATCGTAGGGTCGCAATGCATGCGACTCTACGACCCCAGAACAATTCCTTTGTCGAAAGAAAATCCCCTTAAAAAATCACCTGTTTTTAGACGTTTACGACCCTGAATTTGAACCTCGCGCAGATTCAACGTGCCGGGATTGCAAGCGATTAGAATGTCATCTTTCTCGGCATGCAGAATCGTTCCGGGAGCAACGTCATGTTTCTTCTCATCTACCAGATCTGCAAAGAAAATCTTAAACATGTCTCCCTTGTAAAATGAATATGCACCAGGAACAGGGGAGAGGCCGTGAATCCATTGCCGAACCCGTTTTGCCGGTTGATCAAAATTTAACAGGCAGGTTTCTTTGGTTATCTTTGGGGCCGGTGTGGCTTTTGAAGTGTCTTGTTCCTGTGGCTCGACGGACCCATCGGCAATCATCTCGATACTGCGAAGAACGATATCCGCTCCATCTATGGAAAAGCGATCATGAAGAGTGCCAACGGTCTCGTCTGGATGAATGTCACGCTTTTCCTGAATGATGATATTTCCAGCATCAATTTCTTTGCGTAGAAAGATGGTTGAAATAGCCGTTTCAGTTTCGCCATTCATTATCGTCCAGTTTAATGGGGCGGCACCGCGATACTTTGGTAGTTCAGATGGATGCAAATTGATTGTACCAAGCGGTGGCATAGTGAAGACGGCAACCGGCAGAATACGAAACGCGACGACGACAAACAAGTCCGCTTCCAGAGCACGTAGCTCTTCAACGAATCCTTCATCACGCATTTTAAGGGGTTGTAGAATTGGTGCAAGATCATTGTCTAGTGCGAATTGCTTTACCGGAGGGGGAAGAAGCTTCTTGCCGCGTCCACGCCGTTTATCCGGTGGAGTTACAACGCCAACCACTGTATGGTGGGATAGATGGATTTTTTCCAGAGTGGGAATGGCAAAATGGGGAGTGCCCATAAAAACGATACGTAGCGACTTTTTCACGAAAGCGTATTTTCTCCTCGAATGCGTTTCAGCTTTGGTTCGAGCAGCTTGCGTTGAATAAGTGAAAGATGATCGATAAACATGACGCCGTTCAGATGATCCAGCTCGTGTTGAAAAACCCGTGCCAGAAACTCATCCATTTCCTCTTCCTGAGCATTGCCCTCAATATCCTGATAGCGAACTTTTAGCTTTTCAGGGCGCGATACATCAGCACGGACGAAGGGAATGCTCAAGCAGCCTTCCTCCATCTTCTCAGATCCTTCGGTATCAATAATCTCCGGGTTGATATAGGCTTTTGCCTCAAGCTCTTCATCAAGAACGTGCAGGTCGATGACAAAAATTCGCTTCAGGATGTTTACCTGAGGCCCGGCAAGGCCAATACCATCATTCACGCGCATGGTTTCTATCATATTAATTGACAGTGTGCGTAATTCTTCATCGAAAACGTCAATTTCCTCTGCGCGTTTACGCAAGGAGGAATGTCCTAGTTTTATTACAGGCAATACAGCCATCATTCACCTATCTAAAGTTACTTCTCGTCCTTGTCAGTAACGCCCTTAATCTGTGCGATTGCTGTTCTATCAACATCCATTTCAACTTTATCGGCAACGCGAATTGTCAGCACTTTGCCACCGCTTTTTTCTCCAACAACCTTACCGTGGAGTCCACCAGCAGTAATAATGTCGTTTCCTTTACTAACGGTCTTAAGCATTGCTTCGCGCTCATTTTGTTTCTTGATTTGCGGGCGCATCATAAAGAAGTAGAACACCAAAAAAATTAATATAAATGGCAGAAAGGTTGCGATTGTCCCCATGGCCTGTCCACCGTCTTGTGCAAGTGCGTGTAAAAATTCCACATCAGTCTCCAACTGGTTTGTTTATGAACGGCAAAATATACGAAAATAAAATTCAGGGTTCAAGAACAGAACACAGAACACAGATGAGGAAGGGGGATGCAACTAGCGGGAAGCAATCGGCATTCGGTCGGTGAGAGAAGCCGGAAGCAATTAGCTTGAAGCAAGAAGCAAGAACACAGAATCGAGCTTAGCGTTGAATTGCCGTTTTTTGCCTGCCGTCTTTAAACTGCCTTACTGCCTTACTGC
>JBOEGD010000022.1:0-106075 GCA_050633245.1 Calditrichia bacterium | reverse complement strand
TTGCCCGTTGCCCGTTGCCCGTTGTCGTTTCTTACATTCTAAAAACACCAAACTTTTGATCAGGTATTGGTGCATTAAGAGACATCGAGATGGCCAATCCTAACATATTACGAGTCTCGGCAGGATTAATAACACCGTCATCCCAAATACGTGCGGTGCTATAATACGGACTGCCTTCTTCCTCATATTTTGCCAGAATTTCGTCGCGATACTTTTTAAACTCGGCTGCGGAAACTTCTTTGCCCTTTTTCTCGAGTGAGCGCTTGCGCACCGTCGCCAGCACATCGGCGGCCTGCTCACCTCCCATTACACTGATACGGCTGTTTGGCCACATCCAGAGCAATCGGGGGTCATATCCTCGTCCACACATCCCGTAGTTACCGGCGCCATAAGAACCACCAACAACAACAGTGAATTTTGGCACGTCTGCATTGGCTACCGCATGAACCAGCTTGGCACCATTACGTGCGATGCCACCGTGTTCATATTCTGTACCAACCATAAAGCCGGTTATATTCTGCAGAAAGAGCAGCGGAATTTTTCTCATCGTACAAAGATTTATAAAGTGCGCGCCCTTTACTGAACTTTCGCTAAACAAAACGCCATTATTCCCAATAATCCCAACAGGATAACCCATAATGCGAGCAAATCCACAAACCAGCGTCGGTCCATAGAACTCCTTAAACTCCTGGAAACGACTGCCATCAACAAGCCGGGCGATTACTTCTCGAATATCATAGGGTTTGCGAATATCATGCGGCACAACGCCCATTAATTCTGCCGGATCGTAAAACGGATCTTCCGGAGCTGAACGTTCCAGCGGAAAACGAGCCGGTGTATTAAAGTTTTCGGCAAGATTGCGCGCAATGGCAAAGGCGTGCTCTTCATTTTCAGCATAGTGGTCTGCAACGCCGGAGATACGGGAATGTACATCGGCACCACCAAGTTCTTCGTCGCTCACTTCCTCACCTGTTGCTGCCTTAACCAGCGGTGGGCCGCCAATATAGATGAAGCCTTGCTTGCGCACAATAATAACTTCGTCGCTCATTGCAGGTTGATAGGCACCACCGGCAGTGCTCGAACCAAGCACAACCGAAATCTGCGGAATATTAGCTGCAGACATTCGGGCCTGATTATAAAAGATGCGGCCGAAGTGTTCTTTGTCGGGAAAGGTTTCAGACTGGTATGGCAGGAAAATACCACCAGAGTCTACCAAATAAATACAGGGTAAGTTATTCTGCATGGCAATGTCTTGAGCACGCAGGTGCTTCTTAATCGTCATCGGAAAGTAGGTGCCACCTTTTACCGTAGCATCGTGTGCAACAACCATCACCTCTTTGCCGTGCACAATTCCAACGCCGGTAACCATCCCTGCACCGGGTGCCTGGTTGTCATACATATCCAACCCTGCCAGTGAGGAGAATTCTAAAAAAGGTGTGTCGTCATCAAACAATCGTTTCAAGCGTTCGCGAACAAACAGCTTCCCACGCTTTTCATGAACCTTATGTGCATAGTCCGGTCCACCTTTTTTTACTTTTACGAGCTTTTCATTCAATTCATCAACAAGGTTTTGCATTTGCTGACGATTTTCCCGAAAGTCACTGCCCTTTGTATCAATTTTTGATTCGATGCGATACATATCCGTCTTCCGCTATAATTGTAGTTGAATGAGGCAAACTATAGTGATTTGCAAGTTTTTGTGTGGCGGTGGATAACTTAGCTCAAATTGAGTGCCTCGTCAAGATAATATAAGAAAGCTGCAGGTATTCTTATTGTCGAATAAGAACCCCTGCAGCTTGAAATAAGAGGAAAATTTATGTCAGGAACTTACTTCAGAAGCATCAGCTTACGAGTTGCGGTAAACGAACCACTTGTCATTTTATAAAGATAAACGCCGCTGGCAAGTGACGCTCCCTGGTCGTTACGGCCATTCCAAACCGCACGGTAACTACCAATGGAATGTTGCTCATCAACCAATGTGCGAACTCGCTGTCCAAGCGTATTGTAGACTGCAACAACAACTCGGCCTGCTTCCGGAACCGCGTAGCGGATTGTTGTTTCCGGGTTAAACGGGTTTGGATAGTTTTGCTCGAGTGCAAATGAGGCAGGCACGCCACTACCCGGTTCGGGCTCTACACCCACTGGAACCTGAATACGAACAATAAGCAAGACATCGCGATTTGGCTGTAGCAGGTCGTTGCTCTGAATTCGAAGGCGCTTGTTTAACACCGTATCAGCAACAAACTCAGCAGGATCGAAGGTAACCGTTATTGCATCGACGTCTCCACCAGCGACTGAGCCAGTCGTCGGCGATGCAGAAACCCAGCTAAAATCTGTTACCACGTCATTTTCCTGATCATATTCAACAATTGAATAGTCTAGCGGCAACTGTGTTCCCTGATTAAAAATTTGAAGCGTGCGCGCGAATGGCTGTCCATCAGTAATCAGCACCGACAGGTTACCCGGCAATGCTGCAATCATAGGGAAAGTAGCAGGAACATCTGAAATCGAAAAACGAATATCCCAGTTGCCATATTTCGATACCGAGCCGCCACCATTGTTACTGTTGAAGATGGAGCGCGAGATTTCAAAATAGTAATCAGCGGAGTCTGGGGCGGTGAAGGCAATACGCGAGCGCAGGTTTTCCAAAGCGTTGGGAGGGCCTCCAACGGTTCCAATATTATCATGACTGGCCAGTTCGGTACCTGCGGCATCGTAAACGCGCATGTAGTTATCTGCTCCATCAAACAGATTCGATGTCTCTGCGGTATACTCCACGCCCTCTATTGCATCAATACGAAAAATATCCAAGTCGCCTTCCGGATAGGTTGTATGATGTGTTAGCACTCTGAACTCATTGTTACCTATGAGAGTTGCTTCCGCGCGCGTGTCGTTTGGCTCAAATGCGTCTTCGACATACTCGATACGATGCAGGTTTTGCTCAAGGCCACGCAGACGATCGGATTCCGGGTTTGGTACAGTTGCAATCCAAAGATCAGACCAATCTTCATACGTCAAGACGCCGGAGAATGGCGGTTGGGATAGTTGAGACGTTACAAAATCCCAGGTTTCCGGAAACGTACGATCCATGGCATAGGAAGCATCTTCATCATCCGTACCGGGAGAAAAATCAGGAGTATTCTCATTGTCAACCATATCCCACATCATCGCCTGAACCACATTTTCACTGGCAGCACCGCGGCCAGCCTGTGCTTCAAGATCATAGGAAAAACCCTGGCCACCATTAATGCTTCCGTTAGAGTTCATATACATAGACGGTTGACGATAGGCAGACGTGTTACCAGTCGTTTCAAAATTGTGTAGACGAACATGCGAGCCCCAAAACGTCGGCCATCCTTCACCAAAAGACAGGCGAGGATCTTGTTTCTGATCACCAATAAAGTGCTGACCGCCAGTGTTATCGCTAAAATTTCCAAAACGGTTCTGAACCCAGTGGCCAATCTCGTGCAGCATGATACAATCATCATAGCCATAGGCACCATCAAGGTTTACTGATACGCCATTAAAAAAGGCAAATCCGGTTCCGTTTGGATTAAACGTAAACTCACATGTTAACAAGCTGGGTGATCCCGGTGGGCTTGGTTCGCCCAACACATTCACAAGATAATCGGTAGCATCAATCGTAAGATCGAACAAATTAAACTCGTCACCACCGTTGTGATATTCAGCCACAACTTCACCGACATTAATGTCGGTATTCGGGTCGTGTCCGTTTTCAGTATAAATTTGCAGAGCGTGCGGACTACCGATTCCGCCGCCATTTACAAAGGTAACAACCTGCACATTATAGTCAGGGTTCTCAGTAGCAGTGGTAATGGCCACAAGCTGCATATCCTGCACCCCAAGTGACGAGACCAGAAAAGAGTAATCGCCATTTTCATCGGTTGAACCGGTCGAGATTACAAAACCGTTTACAATAACCGCCAAATCCGCATAGCGCACGGGTCGATCATTTCTGGTTCCGGTGAAACCACTATTAAAGTCCATTTCCAAATCTTCATATTTTAGATTACCGGAAATGGTGTAGTCAGCCATTGCAGTTTGCGTCAGCGAAAACAACAGGCAAAATGCAAGCAAAAGACCAATAGGTCGATTCAAAAAACTCATAGGTAAGCTCCTGTATCCTAAAGCGCAAAAAGCGCGATTATTGCTGTTTTTTTCGAGGTACAATTATGTTCAACTTGTCGCCGCCTTTGAAACCCTTTACGGCTGTTTCCTGCTGTGAGGCATGATCCGGCTCTCCAAGATCAAAATGATAAGCTGCACCACGCGTTACGCTAACGTCGTCTTTGGTAAGGGTCACCTTGGCACTTACAGACTGCGGAGCTTCACTGTCCACAACAACTGCAAGCTGCATTCTTTTCGTTTCGTTAATATTCAGCTTGCCACTCCAGCTGTCTGTACCACTTTGTTTCGAGATTGCAGCGGGAAATTCGATTGCAACATTCGCAACCGCATCATCGAGACGTGAAGTTATCATCAGCTCGAGCTCAGCAACATCACCCGCATTTTCCGGCTTGTTTAACAATGTAAACTTTGCGTCAATCGGGATTTCAATACCCAGATCGAGGTTCGGGTAATAAGGCTCTTCAATAATTTCAGGCTGTTCGTCGGCACCCTGAAGAGTAAAGTAATATTGTCCTGCAAATAGCAGAAAAACGCTCAGCACGACGAGAATCGTCCGCTTTGCCTTTGCTGTAATTAAGGTATTCATGTATAGCTCCTGTAATTGTGAACGGAATAATACAAAAGGATAAAATAGAGATGAACGATTGCGGATTCTGTATACTGGCTAACATCCAAAGTCATTTATCATCAAAGACAAAAGCGTTCCCCGAATGACAAAGATCTTCAGGGAATGCAATCAGTACGTTATGTATCAATTAGCGAGATAATATGAGCTTGCGGCTTTCGACAAAGTCTGCGCCGGATTCGCTGGTTGCTTCAAGCCTGTAAAAATAGATCCCGCTAGCAATGGAACCGGCATTCCAATTCGCTTCATAGCGCCCGGCTGCTAATTCTTGATCGACGACGCGGGCAATTTCTTTACCAAGAGAATCGAAAATACGCAGGCGAACCTGACTGCGGCTTGCGACTTCAAATGCAAATGTCGTAGCGGGATTAAATGGGTTCGGGTAGTTTTGCTCAAGACTAAACGCGACAGGAACAATATCATCAATTTGCTCAATACCCGTTACCCCAACCGTAAGCGCTAAAGTATACCGGACACGATCTAAACGGAAATCTCCGTTATTGATTTGATTGTTATTATCCGTGTCGTAATAAACCGTAGTTAGGATATCATAAAATCCTGGTGCCGTTCCAGCTGGCACGGTGAAAGAACGGGAAACCTGATTTCCACCATCGTTGACTGTTACCTTGTTATCATTTGCCGGATCGCTGGTGTAATTTGTAGTGCCTGTTGGCGCGATTGAAGCCCCAAGCATTAATTGAAACGAGGGCGACGCATTTACAGAATAATTAAGCGTGAATGTCCCTCCGGCATTAACCGCATTTGGCGTGGCAGTCACATTTTGAATAGAGGACTGTAATCCTTGCACGAGAGTATAAGGCGGATAATAATGATCCAAAATTTCCTGCCAGGTTTTGGTTCCCAATCCACCAGACGGTCCCGGAGAGCACGGACTGGATGTCGATAATCGGGTTCCATTAGCCCAACGCGCCGACCCCCACTGGCACATTCCGCGCCCATGCCCGTTTTTAGTTTGATTAACACAGAGGGCATCTTCAATGCAAGGCCATGAGCTGCCGGTTCCGGTAAAGCCATTTCCACAGCCGCTGTTATTGTTCTCAGCAGAATATTCGGAGCGGGCAATTGTGCTGCCGTTCAGCAATACATATCCACTTGTAATCGCAACAGCATTGTTGCCATTTGTTGTGGTGGTACTTCCCAGAAACTGACAGGATGTATTGTCACAAATATCGTAGGTTGTGTTTAGTGGATTATTTACATGCCAAGAAGCATAGGTGCGAATTGCGACAGCTCCGGCACTCAGAGAATTCATACCACCTGACAGCGATCCCCAGCAACTAAACCACTCATGCGGAAGAACCAACTCACAGTAATTATCCAGCGTATATACCTCGGCATCAAAACAGAGCGTTCCGGTACAATTTCTACCTACGCGAATTGTGTGTCGCAAGGGCGGATTATTTTGCAATAAAGAATTGCTTGCTGTAACATTCTCTTCATCATGTCCACAATCAGAACATTCTTCCTGCTCTTCTCCTTTTTTAGCCTCACGGCTATCATCTATGCGCTCTATCCCCTCGCCCTCTTGCAGTGCAATGCGATACATCCAATCTCCACCCTGCCAGAGCTCAATAAATTCGCGCTTCTGGATAACAAAACCATTTTTTTCGAACTGTAAGCTCCCTGCAGCATAAGAAGACGTTGGAATCGTCACATAAAAATAGCCACGTGAGTCAGTAATTGTCTGCTCACCGTTATTGGTACTCACACGAACGCCGGAAAGAATGTCTCCACTCTCATCGGCCGTCACAAAACCGTGTAAGATCATTTGCTCTTCATTTTTTCGTTCTGCAATATAGCTACTCGTTTCCTCCTCAAGTGGCTCTATGCGATCCATGAAGATGCGAACACGGTGCTTCTGATTCTCTGTTAGCCCAAACCAGGTGGTCATCGGTTTATAGCCATTTGCCTGAACAGTTACCACATATACACCGGAAGATAGTTCGGACGTTATATCAACACCTTTTTCAATGGCTACCAACTCACCTTCTTCATATGAAATCAGCACTTCTGCATCAAGTGCCTGCCCGGTTACGCTATCACAAACTTTTAGTGTTACCGATGCGCCAAAGCAGATAGCACTCAGTAAAAAAGGCAACATAGAGAATATTAATTTAGAAAAACTTTTCATGCGAACCCTGCCAGCTTAAATGGTTTATGGGTGACAACTTATTAAGTGTAACATCAATTAATCTCACTTGCTTCAAAAAGTCAAGTAACATGTGTGATCTCGGTCTCTTGACTTTCTGGCGGTTATTTCGTTTATTTTTGTGTTCCACTCCATTTTTATGAACCGCACCGCTGACTGAAGTCAAACGTAGTTTTTTAGATATACGAATCAAAAAGACATGCGGCTTTGCATACATTAAGCTATTTCTGACAGCCCCACCGGAAGCTATTTCCGGTTTTGCACAACATCATAATCTGACTATTTGCACATTAGCATAGAGGATTAATATGAAGAGATGGGTCATCTTTGTTGTCATGGTGATTTTACTTAGCGGACTGGTTTTTCTAGTCAGCGCAGGCTACATCACCTGGCAACCGTTAACGATTATTGCTGCGGCTCTGGCTGCACCTTTTCGCTTTATTATCGGCTGGTTTACTTCGTCTGAGGAAGATATCCGCGATCGGCATCGCAAAATACGTGAGCAGGAGAAACGATTCCGCGATAAGCTGGACAATAAAGTCAAAGATCGCGAAAAGAATATAGACATCATCAACAAAGAGATTGAGCTGCTGGATGCCGAAATGGAGCTGTTAAAGAAGAAGAAAGATCTCGTAGAACTGGAGGTCGGCAACATGAGTGATGAGGAGCTGCTTGCCGAGTGGAAAAAGCGCTTTGGCACTCCAACGACTCCTGCCCCAACCACAGACGGTCCAACCCCGGAGGATTCATAATGAGATATCTTATCCCTTCGCTGATATGCCTGATTGTCTCGCTTTCTTTTCTTCATGCAGGTGATGAGGAAATTAAACCAGGCAAAGAATACAAAAACAAGACTGAGGTACCACGCTTTATTGTTGCGACAATTTCTCCGGGGGAGACGTTCAAAAATTCTACAGACCGCAGCTTTCATGTATTGAGTGAAGAGACACTGCGCGAGATGGACACTCATCTCGCACTTCAGAAGAAGATAGAAATGGCGAATCAGACTATGGATTTGCACAAAACAACACTTGATTCACTGGAAGAGAGATTAAAGAAAATCGCCGAAGAAATGGCTGAACTGGATGCTTCAAACTAAATTCGGGGAAGAACTTATGAAATGGTTACTCACAATATTTCTTCTGACATTCTCACTACCTGTGCTCGGCCAGGAGCCGGTTACGATTGCACCGGGTAAAACCAAGCAAGTAACTGCGGGTGGTGAAACGCTCGTTGTTGTTCCAATAAGCGAAATTCGCAAGGCAATATCAGAGTCTAAAAAAGTTGAAATTTCTGACAGCATGATCGCACTGCTTCATAAAAAGTCTATGATGCTGAATCAGGTAATCAGTGAAAAAGACAGTATTATCGTTTTAAATCGCATGGGGTATGAGCGCTATTTAGCACTATGGGAAAAAGACAGTGCTAAACTTGAAGACGCCGAAGTTCGAATCGAAGACTTGAAACGCAGTCGCTTCATGACAGGTTTTTACAGCCTGCTGGCCGGGGCGGCCGTCGTCGGTATTTTTTCAGCATTGTAATATATAAATGCCTAATAACTCGCTCCGTCAACCCGGAGCCGGAGGATATGGAAACATGGTTGAAAACTTTACACTCAATGAGATTTTTATTATCGTTTATATCCCAATTCTTTTGTGGATGCTCGGCGTTATCATTCTTTTCATAAAGCTGGCAAAGAAGTTCACATTTGGCAATTGGACGAAGGAGAACCCGAACCCTTATGCACTAGAGACGTTTGCCATGCCCCGTGGTGCAATGCGCGGTATTCTTACAATGTCGCTGCTTTTTATCGTTATGCTGCTGGAAACGGTTAATCTGGTTACCAAACCAGGTTTCGAAGATGCAATAGAACAGCTTCTGACCGCCTTTCAGATGATGTTGGCCTTCTATTTTGGTAGTAAAGTTATGCATCATGTAACCAAAGCTGATGAACGAAAAACCCGTGCAATCGTTGAAGAGATTGAATTCGAGGAGCGTCTTGAGCGCGACCCCGAGATGCACAGACTAAAAACCGACTAGCTTGAGCGAAACGATAGACAACCATGTCGGAAAATGATCTAAAATTCAGATCGCGGAAAAAAACTGCGGTCTACCTCTTTGCAAACACTGCCGAAGCAATAACCTTTTGGGCATGCGTAACCGGCTTGTTTTTTTTAGCTCTGCTATACACCTTCAAATACCTGACGCTTGATAAAACAACGGTACCTCTGGAAAAAGTAGAGGATGTTCGACGAGAAATGAATGGCGAGATCGATGAACTAAAACTTGCCAACGGCAGGCTCGTTTTGCAGCTGGAAGCGCTACAGCGTCAGCTGGGAAGCGTCAAAAACCAACTAAGCAACGTTAATCTACAGGTAGATTCCCTACAGCTGCCATCCGCAGCCGACAGCACAACGATAGCACAAGACAGCTTGCCTACACCTCAGGACTCTCTTGCCAACAGCTGGGCAATAGACCCACGTCAAACGAAATTGACCTTCGAGGTACCTAAATCAACTGACTCCGGCGATAGTAGCAGACCTTCGCCCGCGACCTCTGACTCATGGGCACCAGTAGCAAATCCCGATACATTCGAGGTCTTGCCAATGACTCCCGACTCGGTCGGACAATCGCCAGCGGAAACAAGCGACACCAGTCGAGCTCAACTTCCTGACAGCAGCACTTCATCCGTCCTACCCGATAGCAGCAGTGTACCCACTCCATAAGCATTACTACCACTTCAATCGCAGGTAGCCGCGCAAAAATCGTCGTGCATTTCCATCGATTAAATCATTTCCGCTTCCCAATGTCTGCTCATCCGGATAGTATTCAACCCGATACTTTAGCCCAACTTGCAAATAATCGACAGGGGATACTGTCGCAAGTGCAAACCACTTATAGCCAAACCCATTTAACAACCGCGTCTCCAATTCTCCGGGCAAGCCCGTTTCAAGCTCATATAGCCGCAAATCGAAATCCGGTACGTCAAAATGCGTATAACGGAATTGTATATTCCCGAAAGAAGTAACGCGATAGCGAAGGTCGTTCTGCAAGGCAATACCATAGCTTTTGCCCAATGCACGGCTAAAATCAATTCGCTGACTAAGCCGCAAACGCTTGTTTGGTTGATATTCCAAATCCAGACGCAATCGACGCCGAACCGGTAGCCTGTCTCGCTGAAGCTCCTCATTTCCAGAAGAGCGCTGACTATATCGCAATTTCCAGACGATCCGCTTAAAGCGTTGCTCTGCATACGCACTCGCTGCCCAGGACGTAATCGGAAATGCCACTTCGGGCTGTACCGGCCTGCCGGCCTCGAGGTGAATACTAACGCGAAGCGCTGCCGGCAGGATAAGATTTTGTAACAGCTGAACACCAAAGCGATTTGCAGGTGATTGTCCAAATGCACCAAAACGCCGACCATGGGGAGAGATAAAAAGAGGAGAATAATAAAAAACACCGGCACCAAAGCGCATTCCCATAGATTGTGTTACAACACTTGCCATTAGTGCTCTGCCTCGGATTCCCCGAGCAAGTTCCACCGACTGCTTCCAACTTTCAGTTCGATAGGAAAATGCGATGCTACCGCTCCATCCGCCTTCAGATGTTAAGCCTGTAAACTGTTGCTTTTTGAAATATTGATTTATTTGATAGAGCGCGCCAATAGAGAAGGCTTTTAAATTGAGCGTGGCCGCTAATGCAAGACGTTTTTCCCTTTGACTGTTACGTCGCGCCAGTTCACTCTCACTGCGATGAAATCCCGTATTCACCAAGCGCAAAACAGTAAGAGAGTCTTCTGACAAAACAGCATCCAGCTTGCGAACAGAAACCAGTGTGGTTAGCTGCAACGGCTCGATTGGTTGAACTTGCCAACTAATGCCGCGTAAAAAAGCGAACTCATCCGCTCCGGTTTTTTGACGCACTCGAAGCATGCCCGGAATCAAAGCAGAGTGCCCACTTCCTGCAGTCAGGCGTTTACCATAAGCACCACCTGAGATCAAGCCTTGTGCAAACCAGGCATAATAATCACCCAAAACAACATGGCTGTGCAACCGTCTTAACTCAATAGCTGCCGAGCCGGAAACGTGATCTCGCCAGTTTGGTTCGCCAGCGTCTTTTTCCGTTTGGAGAATGAACTTAAATCGATCCTCCATTTGCAGCAAAAAGCGTTGTCTTATTGCAAGGCGACTGCCATATAGATCTCTTACATACGCACGCGTTTTATGTGCCGTAGCGGCTAGGCGCTGGTCATAAACCAGCCTTAGCGCTCTCGGTTTAGCTTCAACTTGCAGGTAGGCACGCATCGCTTCCAATAGCTCACCGGAGACTCCATTAATACGAAGCAGCTCATCAACGGTTTGAAATTCCCCTGTTTTACGGCGATAATTCAGTATAGCTGAAATAAGTTTTCGATTCAAAAAGGGAATGTCCCGAAGCTGTCTTGCCGAGGCCTTATTCATATCAAGGGGGTTTTCGCTTAGCTCCTGAAGTCGGCTAAAATAATCACCCGCCTGCACAGCGATCACCTCATCCTCCGGCAGGGACGTTTGTCCATACAGCAAACCCGACAGCAAGAGTATTGCGATAACACGGAGAAGAACCATTTATCAATCCTCCAGTTACAGATAAATTCGGGGACGATTGGGAATTACCTGCTCTTTGCTTATGTTATTCCCGATTAACTGAACTTTTTTGGGATAAATTTTTGACTGAAACAACGATTACCCTGCACCCGCTGGAAATCCTGCCTATTCTTATCTATGTAGCAGCGCTTATTTTTCTTGGATTACGGGAAAAGAATAAGGACGCTCAAAAAGCAGATTTTATTCTTGGCGGACGAATGCTCACCCTGCCTGCATTTGTTGCCACACTGGTAACCACCTGGTATGGCGGAATTCTTGGTGTGGGAGAGTTCACTTTTTTGTATGGGATATCAAACTGGTTTGTATTCGGCCTGCCCTACTACATTTTTGCGATTCTGTTTGCTTTCTTTCTGGCAGGCAGAGTTCGGGAAAACGGCGGACTTTCAATAGCAGATCAGTTCTATAGCGCGTACGGAAATAGCAGCGGCAGATTAAGCGGTCTATTTACATTCTTTATCACCTTACCGGCGCCGTATTGTTTGATGATCGGCTTGTTTCTCCAGATGCTGACCGGCTGGTCGCTTTGGCTATGTGTAAGCATTGGCACCGTATGTTCTATGCTTTATGTGCTTTCAGGTGGCTTCAGAGCCGTTGTTCGCACCGATCGCCTACAGTTTATTCTCATGTTCAGCGGATTTGCAATGCTTCTGTTTTACCTGTTGTTCACAGTTGGTGGACTGTCTTTCCTACAGGAGAATCTTCCCAAGAGCTATTTTAGCTGGCATGGTGGAAATAGTACGGAGACTATTGTCGTGTGGTTCTTTATCGCACTATGGACATTTGTGGACCCGGGCTTTCACCAGCGTTGTTATGCCGCAACATCTCCGGCTATTGCTAAAAAGGGTATTTTAACGTCTATTCTTTTCTGGTTGATTTTCGACTCGATGACGACACTATGCGGACTGTATGCCAGGGCACTAATGAGTGACATTAACCCGGTATTGGCTTTTCCTTTACTCGGCCATACTTATTTGCCTCCATTACTATCGGGGATTTTCCTTACCGGGCTTTTAGCAACAATTATGAGCACGGTAGATAGTTTTTCACTCCTTTCCGCCGTTTCACTCGGGCACGATCTGCAACCTCCGGATGAGCGTAAAAAGCTGAGCATTAAACGACTGCGAATAGGCTTGGTTGTTACCGCACTGCTATCTATTGGTTTGGCGATTACAATCCCATCGGTTATTCAAATTTGGTATATTGTTGGAACACTCTTTGTCCCTCCGTTGTTACTACCTCTGCTGGCGGTTTACTTCCCGGTCATACGCCCGCGGAAAAACTGGATTACCGGCACTATGCTGGCATCTTTTGTAACGGCACTAGCCTCTTTACTTATTGCCGCAGCCAACAGCCCTTCACTGTTTGAACTCTCTTATTATGGCAATGTGCCGCCAATGTTTGCCGGGCTGGCGGTTTCAGCCATTCTGTTTCTTCTGGGGTGGGCCGCAAGAGATCGCGAAAAAATGAAATAACAGTTGATTCAGGGATGCAGAAAACTATATTCAGTCTTTCTAAAATCAACAAATACCAGACAACAACTTGTTCTCGAAAAGGTGACAAATGAAGCTGCAACTACTCTTGATATTAGCAACATTCTTTCTATTAGGCTGCCAGCCCAAAACGGCAAAACCAACAACCTCGCCAACTGAATCACTTACAACAGATGCCGGGCGTCCTGTAATGGTTCAGGTCAATTCTGAAAACGTACGCGCCCTGCCAAACGGCAAGCGCCTTGGGTCGCTTCGAAAAAATGCAGAGATCACGGTTCTGCGCAGAGTAGGAAACTGGGTTCAGTTTAGTAACAAGCGCTTTAAAGAGGCCTATATTTGGGCACCATCTGTGGGTTATGAGGCACTGAACTTATATGGCCCTAATTTCTATCTGGACCAGAAGAAAGAAAAGTTCAAGTCGGTAGAATTCTTCCAAAACATATTTTCTCAGCAAGGTAGCAAACGACAGGAAACCAGTGGTTCCTACGAGCTATTCTTTAAAGATATTGGATTGGGAAGCCACGAGGTTATTGTTCTGGATGTCGTTACAGAATCGCAGCAGAAGGTTGAGCACGGCATTACGCTGTTTATCGATAAGCTGAAAAACAAAGTAAATCGGGTTCGCGTAGATTTTTTCAAGCCGGTTAATGGATATAAGGCTGGTCTTAAGAAATGCGAGCTCACTACTCAGGAACCCAGCGAAAATAACAGCGGTCATGTCATTTGGAATAGTGGAACCCTACTGACTAATATTTCAGTCGATCTTGAGCGCAAGGAATGGGATAGCAAATATTTCTCCAGCGTTTGGTACATCCTTCCCACAGAAGAATAAAGCTTTAAAAATTATAGAACGCAGAAACGCCATTGGCTCAACCCGAACCAATGGCGTTTCTTTTTGCAATTAAGCAGGTTTCCATCATGACACGTCCATCTGGAAGCCAGAACTACTGCGCCCCATTCAGCTTGAACCAACTCTACCCATCAGAAACGTGTCATGATAGAATTTCCTGCAAAATCTTTTGGAATCTCCAAGAGAAGTTCCTGCCACGACACGTTACACAATCAAAAATCAAAACTACTGCGCCCCATTCAGCTTGCCTTCATTTTCGCAGTAACGTGCCGAGGTAGAAACTTGTCTTTCAATGAACTGCCCAGATATATTTCAATTCCTGTGCCAATTCGGGAAAAGAGAGAAAACAATTAGCAAAAAGGCAGGTTTGCCAACCCTAAACCCAATAAAAACAAGGGCAGCAAACAAAACACACAGCAACAGGAAGAGATGAAGAGAATAGCGGAAATGGGGATTATAGCACAAAAAGAAGGAGGGTTTGGGGCATATGCCACAGGCCAGGCGGAGGCTTAAAAACCGCCCGACCAAAATAAATACAGATTATTCGAAGTTTATCTTCAGCGTAATAATGCCGTAGACATAACGTTCTTCAACATCATCGATTGGGCTACCAGATCGATCCCCGCCAAACAGCGCATCATCGAATAAATCCTCAGCGGTATAACTGAGCTTGCTAAAGCCAAGTGCGCCATCCACTTGCCACTGCTTGGTTACATAGCCACTTCCTATAGAAAACAGCGTGCGACTACTACGTCGATCCTGCAAAGCGGTGCGGTATTGTAATCCAAACTGTAGTGGAATTTGATTGTAGAAGATATGCTCAATTCCACCTTTTAGTGTAACGACATCATCCAGCAAATTAGGTAAAACAACGCCATCTTTAGTTGATTCTGTTTCACTCCACAGCTCATAGCTGAAATCTACATTCAGGCTGGATTGAAGCTCTTGACGACCGCGGTATTCCATGCCGACATTTATTGCCATCGGGTATTCGTAGCTCTCAGGTGTGCTGCCATCCGTTCCTTCTACAGAAACGGCATATTCAACCTTGTAGGGAAGCCGAACGTGACTACCAAGCGTCAGCTGCGGAGAAACGTCTACAATTGCACCAGCAGAGACAACCAACGGCGTATTGTCTAACGAACGAAAGTTCTGTATGCGAAAGCTGTTCGCCTGATTTTCTTCCGCCTGAAAGTCAACGGATGAGCTGGACTCCAGATCGCCATTCAAGAAACCTAATTGAAAGCCAAAATCGAGCTTGCTGCCAAGCCCAAGCGCTGTTCCAAAACTATAGCGTGTCAGATCGCCTTCAAACTGAATCTGATTGTAAGCCAACGGAGAGCGTTCTCCGTTAAAATCCCGGCTGCGAACTTCTTCCAGATATTTGTAATCCTGATCTACTTCATTATAGGTTCCGAACGCAAAGGCTTTCAGGAACGGCACCGCAGAAAGATTCAAATTATAACGCGCACCACCCTGAGGCTGTACATACCAGTTATCGTTTATCGCATAGATTCCTTTAGTCGTAACATCATCAATGCGGTTAAACACCGGGAATGAGCGCCGCTCTTCCATATTGCGTAAAGTCGTTGAAACAGACAGTTCCATTCTGCCGCTTCCACGCCCCAAAGCTGCAGGGTTCATAAGCAACGCACCGGCACCACTGTTGGAGACGGAGCCGCTTCCAGCCATACCGAGCGTACGCGCATCGGTAAACTGCCAGTTTTCTCCCACCGGAAAAGCAGTGAGGTTTTGCGCAATGCTGCTTAGCGACAGCACAGTTAAACAAATAAAGGCGCAAAGGATATGACGCATAGTAGCCGTCTCCTGATTAGAAATTGTAATTAAGCTCGAGATAAAAGACATCTTGTTTACCCTGAATGTAGTCGGCTTCTGTGGCAACGCCGGGTTCAATAACCGGATCATTATTCGTCTCGCGTGTTTGTGCAAACGTTCCAACGGCCTGACGATCACGTGAATACTTTAAACGCATGCTTAGCTGGTTACTGATACGCGAATAGAAGGAGGTCCAATATCGCATGGCACCGCGATCGCTGTCGAGCACCAGGAATTGGGTATCTTCAAAGGTCCAGTAAAAGCCGCGATAGTAGACGAGTCCACCACTAACTTTCAGCCATTCATTAAAATTGTGTGTATAGTTTCCACCGAGAAATTCACCGTCAATAGCGGCATTTCCAGCCAGGTTATCCTGTCCGGTTTCTGATCCCGGCTCCGTACCAAAAAACAGGCGCGGACGTGGGCGGAATTTTACAGCATTACTTCCATAGTCAATGCTCAGACTATTAAAGCGGGACAGGCGAAAGCGCACCCGGCCGCGAAACTCCAGATTTTCAAAATATTCAATGCTTTGATTGTTCTGTACTTCGCGTCCCTGATACTTCTGACGTAACGAAATATCTATCGGGAAAATCGGTCGGAATTGCAGAGTGCCACGAAGGCGATACTGTGGCACATCATCGGCATTGCGCAACCAGTTATCGTATTCAACAGTCAGTGTGGTTTTGCGGTTCACCTGATAGCGAGTGAGAAAATAGAATCCTTCTTCGGCCTGTGGCTGCGGATTGTTTGAATACAACTGGCCATACAGGCCGGACTGCAGGTAGAAATAGTCTTCATATACCCCGCGTTTAAAGCGGCGATAGTTGGAGAACGATCGCTGATAGGGATTGTCGAAGCCTATCTGATAATTGCGATACAGCCCCATGAAGTTAAAATTATTGTACTGCACATAGGCACTGGCGGTAAAGGCCCAGGGATTGTCTCCACTGGCTCCAAAAAGAGAAAGCCCTTCACCGGTATCAAGCTCTCCATATTCGGCTTGAAAAGAGACATTCTCATAAACCGAGCGGAAATCAAGTCCATAGACGCGACGGAAAGCTTTTGCTTCACTCCAGAACGGATTCTCTCCATCAGAGACGCGGCCGCCGTAAGAGTTAAAGATTTCATTATCGGGGAAATCAATCTGGCGTGTTTCAGCAGGCAGTACAATGTCGGCACTTTCTTCGGCGGTGGTTGGCGGTCTTAACGGACGGTCGTAAGCGCTCTCATAGTAGGTAAAGCCAAGCTGCGTCGTTGGCAGAATGTCATAAGCAGTGTGAAAACCATAGGTCAATTCCTTCACGGAATCTCGCCACGGCAGCTCGGCGCGGATGCGGGCAGAGTCATCAGGGGCATATTCGAAACGCTGATCGAGCACAATTAAATGGCTCACCGGATTGATTAGTTCTTCTTCGCCCTCAGCACCGACAAGAATCGGCTCGCGGCCAAGAATGGCATCGCGTTGATCGAAGGAGCCAAAGAGATACAAGTGAGCTTTGCCGATTCCAAACTGTGCTGCTGCGCCGGTCAGTTTATACTGACGCGTACGGGAATTATCGCCAGACAAGCCGATAAAACGCTTACGAAAGCCAAAGCCGGTCTTACGCGGTGTAAAGAAATCGGTGTTTTCCATAACGATTCCTTCGCCAAATGCCAGCGAGTAGTTTCCAACATAAAATTTCTTGAGCTTTAGTGCACCCCAGCTCTTGTCTTCTAGACCTACATACCATTTGGCACGCGGAATTTCCAGACCAGCGATGTCGTAGCTAAGAACCGGTTCTTCCAACGCATGCCAGAATGAATAGCCAATTTTGATATCAGAGCCAATATTACCAACAAAGCGAGTGTAATAATCGGGATAATCGTTTGCCTGACCGGCAGGTAAATCCAGATCTTCACCGGCTTCGGCTTCTTCGCTAAAGAACGGTGTATTTGTAGACCGGAAGCGAATTGAACCGTGAAACTCACGCTTCTTCTGATTTTCGCTAAAGCTTAGGAAGTCGCGGGCATTGCGATAGCCAAAGTAGGATAGGTATGGAATACTACGCATATCGCGAGCACTGGATATTTTACCCACTTCATTGCGATAATTGATAATTGCAGCGGCATCTACGGGTGAAACTCCCTGCAGATTCAGTAGCTCACCAAAGCTAATCGTATTTACATCTACCGGTTCAAGTGCCTGTTCAATCCAGGAGTCTACCAGTGCCTGATTGGTGCCTTCACGGCCACTCCAACGATCCAGCTTTACATAAAGGTTTTCGATACGACTTTCTCGCTCGGTTTGCGCGACATAAGGCTCAATGCGAACAAGCGGTTTCAATCGCAAAAGAACGCGTTGACTAATACCTTCTATTTCACGCAGCTCAAAGATACTTGTAAACGGCCCGCTACGCTGAATGCGTTCATATAGTCGTTCGGCAATAGCCAGAGACACGGGCAGCTTTACAATCTCCTCGTAGGTCGCATTGTTGATGTCGAGCTGATTTTCGGATGAATAAGAATCCGACTGCGCATAAAGCGAGGTTATGCAAAAGGCACACAGCAGCACACAAATCAGAGAACGCATAAAACCAAAGCGATCGTTTTGCCGGGCGATACTCATATTTTTTTGTCTCAATTTACTCATTTCGGTCATTGTCCGATTGGTTTTTTAGAAATCGTAGCTTAATCCGATAAGATGCGTTTCACCAAGATCACTATGCGTTCGCATACCGTAATCAATTGAAATTTGCTGGAGATCGAGTCCAACTCCTGCTGAGAAGCGGTTCGGGTTACTTGTGCCGCCAAAGCGAAGCAACACATAGTCGAAAACGCGAAATTCTGCTCCTGCCCAAACTTCCGTGTCGTTAGACTGTAGCTGTCGATTAAAATCCAGGCTGGTTGTAACACCATCATACGGCTTGTAGGAAATGCCTGCCATCAAGCGCTGCGGTAATTCTTCTTTGCTGCCTTCACCGATTTGTGGTGAGTTCATGTTCAGCAAATAAACACCAATATGCGTGCGCCCAAAGATCGAAGCCTGGAATCCCATATCGACACCCAACGTTGTCGTGCTTCCCAACTCAAGGCCATCAACCGACGTTCCCAGGGAGTAATGGTAACCTTTCAACGAATAGCCAAACGATAGAGAGCTGTGCACATCCTTTAAGAGATGAAAGCCGTGGGACAGCGCCAAAGTATATTCGCCGGACAGGTTTTGACTCTGATTATCAACACCGAAGTATTCGAAAGCTACGGCAACGCCACCAAATCGAGGGTTGATTGCAGCTGCACCACCACCAAAGAAGTTGCGAAAGAACTTCTGATTGAATGGACGCGTATAGGCGCTACCAAGCTGAAGGTTATCCTGACGACTAAGACTGGCAGGGTTGTAGTAGGCAGACCAGACACCATGAGCATCTGCAACACCCGATCCGCCCATTCCCATCGCGCGGGCGCTTGGGTAGCGGTCATCAAATAGTCCAGCCTGGATCTGCAGAGAAAGCATCAGCAAAATGCTGCAGCTTAATAGGATTCTCCGCAAATAAGTGGTTTCGGCTTTTTTCATCGACTTTCGTCCTTTTATAGATCGTTAACAGATATTTTCTTTTTTCGTCGCTCTGGCTTCGCCTTCGCTCAGCCTGACGCGGGGTCACGTCTTGCCTCTTACCTCTAGCTTCTAACGACTCAGCACTGTACCAACAACAATCGGGGCAGTACGCTGCTCTTTTTTACCGGTTACCGGCTCAACGACTTCCAGATGACAAATGTAGGCACCAAGCGGCACGCGATTAAAAAAGCGATCCCGACCATCCCATTCCAAAACATTCTGAATCAGAGAGGCCTCTTCGTCGAGAAGCGTTGTTACTAATCGTCCACCCAGGTCAAAAATTCGCACCACAGTTCGGTTTGCAACAGATCCGGCATTATAGGAAATGTCGATCGTTTCACCAAGGGTCGGTACAAATGGATTTGGTGGCGTGCTAAGGCTAACTCCAGCCAATGTCGGCTGAAAGTTCGGATCGAGTGCCAGTTGATCCTGATATCCCGGCACCACCTGATAGCTACGCACGCCGCTATTATTGACAAACACATCGCCAATACCGCTGATAATTGCTGCATCATTGACGTTTATTGAATCCAGATTAATTCCGGTAGTAGACCAAATTCGTGCCGTCAACTCACCGGTTCCATCATTCAACACAACGTTAAAATCCAGTGGCGGAATACTCGAGGTCGTAAACTTATCAACTACCACACCGGAGACTTCAATAAGCGTTCCATCATAACGTGGACTTGCAGCATCGCCAGATGAAAGCGAAATAGGTGTAATATCAGGAAGTCCGGTAATACTCGTAACCGTGCTCGGTGCAATCTGTGTCGTTTCTCCAAAGACAGAAATACCACCCGTTATCTCAATTCCAGCACCACGCGGAAAACGTCCACCCGGTGCCTGACCATCGTTAATATTAATTCCAAAGCCGGAAAAGTCTTGAAAATATGCTGAAGTGCGATCTGTTCGGATGACGTTATCGGCAATAGTGACAACACCACGCAAGGTAACGTCCCCCGTAAACTGAGCGGAGTAGGTTTGAATATCGCGCATTTGATGAATCGGTTCATTGCCAACTTGAATGCGAGGACTTTCTGCAATAAAGAAAGGGGTTCCACCGGCTGACGCAGTACGAATCCAAAAATACGAGTAAACAGATAGATCTGGGGCGGTAAGCCCGGAGATCGCGACATAAGCTGTATCTTGTCCGGTAATAGCTGCTCCGGAGATTTCAACAAACAGCTCATCGAATTCGCGAAGAATTTGAACAGAAGCACCGGCAGCACCACTACCAGTAACCGTTACCGCACTTTCCTGCCCACTCCATGCCCAATTGTACGGCACAGTGATCTTCGCCGTTTCAAGCGTATCGGACAAATTGCCCCAAATCTTCAGGGTAACATCAAGAGCAGCATCAATACTTGCTGTGTCTGGAGAGATCGATGCGAAACCGCTACCGTCACCCGCAGAGCCACTTCCAAAAATTGTAATTTCATCCTGATAGCCAGGCGATACCTGCGTATCGTTATCGAAGATGTCGATCACACCGCGGACGGTGATAGTATCATCTTGTGAGATAAATGCCAGATTAATATTGGTCGCATCCCAAACGCGGATGGTTACTTCTCCGCTGCCGTCATTCAGGTCAATATTGGTTCCGCCACCCAAACCAGGGACAATATCGTTCACAATTCCGGTGACCTGAACGTAGGTTCCTTCCAGTGTAACATCACCGGCAATTTGCGTCGAAATCACCAGAGGATCTACAATTGGATTACCGGTGGAAACTAATTCGGCAGAATAATTTGTCAACTCAGTAACGCCATTAAATTCTTCGATCGTTCCGGTAAGTCGAAGGACATTTCCTCGTACCAACAAGTCATTTGGCGGAATTGTCGGCTCATCAAAGCTAAACACGTTAATACCACGTCCTGAGGCGTCCTGAACATAAGCATCGGTTCGTGTTCCGATCGTTACACCGGCGCCCTGAGTAACCACACCCTGAATTGTCACTGTTGAAAAACCACTCGGGTTTGCCTGAATATCGGCAATTGGCGTAGACGGTAAGCCACCGGCACCAACGATTATTTTGGGAGAAGCTGATATTGAAATTAGCGTACCCCCTGCAGTCGCGGTGCGAACCTGAAATTCAGACGTCTCGTCTGTTGCAGGTGCAGTTAAACTATTAATCGTAATCGTCCCGGCAGAAAGATCTGTCACCGATGCTCCGCTAATGCTAATCACACTGCCAAGCACGTCAACTGTTGCACCGGAAAACCCACTGCCAGCAAGCTGGACATCTCCGACGCTATTGGTCCAGCTCCAACTCTGCGGAACGCGTACGGAAACGCTTTCCAACGAAAACATTCCTTCACCATTAATGCTAACCATTGCTGAGGTCGCTTCTGACGTAGCAACACTATCCGGTGTTATAGAAGCGCTACCGCTGCCATCGCCGGGATTCTGTCCGGCAACCTGCAGGTCATCATTATATGCGGGCACCAACTGCGCCGTATCGTTAAATAAATCCATGACTGCGCGAACGGTAATTTCATCATTCACAGCCAAGCCTGTTACATCAATGCCGGTTGTTGCCCAAACGCGTACCGTTACACTGCCGCTGCCATCATCGATAGTAATGTTTGCAGCATCGGCAAACGCAGAAATATCGGTTATTGATCCGGATGTTTCAATCAGTGTTCCTTCAAGAGCGGTGTTCCCTGCTGCCTGAGTAGTAAGCACCAGCGCGTCCGGAACTGCATTCCCGGTAGAGGTTACTTCAATCGTATAGTTGGTAATCTCGGTAATACCGTTGAACTCTTCCACCGTTCCGGTAACGCGTACCGCATTCCCACGCACCAGCAAATCATTCGGTGGAACGGTTGGCTCATCAAAACTGAATACGTTAATACCACGGCCGGAGGCATCCTGAACATAGGTATCCGTTCGAGTTGTTATCAATCGCCCGGCACCAACAGTAACAATAGCTTCAACAAGAACAGTGGTAAAATTGCCAGGGTTGGCCTGAATGTCGGCAATCGGCACCACCTGTAGTGGTGCGATAACGGTATAGGCGGTTGTTGCAGACAAAGAAGTAAGATTATCACCATCTCGTGCTTTTATAAAATACTGAACTTCTACGCCTTCGGCTTGAATCGGAATCATTGCGCTGAATTCATCGCCACTGGTGTTCGCCATATCGGTGCTGTCAAAAGCCGCACCGGCAATAGAAGTAAATAGTCGGGTGCTGACAAGACTCACATCATCGGTAACCGTAGCAGTAATTGTGACGACATCTTCGGTGCTGGGATTAGCCGGACTGCGCATCACATTGTTAATCTGCGGAGCATCTGAAGCAGGCGGCCCGGCATTAGGTGTTACTACCGCGGTTATAAAGGAGGAACCAAGATTCTCGCTCATCTCATTGTTACCGGTAATTCCGTTTCCACCGGATGTAATTTCGTCAGTTTCTGTCGCTGCAAAACGCTGAATAGACTCACCATCGTTATGCGGCTGACCACCAGAGGTTGCAATTTGATTGGCAATGGAAACATCATCTAGATACGTTGAAACATCGGAATCGGCATCCGGGCCGTCAATAGAAACACCCGTTTTGTCGACACCCTCAACTTTATCTCCCCAAACGACATAGTCGACATCAGCAACCAGATCACTAACGCCATCCCACTGAAAAAGTATCGCGACTTCACCGCTATTGGTCAACCCACCCTGACTATTTACCGAACCCGGTAAACCTTCAAGCATATCAGCTGCTGAAGAGACATCAAACAATTCGTAGGTAGGAGATTGTCCATAGGCCGTCTGAAAATCAGCCCCATTCATTGCAATCGTCTGATAAGCACCAGCGGGTATGGATGCACCGGCAGGAAAACGAGCCAGCCAGTCGCCAAACGTTCCACCACCGGCATCAGCACCAGTCACAATGTTGTAGTAATAAGCTGAGTTGGTTGCGAACGTTGCGTCGGTAAGATAATAATCCGTCAAATCAATGGCGGAAGCAGTCGGATTATGGATCTCGACATATTCACCGATAGTCGGTGTGACAACAACTTCAGAAATAAGCAGGTGATCTTGAGCCACGGCCCAAAAAGGCAATAGCAAAAGCAGGATGGACAAACGTCCCATATTATATGTCTCCACTAAACAGATGTTTTTGAATACGGCACTAAGGAAGCAAAATATATCGAATCCCCGATTTCTTTCCAAGGTGATTGTTTTTCCTGTTCAGATACCGGGTTTATTCAATCAGGAATTTTTGCGCAACAACCGATAAAGGGTCTGCTGATCGAGCTGTTCAATGTAAGTCTGATAAACATTCCCGGAATGGAATAGAAATTCCGTTATCAGAACACGGATCGCTTTCAATAGATCATCTTGCTTCCAGGGCTTTTCAATATAGCGGTCGATTGCCGCTTCGTTTATTGCGACTATCGTGTCACGATGTGTCGCCTGACCAGTTAGAAGAATCTTTTTTAGCGTTGAAAATCGAGCTTGCTTATTTAAGTCAATCATAAAATCCACGCCGTTCTTTCCGGGCATAACATGATCACAAAGGATTAGCGCAATGGGCTTTCCTTCAGCATCAAACTCATCAATAACCTCTTCTGCCTCATTCGCAGACTCGCAGAATGTGAGGGAAAAATGCGATCTCAGCGGTTCGAGGTCCTTTGCTAATGCCGCCAAAATCTCACGCTGATCATCAATGCAAATAATTTCAGGTTTTTCCATCTGCATACCTCGCTTTTTAAATCACCTTCAAAGGAAACCTTACTTGAAATACAGTGTGTGTTTTAGAACTTTCCGCGGTAATCGATCCACCATAGCTCTCAACCAGACGCTGCACAATACTTAAACCCAGACCCAGACCAAAGGACAATCCATCGACCTTGGTCGTTACATTGGGTTGAAAGATAGTCGGCAATAGCTCGGGGGCTATACCGGGACCGTTATCCTGAATTCTCACTGTCAAAAACGTTCGACTCGCTTCAACTAAAATATCGATTTGCCGGGTTTCTGCACGGCTCTGCTTCAAGCTTTCACAGGCATTTCGGATTAAGTTGACCCAGATTTGCACTAACTCCCCCTTATTTGCCGTAATGCCGGGGACCGGTGCAAGGTGAGTGGAAACGCTGACCTGCCGCAATGGGTGATGCAATAATGTAAGAGCCTGTCGAATTGTTTCGGGGACATCTTGATCGGGTTGCCGTGCCGAGCTGGGCGCACCCAGCGTTTTTACCGAACGTGCAACATGAGCAGCATGATCAGCAGCAAGCTGCATCCCATGAAGTGTTGCGCCGATTTCCCAGAATCTGTTCATATTAACCGCATTTTCGGCCAGATCTGCCTCCGATTCCGGCAGCATACTATCCGGGACCTCAGTCTCCGATACAATTCGGTAGACATCATCGGAGAGGCGATAGCGTTTTTGCAGCTCCTTACGGCGGTGGCGTATCTCTCGTGTCGAAAGACTTCGACCTTTGCTTCTGCCGCTCTCGTAAAACGGGTACACCCGCGGGTGATCCTGCGAAAACATGCCCGCAAGCTGTTCAGACAACCAGTGGGTATTTCGCTGTAAAACGGCAGCTGCATTATTCAACTCATGGGCAATTCCAGCGGCCATTTGCCCAAGCGATGCTAACTTTTCTGACTCGATCACCTGTTTCAACGCCTGCTGCTTTTCAACAGACATTTTGTGCGCAAGCTGCTGCCGATAGGCAAGGTCACCTACAACTACCGGCATGAACTGCTCGAAAAGGCTTTCACTCTGCTCACTCTCGTAGGCTTGTTGATGTTGATCGATATAAGCAACAAGACTGTTTTTCAAGGCTGTAATAGTGGTGCTGCTTATATAGGATCGTGAAAAAAAGCTGTGAACCCCGGCAAACATACCCGGCGCCACGCGAAACAATTCCAATGAGCTGTCTTCAGGCCCCTTCACCTGCCCGGATAATTCTCCCTCCAGAACCAGATAGAGTCGATTATTCTTTCCTCCCTGGCGCATCAGGCAGTCGCCTTTCTTCAACGTCAGCCTCTTTTCCGGATTCGTAAAATAGACGCTGATCAACACGTTCATATTCAGATTTTGATAAAAGTTTTTCATTACAGGAAACCAACCTGTTTTAAGATATAAAGCATTGCATATACTTCACACAGCCCCACGACACCTATAATTATGCCGCTTTTCATCATCGAACGACTTTCAATGAGGCCGGTAGCTTGTGCCATCGCATTAGGTGGCGTACTTATGACCAGAGACATCGCCAGTGAACATGCGAAGGTAACGCCGAGCAGTATCATTTTACTACCTCCCAATGGCTCAAGCCCTCCCAGGCTTACTCCCAAAGCGGCGACGATGGGCAGCAATAAATTCGCCGTAGCAGTATTACTCATAAATGTAGCCATGACAATTGCGATCAGAGTAGTAATAAAAACTATAGATAATGCCGGAAAGGCCTCAAAAGGAATACTCCGAATGAGGTTTGCAGCTAATCCACTTTCCTCCAAAGCCATCCCCAGCGCGATACCACCGGAGACAAGCCACAGCACATCCCAACTGATTCGCTTCATATCTGCCGTGGTAATAATCCCGGTAGTGGTAAAAACAGCAACCGGGATTAAGGCGACGATATAGGAATTCATTCCGTGAAAGGCGTCGGTTAACCAAAGCAGGATTGTCAAAATAAACGTGCCGTAGACAACCAAAGCTTTACGGTTTTTCAGGAATGAACCTTTTATTTCCATTCTAAGTTCAGGCGCTGACGGTGGAAAAAAGTGCAATAATAAGAACCAGGTAAAAAACAGTAACACGATTACAAATGGCACGGCAAACGTCATCCAGCTTCCGAACCCGATAGCATTTTCACCACTCAAATACTTCAGAGCAACTGCGTTTGGCGGTGTTCCAATAGGTGTTCCAATTCCACCCACATTCGCGGCAAAGGGAATACCCAATACAAAGGCATTTTTACCGCCGTCGTTTGCATCAAAGGCAGCAAGTATCGGAGTTAGCAACGCCAGCATCATAGCGGTAGTTGCAGTGTTACTCATAAACATTGAGAACACTGCGGTAATGGTCATCAAACCAAGCAACACCCATTTGGGACGCACGCCGAATGGACGCAGCAGAACTCTCGCCAAGTTTACGTCGAGACGATATTTTGTTGCTGCCATAGCCAGGAAAAAACCACCCAGAAACAGCAGAATAATGGGCGAAGCAAATGTAGCCATTATCTGTTCATAGGGAATGACCCTGCCGAAATCGGCTGCTGCTGAAGTATTCTGAAAAAGAATAAAGCTCTTGTTCGACAAAACGACCAATTCCAAAAGAATAATAAGCACTGAAGTAGAAAAGATCGGAATCGGCTCCAAAATCCACAGCAATGTCGCCATTACAAAGATAGCCATAACCCGCTGTTCAATAAGAGTTAAACCCTCAATCGGAATCATGGAGGCAGGTATAAAAAGTACAGCCAGGGGAATAGAGAATGATATGAACAAGTGAAGCGTTTTACGTGACATAGGCGAACTCTCAGCCGTTGCGAATGTGTTCTCTCTGTACAAGTTCGTCACTGTTTAACCAGAAGTAAATCGAAATTTATTAAAGAGACCGCGATAACGAATCCTGCGATCTGTTTCATTTTCAAATTGCGAAAGGACATTGAATTCTTTAAGCTTCCTAAAGGGGTATGTATAATCGAATGATCGAAACTATTCACTTTTATTACTGTCTATTTATTAGGAGGAAACAATGAAAACAATCTTTACCAGCCTGATGGTGCTGATGTTAAGTGCAGCCCTTTCAGCTCAGGTGTACATTAATGAGGTTGATTATGATCAGCCGGGAACTGACGAAGCAGAATTCGTTGAGCTGGTTGGCCCGGACGGCACGGATCTTTCCGGTTACACACTGGAATTGGTTAATGGAAACAATGGTAGCATTTACAATACTGTTGACCTTGCCGGTCAGACTATTCCAAGTGACAACGAGAGTGGTTTCGGTTTTCTGGTAATTGGTTCTACGAATGTTGCAAATGTAGACTTTACGCCATCCGGCTGGATTGCCAATGCGGTACAAAATGGCTCGCCTGACGGAATATTACTGAAGCTTAATGGTACCGTTGTAGACGGAATTTCCTACGAAGGTGTTCTTGGCAACAATCCGGATTTCACTGCCGGAATGGCCATTACCGCCGAAGACTTTTCCGACAACAGCGTAGGTCGTGTTGCCAATGGCTTCGACAGTGGCAATCAGGATCAATATTTTGCAGTCGACGTTGCAGCTATCTCTCCCGGAGCGATCAATGCAGCACACGGTCAGGTTCTGGGCGGCGATCCGCCACCACTGATTTCTGGTATTACCCGCATGCCGTTTGTTCCACTGGCAAGCGAGAATGTAACCGTTAGCGCGACCGTTACTGATGACAGTGATGTTACCGCCGTTCAATTGCGATACACGATTAATAGCGGCAGCGAGCAACAAGTAGCGATGACCGAGATTTCAACAGACAATTACGCTGCGGAGATTGCTGCCAGCGAGTATACCGACAGCGATTTGGTATCCTACAAGGTTTATGCTGAAGATGATGCTCCGCAATCGAATGAAAGCCCTAGCTTTGGTTTTCTGGCAGGAACGACACCGATCGGAACAGCAATGGATGATGACTCCGACGGTAACTTGATATATCTTGGTCTGTCTGCCCGTCTGACGGGTGTTTTGACTGTTGCTACCGGCGTGTTCTCGGCAACCAATGTTGATGTATACATGCAGGATGCAACCGGCGGAACAAATGTTTTTGCTTTTGGTCTGGACTCTACTTTTTCGATGACGCGTGGAAATAGCTACACCGTTATTGGAACTATTGCGCAGTTTAACGGCAAGGGCGAAATCATCCCGAACGATCTAACAGCAGACATCATCGACAATGGTGCGGCAACCGAGCCCGGGCCGGTTACAGCAACTCTCGCTGATTTGAATGGCGGCAATTCCGAAGGCCTAGAGGGTCAGCTGGTTGCAATTGCAGGTGTAACCAATACCGGCGCTGCCGATCCGTGGCCGGCAGTAGATAACAATGCAAATGTTGAGATTACCGACGATGGAGGTACGAACGTGTATACTTTGCGCGTTGACAGCGATACAGACATCGACGGGTCTGCCGAGCCAGCATGGCCGGTGAATGTACAGGGAATCCTGACACAGTTCGACAATTCTCCTCCCTACACCGAAGGCTATCAGATTCTCCCGCGTGATCTTGGTGATGTTGATGTGGTTCTCGGTGTTGAGCCGATTGAAGGCGGACTTATCAAAACGCTGGCACTGCACAGCAATTATCCGAACCCGTTTAACCCAAGCACGACGCTACGCTTCGACGTTCCGGCAGATAACAATCTGAATAGTCCGGTAACACTGACTATTTTCAACAGCTTGGGACAGAAAGTCCTCACGCTGGTGAATGAGCGCCTGGCAGCAGGAAGCTATAAAGTTGAGTGGAATGGTTCTGGCGCCAACGGTGTCGTTGCAACAAGCGGCGTTTATTATGCGCAGCTCAGCATGAACGGCAATGTGCAAACGCAGAAGATGATGCTGGTGAAGTAAAAACTACAGACCTCAGAACACAAAGTTGTAACGTGGGTCTTGACCCACGTTACTCTTCTCCAACTAAAAACGGAAACGTGTAGTAGCAGCCAACGTAATCCCTTTGCTCTCTTTCGATGGAATCAACACGCTACCGGCATGGTTTAGGAACGCGACATCCAAAATCCAATACTTTAGATCCAGGCCAAGGCCAAGCGCCAATGAAGTTCCTGTTTTACCGCCCATGCTAAGGCCCGCCCGTAACGGCACCTGTTTTATCGGGCAAACCTCAACACCAATTCCAAGACGCGGTTTTTTCGTTCCGCCCATGTTTTTATCAAACCCCTGCTCGTATTCTACCGAAAGATTCACTTTTTCATTTGGCTGAAATCCCAAAGCAACGTCCAATACGCGAGGCAAATTGGTATCGAAATCGTCAATAAGGAAGGTTGAGTCAGTCTGTGTTACCAGACTATCAGAAACCCGGTTAGGCAAACTCAGGCTATCGGCCGAGAGTATAAAAATTCGCTTTTCATTGCGCTCTGTCCAGCTTACCTGCGAAAAAGCATTGTTCAATGCCACACCAAAAGTCAGCTTTTTCGATACCACCATAATAAACCCGGCGTCTACCCCAAGTCCTCTGCCACCAGCAGACTCTCGGGTATTTAACTCTGCATCAACATTTATAAAGGGCTGATTATTTGTCAAATCATAGTCTTCGAGTCTACCAGTTCCCTTTTCGATACCGCCATATTCTTCAGCAGAGAAAAGAGTCAGATTTAAGCCGAGCGCCATTTCATCCAACCAGCTAACATTTTCAACTGGCAAAGGTAGTCCGCCACCCATTTTCATACCGAAGCCAATCCAACCGTTTCCATCAGCATTATCAAAGTCGTATACCCGGCCAGTACCGCTGTTTCCCTGCAGCGGCAACTCAAACGCAGCTTTGGGAATATTCAGGTAGCCCGTTCCCTGCGCAAAAAAAGACAGGCTAATGTTGCCGGCATAAATGGCCAAAGCTGTAGCACGGCCATCGACATCGGCACGCACTCCCTCTTCGTCGATACTATTCAAAATGTCTTCAATATCTGCATCGAACAGCTCATCACCTGTCGTGAAATAGCGATCGTATTGATCTTTGGTAAAGCTATTATTGTTAAAGCCACCAATGCCGGAAAAAAGATTCAGTTCATAGTTATATGGCGTTTTTAATCCAAGGGCCGCCGGATTTACACCAACGCTGCTCAAGCCACGTGCAGAAGCAGCAGTACTAAATGCCATTCCTGCTGCACGAGCATCGATTTGTTGCTGAGCAAGCAGACCGTTGGCACAAATAAGGAGCGAGAAAAGTAAAATACAGGTTCGTGTCATGTTCTATCCGCAAAAAGTAAGTATTCGTATTTAGTGTGCAAGGCAATGTAAAGTTTTACTCTGTTTCTTTAATAAGAATTTCTACACCAACGCTGCCGGAGGCTGTTACAAAGTCGCTATATCGCAACGTAACAAACCCACCCGTGTCATCCAGTTTAACGCGATATCCATAGCGTAGCGGAGGGTTACCCAGAAGTTGTATTTCACGTCGATTTAATCGGAAATTCAAACTTGTGGAAAAGACATTTGTCGCGAAGCCGGTTTGTGGATCGATAGTAGCTTTATCGAGCGACATCTGTCGAATAATTGCCAATGATGTATCAGCTACACCGTCATACAGGTTTTCTTCACTGATATCTGCGGTTACGACCAGGTCCAATGTACCGCTAATTGGCGTGCGGTTGCGGACATTCAGCGTTAGAAAAGCATCAAGGATATCTTCCTCTGCGGCATCCTGCAGATCGTCAGTAATATTTTCTGAAGTAATGCTATCAATATCAGATTCGAAGGCAGCCAGCCCATTTATGCGAGCACGAATAGGTGTTTCGAAGCGATAACTCGCTTCAATAGAATTACCGACCTGAACATTCGCATTACCACTTCCGCGCACAACACCAAAGATAAGAATGCTGTCCGGAAGAATATTTATAAAATCGACGATATCCTGACCGTTTAGTACGATATCCGTCTCACCAATACCCCCACTACCATTGCCGGCAGTAAAAACTTGATTGGTAATCAGAATTCGCGCAGAGTCGGTTATTTGTCCATTCTCATCGCTATGATAGCCACGCAAATCTACATCAGCTTCAAGGTTTTGAATAAAGACATCCGTTTGAATCGACAGAATCAGTTCGGCAGCTGCGAGCTCAATTCCACCTTCTGCAAAATCTTCATAGTCTACCAAATCACCTTCGCCAAATGGATCTATCTCCAGCTCATTTTCCGATATAAAGCCGGAGAACGAATCGAAAAACAGGCTATCGCTCATTATTGTTATCGTAATACTATCTCTGTTCGTTACACTCACAACTTCCGACGCAGCAAGCGTCTGCCCGACAAGAATCACTTGAAGGCTATCGATCAATTCGCCCGGTGCATCCGGATTGACAATGCGAAACCCATCGAGTACAATCTCACGGCTTTGACTACCGTTTGCATCGATAAACAAGTTTTCTCGAAATGGTTGCCCCTGCGCGTCGAGTATCGCAGGAATTACATAATCCACATCTGCGTCAAGCGGCAGGAAGCTATCGAAGTTTAAGAAGAAGCGTCCGCGGTTCACGACGGCTTCGCGCAATCGAGTTTCGTCGTCGTACCCAATGCTAATGGTATCATCAAGTGCTTGAGATTCCAAACGGGCTCGCACTTCATTGGCCTGCACATTTTCGATCTCTATTTCCAGAACGATGCCGCGATTGTCCAGCAAGTCCTGAGTAATTTCCAGTTGGAACGGTCCGACAACCGGGAAATTGTATAGTGCTCGCAGTGGTATTTCCAGCGTCTTGCCGGCAACGTCCTCCGTTGCTTCTCGGGTTTGACCGGCAGGTATGGGGTCGGCAAAAAGCACCTGAACCTGGTCGCCACCGGGCTGATTCTCGCTGCGAACAGTAGCCTCCAAACCATTACTGGAGTTGTTGGGGCCGATGGTAAACGGTAAATCATTGATCACCCGAACTCTTGCAGTTCCGCTAAGAAAGCTGATACTTTCAAATACCTCGGATTGAACGAGTGCAGAAAGTCCGCCAATGGTAGTATCGGGAATAGTAATTGTTAAGCCAATCAGGCTATTTAGCTCAGGCCAGATCTGGCCAAGCGGTATTGAGGCTAATTGCAGCGTGCCCAGACTATCGAGGCGAATATCGCCCAGTGAGAATTCCCCGCTACTATCAACCGGAGCCAAACTAAAATCTTCAGGCATAATTTCAACGCGCTCGATATCGCCGTTAATCGCCACACTTAATATTGAATCTGGTCCGACAGACTCAATTGTAACATTCTCATTGGTTTTAATTTCTTCACCAAGGATAAAGTTCTCAATTGCAAATGGAAGAGAAGCATTAAGGCGATAGGTTGGCAATACAGGTTCTTTTAGTTCGCAGGCTACAAATAACAATATCGCTGCCAATAATAGTGGCAACGCAGTTTTCAGTCGCATCATAAAGTTGGATCCTATTGGTAATAAAGACACGGTTAACAGCTTACAGTGAGAGCCTCCTCAGACTCGGAGCAAAAATGGAACATAATTCAGATATGTATTATAGGCAAACAGTTTGCCAGAAGTTCATTTTTTTCTCGAAAGAAGCTTTATGGAAGTAAGATCCGTTCTATTAGCGCCCCAAAACCGTTATTTTTGTTACAGTTTGATAGGAAATTGCAGAGGGTTTGCGGAAAGGAACTGCGAACAATTTGCGCGAGTATGCAAAGATGTCGCACCTAATCCGGTAGATTCGTGCAACATCTTTACATGTTCATTCTGTGAAAGGTAATTATTCAGGCTGGTGTGTCGCCCTAAGCAAGTCGAACACCGTTTTCACCGGACTGAAGGTAGAAATTGGCACTTCTACAAAAACCGTATTCCAAAAAGCCATGGCACCGTTCCAAAGCCCCGGAAGCTCTAATGCCTTAAGCTCTCTGCCACTTTTCGATTTCTTTGAAATAAAGCCGGTTGTCGGGTCGGCAAATTGAGGCAGGTGAAATAGCTTACCGCGGTAGTTTCGAACGCCACAGATCAGGTCTACCGGGTTAAAGTGGGTAGAGCTTTGAACAATCTCTAACTGCGTAGTATCGCTTATGTCAATCTGTGAAGACTCTACAATTTGCGCGGTAATATCACCGTGAGAATCTCGAATCCAAAACGGCCCACCACCAGGTTCCCCTTCATTACGCACCATTCCGCAAATGCGAAGCGGACGATTAAGACGCGAAAAAAGCTGATTGCATTTTTCATTGTGAGCAAGAGTAGAAAAGTCTTCTGGAAAGGTTATTCCCAATTTCTGCTCGGCAAACAGCTGAATACCAGTGCATTCGGCTTCAGATACCTCGTTTTCTTCCAGACGGTGAAGATAACCGAACATCTCAGCCTGTAAATTTGCAAGGTATCCACCGAGAGCTTTTTTGTAGCGGTAGGTATCCGCCTTTAGATGATCTGGAACGACATTGTCTATGTTTTTGATGAAGACAACATCCCCTTTAAGATCATTCAAATTTTCGAGCAATGCACCATGTCCACCGGGACGAAAAAGAAGCATACCATCAGGATTGCGAAAGGGACGATTTTCGGAGTCAACCGCAATTGTATCTGTAGACGGTTTTTGAATCGAATAAGTAACCAGAAAGTTAACATCATCATAGTTGGCAGCAAATTCGTTAACACAGCTGCGAATCGTTTCCAGATGCACGGCGGGAACTGTGAAGTGAAGGCGTGTGGTTCCATCACTTGCACGGGCATATTCAACCGCTTCAACAAGATGTTCTTCAATCGGGTTTCGTGTAGTACCATCTTTATAGGTGTGAAATGCAACCATTCCCTTGGGCAAATTGCGATAGTCCAGGCCTTCCTTGTCCAACAGGGCGGCAAGTATTTTATGATAGGCTTTTTTTTCAAGCAGATTCTCAAGCGTTTCACCCGTTGCATCAATACGCGCTTTCAATACATCATAGAAGGCAAACTCAGGGAGCTTTTCAATGAAAGTGTGTAGCTTTTGAAGATCATCGGAGGCATTATTTTCATCAGGCATAAGTAATTGTTCATAGCTTGCAAGCAGCTGCCTAAACATACGGCTGGCTGCACCAGAAGCAGGAACAAATTTTTGCACGCGACCCTCCGCAACAACTGCAGCAAATTCTTTTTCATAGCGTTTCAGGTCCTCCTGCTGCAGCTCGACGATACCATCACCGGGAGTACAACTACGGAGAAGGGCGGCAAAAGGAATACCTTTCTCAAACGTCTTGAGCTGGCTGGAAACAACATCCGGGTCGATACCGCGGGCGGCAAACTGACGAAGGTCGCTTTCAGTGAACACGTTTGTATCTACCCTTTCTGATATACTCATTATATAGTCATCCTTACTTATTCATCTAGTTCTTTTATTTCTATACCAAGAAGCGAAACATCGTCTCGAAACGTGTCGGCAACGGTAAAGCTTTCCACATCAGCTAATAATACATCAAGGCTTTCTTCAATGGTCATATCAAGTGTTTTATTCAACGAACTTATCATTCGCTCTTTGCCAAAGAGTTCGCTTTCGGCTCCTTCAGCCTCGGGGATGCCGTCGGAATAAATATAGATTCGATCTCCCGGCTTCATATCGATAATTGCTTCTTCGTAGATGGTTTCTTCCATAAATCCTATTGGAAGGGAAGGCACTTCCAGAATTTTTACACCGGTTTCCTTCGAAGCGAATACCACTCCGGGATGCCCTGCAGAGACATAGCGAATTTTTCGATTCTCTCTATCATACATTCCGTATAAGAACGTGAAATATTGCCCATGTTGCGCATCTACCTGAAATCGTTTATTGAGTTGAGTGGCCACATCAAGCGGAGGGCGCACGGCTTTTCCCGGCGTGCCGTTCGTCGAGTACAAGAGAGATGCTTCATCTGCTACAGGAGAAAGCATTCTGCTCAGCGTAACGGCTAACAAGGCTGCAGGCACTCCGTGTCCGCTCACATCGAGCACATAAAAGCCCAGTTCTTTTTCAGACAGCTTAAACACATTAAGAATATCTCCGGCAAGTTCATCACAGGGAAAAAACTTCCATGCGATCTGCACCTCATCCGTTTCCGGGGCGCTGTCGGGAAGCAGTGCTTTCTGTATCTGAGCGGCTGCTTCGAGATCTACTCGCATACGCTGATTTGCATCTTCAAGATCTTTGTTGCGTTTAGACAGGTCTTTTTCAAGTCCGATAACCCGTTTACCGGCACTAATGCGGACTCGCAGTTCATCTTTGTCGAACGGTTTGGAGACAAAGTCGTCGGCCCCGGCATTCATACCTTCAACTAAATCTTCCTTATCTGACTTTGCGGTAAGCATAATTACATAGACGTAATCTGAACAATCTAGGCTGCGAATATTTCTAACCAGTTCAATACCATCCATTTTTGGCATCATCCAGTCTGTGATTACAATCGAAAACTTTTCTTTTTGAAAAGCCTCCAGAGCAGCTGCGCCATCCTCTGTAGCGATGACTTCATAGCCCCATTTTTCAAGCGTGCGCATTAATAAGGAGCGTGATACGCTCTCGTCTTCAGCTATCAGAATTTTCATTTTATCTCCCAAGGCAATCATTGCGTCCTGCATTGTCATTGTCGAAACAAACATAAAATTCTTAACTAATAAGCGAAACAAACTCCGGGGCCTGAAGAAGATTCATCTTTCGTGTCTTAAATCTTAAGGATAGAGACGTCCGATTTGCCATTGATCTTCAATCAAACGGTAATATATCCGGTCGTGCAGGCGGTTTTTTCTCCCCTGCCAAAACTCAAAATAGTCAGGTTGCAGGATATAGCCACCCCAAGTTTCAGGCAGGGGAATGTCTTTACCTGAGAATTCTTTCCGCAACTTCTGCAAATGTATTTCAAGTGTTTCTCTATCGTCGAGCTCCTCACTTTGTGAGGAGGCTACTGCGCCGAGCTGACTTTCAACTGGGCGGCTGCGAAAATAGCCCTGAGAATCCTCACGGCTCAACTTTGTAATTTGTCCCTCCAGGCGAACCTGTCGCTGTAAGTCTCCCCAATAGAATAGTAATGCTGCTTTTGGATTAGCCTGTAACTGCTGTCCTTTTCGGCTACTGTAATTTGTATAAAAAGTCAAACCCGCCTCAGAAAAAGCCTTCAATAAAACGATGCGGGCAGAAACATTGCCATCTAAATCTGCTGTTGCGAGCATCATCGCATTGGGTTCGGGCACCGTTGTTTGCAGCATTTCATTAAACCAGACTGTAAACTGGTCAAACGGATTAATTTTCACCGTGTTCTCGCTCAATTCTCCGGCGGTATATTCTTTTCGCAACTTTTTAAACGTTTCTTTATCCATATTACCCTCAATCAATGATGTGAATTATATATTGAAGCTTTGGCTATACATTAGAGACGAAAATGTCGTGCTGCCACCTCGACTGCTCTCGGAACAAACTCTATCGAAGTATGCATTTTCGTTAAATTAAGCTGCAAAATCGTTTGTCTAAGCGCATCGAATCTGCTCGGCGTGATAAGAATATGACATAAATTTCAAACCATAGTTCACATCAATGATTATGACATTGCACAATCATAGTTCAATCCTCTATATTTGCACAATAATATAAACGACAAGACGACCCTCGATGGCAAAACAATTTTGGAGTTTTTACATATTCGGGCTGCGCAGCTATCTGCGACAGCATCGTTACCTACTCGATCTGGTTATTATTGGATTCTTCATTATCCTGTTTGAGGGTTTTTTAAAAGGTACCAGCGAAAGTTCAGAAATATGGTGGGTTTTTGCGGTTCTCGGGATCGTACTCAATTTCCTGACTGCTCCGCTGGTGTTTAACCAAGAACGCGGTAATTCTCTCTACTTTCTGCTGGCACACCCCAATGGACGCAAAAATCTTCTGTTATCAAAAATTGCGCTTATTATAAGCATAGACCTGTTTTGGGTTGCCGTTTTTGCACTCGCCTACGGCGTTCGGTTTCCCTCGATGGAATATTTTTTATTTCTTGTCCCCCGCATGCTCATTATTACCTGTATGCTCTGGTTGAACACATTGTTGCTTAGCTTCACCTTTACCCACAAGCCTCACTGGAGCTGGCTAATTTTTTTGCTGATCGTTTTGGGCTTTATTGTAAACAAGCAGCAGCTTTTTCCCATCGACACAATTAGCTCAATTGGTGCGCTGATAGCATTTATTCTGCCACCATTTTTCGAGCTTGCTTTTCTGGGCGTCGAACTGCAGCTTCGCAGCTGGTCTCTGATTTTTCTTGGCACAACATTCATCTATGGATATTTGTTGTGGAGACTTTCCTATCGACTGCTTCAGCGAAAAGACTTCGCCTAAAGCTCTTCATTTATATCGACAGACTTTCCAAGTGCAAACCCCTTATCCGTTACCTGAATAGCAGCTGCAGACACATCCGGATCGTGTTCAAATACAACGATCCAATCTTGATCGGTAGCGAGATGTAAGTAATGTTTCTTTTCTTCCAGCGTTTTCAACGGGGCAATATCATAAGCCATTATCCAGGGAATGGACACATGTCTTGAGGTCGGTAGCAAATCGCCGGCGAACAATAACGTCCGATCTTCTCCGCGCACAAGAACCATCTGTTGAGCGGTAGTATGTCCGTCTATCGGCAACAGGCGAAGGCCCGGCAGGAGTTCTCTTTCACCATCCACCAGAATCAAACAATTGGCTTCTTGCAGCGGAATAAAGTTTTCCTTTAAAAAACTCGCACGATCTTTTTCAGTTGGCTTCATTGCCCATCCAAAATGCTCACGCTGTACATAATATTTAGCATTGGGGAATGTCGGCACTATTTCTCCATCAGCATTAACTTTTGTTGCACCACCAGCGTGGTCATAATGAAGATGTGTAAGAATTACATCAGTGATATCTTCCGGCGCAACATCAAGATTTTTCAATCCGCTGGCAAGATTGAACTGCGAGTGATTGACTGCATTAATTTTCAAAAACTTTTCGTCGCCCTTATCCCCCATCCCGGTATCGACAAGGATAAGACGATCAGCATTACGCAGCAGCAAGAGGTTCGCACCCAGTTGGATGCGTCCAGCTTCATCAGGAGGCATTTTACGCTCCCACAGAACACGAGGGACCACGCCGAACATTGCGCCACCATCAAGGCGAAAACGCCCGGAGTCGATGAGGTTTACCTGATAGTTACCAATCTTCATATATTTTCCTCCATCAAAAAAGTGCGGATAAGTAGTTCAGCTTTATCTCAATATGCTGGTCAAAAAACAGAGAAGCATCAAAAAACATTTACTCTTCTCTACAGCGCCGAATGCTCGAGCAAATAAGCGCGCAAATCTTCGAAATGTGAAAAAAGCTCTGTTGTGCATCCAACTATCCAGCTACTCATTTCTTCACGTGGTACGGTACTAACCATATAGACCGGTAAATTAAGGTAATACGCCAGCGTTAATTCACCGTGAGTACCCGCCCCTTTTAAAGCATGTTCATCCCACAAACAGACTAGATAATCTGTTTTTCCGGCAAGCGCACCAAGATCTGTATCAATAATCTTGCGCATGGTTCGACGAAATCTTGGGAGGTCCGATACCTTCCAGTTGCGGAACTCAAGAAATTCCTCGGCTGTTAGCAAATGATTTTCTTCAACACATGGATTAAAAACCTGATGACCGATTATATCCTCCAAAAAAGGCGTAAGCTTCTCCCGCCAGGCTTTGCCTTCATTAGGCGCATTTTCAATGGCACCGGCTAAATATACTGCAGGTTTGTGTTCCCGGCTCTTTTGTGATGCTGCATCTATGTTCATAAACTCCTCAATATTTCAAGTTTTGAAAACCTGCAAAATATCGCTGTTCATAGAATATAATTCAAGCGCTGATTTTAGAGATTTTTGTCAGACTGGAGCAGTTTCGAAAACTGCTCCAGTCTATTGCTCTAAAAACTTCTCTTAATTTAATAGGATTCCACTTGACATCGAGAAAACACATCGATATATTTCAATATATCAATCGGTGATGACCTATGAATGAAAAACTGTTTATTAAAATATCGAAGGCCCTGGCAGATAAAAATCGTCTGGCCATCCTAAGGGAGATTTCCAGCAGACGAACCGTAAGCTGCGAAGACCTGCGCAACTTGGTCAATCTCTCGCAACCAACAGTCTCTCACCATATTAAATTACTCACTGATGCTGAACTCGTTCTCACCGAAAAAGACGGACGCTGTCTTAAGCTATCCGTAAATCAGGATCAGGTTGACTTATTCGCAGGCTTTTTAAGCGAGATTAAGGACTAAAAATTTTTTGGCCTAAAACATTGATAAACTTAAATATTTAAATCAATAACTACAACAACTGAGGATTACTATGAGTTCACTAACAGGAAAGATTGCAGTCATTACCGGAGGCAATAGCGGCATTGGCTATTCAACAGCACAAGATTTTATCGCAAATGGTGCAACGGTAATTATCACTGGCCGCAACGCAACAAAAGTAGCAGACGCCGCAAAAGCCCTCGGCGCAACCGGTATCGTTGCCGATCAATCGAATCTTTCTGACATCTCCAATCTGGCAAAACGAGTACAAGAGCAGTTCGGCAAAATCGATATTCTTTTCGTCAATGCCGGAATATTTATGCCCGCACCACTTGGTCATATTTCCGAAGATGTTTTTGATAGCATAATGGACATTAACTTCAAAGGTGCTGTTTTTACGGTTCAAAGTTTTCTACCGGTCTTAAAAGACGGTGCATCTATCATTAATCTGTCCTCGGTAAATGCCTATACCGGAATGACGAACACAGCCATTTACGCAGCAAGCAAAGCGGCGCTGAACTCTTTCACCCGAACGGCCGCAACTGAACTCGCTCCGCGCAAGATTCGCGTTAATGCTGTTAATCCCGGTCCGGTAGAAACACCCATTTTTGGCAAAACCGGCATGGCTGAAGCAGATCTGAGTGCTTTCGCCGGGGCCATCCAAGAGCGAATTCCGCTAAAACAATTCGGTTCGCCTGAAGCGATTGCCAAACTGGTCACTTTCCTGGCATCAGACGACGCTTGGTTTATAACCGGAAGTGAATACAATATCGATGGTGGGATTAACATCAATCCGCTTGTTGGCTAATCGTTTTTGAATTCAATTTGCACATGCCATTCCGTTTTAAGACTGGAGCAGTTTTGAAAACTGCTCCAGTCTGACAAAAAACTGTTCCAGTCAACCTTCTCGCCAAATTCGGCCTATCCATAGGTTTTTTGCTCGACACCTGTTACTTTTAATCAAATTACCCAGAGGAAATTCAGGAGACACACAATGAGATTGATACTAACATTCAGTATAGCCCTGTTTCTTTTTTCCGGCTGTCAGTCAGACCAACCTGCAGCGGAAAAGGCTAAGGAAAGTCCGCTGAAGACTACTGAGGTCGACTATAGCAGCGGTGATTTAGCGATGAAAGGTTATCTTGCCGTAGACGGCAGCAGCGATGTAAAGCGACCAGGGATTTTAGTAGTGCATGAATGGTGGGGACAAAATGACTACGCGCGCAGGCGTGCAGAAATGCTTGCTGAATTAGGCTATGTTGCCTTGGCGGTAGACATGTATGGCGATGGTAAGCAGGCAGCACATCCGGAGGACGCCGGGAAGTTTGCCGGACAGGCAATGGAGAATCAGGAGCTGGCAAGACAGCGATTTGAAGCGGCAATGACAATTTTGAAAAGCAACCCGGCCACAGACACAACGAAAATTGCGGCAATCGGCTACTGTTTTGGCGGTGGTGTTGTATTACATATGGCTCGAATGGGTGTCGATTTGGATGGCGTGGTTAGTTTCCACGGAAGCCTGGGAACAAAAACACCTGCTGAAGCCGGCAAGATAAGGGCACGTGTGCTGGTCTGTCATGGCGCAGATGATCCCTTCGTTTCGCCGGAAACAATAGAAGCCTTTAAAACCGAAATGGACAATGCAAAAGTCGATTACGCCTTTCATGTCTATGAAGGTGCTCAACATAGCTTTACAAATCCGGGAGCAGATGAAGCAGGTAAGAAATTTAATCTTCCACTGGCCTATGACAAAGATGCAGATGAGACATCCTGGAAGCAGATGCAGGCGTTTTTTAACGAGATATTTGAATAGGAAAAAGTCGGTAACAAGAAGCCAGTTGCCAGTAGTGGGGATAGAAAAAAAACACTCCCCCTACCGGTGATTCCGCGAGGGCGGGAGAGCAACCTAGAAGAGATTCCTTACAATTTCAATACCACCAACCCAGGTACCAATCGCGCTCCCCAAGCCCGTCAGCAGGAAAACCAAAAAGACTCGCAGTAGCTTGTTTCCCCACCACTTTAGCGGCACAGAGACATCTTCGCTAACCGCCTGAAATTCTTTTACCACCGGCGGCTGAAAATACGCCTGAACAAAAGCAGCCACATATCCTGCACCAATAACCGGCGTTAGGCTGGTAAATGGTGCTGCTATAAAAGAGGCCAGAACCGTGAAAATATGTCCACGCGCTAAAATAGCTCCAATTGCACAGGGAATGCCATTTGCCAGAATCCAATACAGTGCATTATCACCAGCAGCAGCAGCTCCTTTGTCCCAACCAATGTAAACCAACGAGCCAACAATAATCGCCGGGATGCCCCAACCAAACACCTTCCACATAGACGACATCGGTGGTATCACTTCTATATCGGAAAGATCCTCGGTTTCGCTTTTCTTCAACGCGGCGCAAATACCCTCAACGTGTCCAGCGCCTACAACAGCAACCACGCGTTTTCCTTTACTGCGGCGAATTTTTTCGGCAAGATAGGTATCGCGCTCATCAATCAGAACGCGTTTTAAAACCGGCATCGCCTCGCCAAGCTCATTCATCATTTCGGAGAGCACATCTTTTTGTCGCAGCTCGGCCATTTGCTCTTCGGATATTTCCTGCGTATCAAAAATACCAACCAGACCCGATGTCATAAACTGCATTTTCTGTACAAATGCCATGCTGTTCCAGGCGCGGCGCAGGGTAATGCGAATATCACGATCACAAAGTTCAATGGGAATGTCGTGTTCTTTTGCCACCTTGGTTGCTTCCAGCAGCTCGACACCGGGCATCACACCAAGCTTATCACCCAAACGCTTCTGATAAGATCCCAAAAGTAGATTCACCATCAGCGTGCTAAGCTGTTTTTGTCGAATAATGGTTTTCAGATCGAGCGATTCCCAGCGCTTCTTCTCAGACAAAGCCTTAAATCGCTGCGCATCGAGCTCTACACAAACCACATCCGGCGATTCTTTCTCAATCACCTCACGTACCAAGTCAGCAGATTGCTGCGAGATATGCGCGGTACCGACGATTATAAACTCACGTCCGTCTATTTCAAGTATTTCCACGTCCTGCGGATAGTCGCGCTGTTGCGACGCGTTTGCATCATTGGCTTCCATGAGGGCTCTATTCTTTATATGATCGCATTGTTCGTTCGTATTAGGGCGATAATTTAAACAGCTATCCTGCTTTTTCAAAAGACTATTGCAGATGCAGCGCGTCTGATATTAGTTAACGAAACTCGCTTGATTTTGTTTGCAAAACAATCCAATCAGGAAATTAGTATTGGATGGAGCCGATGGCGCCATCCAATTATGGGCAGATCAATGTAACTTATCGCTTGTAAAGTCAGAAGTTATCCGAAGCTCTTAAACAACTTTAATTGGCCGGAGGAAGAACAAACAACACCGCGACCGGTGTGACTTTGGCTGCACCGGTTTTTTATTTCTGTAAATCTGAAGGGGGCTGAAGCAGAATTTTCTGTCCAATCTTAACAATGTAATTGGGCGGAGAAATATTGTTCCAACGCGCCAGATCATCTACATTCAATCCATGAATCAAGGCAATGCGATAGACCGTCTGTCCAGCTTCGACTATATGAAACTTACTACCGCGCATTGCAACAGCTTGAATCGGCACAGCTTCTTGTTGCTTTTTTACTTTTTTCGCTGCGGTAATTGGAGTCGATTTCGGATTAGTTTCCACCGCGCCGGCAGACAGATTCGGCAGCGCGCTACTTTTTCGACTGGTCAGCTGTTTTTTTGTAACACGATTAATCATTCCATAACCAAACCCCACCAACTCAACTCCATCGTGTTGATAATCATATTGCATGGTCCAGCTATGAAACTGTTCTATCTTCCAACATTTATCTCCAACGCCGTGAAGCACAAGCCGAACAGCCTCGCCCATTTGCAATCCAAGGTGCCGGCGCAGCTTAGCATTTATTTCCAACTTTCCGTTAAAACGGGCTTCTTTGTATAAGGTGGTTTTCTTTTTTGAGGCAGCAGCAGGATAAATAAGCCGCAAATCGGTGTGAAATTCCTGAATTTGAAGCGGTAGGAGAACAAATGCACTCCCGACTTGTTTTTTACCGCTATATCCGATAAAAAAAAGCGTATCGGATTTTACAAAGCCTTTCATGCTTATTGAGGGGACCGGAATCACCGGGTCGCGCTCACTTGAATGAAGAGCCAATCTGCCACTCAGCTGTAACGACTCCAGCGTTTTAAGCTCCATGGGTAGAAGTTCAGTGCCGAAACTACCACCATGCGTCGTCAATCTATCGGCACAGCACTCACATGCAGCCAAATCTGTGTATCCCAGCCACACGGTAAACAAAATAAACCAAAGCCATCCCTGCTTCATGTTTCTTTCTCTCCCTGAAATATGTTATAACCACTACCATCCCATGCTTCCGGGGCCACCCTTAAACGGCCCAACAATATTCGCCGTTATCCAACCTCCGTAAAAGTCCCCCGGTTGAGGCAACACCACTTCTCCGTCAACCGTACACCTTTCCATTGGCCCGGCATAGAAGGCGACATAATCCTTTATCTCCTTGAACGCCATGGCAGGGTTGGAATAATACCAGCCCACAGAGGTAGCAACTTTTTCGCCGACCTGAACGGAATAATAGCGTCCCCGGCCCTTCCACTCGCACCAACTCTGTCCCGGAGCTTTTACCAGATGGCCCATCTGAATATCGTCCGGCGGTAAATAATAGACCGGCGGATGGGTGGTCTCCAGAACGCGAAATGCACGAATGGTATTTACAATTTCGACGCCGTTAAACATAATCTGAATGGGTTTAGAAAATTTTTCCAGGCGAGGGGGACGAGGATAATCCCAAACGGATTCTTGTCCGGGCTTTGGTTCGATTCGTTTTGGATACATAGGCCACTTAGAATTGATGAATTATGAGTGATGAATTATGAGTGATGAATTATGAATTATGAATTATCAGCGAGAAGCGAGAAGAGACTGCTGACCGTTTGTCATTACCTTACTGCCTTACTGCCTTCTCCTGGCACCTGATACTATTCAACCCGCTCAAACTTAAACGTTGCAATATAGGTAAACTCTGTTCGATGAATGCCATCGCTGAAATCGGTATCCGATGCATCGCTACTAAGCCGTTGAATCGCTGATTTTGGCGAGGCCTCCAAATTACCTGACGTAAACCGAAGTCCGTCATCTGTGCCGGAGTCATACACCGGAAGCTGCAGCGTGAAGGTATCACGCCACTCATTTTGTTCGATCATGTTCAGCCCACCAACTCCCACAAACCAATCCGGGCTGGGGGCGACCATCGAAACGAGCGTTACGAACGGATAATCCTGATGAACGGTAAACATCATTACAGTTGAATCCGCAGTCAAGGGTATATCCCCACCACTCAGCAATGAATCGGCCGAGCCGGAAGAAATTGCCTGCATGACCTCAACTATTAACGAATCTTTAGCTCCAAGCTCTGCGACGCGCTGAATGCCGATTGAGGCCAGCTCACCATCTTTCCAGAAATCGCCCGGAGCATTATGAGTCGCACCAATAAGTCCGGAGAAATGGCGATTTGCCGGGAAGTTTGTTGCAAAAGTTGTGGCATCCCAGGTCGTCGCAAAAACCAGACGATATGTTGCCTGATCCTCATCAGGTCCCTGACCAATTGCATCGGTATTCTGCATACACGATGATACTAAAGCCGCTAGGATTAGGACAAATATGAATTTCATGATTTCCTCAAGTTTATTCTATTACGTCAGTTCAAAGTTCAAAGTTCAATGGCAGAAGCGAAAAGCGAGAGGCAAGACGTGAATAGCAAGAAAGACAAACACTTCCGAGTTCTGACACCTGACACCTGTATTCCGAATATATATCTATAACTATGCATAAGTCATGGAATTAGCTCACAAAATGCTCGTTCTACAGAAAATCAAGTTTATAGCCTTGATTTTTTGCATATCGCCCTGTAGATTGTTTCACTGGATGTGAACTTGGGGATTCCAGCTAACGGTGTAAAATTGCTGAAATGGAATGATGCAGGAATGTAGTACGATCTGGCTGCCGCCAATCTGTTTGCTAAAAATGGCTGTCGATTATGACGATACCTAGTGAAGAAGATCGCTTTATGAACATCTTCCGGGCATGATCTTCAAAATTATTTGTTGTCCGATTCATAAACCCAGGGGTTCAAATGGAATCTGAAAACAAAAAGTATGTAGTAATGATTGGTGACATCAGCGGCTCAAAGCAGTTGACAAGCCGCAACCGCTACAAAACGCAACTCTTTGTAAAGTCTGCTGTTGTGCAGATTAATGAAGAGTTCAAAGATCAGTTAGAAGCTCCAATTACAATTTCCAAGGGAGATGAGTTTCAGGGACTATTGAATGATCTGGAAACCGCCTTTAGAATTGTTTTGGCGCTGGAAAAGCTGACGGCCCCGGTACAGTTACGCTTTGGCCTTGGGATCGGCAAGGTTTATAAGATGGGTGGTATTTTACCTATTGAGATGGACGGTCCGGCCTTTCATCGCGCCAGTAACGCCCTGCATACAGCCAAAAAGAAAAAATACGCTTACAGCATTCTCTCTGAAAACCCTGCCCTCGACATGCTCACCAATACAATTTTTCAACTAATTACAGCCATTCGTAAACGCTGGAATGAGCGCCATTATCGACTGTTCTGGAGCTATAAGGATTTAGGCACATATCGGGAGGTTGCAGAACGGGAAAACGTAACGCCGCAAGCAGTCTGCGATACGCTCAAAAACAGCCGTGCAATAGATGTGAAGAATGCAGAGGAAAATCTACTCGAGTATTTTCGCAAAAACCCGGTTCAGCTTCCTGAGCCTTCATCTCCTGTGCTGGAAGATCGCAACATCGCGCTATAGTAAGCGTCCAGCCTTGTAAGCATGACGTATAATCCTGCAATACAGCCGATTATCAAAATAGGCGAAACGTGGCCATTCCAGGCATAAAAGAAGAAAATCTCTTCAAAATCCATATTGTAATATATCAGTGCCAGCAAGTTATTCACGGCGTGAATGGCAATCGGTAAAACAATGCTGTTGGTTCGCCATGCCAGATAACCTGAAATAAAGCCCGACAACAGTAATGGAATGGCAATGGCCGGCATTTCCGGATTTAAGTGCATTGCTGCCCAGGCAACAGTGCTGATAACCACGGCACGAGTTACATCAATCTGCTTTTCCATGCTTACTTGCAGAAAACCTCGGAAGAGCGCTTCTTCCACAACAGAAGCAATTATAACCACTCCAATAAACAAAACAATGAATTCAGCGAAGGATTCCGCAATTACCGTCTTGGCGAGATTCTCTCTGATCTCTTCGGGAACCGGAAACGCTAATTCGACAAGTCGACTTACTTCATCTCCCAAAACGGCAAGACAGAGTCCAATTCCCACTCCATATAAAATAATTCCCGGTTCAAGTGGATTCAGACGAAAAAGACTAACAACATCGTATTCACGAATTCGCGCAAAAATGAGGGGAAACACTCCAATGGACAAACCACCGGTGATCGTAAATAGTTTAAGTTCCATCGAACTAAGCATTGCGGATGGGTCTTCCACCCCGACAGCCACTAAATAAATAGAGTGCAGCAATGCCATAAAAAACATACTACCAACCAAAACTAATACCGCCTCAAAGGGAGTTGGCCACTGTGGCTTTTCATTTTCAACAGGAGGCTGCATATCAGGAGTCCTTTCCGAGGGTACGAGCAATTTTTTCGAGGAATATGCCGCCTGCGACAGCAACATTTAAGGATTCAGCTCCACCAAATCCAGCAATTTTCATGGTTCGATTTGCCTTATCGACTGTGGCGGCAGAGAGACCATGCGCCTCGCTGCCAAGCAATAATGCTGTGGGCTTATTGAATTTTGCAGTATCGAGGTTTTCTTTTGCTTCCAAAGTACTCGCTATACAGTCAATTTTATTTTGCGACAGCCAGGTTAATGCCTCGGCGATATCCGTCTCTATAACGGGCAGACGAAAAGCCGACCCCATTGATGAACGCAGGACCTTGCCGCTCCAGGGATCTACGCTATCGGCAAGCAATACTCCAGCAGCATTGAACCAGTCTGCAGTGCGAATCAGCGTACCAACATTCCCCGGGTCACGAACACTATCTAATACCAAAAAGATAGAATCCGGCGCAACAGAAAGCGTGCTCAGGTCATTTTTAGGAATATGAGCAATTAATATTATGCCCTGAGGGCTTTCGGTCTCCGCCAGCCGCTTCAGACTTTTTTCATCGATAACCCTGCATTCTATCTGACGCTTCCAGGCAAGTGTCTCGATTGTCTTCCATTCATCGCTCTCCTGAAAAGATTCAGTTACGAATATCTCTTCACATTCCATAGCAGAGGTTATTGCTTCTCTACACAAACGAGCGCCTTCAACGAGCATCAGGCCGATTTCCCGACGATGTCGCTTCTTATGTAAGATGATGTAGCTTTTCCAGGTAGACATAGAAATTGATGAGTTATGATTGATGAGTTATGACTGATGAGTTATGATTGATGAGTTATGACTGATGAGTTACGATTGATGAGTTATGATTTACGTTCGAAACCAGGGTATCGCGTTTCCGACTTGTGTACAGATGTTTGTACTATACCGGACACATATCACGGTTTTTTCTATTGAAAATCGCGATTTTAGTTAATATGCTTCTTTGGCATACAACTTGTTAAGTTACCCGCTATGAAACAGAAAAGCAATTAGAGATGACGACACAACAACGGTTAACAACACTACTCCTTCTTCTGGCACTAATGGTGACTGCATGTGCCGATGGCCACAGTGAACAGCCGCAGCAACGCAAGGCGGCTAAAATGAAACTGCCATATAAAAAGGCGGGGCTGACGGATAGACAGGCAGCAGCTCATCTACTCAACCGATTGGCCTTTGGCGGCGGTCCCGGTGATGTTGATAAAATGGTGGATTTTGGTATCGATAAATGGGTGCAAATGCAGCTGGACGGCGCGTTTAGCGATGAGCGATTGGCTAAAGATCTTAAGAAAGTTTATTATCTACCATTAACAACGCGAGAAATATTCGATATGCATCCGCATCATGGTCAGGTAAAACAAAATGCCGGGAAAGAAGGTTATCTTCCAAAGAACTTTCAAACCCTTCCATATACAAAACAAAAGAAGATTCTCGATTCCTACTATGAGAAGAACAATCTGAAACGCCGATCCGGATTAATAAAACTCGCTCAGGCTCATAAACTCTATTTGGCTACTTCAAGCGACAACCAACTGCGGGAAATGCTGGTAGACTTCTGGTTCAATCATTTTTCTGTGTCGACATTAGATGGCGAAGTGCGGCCATTTGTGCCAACCTTCGAACGTGATACAATTCGGCCATTTGTGCTCGGTAGCTTTTCTGACATGCTTATGGCAACAGCCAAGCACCCGGCTATGCTTTTTTACCTCGACAATATTCGTTCCTTTGCCCCCGACACCGTTCAAACGCTTAGCGATATAAAATCGGAAGAAGAAATGCGTTTTAATAAACGACCGGAAAATGAGATTATCGAGCGTCGCCGCAAGAAGCGTCGGCTTCTACAAGAGAATAGGCGCAAGGGAAAGCGCAGCAAATTTCGCGGCATCAATGAAAATTATGCACGAGAGCTTTTAGAACTACATACAATGGGTGTTGATGGCGGTTATACGCAGAAGGACATTACAGAGATTGCACGCATCTTCACCGGCTGGAATATCTTCCATGAGAAAGGTTCGGCAGAGAAGATTAAAAAGCGTTTGGCTCATAATCGTCGACTTGGTTTTGTGCGGCAAGGCGATTTTTACTTTCGTGGAGATCATCATGATGCCTATGCCAAGAAGGCACTCGGAAAGCATTTCCCGGCTGGGCGTGGCCTTGAAGAGGGTGAAGAGTTGCTGCGAATGCTAGCTGCACATCCGTCCACAGCGAGCCATATTTCTCGCAAACTCGCAGCACGTTTTATCGATGATTCTCCACCCGAGAGCGTAGTAAAACGAATGGCCAAAAGCTTTTTAAGCAGCAATGGAAACATTCGCAGCGTCATGCAAACGCTTATCGAGTCTCCGGAGTTTTGGCAGAGTCATCGCTCCAAAATAAAATCACCATTCGAACTGGTGGTCAGCTCGCTGCGTGCTGTAGATGCTAAAATGAACAATCCAAGACAAGTACAGCAGTGGATTTTCAGAATGGGCCAAAATGTATATGGTTATCAGGCACCATCCGGTTACCCTGATCGAGCTGAGGCATGGATTAACACCGGATCTTTACTAAACCGTATGAAATTTGGTCTCTCATTAGCGGACAATCGCATAAAGGGCATTAAAATAGACTTGTCTAAGTTGAATAATCACCACGAGCCAGAATCAGCAGAAGCCGCCCTGACAACCTATGCAAACCTTCTGCTACCGGAGCGTGACCTAAGCGAAACGATCGACATATTGCTTCCGCTGATTTACGACCCGCTAATTGACAAGAAAGTATCAAAAGCGCTTGAGAAAAAGACTGCTGTCGCTAAAGATCTGCTGGAAGAGAATCCGGAGGACTTAAATTTGACGCGAACGAATGCTGAAGTAAATTTGGCTCAGGTCGTTGGTATTCTGCTCGGTTCGCCTGAGTTTCAGCGCAGATAAACACATAGTTCCGCGAGGAGATTTATTCGCTCGCGATCAACCACGGAATAAATTTCGTTTCAGGCAATAAAAGTATTCGTTGAAAGGATAGGCAATGATCTCAAGACGCGCATTTCTAAAAGCCGGAGGCTTGGCGCTTTTTTCACTTTCTGTCGGTGGAACGCCGCTATTCTTATCTCGTACTGCCCAGGCTGCCGAAAATTTGAGCGGCTATCGTCGTCGCAATACTCTGGTTACAATTTTCCAGCGTGGTGCAATGGATGGCCTGATGGCCGTCTCGCCACTGAATGATCCGCGATTGCTGAAACTGCGCCCCAATCTTGGAATGACAGCAGCGAAGTCTGCGGAGCGTCGCCTCTTGGAACTGGATGGTAATTTTGGACTGCATCCGTCATTCGCTTCGCTTAAGCGCTTCTACGATGAAGAGCGGCTGGCTATTGTTCACGGCATCGGATCACCAAATAACACCCGCTCTCATTTTGACGCTCAGGACTATATGGAGACGGGTACACCTGGAGACAAAGGGACTTCCAGTGGTTGGCTCAATCGGGCCATTGGTTTGATGGGGCATGAAGCAACTCCTTTTCAGGCCGTTTCAATGACGCCCGCAATGCCGCGAGCGCTTTATGGCAATAATGCGGCAATTGCCTTAACAGACTTAAACGATTTCAAGCTTTCCGGCAGACAAGCAAGAGCAGTGGTGCAAAGTGCCGGTAAGAGCATCGAAGAGCTGTATCGCCAGACAACACAGGACTTGCTAAAAGAAAGCGGCAAGGACAGCTTCGATGCCATACGCACCATATCAGATATTGAGATAAACGGTTATAAGCCAGCCAATGGTGCTAAATACCCAACGTCTCCACTTGGAAAGAATCTAAAGCAGATAGCAATTCTTGTAAAAGCAGATGTCGGTCTTGAAGTCGCTTTTGCCGAGAGTAATGGGTGGGATACGCATGTGCGTCAGGGAACGGCAACCGGTTCCTTCGCAAGAAGAGCAGACGATCTAGCTGACTGTATAAACGCCTTCTGGACTGATCTTGGCGTTTATCAGGACAATGTAACGCTCATGACAATGACGGAATTCGGCCGCACCGTTGCGGAGAATGGTAGTGTGGGAACCGACCACGGCCGCGCATCCTGCATGTTTGTATTGGGCAACAATGTCGAGGGCGGGCAAATTTACGGCGGTATTCCGGAACTAGATGTAGATGCACTTGAAGATGGCCGCGACCTGCCTGTTCAGATAGACTTTCGCTCGTTATTTACCGAGGTTGCCGTTAAGCATTTACGCGTTAAAAATCAGGCTGCTCTTTTTCCCGGCTGGAACGGCAAGCCGCTCCAGCTTTTAAAGGGATAGCACAAAACTGGAGCAGTTTTGAAAACTGCTCCAGTTTCCCTTATTTTGCCAAAATCATTTGTCTTGTAACAGCCTCAGTACCAACGCGCAGGCGATACAAATAGACCCCCGCAGCTGCATTGCCCTCATAGGTCGTGCCATCCCATTTAACAGAATAGCTGCCTACTGTCTGTTGTTCTGCCACCAGCGTTGCAACTTCCTGTCCCAACAGCGTGAAAACCTTTAGACTAATATTCGAACGACGGTTCAGCTGATAGCGAATAGTCGTCTCCGGATTAAACGGATTCGGATAGTTTTGTTCTAGCTGAAAGGTCTCAATTTGTCGGGTTGCTACGGGTTCTACACCGGTAGGTCCTCGCCAGCTATTAAACAGCACTTGCAGTGAATCGATAGGTTCTACACCGGTTGCCGTGCTGTTTACATTCAGATCCAGATGGAATTTGCCTGGCATATCATTGGGTTTAGCTACTCGAATAAACGCTGAGATTGACGAGGTTCCAGCCCCCAAACAGCGCACATCAGCACCAGCAAAGTTTGCGCCCTGTAAGGCGGCCATCAACTTTTCGGCGAGATCTCCAGAGGTGGCCAGAAAACGTGTTTCCATTGAGTCCAAGACTTCCGGGCCGGAAAGAATATTTCCCTGAATCGCATACGTCTGTCCGAGCGTCTGGCCCTTCCAATCGAAACAGTTTACGCCGGTATATGCTGCACTACGCCCATTGTCGATTAAATCAACCACGCCATACTGTCTGCGGGTTGGATTATTTTGCGCATCATTTGCCACCAGCGAATCGACAATCTGCTGCGGCGGAAACCCCTGATTCATCAGCTGTCTGCCGTATTGCTGGTTAGACGACAGATAAAACGACTGGGTATGCACAACCCCTACTCCGGGATGCACATCACTTAGAATTATCGAGCCGGCAACGCAAGAGGCGCCTGCACTGCCCACTTCACCAGTGATGGTATCTACAGCAACGATGGAAAACGTGTCTTGTGAAAAAATTGGCTGACTAACGAACAAGGATGCCAACAGTATTGATACAATATATTTCATAAAGCTCTCCGAGTGGTTCATTATTTGAAAGGGTAAGATGTATGCTACATTATGCAGCAGATAATATACAAAATCAACATCTTGTCTTACAGATTCTCATTCGCAATGCCTCAGAATCTCTTGGCATATTGCAGCGTTTCGCTTACATTGACGGACATCGAACAGAGTTACTCACATTGTTTGAATACTACCGAAAGGATCACTTGTGCTTCCATTCAAGGACATGAACCCAACGCGACGAACACCAATTGCAACCTACACATTGCTGTTGATAAATATTGCCATTTATTTCTGGACGGGTTCACTGTCTCCCGAAGAGGTAAATCATCTGTTTCAAGTATACTCTGTAGTGCCGGCGAACATTTCTGCAGCTCCGTTATCAATGGAGACTTTTCTGGATATCGTACGCAGCATGTTTTTTCACGGTGGGCTAATGCACCTGGGCGGGAACATGCTCTACTTATGGATATTCGGCGATAACGTTGAAGATCGATTTGGAGTAATCGGCTATCTGGTCTTGTATTTTGCCTGTGGCATTGCGGCTGTTTATGCACAAGTCATTATTGATCCTACTTCAACTATTCCAATGGTTGGTGCCAGCGGAGCCATTGCCGGCATCTTGGGTAGTTATTTGGTTCTCTTCCCCGGGGTGAGGGTAAAAGGGATTATTGTGCTGGTAGTTATTCCACTCTGGGGCGAGTGGCCGGCCTGGGTAATGCTTGCACTTTGGTTCGGAATTCAAATTTTCAGTGGCTTCAGTAGCCTTGGAGTCGCCGGAAGTGGAGGAGTGGCCTTCTTTGCCCATATCGGTGGGTTCGCTGCAGGTCTTCTGATTACACTCCTATTCAAAATGATTTATACGCAACCCTCGCCGGATGTACGACGGGAGATTCTCTACAAACGTGCCAGAGAGCATCCGTTTAGTTAAAGCCCTCGCCGCTCCAATCGTGCTGCAAAAAATATGAGTAGCGAAGGCTTTTTTGGGGGAAGGCCTAAAATTCGTATTCGATGCCAAAAATTGGCAGCAGTGAAAATTGCGTTTCCTTCAGAATACGCTGCTCCAGATTACTCCAAACAAACGCATCAACATTCTCACGGTTGTAGGCATTCCAAACGCTTAGATAGGCAATCAACGTTGAACCTTTTACATTAAAGCGACGATCTGAGCGAAAGAACAGCGAGTGATACGCCGGAAGTGTCGCTTCGTTGGTGCGATCGACAAAAAGCCGCTGCGACTGCGTTTGAACCGATGCCGCCTCATTGATTTCAGTATAAGGCCGCTCTCCTAAATATGTCCAGCGCACGGAGAATTCCCACTTGTTGTTCGGCTTATAACCCCCGATCACATTAAACAAATATTTATTGTCATAATCACGGCTGCGTTCAACCCCATTGAAATCGGTATAGCGACTACGAAAGAAACTTCCGCTTACGATACCATAGAACTTCTCCGCCAACTTTTTCTGTACTAAAACCTCAACACCACGCGAGTAGCCTTCGCCATTGCTGTTTAGCGGCCCCCAATTCGTTTCACCAAAACGCCAGTCCGGGATATAGACCGGTCCAACCGGAGACGTTGCTGCTTCAGCCTGCGGAATGTTCTCATAGTCTTTATTAAAGACCTCAATCGTCAAACGCGTATCAGCCGTTAGCAGATACTCCAGTCCGGCAACATAATGCGTCGACTTCATATCATCCAGCGCCTCGAACTCTTCGTCTTGAGAGAGCAAGAATCTTTGAAGTCCTTGATGAAACACGCCGTACGAAGCATTAAACGCGAGCCGAGAAGTTGCTTGCCAGGAGGCTGAAAGACGTGGAGAGACAGTCGAGGCTTCATTGTATGAACTATAGTCACCACGTATTCCCAGCGAAATACTTAGCGGCTTTACCGGTTGAAAAGTAGCATTTAAAAACCCACCAAACTTGCTACCGGAGACAGATTGATCGAGCCGATTTTCAATGGGTCTGCCAATACCGCCCAAGCTGGTGTCTGCTACAAGACGTCTGTAGTCATACGTACCGTCTTCAAAAGAATAGTCTAATCCAACTTCCAGATCCAACTGCCCGACGGGCTGCAGAAACGTCGTATGCCGAACTGTTGTCGTACTTTCCACAAAATCATTTTGAAACTCCGTATCACCACTAACCGTGTTGTTCACGTCGATGTCATGCGTTTTGTAGGTGTAGGAAACAGCGGTATTTGACCATGCCTTTTTATTCCAGAGCGTAAACCAATTTGCGCCGGAGGTGTTCTGTTTATTAGATACTTCAATATATTCGTCAAAGCCTTCGTCAAACGAGTCTTCTTGATCTTGATTGAAAGCATTATTTCCAAAGATATTCAGGAAGGTTAGTTTATTGGTCGGGCTGATATCGAAAACCAGTTTTCCCTGCACATCTTCAAATCGCGGTGCACCTCCGGCGTTAATTGCATCTGCAATGATATCCAAATAGCTACGTCGGCCGGAGATTAACCAAGATCCTTTTCCACCCCCTAATGGACCGTCTACCACTCCGCCAAACCCCACAAAGTTCACATCAAACTGAGCATCCGTCACCTCGCGGTTTCCTTCGCGATAAGACACATCGATAACCGCAGACATGCGATCTCCGAAGCGCGAACTGAAACCACCATTATAAAAATCGACGTTATCGATAAGATCGGTATTCAGAATACCTACCGGGCCATTAGAAGACCCTGAAGCTGTTGTGAAGTGAGCAATTTGCGGTATCGGAATATTATCGACATAGAAGCCATTTTCGATGGGGCTACCGCCGCGGACGACGATATCTTGACTGTTTTCCCCGCGTGACGCTACGCTGGGTAGAGCCGTTAATACCCGGGTAATTTCACCGGCTGTTCCTGGTGAACGACGTATTTCTTCTTTGGAAAGTGAGGTTAGTACACGGCTGCGCTCTTTCTTTTGAAAATAACCACCGGTTATGGTAACAGCCTCTCCAGAGATTACGGCTTCATACAGATCGATATTGACAAACGTAATCCGATTCTTCCGAACAATAACATCCGTTTGATAAACTGCTTCATAGCCGATGAACTCTGCAACCAGCGTATAGCTTCCGACCGAGACATCTGCAATATCATAGCTGCCATCCGGGCCACTGGCTGTTCCCATTGCCTGACCATCTAGTGTAACATTGACCGCAACCAGTGGTTGCCGGCTGGAGCCATCCATTATTTTCCCCTGGATAGAGCCGGTTTGTGCAAAAGCAAGTATTGGAAATAAGAGCAAGGCCATTAAATACGACAATTGTTTTTTCATTTCATCCTCCAGAACATATTTAAGCCATGTTTTGTCGAGTATTAAGCTATTGTGAGTGGCTGCCTTTTCAGCAGCACGCCGGAAGATAGAAAAAAGAATCAAGTCGTGGGGAATTATGGGATAAGTTGTGCTATTCTGGGATAAACGGGAAGGGTAAAGCGCGTTTTTACGCGCTCAGGCGGCTACTTCGGACTTCAGCACCTCCTTAATTGCACGACCGTTTTCGCGAGACACCGGCACTTCTTCCGAACAATTATGTAAATAGAGACGATAGCCACGTGAGTTGCCTCTAATGTCTTCAACCTGAGAAAGGTTTACAAGATATGATCGGTGGCAACGGCGAACTTCAGGATGCTTTATCTGATCGACGAGTCGTTTCAGGCTTGACCGAAGCAATTGTTTTCGCAGCTTTTTCCCATCCCACCAGACGATCAGGCAATAGTTGTCACGCGATTCTACAAAGCGTAGTGCATTAAGCGGTAGAGAAAGGTGCTCGCTTTCACTTTCAGAGCTCAAAGAGATACTTTTAGAGGCGATTGGCTCTTCCTGTAATGTCACAGTTTGCGGATTTTGCATGCGCATCGTTGCCAGCTTCTTGCCAATCATACCATTGTATGACCAAAGTAAATATATTGACAATGGTAATGACGTTAGCAACAATCCCTCTCCAAAGCGTTCGAGAAATGTTGTTTCGCATTCTGGAATAGCACTTGCAACGCCATAGATTCCCACCCCAACACAACAGGTGATCGTATTCCAAGCCAACCAGCTTAACTCTCTACCTAAACTCCATTGCTCTTCAGAAAAAATGGATGGAAAAAAAACCGGAAGGCAATAGAAATTCAATCCCATAACCAGCATAACAACGATTCCATAGCCAAACATTATCAACTGAATTTGAAGCGTTGCGTTTTCCTCAATCCCAAATGGTGTGAACAGGAACAAAAACAGAACCACATAGGTTCCAAATCCTAAGATTGTTGGAAAGCTGCGGGAAAATTGGATAGAAAGCGGAAAAGGTTGCCGAAGGCGATAAGCCAACTGGGTCATGAGAATTCTCCTGCTTGGATTTGCATCAAAATAGAGATGAGGGCGGGAAAAAGTCATTGACTTAAATCAAGAAATTTCTCCCTCAGTAATTCGACGCCGAATTCGGCTTAATGTTTCAGGTGTCATGCCTAAAAAAGAAGCAATCATATATTGCGGAACGCGCTGGAAGACTTCAGGCGTTTCTCGCAGTAATGACAAGTAGCGTTCCTCGGGAGATTCCAGAAGCAAGTTATTGATACGCTGAGAGAGCAAGACAAATAGCCCCTCGGAAATTAAACGCCCATAGCGTTCCCATATCGGATAAGCATCATACAGCGCTTGTAAATCTTTATCGGTAAAGGTCAGTAATTTTGCATCCTCAATCACCTGCATGTATTCCTGCGAGGGTTGTTTCGTTAAAAAACTTTTATACTCAGACACAAAGTCATTCTCAAAGATAAAGTATCGGACAATCTCAACCCCATCTTTTACGACATAGTTGCGGAACGCGCCTTCCGCGACGAATCCAACTGTATTTGCAATATCACCCGGCTCACAGAAAAAACTCTTCCGGGGAAGCTCTTGATACACTAAACACTCGGCCAAGGCTTGCCATTCATCATCACTTGGAGATATCAGTTGATTTACGAAACAACGGAATTTATGTAGATGTTTTTTTTGCATTGGATATTTTGGTAAATCGTAATTTTTACTGCCAGACTGGAGCATTGTCAGAATGGAGCAGTCTATTCAAAAAAAGTTGGTACTATTACTTAGAAAGTTTGGACAATATTTTGAACTCTTTTTGAGAAAGATTGCAGCAAAGCCCAAGAAAGCGCCATTTAATGGACCTAAATACTTTTAAGAACTGACACCTCGCTGAGGCAGCGAAGTAGCGGACAAACCTTGAGTTTTCGAACCAGACTGGAGCATTGTCAGAATGGAGCAGTCTTTATTAGAAAAAACAACCCCAATTTTGAAACCTTTCAAAAATTCTCAATTTGATTATCAGAATTGCAAACCGGAGCCATTTTTAAAATGGCTCCGGTTTTATACTTTTTTCTCGCTCTATTTCTCTAACAGCTCTACCTCAACACGCGCATCATTATAACAAGCACCGCCGCCAACAACATTGGTATCGGATGGGCAAAGTGCAGTCGATGTACTACCATTTAACGAGCTCTTTTTCCAGGCACCTTTCGGCATGCTAACAACGCCCGGCCGAACCGTATTTTTTATTTTAACCTTACAAGCCACTTCACCAAGTTCATTAAACACCCGAACGCTGGCACCATCTGTTAAATTACGTGAAGCAGCATCCTCTGAGTTCATGGTCATCCAAAGTTCTGGATAGTTGAATTCACCGAAACTGCTGGATATCATTTTTTCATTACCAGGTGTAATCAATGCCAGCGGATATTCGTCCGAGACAATTCTTTCGAAACGATAAGGTGCATCCCCCAAAGCATCGGGAGCCAGATTCACTTTGCCATTTTTTGTGCGTGGCAGAACCGATTTAAATTGAATAGGATTTTCGCCATCAAATTTAACGTCTTGCGAACCACCACTAAGTAATTCAGAGCTACCGGAACTACCGTCTGGCAGTGTTAGCGCGGCAGCAGATTTTTTCATAAGCGCATTGGTATCGAGTGCAAAGGCTCCATCGTTCCACCCCATGGCACGCCCCAACATGGCAAAGACCTCTTCATTTGGTTTCGCCTCACCAACTGCATCAATCACCAGCTGCATTCCACCAATCGTATAACTGCCGTACCCTCTCTTCAACTCATGCTGCTCTAAAAATGTCACCGCAGGCAGCAATATGTCTGCATATGGCGCGGTATCGGTCATTACCTGCTCAAAAACGACCGTAAAAAGATCCTGACGCATGAGCCCACGCACAACAGCATTCTGATCTGGTACGGTAGCAACCGGATTACAGTTATAAACGAACAACGCCTTAACCGGCGTTTTCAATTCAGGTAAAAGAGCTTCACCCAAACGCGTCTGATTAATCTCACGCGTATTCCAGTCCAGCTCACCCAAGACCTTCGACTTATCGAATGACACGGCCCCGCCATTGCTCATGGTATAGCCACCACCGCGCACACCGAACTTTCCAAGCAATGAAGGCATTGCCAGAATTGCGGCCACCGCCTGTCCACCATTTTTATTGCGCTCCAGCCCCCAACCACAACGAAGCACCGCCGGGCTGGCTTCTGCATACCGATCTGCCAGTTCGGCAATCATCTCTTCAGACACACCACTTTTTGCCGCCGCTCGTTCTACTGGCCAATCGGAAGCTGCTCGCAGCAACACATCCAGATTCTCAGCATGACTTTTTAGAAAATCATGATCCAAGTTGTGGTTACGCTGCCAATGATTAATCATTCCCAGAGCCAACGGTAAATCGCCACCCGGCATCACCGGCAAATGCATATCAACTTCATCTTCACTAAAATTGCGACGTGGATCGACAACGGCGACAAATGCTCCGGCTCGTTTTGCCTTTCGCAAATAAGGCATTAGGTGAATATTCGAAACTTTCGGATTGGCTCCCCAGACCAGAATGAACTTCGCCTTCAGATAATCCTCAAAAGCTACGCCCGGCATCTTTCCATACATACCGGAAGCAACCGCAGTTGTAGGTGCAGCGCATAGCGTTTTCATACAGCGGGATGCGCCCAGTCTGGAAAAATAAAGATGGTCCATGAACTCATCTGCCAACAGGCCATTTGAACCACCGTAGTGGTACGGAAAGATAGCTTCACCGCCCCAACGCGCACTGATTTTGCGAAAGCGTTCAGTGATTTCCGAAATTGCGTCATCCCAGCTAATCCGCTCAAATTCCCCACGGCCCTTTTCACCAACTCTACGCATTGGATACTTCAAACGGTCGGGGTGATAGATGCGCTTGTGGTAACGTGAAACCTTGGTGCAAATAAAACCGGCAGTATCCGGGTGTCGTCCACGAGCACCGCGAATAGCGGTAATTTTACCGTCATCGACTGTAACATCCAAGGCACAGGTATCTGGACAATCCATCACGCAGGTAGTGCGAAATTGTTTGCTACTCATGGCAATTCCTTTGGCTTTTTGGGGTGAGTGGTTAAACATACAAATCAGACGTTTCAGTTGCAATCAGTCTTGCATTTTAGAATCGATTAGCGTAGTTTTTTAAAATTCATCAACTTTTAGGAGGAGTTTGAGAGATGGAAGATCGCGATCTAAGCGTCGCCGAACGCATGCAACATACAACAGAGCTTAGCACGGAACGAGCCGCATTAGTCAAGGCCACATATGGACATTTATTTTGGGCTGTTGCAGCTGCGGGTGTTGGAGCCTATATCGGTTCAACAACACCGTTTATTCTGAATTTATTTTCGAAATGGTATGGATGGGTATTGGCTTTGGTAGTTATCAATGCCGTGCCGTATCTGGCAATTACTGCTCGCCATAATCCCGTATTGGGATTTCCACTATTGTTGTTGGATGGCTTTTTAGCTGGAATTGTTTTGGGGCCAGCAGTTGCAATTGCCGCACTTATGGCAGGCGACTATAGCCTGGTTCTAAAAGCCGGCTTAATGACGCTTCTAATATTCACAGCGGTAACGGCAATTATCTGGACATCCGGCAAACGCTATTCTGCACCAAAAGGCCTTATGGGTGGTATGTTCATAGCCCTTATTGGGGCTGTCGTACTAAATATGTGGATGCCTGGCGGCATGCTGGGAATTCTCATCAGTGCGGGGATCGGTATCTTTGGTGTAATGATTCTGGTTTACGCCACATCAGATATTCTATATGATGAAGGCATCGACAGTCCGATCATCGGGGCTATTATGCTTTTTGCCGGTTTATTTAATGTTTTCACGGCAATTCTGAATATTCTGATGGCATTTGGTGGTGGGGATGATTAATTCATCCCCATCTATTTGTGCATAAAAAAGGGCGTCCCGAGAAATCGGGACGCCCTTTGTGTTTACCCAACCCAGCAGGGATTCACTAGGAAACCTTTATGCTGATCGTTTTCGGCTTAGCCTGCTCCGATTTCGGCAGCGTGATGGTAAGAATACCATCTTTAAAGGTCGCATCTATATTATCCTGATCAACGAGATCAGGCAGTTGTATTTGGCGCTGAAACTTGCCGAAGCGACGCTCTACGCGATGCAGTTGCTTATCTTCCGTTTTCTCAACCTGCTTCTTTTCACCTTCAATGGTCAACTTGCTCTCCACAAGCGTAATTGACACGTCTTCCTTGCCAAGACCAGGTAGCTCTAAAGCAACCTGATAGTCATTGTCATTCTCTAACACGTCCAGTTGCGGAATCCAGTGATGATGACTCACATTACCGTGAATCTCCGGCGAGAAAAACCGGTCCATCATACTGTGCATATCGTTGTTCACATTTAAAAAGCGTCTATTTGGATGCCATTTTATCATTTTCATGGTCTTGTCCTCCTTTTCAGAAATACCTGTTTGAAATTCTTTATTTGCCGGCTTTTACTTTAATGGACTTTGGCTTGACCTTCTCTGCCTTCGGCAGGTTCAGAGTCAAAACTCCATCTTTATAGCTGGCGGTAACTTTCTCAGCCTCGATGCGGTCGCCAACATTAAAGGCGCGACTGAATGTGCCATAACCGCTTTCGCGCTGCAGGTATTTCACGTCTTCATTATTCTTGCGCTCACCTGAAATCGTTAGAACACCCTCTTCCACCACAACGTTGATGTCTTCTTTGCTGAGTCCCGGAGCTTCCACCTCCAGAATAAAGGCAGCATCAGTTTCAGCGACGTCGATACGCGGAGTAAAACTGTCCATTCTATCGATAACGCGGCGATTTATAAAACCACCAAAAATGCGATCAACTTCTTTTTGCAAATCAACCGGTGTGTAATAATTGGTATAACTCATAGTAAATTCTCCTTAATTAAGAGTTGTGTTGCTTTTTTATGTTCAAAACTTCGCTTCATGTCAATTTTTCTATCTCAACTTCGATCAGCTATAAGACAAACCACATGCCAACTGCAAACCACGACGCGCAAAACGTTATTTATTAATGATTTACGTTGTTTTTATTGAAAAAATCGACCTGCTGAAAAAATTGCCGATTGTCTGCCGACGTTTGGCAGAGCCTCGGAAAGAAATTCGGGTTTTATGACAATTTTGCCGCTTGGAAAGCCATTTTGGCCGGACCCGCTTTTACATTGCGATCTCCAAAATTCGCAGCTATATTTTATAAGAAAAAAAACTTACAGGCGCACAATTGTGCGCATCAAACCCAGCCCAACCAAGAAAGATCCCCCATGAAAATCATCTCCTTCATCCTATTTGTGACCTTAGCCTTCGCCTGCCAAACAGATAAACAAAGCGAACCTGTTCCAGAAAAGACCCCCATTACGAAGACTGAAAACTTCGACTGGCTTCTCGGCGAATGGCAGCGCAGCAATGACAAAGAAGGCAAGCAGACCTATGAAACGTGGACCAAAACCAGCAATACCGAATACGCCGGACATGGCTTTACACTAAAACAGCAAGACACGACGTTTCAGGAAAATATGTCGTTGGTAAAGCATGGGGATACATGGCAATTGGAAGTAGCTGGAGCTGGAAACCCCAAGCCGGTTGTCTTCAAACTAACCAAAATCGCTGAAAACAATTTTACCTGCGAAAACCCGGAGCACGACTTCCCAACCAAGATTGAATACATGCGCAATGGTGATCAGATAAACGCGGCCATTTTCGGCGGAGATCAGCGTATTCCATTTGATTTTGTAAAGCGGGTACAGTGAACGGAAGGCAACCTTTCGGTCTTTTCAAACGTCAAGGCAGACAATGTTGTTCTCTTTACAATAAAACGAAACAGGACTGAGCGCATGTAGATTACAAAGACATCGGCTTCGTAGTACACTGCCTACTTGGAAAGTGTAGTTAAATACATTAACACACTCTACCATCGATTTAACCTTGATATTTTTAACCGTAAAAATCAACTAATTATCATCAGGGTTTTATTGGTTGGCAAGCTCTCAGAACTTATTTTAGTGGAAAATACCGAGATAAAGGATTTCCGAGCAGAACTTCTATTTAGAAGACATCATTATGTCACTTCAAGAATAAGGTTTTCATTTTTATGATAGTGATCTCAGCAGAATGTTTACATATAACATAAATTCCAAATATCAATATCTTTCAGTTACATGAGGCGTTTAATGTTAACAGCGATACCTGAACTTAATAGGACATTAACATGGAAAGAAAACATCAAGTTTTTGTTTCATCTACATATAGAGATCTAATAGACGAACGCCAACATGTTATTCATGCATTGTTGGAGTTGGATTGCATTCCTGCAGGAATGGAGTTGTTTCCTGCAGCAGATGAAGATGCATGGACTCTAATCAAGGAAGTTATTGATAATTCAGATTACTATTTATTAATTATTTCCGGTAAATATGGTAGTAAAAACGCCGATGGAATTAGCTATACAGAAATGGAGTTTGATTATGCGCTGCAAACTAAAAAGCCTATTTTATGCTTTCTTCATTATGATATAGACCAACTTACTGGTTCTAAACTAGAAAAGAACGAAGTGAATCTTAAGAAGCTTGAGCTATTCAGGAAGAAAGCTCAGCAAAAACATTGTAAGTTTTGGAAAAATGCAGAGGATCTTGGAGGAAAAGTATCGCGAAGTTTAGTCCAACTTAAAAAAAAGCATCCTGCAGATGGCTGGATACCCGGCAAGTATGCTGCAGATGAAAAGTTGTTTAGAAAACTTGAGGAGTTAAGATCACAAATAGTAGAGCTCGAAACTGAATTAAACTCTTCGATTACTAAACCTCCTTCTGAGTTCGAATATTTAGCAAAAGGAAATGAAACCCTTTCTCAAAATGCTGAGTTAGTTAATAAGAATGGGAAAGTAGTAGAAATAGAATTGAATGCCACATGGAACAATATATTTTCCTATGTGGGCTCAGACATGTTGGGTGAATGTACAGAAGAACAGTTTAGAGAAAAAGTTCAATTGGTCTATTGGCACACAGTTCCTCATGAGTTACAGAAAATTAATAAATATGAGGATATAGTAATATATCATGTTGTATTTGATGCAATAAAGATTCAGCTCCAAGCGCTCGGTTTGATAACATATGGCAATAAAAAGAGGACTGTTTCCGACCAAAACACTTATTGGAAGTTAACCCCTTTTGGAGAAAAACACCTAATTAATATTAGAGCCATCCGTGCAGAATCTGCTCCGCCATTCTAGTATTGTCTTCGAGATTAGAGCGTTATAGTACCATACTAAGAATTTATAAAGACATTTTTTAATGAAAGCAGATATAAAAGCTCCTGCATCCATCTACATCCTACCAACGAACGCAGTGAGTATCCTACAAGTGGCGCAGCCACGACCTACCCCCTATTTTTGTAATCTCCCCCATTGCTTCTGCATAGACAACTTCCTAGTTTTCAGCATCACACTTGCATGGAGAATCGCATGACCTCATTTTATCGCATCGTCGCATTTCTATTTTTGAGCAGCATAATGCTTACGGCTATCGCAGAAGAGCACTCTGCTGAAGCACTGGTTCAATCTCTCTCACTTCAGCCAAACGGCACATTTGCACAAGCCGCAGGCAATGAAGCATGGTCTGCCAACGGAGTTTTCCGGTTGACCTACGACCTACCTGCAAGCGATATGCTGATGCAGCGCGACGGCCATGGCGGACGAGAGCTACGCAACCTGCGAGTATTTGAAAATGGTCAGTTGGTTTACAGTTTAGATGAACCGAATGCAGCCGATCTATACGTTTCAAATAGTGGAATACTCGCACTAATGGAAGTGGAAATTCATAATGCGAACGGCGTTGGAATTCGCTTTACAACCAAAGATGGAAAAAAGCTCCACCGCACAAGCTTTAAACGCGCCAGTTTGTTTGGTTTCTCGGATGACGGGCAGCGCTTCGGCGTGAATGGCGATGGCAATCTGCACGTTATCAATCCACTTAATAAAAGCCGCACGCTTTACCCACCAGCAGATCAGTTTGCTATCGCAGGCGAAATGGTTGCCATTGCTCGCGGAAAAAAACTCAGCGTATTTGAAAAGAAAAATAAGCTGTTTTCAACCGAAACCGATTTTCTCTACCCAAGAAAAATTGCACTCTCGGCTAACCAACAATCGCTGGCAATAATCGACAAGCGGAACCTGAAGGTCTACAATCTTAATTCGAAACAGCAGATATTCACATCATCCTTGCAAGGAAAAGAATCCTTCCGCGATCTACGCTTTGTGCAAGATCAACTCGTTACCGGTATTCATTATCTTGATCGCTCTGAAGGTCTTTCACGCGGTAGTATACAGCTTTATAATGAGAGCGGTGTTAAAACTACTGCCGCCAATGGAGCGGAGAAACGCTTTCAAACATTTGAGAATGAAACGGAAAATAAGCAGGAAACTACAACTATTCCCTGGCCATTCGTGCCGTTCGACAGCATGCACACCGTGTGGAATTATTATGAGCAGCATATGGGTCTTGGCGGTTCCAATCGCTACATGCACCAGGGTCTGGATATGATTATTCCAATAGCAGAACCAACCTATGCCGTAACTAACGGTCTGGTAAAATGTGTGCTCACGCTTGGTGGCGCCGCCTATTGGCGTGTAGCAACCAGTCAGGAACAGACTGCCGACTTTTCGCGCGGCTGGCTATATGCGCATCTCATCGAAAATAGTATTATGGTTGCCGTTGGCGATACGGTTCAAGTCCATGACTATATCGGTGACATCATTGCCTGGACTTCCGACTGGGGACATATTCACTTTGTGGAAATTGAGGACTCTGGTTTGGTCTGGCGATATGAGGACAACGAGTGGGGAATTACGTTTAACCCACTGGAAGTGCTGCGTCCCAATGAAGACATTATTGCCCCGGTGTTGGAAGATGTCTTTCCGAACGAGAAGTTTGCCTTCTGCCTAAACGAAACCAGCACTTATCTATCACCAAACAATCTGTCCGGCGAGATTGATATTATTTGCAAGGTTGTAGACTATATCGGTCAGTCAACCTGGCAACAACCGGCTTATGAAACTTTTTACTGGGTACGAAAAATATCCGACGGTGTATTGGTTCATCCACGCACGCTCGGACAGCGCCTCAGCCATCAGTTTGAGGAGTATAATTCCGGGCACTACACGCTTTATGCGCCGCTGATATACAAGAGCGATGGTATGCTGTTGCCGAGTAGCTGGAACGATGAGCAGCGCAATTACTATCATCTGCTGACCAATAACAATGGCGATAGCCTGGCCGTACTTTCAGAAGAGAATCTGGCTTTCAACACCGCTGCACATGTAGACGGTGACTATCGCATCTATGTTGAAGCGCTGGATCAACACGGCAATTCCACTACAGACAGCATGGACGTTACTTTCAATAATGGCATAGTTACCAGCGTCGATCCCGGGGAAGTTGTGCCACAAACGCTGGAACTATTGCAAAACTATCCGAACCCGTTTAATCCATCCACGACAATTGCATTTACTCTGCCGGAATCACGCAGAGTGCGCATTGAAATTTTCAACACGCTGGGGCAATCGCTAGACGTTATTCTCGATGGTAAACGTAATGCCGGCTTCTACGAACTGAACTATGACGCCTCAAATCTGAAAAGCGGTACGTATTTCTACAAGCTCACCAGTGGCGATGTAGAACAGACGAAGAAGTTTATTTTGTTGAAATAATGTGCCAGCCATAGCGCCGCACAATTGTGCGACGCTATGGCTTTTCCGTGTCAAAAGCTGTCGCTACAGTATTAGTCCTCCTTTTTCTATCTGATTAGCTTTCCACATAAGAACTACGAAAGCAATTCCGGAGGAAGTCAGATGAAAATAATCATCCTGTTTTTTTCAATACTTTGCTCGACCATTCTATCAGCTCAAACGCCCCCGAACCTACCGGTAGCCCTCGGGGCTGGTACCGCTGAAGTGTGGAACGATTCTATTTACTATTTTGGTGGAGCCGAAGATTTTAACGGCAGTCTCGCCTCACTCAACGTGTATAAATTCGACGGCGTTTCATGGACCCTGCATGACACTATTCCTGATGCAGCTGTTTGGGATATGGAATCTGTAGTGTTGGGAGATGATGTCTATTTGATGAGCGGGTGGCCCGGTGGCAGCGAGCTGCTCCGAAAGTATCACCTGCCAACCGGCACCTGGACATATCTCTCCCCCAGCCCAAACTTTCGCCCATGGGGATGTACAGCAGAGGTTGTTGACAGTTTAATTTACCTCTTTCACCCCTTCGGTTTTGTCTACCAATACAATCCGGCAACAGACAATTGGCAGGACAAATCTAATAATTCAACTACTGCTACCTTCGGTCTCAGCTCTACAGTTTATCAGGATGAGATTTATCTCGTCGGCTATAATGATAGCACTCTGCAAAGATATTCTCCTTCACAAGACAACTGGACACCGCTGGCAACAATGCCGCAAAAACTTCTGTCCGGCGTTATCGCCGTCTTAAACAATAGAATTTATTATGTCGGTGGCGGCAATGATGAAGATCCGGATAATCCCAGTGACGCCCTGCTGGTTTATGATCCCACACTGGACAACTGGCAATATGATCAGTTTACAATGAGTGCACGGCGCCAGTGGATTACGGATGTGACGTATCAGAACAGCTTGTATGTTCTTGGGGGATTTGATACGACTCGGTTCGCGCTTGATATTGTCGAAGAAATTCTGCCTTTGGGCCCGGCTGTAGGAATTCTGCCGACCAATCTTATTCCATCCGGGTTTAAACTTGAACAAAATTATCCAAACCCATTTAATCCTTCTACAACTATCGCCTTCACGCTTCCGGAAACGCGCAGCGTGCGAGTCGAGATTTTCAATATGCTTGGGCAATCAATCGAGGTTATTCTGGACGATAACCGAAGCGCTGGCTACCACGAGTTACGCTACGACGCCTCAGAACTGGAAAGCGGTACATACTTCTACAAACTCACCAGCGGCGACATACAGCAGACGAAGAAGTTTATTTTGTTGAAATAGCAGGTAGAATGCTCCGGCCTGCGGCCTACGCTGGTGGGGAGGTAGGACGTCCCGACAAGTCGGGACCGGTTGGGCGCTTCGCTTATGAGAAAAAAGACAATTGTGAATAGAGCGACTTCTCACTGTTTCTGCCTGTTTCTGCCTGTTTCTCATTTTTTCTGCCGTCTGTTAATTGCCGTCTGTTAATTGCCGTCTGTTAATTGCCGTCCGTTCTTTGCCGTCTGTTAATTGCCGTCTGTTAATTCCCGTCTGTTAATTCCCGTCTCTAATCTTATGTCTGTTCGATCTTCGATCCCCGATTCCCAATGCCTGTTCACTGTTGTCCTTGCATCTTTCATGTGAATCAATTATTCTAATTCTCCAACCCCAAATTGAGGATCCGCAATGAAACTGTTTCTTGTCCCTTTGTGCATTATGCTGCTGGTTTCGGCACTGCTTGCACAGGAAAAACCGCATGCCTTTCGCGGTGCAAAGATTTTTCCAATTGCATCAGCCCCGATAGAGAATGGCGTGCTGATTGTTCAAAACGGCGTCATTAAAGCCGTTGGTGATGCAACGAAGGTCTCCATTCCTTCAAATGCAGTCATCCATGATGTAACCGGCCGACAAATTATGCCCGGTCTGGTTGATACGCATTCGCATATTGGTGAGGTCAGTGGTGGCGATCGCTCGGCAACACTGCACCCGGATGTGCGCGTATTAGACGGCATCAATATTTTCAACGACTCATTTATGAAGGCCCGCGCTGGTGGTGTGACAACCGCAAATATCATGGCCGGCTCCGGCTATTTGATGAGCGGACAGACCCTCTACGTAAAACTGCGAAAGGGCCGCAAGATTGAAGATTTGATGTTTTGCGAAGATCCACTCAACGGTGTCTGCGGCGGAATGAAGATGGCTAACGGGACAAACTCTATTCGTGCAAATGCACCTTTTTCCGGCACCCGCGCAAAGTCTGCTGCGTTGGTTAGAGAGCTGTTCATAAAAGCGCAAGAGTACCGCGAGAAGCAAAACAAGGCCAAGAAGGACAAGAAAAAAGACGCACCAAAACGCGATCTGCGCATGGAAGGTCTGCTTGAAGTTTTAGACGGCAAGCGCATTGTCCATCATCATACCCATCGTCATGATGACATTTTAACGGTGTTGCGTTTGTCGAAAGAGTTCGGCTTTCGCGTGGTGCTTCATCACGTGAGTGAAGCCTGGATGGTTGCCGACGAGATTGCTGCTGCCGGCGTTCCCTGCTCCATCATTGCCATTGACTCACCCGGTGGAAAATTGGAAGCCATTAATCTGCTAAATATCAACGGCAAAGCGCTCGAAGACGTTGGCGTTGATGTCGCATATCATACTGACGATAGCATAACCGATTCGCGCCTCTTTCTACGCTCGGCTGCATTCGGTGTAAAACACGGCATGTCCCGCGCTAAAGCACTTGAGTCTGTTACCTTGGCCGGCGCCCGTATGCTGGACTTGCAGGATCGCCTCGGTTCACTCGAAAAGGGCAAAGATGCGGATTTTATCATCCTCTCCGGCGACCCACTGAGCGTTTATACTAAAATTGAGCAAACCTGGGTTGAAGGTGATTTAATGTACGATCGCAGCAATCCGGAACAACGACCCTATTCAACCGGCGGCTATGAAGTATTCCGCGGAGAGTTTCACGCGCATGATCACGGAGGTGCACATTGAGCCGGATAAAAGAGAAACAGAATATTTTTCGTAGCATGCTACCGCTAGATGTCACGCCGGGAGGAGGCGAGGCGCTTAGAAGAACACCGTTCGTAATTATTGCCCTTATCCTACTGCTCACTTCTGTGATATCTGTAGCATCCGCCCAAACCGCCATTAAAGGCAAAACGGTTTACACCATGGCCGGAGCACCAATCAGCAATGGTGTCGTGCTGGTAAAGAACGGCAAAATAGAAAATGTTGGATCCGCTTCTTCAGTAGAAATTCCTTCCGGATATAAAGTTATCGAGGCTGAGGTAGTTACACCCGGACTCATCGATGCACACTCCGTGGTTGGACTGGCTGGATACTACAATCAGAAGCACGATCAGGATCAGCTCGACAAGGCAAGCGCGATTCAGCCCGAGCTTCGGGCGATGGATGCCTATAATGCACGCGAAAAGCTGGTCGAGTTTATTCGTCAGCACGGCGTAACGACCCTGCATACCGGTCACGCTCCCGGAGCACTCGTCAGCGGGCAGTCCGTTTTGGTAAAAACCGTCGGTAATACCCTGGACGATGCACTGCTGGATTCTACTGTAATGGCAACGATGACACTCGGATCTACCATCACTCGTAACTATAAAAAGCCGGGAACGCGCGCCAAAGGCGTGGCCATGCTGCGCACCGAGCTGTTAAAAGCCATGGAATACAAAAAGAAGCTGGCGAAAAAAGGTGATAAGAAACCTGCTCGCAGCCTGGCAATGGAAACGCTGGTAAAAGTTCTCGATGGAAAGATGCCTGCGCTGATTACAGCACATCGTAGTACCGAAATTATGACCGCCCTACGCCTTGCGAAGGAGTTTGGCTTTAAGCTGATTCTTGACGGCGCCGCCGAAGCCTATCTCGTTCTCGATGAAATTAAGGCAGCCGGCGTTCCGGTCTTAATTCACCCGACGATGACGCGCAACTGGGGCGATACCAAAAATGCATCGTATGAAACTGCTGCCAAGCTAAAGGCCGCCGGTATTCCGTTTGCCTTTCAGGCTGGCTATGAAAGCTATGTACCGAAAACACGTCTGGTTCTCTATGAAGCGGCCATTGCTGCTGCGAATGGACTCTCCCGCGAAGATGCTCTAGCCGCTATCACTATTGAGCCAGCACGTATTCTTGGTATCGATAAAACGGTCGGCTCACTGGAAAAAGGCAAAGAAGCCGATATCGTCTGCTACGACGGCGATCCTTTCGAATATGTTACACATGTATGCACTGTGTTGATTGCGGGGAAGGTCGTTCATTCGGGCTGCGCTGGCAATTGACAATTATACAATGACAATTGACCATTAATGCAAATTACGAGTTGGAGGCTTTGGCTAAGATTCAAGCGAAAATGTCGTGCCGAGTGAAATCGAGGCGCACATTTTCGCGAATCACTACAGTTTAAACCGATTGCTTAGCGCCTCGACTCCGCTTGGCGTGACAAAACAGATCGTTGACCATTTCTTTAAAGCACTCTCTTCATTCCACTCGTTAGTAACCACGAAAAAAGTCCGCAGCACATTGCAACAATGGTAAATGGACAATTATCAATTGTCATTCATCTGTATCCACTTGTAAAATGCTGGTCGATCAGTTATATTGAACTCTATTTGTATGACACATTTTTTTGACAGCCTTACGGAGGAATAGAATGGCAGATCAGGTCCTGGAACAATTTACTCAAATGCTTCGCGCGAATGGCGATATGGACGCGGAGGAAACCTCAGAATGGCTGGAAGCACTTGAAGGTGTTATTCGCCATCGTGGCGAAGACCGGGCGCGTTATTTAATGACGCAACTGCTACAGCGTCTATACTCCCGAGGGCATGAACTCCCGTTTTTCCCTAATACGCCGTATATCAATACCATTCCTGTCGAAGATGAACCCGAGTATCCGGGTGACAAAGAAATTGAAAAACGTATTAGCCGTTTACTGCGCTGGAACGCCACTGCAATGGTTGTGCGCGCAAACGTAAATTTTCCAGGCATCGGCGGTCACATTTCTTCCTATGCTTCCGCTGCAATGCTTTATGAAGTAGGCTTCAATCATTTCTTCCGCGGCAAGGGCGATGGCTTTGATGGCGACCTGGTTTATATTCAGGGACACGCTTCTCCCGGGATTTATGCACGCGCTTATCTGGAAGGACGTCTCAAAGAAGACAAGATGATCGCCTTTCGTCGCGAGCTGGAAAAAGGCGGCGGCCTTTCCTCTTATCCGCATCCGTGGCTAATGCCGGACTTCTGGGAATTCCCAACAGTCTCGATGGGACTCGGACCAATTTCTGCCATTTATCAGGCTCGCTTCGCGCAGTATCTACACGATCGTGGACTAAAAGATACCAGCCAGCAAAAAATCTATGCCTTCCTCGGTGACGGTGAAACCGACGAGCCGGAATCCCTCGGTGCCATTACATTGGCCAGCCGCGAGAATCTCGGCAATTTGGTTTTTGTTATTAACTGTAACCTACAGCGCCTGGACGGCCCGGTTCGTGGAAACGGCAAAATCATTCAGGAACTGGAAACCGTTTTCCGCGGTGCTCAGTGGAACGTGCTAAAGGTAATCTGGGGTGAAGATTGGGATCCGATCTTTCAGGCAGATACGCAAGGCCATCTCATTAAGCGCCTCGACGAAATCGTTGACGGAAACTCTCAGAAATACATCGTGGAAGATGGTTCCTACGTGCGTAAACACTTCTGGAACAAATATCCTGAGCTGGGCGAACTGGTTGAGCACCTATCCGATAAGCAGTTATGGAAACTGCGCCTTGGCGGACACGATTCCGGTAAACTCTACGCTGCTTATAAGAACGCGCAAGACACAGTAGACAAGCCAACCGTTATCCTCGCTCGCACCATTAAGGGATACGGATTGGGAACCGCCGGCGAAGGTCGCAACGCCACGCACCAGCAGAAGAAACTGAGTCTCGAAGAAATGCGCACCTTCCGCGATCGCTTCGAGATCCCGGTAACCGATGAGAAACTGAAAGACTATCCGTTCTATCATCCTGGCGACAAGAGTCCGGAAATTCAGTACATCAAAGATATGCGTAGTAAGCTGGGCGGATTCCTTCCTCAGCGCAAGGTGCTTACAGAGCCACAGGAGACGCCGGAAATCAGCTACTTCAGCGAGCTGCTGGAAGGCAGCACCCGCGAAGTATCTACCACCATGGCCTTCGTGCGCATGCTAACGATGATGGTGAAGCATCCGAAAATTGGTCAGCGCGTAGTGCCGATCGTTCCGGACGAAGCGCGTACCTTTGGTATGGACTTCCTTTTCCGTCAAATTGGAATTTACGCACATAGCGGTCAGCTTTATGAGCCGGTCGATGCAGACAGCTTCCTCTACTACCGCGAAGCGAAAAACGGACAAATTCTGGAAGAAGGGATTACCGAAGCCGGATCGATGGCTTCCTTTACCGCTGCCGGAACGGCTTACGCCAACTACGGCGTGGACATGATTCCATGCTTTATCTTCTACTCGATGTTTGGCTTCCAGCGCGTCGGCGATGCGATTTGGGCATTTGGCGATCAGCGCGGACGTGGCTTTATGGTCGGCGGTACGGCTGGACGCACCACGCTAAACGGTGAAGGTCTGCAGCACGAAGATGGTCATAGTCATGTATTGGCCAGCACGGTTCCGAACTGCTTGTCCTATGATCCTGCATTTGCCTATGAAGTGGCAACGATTGTGCATGAAGGTTTGGATCGCATGTATAACAAGCGTGAAGATGTATTCTACTATCTAACGGTTCACAATCAGAATTACGCCATGCCGGCCATGAAAAAGAGCATTGAAGAGGGCATTTTGAAAGGACTTTATAAGTTCTCTGAGAAACCTGCCAAAGCTAAGGGCCAGCGCAAAGCTCGCATAAAGGCACATATCTTCGGAAGCGGCGCCCTGATGCCGGATGCATTGCGTGCACAGAAAATTCTGGAAGAGAAATATGATGTTGCTGCCGACGTGTGGAGTGCAACCAGCTACAACGAACTCTATCGCGATGCGATTGCCGCAGAGCGCTGGAATTTCCTTAATCCGAGCAAAAAGGCAAAGGTTCCCTATATCACCGAACTTCTTTCCAAAGAAGACGGTCCGTTTATCGCGGTATCGGATTACATAAAATCCTTACCAAATCAACTGGATAAGTTTGTGCCGGGTGGTTTGTATGCACTGGGAACAGATGGTTTTGGTCGAAGTGAAACACGCGAAGCCCTGCGTCGTTTCTTTGAAGTGGATGCCGAGTGTATCGTTCTTGCGGTGCTTACTCAGCTGGCCAAGCGTGGTGATATTCCTAAAACGGTTGTCAACAAAGCTGTTAAAGAACTGGGAATTGATCCGGAGAAGCCGAATCCGCTAAAAGCATAGCGGTAGGTCGCTCCTTCGGAGCTGGTTGGAGGTGGGACGCCCGCCTTCGGCGAGCTGTAGGAGGTAGAATAAGAAAAACCTACTTACTTAAGAAGTTTATATACGCATTAAGCTGCGGGATGAGATTTTCAATTTCAATTAAAATCTCTCTCGCAGCTTTTTCTTTTAGGAAAGCCCTTTCAAGCGCAAGTCTAACCCAATGCTTCGTCTCATAAATAGATCCGCGAGCAATAATTGTCATTCGACGCCTGTCTGCCATGCTTCCTCTGCCGCAGCCTTCAGCAATGTTTGCCCCAACGCTGTCTATCGCGCGTAAGAGCTGGTTAATCAGATAATAGTTCTGGGATATATTGGATTGATTTACTGCAAACCAGGTTTTTGAGGAGATATCTTTTGCGGAAGTATAAACACGTAGTTTTTCGAAGCTTGTAGCTTGCATATATATAGCACCTCAGGTTCACTTTAGAAGACACTATATATTCTGTCTTTTAGACTTTATTTTGAAAATAATTTTCTATCATCTACTTACCAGCAGTGAGCGCAGCAAACGACCTACCCACTACCAGTCCCGAAGGGACGACCTACCAGCGCAGGCCAAAGGCCAAAGCGACCTACCAGCAGCGAAACTGCGGTCTACCCCCTACAAGCGAACGCAGTGAGCGACCTACAAGTGAGCACAGCGAACGACCTACCCACTACCAGTCCCGAAGGGACGACCTACCAGCCCCGAGACGTCGGGGCGATCTACCCACTCTCTTCTTTATCCACCAACTTCTTCAGCTCCGCCTCGATATCCACCATGATGTCTTTGTACACACCATCTTTCATCACCTGCATTTTGCCGCTTTGCACGATCTTGTGTAGGCTCTGCAGCACCTTGCTGATAAACTCAACCGTTTCTTTTGCAATATCTCGCAGACGTTCATTATTATCAGGGTCGTCGTCCATCTGCACCGCAAAATAGAGCGGTGTAAGGGCATTGTTAATATGGTGGTTCAGCGTCACCATAATGCGCTGCACATTTTTCAGATTTTCGAGCTGCGCATCTTTTTGGCGAACCGTGTTCTGTAAATCGATCATTCGCTGGATAGAGCGCATCTTTAATTGAATTTCCGGAGTGGAGTATGGCATCAGGATAAAGTCGTCTGCACCGACCTCGAAGGCCATGATCTGGTCGACCAGGCGTTCCTTGCCAAGAATGCAGATGAGCGGAATAAACTTGGTAAGCGAATTGTTCTTTAGTTTTGTACAAATATCTATACCTTCCGGCTTTTTAAACTCAAAGTCCAGCAGGATCAGCTTAAAGGGGCCGCCCTGGGACAAATCGAGCATAGCCGGCCCGAAGTCTTTATATATTGCAACCTCAAACCCCTCGCGTGTTAAATCGTTCTGCAGGGAAGTGGCGCGTTTTTCATTATCGCAGAGTAGGAGAATCATTAAGGCTCGGTTTCGTTTCTTAGAAGAATCGGCAGCAATAGAAATTTATCAAGCCGGGATATTTTGCAATGTAGTAAAAACATTTGCGGAAAGCGAAAAAAACGTCTTGTTTTTAGTAAGAAGACCTGCTATATTTTGCTTCTTATTTAAGGCGGCGCCTTAGCTCAGTTGGTAGAGCAACGGACTGAAAATCCGTGTGTCCCCAGTTCAAATCTGGGAGGTGCCACTACTCAAAAAGGCTGCGAAGATTCGCAGCCTTTTTTTATTTCCCTATTTCCGTGTGTCCACAAGTTCAAAAAACCGCAGGATTGCGGTTTTCCATTGAGCGTTAGCGATACCCCGCAGGGCGAGGCACAGGACGTGGCGAGTGAAATCTGGGAGGTGCCACTAAAGTAAAATCAACGGGTTACGAAGCTTTTTCGTAGCCCGTTTTTTATTGGAGAAATCCGAAAAGTCCACGATTAGTCCGTTGTTTACTCTCGATTTGTCCTAGCATTCATTTCAGCTGAATGAACTCTATTGATCATAATAGTAGAATCCGAAGCGTGGTTCAAAGTTTTCGCTGGAAAATAGAATTTTCACCGTTAAGCATGAAAAGATCATTTATTTTTCCGAAAAATCTTCTCTCTTGCGAATGTTGTATTGATAAATCTTACGTTATACATCGCTTCAACTGAAAAAGATTAAAGTCTTATTAAATACCTTCAAGATTGTCACTCATTTTCTTACTCAAGAAAGAGACGGATCAATTGAAAAATCTATTGGGTTATATATTGAGCGGTATGATGCTACTTGCTAGCAATACCGCAGCATTAGCGCAACCACTCGACTGGAACTGGGCTACACAGATAGGCGGAAGTAGCTTCGACAGAGCAACTGAAGCTGCTAATGATGGTGAAGGGAATCGTATCGTCACCGGAAGTTTCAGAGGAACGTGCGATTTTGGAGACACATCCCTAACATCTTTAGGCTTCGATGATGTCTTCCTTACAAAGTATAATAATCTGGGACAGCTCCTGTGGGTCAGGCAAGGAGGTGGCACGGGTAGCAATATTGCAAACAGCGTTGCAGTTGATTCATCAGAAAATATCGTAATTGCTGGAGAGTTTACCAGTAGTATTACTTTTCAGGATACGATGTTAACCAGCAGTGGAAGCAATGACGTATTCGTTGCAAAATACAGACCGGACGGTTCATTATCCTGGGTTAAGCAATTGGGTAGCTTCAAGACCGAAATCGCAAGGCATATCGCAATCGATGATGGCTGCAATATCTTACTTTGCGGCATGTTTTCGGGAACTGCGACCTTCGGTGATACATCGCTAACATCGTCTGGAGCAGAAGATATTTTTATCGCGAAACTCGATTCAAGCGGACAGATAATCTGGGCAGAACGCGCCGGAGGAGCCTCGCAAGATGTTGGACTCGGCTTAACCACTGATAAAATGAACAATGTTATCATATCAGGCTATTATCGTTCAACGGCGATGTTCGGTGATTCTGTTGTAACCGGCTCTATCGAACATGAAGTATTCACCGCAAAATACAGCTCGTCTGGCAATTTTATTTGGGTAGAAACAGGAAACTCAGGTGGTGTTAATCTGGGCATAGATGTATACGTAGACGATCAAAACAATATTCTTGCCACAGGATATTTTAGAGAATCACTTACCGTTTCTGACACTACAATATTTGCTCCTGCGGGAGTTTTTCTGGTCAAATATTCTTCTGATGGGGAGTTAATATGGATAAGCCATGGCAGCGGAGCCATTAGAAACTTCGGAAATAGTATTGCGGTAAACACGCAAGGGGAATATTACGTAGCGGGCAGCTTCGAGGGCAGTATTGATTTTTCAGGTACTACATTATTATCCAACGGCCAACTGGATGCTTTTATCGCAAAATATTCAACAGATGGGACGGTGGAATGGGCATTAAGTTTTGGAGCTGAAGAATTTGATCAGGGATTTTCTATTGTTATTGACCAAAACGATGAAGGATATGTCGCAGGTTATTTTAGTGAAAACATTCAGCTGGGCCCTTTTTCACTTTCCAGCCCGAATAATTCGGATGCGTTTTTTGCAAAGTTTACGGACACCGGTATTGTCGGTTCTCAATCCACAGAAAATATCGTACCGCAGCAGATAGAACTATTTCAAAATTTTCCAAACCCATTTAACCCTTCTACTAAAATCAGCTTTAACCTGTCTGCGCCATTATCTGTAAAACTAGATATTCTCAACGTTCGGGGACAGGTGGTAGGTCAGCTGTTTACAGACTCCCTGAACCCCGGGAAACATCAGATCATTTGGAATGCCGACGCACTGCAAAGCGGAGTTTATTTCTACCGCCTGAGAGCCGGTGATCAAACGAAAATCAAAAAGATGATTTTATTGAGATAAAAATCGACTTAGTCCAGGTTCTTAAGAGTAGAATACTTCATCTGCAAACTTCTCTTAATTCTGTATACACAAGAAATCATTGATGCCAACCCAAAAAACACCTATATTTTAGCAATCGTATAGGAGCCGTATTATGAACGAAACACAAATCATTTCCGACCCTCAAGTCATGATGGGTAAGCCGGTTATTAAAGGAACCCGGATCACAGTGGAGCTTTTGCTTGAGAAGCTTGCTGCAGGTGAAACTTTTGATCAACTTCTGGAAGCTTACCCTCAACTAAACCTGCAATCTATTCAGGCTGCGATGGCCTACTCCCCTCATTCAAAATAACAACTCTTCTACAAATACATTTAACCTTGACTTTTCAGCACGAACAATTTATAGTTGTATATATGGCACTGAAAAAAATCATTGTTGATACATGTGTTATTGAATCCGCTCTGCGCAGTAAATCAGGTGCGAGTTATCAGATCCTTAGTAGAATTCATACCGGCCTATTCAGGTTCGGCATTTCAGTACCACTCTATCTTGAATATGAATATCGGATTGAAGAGCTATACAGCCAGAAAATAATCGCTATCTCCACAGCAGGTAAAGAGGCTATTCTCAAAGCGTTGGCACATTACAGCGATGAAGTGCCGATTTTTTACACTGTCCGACCAAATCTTAAGGACGAGAATGACAATATGGTGTTTGAATGCGCCGTTAATTTTAATGCCAATGCAATTGTTACTCATAATATAAAAGACTTTGTTCGCGGAGACTTATCGCCTTATGCAATAGACATTATTACTCCGCAACAATTTCTGAAAGAGGTGAGATAATGGGAAAACTTCAGCTACGTTTACCAGATCAGATTCACAAAAAAGTCCGCAAGATTGCCGAGCGGGAAAGCCTGTCGATCAATCAAATCCTGGTGAACTCCATATCCAATGAGATCATTCGATATGAGTCGCTGCGTTTTTTCGAAGATCGCTCAAGTGGCTTCAAGCTCGATGATTTTCTGAAAGCGCTTGAAGAGATACCAGATACTGAGCCGGATAAAAGAGATAGGCTTGCCGAATAAAAAAGTCCACAATAAGTCAACACACCTTGCGGAATACCAGGGCATATAAGGTATTAAATGTCCTTATTTGCCTCGGAAGCTCTTTTAGCCAAACATCAATAGAAATTCATTGTTACGTTGAAAAAATTGAACTTAGCCCGTACGTGCCAAGCGGGACTGAAAATCCGTGTGTCCCCAGTTCACAAAACTGCAAGGAGTGCAGTTTTGCATTTACAAGCCGCAGGTTTGCAAACCTGAGCATAGCGAAGGCGAGGCATAAGGATATGCCGAGTGAAATCTGGGAGGTGCCACTACTCAAAAAGGCTGCGAAGATTCGCAGCCTTTTTTTATTTCCCTAAATCCATATGTCCCCAGTTCACACAAACATGCATGGAAAGCATGTTTGGAATTCACCTTTGGTGAATCCCGGAGGGTGGAGTCCAAGGATGGACGACATCAAATCCGCAGGAATGTGTTTTTGTAATCTAGGATGTAATTGAGATGGCTTGTTTTATGTAGGTCGTATCCGTTACTTGGTTGACCAGAAAGTCCGCCACATCTGCGCGGTTGATATGACTAACCTTGGCGGTATTGCTAACCGTGTAATCACCAGTGGTAGGTTCATCTTTGAGAATGGCCGCGCGCACGATTGTCCAGTCGAGAGGGCTTTCTTTAATGAGTGCCTCTTGGGTATGGTGATCCGCAAAGACGTTGCGCAGCATCGTCTTGAACAGGATGCGTGAGAGCCACCCGATCTGTACCCAACTTTCCGTCACACCTGCAGCTGAGAGAATGACGAGACGCCCCACATTGTGGCGCACCATGCCATCAATGACATTTTTTGAACCAATGGTCAACGTTGTTTTGTCGCTTAAACTCGTACTGCCCAGACAGACGATGGCAGTATCATGGTTAGCAACCGCATTGGCAACGACCTCTGCGTCAAAGACATCGCCCTGCACAATATGTAATTTTGCATCAGTGTGTTCAATTTTTTGCGGTGAGCGCACGAAGACCGTGACTTCGTGTCCTTGTTCCAGGGCTTGCTGCCATACATGTCGCCCCGTTTTTCCTGTCGCCCCAAAAACAACAATCCTCTTTTTGTTATCCATTTGGTTACTCCTTCATTAGATATTATCTGAGTATATTGCGTACATAACCAACCGCTATACCACACATAACATTACAACATCAGGAGTATTATTTCATTATCAAATGTTAACAACTATTAAAGTAATCCCATACCTTTACGTATTCTACTCAAAGACACCGGCGTAATGCCAAGATATGAGGCTATAATATGCTGTTTGACTCTATGCTCTAAATCAGAATATTTTTTAAAAAAATATGCATATCGCTCCCGACCGTTTAGCTTCATTAGTTCTATTTGTCTGTTGCTTTTCAGGCTCAATTCCAATGCCGTCAAATCCAGCAAAATTTTATTCCACCAAGCAGTATCCTTGAATGGTTCTACCCACGTTTTATAGTCAACCTCTAAAATTGTTGAATTCTCTATTGCTTGAACAGAATACTCGGCCGCTTCAAAGGTTCTCATAGCTTTACATTCATAGATGAAGTCGTTTTCAGCAGAGAAAGCAAACGTACACTCATCTCCATTTTCTGTATGATACACATTTCGAAATAGACCCTTTTCAACAAAGCCAAGCCTGCTTGTTCCATATCCCTCTCGAATAAAATAACGCCCCTTAGCTACCTCGTTTCTTTTAACAAGTTCTATATACCTATTAATTTCAGGGTGTGGTATACCGATAGATTGAAATATGTTAAATAACTCATTCATGTTCTAACCTGTGTGTCAAATATTTAACGCCATCCCACACACATTATACAAACCTAAGTGTAATGCGATTTCGGCTTACGCTCCTAACCTTGCTGATATATGGAGAAGTTTCTATCATATTATCTCAATATTAGGTAATCATGGAAAATAATCAGATGCAACAAGCAATCTGAACTTTCCATGATATCAAGCTTATAACATGCAAATATGGAAAAATCCGGATTTCCAGTTAATCGAAAAAACTCCATGATATCAACCAAATATTAGCAATATGTGGAAAACAGCCAATTTCTGCATCTAAATAGAAAAGAGTAAAACGACAGATAATATGATAAATAATAGAAGAAGATCTTATGAAAAGCAAATCAAAGCTTGAGCCGGATCGAAGCTTGAAATTATGGATCAGGTTCGTCAGGTCCTCAGATACCACCATTACGCCTGTCGTACTGAGCAGACACTTATTGCAACTGGATAGTTCGTTACTTGAGATTCTATCACTACAAGATTCATCCCAGAGAGATGATTGAGTATATATCAATTGCTAAAGAAACCGATAATATACTGGTAATGTCCAAGGTAATTTAACGTAATTGGGGGTAATAAAAGCAGACCAGGTTTGAGGAGCGTAAGCATTTAACAATCAATACACTATCAACAAAACCAAACACTTACACGAACCCCTCTGAAAGGACTGAATATCCGTGTGTCCCCAGTTCACAAATCCGCAGGATAGCGGATTTGGAGCGCCATTAGGCGAGCCGAAGGCCGACACCCACGGAGGGGTGGAGTCAAATCTGGGAGGTGCCACTACTCAAAAGGCTGCGAGAACTCGCAGCCTTTTTTTATTTACAAGGATTGGCTCGATCCTAACATGGACGGACGCGATAAATTTGATTTTAACAAAATAGGTTTAAAGAATCTTTGTCTTTCGCTCATCCACCCGATCCCGATCGCAGTCGAAGGGCTCATTCGTAAAAGGGCTTAGCCCAATAATAACATAGATGGTCAGAATGAATTAGATAGAAAGAGTGAATGGGATTTAGCAGAATAAACGCTGAAGAAGTTGTTGTCTTTATTTATTTCTCTCATTTACCCGCTCCCAAAATGGAGGTGCTGCTAAAAACAAAGGGTTATCTTGTCTTCTGGGATAGCCCTTTTTCGTTAGGTCAGCAATAGGTAAGTGGGAGATGCAAACTATTCCATCTCTAAAAGCCATTCAATTGGATCTTTATTAGGAGGGCGGTAGCGATCACAAAGTTCAACAATTTTCTCCTTCTCTCGAAGAGGAAGATGAATTTTAGGTTGAATGAGTTCTAATTGAGAGCTTTCCAATTTATAGCCAAATAAACTGAATGACATCTCATGAATTTTTTGAAAATTATCGGACAGTTTACCAACCTGTGCATACTCATGAACAATTGAGATTTCCCACAAGCGTACTGTATCATCCAAAGACCCAGAAGAAACCATACTTCCATTCGGAGAGAAAGCGACACTCGTGACAAATTCCTTATGACTGCTTAAGATAGCAATTGTTTGGCCAGCTTCCACATCCCACAAACGCACTGTACTATCACTGGAACCAGAAGCAAGCATTTTCCCATCGGGGGAGAAGGCGACACTCGTAACAGAACTACCATGACCGCTTAAAACAGTTGTTGTTTGGACACTTTCTACATCCCACAAGCGAATCTTATCATCCAAGGAGCCGGAGGCAAGGATCTTCCCATTTGGGGAAAAGGCGACACTGGTGACCGAATCGCCATGACCACTTAAAATAGATATTGTCTGAAGACTTTCCATATCCCATAAACGTATCGAACCATCCCATGAACCAGAGGCAAGAATCTTCCCATTAGGTGTAAAGGCAACACTCTTAATGAGCCTTGTATGACCACTCAGGGTAGATATTAGCTCTCCACTCTCTATATCCCACAATCGTACCGTATCATCCCACGAGCCAGAGACTAGAATTTTTCCATCGGGGGTAAAGGCAACACACGATACCAAACCACTATGCCCAATCAGAGTAGATATTAACTTCCCACTCTCAACATCCCACAAATACACAGCCTTATCAGAACTACCGGAGGCAAGAAACTTCCCATTTGGGGAAAAGGCAAGGCTATTGACTAAACCGCTATAACCAACCAGAGTAGATATTAACTCCCCACTCTCAACGTCCCACAAAGACACTGCACTATAATTGGAGCAGGAAGCGAGTATTTTCCCATCTGGTGAAAAGACCACAGCTCTCACATCTTCACTGTGGCTCAAGGTAAATTCTGACATTCCACTTTCCACAGCACATAAACGCACAGCACTATCACCAGAACCAAAAGCTACGCTCTTACCATCAGGAGAAAGTGCAACACTATATACATTATAACTATAGTTGTCAAAGATAGAAACCGCCTTGCTACTTTCAACATCCCATAGACGAACTGTATCATCCAAGGAGCCAGAAGCAAGCATCTTTCCATCAGTGGAGAAATCGACACTCGTGACAGAACTTCCATGACCACTTAGAATAGATATTGCCTGAAAACTTTCAACATCCCATAGGCGGACTGTATCATCCGAGGAGCCAGAGGCGATTACACTTCCATTTGGTGAAAAGGCAACACTATTTACATAAGAACTGTGACCAATAAAGCTGAATATTTCCTGACCACTTTCCACATCCCAAAGGCGCACCGTATTATCATTAGAACCAGAAGCGACTAATTTTCCGTCAGGTGAAAAAACCACACTATTCACGACCTCCCAATGACCGCTCAATATAGATGTTTCTTCGCCACTTTCCACATCCCACAAACGAACCGTTTTATCACTCGAGCCAGAAACAATTACCCTTCCATTTGGTGAAAAGGTTACACTGTTTACAGAGTTACTATGGCCGAAAAAGGTAGAAATTTCATTTCCAATATTCACATCCCACAAACGAATCGTTTTATCACTCGAGCCAGAGGCGATTACACTTCCATTTGGTGAAAAGGTTACACTGTTTACAGAGTTACTATGACCGATCAAAGTAGAGATCTCATCACCACTTTCTACATCCCACAAGAGCGCTGTATTATCACCAGAACCAGAAGCAACAATCTTTCCATCTGGCGAATAATCAACATTTGTGACATAAGCACGATGACCATCGTAATTATATACTGACTTTTTATTTTCCACATCCCAAAGACGGACTGTAATATCACTGGAAGCAAGTATCTTCCCATCGGGTGAAAAGGCAACACTCTTCACAGAGCGCCGATGATCGCCCAAATCAGAAATCTCTTCACCACTTTCCACATCCCAAAGACGAATTGTATTAGCTCCAGAGGCAAGTATCTTCCCATCAGGTGAAAAGACAACACTATTCACAGAGTACTTATTACCGCTCATGGTGGATATCTCATCACCACTTTCCACATCCCAAAGGCGAATTGTATTATCATCGGAGCCGGAAGCAAGTATCTTCCCATCAGGTGAAAAAGCTACACTATTCACAGAATTTTCATGACCACTCAAGACAGATATTTCTTCGCCACTTTCCACATCCCAAAGACGCACTGTGTTATCATCGGAGCCGGAAGCAAGTATCTTTCCACTAGGTGAAAATACTATGCTATATATAGGGTTGATATGACCATTAAAGGTAGTTATTGCCTGACCATTTTCTACATCCCAAAGGCGAATTGTATTATCATCGGAGCCGGAAGCAATTATCTTCCCATTAGGTGAAAAAACCACGCTATTTATAGGAAAACTATGGCCACCCATGATGGATATTGCCTGGTCACTTCCAATTTTCCATAAGCGTACTGTTTTATCCCATGAGCCTGAAACGATCGTCTTTCCATCAGGCGAAAAAGCTACACTATTTACAAAACCTTTATGACCACTCAAGGTCGATATTTCTTCGCCACTCACTAAATTCCATAAGCGTATTATTTTATCACCTGAGCCTGAAACGAGCATCTTTCCATCAGGTGAAAAAGCCACGCTCCTTATATCCTTTCCGAGAAATTTTGGTGTGGACCATATTTGATGCCAGGTTCCATAACGCAATTCCGGTCGGACCAAACGCCCAATCGAAATTGGCAAGTGCCTTTCTTGCCCAATGTTCAAATTCAGGGCGGCAAGCGTATATAGCCAAGCTTTCTGAAAATTACGTTGAGTGTCTTTATGTTCAAGTGCATCCGCAAGGGCAAATCCGGCATCCCTTTCGAAGATCTGTGCCAAATTAAAATTTGCCTCCCAGGTTTTCTGTTCAGCTTCTTTTTGTTTTCGGAGTGAAAAATTTGCCAAACCAAGTGTAACGAGCATAGCAATAGTTAGTCCTACTACCAAGTTACGCAGTATTCTTTGTTGCTTTTTTCTACTTGCGATTCGACGTTGCTCGGCATTTTGTGAGGCCTCAGAAAAACTATTTTGTAAAACCGTTAGTCCCTCATTATTCTTCTTATGGTATTCTAATAGTAAATCCAAATCAGGCGGCCGCCACAACATTCCATCTGGCATATTAGACTCATGCCAATGTTTTGCCGCTGCCTCCAACCGCCGGGCAAAACGTAGATCGTCCCGGCCGGCATCCAACCATTCATTCAGCTCATGCCAGTGGTTCAGCAAGGCCTCATGGGTTACTTCAACAGCATCGCCGGTATCATCTCCGGAAAGAGTTACCAAGCGAGTATCCTGCCGGGAGAAGAGCTGCAGGATCTGGCGTACAGTGTTTTCATCCTCGGATGCCGAGACTACCTGCTGCAGCGTGACGCGGCGGCGAGTATCGCGGGTGCCTTCACCTAATTGAACCATCGCCAGGAAAGCCCGTTTGGCAATGGCCTTTCCTTTATGATCAAGGCTATCATACAAGCGTTGCGCTTCCCCGGCAAGAGCACCGCCAACCCCACCAATGTCTTTTAGCGTTATCGCCGGCTCTTTTTCCGGCAGCGCATCCCAGATGCGGGTCAATGCAAACTGTAATAGTGGCAACGCACCTTCGCGGCCCTCGGTCTGTTCAACGAGCAAATTGATGGTGGCCTCGTCCAGCGGATACTCAGCCAGTTCTGCCGGTTTAGCAATTGCATCCCTTAGTTCATCTTCGTTCATTGCCGGTACCAGCTCGCCCTGGCGGGTTACCAGCGTATTAAGCACGGTATGCTGCTGGGTTTCACCGATAAAATCACTGCGCATAGTTAGGATCACCGCCACTCGCTGTGAAGGGTCGGCGACGGCCTGCAACAAATTTTCGATAAAGGCATTACGCTCATCTTCATCCTCACTAAGGGCGAAAGTCTCCTCGAACTGGTCTACCAAAATCACCAGCGGATTACTCTCAATTCCCGGCAGGGTATCGGCAATGCTGCTGAGCCCGCGATAATCCCCCCTTTGCGCACGGCCTGAGAGAACCTCCAGATATTCATCACGCTTGAGTGCAGGCGAAGGATCATTCGTTGCGATGCGAGCCAGCACCAGCGCCAGACTTTCCAACGGCTTACTGCCCGGAGTAATCAGACCAACTCGAGTGGATTGACGCCCCTGTAAGGGATGGCGGGCTAGTTCGGGTATCAATCCTGCTTTTGCCAGGGAAGACTTTCCTGATCCAGAGGGTCCCAAGATAGGTAGCAGGCGGGTAGGTGGCTCACCAGTAGGGTTCGGCGTATGCAGATCGCGGAATTTTTCCCAAAGAATGGCAATCAGCTTGTCACGACCGAAAAAACGTGCTGCATCACTCTCTTGGAAAGCCCCCAGGCCCAGGTAGGGATTGGGGCCAACGGGTTTTTTCTTATCAGTATGTGCCGTTTCAGTAACTAACTCAATCTGTTTTACAGTCTGATAAATAGTAACCTGGTTACCATCGCCAGAAATGATGACATTCTCGTAAGCATCCCGTTTAACCTGAATACTGCGTTCGTTTTTCGGCATAGAATCATCTTCCGTAAGTCGTCGCTGTGTTTGCAATAAATACGTCTATTTGCCGGTAAAGTCACTTACCAAACAGATGCTTAACAAGGGGAGATTTTGCTAAAATATAGAGATTTATAGGATTTTGTGCAAGGGAGGGTCAGTAAGATCTGCACTCAACTTTTTTTGGCGGGGATAGTCAGAGAGGAATTCGAATGAATAACCAATAGTTTAGTGACAGATTTTCGAGCCACTTCTATTTATTTCTGAAGATCGCTATGAATGGTTTTCTGCTTAGAACATAAAGTTTTTTGAGAGAATTCAAGATGATTCGCCTCTATTTAAATATACAGGCATCGAGTAAGAATGGTTGTAAAGCTTTAGAATTCCATTTAGAAAATTCGACGGGTTTTAATTATCACGCTGTCAACTCTTGGTGTATTCTACTCCCCTTTAAATCCCATTTACCGGTATCAACAAAGGCCGGAAAAATTCTCCCCACTACAGAATATTTAATGAGTAAATGACATACAGAGCCATATATGTAGTCTTACAGGATAGACGACACATACGGTTTTAAGTAATCAGAAAACAGGTGCATTTGCGACATAACAAGGGGGTCTGAAATGATACTAAAAACGTTAATATTCACTTTACTTTTAACATTCCTTAGTTTTGCTCAGGGGTTGGTCAGTCCAAGTTCCATTGGGGGGCGATTATGCTCCCGGAACTGGAGGAGCGCAGAGATATTGGACTTCATTTTCTCGGTTTTACTCAATTCGGCAAGGAAGTATTAACCGGAACCAACACGTATCGCTTCACGCCCTATAATGATATCGATGAAACACTTGGCTTTAATATTCTTTCGTATAGCGTCTTTGAAACCGCGGACTATTTTTTAAATCAGGATCTGTCATTAACAAAAAGAAAAACCGCCACATTTGGCGTGGTCAACGATTATGTTACGGAATGGCTGCAAAACGATGTGATTCATTGGGCGAACTGGAGGGGCAATTCTCAGCTTCTTCGCATTCCACGCGATTCGACCGACACTGTTAACAACACATCTCTGGGGCCTACGAAAAAAGTACCGATTGCAGGATTCTCAATAGAGTATTTTCTGCGCTTCGATTATAGCCGTAAGCTACCGGGTCGGGTAGAAGAAGCGGTTCCGTCTCCGTTCTTTGTCGGTGCAGGTTTTAGCCTTAACACCGTGAATCAGGAGCTTTTTCTCCATGCCGGCTCAAACCTGAGGGAAGCATATCTGCCGCGTAAATTCTCGGTTTATGGTGTTGGAGTTCGCTCTGTTGGCGTCGGTGGTATGATCAGAGGTGGCCTGTTGCTGCCCGGATATCACTTTGATGATCTCACATCTTATTACGTAAATGTTCAGGGGATGATTAGTACTCGCATTACTGTCAGAGGATTTCCAATTCTCATTCAATTTGCGATGACACACGCTAATGGATTCTTTGTGAAATCCAGAAGCGTTGATGAGTTGGCAATGATAAATGAATTTAACGGGAGAAATCAAAGCAAAGTATTTCAGGCCAAGACTCCCTTAAACGAGCTTTTTAGCAGCCTGCGCGTAAGAATCGGTAACTTCACTTTCTCAACATTTAACGATGGGTTTGGCGGTAAGGACAAAGGACCAAGCTTTGGTGCTCATATCGCTTTTAACCGGGGTGCTCCCAACCGCGCTAAATTAATCGAAAAGTATTCCACCATTAAGGATACAATTCTGGAGGAGAAATAATATGTTAAATCGAACCTATCCAAATAAAAAGGTATTAAACTGGCTTATTCTTTTTCTGCTATTCACCAGCTCTTCCTGCAACTTGTTTACCTTTAACAAGCGAGTAGACATCTACCCAAACAGACCAAAGACCCAGAAAGAACCAGTACGAATTTCGTTTAGTGACGGTGGTAACCTTCAAGAGTATAAGCAAAAGGGCAAACCCACCATCCAGGCAGTAGAAATAAGCGTAGAGTGGAACCTGCGTTATCTTGCAATATCCACTCCTTCGGATCGAACAACAATGTTAAATCAAGAATTCCCTTGGAAACAACTTGCAGATGAAAGCGGACAATTCATTGAAGGACCGTATTTCAAGCCCAATGAACTCAACTCCGTTTATTCTAATCATCATACCTTTATTCTGGGAAAAATAGAGGATGATAAAAGTTGTAATCCCGGAAATATTACGGATTATGATTTTCTGGTAAATCATGACTGGCCACAAGCAGAGAAGGAACAAAAAAAACTTATTGAGTTTCTGCAAGATAGCCAGATTCGATATTGCCGATTGCTGATTGTCTGCATACCACATGAGAGTGAAAATGACCAGGGAATCTTCAAACAGAATATGTTTTATGGATTTAACCTGCGTCTTAATGAAGACAATTACTCTCGATATCTCTTTCAGGTTGAGAGACATAACCCAATGGCGAGCCTTCTTGTTGGCGGGTCACTGGTAGTTGCGTTTTTGGGTGGATCGACGTTTTAAAGTTTGCTTGCCAGGCTCATTTAGCATGAGCCTGGCAAGACACTTCTGCACTTAAATGATAAATAATACTAAGGCTAGTGGATCGCTTTCTAGTTTTGTATCAAAGGAGTATATATATAAACAATACCGGAGCTTGCTCCATCATGAGCGCTTTGAGGTGCACCTACGACAGCATAATTCCCATCAATTGCCACATAGTCTCCATAGCTATTGCTACTTGCTCCATCGGAAGCACATATTACTTCAATTTCTTTCCAACCATCGCCATCTTTTCTAAAGATATAAGCCGCTCCAGAGTTCTCGCCAGTAATATCTTTACCAGTGCTACCAATTAAAGCTATCTCTCCGGAAATATCTACTCTACCGCCAAATTCATCAGACGCAGCAGGAGAAGAGGCCATATATCTACCGGATTCTTGCCAGACATTGTTTTGCTTTTCGAAGAAGTAAATCGAACCCGCATTATCTCCTTGGCCGTCTGATTTGGGAGAACCAACAATTAAATCATCTCCATCAATAGCTACGGATGCACCAAAGTTAGCTCCAGACATACCATCTGAGGCAACTAACTTGCCTTTAAAGCTCCATTCATTTACTTCATGTTCGAAAACATAAGCGGCTCCGGCTTGATCTCCAAGCTCATCATCCATGCTAGCTCCGATTACTATCTGATTTCCTGATAAGCTTACAGCGTTTCCAAAAATTGCTCCCTCTCTCGCAGTTGGCGCAACTATTTCTCTGTCAAAACCCCAGTTCTGCGCTCCAGTATTGTAGCGATATATATAAACGGAGCCGCTATTCATTGCAATACTATCTTGTGCAAAAGCTCCAACAACTGCCCACTGATTATTTATAGCACATGACACCCCAAATCGATCATCTGGAGCACCATTCGGTGCGGTAAGCTTTTGAGTGAATTCCCATCCACTTGTAGCATTACGATAGATATAAACTGCACCAGCATTTTTACCTCGATCGTCGTCTCCATCCGCCCCAACGATTACCCAACCGTCTCCACAGCCGATAGAGCGCCCCAACTCATCACCGGGCTCAAGCAAATCTGGTAACAGTTGTAGTTTCTCACTCCAGCCAGAAGTCACGCGTTCAAAAATGTAAGCAGAACCTGCGGCAGGTCCTCTTCGATCATTACTAATTGCCGACACAGCTAAAAAGGAACCATCTATCGATACGGCGTGACCAAAACGATTATTAACTAAGGCATCAAATGGAGTGATTTTATCCTCTTGCAAGGGGGATCCCGCCGGTCCGGCGGTTTCTTTAATACAGCGAATAGACCTGCCATGTTGAGGGCTATTTACCCCGCGTCCAATTTGAGCATTGTCATTTTGCAGGGTTCGTTGCCACAAGTTTGTACCTCCCTGTATCCGAGTTACAGACCAAAACCAGCCTATCAGTCCTAAACCATCGTAAGAGCCGTCATCCTGTCTCTGTCCTCCGGGGCGAGCGGTGAAAAAAGTCTCGTTTGTTGCACCGACATTAGGATTATTCCAATGTGAAGTTCCTATCTCCTTCAACATCCCTCCTTCAAAAGCCCCCCTTGCTGAAGCGACATCCAGCTCTTCAATGCTAATTCCCAGATGAGTTTCCAGTATTTTCCAGTCTTTATCCGTCGGCACTCGCCAGCCCTCGGGTGCAATATTTCTTACATCTTCAACTGCAAGACCATTATAGAGCAAACCGAATTCAACACCATTAGCATCATTGTTTTCATAACTCGCATAGGCTCCCTCCTGAGTCGAAGACCAATCGGAGCTATCGATAAGATTTAAAATTTTAGTTCCATCTCGATAGCGAGTAACCCTTAAATCTTCTGCCATCCAAACCTGAGACCCGATTTGAATCGTTTGGTATTCATTTCCATCAATATCTGTTACTATATCCGGTTCAACATCTTCACTTTTCGTAAGATCAGGATCTGTTGAACAAGCCAGAACAAGAGTGCAGATTACGATCATTTGCAGAGCTTTTTTCATATTCCTCACCAACTTATTTTTATACCATACATAGGGTTTGATTGTAATTGCGGGGAGTTGGGGAAAGTAACTATCGGTTGTACTTCAGGGGCTGGTTTATTAAGCCAAGTAGAGAAAATTACATCGGTTAGATTTACAACATAAAGCCCTCCAAAGATATATAGAGAAGTATTTACCAAATTCTCAGCATCGTTTATTTCCTCAATTTTCTTGTTTTTTACCAAGGCATTCGTGATGTTTCGATCTGAATCGAATATAGAGTTCGCATCTTTTAATTCATCCAGCTTACTATTGTAACGTATGGCTGAAGTCACAGAGAAAATGGCAGATGCAATAAATGCAGTCGTATAAACATATCCGCGCTTTTTATTGTCCAGAATATGTCCCAAACCAGGTAATAGAATAGATTGCCACATCAGATCATTTCCAACATCAAAATCTGGAGGGTTTATTTTGACAGAAAAGCCACATCTTTTTCCTTGTTTGGAATATTTTGACTCATCATCAAACTCCAAGTCTAATTTGGCCGTTGACTGACAAATTATTGAATCAACTAAGGTTCCGATTAACTTCATACGAGTCTTCGGTGCCAGACGAAGTGCCCTCGCGCCATGGAGTGTTTTTTTTGCAATAATTTCTGTATCGAGATTTTGCAAATAAGCTCTGAACTTTATTTCCCCACTGGGGTCTTCGAAATCTACTTCTCCAAAAACGATATATTCTGCATTTAAAGATTTTAGCGTGTCAAACATCTTGTCATTAAAGCCCTCAATCCCTTTTATACCAGCCTCTTGCTCTCGCTGTGTAAAAACCTTCGAAAAGTTACGTCTATCTAATACACGGAAGGTATGACTATTGATCAATGCCTCCTCAAACTCTTCCGTTACATCATTTGCCAGAGCTTTAGAATTTGTAGACTTGGCATCAAAATTCCAGACATAAACATTTATTTTTTCGACTTTTGATTGCTGATCAGCGATCAGAGTAGTATTCCCCAAAAACAGGATAAACATCAAAAACAAGTATATGTTATTGAGATGTTGATACATTTCCCCTCCTATTATTCTACAAAATCCACCGGTATAGTCTTACCGTCTTCTATAAACACTCCCGCTGCTCTACAAGTATCTGTTTTCGTAACAATCAGAATTTCATGCCTTCCGGGAACAACGTTAATAGACTTAATTATGGTGTTAGGTCTTGTATAATGCTCTGCGCCATTTACAAGAACACGGCCATTACGCATTGGGTTTGGAACAATTAGTTTTAGATTTATCTTAGGTATATTGACCTCAGGTTTCGTTGAACCTGAAGCCTTATCCCGCTCTTTCACAGGGTCTTCCTGCTTCTGAGCTTTGTTTCCAAATGACTTAGGATTATTGTTTTCTGTAGGCAGGTCTACATCCTGAGCAGGAGAATCAAAAGTTTCAAGAGGCTGATCTTCCTTAACAACCATACCATCTCTAGTATTTACGGGCAATAGTGCGACATCAGGTTGTTTGATTAGGTAGTCATATAAGAGCGGGGTGATTATAGCCAAGATCGCAATAACGAGTGTAATTATTTGGATCCTGTGAGCCGTTGCCTTAAACTTTCCATCATTCTCCTCATGATCTGGCAAGTCTAGCTTATTTATATTTCCAGAGTAGACTTTGTTATTATCCCCGGTAATGATAACGGAATCAGAGACATTTCCATCAACTCCCGCAGAGCGGTCTGTTTTCGAGATGTCATACTCTCGATCTGATTCCCAGGCAGTTTGCAATTCTACAAGCTGTTGATATGAGGCTGACTCTCCAAACATTGTTCTCAAAGCCTGTATCAAATCATCAAGTTTATCTTGCTTCGAACACGCCTGCACAATACCTCGCATATCATGATTCTCACTCTGCGATATAGCTTCCTGAACCTGCTTCGGCAAAGATTCCACAATACTTTGAAGCATTTGCGGGGCATTAACGCCGGGCAAAGAAAGAATTGCATGAACTAATTCATTTAGTATTTTATCAGACATAGATTCTCAGTTCACCTAATTACAAAAGAGACGGTATACAAAGCATTACTTAGTTTATGGACGTCAAGAACAATGCGAACAATTACTTGAGCGAAGCCCATACGGAAATATTAGAGCTCACCATTTGCGGGGAAATTTTGAATAAACATACGCAGATACGCCACTAGTTTAAATAGATACAACAACTATAGAAAATTTACTCCTAAAGCTCCCTGGCTCCAATTTTAAGCATCTAATACCAATCTGGATTACGACTACGTGAATTGAAAAAAGTAATTTGCGTTGCTTCGAAACCCGAAAGATCCAACTTGTAAATCTGTGACTTTGTTAGTTCTTGAATTTCTCGATATTCGAATATTATCTTATCATTTTTAGGCGATATTGATGGTCCGTAAGCATCTTTTTGTTCATTAGAAATTAGGTGGCTTATTTCACGCGTACTAATATTTATCGAAAAAAGGCCATATCGGCCGTTAGTTTGGTATGTATAATAAATATGTTTATCATCTTTTGCGAATTCAGCATTCCATATTCTTGTAGGACTATTAAATAAAGTATTATTAGAACTTCCATCTTCATTTATCAGAACAAGTGACCACGCATTGGCTTGAAAGTTCTCAATGGTAAAGGCGATTTTCTTACCATCATTAGAGAAGGTGGGGTTTAGTTCATGCCATTTATATTTTCTTCAATTAAACGCTCTGCATGATTAGAGCCAAATGTGATTTTCCAAATCTCGTGTCGAAATGAGACTAAGTTTTCATGTTGAAATATAAGTGCCTTGCCATCTTTCGACCAAGAAGGAACTTTGTCATCACCATCTCCTAGAATTGCTGTAATATTGACCCGATTGTTTCCATTTGAATCCATAATATAGATGTCATCCATATGTTCCTCTTCACTATCAACTCGAAAAGCTATCTGAGCTCTATCTGGTGACCAAACGGCATCTATATCATCTACATTGTTATCCATCAACTGCCGTAGCTTTCCACTTTCTAGGTTCCATGTAAAAATTTCATAATCATTGTCTAGATTATTTTCAAACATTATTACAGTTGAATCACACACATGGCCTATTCCATCGCCATCAAAATCGTCCTGTTCTGGGTTTTGCGTTAGAGAACAGTTGTCGTTCGCATCGAGAATCCCATCGCCATCCGCATCATTTTCAGAACAACGAGAGAATAAGAATAGCAATGTCATACTCAAAAGCAGAACTAACGTTTGAATAATTTTTTGACTTTGCGAAATGAACAACATGAACGCTCCCATAATATGTTAGTATTGATATCTTTAAAGCGGGGAGGTTCTGTTTATTGAAGGAATCACTAAAGCTAAATATCATCACGCACTGATCTATAGCATATCAGTTTACTATTTTCAATAGTTGCCCCATAACACCACAACAATAGCCATTTATAACATTTTATCCGTTATTAATTCTCTATTAAACTGCCGGATGTTAGAACTAAGAAAGTTCTGTTTTAAAACTCATCTGTTAATTATTCATGATGTCCATATTGAGTATGGCATCATCTTTAGAATAAATCCGGCGTACCATCAACAAAGCCATTTGTTGTAATACGTGTAATAACGTTACTTTTAAGATCCAAGACAGCAATATCTCTCGATTCCCCATCTGAATCAGCTTGAAACTGAAAGGCCATAACATCACCTCGAGGTGAAAGTGAAGGTTCATTCACATTTCCCTCCTCAAGCTTATATATGCTTCTGAGATTTGTTCCATCAAGGTTTATGGAAAAAATCTCAAAATACTGTTGAACAATCTTAGCAAAAAATACTTCCTGACCATCAGCAGAGAATACGGCATTCCATATTCTCAATGAATCCGTTAATATTTTAACTTCAGTTTTATCAAGGACATCTACCAAAATCAATGAGTAGATTCGGTTGTTTGTATCAAGAGTTTCTGTAGTAAAAACGATACTCTCTCCAGTCGGTGACCAGCAGGGATCATGTTCATGCCTTTGCTTAGAAGAGCTAATGAGGTTGGCTGCATTTTGAGGATTGTTTATATTTAGAATCCAAAGCTTATTTGATGCGAGCTCCGAATCGAATTGAAAGGCAATTTGCGCGCCATCTGGTGACCATGTTGGCCTGTAGCTATCTCCTGCTACGCTTAAACTTTCTGTTAAATTTCTAATATTTTTACCACTTCTTTCCATGACCAATATATCGAAATATTCCCTAGCACTACTCTTTGAATGATATGCAATCAATCTACCATCTGGTGACCAAGTTGGAGCAAAGTTTGATATACTATTATCCTGGGTTAACTGCGTACGATTCATATCAATAAGGTTGAGCATATAAATCTCTGGGTTCCCATCTCTTTCACTCATATATATCAGACTAGTTGAATCACAAGCATCCCCAACGCCATCTTCATCAGCATCGCCCTGCTCACTATTACTTGTAAAAGCACAATTATCATCACTATTAAGAATATTATCACTGTCGAAGTCATTATTGAAACAGCTGGACAACAAGGTCAAGAGCATTATAGTAATAATGAAAACTAATGATAAGTTTACAGTAATACGTTTTTTTTTGAACAACATATCGAACTCCACATTTTACTCACTAAGCAGGAAAGCAGTTATTACTATTAATTATAAAACAACATAGATTTATTTATAAGCTCTTAACTGCTAAACGAATCAACGAAAGTGGTTGTATGCTAAAAAGAATTAACTTTTGGTTTAAAGGTCCATCATAAATTGAGTCGAAGGCTTTATTATCAAATCCTATCCTAGTATAATTAGCGGCAACAATGCCGTTAAAGAATGAGAAACCTACAGTGAAACTCAATTTAGAATCAACTATGTATGTCGACCTATCTACAAGATACAACCCACCCGCGACATCACTTTCTTCAACAAAATTGAGTTCGCTCGGCAGAACAAACCCAACTTGCAAAGCAAGAAAACCATGGTATAGATTTGTTTCAAGCCCCACCTTTAAAAGGTCTTTAAATCCCTCTATACGCAGCTTTGTAATGTCTTTTTGGAACGGAGCTATTCCTATATGCGGTTCAACGACTAATCTTACACCAGTCAAAAAAGCTCTCCTTTCAGCCGTTGACCCAAACCTAATTGTAAACCTATCGTTATTCCAACTATTTGCCGAAAAGAAAGAAGAACTCTTATTATCGCTTTCATTTGATTGGAGCTTTTTTACTTTTGAAAGTATAGGTTTAACAAGTGCAGCTACCAACTTTACTCGTTCTTCTGGGTCCAAGCTGAGTTTCCTTGCACCATACTCTGTTGCCTGAGCTACCTTCTCCGAGTTAAAATTTTGCAGGGAAGCTTGAAGCTTCACTTGTCCACTAGGTTCATTATAGTCAACCTTACCAAAAACGACATATTCTGCATTAATGGACTTGAGAGTATCAATCATCTTTTCGTTAAAGTGATCGATTCCTTTAATGCCAGACTCTTGCTCTCGCTGCGTAAAGAAATTCCAATACTCACGCCTATTTAAGACACGAAACATGTTGCTTTTGATCAGCAACTCTTCAATTTCTTCGGTAACGCTCTTTGCGAATTCTTGCGCGTTCAAGTCCTCAGGAGGTTTTGCATCAAAATCCCACACATAAACGTTTATCTTTTTATCTTTAGACGTTTCGTCAGCGATCAAAATATTATTCCCAACAAATAGCACAATTGTCATAGTCAGGATCATACGATTGAATTCTCGATACATTTTACCTCCGGCAATTCTTCACAGTTCAACAACACAAACATATCGCACGTTTCAAACATTCTGGCACTCTAGAAGTATTAAATCTCAGCCCAGTTAATTACCGGAAGAGTGGTATACCAATAATGTTTAGTTCATAGGCGACAAGAACGATGCGAAAAATTATTTAAGAAATGCTCTTAGCACAACTAAAGAGCTTGCTGCTTAGGGGGGAGTTTGAAACAATATAGATATTATTACATATACATGCAACTCAAAGAGCCATCACAGCTCTACACATACTCAGCATTTTTAACCAAGTAATCCTTCACCTCCAAAACTGCAACCATTTCTTCCTTTGTATCGGGTGTCCCGCTAATCCTTGCAGAAAACAACCTCCTAACAGTAATAGTCTTACCACAATTATAGCAATCTACCCGCTTGTCACGTAACATATGTGTCATATCCAGCTCTCTTGTTCAAAATTACGCGCCTCAACTTTCGGCCCCGCTACGCGTGGCATTAACAGAGTTCAGAGAAAACAGAGATCAGAGAAACAGAGCCAAAGTTCATACCTTATTCAATATCCCACCCGCTCTCCTTGTCACCCGCTCACCCATTCTTCGAAGATGGGAAGAGACCAATACGAAAACCGATGAGGTCGTAACGGTCGAACGGATTGAAGCTCAGGCGAGCGGAACAACGGTTGAGGTCATCAATGGCGCCCCACGAGCCGCCACGAATAACGCGGGCATTACCGCTAGCATCTATTTCTACGTCACCGCCCCATTTCGATAGACTCCACTCAAAAACATTTCCTGCCATCTCTTCGATACCGAGCGGACCCACTCCACTCGTAAAGCACCCAAGTGCACTCGTGCTGTCAATGCCGGAATCGCTGCAATTCACAAGGTTTAAAGTAAGTTCATCTCCCCACGGATACTCCCGACGGTAATTGGGGTTGGCAATTAACTCCTGCTTTGCAGCAGCACCTCTTTTATCTTTTAATTCCTCAAGCTTGATGAATATGGGTTCGACCCCAATTTGATCCCCACCACGAGCTGCTTTCTCCCATTGAAACTCAGAAGGTAAAACAAAGCAGCTTTTTTTATCGATCCAGCCCTGCTCCCGGCCATAATCCGTCAGCCAACGGCAGTATGCTACAGCCTCATACCAGCTAAAGCCAACCTGTGGATGATTTGCTAAATCAAATGGCTCGCCAAAAATCCTTGGGGCAGATGTCGCATGATCTTCATATTTGCCCTTGAACCGCCCGTTTTCCCACAAACCAGCCTTAGCCGCCTCTGACCAATAGGCAGGATTCGCATACCCACCTGCTTTTACAAATTCCTGATACTGCACATTACTGACCGGGTAGCGTCCCAGCCAAAAGCCCTCGGAAAGAGAGTCGTTTTCTTCTCCCTGGTAGATAAACGGCCCGCCCGGAACATAACAAAACTGCATACCCTCCAGCGTCATCACCTCCGGCCGCGGATCACCCAGCTTGGCTAGATTACGTCCGGCAAGAGCTCGTTCGATGGGAGGAAGCCAGTCTTCCCGCATTAAGCGCAACAGCCATTCTCGCAATCGCTCCACTTTTGGCTGTTGACGAGCCGAGACCTGACTTAAGTCGGCAACTTCCACCAACGCCTGAGCCGCCAGGTGTGCCCCCCAGATATCGGCTTCTGCATTATCGGAGTCCTTAGGTGGGGCATAACAGAGCGCATCTACCAATCCCCAAATAGAGGAACGCGCGCCCCGCCAGGCCTTGGCTGCCGCCAGCATTACCGCCTCCCGCCAGCGATTCGGTTCGGCGCGCGCAAGATCTGCCAAAGAAAGCGGATAGTCGTCATCAGCCGTCAAATGGCAGGCCGCAAGATACTCCTGAAAGGTGCGGTGTGGAAGGCTGTAAACTCGCTGCCCACGCGGAACCAGCAGTCCGGCACGAAAGCTCAGGTATTCAACTAACATTTTGGTGTTTGCATCTTTATTGTTGTTGATGTCCATGAGCCCCAGCACCAAATCCCCTTCCGGAATATCGGCACAGCCATCCAGATCTTGCTGGTCGGCATGCGCTTTATAAGCCAGCTCGTTCAGCAAGTCCCGCACTTTATCCCTGTCCGCCTGCAGCCACTGTGCAATGCCAGGCTGCACTTCGCGAATCTGCCCGGAAGCCAGGTGTTCAATTTTAGGGCGTTCCCACCAATCCAGCAACAGGTCAACCGAGTCCTGATACAACTCTTCACGCTTATCCGGCAGAGTACCACCGCGCCAGGCATGCAGGCTGGCCATTAAGGTCAGCAACAGCGGACGATCGGCAAGGTGCTGTAAATTGCTGTTAGCTGATATAGCGCTTTTCAGTACCGCAGCCTTGCCCTGTGAATCCTGCACAGACCATTGCCGCAGTTCCCCGATATGAGTATACCAACGATCTACAAACTGCGTAATTTGAGGCAGATTAAAGGGTTGAATAATCGCCTCTTTAAACCCCGGCAGCTTCCACGCCTGTTTCTGATAGGCATAGGTGCGACTGGTAACCAGAAAGCGGCAGTTGGAATAGGCGTTTTTGAAGGCATTAACTGCCTGAATAATCTGCGGTCGAACGCGCTCCGGGTCGGAGACCTCGTCCAGTCCATCCAACATAATCAGTCCACCACTCTGCTGTAGTTCTTCATGCAAGTGTTCTGCAAAACTTCCCTGTCGATTGTCTTCAAGAGTACTGCGAATATGCTGCCATAGATGGTCAGCCGTCGCAGGTCCTTCTTCAGGTAATCCACCTTTTGCAAAATCGCGCAGTATTACGCGTACTGGTAATAACGCTCCGTGCATCCACTTTTGGCGACGCTCTTTTTCCTTCTCCTCGGCATCCTCTGTAGTTGGCAGCGGTTCGGTTAATGCCTGTAAATTGGCGTGAGGGTGCCCAATTGCTTCGCCAGTAAGGCACAGCACCAGAAAGTTCACAAAAGTACTCTTACCGCTGCCCGGTTCACCGAGAAGTGCCAGTTCTGTTTGTGCATCCAGCTCTTCCAGTACCGAGAGCAATTTTGCCTCTTTTTTCTCCCCTTCGATCTTTTCCATGTGAGATTCGGGTCTGCCGGTCATTAAAGCAGTGTAAATTCCATCAAGGCTTAATTGAGGATTGTCCTCACTCGCTGCTTGTCGATCAATACCACCAAGCTGTAGCTTTCGCAGGCTATTGAACATATAAACCAGATAAGCCGCGCGAGCCTGCGCCGCCTTTTCGGTTGAATCATCAACAACAAAGGTTACTGAATTGCCGTTCCCGGTTATAATGACAGATTTTTTTACATCGCCGTAGTTAGTTGCAGACATGTTTGCCCCATATGTTGCAATTATTCAGCTCCACTGGAGCTGATGCTCTTAATTTGCTATTTCTATAATTTTTCACCGTCCTTCGCCCGCTCACGTCATCTCCGATCTACCCTGTCCCCCAACCGGAAAAACCCCAACACGGAAACCAATAAAATTTTTACGTAAATCAGGGTATTCAAAATATGGATAGGAGCAACGTAGATTAAAGTCATGGTTAAGCCATGAACCTCCACGGAGCACTCGTCCATCTTTTGCTGCTCCAAGCCTCCCTCCTCCCCAGAACTTGGATTGACACCACTCCCAAACATTACCGCTCATCTCCTCACAGCCAACAGGACTCATTCCTTTTGGAAAGCACCCTAAAGAGCTTGTAGTTCCTACACCCGTTTGGCGACAATTAGCCACATTTGCGTCAACTTTTTCACCCCATGGGTATAGTCTATGAGGCATCGGGTTTTTTTGAGCCCCTAACAAAAGGGTTTCCGTTTCATTCTCTCTGAGCTCCCTTAAGGGTAAAATTATTGCCTGATTATTAATACTCCTTCCCCCTAAAGCAGATTTTTCCCATTGAAATTCAGTAGGCAGGTCAATTCGAAGATCTTGACTTAGCCACTTTTTTTTGTGACTTAATTCAGTGAGCCAACGACAAAAAGCGATTGCTTCATACCAGCTAACACCAACCTGGGGGCGATTAGAGTAATTAAACTCTTCTCTAAAAAGTCTAGGAAAAGCACTTGCTTTTTCTTCATAGCGACCTTTAACCACCCCAGCATTCCAAACTTTGGCATCAATTGCTTCCTCCCAATAATTAGGGTTTTTATAGCCTTTTTCTTTAATAAAGATATTATACTGTGCATTCGAAATTGGATATCTGCTAAGCCAGTAAACAGAAAGTAGGCTGGGGCTTTCCCGATCACGATATCCAAACGGACCTTCTGGTACATAACAAAACTCTATACCATCCACAGTTGTTATTCCCAAACGTGGATCACCTAATAATGCCAAGTTATTTCCTGCTTGCATGCGCTCTACAGATGGGAGAGAGCCAGATAAACGGTTTACCAAAGCAGCACGGATTCGCTTCAAATAAACTGCTCCGCCGCATGATATTGACTTGTCCTGTTCTATTTTTTGAGTTCCTAGTAGTTTTGCAATGTTAGACGACCACAAGTGCTGACGCTCTACTACAGCTGTTTTCGCAGATTCACTGCTACAAAGTTGATAGGCAAGATCTAATAGCTGGTTATCACTTCGACGATTATAGCGCAACTCCTCAAAACCCAGCTGCAATGCAGTACTCCAATAGTCCCCTTCTTCAGCGAGAAAAAGTATCTGTCGTACCAGATCACGTTGAGATACCAAATAGCAACCAGCCAGATATTCTTGGAAAGTTCGATGTGGGAAACCATAGGTCAACACCCTGCCTGGCTCCCCGCTTTCACCAACGAAGAGACCAGAGTGTTGATCAATATAGTCTAAGAATTGATCAGCTAAATCTACCCCACCAAGATAATTATCCCCCAGTAACACCAATGCAGTTCCACGATCCAAACTACCGGAATATTGATTGTGTAGCTGTGGTCTGTGAGCTTCGTAAGCTAAACGTTCAATCATGGGACGCAAACGACTATCATCGCGCAGAAAATCTCTTAATTCATCGGATATACCAAGTTGATCCCCGGCCTGATGTTCCCGCCAGCGATGCAGTAGAACCTCCACGGCTAATTTATACAGCTCTACCCGGCGATCCGGCAGGCCAATATCACGCTGGTGGATAATGCTCATCGTGGTCAACAGCATCGGGTTGCCGGCAATCTCTTTCAGCGAACCCTCAAGAGCCGCTTTAGCAAGGTCTTCAATCTTGTCCTCAATCTGAGCCGCTACAATTCGTCCCATACTCTGCTGCGCCAGATACCAACCGCGGATAAAGTTGCGAATCTTATCGGCATTAAACGGCGCCAATGTATAGCTTGCAAAACCATCGAAGTGGCTGGCGTCGCTATAACTGCGAACCCGGCAGGTAATTAACAGTTTTTGCAGCTTAAAATACGCACAGGATTCGCCCACCAAATCCCGCATCGATTCGCGTTTGTCAAAAGGCACCTCATCGAGGCCGTCTAATACCAGCAGACATTTCGCATTCTGAATTCCTTTTAAAAAAGTCTCCCCAAATTCCTCACTTTCCAATTCGGCGAATGAGCGCTGTATCTGTTCTGTCATTAAACGCCGCAGCTCAATGGTACGGTCACTGGCAGATAACTTTTTTAAGGAATCGGTTTTGAGCTTCGCAGCGAGATCACGCAGATTTATAAAAACTGGCAGGCTAACCTCGTCTCCACGTTCCAGTGCAGCCGTTGCCAACTGCACACAAAGCTGCTTTGCAAAAGTGCTCTTGCCGGCACCGGGATCACCGAGCAGCACCAGCCGGTCGTTGCCTTCTGCTGCTTCCAGAGCGGTTGTTGGACGTTTAGCATCTTTCTCTATCTCCCGCCCAGATTTTTCTGATAACACCTTGCGTTCACTATCAGTAAGCTCTTGCATAGTGGTGGTATCCAGACCGACGTACACTTTATCAAGAGTAATCTCTTCCTTCAGCGTCACGTTTTCACCCAGCGCAGCTAGCGGCAGAGTTTGGCAATGGTTGATTAGGCTGTTCAGGTAGCGGACTCGTGTAGCGGTAGAATTGTCTTCGGAAGCAGTTGCCTCATTTGAGGTAGCATAATAGTTTCCAAAGTTGAAAAATGCGTCTACCTTGGCCCTGTCCCCGGTAATAATAATGCTTTTCTGAACATCGCCACCAATAGTAACTGACCGGCTGGAGTTTTCTGAAGTCATTCCGGAAAAATAGGGCCGCAGTTGCTGCGTAAAATCTACCCCGCCTTCCTGCCCGGTTTCCGCAATGCTGCCGGTAATCTTGCCGGAAGCCATCTGTAGCGTGTCTTCTTTAAGGGACTTGAGGACTGCTGAAATTTGCTTCAAGGTCTCAAGTGACTCGTTTTGGATTTTGCTCTGTTTTATCAGGTTCAGCGCCTGGATATTGCCTGCCAGCTCTCCTTCTCCGGCCGCAGAGGCAATAAAGGTTTGCTGAAATGCAGACATGGATACTTCAAAATCCAGTCCCGGTAGTTGTTCTGCGATAAACCCGGCTTGCTCGAACTGTTTCAGCAAAGCCTCTTCATCCGGCAGCTCGCCCTCCAGCAACATTGCCAGCTCCTCGGCAACGTCCGGTTTCTCAAAAAAAGCGCGGAAGATAGTATCCAGATGGTCAATTTCTTCCTGACTGTTGGTTTTGATAACTCCGAGGAAAGCTGCCACCCCCGCTTGAGTACAGCGACGCAACGCCTCTTCCTGACCGGACTTGCGAATAGCTTTGCGTAGTTTTACGCCGGCATTTTGCAGCATGTTGGCTGCCAGTGAACTAATGATGCCGCCGGCAATGGAAATCGTTAACGGTTCAGGCATAGCGGCTCCTGAGAAAGGTTCATGCAATAACAATTTGAATAGATCAAGGGGAGTTGTTTAAAAAGATAACAACAATACTGCAAGATTCAACAAAGAATCTACTGATTCACCGCATCATAATCCCCAATACTGAAATTTTTTACACCAATCTTGAACTCGACATATTTTTTTGCGTAATTAAAACAATACTCCCCTCTAGTAAGAAGCGCACCATGCTTTATCAACAGATGTTTTAAGTCGCTACTTTTCGCTGGTAAAGCAGGCAAAATAATTGCCACACCTTTTAGCCCGGAGGGGAAAACTATGCCGAAACAAATTCGCGTTTCCGAATTGGAAGACCTGCTGCTCAAAAAAGATCTTAGCGAAGAAAAGCTGCTTGAATATTTTGAATTATCCACCCGTGAGGGGCAGATGTGCCCCACGCTGGTGTTGCGTGACGATGTAGAGCTGTTGGATGACTCCGGCGGCGGATATCGCGGCGGAGTTGGCGGCGGCATTATGTCGATGCTAATGCGACTGGCCAATTCCTGGAAACGGCGGCAAAGGTTGGCCAAGCTGCGCGAGCAGCTGATCCGCAGACCAGAATCATTAATGGTGGTTTCAGAGGGCGATTCCTGGTTTCAGCATCCGCTGATTTGCGATGTGATCGATCACCTTATAGACGATCAGCGCTTTGATGAGTACGCCATTCGCAGCCTCGGTGCTGCCGGAGACACAATTATCGACATGGTGAACATCGCGGAGTATGTTACGATTATTGAAAGAACCCAACCCCGGTTTTTCCTGCTGAGCGCGGGTGGAAACGATGTAATCGGTGATGAATTTCCGGAGCACATTAAAGATTATTCAGCAGGAGAGCCACCGGAAAACCTGATTAAACGTGAGCGCCTCAACCACAGCCTGGCTAAATTACGCAATCACTATAGTGATATAATCGAGCAGGTGCTCTCAACACATCCGGGCGTACAGATTATCGGACATACCTATAGTTACGCCGGTAAAAAGCGCGGCGGCTGGATGGCAAAGCATTTCGATGACCGCAACATACCGGAAGAGATGCGACCGAATATCGTTAAGATCATTATCGACGACTTCCGCGAGCAAGTCATGCAGTCTCTAAAAGAACTCTTTCCGGATAAGTTTGATTACGTCGATGCCCGACCGCTTCTGCCAATAAAAGAGCTTTGGGAAGATGAAATTCATCCCAGTGATGAAGGCGCTTTCAAGGTGGCTTCGGCTTTTCATGAAAAAATGCAGGAATTATTAAACGCTTGAACTACAACGAGGATAACATATGAGCAGAGATAAATCAGTTTTGTTTATAGCCGCCAATCCGATTGGCAAGGGTGACCCGCATTTTGATGTGGAGTATGATCGTATTAATCAGCAGCTCGATTCTCGTTTAAACAGCAATCCATATAGCCTGCGCCCACCTATATTGAGCGTCAATATGCAAAAGCTGCAGAATGAAATGAACCGACAGCTACCATACATCCTTCATTTCTCCGGACATGGCGACTTCGAGCAGGGGCTTTTTTTTATGGATACTGAACGTATCGCCAATCCGATAAGCGCAGATAAATTCACTGAATTGATAGACATAATTGACGCAAACGGAAATATTTGCTGTATTGTGCTCAACGCTTGTTGGACCGACCCAACTGCAAAGATTCTCATTGATCATGTTCCCTATGTTATTGGCTCTGATCGGAGACTTGAAAACGAAGTGGCTATCGCGTTCTCTGAGGGCTTTTATAATGCCCTTGCTGCCGGAAAGGATATTGAAAATGCTTGTCAACTCGGTAAAAAAGCTGTTAAGAATATTGAGCTATCGGGTAGTGAAAAAATTAATATCATAAAAAACGATGAGCTGCTTAAAACATTCAAGCAGCGGGAGGCAACAATGGCAAAAGAGAATGAACAGAATAATAAAACCGACGGACAGGAAGTAGGGCAGAGTATCACAAACAATCGCAACATCTCTGTTGGCGGGAATGTATCCGGCAGCGTTTTGATTACTGGCGATAAAAACACCGTTACTCACAGCTCACATAATAATACAGCGCCGCCGGCTGCGGGATCTCTGGAAGAAGCAAAACTCTGTCTGAAAGAGATAAAGGACATTCTGGCTAAAATGCAGTTGAGCCAGGCAAACACCATTAAAACAAAAAAGGCACTGGAAACAGCAAACGAGTTTATCGAACTTGAAAATCCACTCCGTAGTGAAATTGACGAGGAGATTGCCACTGCAATAAACCTTATTCGCGAAGAAGATGCTTTTGAGAGCTACAAAGCAGAGCTGAGATCACCTATTGAAAAACTGAAAAACTGGCTGGGCGACAACTGGATGCATTTAGCGACTGTAGTAGGGGCATTGAAATAATATCTTTAAAGTCGTTTACTGAATAAACTCATCGTTGAGGAAAGAAAGGCACTATGTCTGATCGGGATATCATTCGCCAAATAGAAGAGACTCTGGGATTACGACTAACCAGAGTCGAAAAAATCGAGCAGATGAAATCCCTGCGGAGCTACATGGTAGATGATAGCAACCAGGTTATTGCTATTTCATTGTACAGTTATTTGGATAATCAGCATTACAAAATCATCTCTTACCTACAGGATCTGGCAAACCTGCAAACGCTCTACCTTAGCGATAATCAAATCAGCGATTTCTCCTTCTTAAAAGAACTCAAAA
>JBOEGD010000021.1:0-2382 GCA_050633245.1 Calditrichia bacterium | reverse complement strand
GAGAATAAACGAAGAGCAGTCTTGTTAGATAGACTGGAGCAGTCTTGAAGACTGCTCCAGTCTCAAGTCTTACTTCATCAAGATCAGCTTCTTACTGGCAACAAAGTCATTGGCGCTAAGCTTGTAGACATAAATGCCACTTGCTACTTTTACACCATTGTCATTGCGTCCATCCCACTGAATGGTCTGGAAACCAGCATTCTGCTGCTGGCGAACCAACGTGCGAACCTTCTGACCCAGCATGTTGTAAACCGTCAGGTTCACATCAGAAACTTCCTTCAACCCATACTTAATCGACGTCGTCGGGTTGAATGGGTTCGGATAGTTCTGGTCTAAGCTAAACTCGGTCGGGATCGCAGATAGCTCATCACCAATACCAGTATGTATTGGAGCGAATACCGTGATCTCATTACCAAGATCAGACCATTTCTGAAGCGCGGCCTTACCATTGGCAAGGAAGTCCGCTGCATCATTACCACCAACAATGGCAACACCGGTTGTAATGGTATCACCAGGAGCGATTGTGTAACCACTAGCTGGTGTAGGATCACCATCAGCACCACCACCAAGACCAAACAACAGACTCTTGTCTGCAGGACCGGCCGGATCACCAAACGGATCAGTAGCGCGACGTGCGCCCATGTAGTTGTACTTGTTGGCTTCAGACAACGGAGAGGCTCCACCTGGGAACACTTCAGTTGCATTGTCCAGGACCCAGCTGGCCAGGAACACGTTCTGAGACAGCGGAACAGCACCGATATACGGCACCGGAGAGGCTGCATCAAACAAGCGTGCAAACTCCATCTCAAATGGCAGGTCGTTGTTCTCACCAGCCACTGATGTGATGTCGAAGACCACCTCACCAGTATTGCTGGCGTAGGTATTAATGTCCCAATCGTGATACTGACCCACACGAACACCATCAAGCGTGGTGCTACCGGTGTTCACCACCTGAAGCTTCATGATCAGATAACCGGAGTTATCAGCATCGGTGTAGCTATAGCTGGTCTGAACGATCTCTATCGGCATCGCAGCATTCGGACCATCATCGGCCTGAGGACCATTCGGATGGTTGCTGTCATCATAGCTGGCCACATAGATGGTTTCATCGGTCGTTGAAGACACCGTATCGACATTGCTGGTAAAGGCAAAGTCTTCATCCAGTGAGTTCTGACCACCGCCGGTAATCAAACGTGCTGCATCACTCACCTGATCGGGAGCAATACCGACCATCACGCCACCCTCAAACAGCTGATTGGTGCCCAGAGGCCACTCAAAGCCCGGGGTGCCGCCAAAGGCGTTCAACATACCAAGCGTTCCTTCATTGGTCACACCACTGCGGAACTCAGGTGTGTTGTGCTCGGCAAGACCTTCAAACACGTCTACGATTGTCGCTGAAACCGTATCGGAAGGATTTCCTTCACCACCGGTATACACTGCGGTGAGGTAGTAGAACAACTCGACGTTGCGCGGAGCGCCGGCATCGTTGTAGCTGGTTGATGCGCTATCGGGTGAAGCAACGATCGCATAGCTTGCGCCACCATCATCACTACGATAGACATTGTAACCAGAAAGAGCAGCCAAGCTTTCACCTGAGCTGGCACCGGCCTTGGAAGAGGCAACAGGAGCAGCAGGTAAGGCGGCTGTTTTAGCAACAGGAGAACCGTCAACATGAACAGCACCAGCACGGGATGCCACGTGAGCATTACCGGCAAGCAGTTCTTTGTATTCGGTTATCGTCAACGGATGACGCTGGCCATCTGCTTCAAGTACTGCAATGCGAGAGTTGGGACCGGTGCCTTCACGAACCACTGCACGAAGCAGCAGGTTGTTGTCGAAGGTGGCGTTGATGTTGCCAAACGGCTGCCATGGGAAACCGATTCCCGGGGCATTGATCCAGGCACGACCGGCAGTCGGGCTACTGGTGTCCCACTCAAGGTTCATCGTCTCACCAACGATCTCTGAGAAAGAGAAGAAGAAATCATCAGCGGTAATATCAATATTCGCAGAAGACACATCGATAATATCGAAGGCACCGCGGTTGTTAATGTCATAGGACTGCGTCAGCAGTGTTGTGCCAGGACCAGTAGTTCCATTTCCATCATAGATGGTCAGATCCGTTGTTGCAGCACCGGCTGCCGAGTTGGCAAACTGCACCACTACTTGAAGCAGCGTGGTTGGGTAGACATTCGGTGTAAAGCGAGCAGCAGCTTCACCTTCGGCATTGGCACCGATAGAGATGTTACCTTCACCACTTCCATCATCATAAGCGATTTCAGAAGCACCTTCAGGCAATGGCGCACGCCAGGCCAGGTCAACTGTAAAGCCATTGACTGTGGCAGTTACATCACGAGGAGGAGCCGTTTCATCACTGCTGCTGCC
>JBOEGD010000020.1:141491-338735 GCA_050633245.1 Calditrichia bacterium | reverse complement strand
GCAGTGTTGGGAGCTCGACGGCACTCAACCTTTATTAGAAATTTCGACCTGAATTTTGAGAATAAAATTCATCGCCGACGAATACAAATGTACGACGCCCCATAATTGCCAATAGCGAATGAAGGTGCTCTTTTTCAATACCTTTTTCTATTTTATCGACTCTTAAATATGCTATTTGAACTTAGCAATGGAGGGCTAATGAGCGACAATAACTACTACCGGCGCCTATTGAAAATGTCACAATAGACGCAGCTAGTTGGCCAGGGAATAGATCGAGAGCATTCATTTTTTAAGGCAATATTGGAGCATTGTCAGAATGGAGCAGTGTTGGGAGCTCGACGGCACTCAACCTTTATTAGAAATTTCGACCTGAATTTTGAAAACTTTTTTCGATTTTCCAGCTCGGAGAGGAGATTACTTGTGTACGGAACTAATGTTGGTTTAAAAAGATGGCGCGGAGGGATCACCGCAATCGGCCTTTTCTTCGTTCTTTATGCTCTTGCTTTAGGGCTAATGAACATAAATGGATTTCTATTTTACTGGTATGGAGGTGAAAAAACGCTACAACGTGCTCCAGGCAAGATTGTGAATCATGCCCGAGCAAACTCTATTACTCAAGGCTTTCGTCCTATTTGTGTCTATCAACTAAAGAACAAACGCTATGAAACTAATCGCCTCAAGTTTTATGACTTTGAAGGAAAATTGACGGACCGGGCAGTTATTGCAATGTATCCCAAAAACATGTCTGTCCCGGTCTACTATCACAGCCCTGCGCCTCATTTTGCTGCACTCGCACCAGACGCACCCGATCTGAGTAATGCCAAATCCAGTATGCTAAATACTTTGGGAATCGGAGCGGTTCTTCTTCTAATTGCATTCTTAATGACGCCTACAAATCGAGCCCGATGGCGACAGCGCTTCATAAAAAAGACATGATTTCGCACTTGAGAATCAAGGAAAATCGCAATACATTTTGACGCAGCTAATTCGCGACAGATACTAATGATCGAGGCACATTATGTCAGTTACTCCCTATCTAAGTTGGGACGAATATTTTATGGGAATCGCCATCTTTACTTCCCTCCGTTCAAAAGATCCCAATAGTAAAGTGGGCGCTGTTATTGTCAACGAAAATCAACATATTGTCGGTACCGGGTATAATGGTTTTGTAGCGGGTGCCGATGAAAATGCCTTTTCCTGGGGACGTGATGGCGAATGGCTTGATACCAAATATCCATTCGTGGTTCACGCCGAAGCAAATGCAATACTGAACTCAACAACCGACGTGCTGAATAATTGCCGAGTGTACGCAACGCTTTTTCCTTGCAATGAATGCGCAAAACACATCGCTCAGAAGAAAATAAAGGAAGTCGTCTTTCTTTCTGAGAAGTACAAAGGGGAAGATTTTCATACTGCCTCGGAAACTATTTTTCGCGCTGCAGGCGTAGCCGTTCGTAAACTGGAGCTGGAGACACTTCAGCACATTCTTCAACGCTTTGAGGGATTTGTTCCCTAATCAGATTTCCATTAGTCATTCTCTACAGCCCAGCCGTTCTTGTGTCTGGCTCGTAAGTAGTGAAGAATCTATTGCACTAGCAAAAATTCCGCTTTAACATATAGGTTTACCAACGTAGAAGAGGTGCATATGGCCGATCATCTGGCACTCGATATTGAGACCGTTCCCGCGGCAGAGCTTAGCGAATACAGCGAAGCGGTTCAGGAAAAAATTCAAAAGAAAATCGCGCGACAACAAGAGCGCAATCCAGACTACAACTTTCAGCTTTTTGCCAGTACAAATGGCGACTTTGGTAAAATCGTCTGCCTTTCCATGGCGTATATTAAGGACGAAAAGATTAAACTAAAATCGCTCTATGGAACAGATGAATACAAGCTGCTAACGGAGTTTAACGAGATTGCCCGCACAGTAAATAAGTTTATTCACTACAATGGACTTGGGTTTGATATGCCATTTATTATGCAGCGCATGATGCATCATGGCATACGTCCGTCATCTCCGCGTATGACCAATCTGCGTAAGTTCAGTACCGATCCACACTTTGACCTGATGATGATTTATTATAACTGGGACTGGTCGAAAATTATGTCGCTTGGACTTTTGGCAGAGCTACACGGCATGCCAAGCCCGAAGGGTGATTTAAGCGGCGACAAAGTTAATGAGGCTTTTCTTAACGGTGAATGGAAACGCATTGTACGCTACTGTGAGTTCGATACTGCAACGACAGTAAATTTGTGGAACAAGCTGTATAATTACGAACCGACAATCGATGTTCAAAACTATGAGTTCAGTGACGCGGGATAACGAGGAATCGGGAATCGGGAATCGGGAATCGGGAATCGGGAATCGGGAATCTTTAAAATAAAAATTGAGTCGATTGCAATAGTAAGAGAAAAGATAAAATACTGCCTCTGTTATCTTGAATCTTCTCCTTTGCTTGCTTAGAAAACACTATGGAGCAACATATACATGACTGAGAAAGAAAACGCACCGGTATCAAATTTTTTGCGAACAATCATAGAGAAAGACCTGGAAAAAGGAAAGAATGACGGTAAGGTGCAAACACGCTTTCCCCCCGAACCCAATGGCTATCTTCACATCGGACATGCAAAGTCTATCTGCGTGAACTTCGGGCTCGCAAAAGACTATAACGGACTTTGCAATTTACGCTTCGACGATACAAATCCGACGAAAGAAGACGTGGAATACGTCGATTCAATAAAGAACGATGTCAAGTGGCTTGGCTTCGATTGGGATGATCGTCTCTACTTTGCGTCGGACTACTTCTCCAGACTTCACGACTGCGCCATTCAGCTTATTAAGTCTGGCGACGCATATGTAGAAAGCCTCTCTGCGGAAGACATGCGCACATATCGCGGCACATTAACTGAACCGGGTAAAAACAGCCCCTTTCGCGATCGCTCAGTAGAAGAGAACCTTGCGCTTTTTGCAGGCATGAAAAATGGCGATTTTGCAGAAGGCGAACATATTCTTCGTGCTAAAATAGATATGGCGTCTCCGAATATGAATATGCGTGATCCCGCCCTTTATCGAATTCTAAAAGCACATCATCATAGAACCGGTGATGAATGGAAGATTTATCCGATGTACGACTTTGCTCACGGGATTTCGGATGCCTTTGAAGGCGTAACCCACTCGCTTTGTACTCTCGAATTTGAAGATCATCGTCCACTATACGATTGGTTTCTGGAAAAACTCAACTTTGATCCAGCACCTCATCAGTATGAGTTTGCTCGATTGGAAGTAACCTATACGCTTACCAGTAAACGCAAACTGAATCAGTTGGTTACTGAGGGTATTGTAGATGGCTGGGATGATCCTCGCATGCCTACACTCGCCGGGATGCGCCGCCGTGGCTACACACCCGAAGCCGTTCGCGATTTCTGCGAGCGTATCGGTGTAGCCAAGAGCAACAGCACTGTCGATTTTGCAATGCTGAGCTTCTCAATACGTGAGCATCTGAATAGAACGGCAAACCGCGTAATGGCCGTGCTCGATCCGCTAAAAGTAGTTATTACCAACTATCCTGATGGCAAAACAGAAGAACTCGATGGAGAGAACAATCCGGAAGATGAAGCCGCCGGTAATCGCAAAATTCCTTTCTCACGCGAAATTTACATCGAACGAGCAGACTTTCTGGAAGATGCTCCGCGTAAGTTTTTTCGTCTGTCTCTGGGTAAAGAAGTACGCTTGAAACATGCCTACTACATTACCTGTAACGATGTTATTAAGGATAATGCCGGGAACGTTACAGAACTGCACTGCACTTACGATCAGGCAACGCGTGGTGGTTGGTCTGACGATGGCCGCAAAGTAAAGGGAACATTACACTGGGTATCGATCGAGCATGCAATAGATGTTGAGGCCCGACTTTACGATCAGTTGTTTACCACTGAAGATCCGGCCGAGGGGGGCGATTTTCTTACAAACCTAAACCCTGAATCCTTGATAGTGCTGCCAAATGTTAAGGCTGAGCCCTATCTGGCGAATGCCAAACCGGGAGAAAACTTTCAGTTCCTGCGAAAAGGCTATTACGTTGTCGATCGCGATTCTACCGATGACAAAATAGTTTTTAATCGCACTGTTACGCTGAGAGACGGATATAAGAAGAAGTAAAACGAGAGCACAGAGTGGAAGACAAGGAGAGCGGGAGACAAGGAGAGTGGAAGACAAGGGGACAAGGAGTAAATTGCCTTATTGCCTTATTGCCTTATTGCCTTATTGCCTTATTGCCTTATTGCCTTATTGCCTTATTGCCTTATTGCCTTATTGCCTTATTGCCTTATTGCCTTTTCACGTTTCACGTTTCACTTTTAAATCTCAGCCGTAGCGAAGCGAAAGTCCAGCGCAACGGAGAGTTTCGAACTTTGAGCTGTGAACTTTCTTATAAAATGTGAGTGGGTTTAATAGACACCGAGCCGAAAGGAAATTCATGTCTGAACAGAACCCACAAAAAAAACGCGGTCGTGCTGCAATAAGTAACCCTGCCGGCCGCTTTGAGAAGCTGGAATATTTCCCGGATTTTTCTGATCTTGAAGAGGATGACGATGAGTTTTCTTCTGATGTGAAGACTATTTTCTACCGCGATACATCGAAATCAATTATTAGCTTCAATCAAAGTCCTGATGTACCGTTTGACGCTGGTATAAATCCATATCGTGGATGCGAGCATGGCTGCATATATTGCTTTGCCAGACCATCGCACGAGTTCCTTGGCTTGTCAGCAGGGCTCGATTTTGAGACAAAAATCTTCGTAAAGCACAATGCCGCAACACTTTTGAGAAAGGAACTGAACGCCAAAAAGTGGCAACCCAAACCCATAGCGATAAGTGGCTCCACCGATCCATACCAACCGGCCGAAAAGCATTTTCGCATCACTCGCAGTGTTTTGGAAGTCTTGGCAGAGTTTCGCAATCCGGTGGGAATTGTTACCAAGAATCACCTGATTACCCGCGACATCGATTTACTGAAAGAGCTTGCTACGCATAATGCCATTCGGGTTGTGGTATCTGTAACCACGCTGGATGGAGCATTAGCACGCAAGATGGAGCCACGAACGTCTCAACCGACACGGCGCATTGAAGCAATCCGCAAACTTGCCGAAGCCGGCATCCCGGTTGGGGTTTTTACTGCGCCGGTAATACCCGGACTAACAGACCACGAAATTCCGGCTATCATTAAAACTGCTGCGGATGCCGGCGCGTCTTTCGCGGGCTACGTGATGCTGCGCTTACCCTATAGCGTTTCGGGGTTATTCGAACAGTGGCTGGAAAGCAACTTTCCGGAACGGAAAGAAAAGGTTATGAACCGAGTACGCGACATTCGCGGCGGGAACGTAAACGATAGTCGCTTTTTTGAACGCATGAAGGGTGATGGCGCTTTTGCTGAGCAGGTTAAGACCTTGTTTCAAGCTGCCTGCAGAAATGCCGGCATTCCGGAAGGCAGAAGCGATCATAGTCGTCTTTCCACCAAATCGTTTCGACGTCCCGGCGATGCACAAATGAATCTATTTTAGGCCGTGTTAATAATTAAATTTAACGGCCTTTTTATGCCACCCTCCTGGTTTTTTCAAATTAATTGTAAGAGCTCAGAAGTTCTTTCAATAAAAAACCTTTGCATCAAAAACCAAGAATTTGTATGATGTATTACAACAGACAGTTTAGGTAATATCATTCGTTAAAATAAGGAAAATAAGATGAAAAAGAGTTACAAAGCGAGGCTATTTTCATTGCTTGTTCTGATAGTAGCATTTTCACCAATTTTAGCAGGGTATATTGCCAACTTTCCAAGCGACGTAATTCCATTTTTTGCCGAATGGAGGATCACCATGGGAGATGGTTCAAGTGAGAGCAATTTAATTGACTTTGAGCACCCGGATTATTTTTTCGATACCAATGATGGAACAACAGACTGGGTAGTCTATAAAACGCCTAACTCTGGTGGTACAACACCGAATTCATCTAATACAAGATCCGAACTGCGACAAAAGTCAGAATGGACACCTGAAACCGGTGGAAATTTAACAGCTACATTAAAAGTAATGAACGTATCAACTACAAGTAATGCCATGGTGCCCGCAGCTTTTTCATGTGTCGTTGGGCAAATTCACAGCGATGAAGGTCATGAAAATGAACCGCTTAAAATCTATTATAAAAAGTTTCCGGGGCATACAAAGGGATCTGTTTTCTGGAATTATGAAATTAACACAGAAGGCAGTAATTCAGAAAGATGGGACTTTTCAACGGCTGTTTGGGGCTATGACTGGTCTGTTGTTGGTACAGATTCAACAACATATCCTGCCGAGCCTGCCGATGGCATAGAATTAAACGAAGAGTTTAGCTATGAAGTGAATGTATATGATGGAATAATGTACCTAACTTTTACAAGCCCGGGTCATCCAACAAAGTCGTTTACCAAAAACCTGATTGTTTCTGAGTATACAAATTATTCAGATATCCCCCAACAAGTCTTGACCGTATTCGCTTCTACAGGTCAGGATGGCACAGAAAAAGCAAATGCTTATGCCGGTGAGCTTCAGTATTTCAAACAGGGTTCCTACAATCAGTCTAACGGCAAAAATCCTTCGGATAATATGGTGTGGAATACAGGAGCGCAAACGTATAATGGAAACTTAGCAGATCAATATGCAAATGGAAGTTATGCAGAAGTATGGTTTAAAGAAGCAACTGTAGGTCCCGCTATAGTCACAGGTATCGGAGTAGATTCTGACATAGAGATTTTAAAGGGGTTTTATCTAAATCAAAACTACCCAAATCCCTTCAATCCATCTACGAATATCACCTTTTCCTTGCCCAAAGAGTCACATGTTGATCTGGCTATTTATGACATAAATGGTAAACTGGCTCAACAGTTGATCGATCGCCCGGTTGAAATTGGAGAACATACTGTCAAGTTTGACGCCTCTAACCTGGCAAGTGGTATCTATCTCTATCGTATCCAGACCGGAAGTTTTACCCAAATGCGGCGCATGATCTTAATGAAGTAGACGGTAAGTCAAATTTAAGCCCACACATTATTAAAGCACCCGAATCAGAACTGATTTGGGTGCTTTTTTTGATAATGACCTTCCATGCGGTGCTATTCGAAACCAGATCTTTTTGCAAAACTCCCCAGCCGTTTGCCCGCCAAATCATTTCGGCATCCTGGAGAGTTAAAATGAATAAGATTAAGGATTCATCATTCAATATAGGCCAGTTTGTACACACGCTCAATCCCGCTTGCGCTGATAAAAAAACGATGTTTCTTATTAGACAATAGCTGCTGAGTCCAATCGACAACTCCGCCATCAGCAAGATCGATTTCAGCATCCTCCAATGTAAGAAAAATCTTAAACTGCAGAGGAAAGTAATAGTTACTCTCGAGCGGCTCATTTACGCGTTCTGCCGGAGATGAATAAGCAATTTTTTTCAAAAGGCGGTCTATTGGGTCAGCCAGCCTTTTATCGCTTATGTAAATTCGCGTTGTTAATCGAGCAGAGTCAAAACAGGATGCCAACATTTTATAATGATAGTTCAAATGTTCTTTCAATTGACTTAGCTCGAAAGAATAGTTGCCTGTATCCAGCCCGCCTGAGGTAAGACATAATACACCAAAGTGCGCAGCAAACGAGGGATCGGGGAATGCTTGTGCACGAATGTGCCGGTGCGCAGATGCCAGTCGGATAATATTGTTTTCATCGGACTTAGATCGAATTATCTCGGCCGTCTTCAAGGCCATCATATTTGTAATGTCTGCAACAACTTCGGTATTGCGTGCTGCACTGACAATCTTATTCTGGTTTACCGGAGCAATCGCTGAACAGCTGCCAAGTGGTGCAACCGGTGAAAAGATTACCGGTTCAAACCCTTTACGTTTTGCATAGCGCAACCAAACGAGTTCAATTTCTTTGTATCCAATACAATTCATATCAGCTGTAGCCACAAAACGGCTGTCTCGAAATTGCTGAAGCAGGTCACTCGCCGCTATCTTCTCAGCTCTACGACGAAACACTTCAAGCAGAAAGGAGGCAAAGTCAGTTCCGGAAAGTTGGGAGGTGATTTTATCGAGTATTGCTTCGCCCCCAATCGAATCTATAATGCGCTTAAACATGATTTAGATTAATTCATCTTTTTCATAAAGCGACACGCCTGTTGCTATCATTTCAGTTATTTCACCAACCATCTCATCCGAAAGCTTTTTTATGTGAAAGCAACTTTTGCCCTTGAGACACTTTTTCAGATCATCTGAAATCGAGAATGAATCGACATGAGTATAAATAGGAAAGAAATAGAGTCTAATATCTTTCGGTTTTGACATAACGCTTGCAAAATAATGTCCGTTCACCTTTTGCTTTCCCTGCATTACCTCTTTGGTTCCGGCAATTTCAAAAGTCTTGCCGTCATTCTTACGCACTTCAAGGGCAGGCGAGTGAGCCGTTAAGATATTTTGTAGCGTCTCCTGAATTGTTGTCAAATCGGTTAACATCACGTATCACTCCATTGAATAGGGTGTATGCATGAAACAGCGACTACCTGCTGTTCCGAAGAATTAAGGATAAAATAATATGTGGGGATTAATTAATTTAAAACAAGGCCGATTATGAGAAAATAGCCGAAGAAGGGACTCTTATTCAAGGGAAATAAATTTAAGAAATGACAAATCGTCGCTTAACTCACTTTTCGGTTAAAGTCTCGTCGTATATTAGCGACACTATAAGTAGAATCAAAACACGCCTTTGACTTTAATCACATTTTTTAAAGCCCCAAAACTTTAAACCATTTTATCAAGCCCATAGACTTGATTATTGCCCCTTTGACAATTCTTTGGCTCTTTTTTCCGCTGCCAGAATTCCATCAGCAAGAGATTTGCCACACTGTTCTTCTTCCATTTTACTTAGTGCCGCCTCAGTTGTTCCCCCCTTCGATGCAACGGCCCCAATTAACTCATCCAGTGACTTGGGGGACTGGTTCATCAGGTGAAACGATCCCAGCATGGTTTGCTTTACCAGCATAGCAGCAACCGACTCCTCAAGTCCCATTTCCCTGCCGGCGTCAATCATATGCTTTACGATATAATAAAAATATGCCGGACCACTACCACTTAGTGCCGTTACCGAATCCAGAAGTGCTTCATTATCCAAAAATAGTGTGCGTCCGGTTGTGCTCAGCAAATTATCGATGATGCTGATTTGATGAATATTCACCCCTTCGATGGCTGAAAAAGCCGTTACTCCCATACCCAGCTGAGCAGGCGTATTTGGCATCGCTCGAATTATTGCGGCATGTTCCAGACTTTCCTGTAGCGTTTCGAGACGAATGCCTGCCATTATAGATAACACCAAATGATGGGGTTTTAAATGTTTTTTTAACGGTTCAACAATAGCAGAAAAATTTTGCGGCTTCACGGCAATGATTATTACTCCCTGCTCTTCTATTGAGGCATCCATCCCGGTAGAAACCATTCCCAAATCGAGCGTCTGCAAAAAAGCGTTCTGTTCCGCATCCTTCGCTACCAGCAGCAAGTTTTCACGCGTAACCAAATTAAATTGAAGAAATGATCGTGCATAAGTACTACCCATGCTTCCACAACCAATAATGGCGATCTTAAACATTCCAACTCCCAAATTAATCGTTGTCTTATAAAACTCACAAAATCGCTGTTTTGATCCCGACAAACAAGCTGATTTTACAAATGCTCAAAAAATGCGACAAAAAAATCGTAGCTACTTTTCAGCATTTTATTCCTTTATTGAAATATCAGGAATAGAAAAACAATGGAGATCAGCTATGCGTAATCGATATGCGACCCTTTTTTTACTCATTCTTTCTTACCTCATTTCTGCACCGCTATTTGCCGGAGGCGAACACGAAATCGAAAAAGTGGAAGAATTAATTAACACCTTTAATCAAAACATCATCGTACAGAATGTTGAAGAGATTGGTGAAAGACTACACCCCAGGTTTCAGGCAGGTATAAGCTCGAAAAATGAAATGGGGCTTTATTCACGAAGCGCATTTTTGGAGTCTTTCAAAATGAAAAATATGGGCGGAGTTCCAACGGAAGTGAAAATTAAAAATATGGACATCTCAGGTTCCGTTGGCACGGTAACAGCTCTTCTGGTCAGCAAGTCTGAGCGCATCAGAGCATACTACAATTTACTGCGGACAGATTCAGGCTGGATCATCTTCAATTTGGTAATGGAGAAGAAACCCAACCCGGCGATACAAAACTAGTTATGCTATTAATCGTTTCTTATCCCGTAGGCTGTCTATGCCGCGCATTAGGTTTTTCTGTGGAAGGCTCCCGGAAACCAAAGCACTCAGCAGGCGAGGTAGCGTAGCGGGATCAGAACAGATCTGAAGGAAAGCCTCACGCTCTAAATCCAACAGCATTTGTTCAGTTATTGGTTGTAGAGTTCCTGCAGAGTTGCCACCGCAAAGAATAAATGCCAGCTTATTCGCGAGCATTCCGGTATGAGCATCTACCTGTCCTATCTGTACCTGCTGATCAATTGCATCTTGCAAAACAAGTCGCCCCGGCTCGCCTGGTAATATAAATGTTGTTTCTTTTGATGGCGGACTATATGTCGCAGCCATCTCAACCACCAAATTCCGTGCTGTTGCCAGCAGGTATCGTCGATTGAGAATAATACGGTCAGAATTTCTCAACAATCCTTCTTCCAGCGCCTCCAGCGCCGAGCTTGAAACATTTCCCTGCCAAAACCAATCAAATGCTTTACGCACAGGTGGAAAGGGACCGGGGTTTTCGCTTTTCATCTGCAGATAATAATTGCGGAGAATTTGTAGAATTCCCGAGCCAAACGGAAGCAGGCCAAGTTGAATATCTGTAAATCCACAGTAGAGCTCAGAGAATGCGGTCCGCTTATCACATGCGAGTGCAAGTTCAAGCCCCTGAAATGTGGTATAATGATGAGGTGCGGCAACGATTGGATAAGGCGTATAGCGTAGCGCCTGAGCGATATCCTGATAGCGCTTACTGCGACGCTCCAGCGTATCCCAACGCTTTTCCTGAATCAGCTTGATTAATGCAGGTAAGTTTAGGCCATTAGAAAAATGCTGCGACTCGTTTGCGAGAACCAATCCAACGTAATCACCGCTCTCGAGCAGCTCAAGTCCATCCTCCAATATATCCAGAGTAGCAGAATCTATTGGATTGGTTCCGATTGGTGCAATGCTGTGAAACTCCACACACAGAACCCCGTCTCCGATATCGACCAGAGACGCCCCCCAATTATCTTCAAGGATATTACACTGTTCTTTCAGCAAGTTTAAACGCAGCACATTGTCGGGCTGTATTATTGGCTGGATCTCGCCGTAGTACGTATCAAAATAAAACGATTGCCCACTATCAATTTTATAAAATGAATAGCAGTTTTCATGCAGCATTGCCTCTATCCACTCCGGAATATCTCTTCCATCGGCCCGCATACGATCCACCATCTTTTCGACGCCGATAGCGTCCCAAAGTTCAAATGGCCCCAGCTCCCAGCCAAAACCCCATTTCATAGCCTGGTCTATTGTTAAGATATCGCGGCTTACTTCGGGAATTCGGTTGGCGGCATAAAGAAACACGCTGGACAGCCAGCGCCAGGTAAACTCGCCACCGGCATCAGGATAATCAACGATCTCGCTGATTTTACCTGGCGTGGTATGATATTCTGCCGCAAGCTCAAGCGCAGACGAAACGGGGTTATCGTATGGCTCATACTCCATACTTGCACGATTAAGCGTTTCTTTAAGACCATTTACTTCTTTATAAAAACCCTGTTTGGTCTTTGTTCCAAGCCAGTCTCGCGAGATCATCAGGCGCATATACTCCGGAATTTCAAAGACATCGCTTGCGGCATCTGCTGGAAGAGCGCCTGAGATATTTGTAGACATCAAAACCAGCGTGTCCAGGCCAATCAAATCTGCCATTCGAAAAACGGCGGCATCAGCTCTTCCCAAAGCCGCGCCGGTTAATGCATCGGCGAGCGAGACGTTAAATGACATATCATCAGCAATGTTCAGGGCCGACATAATAGCGTGGACGCCTATGCGATTAGCAACAAAGTATGGCGTATCGGAAGCAAAGAGAACCTGCTTACCAAGACGCTCTCGACAAGTTTTTTCGAGGAGTTCGATCACTTCCGGCAGCGTCTCTTCTGCTTGAATAATTTCTACCAGTTCACGATAGCGTGGTGGATTGAGGAAATGAGTACTACAGAAGTATTCACGTGAGGCGACCGGAAGATAACCAGATAATGAATTGACGGATAAACCAGAGGTATTTGTGGAGATAATTGCGTCGGGACGAATGACCTTGGCGATTGAGGCAAAAAGTTCCTGCTTTGCTTCAGGCCGCTCAACAATAGATTCAATTACCCAATCGACTGTTGCCAGTTCAGCAAGGTGCTCCCGGTAGTTACATGCCTTTACCTTGCGTGCACAGCGCGCCGAAAAGAATGGAGAAGGCACCGTTTCCTGCAGATGCTTTAACTGCTCCTCAACAAGTTCCTGAGTGAGATCATACAAGAGTGTTTCAAAGCCAGCATTCGAAAAGAGTGCGGCTAATTGTCCACCGGACACACCAGCACCAAGAATCGCGACACGTTTAATGCTCGTCATGGCGACTATTCCTCTATTCGTTCAAGTACTACGGCTATTCCCTGTCCGCCGCTAATTGACGTTGCTGCAAGTCCATAGCGTAACGATTCGTACTCCATCACATTTAAAAGTGTTGAGATCAATCTGCCGCCGGTACAACCAACCGGATGTCCGAAAGCCAATGAACCGCCCAGACGATTGGTTTTTTTCAACGGCCATTTCCCACGATTTAAGACATAAAGCGCCTGTCCGGCAAATGCCTCATGCAGCTCAATTGCACCAATATTATCCAAAGTCAATTCAGCACGCTGAAGCGCCATCTCAACCGCCGAAAGCGGACCAAGGCCGCTCTGCTGCCAGTGGACGCCACACACCGCGCTGCTTAAAATACGGGCACGAGGTTTTAATCGATACTCCTTAACAAACAGCTCACTCGCGAGTAAAACCGCCGATGCACCAATAGCCGGCCTGGCCGTGGTAGAAGCAGTAATTGTCCCATCTTTCAGAAAGGAGGGCTGTTCGCGCGTATATTCTTCTGCATTAGGGTAGACCGGGCCTTCATCGCGATCGACAAGTAATTCGCGTAGTTCGATTGGAACAACCTCTTCGCTATAGCGTCCACTTTCCCAGGCCTCAAGTGCTTTTTCATGTGAACTTATGGCATATTGTTCCTGTGCTGCACGACTTATTCCTGCTTCTTTGGCAAGGGACTCTGCTACTTCGCCTTGATTTATGTAGTAGTTTTGCGTACGCAGCTGCGGGTGAAATCCCGGATTAAATCCTCCATCCGGAACGCAGCCCATATGCTCTATTCCCGAAGCCACAAGTGCTTGTGCATTGCCCATTCGAATAGTAGCATTTGCTTGCACCAAAGCCGTTAGCGAAGACCCGCTCAAGCGGTTAATAACAGTAGCACAGGTTGTTGGCGGCAGCCCCGCAAGAAGCGCAGCCGCGCGTGCAACTAACTGTCCCTGTGCACCTTCGGGAAATGCACATCCCAGCAAAATTTCTTCTACCTGATCAGGCGAAAAAGCAGAGTTCCGATCGATCAGGCGACTTAGCACCTGAGCAAGAAGGTCATCCGGACGAATTGCAGCTAATTGCCCATCGTGTAAACCGATAGGACTGCGAATTGCGTCGATGATAAAAGAGGGGTACAGAGAATCCGCCATTATCGCATCTCAGAAAGTTGTAGACTATGATTTATTGTTTTTTACAAGATAGTTTTACGTCAGATACTAGTAACAGTATGTTTGATTGCTGTATAAGTGCTCAGCAATCTCCTGTTTCAGCTTGAATACATTGTATTTCAGATTCATTTGCTCTTTAGACGAATACAAACGCCCAAGTGCTTTTTCCAGGCGTGAACCGCCGAAGATGCTATAAAGTGCCAGCTCTACACGATGGCCAACATCAAGAATGCGCTCTACGCAAAAAGCCTTTACGATTTTTGTATGAACCGTATTCTCGGGATGTTGTCTGGCACGGCAAATACTGCTGTCCATCGCATAAATATCGATGAAAAGATTTGACAAAAGCTCTACAATTTGCTGTTGATTCAGCAAATCTTTTCCCAGCGTTACGAGCGCCTGGTTAAACAAGTAGATCGTAAGTTGCTTGGCGATCTCCAGCGCATCAACCTCAGCCGCAAGTGGACTCATGCCGGCCACTTTCCGCTCGGCGCCATTATGGATTTGTCGAACACGCTGCCTGAGCGGTAGTTCATCAATAAGCGTTTTTTCCAAAAAGAATTCTGTAATCTGCTGACGACTGGTTTCTTTTGCGGTGTTCAGAAAGTATTCCAGCTTGTCGTCCTGCATCCTGCGTCCTTCGTCTTTCTGATCCAGCGGCTTGGTACTATTTCGCACAGCACGACGTGCGTCGCTGGTTATTTGAAGGGCCTGCGCTCCAAACAGCTTGATAATCGAGCACTCGATTGAGAACTGCTCACTCGCCTGAAGAAGTTCTTCATGAAAGCGATTGTCGTCTCCCGGTGTGCGCATAACCGATTGGTTTAAGTACCCGGCGGTACGATAAACCATACTGTCGAGAGCATAGGTTTGCAGCACCATATCAGCAAATTTGCCTTTGGTTAAATTGTAATGAGCAATGGCGCGGCTAAAACGACGGCTTTCCAACGCGTGATGAAGAGCCAAATTTATATTTTGTTTACAGTGTCCCAACATACTGGCGGAACGCTTTAATCGACCAAGATTGTAGGTGCTTTCAACAACGGCCTTGCCTCCACCGACACTGTGAACAACTTGCTGTTTTGTAATTCGAACATCTTCGAAAGAGACTTCCTGGCGATAAAGACCATCAGGTCGTTGATGTACAGATTCCTTATTGAACTGTAAACCCTGCTGGTTGTTTGGAACCAAAAGCACTGTAGCTTGTCCATCGACATCAGCAAGAATCAGCAAAAAACCATCATTCTCACCACCTGAAACAAAGTGCGCTTTGCCCGAAATGATATAAGCCGTCTTATCTGCGGAGACTCGCGCAGAGAGCGGCTGTTTGTCGCAGAGCAGCTGATAGGCCGCGGTAGCGTCTCCACTCAAAAGCTTTTTTAATATTGACGAGCGCTGCTCCTCGCTGCTATAGAGAATAAGAGGAGTCAATAAATTTTCAGACTGTGCGGCGAGCATACTGGAGAACTCCGGACTATTGCCAATGGCAAAAGACTCGGAGATCATTGCAGATGCAATACTATTTAAGCTAACCAGATCGTAACCATCTTCTACGTCAGCGGAGAGCAGACCCAACTTAGCCGCTCGCTTTAAAAGATTTTTTGTGGTTTTTGCGTCAAAGGTGCTTATATCAGGTGACTTGGGAGCTACCTCATCGCGTGCAAAGCTCTGCACCGTTTGCTGCATCGTGCGTTGCTCTTCACTGAGCTTTTCGCGCGTAAAAATATTTTCCGCCCCACTACGGTTGGTCAAAAAGCGCCCACCAGTATTGGACATCTCAAGCGAAGCAGCATTTGCTCCTTTGTTCAATACAATATCTGGCAACGGCACCTCAATGTGAGGGGTATTCTTCATCAACAACTCCTTTTGCGGGAACATTCTGTGTGTATTCTGGCAAGAACGGTTTCGGGGCGCCTCCCGGGCCTGAAACACGTTGGTAATAATACTACAAAACGCAGATAGATTTGTGAAGAATTACCGGATTTCGGATTTGGATATTTATTGGATAAATAAAGTTGGGAGTTCCAAGTTCAAAGTTTGAAAAGTGGACTCTCAAGATGGAAGGTATAACCTAATTGCTCAACGGTGCAGCTTGCCAGAAAAGAAGGTGAGAAACGGGCAGCAGCAGTGAGAGTCGAAGACAAGTTAGGCACTTGGACTTTGGGCAGAATAAAAACTTTGAACCTTGAACTTTGAACCAGCGAAGCACCCTATAGATAAAGCGCCCGCTCCTCCCACTCACCGGGTCGTATCAGTCCACCATGCGAAAGTCGATTTCATTCGTCTCGCGATCAATATGCGCAACCTTAACTCGCATCGGATCTCCCAGACGAATTTTACGACCTTTATCCCTACCAACCATGGTATAGGTTTTTTCATTGAAGACATAGTAGTCATCCGAAAGCTCGTCCATGCGAATGAGACCTTCGATCAGATACGGCTGTGTTTCCACGAAAACGCCAAAAGATGTGACGCCGGAGACAATACCCTCAAACTCCTGATCCTTATGCTTCATCAGCCATTCCACCTGCTTCAGTCGAATGCTGTCGCGTTCGGCTTCCATTGCAGCGCGTTCACGCTGGGAGGAGATCTGACAGATCTTCGTCAATTTCTTATCAATCGTACTACGACGAGCCGGAGCAATCGGTCCGCGGGCATACTCTTTAATCAGACGATGTACTGCTAAATCCGGATAGCGACGAATCGGTGAGGTAAAGTGGGCATAGTTATCAAAGGCAAGGCCAAAGTGCCCTGTATTACGTGTGCCATACATGGCCTTCATCATGGTGCGCAGAGCAACAACCTTGATCAGGCTCTCATCGCTTTTTCCTTCAAACTGATTCAGTATTTTCTGAAATTCAGCCGGGCTAATATCGTTTGGAATGTTCACCTTATAACCGAGTGCATTCAGAAATGTGCGAAAGTTTTGCAGTTTTTCCGGACTCGGCGTTTCATGATTGCGATAGACAAACGGCAATGGCTTGGCCTTGCGACCATCTTTACGGCGACGATGAACCACCTTCGTAACGGTCTGATTTGCCATTAGCATAAATTCTTCAATCATCTGATGGCTGTGATCGCTGGTTTGCGGCACGATATCTATTGGTTCACCTTTTTCATTCAGAACAAACTTCACTTCCGCCGTGCTAAAGTCGATGCTACCATTTCGGCTGCGTAAATCGCGCAGCTTGCGACTAAGCGCGTGCATTTTGCCTAAAATTTCAGCGTATTCATCTTTCGACTTTTTATCATCGAATATTTCCTGCACCTCCTCATAGGTGAAGCGACGCTTGCTGTTGATTACAGATGTGCGCACATCATAATCGACCACATCACATTTAGCATCCAACTCCATAAAGCAACTAAATGCCATTCGGTCGACATTCGGCTGCAGGCTACATAGCTTATTCGACAGGTGTTCTGGCAGCATTGGGATTACTCGGTCTACCAAATAGATGCTTGTGGCTCGGCTAAGCGCTTCTCTATCGAGACGCGAACCTTCCTCCACAAAAAAGCTGACATCGGCAATGTGCACACCAAGCAGCTGATTTCCGTTCTCAAGTTCTTCGAGCGATATAGCATCATCAAAGTCTTTGGCATCGTGTGGGTCGACGGTGAAGATTAACTTGTCGCGCAAATCCAGTCGATTGCTCAATTCCTGCTTGGTGATGCGCAGCTTCATCTTCGCGGCTTCTTTCTCGATTGCATTCGAAAAAACCAATGGCAATCCATGTCCCTTTACAATAGAGGAAACATCGACGCCCGGCTCATCGGGGTAGCCTAAGATTTCAACAATCTTCGCTTCCGGGTTCGGACGTTTTGGATCCCAACCCAGCAGTTCGATGACAACCTTTTGTCCGTTTTTTGCACCGCCATCATGTTCAGCCGGTACCAGAAAATCCTGACTCACGCGATTATTATCGGGATTCACAAAGCTGTAGTAAGCACTCTTTTGAAAGGTGCCGACAAAGGTTGTTATATTGCGATTCACTACTTTTACAATGCGTCCTTCACGGCTGCGCCCACGAGAGTCGTTGTACAACTCAACTTTTACTTCATCACCATTAAATGCCGTCTCCAGATTTTTTCCGGAGATATACACATCCTCTTCAAGTGATTCGGTAATCACGAACCCGAATCCACGTCGGGTCATTTGTAGCGTACCGACAACTGTTTCGCGCGACTTTAGCAAGGAATAGCGTCCACCTTTTTGGCGAAAAACTTTACCCGAGTCGGTCAAACTTTTTAGGGCTTCATCAAAAAGGAAGTAGGTTGCTTTCTTAACGTTCAGAGCTTTGGATATCTCTTTACGACGATAGCCTTCACCTTCTTTACGCTTCAAAAAGCTGAGTATTTTTTTGGGGTAGGGATTTTTAGTTTGCTTTTCTTTTTTTGCTGCTTTTCTTTTTTTCATCTGTTATAATTTCTTCACTTTCATGTTTCAAACGGATCGCGTCATCTATTATTTCTACTTGCGATGTGCAAATACAACCCGGTCAATTTGATTATAGTCTTTTGCGGTATTCGTTTTAAAGCCTTCGCGGGCAAAAAGTGCGGCAACCGCCTCTGCCTGATCGTAACCAACTTCCATGAAGAGGCTTCCATCATCAGACAGCAATTTTTTAGCTAGTGGCGCCAGACGTCGGTAAAAATCCAGTCCGTCCGCGCCTCCCACGAGTGCTTCAATGGGTTCAAAGTTTTTTACTTCCGGCTCGAGCTTATCGTAATCGCCCTGTGTAATATATGGCGGGTTGGTTACAATCAAGTTAAATGATCCGGCTTCGCCGTTAAACACCTCAAATACATCACCAGAGATAAACTGAACATCGACATTGTTTTCCGCTGCATTTTGTTTTGCCAACTCCAGAGCCTTACCACTTTTTTCAATTGCGGTTATGCTTGCCTCCGGCATCAGATGTTTCAGGGCGATAGCAATACACCCAGTTCCACTGCCGATATCCACGATCCTGGGATCTTGAATCCTATGCTCGCGACAAAACTCAACCAGCTTATCGACCAGCTGCTCTGTTTCCGGACGCGGCACCAGCACCTCACGACTCACCTTGATCGGGTACCCCATAAATTCGGTATAGCCAAGTATGTGCTGAACGGGCTCACGCTCGACACGGCGATAAATCACCTCGCGATAAGTGGCACGTTCATTGGGCGTTAGAATACTGTCAAAACGAAGATAAAGCTCGAGGCGTTTGCACTGCAAAATGTGGGCGAGAAGAAGTTCTGCGCCAAGGCGTGGCTCCGGAATTTGCTTTGATTCAAAATAGCCGGTGGTCCACTGAAGGGCTTTTTTTACCGTCCAGGCTTCGGTCATATTAGTCTGATGCACTTATCTTTAGCTGCTCTTCCTGATCTGCCAGGCGAAGCTCGTCAATCAACATATCTAACGAGCCCTGCATAACCTCATCAAGGCGATAAAGAGTTAGGCCAATACGGTGATCGGTTATGCGTCCTTGAGGGTAGTTGTAAGTGCGAATTTTTTCACTGCGGTCGCCGGTGCGAATCATATTGCGACGCTGGCTTGCCATACTCTCTTGTTGCGCTCGCAGCTCCATATCATAGAGTCGCGCTTTCAACACCTTCATGGCCTTCGCCTTATTTTTGTGCTGAGATTTTTCATCCTGACAGGAGACCATAAGGCCAGTTGGAATATGCACAATTCGAATCGCCGATTCGGTTCGGTTTACGTGCTGCCCACCAGCTCCGCTGGCACGAAATGTATCGATGCGCAAATCGGCTTCCTGAATATCAATCTCAACATTTTCCACTGCTGGGAGAACGGCTATCGACGCAGCTGAAGTATGCACACGTCCCTGGGATTCGGTTTCGGGAACGCGCTGCACACGGTGCACACCACTTTCGAACTTCAGACGCCCGTAAGCCCCTTTACCCGTTACCGAAAGCGTCACTTCCTTGTAACCACCTTGCTCAGTGCCATTGGCATTAATCAACTCGACCTTCCACTTATTATTCTCACAGTATCTGGCATACATTTTAAACAGATCTGCAGCAAAGATCGAAGCCTCATCACCACCAGAGCCGGCGCGAACTTCCATAATAAGGTTCTTATTGTCGTTTGGATCGGGTGGAACCAGCAACTGCTGTATACTCTTTTCGAGGGAAGTGCTTTCGCTTCTCAATTCATCGAGCTCCATCTTGGCAAGCTCTTTCATTTCTTCGTCATTAGTTTCCTGTAAAATCTGCTCGGAATCTGTAATTCCCTGCAATACATCACGATAACGATGATAGGCTTTTACAACCGGCTCAAGATCGGAATATTCCCTGGCAAGCTGAGTATACTTGTCTGGGTCTGAAGCGATATCGGGATCGGCCATGCTGGCTGAAATTTTATTAAATTTGTCCTCGAGACTCTTTAGCTTATCGAGCATGAGATAATATTACCTGTTTTAGTCTGTGTTGTAAGAGGGGAATTCCGGCAAAGTTTCTTGCCAATTCAGCAAAAAAGCGGAACACCCAAACCTTTGTCGGTTTGGACATTCCGCCTTCGCAATTCGTTACAGCGCGTTACTTACGACGATCGCCATACTTTTTGAGGAACTTCTCTACGCGGCCGGCAGAGTCAATAAGCTTCTGCGTACCAGTGAAAAATGGATGCGAGTCTGCAGAGATTTCCACTTTAATAAGCGGATACTCGTTTCCGTCTTCCCATTTAATCGTATCCTTCGTATTAGCGGTTGAACGCGTGAGGAAGGCAAAGTCCGTCGAAATGTCTTTAAAAACGACCGGGCGATAATTTGGATGAATGTCTTTTTTCATTACTAAAAACTCCTTAACAGCGTACTTTTTGGTTCAATCACGCAAAAATATTAACGAAATCGACCAAAAGCAAGCACCAGTTTCTTTTTTTAGGAACTCATACTATCCAGAAACTCTTCATTCGTTTCTGTTTGGCGCATTTTGTTCACCAGGAACTCCATTGCTTCAATCGGATTCATTTCATTAAGCAACTTGCGAAGAATCCATACGCGGGAAAGTTCTTTCTGCGAAAGCAGCAATTCTTCCTTACGCGTACCTGAGCTATTGATATCGATAGCAGGGAAAATTCGACGGTCAGCCAAACGGCGATCGAGAACAATTTCCATGTTACCGGTCCCCTTAAATTCTTCGAAGATCACCTCATCCATACGGGAACCGGTTTGCACCAACGCCGTAGCGATAATAGTAAGGCTTCCACCCTCTTCGATATTGCGAGCAGCACCAAAAAAGCGTTTCGGATGACGAAGCGCGTTTGAATCCACACCACCAGACAGAATTTTTCCACTATGTGGTACTACGGTGTTGTGAGCACGAGCCAGACGCGTAATAGAGTCCAGCAAAATAATAACGTCTTTGCCGTATTCAACAAGGCGCTTGGCCTTTTCCAAAACCATCTCGGCAACCTGAACGTGACGCTCTGGCGGTTCATCAAATGTAGAAGACACGACCTCGGCGTTAACGCTTCGCTCCATATCCGTAACTTCTTCCGGGCGTTCATCAATCAACAGCACAATCATTACCGAGTCGGGATTATTTTCGGTAATTGCATTGGCAATTTTTTGCATAATGACTGTTTTACCAGCACGCGGTGGCGATACGATCAGTCCGCGTTGACCACCACCAATCGGCGTCAGCAGATTCATGATGCGCATGGTATACTCTTTGGGATTGCCTTCAAGGTTCAGTTTTTCAATTGGATAAATTGGCGTAAGGTTATCAAAAAGGTTCACATCGCGTTTTTTATCCGGGCTCTCAAAGTTAACGGCTTCTACACGAAGCAGAGCAAAGAAGCGCTCATTGTCTTTCGGCGGACGAATCTGACCGGAAACGGTATCACCAGTGCGTAAGTCGAAGCGTTTAATTTGTGAGGGGGAAACATAAATGTCATCAGGGCCGGGCAGGTAATTGAACTTCGGAGAGCGTAGGAAGCCGTATCCATCGGGAAGAACTTCCAACACACCTTTCGAGAAGATCAATCCCTCTTGAGCCGTCTGCTCTTCCAGAATTCTGAATATCAATTCCTGTTTTTTCAGACCGGAAGTGCTCTGGATATTGAGCTCTTGTGCAACTTGGTTCAGCTCAGATATCTTTAAGGATTTTAAGGAATCCAGATCAAGCATGATGGTATTACTCCAGTTTGAGAGGTGTAGTGTGGATGGTTGTATGTATTTTTGATTTTTAACGAAAGTTTTTGCGAATAGTTGGCTGAAATTTTCCCGAATGTTTCTGCAGGGATTGTCAGAGGTCGAGGCGATGATACGATACTGACGTTGACTAGATATAAACTCTTATACTTTTAGGAATATCCTCTATTCATCAGGCAAAGGGAGGTACTCAATGGAAGGTGCTGAAAACGTCAGCACAGCGGAATATAAATTCCCTTTTTTCAAAAATCAAGATAAATGTAGACTATTGTATACTTCCCCTGCCAAATAATGTGATCCAATAATGAGCCAGGCATCTGTTTTCGCGGAATCATCTATTCTGCCCTGTAATTTCTCAATGGAATTTACAACCTCAACCCGCACATGATTTTTTTCAAGTTCCCGCTTTAATACCGCTGCTTTTACCGGATTCCCTAACGACATATCGACCACATAAACAGCTTCTGATTTACCCGACAGCTGCTTCGCTATATCTTTATACGGCTTGTTGCTTTGTAAGAGCAATACGATCTTTGTCTTCGACGGTTTCACAAAAGGTTTTAAAAACGACATCGTTTGCTGAAAACCTTCGCGATTATGAGACACGTCAACAATAACCAATGGCTCATTATGAATCACATCTAAACGACCCGGCCAGCGAACCTTCTCTAATGCGTTCATTGCCTTTTCAGGAATCGGGAATGTATTTGAGAGCAGTTTCAGTGCATGAATGGCCAGCAAAGCGTTTTCCATCTGGTGCTCGCCTGCCAATGAAATAAAAGCCGTTTTTGGGGTCGGGTTGGATTCTGACCAATACTGAAAACGTGTCCCGGTTAAATCAGAGGCAAGCATCTGATATTCTATATAATCGAAAACTTTATAGAAACTTGAGTGATTTTTTTTGCATTTTTCCTGAAAAACCTTCAAAACAGCTTCATCACGGTTACTTGTAATACAGGGAACGCCTGGTTTTATGATTCCCGCTTTCTCCCCGGCAATGGCCTCAAGGGTGTCGCCAAGGTAGTCAGAGTGATCCATTCCTATCGGCGTAATTACGCTAATCAGCGGCGTAATTACATTGGTAGAATCCAGCCTTCCACCAAGCCCGGTTTCGATTACAGCAATATCAACTTTCTGACGCGCAAACTCCCAAAAAGCCATTGCAGTCGTCACTTCATAAAAGGAAGGATGAATTTCATCGATTGCAGGTTGGATTATCTGCATAAACTCCGTTACATCTGCGGGCAGCATTTCTCTGCCATTTACGCGGATACGTTCGGTAAAGTTGATAAGGTGAGGTGACGTATACAGCCCGGTTTTGTAACCCGCTTGCTGTAGAATCGCAGCCATTTGAGCCGATGTTGATCCCTTGCCATTCGTTCCGGCCACGTGAATCGACGGCCACTTCAGGTGCGGGTTATCGACTGCTTCAAGCAAGAAAAGTATATTGTCCAGCGTATACTTTACTCCGGCGCGCTGCAAGCCATACAGATTTTCCAGCAGCGCGCGATACGCTTCTTCAAATTCATTATTCATACACAAAAACGATCGCTATCCGGCATGTCCATTTAGTTGCCCGTTAAGCTGCTCGCTGGTTTTCCCATAGCGACGCTCGCGCTGCAGATAACTGATGAGTGCTGTATTGAGTTGTTTTTCGCGAAAAGCGGGCCACTGCGTATCAGTAATGTAAATTTCGGAGTATGCGATTTGCCAAAGCAGGAAATTGCTGATTCTCTGTTCACCACTGGTTCGAATCAACAAATCGGGGTCGGGGATATTGCGCGTATATAGCGCATCTTCAAACATTTCCGAATCCAGATCTTCAAGATACAGCTCACCATCGCGTACGCGGCGAGCAATTTCCTTCGTTGCGTTGAGGATCTCGGAGCGACTTCCATAGCTCAACGCCAGATTCAGGGTGAGTCCTGAATTATGTCGTGTCGATTCAATTGCACTTTCAAGCTCTTCACGCGCGGCTGGTGGCAAATCGTTTAGATCGCCGATAGTTTGCAGACGTACATTTTGCTCGATGAGTTCCTGCAGCTCTTTTTTTAAAGAAGAAACCAGCAGCTTCATCAAAGTAGAAACTTCCGTTGCCGGTCGTCCCCAATTTTCTTTGGAGAATGTATATAGCGTTAGGTGATCTATTTTTAATGCGCCAACAGCTTTTACAATTGCTTTAACGGAACGGACGCCTTCACGATGTCCTGCAGCTCTCGGTAAAAGTCGTCTTTTAGCCCATCGTCCATTTCCGTCCATGATAATTGCCACGTGTCGCGGTAGTTCGTATCCCTGATCGATGAGACGCTGTAGCTCAAGCTTACTGGAAGCGGTACCATTCGAGTCGATCATTTAGAAACCTCTGAAAGTTTTTGATTAGTCTGGACAAGTCCAGCGCGGGTGATGCTTTTGCAAAGTGTTTAATGTAACACTTTTCGGCAAACGCGCAATATGTTACGTCACTTTCATCTACCCACAACCGAATTATCTTTAATTCTTATGCATATAGCCTAAATCAAAGCACCTAAATTTCCGCAAAGAGCTTTGTTAAACAAAGCATCGTTGCAAAAAAAAGGCAATGCGGCTAAGCCGGCTTAACCCGAGCCATTGGAACAACCACTTGTTCCGAGGTAGCTGAAACTGCATCGGCAGCTTTCAACAGCACTTCCTCTAATGCCTGTAAATATTCAATAAATCGTTCGCGGCCATTATCGGTCAACACAACGGTTGTTCTTGGCTTCGCACCAACGAAGGCCTTTTCAATTTGCACTGCATCGGCTTCTTCAAGAGCCTTGAGATGACGACTGAGATTACCATCCGTCAAATCGCAATTTTCCTTAAGTTCACGAAAGCTGAGACCATTCGCGGCCCCGGAAAGTGCGGACATGATCGCCAGACGGTTCGGCTCGTGAAAAATCCGCTCGAGCGCATTAAACGGATTTTCATGCTTTTCCGGCATTTTTGTTCTCCTTTAAATTAAAAAAAATACTGAAAACTTGGGTAAGAGAAAGCTTACGCGGATCATCGAAGTGAATGACAAGCCCGCCAATCCATTCGCCTGCAAAGAAGACTAGTCCCATTGGCCACGGATTTGTAAAAGGCATTCCGCCAAATACAAGGAATAGAGTACCACAGGCGATATAATAGGTGCCTACCAGCCAGATTCGCTGAGGCAGTACGTGCCGGGATGCCAGGTTAGACAATCCAAACAGGCACATCCAAACGCCAAACAAATATTCGTGTAATCCATTATCCAGCAGGACAAATGTTAAAACGCCTCCAACTAATATGGGAGGCAGTGCGTCAAGTGTTGGCTTTAATCGTCGAATGTCGCGTTTCACCTGGGGGTCAAAAAGGAACCAGTGAATCAGAGAGCCGAAGTTTAAAAGTACGCCAAATAATGCGACACATCCCCATCCGAGGGCATGAGCAGCAGTTGCACTGGGATAATGCGGTGAGCTCATGAACATTGCAGCTGCCAGAGCAGCAACACCGCAAATTGCACGGGCGCGTCCAGAGTAGCCCTTGAAGCGCTGTCCTTCCAGTATCTTCTGCTGTAGCTCGCGAACTTGTGCCAGTGCATGATGAATATGATTGGCAATCATGCGAATCTCTCCTCTTCGATAACGCTCTAATATATTTATTCGACAAACTACTTTGCAACACAAAGTTTATTTTCTTTTATACAAGGCTTTCGAAAATAAAGGTATCGACAGAAAAAAACAAAGTTTTATTAGGAATGAGGGCAACATGAGATAAAGTTTTAGATAGCAAGTCAGTATACAGCACAACATTCTCAGCTAAAGAAGGAATTCGAATCGTGAAAAACAAGCATGAACTTACAGGCGATCCCTTTGCGGATTGGGCAGAGCTCTATGAACTTACGCATCAAAACAAGCAGGACGACCTGCCCCTTTTCCTCGACTATGCTCAAAAACAAGGGTCGCCGGTTCTTGAAATCGGTTGCGGCACCGGCAGGGTTACGCTGGCGCTGGCCAAAGCCGGCTATCGGGTAAGTGGCTTCGATCTTTCTGAGAATATGTTGAAGATTGCCCGCGACAAAATGTCTGAACAGCCAGAAGAGATTCAACAACTTGTGCAGCTCGACCGGCAAAACATGTCTGAGATGGACGTTAATGGAGAGTTTACTCTCGCATTAATGCCCTATGGAGAATTTGCACATGTTATTGAGACGGAAAGACAGCTGGAAACTCTGCGCCGTGTGCATGACCACCTAACGCCGGATGGATTGTTAATAATCGGGATGAGCAATTGGGATGCACGCGAGCAACGTGTGTCTTATGAGGGTGGTGAAATTGCGCGCTGGGGGCACTCCATGCCGGTAAAATACGAGGGCACGTTCAACGATCCGCGAAATGGTAATACCATCACGCGCTACCTAGCCAGAGGCTATGATCCCTCCAGGCAGATCGCTGTGCACGTTTACATTCATGAGCGCCATGACAACGCCGGCAATTTTTTGTCGAAGACCACCAACATCCTGCCAATACGCTACATCTTTCGCTATGAAATGGAGTTGCTACTGGAACGATCTGGTTTTGTTGTGGAAGAAATTTATGGATATTACGATAAGAGTCCGTTCAAGCACGACAGTCGTCGCATGATCTTTCTGGCTCGCAAACAGGGCTAATCGGAATACCAGAAGACTGGCGACCAAAAAACGCTAGTCGCCCTCGGACAAATATTTGCGAATCTGTTCTTCATTTTTTACAAGTAGCAGCCATAGCGGAAGTAGTAAAATACGTCGGTCGTTCTCTTCAATAATTTGCAGCTTATTCCAAGTAATGAGTAACGCCTCACGCATATTGTGGTTATTCATGAAATAGAGCAGTCGATCGATTTCACTGTCAATCGACCCCTCATCGGGCATGATGTTAATTGGAAAGCCGTCCTCAAGCACAAAATCTATCTCGACCTTTTCCCGCCAATAAGCCACTGTCTTTCCCCACTGAAATCGAACTTGTTGGAACACGGCATTTTTAAACTTCTTGTAACGATCGCGTTTGGAGTCGGTTTTTATCGCGGCATAAAATCCATTATCTATGCAAAAAACTTTACGATGCTTTGTAGTCTGTTGTTCGGTTGCGCTAAAGCTAAAGCTGCTTAACGGGAAGATCATATACACTTCACGAAGATAGCCAATCAGCTCAAGAACTGTCGTGCGGTTGCTGCCAATGCGTTCAGCGATGCGAGAGACATTCATGTCTAATCCCATATTGAAGATTAGATAGAGCGTTAGCTTTTGAAGCACCTGAACCTTGCGAATATTGTAGCGCTTTGCAATATCGCGCAGCAGGATATCGCTGATATATTGCTGAAGCAATAAAACATTGCTTTCGGATTGTTCGTTTTTTACGATCTCTGGAAAACCACCGGAGTCGAGATATCGCTGTAGAAGCGGCTCGATCTTCTTAAATGATGCGGACAGATAAAGTGAATCGATCGGCTTTTTAGCAGCGTTTTTTGCAATTGTTTTTGCATGATGCGCAAGAAATTCCTGAAACGAAAATGGGAAGACTTCCGTTGAAATCTGTCGGCCTGTCAACAAGGTCCCCAGCTCGCTTGAAAAAAGCGATGAGGATGAACCCGTAATTACGAACTTGATTTGTTTTTCTTTTTCATAATAGGTTCTCAACCAGCGCTCGAACTCAGGAATTTCCTGAATCTCATCGAGCAGAATATAGCGCTTGCCGCGCGGCTTGTGCATTTGCTTGTAGGTTTGATAGATTTCATCCAGTGTTTCGAGCGTCTTCTCACTACCAAAGCGATAGTCTTCGAGATTCATGAACATCATGTTTCGCGCATTAACGCCACGCGTCAACAGATCGCTGATCACCAGCTTAAGCAGGCTGCTTTTGCCGGACCTGCGAATACCCTTGAGGATAACGATTTCCTTGCGATCAATAAGGTCATGTAAGTGTGTACGGTAACTTTCGCGCTGAATAAGGTCTTTGTATGGATTGGCGTCTTCCCAATGGGGGTTGTATTCTTTTAAAAGGTCTTCCATACATCTCTCCTTTTGATAAATGAAGTCCGCCACAGGGTAAGGCAGTCGTACATCACACTGTACGACTGAAAGACATGTTAAACATAACTAACAAAAACACAATTTGTCAAGTATGATTTTCAAACCAATAAATTAAGAGCAGTTTTGCAAACTGCTCCCGGTCTAGAGAAGAAGTTGGGGGGTCTGGAATCGAAAATCTCCGACAAAACACTGGAGCATTGTCAGAATGGAGCAGTGTTGGGAGCTAGAGGGTCTACCTTTACTTAGAAAAAAGACGGAGTTTTTTGAAGTATAAAAAAAATAAATGCCACCTCGGCACATGTAAGTGATCGCCGACAGCAGAGTTTGCAAGAGTTTGGAGCAGTCTTGAAGACTGCTCCAAAGTGCCTAAAAACGAAGCGAAAGCCCAAAGAGCCAGTTTCGTCCGGGCATACGATAGCGGGCCAGTTCTTCGTACTGTGCATCGAACAGGTTATTCAGCGTCACATTGGCGCTAAACATTGAGGTCAGGTTCACAGACAGCTTGCTATTCCATACCCAAAAAGCATCCGGAGCACTCGGTGGGAATAAAAATACTTCTTCGATGTCGCTGCGAAAACGTCCATTGGTATGGAACTGCAGTCGATTCCAGCGAGCCGTTGCCGCAAGATTTAATGAGTGCTCGGGACGGTAGGCAAGAACGTCATCCAAACGATCATCAGACTGATCCTCTGCATTCAACCAGGTATAGTTTGCACTTAGATGAACCGCATCTTTTATTCGCAAATTACCTGTTAACTCGATCCCCTGAAGAAGAGCGCGATTGAGGTTTTGCACCTGAAAAACGGTACCTGCAGTTGCACCATTGTCAATTCCAATATCTCGCCAGTAGATAAGATTCTCATAATGATAGTAAAACCAGGCCACATCCAAATCGGCATAGCTCGTCGCCTGCCAACGCACACCGGCTTCCAGTGAAACATCCATGCGTTCTGCATCCAAATCGGGATTGGGCACAAAGTCTATACCTCCGCCAATCTCTTCCTCAAAGAAACGTTCTGAAATTGTCGGGGCACGAAAAGCCTGTCCAAACAATCCGCGTAGGGTAAAGGTTTTTGTAGGAGAATATACCAGCGAAATCTTCGGACTGAATTCCCTCAGCGTCTTACCGCTAACCAAGTGGTTCACATCATAACGCAGGCCAACTGTCGCAATTAGCTCCTTCGAGAACTGCGTTTCATTTTGCAGATAGAATGCCCCATTGTTTACCTGCTGTTTTCCGTACAGCACGGTATCGGGTGAAGACTCAACATAATCGAGCTGCAAATCAATGCCGACAATAAAATAATTCTTATCGCTGAGATAGGTATCGAACTGAGTGATATTGCCTAACTTATCACCATCCAGCAGCGTTTTGGTGCCAAGCGGTTCATTTCTGGTAATTTCAAGATTTGGATCGTTTTCATTAAAGAAAGAATTTGCAGTGTTGCGATACCAATAAAAGCGCGAGGAATATTTACTGCGATTGTTTGGCACCGCCCAATAGTGGGCATCAACATTAAATTGACGCTTCTCCTGCCGATTATCGGTTCGAGACGGTCGCACCGACAAAGGCTGAGCTGCATTCAACCAGGAATGCGGGTAGTCATTTTCCGCCCAACCTCCACCTAAGGTAAGCTCGAGATTGCGATTCAGGTTTAGATCGAACAATAGCTTTGAGAAGACATCATAAAACTCATAGCCGGTTTGCGTGGCATGTCCATCAGACTCTTTTCTGCTGATGTTAAACAGATAGCTTACCGGTCCGCGAATCCCCGAGTGACTTAACTCGAGCTCATTCTGAAAAAGGGTTTCATCGGTATAGCGAATTTCCGGATCGGCTTTTTCAAAAAATCCATACTTCATAGCCAGGCTTGTCGTTGATTTTGTCGGGCGGCGCGTAATTACGTTTACCACACCTCCCATTGCCGTAGAGCCATAGAGACTGGAAAACGCGCCTTTTACCACTTCAACACGCTCGACAAAGTTAGTGGGAACAAGTCCCCAATAGGCACCACCGGCTTCAGCCGTGAGCGCCGGACGTCCATCCACCAAAAGCAAAACCCGATTTCCCACACCGCCACCGGCAACATCCGAGCTGCCGCGAATAGATAAGCTTTGCACAGAAACGCCCGCTGCCCGAAATACCGCTACTCCCGGAACGGATTCCAAAATTTGATCGAAGGTTGTAACCGGACGAATGGCAACGTCTTCAGCGGTTAATATAGCAACGCTGGCCGGCGCCATCTGAGCGGTCTGCTCTTTTCGCGTAGCGGTAACGACAACCTCGTCCCCACTCACCTGCGTTGGAATTAACGAAATCTCTCGCGACAACAACTTTCCTGCGACAACAGAGACCGTTTCTCTATGCTCTACAAAGCCCAACCGGCTTACAACCAACGTATGAATACCTGGCGGCACATAGCGAATGAGATAGTTACCGTGATTATCAGTAGCATTACCGAGTGGCAAACTGTCCAAATACACATCGGTAAAATCCAGCGGCGAACCCGTCTCGCTATTCATAACGCGGCCACTAATCATACCGGTGCGTTCAGCCGTAGGCTGAACATCCTCGATTTGAGGGAATAAAAGGACTGGAAAAATCAGGTAACAAAACAGCAAGGTCTTCTGCATGAGTGGGGTATCCAAAAAAATCGTCGACGAGATCGGCCATGCCGCCAGGGGCATCGGCACGTTTGGCATGAACGATCTCGTCTAAACAATATGATTCTATGTTAAGCGAAACTTATTGTGCCAGATCTAAATTCGCAGTTAGATTCGCACCGGTCACGTCAATATTATCATCATCAATGGTAATTGTAGATGGCTGGGCTGTCGGAAGTCCGGTTTGAACATTAATTCCGGCATCCGTCGCATCTGTCCAGTACATACCCAATAGCTTGGAGGCTGCAGGGTTTGCAGGATCGCGCCAGCTCACAAAGATAGCGCCATATTCAGTTTTTTCCAACCCTTCAAAGTTGAAGTCATATGTGTTTACACCGGAAGCTATCGGATCCGTAAAAGCCAGCGGAGCTCCGGTAGGAACGTATGGAGGTGTCAACGGCGCGTAGATAGAAACCTGAATATCGCCGGCTGCGGGCCAGGTTCCGGTAAAGGATACAGTTCCGGAAATGCTACCAAACTCAGGGACTTCAGTAGGACTATCATCACTGCAGGATAAAGTAAAAAGACCAAAAAGTAAAAACATGAAGAGAAAAGTGAGGGTATTGCGTTTCATTGCGACAAGCTCCTGGATATGTTAGAGTATTCAATAAACATGCTAAGGTACAACTGCGAATACTCTAAACAATTGCTGTGCCAAGAACAAATTTAGGAGTACCGACAAGAAAAGGAACACAAAAAAGAGACTACATGACGAATATAAACAACCACTTAAAACAGAGAGAAGATTTTTGGGAGAGAATTTACCAAAAGACTGCATACTGTGCAGGAATTTCAACTTGAAACGGCGTTTTTCAAGTTGAAATTTATGAGGATGGCGGAATTACATTATATTCGCGCAGCTTTCGCCATAGAGTCGTACGTCCAATAGCCAACTTCTTGCAGACCTCATCATAATTCCAATCGAACTGTTCCAGCGTTGCTAAAATATATTCCCTTTCCAGTTCTTTCAGCGTAAGCTGCTTACCACGGAATGGAATATCGCTCATTGCCGCACCGGCAACTGGCGGGCTCTGCACAATTTGAGGCAGATTTACAGCAAGTATTTGTTCCCCAAGTGCGAGAGCAACTGCGCGTTCAATAGCATTTTCCAGTTCGCGCACGTTTCCCGGCCAACTGTAATGCTGCAGCACGCGTAAGGCCTCGTCGGAAATTGAGTTGACCGACTTATGCAGCTTTTGGGAGAAACGGCGGCGAAAATGCTCGGCCAACAACAGCACATCCTCCTTGCGCTTTCGCAGTGGAGGCACGGTAAGCTGCAACACATTTAACCGATAATACAAATCACTACGAAAGGTCTGCTTGGCCACCATGGCAGCAAGATCCTGGTTGGTTGCCGCAACAATTCGCACATCAACTTTACGAGTTTCATTGCTGCCGACATGCTTAATTTCCCCTTCCTGTAGAAAGCGCAGCAGCTTTACCTGAAGATGAGCAGGTAATTCACCAATTTCATCGAGTAGCAACGTACCGCCATCGGCTTCCTCAAATAGACCGCGTTTTTGGACAACAGCTCCGGTAAAGGCACCTTTTTCGTGCCCAAACAGTTCACTCTCAAGAAGGTTCTCCGGAATCGCACCGCAATTAAGAACTTGAAATGGGCGTTCAGAGCGTCCGCTAAGGGAGTGAATCGCACGTGCAACCCGCTCCTTACCCGTTCCGCTTTCCCCGTCTATCAGCACCGTTATATCGGTACGGGCAATACGAGAGATGAGTTCAAACACTTGCTGCATTGCCGGCGTAGAACCGACAATACCGGCAAATTCAAAACGCTCATCGCTGGCAAGCCACTGGAAGAATTGCTCGCGCTCGAGTGATATCCAGCGTGAAATCTCGCGAGTCGTCTGTTTTCTCCCGTTTAAATTTGAAGAGATAACGGCCTTCAGGTCGTCTTCAGTATTAAAATAGAGCATTGCCTGGCGGCGTAGACTACGCAGGTTTCGCGCAGTATTGGTAAGGTCGAACACCAGCAGAGGTTTCTTACGGGTTTTCGCCAGCTCGATTAGCTGCGCATCCGAGATCTGAAGAGCTGTTGAGGGAAAGAGGAGTAGCACACTTTCATCAGCGGAGATTGGCTGAACATACTTAGACATCTTAAAGGTAATAAAGTCAGGCAATTGCTCAGGTGCCTCTGTATCGCTGACAGCCTGTAGGTGACGTATTCCCCTGCCACGCAAAAAATGGAAAAATGGCAATGCGGGTTCTATATCCCCAATTGACAAAACACGACTGCCTTCGCTTAAGGCAAGTACCTTAGCAGAAAGCTCGTATAGTGCAGCCTCAGAGTTTACCGCCAGACGAAAGAAGTCGGTATCCTGTCGCACTTGCTCGTGCAGCAAAATACCTCGCTGAAACAGATGATGCATAATCGGGCCGATAGTACCACGTCCTGTAGCATTCTGATAACTTTCCTGCAAAGCCTCTAAATGCGCTCGGCCATATAATCCATGAGCAATTCCGGAAGCCACCTCTAAAAAATGCTCTACAGCAGCCTCTCCTGAGTAGAACTCGGACGCTAAAGGCTGACACGGCAACTCGTCTTCAAACGCCTTGCAAACTTTAGCAGCACTTATCTCTTCACCAGATTGATGGACTAAAAAAACATATAGGGTTGGGCCTGACGTCCAGTGTACCCACTCGCGCGTATTGAAATGAGCAGACAGATTTTTCCCGACATGCTCAATATGCTCCGACCGTATTTGCGGAGTTTCATTCTCTTGAAAACTGAATTTATAAATTGCCAGCATAACCCATATCTGTTATAGTTTGTCTTTGCTGAATAAAATAGTGAAGCTAAGGGCTCACGGAAAGCACAAATTTTCAGAGAGGCAATCAATAGCTCACCCCCTGCTCAGATGTTTGGAAAACATGTTCTTCCCAATGACAGGAAAAAATTAGGGAATGGTTATCCTTTTGTGATAAAGGTTTAGTAAGGTTTGTGGATCTTAAAAAAATTTGCAAATGTAGAAGGAGCAGTGTACTTTCACATCTTGTAATAAAGTTTAGTTAATCCCTTTGTTGGATAAACCTTAGGCACTGAAATATTGGATAACTTCTTATTTGGCATATATATATTTGCCCTGGTGATTCTGGGTCTTTTCGGAATTCACAAGTACCACCTACTGTATATGTACCGACAGTACAAACGCCACCCCGAACCTCAGATTGATGAGCCAGAAGAATGGCCGGAGGTAGCGGTTCAGCTTCCCATTTACAATGAAAAATACGTCGTAAAGCGACTCCTCAAGACAGTCATTTGCATGGACTATCCAAAAGATAAGCTGCATATCCAATTGCTTGATGACTCTACTGACAGCACCGTTCGGTTGTCTGCAAAACTCGTTGAAACGCTTCAGAAGAAGGGTTGGCGAGTCGACCATGTCAGGCGCAGTAATCGCGTGGGCTTCAAAGCAGGCGCACTTGCTTATGGACTGAAGCATACCGATGCCGAGTTTGTAGCAGTCTTTGATGCGGATTTTGTACCGAACAGCGACTTTTTGCGTAAAACTATTCCTCATCTCATGCAGCCGGGAATAGGCATGGTGCAAACGCGCTGGGGTCATATTAACCGCAATTACTCTCTGCTGACTAAGCTGCAGGCGATCTTTCTTGATGCGCATTTCATTATTGAGCATCTTGCCCGAAATCGCTCTGGTCGATTTTTTAACTTTAACGGAACGGCAGGCGTTTGGCGTAAGCAAGCCATTAGCGATGCGGGTGGCTGGCAACATGACACCCTCACTGAAGATCTCGATCTTAGCTATCGTGCACAGATTGTTGGCTGGAAGTTTCGCTATCTGCCAAATGTGGTTTCACCGGCTGAACTTCCTGCAGAAATGAATGCCTATAAAGGCCAGCAGCATCGCTGGGCAAAAGGTTCGGTGCAAACCGCTCTTAAGCTAATGAAGCGTATTTGGCAGTCTGATCATCCGTTTTATATCCGTGTTGAAGCGATTATTCACCTCTCCAATAACTTCGCCTATTTATTGATGGCCATTCCGGCGCTATTACTGGTGCCGGTATTAAAAACGCAGCTTGCGATGGGCGATGTTCCGTGGAAGTTGGTGTTCGTTTATTTTATGGTCTTCTTTGCCGCAACCATTTCCATTCTGATTTATTATAGCGTTGCGATTCGCGATTCACTTGGCAAACTTTGGCCACACGTGCTTTATTTGCCACTGTTAATGGCTTTTGGAATCGGGTTGTCTTTCAACAACGGTAAGGCGGCATTGGAAGCATTACTAGGCTACAAAAGCGACTTCATTCGCACGCCGAAGTTCAAGCTTGAAGGCAAAAAAGGAAGTTGGCGCAAAAAACTTTATCGACCCGGTAAGAATTATCAGCATATCTTTGAATTTATGATAGCCAGCTACTTTACCTATGGTTGGTACTATTTTATTTCGCAGGAAATATACTATTCTGCACCATTTTTTCTGCTGTTTCAATTCGGCTTTTATTATATCGCAATCTCCTCATTTTCCGGACAGCGATAAAGTCTACAAGTCTTTGAAAAGGATACACCTGTTCAAATGTTTAGAAGCATCGATCTAAAGTCTTTTAAAATCCCGATAAGATGGTTCCTTGGTGGACTATTTTTATTGGGATTTTTTTTCTCCGCCATTCAACTTAGCCCCGCTTTCAGCATGGATATCCCTGCCACTGAATATCCGTATGAACACTTTGTTTTTCTAATGGTGCTCGCCGGAATGGCCTATTTATTTCTTATTGAGGGCATCGTACACACACCTGCCAAAAAACAGGTTCTCCTATGGGTTCTTTTTCTTGGCATAATTATGAGGCTGGCGGCAATCACCTCTACGCCGATTTTGGAAGATGACTATCATCGCTATTTATGGGATGGTGCAGTAACAGCAAATGGCTTAAATCCATATTCCCACTCTCCTGATGCGATAAAGAACACGGTACCCAATGATGGGTTTAGCAAGGTTAAAAAATCCGGTTCCGCTCACCTGAACGAGATTAATCATTCTTATTTGCGTACGATCTATCCACCAGTCACGCAGTTTTTCTTTGCACTGGCACACTGGATTTTTCCGTGGAGCATTACCGCATGGAAAATTGTTCTCCTGTTAATGGATGTGATAACGACATTCCTGTTGTTTAAGCTGTTAGCGCATCTGAGTCTTTCACCGCTTTGGCTTGCCGCTTATTGGCTGAATCCGCTTCTTATAAAAGAGATATTCAATTCTGCCCACATGGACTTGCTTATATTTCCTTTCTTATTAGCGGCTCTGCTATTGGTATTTCAAAATCGACCGCTTTGGGCGAGCATATTTATCGCATTTGCAGGCGCAATAAAGATTTGGCCGCTGGCCCTGTTCCCCATACTTTTTCGCCCCTGGCTGAGACAACCCCTGAAATTATTTATTGCTCTCAGCATTACGCTGACGCTTACGGCACTCTTCTTCTGGCCCATTTATGCCACTGGCCTGGACTCTGGCTCCGGCTTAAACGCCTATAGCCAACGCTGGCAGCTTAATGATTCATTATTCTTAATGATCTTTTCCGCATTTGATGTGTTCTTTAACCTATTCGATTTGCGGGAAGGTTTCGCTCATCTATACGCTCAACAGAGCGCCAGAGGCCTGGTTGCACTACTTTGTCTGGCACTGATTTCCTGGTATAGTTTTTCTCATCCTGGAAAAAAGCAGGAGCTTATAAGACGCTGCCTGATGGTTGTTACGGCTATTTTCATGCTAAGTCCAACACAATTCCCATGGTATGCAATCTGGATAGTCCCTCTTCTTGTGCTTTATCAACGCCGATCATTATTTATGCTGACTGCACTAATGCCGCTGTATTATTTATGGCATTGCTACAACCTTATGGGTCGTACAGACATCTTTAGTCAGTGGGTTGTTTGGGTTGAATTTGTACCTGTTTGGCTCGTATTTATATATGAATGGAGGCTGAATCGGCAATCGTTAACTGCCACACCAACGGAGGTAGCAGAAGGATATGAAGAACGACTTGCGAATTTCAGTCATCATCCCCGTTTTGAATGAAGAACAGTCTATCGGTAAGGTTATCAGCGATATTCCACATTATGTAGACGATGTTATTGTTGTAGACAACGGCTCTACGGACAATACGGCTCAGGTTGCACGTGCCCACAAAGCGCGCGTAATTTCAGAAAACCTGCGCGGATACGGCTCTGCCTGTCTTGCCGGCATTGAAGCACTTCAGGAAGAAACAGACATCGTGGTTTTTCTGGATGGCGACTACAGCGATTACCCGGAAGAGATGGACTTGCTGGTCGATCCTATTTTATCAGGGAAGTTCGAAATGGTCATCGGCTCGCGCGTTGCAGGTGATTCTGAAAAAGGTGCATTAACCCCACAGGCGATATTTGGTAACTGGCTCTCCTGCAAACTCATGCGGCTGTTTTGGGGAGTTCGATATACAGATCTTGGCCCCTTCCGCGCAATAACGCTCTCGGCGTTAAATTCCCTGAACATGAAGGATCAAACCTATGGCTGGACAGTCGAGATGCAAATCAAAGCTGCCCAACGTGGGGTTCGAGAACTGGAAGTTCCGGTTCGCTATCGCAAACGAATAGGAAAGTCAAAAATTTCCGGCACGCTCAAAGGGGTTATTGGTGCCGGCACAATTATCTTGGTTACAATCTTCTCATCAGCCTTCGATTGGCATTTTAAGACCAAGCGACAATTCGAACAGAATCTCTCCGACATCCGATCTGAATTGGATAAGAAGTAAATTATCCACCTTGGACTTCAAAAAAAGATCAGTGTATGCACAAAAATGTTACAGTTTCGTGAGAACTTTAATGACGATTCTTATGTAAGTTATACTAAGCAACCGTAACAATGAAGCAGCAGGAAATGAAACCCTTAAAATCACAGAAGTCTTGTTCTAACGCACTGGTTCTACTAACACGCGATCCGTTAAAGGACGCGCGGCAGAAACGCTTGACGAAAAATGCCCATTCCCAACTGGTTGTTTATCGCTATTTTTTACAGCACCTCTTTAAAACAATTTCAGAAGCACAGGCTCTTTCTCCATTCGATTTAATAATCGCATCAGATGCGTCTGATCTTACCGCTCTTCAGAAAATAAACGATTCATGTGAACACCCGCTACCGTTTGATTTCATTGCTCACTCGGGGTCAAATTTCAATACAAATATATCATCCGCTCTCAGCTCAGGATTTTCCAAGGGCTATAAACATGTTGCGATTATCGGTAATGACTGTCTCGATTTGTCGGCGAGTCATTTGATAGACACATTCGAACAGCTGAAGTGTGGTCATAGCGTTTTAGGCAATTCATGTGATGGCGGCTTTTACCTGCTTGGTCTCTCCAGTTTTTCGAGATCTCTTTTTGACAATCTTTCCTGGGGCACAAACAGCGTAAGTTCCACGCTTCTTGAGAATTTAAAACGCGCCAGACACAACATATTTCTGCTACCTTCCCTACAGGACATTGACAACTCTTCGGACTTAAAACGCTGGTTTCAAAAGGCGCATAACAAGACAGCATCTCTAATTTCGCAACTGGCAACACTTTTAAATTCGTTGAAACTACCAGCCTTTATAAGCGATAGATCGCACCGCAACATTATTCCGCAACAGCTGGAGTTTACACATCTTTTTCAGCTTCCCCCTCCCGTAGCCCAGCGCTAAAATACGATCACAACACAAGTTAAATCTCGACAGAGACTCCTTCTGCTCGACCGATGGGTTACATCCATGCGGTTCAGCATGCCCTGTCTAAAACCAAAGAGGGAAACGATGGACACGAAACACATCGCAATTATCGGCGCAGGTCCGATCGGATTGGAAGCAGCGCTTTATGCAACCCACCTTGGATATAAGGTGAGCGTTTTCGAAAAGGCATCCGTTGCAAACCACATAAAACAGTGGCAACACGTCACATTCTTCTCCCCATTCAAGATGAACGCCTCCACGCTTGGTCGAGAATACTTAAGCCAGACCAATCATACATTACCAGATGATGATTCATATCTAAGCGGAAATGAGTTTCGCAATAAATATTTACTTCCACTGGCTGATACCCCGGCTATAAAAGACCTCATTCATTCCGGTGTTGAGGTAATCAGTGTCGCACGAAGCACGCAGATGAAACGCGATATGATTGGTGATCCGGCCAGAGCAACCTTTCCATTCCGCTTATTATTGCGCAAGGAAGACGGCAATGAGTTTGTCGAGACTGCCGACGTGGTTTTAGACTGCAGCGGCACTTTCTCAAATGCAAACTGGCTTGGTGAAGGCGGGATTCCTGCCATTGGCGAGCAAGGCCTACAAAGCTCGATAGAGTATGGAATCGCAAACTTTAAAGCAAATGCCAAGCAATATGCGAACAAAACGATGTTGCTGATTGGCAATGGACACAGTGCGGCAACAACGCTGGCAAACTTCGAGGATCTGTGCGCAACAGCGCCTGGTAGCCGACTAATCTGGATAACGCGCAGCGATAATACTCCCCCGTTCTCAACAATCGAAAGTGATCCACTACAGGAGCGTACTCGTATTATTGACCGAGCGAATCGGGTCGCACAGTCTGCAGCCGTTACCCGAATCTCAGGTGCACTGATACAGTCTATTCAAAAGAAGACTGACACCTCGTTTACGGTAGAAATTCGTCAGGGAGATTCCTTTCAGAGCATTGAAGCCGATCAAATCCTGGCCTGTGTTGGCCACTCTCCTGACAACTCTTTATACAGCGAGCTGCAAATTCATGAATGCTATGCTTCGCGCGGACCAATGAGCCTGGCTGCTGCACTACTTGGAGATTCTTCAGAAGATTGTCTGGCGCAGACCAGTAAGGGTGCGGAGGTCTTAAAGAACCCTGAACCCAACTTTTACATTATTGGCATGAAGAGCTATGGAAAGAGTCCAAACTTTTTGCTTCGCATTGGTCATGAGCAAATTCGCGATGTTTTCCAACTCATCAAGGAAGACTCTGCCCTGGACCTATATCGGGATGTCGAACATCAGTCGCTAACCATGTAATTTTAAGTGTAAGGAACAAATAATGTCAGCAACTCAAACAGCGCATCCGGATCTGCATTTAGATTCTTTGGACAACCTGTGGTTCCAGGTAAGCGGAACGCTTTGCAATATTGCTTGCGGTCATTGCTTTATCAGCTGTAGCCCTACAAACCACAACTTTGGTATTATGACTCTGGAAGAAGTTCATGGCTATCTGGAGCAATCCGTGGAGTTGGGTGTGAAGGAATATTACTTCACCGGAGGAGAGCCCTTCATCAACAAGCAGATGCTGGAAATTCTGGAACTAACACTCACCTATGGCCCGGCAACGGTTCTCTCTAACGGCATGCTAATCACAGAAAAGCGCGCCAAACGCCTTCAGGAAATTGAAGCAGCATCACGCTATTCGCTGGAAATGCGAATCTCCATGGACGGATACACCGAAGAAATGAACGATGCCATTCGCGGTGAAGGTGTTTTTAAAAAAGCCATGGCGGGAACCAAGTTGCTTTATGAGCATGGATTTCTTCCCATCATTACCATAACCAAAACGTGGGCAGAGACTGAAGATGAAGCCGTCATGGAAGGATTTATCCGCGTTCTGAAAGAACACGGATATCAACGCCCGCGTTTAAAGATTTTGCCGTCTTTGAAAATCGGTAAAGAGATTGCCAGAACACGTGGCTATGACAGCTACGAACATATCACGCCTGAAATGTTGGTCGATTATGACTGTAGCCAACTCATTTGCTCAAATAGTCGTGTGGCAACAAATCGCGGTGTTGTGGTTTGCCCCATATTACTGGAATCACCGTCCGCCTATATGGGCAAGACGCTTAAAGAATCCACCAAGAGCTATAATCTAAGCGAACAAGCCTGCTATACCTGCTATCTCTATGGCTCGATATGCACGAATGCAACTATGGGCAGCAAGGAGACGCTTAAAAACGCGCGTCCAGTAGAGCAAGACGCGGGACAGCAAGATAAACGCGTCATGGGTTAATTCATGATTGCGACACAAGCACTAAACAATAGGTAGTAGCAATATTGAAAGAACATAAAAAAGTAGCTCTCATTGGCGGCGTATATAGCAACTATCTCGCTCTGGAAGAAACGATTCGAGATGCACAAGACCGCGGTGTCGATGGCATTTACTGCCTCGGAGATCTCGGCGCATTTGGTCCGTATCCAGATCGGGTATTCCCGCTCTTGATGGACAATAACATCCCGGTTGTTCAAGGAAATTACGACAATTCGATCGGAAACAATCTGGAGGATTGTCAATGTGGCTATACCGACCCGCGCGACAACTATTTTGCCAAACTGAGCTATGACTATACATTCGCAAACACCAGCGACGCAAACAAAGTCTGGATGCGCGAGTTACCTGAAGAAATACGCTTCCTTTTGGGGGACTACCGAGTTCTACTTTGCCATGGTTCTCCACGAAAGATGAATGAATTTCTCTGGCACTCTACCACGCCCGACCATTTCCTCAGCAAGCTTTGCGATGACCATCAGGCTGATATCATCTGCGCAACCCATACCGGAATTCATTGGCAGCGGTCTTTACGAAGCGACAAACACTTTGCCAATGTCGGGGTCATCGGTCGTCCGGAGAACAATGGCGAAACGCATGTTGGTTATATGCTTCTCGAACTGAAGGAGACGCCTGAGTTTACTTATATCCCCATTGCCTATGACTTTCAACGCCTAGCTTCCGAAATGCGTTCGGAGGGGCTACCTGAAGAGTTTGTCGAAACCGTTCTTACCGGCTGGTGGACAACCTGTCTTGAGGTACTTCCGGCAAAAGAGAGGAAAACAGGGGTTTATTAAGGTGCAAAAATTGTCAATTAAAACATATCAAATATTACGAGGAGAACATGTATGGCTACCATAACTCTCGATGCAAAGACTCATGATGTAGTAAAAGATTATTATGGCAAGATACTCGCTAATACCGATGACTTGCAAACCAGTGCGTGCTGTACAACTGAAGACCTGCCTGAAAAGCACAAAGCCATTCTTGCTAATATTGCAGATGAGGTCATGGAAAAGTTTTACGGCTGCGGTTCACCAATGCCACTTGCCCTGGAGGGAATGACGGTATTGGATCTCGGTTGTGGAAGTGGCAGAGACGTGTATCTGGCCTCGGCTCTTGTTGGTGAAAAGGGGCGTGTTATCGGAGTAGATATGACTGAAGAACAGCTTCAGGTTGCGAACAAATACCGCGAGGAGCAGGCAAAAGCATTTGGATTTTCCAAACCGAACACGGAATTTCATCACGGCTACATTGAAGATCTTGCGGCACTCGGCATTGCCGACAACTCTGTGGATGTGGTTATCTCCAACTGCGTGATAAACCTGTCTCCGGTAAAAGAAAAGGTATTTGCCGAAATCTTTCGCGTGTTGAAGCCGGGCGGTGAGCTGTATTTCTCTGATGTATTTAGCGGAAGACGGATTCCGACAGAGCTACGCGAAGATCCCGTTCTGTATGGTGAGTGCCTTTCGGGAGCGCTCTATGTAGAGGACTTCCGCCGCATGCTTCAAGATATTGGCTGTCTGGATTACCGCGTTGTAAGCAGTCGTCAAATTTCGCTGGACAATCCGGAGATCGAAAAGCGAGCCGGTATGATCGACTTTTACTCAATGACTATCCGCGCTTTCAAGCTGAACAGCCTGGAGGATATCTGTGAAGACTTTGGTCAGGTGGCATTTTATAATGGTGGAATAGAAGATTCGCCTCATGAGTTTATGCTCGATGATCATCATCTTTTCAAGACAGGAATGCCAATGTTGGTCTGTGGTAACTCGGCTGCAATGGTTGAAGAAACTCGCTTTGGTAAGTATTTTACCATCATTGGCGATCGTTCTACACATTATGGTGAATTCGATTGTGCCCCGGGAGAGTCTGGCAGTTCAGATGACGGTCCCGGTGGATGTTGCTAATATTAAATGACATAATTTTTCTTAAGAATAGCTAGAGTATGGCCAATCTCTGGGATCTGAAACATACCCGTGCTTTACAGGGTTGTTATGGATATAGCGAATGATATTTTGTAGCTCATTCTCTGATTTTATCTGATGTTCCCAAAATCTTCGTTGCCAGATCTCTTGCTCTCCCTTGGAAATTTTTGACCTCCGCCCGGTAGAAACTCTGAGGGACGGATCACAATTCTTAGTGAAGTAAGCTTTTATCAATCGCCAGCGAATTGAAAAATTGCTTGAATCATTAGGCATCGTCCAAATTGCATGAAGGTGGTCTGGCAATATAACAATGGCGTCTATTTTAAACGGATATTGTTGCATCACATGACGAAACGCATCTCGCAATACCAAAATTTCATTTGGACGTGTTAAAATCGGCCGACGAAATTCGGTTACAACCGTAAAAAAATAACATCCGCCATTTACATACCAACGGCGGTATGACCGGGTTTTACCATATTGTTTGTTCATCGTAAGACCATATAAAATCACCATTGTGTGGCGTGGGTTATAACCCACGCCACAATTTTCAACAACAAACAATTTTCAACAACAAACATCCCCGTTATTATTTATTATCATTCCTGTCGTGTTTTTTTGAATAAAAAAAACCGGAAACGTTTACACGTTCCCGGTTCTCAATAAAAGATTAAACGCAAATTTTATTTCAGCAGCATCATCTTACGCGTCTGCGTGAAGCCTTCTGCTTCGATGCGATAAAAATAAAGACCGCTACTCACTTGCTGACCTGCATCATTCAAACCGTTCCAGACAACTTCATAGGCTCCGGCAGAGACAGATTCATCTACAAGTGTGCGGACTTTCTGACCCAGCGTATTGACAATTGTCAGGGAAACATCGCTCTGCTTCGGCAGTTGATAACTAATCGTAGTAGACGGGTTAAACGGATTGGGAAAGTTCACATCCAGTTTAAACTCGTTGATAACGCCGCTAATTGCGTCATCAATACCGGTAGCAATTCCGAGATCAAGACTCAGATCATCGATAAACCACTCATCGAAGAATTGAGTCGTGCTTTGTGAACCAAGGCTGCGGAAGCGCATCTGGAACTGGCTGTGGAACATATTACCACGATCGGCAGGCAGCGTGCCAAGATCGACCGTAACCTCCTGGAAAGCCTGAAATGGGCGACCGGGATAGGCATTGATAACAACCCACTGATTTTGATCATTTTTGAAGAAGAGCTGTAGACTGTCCTGAACTTCCGGGTCATTACCGGTTCCGGCAGGCTGATACCAATAGGTCATCATTACCTGATTGTTTTCAAGACCAGCCAGGTTGATCGGCAAAGACTCAACAATGTCTTCTCCATCAGGATTTCCATTGAGCGTCATCGAGAACGGTGCACTCACTTCGCCGCTTGCACGATTGGTTACATCCACATTAGTGGTCATCCACATAGTGGTGTTCGGCACACCAGCGGTAGTAAAATTGTCTGAGAACGGCGCAGAAAGCGGGGTAAATGCGGAATTGGAAACAACACTCTCATTTTCCGGAGATTCGTTATCTACGCTCGTAATTGTATAGGCATAGTTGCCGGCTGTTGCCGGTGTGTAGGATTCGGTTACAGTGGCACCGCTATCGCTTGTCGCCTGAGAGAAAGAGGCAACAAATAAGCCGTCCTGATACAGACGAATTTCAGCAAGGTCATCCATTGGCGTATCGTCTATATTTTTTGTCGCGTTGCGCCAGGTTATGGTAATGCCATTTGCATCGCCATCTAAACCGACCAGAGTGGGTGCTGTAGGAATCTTTGAGCCACCGGCGATCCAGCTTGCCCGCGCCTCAAAACTTGTGCTATCATTCGAAATAACTCGGGCAGAAGCCGTGTAGCTATAGCTTTGTCCATCTACAAGTCCGGCGTCAGTAAAGCTCTCTGTACCACCAGCAACGGTTCCAACCATAATGCCGTCGCGTGAAATCTCGATACTAAGATCAGACGAAGGCAGCGGATCACCATTAACAAACTGGTCGGGATCTGTCCAGGTAAGCGTCATTCCAGTTGGGGTTGTATAATCGCTATAGGCATTTAAACTAACCGGCGATTTTGGGTCGAGCAAATCGGCGTCAATCGCACCATCAAACTGCACGACATATAGCCCGGTACTACGATCGGAGATTAACACTTTTCCCGTTGTGAGAAATGGATAAGCGCCCCAATTTCCTTCGAAACCACCAGCTGGTCCCGGGAAGGTATCGTAATAGCCAACCTCTGTTACATTGGCCGGATCTGAGACATCATAAATTCGCATACCATCACCATAATGCGACACATAAGAATACTCGCGTTTAATATGGGCATTATGGGCAATACCATCTGGCGCCAGAACCTCGGATACCAAAGTTATATTAGTGAAATCAGAAATATCCCAATGCTTAACGGTTTTACCACCGGTTTCTTCAGTGGTCATCATATGGTTACCATCTGCGGTCATCCAGGCATTATGAGCATAGCCACCAGCCGGAACGTTCAAGCGTGTAATAAGCGTAGGGTTTGCAGGATCACTAACATCATAAAAACCAAAAGAAGCATTCGTTCCTTCGGAAACAACGAGCACTCCATCCTGTGCATATATATCGTGACACTGACCTGATATACTCGAAATCTGAACCGGGTTTTCCGGATCGGCAAGACTAATTATCCGAACGGCCAAGCCACTTTCACCTTCAGAATACAAAATGCCTGCAGGTTCGTCGACATAGATATTGTGCGAAGCAGATAAAATATTGGATGAGGTAATTAAGTTAGCAGAGTTAGGAAGATCCGATAGGTCGATAATTTGTATTCCGCCACTAGTTTCATTCACAACATACGCGTAGGTCTGATATGTTTTAATGTCTCGCCAGGTAGATTGAGCAGACGAGATAAAGTTAATCTCGGTCGTATTCGCGGGATCAGTGATATCGATAATGCTGGTGCCGTTCAGAACACCTAACAAAGCATACTCACGGCCATCCGGTGCAGTATAGCCCCAAATATCATTATATCCGGTGCTGCTATACTGGTCAACATTCGCGAGAAGCGTTACATTCGGTGAACCCTGACCTTGAGCAAAAAGTGGTAGCGTTAAAAAAATAATTAGCAAGACAAAGATTAGTTGCGATAATGAGCGCATAAGATCCCTTTCTAATAGAGATAAATATTTAGATATGTGTCATCAAAGTAGACAATGCAGACTACTAATGTGGGCTAAATTTTTATTACTTACGGTGAGCTAATTAACAGAAAGTTAAAGTCCTCCTGCTACATCCAGAAGGGCGCCTGTCGTGTAGGAAGCTTCTTCCGAGAGCAGCCAAACAACTGCAGCAGCAACCTCTTCCGGCAAGCCACCTCGCTGTAGCGGAATTCTTCCTTTTAATCGTTCTATTCGATTCGCTTCACCACCACTGGCGTGAATTTCTGTATGCGTTAGCCCGGGGCGCACACAGTTCACGCGAATGTCTTCAGCAGCGACCTCCTTTGCGAGTCCAATCGTCATCGTATCGATTGCCCCCTTTGAGGCAGCATAATCAATATACTCATGCGGGGAACCCGTTCTGGATGCGACCGAAGAGATATTCACAATTGAACCACCATTTCCACCACTTTTAACGCTCATACGTTTAATCGCTTCACGAGCACAAAGAAAGCAACCCGTTACGTTTATAGAAAAAATTCGTTCTATACGCGCGGCGGTCATTTCCACAAGTGGCATTTGCGTTTCCAGTATACCGGCATTATTTACCAAACCAACCAGAGATTCGGGAAGCGAATCAGTATATTCGAACAGGCGAAGCACATCGGCTTCAATAGAGATGTCTGCCTTAAACGATGTTGCACTGCCCCCTGATTCTTCAATTCGCCAGACAACCTTTTCTGCAGCCCTGCTGTTTGAGTGAAAATTCACGCAAACCGTGTACCCTCTGGCAGCGGCAAGCATAGCGGTCTCTGCACCAATACCACGACTACCACCGGTAACAAGCACCAGGCCTTTTGTTGATTGGTTCATCTGGATACCATCTTAATTTATCTGTGTTATAAGAGCTGCCTACGCAAGCTGAAGCTGAAAGCCACAAAAAACATCTTACATCAAGTTACACGCATTTTTCTAAACTGCAAAAAAAAACCGGGAACATTTAAACGCTCCCGGTTTTTCAAAGTCATACCAAATAAAGTCTTACTTCAACAGCATCATCTTGCGAGTCTGGGTAAAACCAGATGTTTCGATAATGTAGAAATACAATCCGGTACCAACCTGTGCGCCGGCATCATTTCGGCCATTCCATACCACATCATATGCACCGGCAGAACGATTCGCATCAACCAGCGTGCGAACGCGCTGACCTAACGTATTGTAAATCGTCAGGCGCACATCGCTGCTCTTTGGCAGCTGATAGCTAATGGTTGTTGTCGGATTGAATGGATTCGGATAGTTTGCCTCAAGCTTAAACTCAGTAATCGCACTAAGTTCATCATCTCCGATACCGGTAGCAATTCCAAGATCCAGATTTAAATCATCGATAAACCACTCATCAAAGAACTGAGTAGTGCTCTGCGAACCAAGACTGCGGAAACGCATCTGGAACTGACTGTGGAACATATTACCGCGATCGGCAGGCAGCGTGCCAAGATCTACCGTAACCTCCTGGAAAGCCTGAAATGGGCGACCGGGATAGGCATTGATAACAACCCACTGATTTTGATCATTTTTGAAGAAGAGCTGCAGACTATCCTGAACTTCCGGGTCATTACCGGTTCCGGCAGGCTGATACCAATAGGTCATCATTACCTGATTGTTTTCAAGACCAGCTAAGTTAATCGGCAGAGACTCTACAATATCTTCACCATCGGGGTTACCATTCAACGTCATCGAGAACGGAGCACTCACCTCTCCACTGGCGCGATTGGTTACATCCACGTTCGTCGTCATCCACATGCTGGTGTTCGGCACACCAGCGGTAGTAAAATTGTCTGAGAACGGAGCAGAAAGCGGGGTAAATGCGGAATTGGAAACAACACTCTCATTTTCCGGAGATTCGTTATCCACGCTCGTAATTGTATAGGCATAGTTGCCGGCTGTTGCCGGTGTGTAGGATTCGGTTACAGTGGCACCGCTATCGCTTGTCGCCTGAGAGAAAGAGGCAACAAAAGCACCGTCCTGATACAGACGAATTTCAGCAAGGTCATCCATTGGCGTTCCGTCAACATTCTTGCTTGGGTTGCTCCAGGTAATATTTACCTGATTCGCGTCGCCGTCCAATCCGGTGATTTCAGGGGCAGATGGCATTGCAGCTCCACCGGCAGTCCATGAAGCACCAATCTGACGACTGGTACTGTCTGTAGCTTGAAGGCGAACACTTATCTTGTACTCGTACGTTTGGCCATCGGTAAGACCCGTATCGGTATAGCCTTGAATACCAGGATAAGTGCCGCCAATCATAATTCCATCTCGCTCGACTTCAATAGTAAAACCACCGGAGGGTATTGGATCCCCGTTAATCAATTCTGTTGGATCGGTCCAGCTTAGCTGCATTTCGGTCGGGGAGGTATAATCGCTATAGGCAATTAGGTTCTCCGGTGCTTTAGGATCAAGAGCGTCGGCGTCGACTGCCCCTGCAAAGAAAACCACATACAAACCGGTTGTCTGATCAGAAATCAGAACTTTGCCGGAAGCAAAATAAGGATAAGCGCCCCAGGCACCGTCAAAGGTTCCCGATGGCGGAGCCCATGTGTCATAGAAGCCAGCTTCGAAGACATTACTGGGATCATTGAGATCATAAATTCGCAGGCCATCACCATAGTGCGACACATAAGCATAGTTACCTTTGATGAAGGCATTGTGTGCCAAGCCATCGGGTGCAAGCACTTCACTTACAATGCTTGGGCTCATTGGATCAGTGATGTCCCAATACTTGATCGTTTTACCACCGGTTTCTTCAGTGGTCATCATATAATTATTGTCTGCGGTAGACCAGACATTGTGGACGTAACCTGCCGCAGGAATTGCTACGCTGGTGATCAACTGCGGGCTATTGATATTCGTTACATCGTATAGATCGATGAAGGGATTGCTTCCACCGGCCACATACAGACGACCAGATTGCGTCGCAACATCATGACAGTCAGCTGCAAAAGCAGTAATGAATGTTGGGTTTACGGGATCTGCCAGGCTGAGAGCTTTAACTGAATTGTTGAAGTTAAAGTCCTCAATGACATACATAATACCCGCTTCGGTATCGATATATACATTGTGTGGATTGGTAGCGTTTGTGCTCCAGGTATTGACTACTGCTGCACCGTTTGGCAAATTCGACAGATCGATGATCTGCACAACATCATTGGCCTCAGTAACGGCATATGCATACGTATCATACGTTTTGTAATCTTTCCAGGATGAATTGGGGCTGGCAATAAAAGCAACTTCCTGCACATTACCAGTATCGGTAATATCGACAATACTTAGGCCATTACGGGCGCCAAGTAAAGCATATTCGCGGCCATCTGGGGCAGTATATCCCCACACATCACTATAACCAACGCTGGGGTAAGGGTTAAAGTTTGCCAAAAGCGGTACATTCGGACTTCCGGTTCCCTGGGCAAAAAGCTGACCCACTAGCAGGAAACAGATCAGCATCATAATCAGTTTCAATCGGGATTGCATTCAGACTCCTCTCTGAAAACGGTTAAAAAGATAAATGAATTTAAGTTTGTGTCTCGTTCAATAAAAAAGCGCCTCTGAAATAGAGGCGCTTGAGGCATTGCTTATTTGATAAACATCATTTTTTGTGTCTTTTGAAAATCGTTTGCTGTAAATCGATATATGTAAGCTCCGCTCGCAACGGATTCTCCGCTAAAGTCCGTTCCATCCCAAACCGCTTTATAGGAACCGGCAGCCTGATTACCACTTACTAACGTTTTTACTTTCTGACCTGAAATATTGTAAATTTCCAGTGATACGGGGGAGTTCGTACCAAGCGAATAATCGATAGTAGTACTGGGATTAAATGGATTCGGATAGTTACTGCTTACCGTAAACTCGGAAGGCAAGACTTCATCGTCATCACCAATTCCAGTTGGCGTAACTACAGCGCCGGGATAAAAGGTGACGTAAAGGCCACCGCTAATATCAGAGATAAGCACCTTACCGGAATCGAAAAACGGCCAGGCTCCCCAGGCATCGGAAGTTTGATAGAATTCTTCTTCAAAAATATTCGTAGGATCGGCAATATTAACGATTCGCAACCCCGAACCATAGTGTGAGAGATAACTATAATCACCTTTAATATGTGCATTATGTGCCAAACCATTTGGCCCAAGGTAGTCATCCACCAGTGCAACGTTAAGAGGATCGCTTATATCCCACATTTTAACCGTCTTACCACTGGTTTCTTCAGTGGTCATCATATAATTATTATCCTCTGTAACCCAGACATTGTGAACATAACCGGGAGAAGGAATCGGGATACGGCTAATCAGCGGTGGAACAACAGCAGTATTGCTTACATCAAAGATTCCGATGCTTCCATCGACTCCTTCAGCAACATACAGCACACCATCCTGAGCGAACATATCGTGACAGTCACTCCCAAAAGAATGCAGTGGCGCGGGGTTTACCGGATCGGCAAGACTAAACATCCGGATAGACTGACCAAAGTTGAAGTCCTCAGCACCATAAAGAATCCCGGCTTCTTCATCAATGTAGATGTTATGCGGATTCGTGCTAAATCCGGTAGAGTAAGTATTTGCCAGAGTGGCGCTAGTCGGTAGATTCGACAGATCAATTACCTGCAAATCGGTACTTGATTCCGTAACGGTGTAAGCGTAATTCTGGTAGGTCTTGATGTCTTTCCAGGTCGAAGTTGCTGACGGGATAAATGCCACTTCTACAGAATTAGGACCATCGGTTATATCGACAATGCTGGTTCCATTGCGAACGCCGAGCAGAGCATACTCACGACCATCGGGAGCCGTATATCCCCAGCAATCATTGTAGCCCTGATACGCATCAAGTTGTTTTAGCAGCGTTACATTTGCACTGCCTTGAGAAAAACCAATTGTTGAGAACATTCCTAAAACTAAACAGAAAATCAAAACGGGGAATAAAAGGGGTCTCATAACGTACCTTTCTAAGGTTGGAACTTCGTAAATTATTTCACAACCGTCTTTCATTCCGTACGATTGATTACGTTCCGGAATAAAGAAGCGATTAATACTCCGCTCACACCCTAGTATCGGCAAGAGTACCGACCTTTTTGAACACGCAAAGTCCAGATAAAAATTTAATACGACTTTTAACGAATACCCAAAGATTTCATTTTTTTATGCAGATTCGTCCGTTCCATGCCCAGCATGCGGGCTGCCTGACTCACATTACCATCAGAACTTTCCAAGCATGCCAGAATATATGTCCGCTCTGCTTCCTCCCGAACCTCCGCCAATGTGCGGCTGCCGGGTGAAAAGGAAACCGTAGGATTTATATTACTTAAATATGAGGCAGGTAGATCCGCCTTTTTAATTTCTTCTCCATCGGCGAGAATAATCAGGCGCTCTACCAAGTTTTGCAGCTCACGAATATTGCCCGGCCACTGATAGGCCTGAAGGGCTTTTTCCAGTGCAGCTTCGACCCGCATCTCACGCCGATTGTTTTTACGACAGTAGCGTTGCACAAAGTGCGCAATCAAAAGGGGCACATCATCAGCGCGCTCACGAAGTGGGGGGACTTCAATTGGTAGCACATTCAAACGAAAATAAAGATCCTCGCGAAACGTGCCTTCCTTTACCATCTCTTCAAGATCGCGATTGGTAGCGGCAATAACCCGAACTTCGGCCTTTAAGGTATCTTTACCGCCAACCCGTTGAAATTCGCCATCCTGCAGAACACGCAGCACTTTCGTCTGCACGCGCAGGCTCATATCACCAACTTCGTCAAGAAAGAGCGAGCCTCCATCGGCCTGCTGAAACTTTCCTTCGCGTCGTTCGGTTGCGCCGGTAAATGCGCCTTTCTCATTGCCAAACAATTCGCTCTCGATCAGGTCTTCCGGAATAGCCGCACAGTTCATCTTTACAAAAGGTCCGTCGGCACAATTGCTAAGCTTATGAACCGCGTATGCAACCAGCTCCTTGCCGACACCGCTCTCACCGGTTATCAGCACCTTACTGTCTGTAGGTGCCACCTTTTCGATATAGGTTTGGATTTGCCTGATACCAGCCGACTCACCAATAATCTGATAGCCATCATCAACCGATGTTTGAAGCGAATGAACTTTTGTTTGCAATGAATGACGGTCTTTGATATGGCGAAGCGTAATGAGAATTTTTTCTTTTTGAAGTGGTTTTTCCAGAAAATCGTAGGCACCGGCATGCGTCGCTTCAACAGCTGTCGATAACGTAGCGTGGCCGGAAATCATTACTACTTCAGTATGAGGGGAAAGCTCCTTCAACTTGCGCAAAACGTCAATGCCATCCATATCTCCCAGATTGACATCGAGCAGTACGGCGTCGGGTTGCTCATTAGGAAGATTTTCGAGAAAGCTGGTACCGCTCTCGAAGGTTTTCACACGATATCTCTTGGGGCGTAAGATGAGTTCGAGCGACCGTCGAATATTTTTTTCGTCATCGACAATATGAACAGAAAAAGGCATAAGCTATACCAAATCCAGAATGCTGACCTGTGGCCTGCAGTTTATGCGAAATCCATAGACATTGCCAATTCCACGGCTAACGTGCAGCCAGCGGTTATCCCATTCATGAAGTCCTTCCACATAGCGCATATCTCGCACCGGGGCAATCGGCGCACCAATTCCCGGTAAGCGAAATTGACCACCATGCGTATGCCCGGCCAGCAATAATTGCCAGGGATATTTTTTCAGGTGATCTTTGGTATCCGGATTATGTGACAACACAATGGTAGGCGTTGCTTCTTCGGGCGTATTAAACAAATCCGTTTCCGGCAATAAATCCGCGGCCCACAAGTCACCCAAACCAACCAACCGCAGTTTCTGCTGCTTAATCGTTACATACATACTTTCATTTCGCAGCGGAACAATGTCACTCTCACCAAGCAAGTCGCTTACAGGATCCAATGTTTTATAGCCACCTTTGCGGATAATCCAACTACCGCCATCGTGATTTCCAAATGAACCATAGCTCGGAGCGGCGGCAGACAGTTTTTGCAGCAAACGCTTATATGTTTTCTTAGCCGGAATGCGATTGGTAATAAAATCACCGGTGATACAAATAATATCCGGGTGATAGCCAAGCCCAAGTTCAATTGCCTCTTCCAGATAATCATAGGGCACTAGTTCCGATGCGTGTAAATCGGACAGATGCAAAAGGCGAAGCGGCTTTTCCAGTCCCAGGCTAATCTGCTCCTGGTTTACCTCCAACCACTGCGTTTCGAACAAACGACTAAAAACGACGCTGCCTGCGGCGGCGCCGATTAATGAAATTGCAAACTTTTTTCGTGACGATATAGCCAACTAAACGAACCTCCGTTATACAAAATATCCACCGCGTCGTGTGGAATCTATTCTTCTGTTTCTTTCAATGGGAGCAAAATAGTGAAAACCGTTCCTTCCCCAACTACTGAATTTACGGTTATACTACCGCTATGTTCCTCAATGATCTTTCGGGTAATTGCCAGTCCCAATCCCATTCCACTGCTTTTGGTTGAAAAATAAGGTGTAAACACCTCTGAAACAACGTCTGCCGGAATTCCCGTCCCATTATCTTTTACATCAACACGTATAAAATGCTGATTTTTATCGGTAATAATTGTGATCTTGCCGTCATTCGGTATCGCCTGCGCTGCATTTTCGATTAGATTAATAATCACACGACGCATCCGGTCGCTATCCAATGCAATAGCTGGTAAGTCTTGCTGAAGCTGCAAATCTAAACTCAGGTGCGAATACATTGCCGTAATCTCGCTAACCAGCGCGTTCACATCAGTCGGTTCTTTTACCAGTTCCGGTAATCGCCCAAAGCTGGAAAATTCGTTAACGAGTCTACGCAAACTCTCTATTTCTTCATTAATAATTTCGCGACATTCTTTCAACAGACTGCTGTATTCCAAATCTTTCCCGGGATATTGATCGACCATCTCCTGCATGGTTAATTGAATCGGCGTCAGCGGATTTTTGATCTCATGCGCCATGCGACGAGCAATTTCCTGCCAGGCTGCCATTCGCTCCAAATAGATGGTGCGTTCCTGCGAAGTTTTTAGCTCTTCCGCCATGCTGTTGAAATGAACTACCAGGTCGCCTATCTCGTCTTTGCTTTGCCGCCGAAGACGATAATCCAGATTACCGCTCCCGATCTCTCTGGTACCGCGCACGAGCTCTCCAAGCGGACGGGTAATTCGACGCGACAGCCAAATTGCTACCGCAATTGCCAACAGCGCAACAAAAAGCGTTAAGAGCAAAAAGATGAACAGAAGCTGTTGCGGAACCGAAAGAGAAGTAATATCCAGTGTTTGATAAAGCTGATAAACTTTCAGGGCCTGTTCTGTTGAAGCGAGATATTCAGGATCGAGCTGAGCGGTAAGACAAAGAAACAGCGGTTCAGAATAGCTTGATACTTCGCGTCTTTCCACCGCAAAAAAGCGATTTGCTTTTCGATTGGCAAAAATCATTCGGCCTTCTGTCGCATCCGTTGTTTCACTCAGTCGAGCCTTACCAGGAAACCAACTACTATCTGCTGCAATGCCAGTTGGCCAAAGTAGCTCTCCATCCGGCGAAAAAATTTGCAGTGATCGAAGTTTCCAAAAGTTGTCGTTTGTTTTGAATAAGACATCGATTTTTTCAGGCTGCGGCTGGGCAAGGATATTTTTGAGCTCTGCATCAGAGAGATCATTCAGATAGTCTGACAGCGCTTTTTTTTTCACTTGATAAAGCTGCTTGGAATAGTCGACGCCCTGCCTGAGAGCTTCTTCAACTTGTGGATTAACGCCTATCTCATAGCTTTGCTGCATCAGGGTATTCGCTAGCCAGCCGATCGGAATCAGCGGTAACAGCGCGATCGCAAGAGTGATCAGAATAATCTTACTGCGAATGGTTTTCATAGGCTTAGGAGTACGTGCAGGCTACTCTTCTTTTTTGAGTTCCGTAATCTGAAACTGCTGAGATTGGGAGGTAACTTCGAACGTTTCGGAGATATCATCTTTATTGAGGAAAAAAGAGACCAGTCGATTTAGATTCAACGTAAACCCGGTATCGCGTTGATACGATGGCGCATTGTCTTCTACTTCAGAAGGATTCAGAATCCATTCGCGTAGCCGTTCACTTTGTGAACGACTCAACAATACGACACGCATTCGCAGCTTAATGGCCAATTGCCCTTTATCCAGATTTTCGACACGCGTCAATTTCAAATCCGGGCGCGGGTTCCACGAATTGCGTAGCTCGCTTAACGAAGAAAATGTACGCGATGTTTTACGCGATTCGAGCAAAAACTCATCTTCCCAAATGTCATAAGACAAGCGATAGCTTTCGACACGCGCAGGCTTGGTTTCCTTCTGCAATACCTGAGAATGCAACTCCACTAATACCGGCAACCCCGAAAGCAGTGCTTTGCCAACACGCCCTTCGAACAAATCGGGGCTGGCAAAACTGCATTTCAGCGTATCACCATCGCGAAACGGCTGAATATTTTCCATCGTTAAGTCCTGTTGCGCGAACAAGTGCGTCCACCCAAACAGCAGCATAACGTACAGGATATGTCGGTATCGATTCTTCAAGCAAAGCTTTCTGTCTGATAGCAGTTTCTGCGATTCAACTAAAACGTATGGCCTAAGGAAACATGAATTTGATAATCACTATAATCCGGAACCGGGTAAGCGAGGTCGACTCGAACGAGTCCGATAATCGGTAACTCCATGCGAACTCCCGCTCCAATACCGGCCTTTAGCCGCGAGACTTTAAATGTTTGCGGTTCATTCCAAACATAGCCGGCATCATAAAAGAGCACACCGGTAAAACGATCCGGGTCTTTTAACCGACCGGATAGGGGGAAACGAATTTCGCCGCTGGCCAGCGCCATATTTGAGGCATAGCCCTCGGGTGTCAGACTGCGATCGCGATAACCACGCAGTGAATTCGGTCCGCCCAAATAAAACTTTTCGTAGAACGGCGCGACATCGCTCACGTTACCATACTGCACGCGAGCCGCGGCAATCATCTTTTTGTAAAGCGGCTGATAGCGACGAACATCGATTATAAAACGATAAAAATCGGCAAAGCTGTTAAGCTGCTTGGCAGATTGATCGTAGGAAATACTTCCCCACCAGCCATTGGAAGGGTGGATTCGCTTGTCACGGGTATCAATTTTTGCAGTAAGCACAAATCGGCGAATTTCATTCAGACCGGCAACGTCCAGCAAGGCTCCGGTGACCGGGCGCGCTTCAGTTTCGCCTTCTTTTACTCGAAACAAGCTATCTGCATCAACATTTTGAGCGATATAAGAGACAGAAAAGAACCGCGCAATCCCGCTATTACCGCTTAGGTTTAGTTTCAAACCGCCGGTGGGGACCGAGTGTTTGAAGCGCTCACCATCAATGAAGTGCAGGAATTCTCTGCCGTAAGCAAAAATCTGAGCAGTAAAGTCGTATTCCGATCCGAAGAAAAATGGCCGAACGTAGTTGATGTCCAGACCGGCGATTCGGTCGCCGATCAGCAACTCTGTTCCGATAATATTTCCACGTCCAAAGAGATTGTCAAAATACAGACCAACCGGACTCACATACCAGCCATCGAGTTCATTGTATCCGCTGCGAAAGCTGAAATATGGTCCCCAGCGCTCCTGAACCTTTAGTGTAAGCTTTGCGCTGCCACGGGCCGTCCCGGGACTCAAGAACAACTCGACATCTTTAAAGAAATTGGTTTGTTCCAAACGAAGCTGGGTCTGACGTAGCTGCTCTTTGGTGATCGTCTGCCCTGGCGAGAGATCTAAATAGTTTTCAATAACAGACGCCTTGGTCTTGCTATTGCCCTCTATTACAATCTCTTCCACCGTTAAGGAGCGGTCTCCCTGAGCGAACGCGGGCATCAGAATCATCATCCCTAACAAAAGGCTTCTGATAAAAAATGTCAATCTTAAGTACGGCAATTTAATTTAATCCCCTGGTGTACGATATGCTCTAATCTACACGAAACTCTTTATTTTACCAAATACCAGATCACAGATATTTTCTACTGATTTTAGACAAACACGGCGCCGCGAACACTGTCCGCGGCGACCGTATCGGCTATATGTGGGCAAGAATTATCAATAGCCGCTAATGGTTACTGACTCACCAGCCCGGTTGTCTACTTCAATTTCGCCATTTGAATCCATGGAGATATCGTAGACGTCTTCTCCCTCGGCAATCGTTCCGTTACCGGTTCCGTCACCCTGATAACGAATAGTGATTACGACCAGCGGATCGTCGCCGTTATTGTAAGAATCGCGAGAGACCCAAACTTTAAGCGTAGATTCTCCACTGCCGTCACTGTATTCAATGGCATCGATGGTGCCAAAGTGGCCGTCAGGTGCATCATGCTCTCCGCGAACTTTTGTATAGGTCTCATAATAGTCTACCCAAAGATGGGTAAGACCATCATTACTCGTGCGAATATCATATTCTTCATTAACATGATCTCCCATCGGGCGACGCGTTACATCTACACTAGTTGTATCGAGTTCACCATTCGGGAAGAAAATGCGCTCAACAAAGTTTGCATTGCTGGATGAATCTTCCGGAACCAGCGTGTAGTCTACTGCCTGTTCAAGACGAGTGACATACGGATTCGTTGCAAAATCAATGTTACGCGTAATGGAAGCATGGTTATCGTCTTCAAGCAAGTCGAACGTGCCGTTAGCTGTCGTTCCATCTCGCCATGTTTCACTAAAGCTACCTTCGTAATTTTCGGCAAATGTAACGGAGCGACTCAGAAATGTACCATCACGATAATCGACGCGCTCACTTAAGCTGCCGGTCTCGTTTTCGTTCCAGGTGGCATCCACCGATAATTTCTGAATATCACTCTGCGGGCCATAGGTGACACTATTCACAAGCGTTGCTGCTGCAATCTCGTTTTCACTGGTCCACCCGGTTACATTAACATTTCCTTCCACACGCTCGATATAAAAACCGGCGGTGAAAAGCGTTAAGTCATACACACTCAGAACGCGATCATCCGAGTCGTCTGACAAATCAGGACCAACGAACGCACGAATTGTAGTGGAATCGTATTCCAGATCAAGCGTAGACGGAAACTGCGTGATCACTTCCAGCACTCGAGCAATTTCGGTTTCAGAATCATAATAGAACTCGCGTTTTCCGGCGGTTCCGGAAACCGGATCGTCCCACACTTCAGACCAGATGAGAGAATCACCGCTTAGCTTTGAGAAATTGCCCGACTGACGTGCATATTCATACACACGTTGCACCTTCTCGGCCTCATGACGAATATCCATGATAGTCACCATTGCTTCCGGCACATCATCAATCTCCATTGGATTTCCTTCTACTGCTCCCAGAAGCTGATTTTGCGTTTGCATGGTGCGAACCATTTGAAAGCTTGCCTTGGCGCCACTTTCGGCCCCGGCGCTCAATTTAAATGTAGGATCCGGTGTTGGCTCCATACTGTCAACCGGAGAATCCTCACAACCGTTAAATAATGCCATTGCGAAAATCAATACCAGCATGACCATTTTTTGAGAGATGCGTTTCATGATGTTTCCTTCCGTCTATATAGTTTTGTTTTACTCTTGCCCAATTGCCAAATAGTAATTCAGATATCATGCCAAACAAGAGAAGACGGTATAAACTCAATAAAAACAACACAAACTAAAAATCAACAAAGACATAATAGGTCTTTCTTCCGTGTGGCAGCATCACAGGTGTGAACATTTTACAACAGACCTGATACGTTTCTTCGCGACAACGGATTCGATAATCCGTAATACATCACAGTAAATCCACCGATTATAGCTTTAGTTAAAGCAGTATAAAATTGCTGCTACTTGACAAAAGTAGCTGTAAATTCGTATATTTTATACAGGATAGGTTCTATCAGGACGAAGACAGCACGAAGGGGACACGATGACGGAAATTCTACGAGCCGTAAAGAAAAGCATGAATCAAGACATCAAGAAGCGCAACCTACACCTTCATCAGGTTCAGGATGAAGATGATTTGGCACTACAGATTCTGAATTTACTGAATCGGTTTGATTTTTTACCAACATCCAGTATCATTACACAATTCAATGCGCGGACAAGTCAAATTCTTGGCGTATTAGATGTGTTATCGCGGACATCTTACGTTCAACCGGTTCAGATATCATATTCCCGAAAGTTGTTGAACCCGGAGATTGAGGGATTTACCCTCACGGAAAAAGGAAAAGTAACCTGTAAGAAGCAATCGACAAAGAACGGCGTTCTAAGCAAAGTATAGATCTATGCTCTGTCGCTATGGCAGAGCGTATTATTCCAATCTCCCCTGTTTTTTCAGTAAATTCATCAAAATTGCGCCGATTCACTTCATATGAATGACTATTTTGTATATTCATACGAAACATTACCCTAACGGAATTGGCAGAATTGCAACAATACTACCTCATTGTAAGCGCGATATCGCTGCTATCGAACATTATTATCTTCTTTGATGGCATTAAAAATGAATCTATTGCTCTCTTTTTTAAGAAGGCAAATGGAAAAGCGTACGCCTATATATTCACCCATTTAATACTAAATATGTTGCTTGCAGCTCTGGTATTTAAGATCTGGGTCTTGTATATCGGAGACGTAAAACCGCTGAAGCTTTTCGGACTCGAGTTGCCAGAGTTTAAAGGCAATGAAATGCTTCATGCCGTATTTGTTGGCATTATCTATCAGCTATTGATAAAGTATGCCTTTGGTCGTTTTTTAAAGAACTCTGTTATCAGCGAGCAGCTGAAGAACATAAAAAGCAGATTGTTAGTCGCCCCAGATCACTTCAATCCGTTTAAAAGCATTCCAATGCTCATCATCAATGCCATTGATTCTCTGGTAAGCTATGATTTATATATCAAAGCATTCAATGAGGTGTTTGTTAAAGAAGCCGCGCTCTACAATTTTTATGAAAGCCTGAAGAAAAAAGGCCTCGCTCCTATTATCGATATTATGTTTCACTCGAACCGCACAACGATTCAGCAAAACTATTCCAACGTAAACCTCGATGCATATCAGACAATCGACAAGCTGAACGTGCTGTACGACTTTTATGAGAAAGACATTCGCAAGCTACGCCATCGTGTCTACAGTATTTTTGCCACACTAAAAGAAGGCGGATACGACACCGCTAAAAAGCTGCAAAAGTTTGCAGATGAAATGATGAAAGATGATCCGCCGGTAAATGGTAGTTAATCTATCCGTCATACTTTCTATCCCCCCTTGCATTTTCCGCTAAATTGATGCATTTTATCCGCCGCTATACACCGATAGAAATAGGATAAATAATGTCTATACCAGAATATGCTTCTCCCTCAGCAACAGCCGAATTTGCTCAGCGTCAGACGAGTTCTGTTCAACAGCACGGCTTTACGAGATTAGGACGCACCGATCTGCTCGCATCGCGGTTAGGATTTGGTACCTACCGCTGCCATTCAGACATCCAGCAACACAAAGACGCCATTCGTTTAGCGCTTCAAAGTGGCTGCAATCTGTTCGATACGTCCGCAAATTATACTGATGGCAATGCCGAAGTGCTAATCGGAGACCTGTTAAATGAAGAAGTGGTGTGGGGAGAGCGTGCACGCGAAGAGCTGATTATTGTTAGCAAGGCTGGTTATATTCAGGGTGAAAATATGGAGATTGCCTTAGCAAGAGAGGGGAAAGAGGAGCCGTTTCCAGAAGTCGTTAAATATCAAAATGGACTCTGGCATTGCATTCATCCTGAGTTTCTGGAAGATCAGATTACGCGTACTCTTGCCCGCATGCATCTGGATACGCTCGACGTCTATCTGCTACACAACCCGGAATATTTTTTGAGCCATGCTATGCAGCAGGGAATAGATTCACAAACTGCTTCTAAACAGTTTTATGATCGTATTCGTAAAGCATTTGTGCAGATGGAAGACATGGTTAGCGAGGGACTTATCCGCTGGTACGGTATTTCATCAAATGGCTTTTCTCTGTCGGCAGGTTCTGTTAACGCTGTTAATCTCGATCTGGTATGGCGAGCATATCAGGATGTCTGCCTGCAAAAGGGGTTAACACCTGAAGAAGGACATTTTGCGGTGATTCAAGTGCCGTTTAACTGGATAGAAAAAGGTGCTGCAACCTATAGAAGCAGCGAGAAGCAGCAAACGGTTCTTGAGCTGGCACAATCGCTGGATCTTGCGGTTCTCGCCAATCGTCCCTTGAATGCAATTGAGAACAATCAGCTCGTTCGTCTTTCTAATAGCGCATTAAACGAACGCACAACAAAACTTAGGGCTGGCTTTGATAAAGCGAATCCTAAGTTCGCAAACCTGACGATGTCGCAAAAGGCGCTTTCCGTTTGTCGATCAATGCAAGGCATAGACGTTGTGTTGAACGGAATGCGCACGCCGGATTACGTAAAAGACAGTATGGGCATCGCTGGAGCAGTCGACGTTAATGTGACAAACATATTCTAAGCGAACCAGCTCGTATTTACCTTAAGCGAATATCTGCAATAATAGCATTGTGATCCGAGCCAGGAAGATTTGTATTGTATATTGTTTCCACCTCAATTGCTGATCCATGCATTATATAGTCGATTCGGGCAAGCGCAAATAGTCCTTTAATCGGCGCCCAGCTCAAGCCCGTACCCCAACGATTCCCCGTCCAGGCGTCTGCCATTCCGGCATCCTTAAGTGCAGAAATTCCCGACTGAACAGGAAAAGCATTTAGATCTCCCAACAGGATCAGTGGTTTTTCATTCTCAGCTTTCCCCACCGGACGCTTAAGCTTCCCATCCTGGATAAGATCAGAATACGCTTTCAAAACCTTATCGGTAGTAAAACCACAGCGTGGAACCGGCGGAGGCGCGTGTGGGCCCAGCAGCGAAAATTTCTTTCCGTTCCAACCAATCGTTGCAGCAACGAATGGCATATTACAAACCACCTTAACCGGTATCGGCTCGATGGAGGCAGAAACATCCAAGTCTTTGCGATACAGCAACGCTAACCCATGAGTATTTGCAGGGTAAGCACAGGCGATAGTATACTTGTCCTTCAGAAGGTCCGGAAAGGTAGTCCATTTTGTATACTCGACAATCAGGATGACGTCCAGCTCATTTTGGCGAATGAATGCCTCTATTTCATCATCGCTCTGATTCCGATAATTGATATTCAATGTAGCAATTCGCAGGGTATCTTTTGCTGCCTTTGGAAGCTGCGCGCTATCGGGAAGTCCTGATAAAATATATACTGCAAAGAGAAGGATGGAAATGATAAAAAGACGGCGAATGAGCTTGCGCATAGTTTAAAGGGTACCTCAGCTTATAAAGCGAATTAGAACAGTTGCAACCAACCTGTGAATAAACCTGGAGCAGGTTGGAAAACTGCTCCAGGTTATATAAAAAAATAGTTACCAAAATTTACGGCAATTTTTTTAATAAAGATTGAGAGCCATCGAGCTCCCAAACTGCTCCATTCTGACAATGCTCCAGTTGTCTGGTTAAAACCAGAAAAAAGCAACGTCATTTGTTGGCGGTTTCGAATTAGACTGGAGCAGTTTTGAAAACTGCTCCAGTCTTAATTAATACACTTAATCCAATGGACGGTTTTTATAGGCAGTCAAAAGGTTTTCAACATGTTGTCGATCGCTATCAGGCAGATCATTGGCTTCATCACTGGAGAGATAGTCCTGAAGCAGATAATATTCGCGAACCGAGCGTATTTCAGCTCGCTCAATGAGTTGATCGATACGCGATCGCGTGTTGCTGAGCATTCGCGCAAGTGACGGTGCTTCTTCCTTATCAAGGTGCTGTTCAAGACGCGAAATATGTTCAGCGGGCATTTGCTTAAAAACGGCTATCAAATCCTGTACTGCTTGTTTAACAGCCTGACGTAAGCGAGATTCGCTAACGGTTTTTTCCATGCGGGCAAGCTCCATCACCGGATCGGCCTCAGCCGGAATATCGGCAAACATAGGATTCTCACGCCGCATATATGTCCAGGCAGCAACGAGGAAACAGCGCAATTGGTCATAGGTTAATTCTTCAGGGGTGCGAAATGATGATGGCATTAAGTCCCCTCATATTTTGAATTATAATGGCGCAACATCTGAATATTTGGTCTGCAACTCAAGAGCTTTTCGATGTTCTTCTGCAATTATCTTTTTTCCCTCGGGATGCCGGCGAAACGGCTGATACCAATGATACTTATGCAGCAGATGATAACGGGAAGGCCGCAATCTATCTGCCTCCGCATTACGAAACCTGGTGATAGCTTTATCCACTTCTCCTGCGGCTAGGTAAATCGCAGGAGATCGATCGTAAGTTAACGCCTCTTCCAAATTTCCATCAGACGCTAAAAGTAGTGCTTTTGTGAAGTACCATCCTGAAGGCTTATTCTTTTCGAGTCCATCAATTATGACGGCTGCAGAATCGATTTCTCCCTTCATCAACATGACTTCTGCAGCTATCTGCTCAGCCAGATCCGTTACCGGGGACGGAACTCTGGGCATGCCTTTAAGGTGTTGTAGTTTCACCGCAATTTTCTGCAGATCATTCATGAGCAGCAGCCCTTCTGAAAGCAGGGTATAACGAACAGCAGTAAGTGGGTCCAACTCCGTAACTCTCTGGAAGCAGGCTGCACTCTTTTCGATCTCGCCCGTAAAGCGATAAACAAAAGCGGAGGCATGCCAGGCGGTTATATTATTTTGATCAAAAGAAAACGCCTTTTTAAGATTTTGATACCCACTATCGATATTGCCTTGGGTAATCTGACACATACCCAACGTGGCCAACGCTTCTGCAGAGTTCGGCTGTAGCTCAAAAGCTCTTTGGGCATACCTTACGCTAAGACCAATTGCTTCATCATCTATCCAGTGATTACGTACCCAGCGCATATGATAGGCATTAGCCAATGTTTCATACGCGAAGGCATAGGTCGAGTCGAGCTCCAGTGCATCAAACACAGGCTCCATGCAATAGTCAAACACTTCCGCCTTACCACTTCTAAAGTAAGTTTCCGAGAACCGAAAACGTCCGCGCAAAACCAGTTCATACACTCGCGTATTCGGGTGACGCTGTAACTGGATCGTTCCTTTGTCTCCGGAAGATAAATGTCCCTTGAGGGCTGTTGCAATTTTTAACGAGATGTCATCCTGCAATGTAAATATCTGATCGTACTGCCCATCAAAACTATCGGCCCAAACATTCAGCCCACTTTTGCCATCTACCAATTGAGCACTGATACGAATCTTATTCTTATGCTTTCGGACACTACCTGTTAATAGGGTTTGTACCCCAAGCTCATCGGCAATTTGCCGTGGGCCGGATTTATTATCTTTATAGGCCATTGCAGAACTTCTCGCAATTACCTGCATATTATTCAGTCGCGAGAAGCGCGTTGATAACTCCTCGGTAATTCCATCACAAAGAAACTCCTGATCCTTCTGCGGACTTAAATCCAGAAAGGGAAGAACCGCGATAGAAGTATAGGCTTGGCTTTCCGCCTCCGTTATCGAATCATTATTTTGCCCAAGGAACCAGAAGGTTGTCATCGAAAGGATAGCGATCAGCAGCAGAATCGGCAAGACGAGCTTCGATCCATGAAATTCCGGAGCGGGTCGGGAATAGTTTATTCGCTTATGTCCTTCTGCCATCTCAACAGGCATTTCTGAAGCGAGGGCCTGAGAGAACTCGGCAGCACTATTAAACCGTTTCTCAGGGTGTTTTTCCAGAGCCCTGGAAACAACCTCCTCAACTGTTGCCGAGACCACCGGATTCAGGCTGCGAACAGCTGGTGGATTTTCGTTCAAGATGGAATAAATAACAGCCTGATCGTAGGAACCGTTGAAGGGGCGTGAGCCGGTGAGCATTTCATGCAGAATAATTCCCACCGACCAAATATCCGTACGCAAGTCAACGGGCTGCCCTGAACTCTGCTCCGGAGACATGTAAGCAACCGTTCCCATCGAGGTACCGGTTTGAGTGAGCTCACTACTACGAATCTTTGCAAGACCGAAATCGAGGATAGTTAATGCGTCTTGCTCATCGATCATTATATTGGCAGGTTTAATATCGCGATGAACAATGCCACGACTGTGCGCAGCCTGTAAACCGGATAACAGGCTCATGCTCCACTTAAGCACCTTTTTAATCGGAATGTCACCCTCGGAAATGAGCTGCTTTAACGTTTGTCCTTTTTGCAGAGCCATTGCAATATAGACGTAACCATCAGACCGATTCACATCATAAATCGTACATATATTCGCATGATCAAACTGGCCGGCAGCACTCGCTTCGCGCAAAAAGCGCTCTGCGGCGGCATTATCTCTTACAAGATGTGGGGAAAGAAATTTAAGCGCGACGTCCCGTTTCAGCCGCGTATCTTCGGCACGATACACGTCTCCCATTCCACCGGAGCCGATTAACTCAATGATTCGATAATGCGCAATTGTTTTACCAACCATAAGCGTATTCAGGTTTGTGTAGTAGTTCAGAGGCGTGAATTAAAAAATATAGTGGATTGAAGCTGATGATGCAATTCGTATCAGAAGCAGGGGGCAAAAAGCGAATTTAACCCTGAAGCATAAATTCAGCAAGTCCGACAGGTTTGCCATTAATTAAAACTTCGTATTTATGAATTCCCGAATAGTGTTTACGAGTTGTTACATCACGAAAGACATGTGTTTTCGAGAACCGAACCTGCTCGTTCGCTTTTAAGTTGGCGGTCGTGAACTTAAACACTTTCGGACTCGTTTTGCCACTTGCCTTCATATAATGAATCGCATAATCGACAACCACTTTTTGCGGTTTGGCCGCGGTTGAAGAAAGCACAAAATCTGCCGTGAGCTCGTCTCCAAGCTGTACAGCCGTCTTATTCAGCGCTAATTTGGCCAGCTCTACTTTCGGATTATCCGTAAATCCCAATAAACCAAACACTGCAGGATGACCCGCTTTCACCAGCGTTCGCGTTGCATGACGAATCACCCATTCGCGTTCAGGCGATGCCCCCTGCTGCCAGCGCTTACACACCTCGACCACTGTTTCAGGTTGATTCTTTGCGATGTCGTTTAGCGTATTGGCAACGGAACGACGCACATAATCGGTTTTGTCATCCTTGAGCAATTCGAGTAGCGGTAAAATTGGAGCAGGGTCAGCAACCAGCTTTTGCAGACGCAACCCCCAAGGCAAAAGTGGACGAATCCCCTCCGATGCCAAACGACGCACATGATGATCATCATGTTTACACCAGTCCATTGCCCGGGCGTAGGTTGCTTCAAAGTGTTCTATATAAAAGGGGCGAATCGCAAACTCTGCTGAGAATAGCGAGGTAAGCTCTTCAAATAAATGAAGTGCTTTTTGAGGATGCTGAAGACCATAGGTTGCGCTGTAGTCGAGGAGTGGCCAGGCAGCAAATCCGCGCAGATTGTCATCGGGATCACCGGACTCCCAGTGCGGCTTCAGTGCAATAAGCGCATCCGCTGCCGCCGGATACTCTTCCGGAAGATAATTTGACAAGACACCTATGAGATGGGTAACGCGCTCTTTTAGCTCAAGATCGTCCAATTTATCGAGCGCCTCGTGTCGAAATTGTGTTGGATTAAAATCGGGAAGAACCGCGGCTAGTGCCTGTTCTATTCGCGCAATGGCAGCCTCATTCAGGCCATCTTTCATTGGTCGCACAAACTACTCCTGTAGGGAAACGGCTTCCTGCAAACGCATCTTGTCTATCAAAAAGCCGAGAAATTTTTGCTTATACGGTTCACCTCCAACCTGCCATAGGTTGTCATGCGTGCCGCCGGCAATTTCATACATCTCTTTCTCTTCGGAAAGTAAATTATCGTAAATCCGTCGTCCGTAAGCAACCGAAATATGAGCATCCTCTGTTCCATGAATAATCAGTACCGGCTGTCCTATACCTTTAGCAGATTCTTCAGGGCGCACCGAGTCGGGTTCAAAATTGGCCAGCTTTCCGGCTTTCTCAAGTGCTGAAGAAATCATGCCGCGTGTAGCCATCGGAAAAGCATCGTTCAGATAATCATAAACAACCTCATCCAGCGTGGCAAAAGTGCTTTCAATTACTCCGCACTTAATCCGTGAGTCTTCAGCCATCACCTGTAGTGCAATGGCTCCGCCAAGTGAATTTCCGAAAATACCCAATGGTTTCGGTAGGTTATATCGTACATCAAGCGAATCGATTAGTTCAACAATATCATGGCGCTCGTAGTAGCCGTAAGTGGTGTATTTTCCCCCGCTTTTACCATGTGCCGGCAGGTCAAAAAGGATTGAGTTAAACCCTTTTAAGGCAAAAACTTCTGCCAGGCCAACCTGATGTTCTTTACAACTTCCCATACCGTGAACGATAATCATCGTCCCTCTGGAAGAATTCAGCGATGTCTGAACATGCCAGCCCTTCAGTTCAAGAGTATCGCGAACGGTGATGGAAAATTCCTGATGTGCAAGATTGTACTCTTCCGGGTGAATGCCTTGCGGAAAGTATTTACGACTCTCTTCATCGCTACAGCGATGCGGCTGCACAATGGCAAAGGAAGCAGTATGACTAAAAACGCCACAACCGTTGAAAAATAGCACAAAAAACAAGAAAGACCAAAAGCGCATCTTACAGCTCCTTAATCAGGCAGTGGGTTACCCTCACGCTCATTATCCCAAAGCATGTTGACAACCCACCAACGTTGGCCATCATGATAAAGTTGGATAGAATTTATTCCACGTTTAAACGGCTCGACATCATCGGGGTGATGCTTCGCTTCATAATAGCTAAAGGCATGGGCAATATTCCCAAATTGTTCAACACGACACTTCGTTTCGTATTCGTAAAAGCCATTTAAGGCAAAGTAATCTTCAACGTTATTCACATACTCATCTACCGACATAGACAAAGCCCATGGTTTTCCGGCATCGTCAACTCCGGTACGCATCATCCGTGCGTCTGGATAAAAAAGTGCTTTATCGCGCTCCCAGTCTCGCGGTTCACCGGCATCCCCCGAGATGATGTCATAAAGTGCGTGCACAATTGAACGAATACTTACAGCATCAGAATTCATAGCGACCTCGCATATAAGAGATTGGTTAAGAACTGAAATGTTGCTGAATAATAATATAATTTTTATGAGGTAGGAATTAAACTTGCCAAAGATTCTTTACTATCGGTAACAGAGCTCTAAGCAACGGCTCGTTCTTTCGACTGGTAGAATAGGCAAAGTGAAGCTTTGCGGAGAAGGTTTGATGCTCCCAAATGACAATTCTTTTCTGCGCGATATCTGTGGTTAATGCAGCATGCTCCAGCAAGCTGATACCTACGCCATCGCGAACCAGATCGAGCTTGGTACGCTCATCATCAGACATTACAACACGGTCATATTCAAGCCCCAACTTACTAAATCGCTCGTCAATTAAGCTCTGGGATGGACAATAGCCGTCGGAGCAAACCCATGGGAACGCAGCCAACTCTTCCCAGCTATCGCCGGTTATTCGCTCGCCCCAGGATGCCGGAATCGCTATCGACAAATCTACATTTTCCAGGGGAATCGTTTCAATATCCTGATAAGGTGAAGCATCAAAAATATATGAGAGATCTATTTTACCGGACTGTAGGTCTTTTAAGAGCTTGCCTGTCGAGGAAGATGTCAGCTGAAGTTTAATTCCGGGACAAGCCGATTCGAGCGTTGTAATCAATTGCGGGACACGCAGCAACAGTGGAGGAGCATTTAAACCAAGCTGTACGCTGCCAATAAGATGCTCCTGAAGCTCAGTTGCATGATTCACCATATTTTGTGCAGCCTGTAGCGTTGCCAGTGCCTTTTGCTTCAACAGTTCACCTTTTTCAGTAAGCTGCATTCCGGTGGAACTACGGATAAATAACGTCACGTTTAGCTCATCTTCCAGCGCTTTGATATGTCCGCTAACCGTGGGTGGTGTTAGATAGAGGCGCTGGGCCGCCCGCGTCAGATTTTCCTCTTCTGCGACAACCACAAACGTACGAAGATGTAGTAATTCCATGTCAACTCCTTCTCTGTTCGCTTTATAATAATGGATTTTGCATAAGAATACCATTCGGTTTTGCAAAACGCCGCGTTCGGAAAGTTTGAATTCCATTTATATAGTCGATAGTGTATGTTGAATCGGCAGTCGGCAGTCGGCAGTNNTTCACTTTGCACTTTTCACTTTTTTCACAAAGGAGCCACCATGAAAGTAAAAGCAAAACCCCAGGTAACGGTCGTACCAGCAGCAGAGAGTAGTGCAGCAGTAGCCCACTTCAGCAAAAAGCTCACTTTCGAGGCAGACTGTTGGGACGTGAATTATGATATGCGGAATGGCGTTGAAAAGTTTGTATTAGTTGATGTGCGTAGTCCGCAGCTATACAAAACCTGTCATGCACTTGGCGCAGTGAATATTCCTCATGGAACGATGACCGAAGAACGCATGTCTGAATATCCGGAAGACACCCTGTTTATCGTATACTGTACAGGTCCGGGTTGTAATGGTGCGGATAAAGCAGCTTTACGTCTCAGTAAATTGGGCAGACCGGTAAAAATTATGATTGGCGGAATGGTAACATGGGAAGACGTTGAACGGAATCCGGTTGTGCGGAATGGTCAATGAGCAGTTGGAAAGGCTTATAAAGACAACTCCCCGAACGTTTGGGTTAGATACGTTCGGGGAGAGCAAGGTAGCTTTTAGTGGGTTATAGTTACAACTGAATTTCTTCAGCAGCAGAAAATCAACTTATGATTTTGCCTTACCTCCACTTAACATAATCCAGCCAAAAATACCGGAAAGAAGCGATGCGATTAAAATTCCGACTTTCGAGAACGTCAACAGCTCCGACTCTCCAAATCCCAGCATGGCAATAAATAATGACATCGTAAATCCAATTCCAGCTAATGCACTAACGCCATAAATATGGCGCCAGGTAACGCCAGCAGGGAGCTCCGTCAGACCGCTTTTAACTGCCAGCCAGCAGCACGAGAAAATTCCAAGTTGCTTACCAACAACCAGCCCCAGAATAATACCAATACTCACCGGACTCGTAACCGCACCCATAAAATCACCTTCTATTGTTACACCTGCATTGGCAAGCGCAAAAACCGGGATGATAAAAAACGCAACCCAGGCGTGTAAACTATGTTCCAGGCGGTGCAATGGTGTTCCAACATCATGAGCTTGTTCTTCGACCTCATGGATAAATTTTTCCTGATTATCAACGCCCACATTTGATCTCAGCGCATCGGTCAGGTCGGTCATATTCAGTTGAAACTCTGAGAAGCTCAATAACGGACGTGCAGGAATTGTCATCGCTATCAACACTCCGGCAATAGTCGCATGAACACCGGATTTCAGGAAGGCAATCCAGATAACAAATCCAATTGCGAGATAAGGTACCAATGAGCGAACCCCGGAAATATTGAGCACCATCAGCACGACGAGCAACACACCACCAAGAATAAGCATGCTCCAGTACACCTCAGCCGTATAGAACAAAGCAATAACCAGAATAGCTCCCAGGTCATCGACGATTGCCAAAGCGGTTAGGAATATTTTTAGCGCAAACGGCACGCGACTTCCCAGAAGAGCCAGTACACCAAGCGCAAAAGCAATGTCTGTTGCCATTGGAATACCCCAACCGGCAGCTGCCGGCGTTCCGTGAGTTACGGCAAGATAAACAAGTGCAGGCAGTACCATTCCGCCAATTGCAGCCGCAATTGGCAGAATAGCCTGCTTTGGTGAGGAGAGTTCACCAAAAAGTATTTCGCGCTTTATTTCCAGCCCGATGACAAAGAAAAAGATCGCCATCAAACCGTCATTAATCCATAAAAGTAGTGGTTTGTCAATAACCAACCCGCCAAAGCCGAGCACGACCGGCATTTCCCAGATGGCAGAATAAATGTCTTTTAGCGGAGAATTCGCCCAAACCAAGGCAACAATCGCAGCTATTAACAGAACAATCCCTCCGGAGGCCTCCAGCTTTATAAAAGACTGGATCGGTCGCAAGAGTCCATCCACGACACTTTTTTCCGGTTTAATATTCTTCTTCATAAAATCCCCATGTTCGTAACCGTTTTTATCGGAATCGCAGAAGCGCGCCAATTCCTTCATGTTTATCAAGCCAGGAATTATCAGTTACCGTCTCAATTGTCGCGCCAATCTGCGCTGCGCGTCTTACAATGTCGTCCTTCAGATCGACATGAAATACATCATCACTTTTACAAGCGAGGCAAGACTGGCGAAGAATTGCCATTGTTAAGTGGCCACATGCTTCGCAGCGCCAGCCGCCCGGTGCATCAAAATCGAGTGACACAAGCAGGGTGTCAACTTTGCCCATATTCAGGGCTTCTATTGTTTTTTCGCTTCCAACAACCCCTAGGCCATCACGGGCAACTTGATACTGTAAGCTATCGACCACTCCGGTCTCGGCTGCACGTTCATATCGAGCAAACTCTTCCAGTGTTTTGTGAAGCACCAGTTCAGGGTTAGATCGAATGTGCATTCGTGAGAAGTCTACAACCTTCTCAACAAGCGCTGGTGGTAACTGCCCTTTTATCTCAGCAACAATCCGCTCGTCACCGGCCATAATCAAATGTTTAATATCACGCTCGGTCATCAACTTTTCCACTATATCTATTTTGGACTTAACAAACCGCTTCACCTTATCATTCTTCCAGTTCTGATAATGAAGCTGCGTCCACTCTCCGCGAAAGCTCTTTTCGCTTTCGGCATCAGAAATCAATTCAATGTCTTCAATTTGACCAAAACGAATCTCAAAAATCTTGGCTTTTTCCGAGTCAGAAATCAACACAAGATAGTGATACGACACATCGAGCAAATAAACCAGCGGAAAAATATGTGGAACACTATCGACTACCAGTTTATTATCAAACGGAAGTGGAAATTCATGTGTTAGAAAGTTCAGTTTTCCCTCTTCTTCATATCGTGCAAAAATTGCCACGCCACGTGTTCCACTGCTTCTTTCTTCCGCTAAATAATTTTCAATTTTATGCCATATTTCATTTGCTTCATGACCAAAGGGAATCGTTTGTAAGTCACCTTTTACCAAACGCTGATATCGTTCAATCAAAAACCGTTCACTTTCCTTGCGGGAGACCACATCTGTTTCAAGGTTCAAATAAAGGCTGACATAAGGGCGCCCGTTGGGTTTTACGTGGGCAAGTGACTTAACAATACTCTGCAAATCCATAGCGTACTCCTTCCTGTATTCATACAAAAAAAGACCGGCACTCACATCCATCTGAATGTTTTGAGTACCGGTCTACAATTTGGTCTGCTCTTCCTGCAAGAGCCTTCCGAATATCTACCGTATTTACATTTTGTGTCCGTAGCTGTATTTCGTTTGTGCGAAATCTGCTCCGGAATGCGCTTTGTCTATTCTGTCTATAGACAGGCTTTCTTAAACAATGAGTCTAAATCAATTCTACTTTATCAAGCAAAAAGCTCTTTATTCATACCAAGTACAATCACTCTTTCGCCCGTTTTGGAGCTGATATCCGTATGCAATGTTACAACCTGAGCATTCGTAATATCGTGTATAATTGTCTCAATAATCGGGCGCGATGTTTCAATCAGGCGCATGCGGATTTCTTTAATAAGGGCCGCACCATCCGATGCCGCAAGTTTTTCTTCAGCAGGTGTTAGTACACCTTTCAGGCGAATGAGAATCATATCCTCAATAATAAATGTTCGAACTTCACGTGGGCCGCGACCAAAATAATCCTTCTCGAAGCGCGTAAAGGCAGCGCTTATTTCAGCTTCAACCTGTCCTTTGGTTTGCGTCATATACTCACCTTCAGTTCGTAGAAAAAAAGATAGGAAAAGAAATAATTAAAAGCCAGTAAAAAAATACGACCATTTTAGTCTTATTTAGTCTTCCGCCTTCGTCTACAGCGTTCGCTACAGTACTTCACTTCATCCCAAATCGACTCCCATTTCCTGCGCCACTTGAATGGACGATTGCAAATCGAGCAATTTTTTTCCGGGAGGTTTGTCCTTTTCATCGCATCCACGCTTAAGAATGAAGCCGGCGCACCAGATCCGTTGCTGCACGATGCACCATGGTATGACGGTGAGCTAATGCAACAATATCCTTGTCATAACCGCCGCCAATTACAGTAGCAATTGGAAAACCATTCGCCAGACAGCGCCCAACAACTATCGCATCGCGACGATAGAGCCCTTCATTGCTAAGAGCCAATTTTCCAAGGCTATCATCCTTATGTGGATCGACACCGGCATCGTAAATAACAAGATCGGGATTAAATGTAGAAAGTAGGTCGGGCAGATGGTTTTCCAGCGCGACCAAATACGCATCATCATTCATACCGACAGGCAGGTCGACATCTAAATCGCTTTTTTGTTTGCGAAACGGAAAGTTAACGCCACAGTGCATTGAAAACGTAAACACATCCGGCTCGTCGGCAAAGATGAAAGCCGTAGCATCTCCCTGATGTACATCTAAATCCACTATCAGAACACGCTTGGCAAGCCCGGCACTTCGGGCATACTGCGCTGCAATAGCAATATCATTGAAGATACAAAACCCCGAACCATACTCGGGAAAGGCATGATGGGTTCCACCGGCCGTGTTGCAGGCAATGCCGTGTTCCAGGGCTAGTTTTACGGTAAGAACTGTTCCTCCAACCGCCGTTCGGGTGCGCTTTACCAATCCATTACTCCAGGGAAGCCCAATACGGCGTTCCGCCTGTCGATCCAGCGTTCCATCACAGAAGGCATCAACATATTGCGGTGAATGAACAAGCTGCAGCATATCGCGAGACGCTATCTCAGGAACGTAGAATTGCTCTGGCCCTACAATCCCCTCGCTCAGCAAAATTCGCTGAACTTCACCAAATTTAGGCATTGGAAAACGATGCCCTTCAGGCAAAGGCGTCACATAATCAGGATGATAAATAAAAGGAAGGGTCATAGCCGCTGGCAAGGAGTAGAAATAGAAGAATAAAAAGGCGCGGTGTGTTTACCGCGCCTTTTAAGAAATTAGCTCTTTGGTTTCATATGCTTTTTGATAGCTGCTTCAAAGAAAGCATAATTTCGCATTCCGGAAATATCTTCGACAACTTCTCCCTTGCCGTTTAAAACAAAGCTACGGGGAATTGAGGTGATCTGTCCGAAATCCTGCATAATTTGATCAATCTTGGCATCGCCTCGCAGCACCGGATAATCGATGTTGAAGTTTTCAACCATTTGATCGACTTTTTGCGATTGTCCTTTATCGCTAATCGCGATGCCGAGTACTTCAAAATCCTGGTCTTTGTAGGTATTGCGTAGCTTAATGAGATCAGGGATTTCCTTAATACACGGCGGACACCACCATGCCCAGATATTAATCAGGACCACTTTGCCTTCATAATCCTTTACTGCTACATCTTCTCCGGCAAGATTCTTCAATACCAGTGATGATCCGGCATATTCGCCTTCGGTTGACATCGATCCCAACATTGATGCCTCAGATACTTTCGGTTTAGCGTCTTCAGCAGTCGCTTCCCCACCATAAAAAAAGGACGCTCCGATAATAACCAGAGCAATTAAAAGGCTTGAGATAAGCAACGGTTTACGTTCCATGCTTCCGTTCTCCTACTTAGGTTCAGTTTATAATATACGCCGACTGTTACTTTGATGCAGCAAAAATGTAAAATGAGACGGGAAATATTTAATGATTGATGAATTACAGATGAAAGATCGCTACGGCCTTCGGCCTGCGCTGGTAGAGGGTAGGACGCGCCTGAGGCGCTGTAGGAAACGAATCCTTTCGGCACAAGCGAACGCAGTGAGCGATCTACAAGTCCCGAAGGGACGACCTACCAGCGAAGCGTTCTACAAGCGAAGCGTTCTACAAGCGAAGCGATCTACAAGCACCGAAGGTGCGGTCTACCAGCGAAGCGAACTACCAGCACCGAAGGTGCGGTCTACCAGCGAAGCGTTCTACAAGCGAAGCGATCTACAAGCGAAGCGAACTACAAGCACCGAAGGTGCGGTCTACCAGCGAAGCGATCTATTATTTCCTCTCAATCATATCCCAGGCATTTCCGTACAGATCCTCAAAGACGACTACCGTACCGTATACTTCCTCACGCGGCTCTTCGCGGAATTCAACACCTTGCTCTTTCATGAAATTATAGTCTCGCCAAAAATCATCGGTGTGCAGGAATAAAAAAACGCGCCCACCGGATTGATTGCCAATGGCATCTACCTGTTCAGGTTTAGTTGCTTTGGCGAGAAGCAGAGATGCGCCATCGCTTCCGGCAGGAGCCACACGCACCCAGCGTTTGCCGCCTCCCAGATCAGAGTCTTCCAACAGCTGAAATCGCAGCTTTTGTGTAAAATATTCAATGGCCTCGTCGTAATCGCGTACTACCAATGCCATAGCATGTAAAGATTGTTTCAAGTTTGCTCCTAATCTCTTAATACCCAGGTGATGACCCGCGCTACATCCGGCGTCTCACTTCTCGACTTGCCTTCCGCCCTCTCTAAACACTATATTCTATGCTGCAAAAGAATTGCTCCAATGTAACTAATGGCAACCATGGGAAACAAATGGAAACAGGATACGCATAATGGGAAATTGGCAGGAATACGCAACGCAGTTTATGGATAACGTCATTCTATTTTTACCAAAGATTTTCGGCGCAATCATCGTATTATTTATCGGTTTTTGGTTGGTAAAGAAGATCGAAAAACTTGCCGAAAAAGCACTCGAGAAAGTAAACTTCGATGGTGCGATCGTTTCTTTTCTGAAATCGCTCCTGAGCATTGCGCTTAAAACCATGCTGGTATTGGTTGCCGCAGGCATCGTTGGGTTCGAGCTTGCCGGACTGGTGGGCATCATTGCCGGTGCCGCATTTGCAATCGGACTGGCATTGCAGGGCAGTCTCAGTAATTTTGCTGCAGGTGTTATCATCCTCATCTTCAAGCCATATAAGCTGGAAGACTGGATTGAAATTCAGGATAAGTTTGGCCGAGTTGAGGAAATTCAGATCTTCAATACCATCATTGTGACTCCCGGACTTAAAACGTTGATTATTCCAAACGGTCAGGTCATTGACGGCGTGGTTACAAATTTCTCCCGCAACGGCTGTATTCGCCTGGAGATGAGCGTCACCATGCCCTATGCAGAAAGCTTCCCAAAGGTCGAAAAGATTATTCGCGACGTTCTAAAAGAGGTACCGGAGATTCTAAGTGAACCGGAACCGGAAGTTGGTATTGAGTCGTACGACAGCCACAACATCATTGTGGCGATCCGTCCCTATGTAAAACCGGATGACTTCTGGCGAGCAAACTTCAATACCTATCGGAAAATAAAGACAGCATTTAACGAAAATAATGTGCAGGTTGCCTATTCTGAAGGTGTAGAAATGGGTAAGATTGGTGAATAAATGCTGGTAATGGATCCAAAGCGGTGGCTTCCAACCACTAAAAAAGAAGTTGAAGCCCGTGGGTGGGATGAACTCGATGTCATTCTGATCTCCGGTGATGCCTATGTCGATCACCCGGCATTTGGTCATGCTGCGGTGGCACGCATTATTGAGTCGCAGGGATTGCGTGTAGCGATTGTACCACAGCCAAACTGGCAGGATGATTTACGGGACTTCAAAAAACTTGGCAAACCAAGATTATTCTTCGGCATTTCCTCCGGCTGTATGGATCCGATGGTAAACCACTACACGGCCGGTAAACGCAAGCGCTCAACTGATGCCTATACCCCCGGCGGAGAATCGGGTTTTCGCCCGGATTATGCCGGAGTTGTGTATTCCAACATCCTCAAAAAGCTCTTCCCGGACGTACCGGTTCTCATTGGTGGTATTGAAGGTTCACTGCGACGCGTTACCCATTACGATTACTGGTCCGACAAGCTGAAGCCATCCATTCTGGTAGACAGCAAGGCTGATATGCTGGTCTACGGCATGGGCGAGCAACCGCTACGCGAAATTATTAAGCTGCTGCAAAAAGGCGTACCCTTTTCTTCACTGCGCACCATTCCGCAAACCGCCTTTCTTCAGTCGAGTGAACAATCCATTCCAAAAAATAAGAATTGGGAAACCGTAGAGCTGTCCTCTCACGAAGCCTGCTTAAAAGACAAAAAGACCTTTGCAGCAAACTTCAAGATTGTTGAACGCGAATCGAATAAGCAAAAAGCGTATCGACTCACTCAGGGTGTCGGCGATAGAACACTGGTTATCAATCCACCATTTCAAACCATGACTGAGAAGGAAATCGACTCATCCTTCGACTTACCGTACACGCGTATGCCACACCCCAAATATCAAAAACGCGGCACGATTCCAGCTTACGACATGATCAAGTTTTCGGTGAACATGCACCGTGGATGTTTTGGTGGTTGTAGCTTTTGTACCATATCGGCGCATCAGGGTAAAATGATCGCCAGTCGCTCCCAAGAATCCATCATGAAGGAAGTGAATCAGATTACTGAAATGCCGGATTTTAAAGGCTATATCAGCGACCTTGGTGGACCGTCGGCAAATATGTATAAGATGAAGGGTAAGGTTCAGGAAATCTGCGATCGCTGCGTCAGCCCATCCTGTATTCATCCTACCGTCTGCCACAATCTGGATACCGACCACCAGCCGCTCACCGAGATTTACAAGGCGGCAGCAAATCATCCGAAGGTCAAGAAGGCATTTGTTGCCAGCGGAATTCGCTACGACCTGCTAATCCCGAAAGACAAGAAGCAGGAAGAGGATATTCATGCAGATGAGTATATCGATCAACTGGTTCAGCATCACGTATCAGGAAGATTAAAGGTTGCACCTGAACATACTTCCGACGACGTACTAAAAATGATGCGCAAGCCGTCATTCAAATATTTTCACGCCTTCAAGAAAAAGTTCGACAAGCTGAACAAGAAGCACGGCACCAAGCAGCAGCTTATCCCTTACTTTATTTCCAGCCATCCCGGCTCAAAGGTTGAGGATATGGCGAATTTGGCCTGTGAGACCAAGGACATGGGTTTCCGACTGGAACAGGTACAGGATTTCACTCCCACACCGATGACGGTTGGAACGATCATCTATTACTCCGGCTATCATCCCTATACGTTGAAGCAAGTTTATACAGCCCGCACAAAAGACGAGAAAAAAGCGCAGCATCGTTTTTTCTTCTGGTATAAGCGCGGTGAGCGCAAGTGGATCGAGCGCACGCTGGAGAAAGTGGGACGTCCGGATATGATTAAAAAGCTGTTAAGTCGCAAGCAACAAGCTTAGTTCTATTGCTCGCGAACAATCTCTTCTTAAAGAACTCTCCCTTTCCAAAACCTCGCTGCCGAAGGAAATTTGCCCTCCTGGTTGTAAATTTCAACATATTAAGATTGCTTATTTCGTCGTTTACTTCGCTGAGAATCCAACCTATCTTTATAGAATTCCCTTAAACCATGTTCACACAAAAGAGGAAATGCTCTATGAAACGTGCATCTTTATCCGTGCTGCAAACTTGTTTGGTGTTTTTTTTAATATCAACAGGTATGCAGTGCTTTGCCCAAATTCAGATCACCGACAGCGATCTTCTAGCGCTGCGTGGTAACACATTCATGGTTCAGGCCGACGATCGGGAAAGTATTCCTGTTAATGTCGGTATGCCCGGGACGAATCAAACCTACGACTTTACCAATCAAACGATTCCCAATCCATTTAATGTTAATATTAGCTACCTTGATCCGCAAACGACACCTTATGACACCGCTTTTCCGACGGCGAACTTTACCACATTGTTCTCTGATCCATCCGTATCGGGATTTGCATCATATGAGTATGCCAACATCTCCCCAACAGCCTGGACCGATCTGGGCGAAGTACAGGTTACACCTCCGCCACAGGATACGGTGATTATTGAAAAGCAGGTCGCACTGGCCGTACCCTTGCCGGTTAGCTTTAATTCATCATGGACGAGCGTAAGAAGCGATACCTTTGGCGATATTTCTACGTTTGCCATTATCACGAACGATTCAATTATTAGTCTTGTTGATGGCTGGGGAACCATTATGACGTCTATGGGGAACTTTGACTGCCTGCGCCTTAAGGAGTTGGACTTCTGCACCAGTATAACTGTCATCAATGGTGTACCAACCTCAACCGAAACCGAGACTTTTATCAATTATATCTGGATTAATAAAGACAGGCTTACTATTGCGTCCGTCGAAAGCCAGGATGGTGAAACCGATCCGAACTTTACCGATGCCTCCGGCTTCACTATTATTGGACAAACTACCGGTATTGAGAACTTAACAAATGAAGATAATCTGGCGGAAGGGTTTCAACTACAGCAGAACTATCCGAATCCGTTCAACCCAAGCACCACAATTCGCTTTGCCTTGCGGAATTCGGAGGCCGTTGAGCTGAGTATCTATAATCAGCTGGGTCAAAAAGTGGAAACGCTTATTAATGAACAGATGGCGGCGGGAAGCTATTCGTTACAGTGGAATGCGGAGGCACTGCCAAGCGGCGTTTATTATTACCGTCTTCAGGCCGGAGCGCAGCAGCAAATGCGCAAAGCTGTTTTAATGAAATAATTGGAGCCTAAAGATTGGAGCAGTTTTGAAGTAGACTGGAGCAGTTTTGAAAACTGCTCCAGTCTTAAGTTCCCTAACGCAACAACATCATTTTACGGCTCTCAACAATTCCATTACCGATTAAGCGATACACATAAACACCGCTGCTAACCTGATGACCGAAATCGTTGGTACCATCCCAAGTTGTTTGAAAACTACCAGCAGCCAGATTCTCATTGACCAGTTCACGCACACGCCGGCCAAGAACATCGTAGACTATTAACCGGACGTTCTCAGCGTTAGGCAGATAAAAGCGAATGATTGTTTCCGGATTAAACGGGTTCGGATAGTTCTGCTGAAGCAGATAGTCCGTAACCACATCTAATGTTTCCAATGGCTCGACACCAACGGTAACAGCTGAAGAATATAATATGCTCCCTCCATCACCACAGATATATGCTGAACCATCAGGAAGTAAAGCAAGTCCGAAGAGGTCATTACTGGTACCACTGGACTGTTCTTCCCATGTTAAGCCTCCGTCGCTCGTAAAGGCAAGCATACCATTCGCACCAACAGCGATCCCCTGAACGTCCTGCTGACCGGATTTTTGTAAAAAAAAGTCCAGATTCATCTCACTAAAATCATTCCCTGCAGCAAAGAGGGGCGAACGATCTTCCCAGGTTTGTCCACCGTCTTCCGTCCGAAGGATAACGCCGCCATTACCGGCCGTCATACCAGTTGTGTCATCTAAAAATGTCACACTCTGAAGCCATTCCGAGGTCCCACTAAAACGAGGCGTCCATAGAGAGCCGCCGTCGCTGGTCTTTAGAACCGTGCCGTTCCCACCAACAATATAGCCGGTTGTAGGAGAAGGAAACTGAATATCCAGCAGCCAATTGGTCGTCCCACTAAACAGGGAAAACCAGGTTACTCCGCAATCGGCAGTAAAAAGTAGCTGTCCATCGACACCGCACATAAAACCACGTTGAGAATCGACAAATGTAATAGAAAACAGCGTATTGAAGGCAGGTGTGTTTACGGGCGTCCAGGTTGCGCCACCATCAACTGTGCGTAATACTGTGGCATTTACGCCAAAAACCCCACCGACGGCAAAGCCTTTATTTTCATCGATAAAATGAATATCGTTTATAAAGCCAGCAACACCGCTGGTTTGTTTCACCCAGGTTAGTCCACCGTCGGTGGTGACAAGGATATTGCCGTCGCCCCCCACCGCCCAGCCTTTAAGCACAGAGATAAAGAAAATAGCCTGAAGCGTACTACGAATAATATCCGGTTGCAGAAGTCCCCAGCTTCCACCACCATCTTCGGTGCGAAAGACCTGGCCAAAGTCACTGCCGATCATTCCGTTTCCATTGGCAAAGAAGCCTATCGAATAAAGCGTTGCCGCGGTACCAATGACGATATTCTGCCAGTTAATGCCGCGATCAGTGCTTTTTATTAGCGTTCCGTTTTCACCAACCGCAAACATATCTCCGTTGGGAGAAATTGCCGCCCCTAGCAGATCCTCCGTAGAAATAGGAGTTACACGCGTCCAGGTTTTCCCAAAATCTTGACTATAATAAGTTATACCATCTTCGCAAAAACAGAGACTTGTGCTATCAAAATAGACTTCATGGGAATTGAATACAAAATTAATGTCCGGCAATTCAGGAAGTGTATTCAGCTGCCAATTTTGCCCGGCATCTTCTGTCCTGAGGATAGTCCCGTTCCGCCCGGCGGCCATGCCGGTAGAATCATCTAAGAAGGTAACTGTGGTCAACCATTCCTCTGTAGTGGAGCCAATTGGAGTCCAACTGTTTCCGAAATCGTTACTGCGAATAATCGCCCCGCTATCTCCAACAGCAATACCAATACCATTGCCATTAAAGGTAATGGCATTTAAACGTTTGCGTGTAGGACTACTAATCGTCTCCCAGGTCTGTCCACAATCTGTCGTTTTTACTATTTCACCAAAGATACCGACAGAATACCCGACATTTTCATCCAGGAAGGCAATACCCCGAGGCAAAATCACCGGAATTTCAAAACGTTGTACATCGAAATTCTCATCGTATTTTAACAGCTCTTCGTTTTCAGTTAATACATATTCATTATTCCCGACAAACTGCATTTTAGTTAACGCATTTCCGCTGGGCTTAGGATTTTGCCACTCCCAACCTTGAGCAGATAGTATTGTGGAGAAAACTACTAACATAAGAAAGCTAATAAGATTGCGCATTTGGGCCGTCCAATTGATGAGTGATGAATGATGAGTTATGATTAAAAAAGTGAACAGTGAACAGTGAACTGTGAACTGTGAGAGATTTAACGACTCGTATTTATTCCCCACGGATCGCTGTTTCCCCGCGAATCGCCATAAATCGGGTGGGCACCCCAGGTCATTTTTTTCAACTTATCTTCTTCGTAATATTCCCAATCGGTATCACCATTCTCATCTTCCTCCGTTTCCTGAATGGGATATGCCACGATGTTGCCGTCTTCCACACCAAGAGCATAAATCACCTCTACCTGTCGATAATCTCCGGAGAAAAATTTCGGATAAACGCTGTAGGTAACAACAATGTATTCCTTTGTCTCACCATCCCATTTCTTTGCTGCGCTACATAACTCTTTGTCAATAAGGCTTTCCATTAGATTATTCCAAGCCGATTCATATAACGCGCCAACCAGATCAATCCACGGCACTTTAACCTTTCTGGGATTTTTAATGTCAGGCGCGGTGTCTTTAACAATATCCACGAGCGCATCGTATAGTGTGCGGTCCGTAATATTTGCCGTCAGCTTTTCGAAGGCCGCACCTTTTGGATATTGTGCAAAGAGTGAATTGCTAAAGAGCAATCCGACAAAAAGAACTAATGAACAAGAAAACGTGTTCAGAGAATTCGAGAACATAGGGAATCCCTTTCCTTTAGAAATCCTTGATTATAAAAATAAGTTTGGCGGTGATCGAAAAATCAAACTGGAGCAGTTTAGAATACTGCTCCAGTCTCTTAAATCAATCGTTCCTTAATCGCTTTGGCAACGACATCGATTTGCGAATGAACTTGCAGCTTGGCGTAGATATTTTTGAGGTGGGTGTCGACGGTATAGAGACTAATGCAAAGGTGGTCGGCAATATGCTTCTTGCTCATACCGTTCACGAGATGCTGCAAAATTTCTTTTTCGCGCTTTGTTAAGCCGTATTCCTTCTGCTGTGGTTGGGAATATTGCGTAAACATTTTCAGAACCCGAGCGGCGATATGCGGACTCATTGCTGCACCACCGTTCATCACGTCCAGTAAATAACGCGAAATGTTTTCCGATGACGAAGACTTCAACAAATAGCCAACTGCCCCCTGGCATATCGCATTGAAAATTTTATCATCATCATCAAAAATCGTAAGCATAATAACCCGCGTAGCAGGCGATAGTGCTTTGAACTGTTTAATACCTTCGACCCCACTCATTCCGGGAAGATCGATGTCTGAGAGAATGATTTCCGGCGCCTCACCCTTCTCAAGCAACTCAATCGCATCTTCGCAAGATTCACATGCATGATCGCAACGCAACTGCGTGCTCTCATTAATCAGCTCCTGCATCGACTCGCGATAGACGAGATCGTCTTCAATGATCATTACGCTAATTCGATCTTCCGCCATTGCTACATCTTCCTTCGTTTAAGTGTCTGCTAAAAAGGTATGGTCTGATTCTGTTCAGCACCATACCGCGATCACGGTATTTTGGCGGTAAGGAATGTACTTATTGGAATTTTTAGTAAAAGCGTGGTCCCGGAACCAGGTTTGGATGAGATCGAAAGATCTGCTCCAATTTCACGAGCACGGGTCTGAAAATTATTGAGCCCATTGCCATTGTGCTTCTCGTTAGGATTGAAGCCGACACCGTCATCTGCGATGCTCAAATGGAACACGCCGTCTTCTTGAGAGATGTTAATCTCTGCACGAGACGCCCGGGCATGCTTAACAATATTTTGCAGGCTTTCCTTATAAATAAGAAATAGATTTCGCCGAAAATTTAAATCGGTCTCCTGAGCCCAATCGTAATCTTGCAGGCTGAAATGAAACTCAATTTGCTCCAGCATGGTATTCGCCGTGTCTCGCATTTTTGCAAACAATCGATCGAGGCGATCATTCACCGGATTCACAAACCACACGATGTCTCGCATTGAGTTGGCGGTTTGCTGAGATATCTGCTGGATATTTTCCAGACGATCCAGCTCCTTTTCGCCAATGGTATCGCGTTTTTGCAGCATCTGGCTGATTACAGAGATGCTGCTTAGGTTACTGCCGATTTCATCGTGCAGATCACTGGCAATGCGACTGCGGATCTGTTCTTTCTCCACCTCTTTCTGCGCTTCGGCATTCTCGGCACGTAGCGTCGCTTCCTGTAGTCGCGCACGTTCCTTCTCGCGAAGAAGTGCTTCCCTAGCCTTTGCGCGGTAGCGATTTGTCTGTAGTCGAGTCAGCATCATAATTCCGGCAATAGCCGCAAGGCCGTATAGCAAATAAGCCCACCAGCTGCGATACCATGGTGGCAAAATGCTAAAGCTAAAGCCGGCATTTTGCTCCGTTTTGCCATACAGGTTCTTGCCTTCAACGCGAAAGACATAATCTCCTTCGGGGAGATTGGTATAATCCTTCCGGGTTTCGCGATTCCACGCAGACCAATCAGGATCAAACCCTTCCAGCATGTAGCGGAACTGTAGCTGAGTGGGATCAAAAAAAGACGTGGCGCTATACTCGAAGCGTAGTGCATTATTTTGATATGAGAGTGGCGATAACTCAGCTACACCATTCCCTGAATAGGCGAGCGAATCACCGTTTATCAGCACACCACGAATCAATGTCGAAAACTCACTTTCTCCCGCAGCTACCTCTTCGCCGGAAAAGCGAGCGATTCCCTCCGCACCACCAAACCAAACTCCCTTGCCGAGGGCCTCTGGATAGACGGTTTGAATTTGTCCCAGATCGGCTAACCTCTGTAGTGCAGTTTTATTTTGCACAGCACCATCTTTTCCTATAGCTGCTATAATGATTCCGCTCGGAGAATTTGCAGTGATCCATGTAGTACCTTCAGCACCCGAAGCGATATCTGCAATGGCACCGGACGAATGCGAGCCCTGAAAAAACCCCTCCGCAAGCATAAAAGAGTCGAGTTTTGCATCGAAAGAATAAATGCCTTCGGCAGTAGAAAAGACGATTCTACCCGGTAAATTTTCCGGCTCAATGCGCCCTGATGGCAGTCCATGTTCTTCGCCATATCGCTTATGGCGCGCAACGTAAAAATTTTCATTAGCCTCCGAAGGCGGTTCAACGGTTACCTGCAAAACGCCACTTGACGGCGTGCCCAGCCAAAGTAAATCATTTTCGTCACCAGCAATAGCAATAATCTCTTCGTCCAGCTGCTGCACTCTCCGGTAATGCTCCCAGTGTCCCTTTTCTTTGAGCATAATGCTCAAGCCATTCAATAGTGCGACGTACACTCGTTCCGGATTTTTCACACCACGATGAAAATCATATACTCGCGGCCAGCGCGCCTCCACACGCTTTGCATTCGCTCCATCGATTTCATAAACACCGCGATCGGTGCCGGCTAAAAGAATGCCGTCTTCTTCTTGCAGGATATAGGTATAGGTAGAGATCTCCGAAATTGGTTTAAACGCTTTGGAAAGGCCTTCTTCCGAATTCTCGGCTTCCGCATCAAGGTAGAATGCCCCCAACTGCGTGCCCGCGTATACAATCCCTTTATGTCGTTTGATATCGAATACGGCGCTTTCGATTCCATTCGCGGCATCATAACGCTTAAAAGGTGTTTGTGGCTCGAAACGGGCTAATCCGTTTGTCAGAGCCAACCAAATCGAGCCCTCTTGATCCTCAGTAACCGAGACAATCGTTTGATCTCGCAAACCGGCATTGCGATCCAATACCATCAGGCGTTCGCCATTCTTGTCCATCACCAAGGCTCCACCGCGGATTGTGCCAATTACATACTCCCCACTTATGGTACGCAGCGCACTATAAGGAAAGTTCTGTTTTAGCCAATCATTAACCGGCGTGTTGAATGGAGCGACCTGTAGACCATCATAGAGAAAAAGGCCACTATTTTTGGTAACAATTAGCAGAGAGTCGACCGAGCCATAGGGAAGTAAAATCTGATTTTCTTCATTTTTGATGGACTCCGTTCCGGGAACAATATGCGTTTTACAGTCCTCTACCTGAACAATGCCTTTTTCATATTCAACAAAATACATCACGTCACGCGCCTTGGTAGAAAGCGAGCTAATCACCACAGGATTGCTACGCAACGTCTTTCCATCCCATAAAAGTAGTTTTTTTATTGTCAGAAAATAAATACCTTCCGGAGTAGCATGCACTTTCCAGACCTGGCTAAAATCTTGCTCTTCTTCGGGTAAATGAGATTTGATCGAAACGAATTGCGTATTGCCAGCACTATCTGGGGTCAGATAACCCATCTCGCTTTCAAGACCAACCCAAACGGTTCCGCTGCTGTCGATATCCAGAGACAGGGCAGCAACATTTTTCTCTGTCGTGATGAGCCGCCAGGACGCGCCGTCATATTCCAGAATGCCCCAATTATTGCCAACATAAATGACGCCGCGCCTGTCCTGTACGATGGACCAATTTTCCTGGTGAGCAGCATAGGTTTTGTAATCAAAGTTTTGAATGTAAGGACGCCCGGGATCTACAGGTTGTGCAAAGCCCATTTGCATTAGAAGTGCAACAAAGGTCAGAATGAAAATAAATCGATTGGTAAGTCGCCAGTCCATTGTGTCTCCCTTAACGTATCCCTGTTTCGGTACCTGCGGTTACCTGAAGACCGATTGGGGGCAGCCTGATGTGAGTAAGAAAATTATGTCTGGTGCGTGCGGTTTTGCTAAAAGATAGCACCGGACGAGCATTATGCCAAATAAATCAACGATTCGTTTGCTCGATTCACTGCAAAATACCGCGATCCCGGTATTTACATTTGACATAAAAATCTGGACGTTTAACCAATCATTCACAAACACCTGGTCTTTTTATGAAAGGAAACGTCCTATGAAATGCAGAACTTTACCACTCGAATTGCTTACAGCTTTTTTGATTATGACGCTTTTTAGTTTAAACAGCATTGCACAGCCACAAATTACTTCAGGCGATCTTATGAGCATTAAAGGCAAAACGATCGTCACGGCAAATGATGACCGATTCAGTTTTAATATCGATGTCGGCCAGCCCGGAGCAAATCAAACCTGGGATTTTAGTAACCAGGTTATACCCACTCCTTTTGTAACCATGTCAGAATATCTCGAGCCGCAGGGCACACCGTTTGACACAGCATTTACCGATGCCAACCTCGCAGCTAAATATAGCGAGATGAGCACGGCTGGATTCGAAGGGTATCTCTATTTTGATGTTGAGCAAACCGTTTGGACAGAATTGGGAAGCGGCACGATTCTTCCTCCTCCGTTCGATTCCACAATCGTTGAACGAAATCCGGTAGTCGCTTCACCACTGCCAATTACGTTTAACACGACCTGGACAAGCGTCACCTCCGACACTTCCGGCGATTATCCCAGCTTTGCAACAATTGATACCGATTCCTGCGTAACGATAGTTGATGGCTGGGGAACAATTGTCACTGCTCTCGGCAGCTATCCATGCCTGCGATTTCAAGAGCGACTTTTTTCGCGCAGCCAAACCATCGTAAACGGCATTCCAATCTCTTTTGGTTTCGAAACCTACTACATTTATCGCTGGGTGAATGGCGAGTTCCTGGAAATTGCTTATGCCCAAAGCCAGGACGGCGAAAGTAACCCAAACTTTACAGATGCAACAGGGTTCAGTGTTATCACAGGTGTTACAACAGGGATCGAAGATTTATCGCGGGAAGATAATCTGGCACAAGGATTTCAACTCGAACAGAACTATCCGAATCCCTTTAATCCAACCACCACAATTCGTTTTTCATTACCAAAGTCAGAGCTGGTTCAGCTAAGCATCTATAATCAAATCGGCCAGCGGGTCGAAACACTTCTAAACGAGCAAATGTCATCCGGTGTCTACAGCGTAGACTGGAATGCCGAGTCATTACCAAGCGGCGTGTATTTCTATCGCCTTCAGGCTGGAAGTCAACAAACCATGCGCAAGGCGATTTTGCTAAAATAAACGGCACAACAAATTGGAGCGAGTAATGAAAAAACGACTCATAATAATGATCCCACTAATTGCCTTTTCTTTTCTAATGTGCAATCAGAGTGAAACAGAAGAGAGCAATTCAGAGACACTAAAATTTGCTTCTGATGATAACTTCAAACGATACGGATTCGAAACGGGCATTGTTGAATACGAGTTCAGCGGAAAAACCCAAACGGGTACGGAAAAATTGTATTTTATAAACTGGGGAATGTTGGAAGCCAAATATCTGGACATTGAAGTCGGCATAGCTGGCTTTATGCAAAAACAAAAAACGATGACCTTACTCAAGGGTGACTCTACCTATTCCTACGATTATCATACCGGTCGACTCTCACGCATTAAAACTCCGATGTGGGACGGTATGAAGAAACATGCCAAAGATGGTGACTTGGAAGAAGTCGGCATGCAGTTTATAAAACAAATGAACGGGAAGAAAGTTGGAAACGAAACCATTGCCGGCAAACCCTGTGAAATTTGGGATGTGCCGCAAATGCTTAGCAGGATTTGGCTTTGGAAAGGTATTCCACTGAAAACAGAAGCCGGCCCTCAAGAGCTACGTATTATTCAAACGGCTATAAAGGTCGAAATGAACGCTAACGTTCCGGGAGAGAAGTTTGAGATCCCCGATGATGTTGAGCCACAGGAGGCTATGGACCTGCAAAACCTGGAACAGCTTATGGAGAAGTTCAAGGCTCCAAAGAAGTAAACCAGCAAAAGATGAAACGCTTCACGAATAGGAAATCGTATGAAACAACTACTTCTGCTACTGATGCTCACGCTGTCAATGTTCGCTGGCGAAAACGATGTTTACATCATTTTTGACGGCTCTGGATCGATGTGGCAAACACTGCCGGACGGTGAACATAAAGTTGCAGCCGCACAATCTGTCTTGAAGAACTTTGTAAAGAGCAACTTTGCCGGTCAGGATTTGGCGCTGCGCGCGTACGGACATAATCGCAAGGCCGACTGCAGCGATACCGAGCTGGTTATTCCGTGGAGCAAACCCGAAACGTTTAGAAAAGAGGTTCAATCTTTTCTGAGCACTATTAATCCAACTGGAAAAACACCGATTACACGTAGCCTTAAAGCAGCCTTGAAAGACTTTGGCGATCGACAGGGCAGCATTATCCTGATAAGTGATGGGATTGAAACATGCGACGAAGATCCATGCGGTTTACTGGCACTGTGGCGAAAGAAGAATATTAAAATCGCCGTACATGTTGTCGGTCTTGGGCTGGATGAGAAATCGAAAGATGCTATGAAATGTTTAGCCAATGCCGCAGGAACGGAATACCGCGATGCTAACTCTGCTGAAGAATTGGCAGCTGGCCTGCAGGACATCCACACAGAAACCAGCAGCACCCGCTTAAGGATTGTCGGCTGGGATGCTGCTGGTGAGCGTCTTTGGCCGGAAGGCACGCTACAGCAGAATGGCGAGATAAAGTATGAAGTAAGCAGCCGCCATCGAAGTGCGGTAGAAGCAGGTATTTACCAATTAACCATTGGCGTTCGCACGAAGAATGGTACTATCTACAAGGCGGTTACTCAGAATATAGAAGTTGGGAAAAAGGGAGAGACCCTAATTGAAGTAACAGTACCGCGACCACCATCTGTTAAAACAAAATTTATAGATCGAGGAGAAAATGTCCGCGGCTCTCTCGTTTATGCCTGGAAAGAGGGACAAGAGGTTTTCAGATTCCGCTGGAAAGATGAAGTTTTTCTTGATGAAGGCAGCTATGAGTTTCGCACTTCGCCGAACTCAGCCAATACCTTAACGGTGAGTGAATCGTTTAATGCCGGAGAATCAAAAGAAATCGTTTTTGGCATGTCAAAAACAGTTAAGGTGTCTATTCGCTTTGAAACGGCAGAAACGAAGATCCATTTACGCGAAAATGCCGAGCTGTGGCAGGACGGTGTGAAAAAATATCGCGTTCACATCTTCAATCCGGAAACGATTCGCCCCGGTGTTTATGACGTAATTTTACCACATAAACTTTGTCCATATACAGTAAGAGGCGTTGTTTTTGATGATCGCCCGGTGCAACAACACACCTTCAGCGTACCGGTTGGTTACGTAACATTTCACTATCAGGATAGCAGTGGAAATCGGGTAAAGGACAAACGGTGCTTTGTTAGAAACACGATTGATAAGCGGAGACACTATCAGGAATCCGGCAAAATTCAACCGTTAATACCCGGCACCTATACTGTCTCGGGTTGGCAAGGGAACTATGATCCGGTGGAGTTTAGTATTCAGGCAGGTGAAGAGAAGGTCATTATTCTAAAAGATAAAAATTGATAAACTTCTGCTTATTGCAGAATCGGGGGAGAATCCGGGTTGTGCGTGCGGCTTGACCCGGATTTCCTCGTTATTTTTCCTTTACCGCTCGGGTAGAATCTTCAGACATATTAATGTTATAAATAATACTATCCTGAATGACCACCTTCAGTTTTTCCGGTGCCAGCTTTATCAGCTTTATATCTTCCAGCGGATAATCAAAAAAAGCCTTTTCGACCGCCCACTGCATCAGTACATCTCCGGTTTTTGTTCCGGCAATGGTTACAGCGAATCCTTCGACAGCAGACCGGGAAATAGCTTTTGACCTACGATAAGCGTCCTTAGCCTTGGCTAGCTTTTCGTGTAACTTGAATTCTACCCGAATTATTTCATCTCCTGAACTAAAGTTAAACTGCGGCAAAGCAAAATTCTCTTTTTCCTGCGACTTGTATTCAATTGAATTCTGAAACAGTTTATCGTGACGCTTCCTGGAGTACAGCTTTCCAGAAGCTGGTGAGTAGCTAAAAATTTGTGCATTGCTTTGCGAGCGTCCGAAGGTCTGATCATTCGAAGCTTCTGCCATAGCTTTTGTTGGTTTTTCCTGAAGTTCAGCTGCCTCGACATTTGCCCTCGACCGAATTGCCGGTTCCTCTTCTGCAACCAGATCAGCGACTCTGTCCTCGGCAACAAAGCCTTCCGGTTCACTTTCATCATCCGCAGTAGCTATTGACGAAACAGCATCCAGCTCTGCTGGTGCACGTGCCCCACTGCCAGACGACAGCGTCGAAGGTGCCGGTGGAGCAAGGGCATCACTTTGTCGAGCTTCACCAGAGACAACCGGTTGATTTTGAGAAACCACTTCTGATTCGGGTACCGAGGTCTCATTTTTCAGCTTTGCAGTTCTACCTGGCTTCGCCTGAACTTCACGTCGACGCTCGGTCTTTTTATCAGCCATCTTAGCAAACACAGAGTCGGCTGTGGCAACGTCTGCAGGAACAAGGCTTTCTTCTGTTTCGGTATCAAACTTAGCAGCCATTTGCTCATTCTGCGTTTGTGACTGCGTGAAGTAGTACAAACTCGGAGCTGCTACCGCAATAAACAAAATGGCGGCAACGCGCAGCAGCATGCCCCAACTAAAGTCGGATGCCTGTTGTTGCTCGCGCATGGCTTGAGCTGCTCGGGCGGCCTCAGTTTGTCGACGGATTTCCGCCTTCATTTCATCGCGACCAATCTGACGTAATCCACCAATCAGCATTCGTTGCTGTTCTAACTCTTCGCGACTTTCTGCGGAATCGGCAAGGTGCCTTTCATAGTCAAGCTTCAGCGTATCTGAAAGCCGACCAAGTAAATATTTTTCAACAATATTATTCTCTAAAATAAATTGACGGTCCATTAATTCTTCCTTTCGGTTTCCGTCACGTACGTCTTTACGGCTTTCTCCAGTGCCTTTTTACACTGATATTTCTTGGACTTCGCTACGTCCGGATTTGCAAACTTCATTATCCCCGCAATTTCTTTTAGCGGACGCTCTTCGAAATAAAACAGCATCAGCAATTGCTTACAGTCCGCGTGAATTCTGTCCAGCCCACGGCGAACTCGATCAAGCTGTTCATTGTGCATCATATTATCCAACAGACTATTTTCCTCGGCCAGCAAATCATCTGGAAGTTGTCCATTCGACCGACCTTTTTTGCGAGACTCTGCCCGCCATTTATTTTTTGCAATAGCCATAACGTACGTACTTAAACGCGATGTAAGTACAAATTCGGGATCCACTGCTTTTTGCCAGAGTACCACAATAGATTCCTGCAATACATCATCTGCATCTTCTTGCTTTCCTCCATGGGTCATTACATAGCTGAAGACCAGCTTTTCCAGCTGAAGAAACAGCTCACCCAGAACAGTGCGATCGTTCGCACGAATGCGCTCTAAAGTATTCTGGTCTTCAAAATTTTTAACGTTTAACATTCACCTTTTTCCTATTGATGTCATAAACAGGCAAAACGTAAATCAATGTTGAGGATATTTTTTTAGTATAGGATGGAAACGAGTCGTACGCAAGGAGTCTTAGAGCTCTTCAAAAAAGAGAAAACGCGCGACAAGAACCAAGGTCTCTACACAACAGATAGTAACAAGCTTGAGAATAGCAGAGACCGCTCCAAATATCCGGGACTAAGTAGAGAACATATCACTTTCGCATCAACACATGCAGGAGTAGATCACATGAATACACGACGATCTTTATTCACCATTACCTTATTTGTTTGCAGTCTGCTAGTCGGACCTCTTCCCAGCACCCTCAGTGCACAGGGACGCATTATTCTTCCCTGGCCGGATAATCCGAGGCGACCAGTCGAACGCATCGAGCCGGTACGTCTTACTAAAGTCGAGGCAGACGTAAAAATCATAAATGGCGCCGGAACAGTTAAACTCGATCAGACATTCTATAATCCCAATGGGCGCCAACGTGAAGGGCAGTATTTGTTTATGCTGCCGAACGAATCGCAAATCCACGACTTTCATCTTTATGTGGACGGCGAAAAAACACAGGGTGAAATTCTCGACAAAAATGAAGCACGTCGCATTTACAACAACATTGTTCGCGGGCAGCGAGACCCGGCGCTGCTGGAATACGTCGATCATCGTCTGTTTCGCGCCAGTATTTTCCCTTTTCCTGAACGGGGTGAACGCCGTATTGAAATGACCTATGCAACAGTTCTGGATTTCAGTAGTGAAACCTATCGGCTAACGATTCCTATAAAACAAAGCGGTCAGGCGATAATCGATGATTATACAATGCATATCGATCTGGAAACCGACCAGAACTTAGGAACGGTGTATTCACCAACCCACACGTTGGAGGTGAAGCGAAACGGAAATCGCAAAGCACGCATCCATATGGAAGCCAAAAATATGGAAGCCTCAAAAAACTTTGTTCTCTACTATACTCTGGACACAAACGAAATTAATGCAAACCTGCTCTCATTTCGCCCGCGTACCGACAAAGATGGATATTTTCTGATGATGGCACATCCCTCCATAAAGCTGAACTCCAAACGTGCCGTCATCCCAAAAGATATTATTTTTGTCATTGATGCCTCAGGCAGTATGCAGGGCAAGAAAATGGAGCAGGCTAAAGAAGCGCTACAATATTGTATTCGCTCGCTAAATAGCCGGGATCGTTTCGAAATTATTCGTTTTAGCAGTTCCCTTAAAACCTTCAGCAATACGTTAAACCTTGCCAGTTCTGAAGCGAAACAGAATGCGGAATCATTTATCGAGAATATCGGAGCAGCAGGTGGTACAAATATAGATGCAGCGCTGCGAAAAGCACTGCGTACCAAAGCATCTGCCGACAAACGTCCGACAAGCGTACTTTTCTTAACGGACGGTTTGCCTACCAGTGGCGAAACAGACGTTACACAAATCCTGAAAAACGTTAAAAGTGAACGACGTGATGAGATCCGAATCTTCAACTTCGGCGTTGGGTTTGATGTAAATACATTTCTGCTGGATAAATTAGCTGCAGATATGAGCGGGAGCAGCACGTATGTAAAACCGGGTGAAAATTTGGAAGAAGCAATTTCCACTTTCTACGCACAAAACAGTACGCCGGCCCTCACTGACCCGGAAATAAAGTTCGATCTCAAAGGGATCTACGATGTGTACCCGGTTCGCATTCCAGACATATTTCTCGGCCAGCGTGTGATGATTCTGGGGCGCTATAAAAACTCCGGTTCTGCGAACGCACGTTTGAGCGGTGAACAAGCCGGCAAAAAACGCAGCTTCACTTATGACGTAAAGTTTGATCATCGTGAAAAGAACAATGACTTCATTGCGACGCTTTGGGCAAACCACAAGGTCAGTCATTTACTCGAAGACATTCGTTTTAACGGCGAGAACCATGAACTGGTCACAGAGGTTAAACGCCTTGGTGAGGAATACGGAATCGTTACGCCATACACATCGTATCTCGTTACCGAACAGGAGCGGGAGATCAGTGCAATAAATGCCAGACGCAAACGTGGCGACCTCGGAACATCTTTCGATGGAGTGATATCAGGAGCACAGGAAAATCGCCAGAAGTTGGCAGAGGAAGATGAAGAAGCAGTAGGTGGAAAAGCCTTTTACGACAACATTGCTTCAACTTATTCCGATGCCCGCTCATCATCCGGAAAAGGTGCCGTTCTCAACAGCCGAATCCAGAAAAAAGTCTACAAGAGCGAAAAAGCAAAAGATGTCATTCTTACAACCAAACGCATCTCCGGCAAAGTATTCAAATTAACCAATGGTGTTTGGAAAGAGCAGCGACGCCAGCTTGGTGGGCCGCAGGTGGAGAAGGAAATCGTATTTCTTTCCGACAACTACTTCGAATTGCTGGATAGCGAGCCAAAGCTTGCAGACATTTTTGCACTGGGTGATTCGATTGAGTTCACCTGGAAAGGTACGGCTTACAAAATTATTAAAGACAGGCAGTAGGCAGGAAGCAGGTCCCTGCTCCCTGTACTTTATTGCCTTTTCCAAAATAATATCCTATATTGACCCCCGTTGCGACACAGCCGTGTCCTTCGGGGATTTCTAAATCAGGTTAATTTTGTTTGTTACCCAAAGTGGAGACACATATGTCACTTCAAGACAAATACCGCGGTGTTCTGGACCTCGGAAAAAAGTTCGACGTAAAAGACGGATTTATTAAAGAAGAGGGCGGCGTACTTAAAATTGGCGGTACGGCCAAGACTCAGATGGAAAAAGATCAGATGTGGGATAAAATTAAAGAGCTGGGCGGCGACAAGGCCAGCGACATCATGGCTGAGATAAATGTAGAAGTTACCGAATATTATGGCACCTATACCGTACAGCCCGGCGACAGTCTCAGCAAAATCGCTAAGCAGGTATGGGGGTCATTTAATAAATATACGGCGATTTATGAAGCGAATCGTGATCAGCTGGATAACCCGGATGTAATTAAGGTTGGTCAGGTTCTGAAAATCCCATTTTTAAATGACTAATCGATTTTAAAACGTTATAATATTTTCAAAGGGACAGTCACATTGCGGCTGTCCCTTTTTTTACACCTCTCTCTTCAACTCAATCGTTTCAAGTCTCCCGCAAATTGTTCGACAGTGAATAGATCGATCAAATTAAGGATAGGAATATGGGGAGCCTGATAAACGAGGTCATTAAGTCACAAAAAACCGTCATCAACATTTTGTTGATAGAAAAAGAACCGGGTGATGCCCTGTTGGTGCGGGAATTTTTGAATGAAGCCGTTACACCACAGTGCACCGTTAACCATGCGGACACGCTGCAACGAGCCATTCACATTTTAGAGAGCAGTAACTTCGACGTTTTATTAGTTGATATAACCATGCTTCAACCAACTACTGGCGAGGCACTTGCATCCATCACCGAGCAGGCTCAAACAACACCAATCATTTTCCTTACAGATCTTGAAGAAGAATACGACGGCTCGCTAATTGCGAAGAGGAGCAAGCAGGACTATCTCGTCAAACAAAACCTTAGCGCAACTCACCTATTGCGATCCATTCGTTTTGCCATCGAGCGCAACTGGATGATGGAGCAGCTGGAAAAAGCCAAGCAAATTGAGCAACACCTCGCGTATCACGATGTTCTTACGGGTCTGCCCAATCGCCAACTTTTTCAGGACAGACTCGATCAGATTATTAAACAGGCAGCGCGCGCAGACAAAAAAGTATCGGTGCTCTCTATTGATCTTGACGAATTTAAGCGCATAAATGACACTTTAGGGCACAGCACCGGCGATCATATTCTTAAGATTATGTCTCAGCGTCTGCAAAGCTGTATTCGTAAGAGCGATACGGTCGCCAGACAAGGTGGCGATGAGTTTATCATTATGCTGAATGAAATCGGCGAAGAGCGGCATGCCGTTACAGTCGCCAAGAAAATTCTTACATCCCTTGTAAAACCAATTAATATCGACGAACACACCCTGTATTTAACCGGAAGCGTTGGCGTTAGTCTTTTTCCGTCAGACGGTGATTCTTTTTCCACTCTTGTAAAAAATGCCGAAGTCGCCATGCACCGTGCCAAGAAGCAGGGTAAAAATACGTATGAGCTTTACAATTTGTCTATGGATGCAGAGGCCATGGAGAAATTAGAGCTGGAAAACAAACTGCACGATGCTGTTAAAAAAGGAGAGTTTACTCTACACTATCAACCTCTGCTAAATCTCATTAGCGGGAAAATTGAAGGTGTTGAAGCACTCATTCGTTGGAATCACCCTACATTGGGGAGTATCTCTCCCGAGAAATTTATTCCCCTGGCGGAAGAAACAGGCCTGATTGAACCCCTTGGAGAATGGGTTATGCATACAGCCTGCATCCACGCAAAGACGCTGCACAATGAAGGGTTCGAAGGAATTCGCTTCGCGGTGAATCTCTCAAACAAACAGTTTCGAAACGACAATCTACACAAAATGATTCTTGAGGTACTTTCCAAAACAGATCTCGACCCACAACTGTTAGGGTTAGAGGTAACCGAGTCCAGCGCAATGCGCGATGTAGAATACACCATAGATATTTTGAATAAGTTGAAAGAGAGCGGCATTCGTATTTCCATCGATGATTTCGGAACAGGTTATTCCTCACTGAGCTATCTAAAAAAGCTGCCGATTGACATTTTAAAGATAGATCGCTCATTTATTGAGAATGTGCCGCAGGATAACGAGAATAAATCTATTACCTCTGCGATCATCTTCCTTGCACACAACCTTGGTATGAAGGTAGTTGCCGAAGGTGTGGAGAATCAAAAACAGCTGTCATTTTTACGCTCGATGAGGTGCGATTACATTCAGGGCTTTATGTTCAGCAAACCTATTCCTTTTGATGAGCTGAAAAAGCTTTTAACCGAATATCGCGCTATATAGGCGTTTTTATAAAGTCTGCAAAGCCAAAGACGATACTATTAAACATGTTCTTATAGAAACATCAAGGCCAGGGTTGGCCGTTGTTACGCTGTATGAGTGACGTCAGGGAGGACGTATTATTATGCAGATTGGTATTATTGAAATCTTTCTAAATCTACACCATTCCCCGCGAGCGGATCACACCCGCTTTGCAATGCCTCCTTACTCGTCTACCATATGCGATTCGAACGTAAACACAATGCTGAAAACATTGCTATGGTCAACAGCACGGAATAGGTCCAGCGTATTCCAGCTAGCTGACTACAGATAGCCATGTTTTCGTGATCAAGGATGACACAAGCGAGAAGGGAATCTTATGAAGGAAGTTAAAGCTCCAAGAGCAATCACCATCGGTGCGACTGAGTCGCAGAGAGCATTACTGGAAGTAACGGATAGCAAGGGTAACTATGATTGGGAACACCTCGATCGCATTTCCGTTGCAACATCAATCTGTTATCACCAGGAGGTTGACATTGCCTTGTTTTCAACTGCCACAGAAGAACCGGTTGGGGTACAGGAGAAATTTATTCGATCCTGTAGCGACATTCTCGGCATTCCTGTTGTGTTGGTCACCGATACTGGTGATGACATTTCCGAGCTCATGCGTTTCGGTGCACAAAACTTCCTGATCAGCCAGACAGCCGATGAGCACGTTATTCAATGCTTGCTTAATTCGGCTATTGAGAGGCATGATACGCGACAAATTTTGCATCAGTTCGCTTCCGATCTAGCTGAAGACAATCAGCGCTACCTTGCCATTTTCACCTATGCTGCTACGCCTTACGTCATTTTGGATCATGAAGGACATATCCGCTTCGTTAATCATTCTGCCGAATTGCTTTTCGGCTTTACAGATTCACAGCTTAATGGCAACCAAATGCGGTTTGGCAAAGGAAAGGCCAATACCGCCGAGTTAGCCACGCTGGATACATCAGGACAAACGCGCATTTTGGAACTGGATTTTGCAGAGATCGAGCTGGCAGGAGCCAGTGCTTATCTCTCTTCCATTCGCGATATCACGCAACAAAAGTTAGCCGAAGAAAAGATGCAGATGGAAAGTAAATATGCCACTCTGCCAGAGTTCGACGGAGCGTTATTTTTTGAATCGGAGGAAGCCGACATAGATGCCATCATACCGCAGGCAGCATCTATAGCAGAATAGGCTCGATTGGTTCATCGATCTGGTTGCTTGTCTGCCTGCCTGCTGCCGGCAGGCAAGATCGATGGCTTATTCATTTTCACTGAAATCAGAAGGTCGTTAAGACTGGTACCTTAGAAAAGAAATGGAATCAAGCGCTTTGTGTTACGTATATATTTTTGATACTCTGCAAACTTTTGTGACATCAGTTTTTCTTCATGGCGCAATTTCACAATCAGATTAACAAGCAGCATCGACAGCACCGTAATCCGAACGGGCGTAGAATGGTGCAAAACAGCGCCCGCTGCAACCAGCAGTAGCGCGGAATACATTGGATGGCGAATCCACCGATAAGGTCCGCGTGTAATTAATGTCGCGTCTTCCAAAGGATCTGGAGCCACATTAAAGCGACGCATAACAAACATCGCCCAGAGGCCAAGTGCTACACCGATAATTTGCATCCCCAACCAAATAGGTGAAGAGGCAAGAAAAGAGCCGTCAAGAATCAGGTATATGATGCAGGCAAACTGAATCAGGACTGTTGCAACAGATAAAGCAGGTTTAGTCATCTCGCCGCCACTTGTTATCAAAATCAACCCTTCTTCCACCAAAATAGATAACAGTAAATGTAACAGCAATGCCAAGCGGTAGCATAATCCATGGTGAAACTCCTAATCCGGCAGGCAGGTAGCCAAACAGACAGGCAATTCCCCCGGCTGTCAATGCATAGGGCAGCTGCGTACGCACATGGTCGATATGATCTGCATTGGTAGCCATTGAAGATAAGATTGTGGTATCAGAAATTGGTGAGCAGTGATCGCCAAACGTTGCTCCGGCCAACACGGCAGCAATTGTGCTGAGCAAAATGGCCGCGGCATGTCCCTCATCTAATGCCGGACTGGCAAGCTGCGGCATACGGTAAGACAGCGGAACAGCAATTGGCATTAAGATGGCCATGGTTCCCCAGGAGGTTCCGGTGGCAAAAGCAATTATCCCGGAAATGATAAAAATAAACAAAGGCAACAAACGCGCGGAAAGAAACGGCCGGGTTAACTCAACAACATAATCTGCAGTAAACAGGTCTTTACAGATTGCACCAATGGCCCAGGCGGCAGTTAGAATTAAAGCCGCACCTACCATCGCACTAATTCCGGTTCCCCAAGCTTCCATCGCTTCTTTCAGACTCAGAATACGCTGAGACAGAGCCATTGCAATCGCAACAATGCTACCGACGGATGCCGCCCACAGAAGCACCGCAAAGGAATTTGAAGCGCCGATAATAGCGCTTAGCTTTCGAGTGAATGAGATATCAGCCCAGGGCAGCCCTTCGTTTGCAGCGGCTAAGGCAAGATTCTGCCAGCCTTCATCCCAACCGGTATAAATTAGCCCTGCTATCACCACAAGAATGACGCTCACTACCGGTACCATCGCATTATACCAGCGCTTTGGAGTTGACGGGGCTGCCAATATGTCTTCTGACGCAAGGTTCGCAAGTGGTTTTGCGCCTAACCGCAGCACTTCACCGCGGGTATTGGCTCTTCTTTCGGCATGCCACATCGGTCCAAAGTCACGCAGCGTATATGCGATAAAAAAGCCAAAGGCCAAGGCAAAAACAGGATAGAAATTGTACGGGATGGTTTCTAGAAAAGTAACGTAAGCATTTCGATCCAGCCCCATTGTCTTGAACGATTCATTGATAAGACTAATTTCATAGCCTACCCAGGTAGAAATAATTGCAATGTTAGCAACGGGTGCGGCTGTAGAATCTACCAGGTAAGACAATTTTTCACGGGAAATATGCAGCTTATCTGTCAGCGGACGCATGGTGTTGCCGACAATCAGCGTATTTGCATAATCATCAAAAAAAATCAAAATGCCCAATAGCCAGGTGCAAAGCTGTCCCTTTCTGGAATCATCGGCATACTCAGCAAGCTTGGCGACGATGCCCTCAGTTCCACCGGAACGGCTGATCACCCCAACCATTCCACCAAGCACCAGGCTAAATGTCAGAATTAAGATATGATCGGGGTTTGCCAGGGCATTCACGATATAGTGATCTAACGTTCGCAGAAATCCAAGGATAGGATTAAATCCGTGAAGTACAGTTGCTCCCAACCAAATGCCGGCCAAAAGGGCAACTAGAATCTGGCGGGTAAAAAACGCTAAAACAATCGCAATAAACGGTGGCAATAAGGCCCAAAAGGCAGAAATTACCCGGACCTCAACCTGTCGGGAATGTCCTCCCAAAGAAACGGTAAGCTTTAAATCGTTCCCATCATAGCTCTTAATCCCGCTAATCGTTAACGGAGCCGGGTTGCGTGCATCCAGACGATGAGAACCTTCGGCCAGAACGCTGCCGCTATTTTCATCCATTATGCGATAGAGCATCGGAAAATCATCCTGCTCCATATAGTAACGTGTTTCCGGCATAATAGTGAGATCAAAGCTGATTCCACTTAACACATTATTTGGTGTTTTAACTTTAAAGGGAATGGAATCTGCGTAGAGCGATGTTGACGATAACAATAAAATGAAGGAGATTACGAGAGAACAAATACGGCGATACATGGGCATTTCAGAGATCATCAGGGCGCTACCGGTTTCAAGAGGCTGATTTATTGTGATTGTGTCAAATATTAACACAACCCATTCAGAAAGTAAATAACGGAATTCTCTATCTGTTTTGAATGGCTTCTACCAATAAGTCGGGAAAGTCGCTGAAGGCGCCATCGGCACCGGCTTCGTAAAGCACGGCGTCAGCAAGTTCATCAAACGACTCAGCCCAATCAGGCAGATCATCTGCGCGCATCGTGTAGGGATGCACCTGTAGTCCATTCTGATGTGCAAGCGCAACTAATCCTGTGGGTTTGCCGCTCTGTGGATGAACGACCTGCGGAATCCAGGGACCGATGCCATTCGCATAAGCTGCAATCTTCGCGAGGCCAGCGGTAGTTTGCATCGAATCGTAATCCGTTTCGGCTTCACTCCACTCGTTTTCACCAATAAGCTGAATAAGTTTTAAGTCGCACTTTAACTCCCGCAAGCGTATCAGGGCAGCTGGGTCGAAACACTGCACATAGCAATTATCTTTTCGCCTGGTGTAACCAAATTTGGTTAGCACGCGCAGCGTTTCAGCAACAATATCTTGTCCTTCCGCGAGATGAAAAGCAGGCGCCTTCATTTCAGGATAGATGCCTACCTTCTTGCCACTGCTTTTATTCATACCTTGAATAAGCAGTAGCTCTTCCTCAAAACTCAGCAGGCGAAGTGGAATCTCGGCATGTGGAAATCTTGCAGGATAAATCGGAACACCGGTTTTATGATTAAAGCGCTCCGACACGTTCAATGTATGAATTTCGGCAAGCGTGAGATCAATTGCATAAAAACGACCATCATTGCGAATACGATCAGGAAATTTTTTAGCAACATCAGACACCGTATCCAGGTGAATATCGTGGAGAACTAAAAGCTGTCCATCCTTTGTCATCACCAAATCCTGCTCCAGGTAGTCTGCTCCCATCGCATAGGCCATCGTTTTGGCTGGTGCAGTGTGTTCAGGTAGATATCCGGAAGCACCGCGATGTGCAATAACTACCTTTTTAGTAGCCGGTTCAGTAACCTGAGCAAATGCAAATGCCATGCAGAACATACCAATTAGCAGAAGCAACATATTTCCCCTTTGTTTTCATTGGCTTCAGACAGCATAAATTACACAGCATGAAGTGGAAGCACAAAAGAAATTCGTATCAAAAAAATATAGAGGAAACATTCGCTTTTTAGCATAAAAAAAGGGCCGCTCCGATAATCGGGGCGGCCCTTTTTTTATAAAGCACGATTTACATATCAAACTTCAGACCCACATTAAACTTGGTCTGATAGTATTCCGCCTGATACGTTCTTGACGGATCGCCGGCATAATAACGCAGCGGCTGGTTCAGCAGGTTATTGGCTTCAACAAACAAACGCAGCTGCTCGCTAAACTTGAACGAACCGTTTACATCCAGATAAGTTACCTCATCATAGAAGCGCTCCAGGCCAGGAGTAAGATCCAACGCATCCGGATCGAGATAATCACTGGTATAATTAAACGATGCGCCAAGCAGCAGGCGCTTTCCATTGTAATTCAAAGCAAGGTTCAAGGTATGAGGAGCCGTTCCCGGCAGATCAATTTTCTCATCGCTATCTGCTTCGGCACGGAACTCCGGGTTGTCGGCCTCGGAAGTGGTGTAAGTATAGTTTGAATACAAACCAAGATTACCTAATATGCCAGGGAGAAAACCCAGCTGACGCTGGAAGGCAAACTCAAAACCAAGCAGCGAGGCACTGGCCCCATTCAACGGCTGAAAGAACTCATCAAATGTGTTTCCGGTAACCGGATCGACATAGTCTTCAGTAACATTTGTAAAAATAAAGTCATCAATGTCTTTGTAAAACACCCCGGCTGAAATCAGACCAACCGATGCAAAATAGTGCTCAGCCATGAAGTCGAAGTTCATTGAAGTAGTAGGATCCAGCTCCGGGTTTCCAGCCTCAAGTTCTTCAAAGTCTTCAGCGACTGCACGATATGGAACCAGCTGATAATAGTTGGGGCGAGCCAATGTATTCGTCCAGGCGCCTCGTAGTATCGTGCGATCTGTTAGTTCATAGCGGGCATGAAATCCTGGCAAAACATTGATGTACTGATCGTTACCATCGGTGGCAGTCACAGCTTCGGTGTTTTCATCATACTCGAAACCGCGATACTTAATGTCGGTTGCTTCAACACGCACACCGCCGATAAGCAATAACTTGCTACCGATATTTTGATTAATCATGGCATATGCTGCGGTAATATCTTCTTCAGCTGAATAGTTTGCAGCTGCATACTCTTCTGGTAAATCTGTCTTCTCGAATTGATTCGGATCATCTAAATCTAAAGATCCAAGCAGCTCAGGAGTGGTAAAATCACCAATTTCATAAGCTCCCGGCTCGAATCCTTCATCTGTCTGATCGGAAAAAACAACTTGAGAGAAGTCATCGAAACGATCACCAACCGGCTCGAATTCGAAAAAGTTATTTTCACGACGCTTGTCTTTACTCTTATGGCGAAGTCCAAACTTCATGGAATTTTTGTTCGCACCAGTGGATATACCAGGTACTTCAACATCCATGCGTACGGTAAAATCCTGCTCATCGGTATACTGATTCTCTTCCGTAATCTCACGAAGGCTAAACTCTCCCGGTTCAACATCCGAGGCATTTGCCGCGCTAAACAATGGCGCTTCCAGATCGGAGAAATCCCAAATAAACGGTACATCTCTATTTCGCCAGCTGATATAGCGTTCATTTGGGCGTTCTTCCGAAGCCTTTGAGTATGCACCAAGCCAGTTCAGCTTGATATCTTTTCCGATAATGTGATCGCCGGAAAAAGACATATTGTAAGTGCGCTGATCTTCCAGACGCTTATTGTCGATCTCATCGGTGTCAATACCGCCTTTCGTCTGTCGACGAATTTCCATTATATAAGCTCCGTCGGGACGAATGGAATCCAGACCTACGCGGTAGCGAAAGCGATTTTCCCAGTCTTTGCGAATATTGAAAATCCCCTTGGCATAAAAGGTATTGCGAGGGTTCAACTGATAGTCCATCGAGAGTGAGGCACTGCGGCGGAGACGGCGAAGGTCGTAGCGGCGTACATCCCACTCATCTACAAAAATTTCACCGTCATCTTCGTCCCACTCGCCTTCCGTATTATCAGAACCAAAGCGATTGTCATTATAAGAACCACTCAGCACGACGCCGAACTGATTGCGATCGCCATAGCGATTTGCCAGAATTCCTGCAGCGGAAGCTAAAGGCTCTTCGCGCAACACATTGTATCCACTTCCCAATGTTCCGGAAATACGACGCTGAATCGGTGCCTGACGTGTAATCAAATTCACCGCACCGCCAATCGCGTCTGCTTCCATATCAGGAGTAACAGCCTTAAACACTTCAATGCTCTGAATAACTTCGGCTGGAATCAGGTCTAGCTGCACGGCGCGAATTTCACCTTCGGCAGAAGGCAGGCGCTCACCGTTAATCATAATGGAATTTAATCGAGGCTCAGTTCCACGAATGTTTGCAAAACGGGCTTCACCCTGATCGTAGTTTACGGTAATTGCCGGAACACGCTTTAACGCATCACCAATATTCGAGTCAGCAAATTTTCCAACCTGATCAGAAGAAACGATGTTAGAAATATTTGTATTGCTGCGCTGAACATTCAACGCTTTTGCCTGTCCTTTCAAACGTTCACCCAGTACCACAACCTCTTCACCGTCAACAATTCCCGAAGACAGCTCGAAGCGCGCGTTAGTCGTCAGATCAGCAGAAATTTCGAGGGGACGTGATGATGTCTGATAACCAAGATAATCGACAACAACATCATAGGTTCCTTCCGGGATATTCAGAATTTGGAATTCTCCATTTCCACCTGTTGTCGCTCCAATCGTTAAAGTCGGAATCGAAACGTTGGCACCGGCCAGAGGCAGTTGATCTTCTGCATCCAACACACGGCCGTTCAATGCACCGGTTTGTGCTTGCGCAATGCTGAAAAACAACAGCATTCCAAGCACGGTTTTTATCGTAACACTTCTTAACATAAATCCTCCAATAATCATGTATGAGTAAAACTTCTTGAAATCATTAACAGTCTTATTTCAAAACAGAGGAAGCTAGCTAGCAGTACGTTACAGTTGTATTACGAGATTGTTGCAGCAATGGTAAAAATGTCGGATTTCGTCTAAAAAACCGGACAAAATAACAAAAGCTCTGAAGGATTTTGCCGATAGTTACTGTAGGGGCATTATCTAGACGATCGTGCAGACATGCCGATCAACAAACTTCCTCATAGAGGATAGTTAGGGTGGAGCCGGTGACCGATCCTGGGTCACCGGCTCATTTATTGTGGTCACGCCTTGTAAAATGTGTAACTCTTCGCTTTTCAATTCATCAAATGCTTTCTAACTTGCTGCAATAAAATATGACGAGCCGACTGGTTACATTATAGCATTGACCACATTATTGATCACTCTGGAAACAACTATATATGGATACAATTACTCAAATAGCACTCGGAGCAGCGGTAGGTGAAGTTGTATTAGGACGAAAAGTCGGCAATAAAGCGTTACTCTGGGGAGCAATCGGTGGAACTATTCCGGATCTGGATGTTTTAGCGACCCCCTTTGCTTCCGATGTGAACATGCTGGTAATCCATCGTGGCTTTACCCATTCCGTATTTTTTTCGCTTCTTTTTGCCCCCCTTTTCGGATGGCTAATCGCTAAGCTCTACCGCAAAAAACCGGAAGCATCCTGGCGGGAGTGGGGGTGGCTGATGTATTGGGCGCTGCTGACGCACCCGCTTCTGGATATGTTTACGATCTACGGAACGCAGTTTCTAAACCCCTTTTCAGACGAGCTGTTCGGCACGGGCGCAATATTTATTATCGATCCGCTTTATACCCTGCCGCTGCTGGCAGGCTTGATACTAATCCTGCGTTTGCAACGCAATAATCCACAGCGCTTTAAGATTGTGGCGACATTGTTGGCAATCAGTACATCGTATTTGCTACTCGCGAGTACGTTGCGGATTAAAGCACAGTCGAATTTCGAAACGGCATTGCAGCAGCAAAACATTCCCTATAGTCAGATTATGACTACGGCGTCTCCTCTTAATACCATTATGTGGATGGGAGCAGCAGCAAATGAAGACAGTGTTTGGATCGGTAATTATTCCTTTCTGGATAGCGATAAAGATATTACGTTTCATCGTGTCCCAAAAAACACTGACCTGATCGCGAAAAACCTCAATGACCTTCCGGTGAAACGCCTGCTGTGGTTTTCACATGGTTTCTATACAGTACGGAAAGAGAATGATGAGCTGATTCTATCCGATCTGCGCTTCGGCAGATCGGATGCCTGGACCTCCACTGAAGGCCAGTATGTATTTCAGTTTTTTCTCGACAGAGCAGAGGATGGAAGCAACGAAATTGTTGACTTTCATCGCCCTGAGCCTTCTTTTAACAATATTGGGGAGAGTTTTTCCAAATTATATCGTCGGGTTAAGGGAGATAAATCTTTTGTAGAATATACCGGATTAAAACAAGAGCAAATTCCAGATGCAGCAAAATGAGCCCTTTTCTTTAATGGCGCGGATAAGAAGTTTCCGCTTTGCCTTTAAGGGAGTTTACACGCTAATAACCACACAGCACAACTGCCGAGTTCACGCTGCTGCATCAATTCTGGTACTTGTCCTCGGCTGGTATTTGCAGGTGAATCAGACAGAATGGTTAATTCTGATTTTGGCAATAGGGCTGGTATGGATGGCCGAGGCACTGAATACGGCAATAGAGTTTTTAGGCAATGCTGTTTCGCTTGAGCAACATCCGCTAATTGGCCATGCCAAAGATGTAGCCGCCGCAGGTGTTCTGATTGCGGCAATTACTGCTGCGATTGTTGGGGGGGTGGTATTTTGGCCATACGTATAAGGCAGTTCGCTTGGTTGTCAGAAGGCGGACGAAAAACAACTCATTAAAGTTGAAGTAAGAATTTGAGTGAAATTTATAGCCCACTCGCCCAACTAATACCCCAGTCTTATATGGCACCTGGCGGCAAAGTATAGTGTTTTTACCTATAGCATAATTTAAAAGCACTCTACAATTGCCGCCAAATCACCCGTTCTTTATTGATTATACCAGGCATAACAGCGACTGTTCGAGGGGGCAATTCCCATTCCCACAACATTTGAGGTAGTATATCCACCAGCTGCTACACTGTAGCCATATGGCGAATTATAATAGTCCAAATCACTTGTCGTCCCAGAGCTAACATTGTAATTGCTATACCAAACATAAACCCGATCGTTTGGTGCTATGGCAGCGCCTACAATCTGGCTGGTTGTATAACCTGATGGTAGAGTATACGTGTAGGGGGATGCATAATAGTCCAGATCGCTGGTCGTTCCTGAGCTGACCTTTCCGTTACTATACCAAACGTAAACGCGCGAGTTTGATTTTGCAATTGCCATCGCAACGATATCGTCAGGGTCATATCCCGGGGGCAGGCTATAGCCGTAGGGCGAATTGAATTTATCCAGATCGGCAGTATTTCCAGAAGTGACCTCGCGATCATCATACCAGGTATACACTCGCGACGTTGAGGGTGCAATTGCCATTCCGACAATATCATTAGCAGTCTTTCCTGGAGTAATACTATACCCAGAGGGAGCACTGTAGTAATCCAGATCTGAGCTCGTTCCGGAACTAAGAGTTGTTGTCGCGCTCAATGCAATTGGTGGTGTTCCTATCTGACTTGCCTTTTCATCTTGAGTTCCGGTTATACTCGCCTCCTCCGAGCACCCGACGAAGATGAACAATAGCATCGACAAAAAACATAGCCGTGAATAAAAAGTTTTTCTCATAGTAATGTCCTTTACTAATTAGGTTAATTGAGGGGGCACTTCCCAATTCCAGTCTGGATATTTCCAGGAGCCCTTTTTTAGTCATTCTCCACGGCTATGTGAATTCTGAATATTTTTTCAAAAGAATGTAAATTTTCTTTTTTTTGGAAATGGCTCCTGGTATAGTTTTCTCCAAATAGTAAGCAATCTCCTGACACCTGCCTACTTCTTAAAAGGCCCCACCGGAACACCGTCAATATACTCCTCTTCTTTTTTCTTCTTTTTGGGAGCTTTCTTTTTAGGCGTATTCTTTAATGGCTGGTTTTCATTTGTGCTGCGATTACGCAAGGTGAGTGTCGGTCTGCGCGACGCCGCATCGTATTCCGGTTCACCGGCAAAAACGACGGTAATAACTTCAACGTTCTGGCGGTTCCACTCTCCCCGATCGATCAGCCAGGCCTGCACAAATTCCGCAACCGTCTCACGCGCTTCATCGCGAATCAATTCCAGGTTGCGATCGGAAGAAGCGTTTTCTTCAAACGTTGGTGTCAATTCGTGAAACATGCGCTGTAGCTCAGCTTGCCCATCCCATGCAAATAGACCCTCGTCTGAGTAAATACGCATCTGATCGGTATGAACAGCCGGGGGCAACGTAGGACGCATCTTGGGAGCGGATACCAGGCACACACCATTTCTTAATTCTATATTCCAGTTTTCTCGCATCCGTACATGATAGCGATAGGTAACAGGAATCTGAATTTCGGTAATTGTTCGCGTGCCGGGAATCTCCCAATCAGAAAACGGCAGTTTCGCTATCGTGGTCCGGCTTAATCCCTCGGTCGTCTTAAAAGCAGCAACCTCCAGGTCTCCACCAGGACTGCGAAAGATGGTGGGAATATCCATCATAAATTGCGTTTCCAACGAATCATCAGTGCCCGGCTGGAGGTAGACGAGATAATAAAATGCCAGTCCGACAGCCAGCGTTAGCAGAAAAGAAAAGAACTGTTTCATTACACATCCGTTCGCATTATTTCGTAGTATTTCAGCCTTTCGTTCGCCATAAAAGCATGTTGTGGCAGGATGACTGAGTGACCTAAAGCAATTTGGGTAAGTTTAAAAATAATAATACTCAATTACTTAATATATCACACCGAAAAAAGTAAAATACCGATAGGTTTATTTACGGTTGATACACCCAAAACGTATCTATCGATCTTTGTACACACCTGCGTCCTCCCATCACCAAAGCCATCAGAAACTTCGGCGTATTTTATGCAGGACAACGCACGCAAGGAAGCGAGCAACATATTCAAGGAGAAGAATTGTGCATACTGAACATGATGTTCATTTATCATATTGGAAAAAGAAACTTGCTGGTACAAACGGTTTTTTGCCATTACCCGTCGATCAACAAGCTTCCGATCCCTCAAGAGACTATAAAGTGGGACGAAAGCCATTTATGATTCCCCGAGCTGTAGGCAATTCACTACAGCAGCTCTCTAATGAATGCAATACCACATTATTCGTTGCAATTCTTGCAACATTTAAACTCTTTCTGATGCGCTATAGCGGCTCTACCGACTTAACAGTAGCGACCTTTACAAATACACTATTGATGCTGCGCAGCCAGCTATCTTCCGAGATGACGACTACCGAACTCCTCTCGTTGGAAGAAACGACTCTTCTCGAAGCAATTTCTCATCAAAACCTACCAATGGACACCTTGGAAAAAGAGCTGGGGATCAAGGACTCAGCGTTGTTCAATACCATGTTTCTCATGCAAGATAAGACGCGTGTAGAACGGCAGGAGCTATCGCCTCAGATTATTGAAGAACAAATTGAGAAAACAGATATATGCTTGCGGGTCGTTATCGACTTCGATGGAATAAGTGCAGAGTTTCTCTATGATAACAATCGCTTTTCACATGCAATTATTCGCCAAATGAACGTGCATTTCTTAAGCTTGCTTGCCAATTTTTCAGATGATGTGGAACAGGAGCTTGGCAGTATTCCAATGTTAACTGCCGAAGAGCAACATCAACTGGTAATCGAGAATAATTCGCACTGCAATACATCGCAGGACGGCTCCCTGGCAGAACAAATTCAAGCGGCGTTTGAATTTCAGGATGCCGCATTGCTTTATTCCGGAAGCGGGGCAATGGGTTCTGCAGAGTTCAAGCGAAAAACCAATATAGTTTTGCATCTGCTGAACTCGAAAGAGCTTCCAGGCGAATCACGCATAGGCGTCGTTGGATTTAGCGATACAGAATGGCTGGTGAATGCAATCGCGGTTTTGAGAGCAGGACATATTATCCTGCCCCTGCCGGCATATGATCTTCCCAAAACGCTTCTCAATCAGATTCAAGCTGCAAAGCCAATGTTGTTATTGGGTGACCAGACGGTGCGCTCAACATTGGAAGTGCTCGGACAAAAATCAACTATCGAGGTTATATGCAGCAGCGATAGCAACGTGACCATTGAAACAGCGGGCACGCAACCGCCCCAAATATCCGGCGGCTGCCTTATTCCAACAAGCTCTGAGAACCAACCGGCTTTTCTTTATGTCGAGAGTGATCGTTTGCTGCAGGGTATAGCAAGCCGGATACAGTTTATCGACCTTAAGGAAAATGATGTCTGTAGTCGCTATACCGATAACAACTTGCTCCAGCTTTTGATTCCAACGCTGGCTGCCTTAGTTTCAAAATCGGTGCTTATTTTACGCCAGGAAAATACGCGACCAACAGATCAGCCAAATCCAACTATTATGGAGTTAAACAAAGAGAAATTCCATCTGAACGAAAGTAGTCAGGTTCGTTTAGTCAGCATCTCTGATCCAGATGATGCGGACCCCGCCGACCTTCAGAAGCTATATCCGAACGCGAAAATAGAGCATCAGGTCATCTCGCGTTTTTCACCAGATCGCGTCACAAGGCATCCCTATCTTCCAATGACGATTAACAAGCGATTTTCCGGAGGGTTTTCATCGGGATGTTTGCCTGTTTATGTATTGGATAAAGAAGGTCGAGTGTCTCCGCCGGGAGTCTGGGGAACGTTATGTTTCGGCGGTATGCTGGTCATCAACTCAGAGGTGATAAACCAGATCGATTTCGTGTACGAAGATAAATTCTCTCGGGAAGAGAATGCCTGCATTGTTAATTCGGAAGTTATAGCACGTTATCGGGCAGACTTTTCAATTGAAGTTCAGAAGCAAAGCTAACGAGGATCAGGTAAACGGTTTTACAACACTATTCCGAGGTACAGCCTTCAGAAACGCTCAGGCAGTTAGGCAGGCTCTACACATCGCAGGTATAATAAATCCAATCTTCATCGTTTGCATCCACATCATGCCCAAGACTGATAATTCCTTTTCCATAGAGCGGAATCGTTTCACGGTGAGCAAACAGAGATTCGCCCGTGCTGGTACAGATATAGGTTCCATTGTGGCTTTTATCGATCAGAACAAACTTGCCGTTCTGAAACTCGATTGTAGCATGCATACGCGAGACCAACTTGCTATTCACGATTAAATCGTTTTGCTCTTCCCTGCCAATCCGCACCGTAGGGCGTCCTTTGTCAACCCCCATCTCGATATCTCGATAGCGCAATACCAGAGAAATCAGCGATGTGGTAGTGGTATCATTCCTACGAGAATTCAGAGTAACGGTTAAATCGGAGCGATCTTCTTGCCAGATAATTTCGCACACATCAATGCGTTCTTCCTTACCACGAGGTCGCTCGCGCCTTAGAAAGCGCGTGCTGGCCTTTAGCTCATTATCCAATCGCTCAATCGTATTGCCAGACGTAATGATTTGATCGGCTTTGGCCATACCAGCCATTCGCGAAGCAACGTTTACGGCATCGCCAAACACATCATTCTTCTCTAACACAACATCGCCATAGTGCATTCCGATACGAATTGAAATAGCATAACGCTTCAATGACACATTTGATTTTATGAGATGTTGCATGGTATGAGCAACACGGGCAGCAGTATTTACTTCCTGAAACGTACACATAACCTCATCGCCGATCGTCTTGATAACCGCACCGTCCGCACGACGTACGAGGTCGATAAGAATATCAAGGGTCTGGGCCACGATCTGCTGAGCCTGATCATCACCATACTTTTCGAACAGCCGCGTGCTCTGGCAGATATCTGCAAACAGAATGGTCAGGCTTGCAGACTCACGGTTCTGCGTTTTGCGCAACCAGGACAGCGTCTTGCTTATCCACGACGGCTTTGACTGTGTTCCTTCTACCGACATATTGCTTTCCACTAGCGTTCATTGTCCCTGAGCCCAAACAGCTCCCACATACTCATTAAAATAGAGCAGCATAGTGCCGGGATTCTCTCGGATACAAAATTAAGATAACTATAAAAATGAATGATATCAAAGATGCTTTACGATATACTTGCTAAGACTTCATGCAGAAAGAATTTGAGGACATGTAATAATAGACAGCGTTTTGCATTGTTTTACACATCTCAAAAATGTTAAACTAAAGAAACACGTCAAAAAAGCCGGGTAACTTGCGTTACCCGGCTGCGTGTGTAGAGAGTGACGGCACAACAGAGTTGTGCCGAGGGTTGGGGGATTCTGTTTAGTTCTCTTGAAGCTCGCCGGTCTGAACGTCGGCCATATAAGTTTCACCGTTTACATCAATCGCCGCGCTGCCACCGCCGAGGGTGATATCAATTGTACGACTAACCGTGCGCTCTGAATATGCGTCACCACGAGTAAATGTGATTGTGGCATCGTATGTTCCGGAGATTTGTCCACTAACAGCACGAGACCAATTATTGCGAATTCTACGTGGGCCAACGACATCGGTCAGGACAATAGACTTGGTATAGTCGAGCGTACGAGTAGCACGTGCAGTCGTAATGGTATCTTCTGCCGCACGAGTATAAGTACCGTTATAAGTAATTTCGTCGGTGTGCGTGTTTGTTGCGACAATACTTGCGTTCAACAAGTTCAGACGCTGCGACAAACGGAAGGTCGTATGGCGTCCACTACCTTCTACAATATCGAAGTTGATGGTCTCGGCAATACTGCCATTGGTATCATACCACTTTTGCGGGGTACCACTACCATCCAGGAATTGTAAATTATACAGACGATAAATACTGGCATAGAAAGCACCTGAGTTGGGGTTGCCACGCTCGCGATTCAGTGTTATTGTCCAAACACCCGATGTTGCATCATACGATGTATCAATACTTGAAACGCTGTTCTTGGAAGAAAATTTATCGAGGCCTTTCTGAAAACCGTCTGCCTGAGCAAACTCGGCAAGATCAGCTGTCTGATCGACGACGCCGCCGGTCTCTTCTGCTATACCGCTGGCAATAGATTCTGCGGCATCCTGGTTAGCTGAAATATCTGTCGTGGAAGCAGGCTCCATAGCCGACTCTTTATTACATCCCACGAGAACAAGAAGAACGGCGAGAAAAAATACTACGGGCTTAAATTTACTAAGTGAGGATTGATGAATTGCGTTGAACATAATGTAACTCCTGAGTTGAGATTGAAATGTTTTTTGTGATAACCATGATGCCCACTACTTAGGCAAGCACGGTGCCAAAAGCAGGGAGGGCAGCTCAAACTCAGTGGAATCAGGCGCTTAGAAAAAAAACTCCTTTTAGTCGTTGTTAGTTCACTTATGCCGCTTGTACCGTGCGGTACAGGCAATTGCGCAATGCGGTACGCCGATTTTTCTTGGTTCGCTTTATGCCAAACCGTATGTTTGTGGATAAACCGACGGTTAAACAGCATGGAACACCCCGTAGTATGAGTACGCAAAAAAAAGGACCGAAAACACAAGCTCCTTCGCTACGGAATAAAGTTATTTTTAGCATCATTATTTTAGCTGTCATTCTTGCCTTGGCAGAGGTATTGACTCGTTCCCTGCTTTCCAGACCTGGTTATATCCTTTTTCCTCCTGAGCAACCGGAGGGCCTTCTTATTCCGCATCCGGAACGTGAATATGCCTACGCACCGAATTTTGAGGGTAAAATGATTGCGCAAGATTATAGCGTCTCAATAAAAACCAACAGCATCGGGCTGCGGGACGCCATGCTCGATTCTCTGGTTCCAGTATCTATACTTGCAGTGGGAAATTCCTTTACTGCGGGGTTCGGAGTAGAACAGGCTGAAGCATGGCCTGCACAATTGCAGGCAAGACTGACTAATAAGAAGCGCGTGCTTAATGCAGGAGTATCCGGGTATGGACTAAGACAAATTCGGCAACATATTGAAGAGTTGCTCCCCATTGTTCAGCCGGAAGCTCTAATTGTCGGCGTATACGCCTCGCGCTACTGGCGGGTGGAATCCCCATATACTTATTTTAATGGTATGGCGGTAGGTAAAAATAGCATCGCTGATATCCGCCTGGTGAATGACGGCATGCTGGTGAGCCCATTCAAAACTCCCTGGCTTCGCAAACTCGATATTTGGCTGGATGAACACTTTTACTTTGGTGCTCACTTAATAAAAGTTTATCACAACATGCGTAGAAGCATCGTTCGAAAAAGACAACGCGCTGTGCCTCCCGAACCGCACATACTAAAACCCATAGTTCGACCACTTCTTGAAGAACTTGCAGAAATCGACGCGCTATCGAAACAGTTCGAGACAGACTTGTTGGTATTATTAGTTAATCACCAGGAAACAGATGGCTCTTTCAGTTTGCTCGAGCAAAATTACAATGCGGTGGTAAAGGCCTACTGCGATTCGCTTCAGATGAACTATTTCGATCCGTTACCAAAAATGGCTGCGCAAGCAAGCGGTCGGCCGATCTTTCGTTTTCCTAATGACCATCATTGGTCTGCAGCAGCACATTCCTTTGTCGCTGAGAAGATCGTGGAGGTGCTTTTTTAAGTGAGCGCAAAAAAAAAACGCGCCCCTGCAATACTGCAGAGGCGCGCAAATTAGTTGCGACTGAACGGATTGATTAGCCCTTGGAGCCCGTCAGGTTCAGGTCAAACTTGATGTCGTCATAGATAAGCTTGTCACCCAGAGCGTCGAAGAAACTACCGGAACCATACTTTACATTCCACTTGGAACGATCGATGGTGAAGTTAGCTTTTGCAGTAAAACCGGCATCGGTAAAATCGATCTGAGCAGGAAAAGAGATCTCGTTAGTGATTCCCTTAATGGTCAACTTACCGAACACGCGGTGGTTTGCGCCGTCGCCTTCAAACTCAATAGCACGGGTAATTTCAAATGTTGCAGTAGGATGGCTTGCGACAGAAAAGAAATCATCCGATTTCAGGTGTCCAACTAACTTGCCATTATACTCTTCATTATCGATATCCAGGCAGTTAATGCTCGTCATATCAATGGCAAACTCGCCGGACAATGCCTTCTCGTCATCCATTTTCATCATGCCACTGCTGATAGCAACAGTACCATTATGAGCTCCGGTTACTTTTTCACCTGTCCAACCAAGTGTGCTTTTGGCAGCATCTACATTGTAAGTTTGAGCCAACAAAGCTGGTGCTAAAAAAGCAGCCATCATAAAAATTGCGATAAAACGTTTCATAAATAAATCTCCTTGAAAAAAATATTAGTTAGGTGTGTTGATTTTCATATGTATGTGTCTAGCCCCTTAGCTTATCCAATAAAGTATTCAGGGTCTTTGTTTCGGCCTCAGACAGCGTTGCAAATTGATTAACCCACTCATGTTCATGCTCATCGATTTTTTGCAACAGCTTCATTCCTTCATCTGTAATAATGATGTCTACCGCTCGTCGATCTTTGGGGCAGGTTTTGCGTTCAACAAGATTTTTCAGACGCAGCTTCTCTACCAAACGAGATGTATTAGACATTTTGTCCAACATTCTATCCTTTAATAAGTTCCCGGTTGCAGGATTAGGATGTTGGCCCCGTAAGATTCGTAAAATATTATACTGTTGAGAAGACAGTCCAAACTTTCGCAGCCACTGCATGTTATTTGTGCTAATCCAGTTTCCTGTATAAACAATATTCAGCACCAGCTTGTGGTATTCGCTGCGAAAACGCTTCTGTTTGATTTCTTTTTCCAGTTCCATGTCTTCTTTTATTTATATTCCCCGACAATATATGTATAGACACATAATGTCGCAACATTTTTTTTCAATTGCATTAAACTTTATTTTTTCACAAAAAAAGTGCGCCGCAAGAATAGCTTGCAGCGCACTGAATGCTCAATAAAAATATCAATAATGTTTAAAAGGGTCGCTTCACAAAGAGGTCTGTTTCAACCAGCGCGTAGCTACCGAATACACCGGTGCCGTTTTCAATATTGTCAATAATGTTAGGTACCTCCCCCGGAGATAGCGTCGACCCCTGAGTTTGCGTCGAGACGCTCTGCACAAAGTCCAGAATATTGTCATCAATCGCGGTCGCGCGGATACGGTTAGCTCCATAAAAGTTAATGGCAATCCAGGGCAGGTTAATGGTTAGTGATCCGTCAGGATTGCGGTCGTAATTTCCCTCATTAATCGGAGGGGACTCATTAATGCGAAATTCTTCCAGATCGTCTTCTTCCTCATCAAAAAACTCATCGAGAAGCGGAGTGAGGTTGTCGAGGCTGACATCAAAAGCTTCCGTAGAAAAGATAAAGATATTCTGACGCCCCGGGAAAACACTTTCGGTAACGTCAATCTCCAGCCGCTCGGTTGAGGCAAAAATCACCGTGTCCGTAGAGGCTGTGATAATGCTAAAGGTATCAGGAATTGTCGTTGTAGACGTCACAACCGTTTCATCATCCGGAAAGGTTATGCGCAGCCGATAGCTTCGCTGTGGTTGCACAACTGCTGCACCGCTACTTTGATAGATGCCACGATCGCCCATGGCATAAGCAAAGGTTTGTTCGATAGAATTGTCGCTGGCGAGCAGAGATAATTCGACGGTCGCATTTGCGACGGCTTGCTGCTCGAAAACATAGGCTGTTCCAAAGGGAACAGTTTGCGACAAACGAATGTCAGGTAGCGGGTCACCGGCAAACAAATAACTTTCAACAACATACTCCGACTCGAATGTGTCGCTTTCAACCAGACTACAGCCGCTTGCGAGAACAAGAGCCAACACTAAAAACATCTTTTTTATCATATCATTCTCCTGAAGGAGTTTCATTAATTTCATAGATTAGAAGTCCAGCGTAAACGAAACGCTCGGAATAATCGGCAACATTACAACGTCTTCGCGAGTTATGGGATTATCGTCGAAATCATACTGATAGAACCACACATTGCGTCGTGAATACACATTAATTGCCTGCAATTGCAGCTGATATTTCTGACCCCAAAGCTTACCTATCCGGGTAAAACCGATATCCAGGCGGTTATACGCCGGTAAGCGCGCACCGTTAAAATTATCCACAATCAATGGGAAACGAGAGTCAGATGATGTTGGTGGATTAATTTCGTAGTTGCCAAGTGCCTGCGTATAGGCCTGCCCCGTTGCATAGGAAAAAACACCGGTTACTTTCCACTGCTTTGTTAGATCATAGTTGGCAACAATGTTTAAGTCGTGGGTACGATCGTATTTAGGAGAGAAGTAATCACCGCCATTTAGTTCCGGGTACTTTAACCGACTTAAACCAAGCGTATAGCCGATAAAGCCATTGAAGCGTCCCTTACTCTTCTGCAAGAAAAACTCTGCGCCGGTTGCAAATCCTTCTCCAAAAATAAACCAATCTTTATAGTCTACACCGGCAAGGTCATTTACAAACGGGTCGATGCGAAACAGATCTTTCATCGTTCTATAATACAACTCGACATCCAGATTGTAGGTATCGTTCAGGCGATTCTTAAATCCGAAGACAAACTGATCGCCAAACGATGGCGGCACTCCCTCATCCACGGTTAGCCAGGTATCGAACGCCGTAAACGCTTCATTTGTTACCAGCGTCAAAAACTGATAGTAGCGGCCATAGGCCAGCTGGAAGACCATATCGCGGGAATAAATATATTCCATTGCCAAACGTGGCTCATAACGGGTATAATCTCCGGCGCTAAAATAGTTTGCACGTACGCCGGCGGTTATCTTCCACAGCGGATTGGGGCGCCACACATCCTGTAGATAGAGAGACGCATAGTTACCAGTATTGAACTCCTGAAATGTATCCATGCCGTCGAAACGTTCTTCTATTTCATAGTCCAGATTACCTGCCCAAAAGCCACCCTGCAAAGAGTGTTTTTTATTCACAACATATTCGAGATCCCCCTTCAGGGAGAGGTCTTCAACAATATTCTCGCGCTCAAAGGTGGTATTTTCGATGCTGATATCGGGCGTGCTGAAATAGCGCGAATAAGTACCCGTGAAATTCGAGAATATTTTCTTTGAAAATACATGTGTCCAGCTACTGCTGACTGTTGCATTTCCGTAATCCAGATTTATTTCCGAGTTATCCGTAATCGGGAAGGCAACAAGGTCTTTTCCGGTATAGAAAGCGATGTTTAAGCGATCATTTGGAGTCGGATCAAAATTGAGCTTCCCATTAAAGTCGTAAAAGTAAAACTGATCCGGCACATTATCGACATTTTTACGCACCACAGCCAAAACCGGCTCCAGCGTTGAACGTCTTCCCGCAACCATCCAGGACCCTTTGGGCAGTGGTCCTTCCAAATTCAGTCGGGAGGCCAACAGACCAACCGAAGCGCGGCCTTGAAACTCTTTGCGGTTTCCGGCACGATTATAGATATCAACGACAGCACCGAGTCGCCCGCCATATTCAGCAGGGTATCCGCCTTTATAAATCTGCACATCTTTTATTGCGTCCGGGTTGAAGGTCGAAAAGAAACCAAAAAAGTGCGACGGATTATAAACCGTGGTTCGGTCCAGCAAAATCAACGTTTGATCCGGACTTCCACCGCGAATATAAAGCCCGCTGGAAAAATCCGAGGCAGCCTTAATACCGGGTAGTAACTGGATAGAGCGAAATAAGTCAGCCTCCAGAACTTTCGGCAGCTCTTTAATGAGCGCCTGGGGCACTGTTACCAAGCCAACAGGTTTTTCCTCATCGATGGACAATTCAGCCTCAACAATAACTTCCTCGCCTTCAACATAGCTCGGTTGCATTTCAACATCAAGACGAAGGCGCTCACCGGCAGATAGCGTAATTTTCTTGCTGAAATCTCTATAGCCGATGTAGCTGGCAACAATAGTATATGAACCTGGTTTTAAATCTGGAATGGTATAATAACCACTGGTATTGGTTGTTGCGCCTTCAAGTGTTTCAAGCGTATAAATATTAGCCTGAATTAGTGTTTCTCCCGATCCGGAATCGGATATATAGCCAATTAATGCAGCGTTCTCCTGCGCAGAAAGCGGCAGCAAAAGGCCTAAGAGCAGCAATAGGCCTAACAGACGTTTGCGTATCATTATAGATAGTTCCTATCGTATAGAATGGGATTAAATACATAGACTAAAATAAAAGCATAAGATAATAACTATGAACGGTATGTTGGATCAAGTGTTTAATCCCGCAACGCTCATAGAATGCGTGAACGTCTCATTTTACATTGAAAAGTAGAGATTAGTTTCACAGTTCTAAAAATGGCTCCACTCTTTAACAGAAGCTCTGAGAACTATTTTATTTTCAGAACATGACTGAACTTTCAGTTAATCGTCGACCATGCTGTGCAACCGTTCACAATCTTTCATCCTCGACACAATAGATTGCAAAGCTCTAAGGCGATTTTATGCCAAATTCTGCCATAAAGCTTGTTGGAAAATCTCTCGATAATGGATATATTCGACATTTACCGGATATTCTCCGAAATTATTACAACCACTCTGTGTGGTCAAGATTAGAAAGCGGCACATGAAGCAAATACAGCACGTTATTTTTCTCGTATTACTCGCATCCTCATTTAGTATAACAGCCCAGAGTTATCTCTGGCCCACCGATGCCAGCAAGCTGATAACCAGTAACTTTTGTGAATTTCGTCCCCGGCATTATCATGCAGCTATTGATATAAAGACGTGGCAAAAAACGGGCTATAAGATTTTTGCTATCGAAGATGGTTATGTATATCGCATTCGAGTAGCGGCAACCGGTTACGGAAAAGCACTCTATCTTCATTTGAATGACGGCAACTACGTGGTATATGCTCATCTTGACGGGTTCAATACCGCGTTAAATGCATATTCAGACTCTGTTCGCATAGCCAATCGTAGCAACATTCTCGATACCTATCCGAAGGCCAAGCGCTTTCCTGTAAAAAAGGGAGACTTTCTGGGCTACACCGGGGAAACCGGAATCGGCGTTCCGCATCTTCATTTCGAGATCCGCAACTCCAGCCATCATCCAATAAACCCGCTGCGTTTTTATAGCGACCAGGTTGAAGATACAATTACGCCCAAAAGTAAGTTTATGGCGGTTATCCCACAAAGCTCCGGGACGCTTGTAAACTTTCAGCCGGATACGCTTATTTTACCGATAAAGCAAAGCAGTAAAACAGAAATTGAAAAGCCTGTTTATCTTACCGGGAAGGCCTACATCGCCCTGCGCAGCTTCGATCTTGCAAATGGCGCAAGCAATGGTTTTGATCTATATCGTGCTGAAATGCTTATAAACGATTCGACGGTCTATAAAATAGCCTATAATAGATTCAACTATAATGAGACCCGGTTAATTGAGGTGGACAAAAACTTTTCACTTCACCGAAAGGGCTATCGCGTTTATCATAACTTTTATAAACACCCGGCCAACAAGCTGCCGTTTTATAAGAACACTGCAACCGGTGGTGGACTCCTCTCTGCAAAGACCCTGCGCAATGGTAAAAATGATGTTGTCTTTCGCGTTTATGATTTCAACAACAATTTGCATGAAGTCCGGATGACCATTATTTACCATTCCCCGGTTATGCCGGAAGTTTATAATACGGTTCGTATCGACGAGGGCTATCTGGTTGCATTTAAATCCAAAGAACGATTTGAGGAGTTCAAGGTTGAGCGCCTGAATCGTAATGGCAAAATCATTCGAGCCGTAAATAATGCCGAGCTGGAATTTAAGCAGAAGGCAAAGGGCGAGAATTTTTATCATGTTATTATTCCACATCGTCACACCACTGCACAATCCTATTATCGCATAACAGCTTTCGGAGCAGCAACCGATCCCGCACTTCCGGTAGTAATTTTTACAGACAGCCTTAAACACAGCCAAGCGCAGGAGAATATCGTTCCGCGGGCTCGCCTGAAGTTTTTTGGTAATCAGGTTCTTATTCGAAGTAATGTGCCATTGCCCGATCCGTTGAGCGGTAAAATTACCAGCTACCGCTATCGTCCCCTGGAATATTTAACTCAAATGAATACAACCTCACTTGCATCTTATACCAAGCGCTATCCTGATTTTGAATTCATCTCGAGCGAAGCGAAACACTGGCAGGCAATTGCTCCACAGCAACAGCGCGTAGTCCGTTCATCAGATGATGTGGTACGAGTTGAGTTTAACCAGAATGCCAGCTATGATAGCTTGCACGCAGCGATTTTCCGCTCTTCACCAACGACACGCTTATCTCGGAATTATCCCTATCTGTCCGATGTGTATACCGTTGAGCCATTTGATGCGCCGTTGAACAATGGTGCCAGAATTCGCATGACTCTGCCAGATGATATTGCCCGACAAAAAGGCGTAGGTTTGTATTACAAAGATCGCCGCAGAAAAAGTTGGAAATTCCTTCCATCGGAATTTGATGGAGTCCGCACATTCAGCGCAAAGATTCTCAGTCTCGAAAAATTTGTCGCTTTAAAAGACACGATAGCACCATCCCTGCGCCCGATAAATCTGTCCCGGTTTAACGAAAGTGGTGGCTCCGTAACCCGTCTGACCTTTTCAGTTCGCGACGAGATGTCTGGTATTTATCGCGAAACACAAATTCAAGTTCGCATCGATGGGCGATGGTCACTATTCGAGTATGACCCTGAAGAACGGCTTGTCTATATTCATAAGCGGCATATTCCACGTGGAAAACACGTTGTTAAAATTGTCGTGACCGATAATGCCGGTAACAGCAGAACACGCTCTTTTGACGTAAGGCGCTGATTTGAAAATTAGCGCTTTACATTTTCTTCGCAAATTCTGTCCCCTTTTCCTTAGCTAAACATCATATAAGCGGGTTCGTAGTAAAATTATTCCAAAGGAAAATCATGTCTGACAATGAAATTGGCCACGATGAGAAGAAGGGGCGGCTTTCAACGGTTCGCTATGCCTTCAAAACGATTATTTGGCCGAGAAGAAAGCTGTTGTTCGTCGGCCTTATTCTTATTGTTATCAATCGCCTGTCAGGCCTGGTTCTGCCCGGTGCAAGCAAGATATTGATTGACGATATTATTACCCCAAAGAATACCGAACTGCTCACGCCGCTGCTATTGGTTGTTGCACTTGCAATTGTAGTTCAGGCCGTCACCTCGTTTTTTCTTACAAAGTTACTCAGCGTTGAGGCACAGAATCTTATTGCCAAATTACGCGCCAAAGTGCAACAGCGTATTATTCATTTGCCACTGCGTTTTTTTGACAATACGAAATCAGGCGAGCTCGTATCGCGTATAATGACAGACGTCGAGGGAGTAAGAAACTTGGTCGGAACCGGCTTGGTACAACTCTTTGGTGGTGTACTCACTGCCTTTGTCGCGATGGGATTACTGTTGAATATCAATGTCAGTATGACAATCTACGTTATTGTCCCGATGATTATTTTCGGTTTCGTTTCACTTAAGGCCTTTGGATACATCCGCCCAATATTTCGTATGCGCGGTGCCATCAATGCAGAAGTTACCGGCAGACTAACCGAATCACTCAATGGTATTCGTGTCATAAAAGGCTTTAATGCAGAAGAACAGGAAGTTACCGTTTTTGAAAATGGTGTAGATAAGCTGTTTCAGAATGTAAAACAATCTCTCACCTCTACCAGCCTGGTAACCAGTTCTGCCACGCTGCTTTTAGGCTTGGCCAGCGTTGTAGTAATGTGGGCTGGAGGCTCTCTAATTTTGGAAGGCTCGATGAGCATTGGAGACTTCTTTGCATTTACGCTTTATCTCGGTTTCCTTATTGCGCCAATCGTTCAGATGAGCAATATCGGAAGTCAGATGACCGAGGCATTTGCCGGGCTGGATCGAATGGACGAGATTCTAAGCGAACCTCGTGAAGCCGATGATGATAGCAGGGTTCTCGATCTGGGAGACTTTAAGGGTGACATCGTATTCGACAGTGTTCACTTCTCTTACGAAGAAGATACTGAAGTATTGCACGACATAAACTTCGAGGCTCCGGCCGGGTCGGTAACCGCCCTTGTGGGGAGTTCCGGGTCTGGTAAGACAACAATTGCCGGATTGGCTGCCTCATTCTTACAACCTGAGCGCGGACGTGTTTTAGTAGATAACATCGACATGGCTGAAGCCACATTGGGGAGCTATCGTAAACATCTTGGCGTGGTTCTTCAAGACGATTTCTTGTTCGAGGGAACGATTCGCGAGAACATCTTATTTGCCCGCCCCGACGCAAACGAACAAGAGCTGCAAAACGCCGTGGAGTCGGCTTATGTAAATGAGTTTACCGGACGTTTCGAACAGGGCCTTGAAACCCTAATCGGCGAAAGAGGTGTGAAGCTTTCAGGCGGACAACGTCAGCGTGTAGCTATTGCGCGAGCCATTTTAGCAAACCCGAAGATTCTGATTCTGGACGAAGCAACATCTAATCTGGACACCGAAAGTGAGTCGTATATCCAGAAAAGTTTGGCCGAGCTAATGAAGGGAAGAACAACCTTCGTAATTGCTCACCGCCTGAGCACCATTCGTCAGGCAACTCAGATTTTAGTTATTGAAGAAGGAAAAATCGTCGAGCGCGGCACGCATGATGAATTGATAGCACGCGAAGGACGATACCATCGCCTTTATACCTATCAGGCTCGAATATAGTTAAGAGTGAAGTTGATCTGTGCTCTTGGCGAGTTCATCTCCGTCGAGAATTGCCCGCACTTTACGTAGGAGCAACGAAACTTTAAACGGTTTCTTAATTGTACTGTAATTTACTATATCCTCAACGTCCTTTTGGCTACCTGGATAGCCGGTTGCAATCAGAATTGGAGCGGTGCAATTTAGCTCGTTTAGCTTGTGTATTGTCTCACTACCCCCCATCTTCGGCATTATCATATCCAGAATAACCAGCCTGATATCCGTCCTATGTTGTTTAAAGACACTTATTGCTTCTATACCATCCGAAGCCAAAAGCGTCTTATATCCGTAACGCTCAAGAGAATGTTTTAAAAGTGAACGAATATGTTTCTCATCGTCAACGATCATGATTGTTTCCGATCCCGGTTCCGGCGTATTTGAGTACGATTGATGATCAATCAACTTTTTACCACTCAGCGGAAAATAGATTGTAAAGCAGGTTCCTCGACCAAGCGTGCTCTCTACCGAGATGGCGCCGCTATGGCTTTTTACCGTGGCATAAACCATAGCCAGACCTAAACCGGTTCCTTTTCCGGCTCCTTTTGTCGTGAAGAAGGGTTCAAAAATTTGCTTTTGGTCCCGCTTATCAATACCAACTCCGGTATCCGAAACGATTAGACAGCAGTAATCTCCGCAAGTCGTTCCAAGCTCAACGGCTTGCTCCTCAGTCAATCTTTTTATTGACGTTGCCAGTGTTAGAATGCCGCCATTCGGCATTGCATCACGTGCATTAATCGCCAGGTTAATAATGACTCTCTGAATTTGCGCTTTGTCGCCTTCGATTGTAGAAATAGCCTGATCCAAATCCAGCTTCAGCTCAATTGCTCGGTCGAAGATTCTCCCGAACAGTTTTTGTGTTTCCACAATAGTTTTATTCAGATCAAGCGGTTCGATACGATAATTGCCTTTTTGGGCAAATCCAAGCAGTTGCTCTGTCAGCTCAGCGGCATTGCGTGCGCTTTCTTCCAACGTTTTTGCATAGTTAAATTCCTCAGAATTCTTTGGAAAGCCGAGCTTAAGTAGATCTGCATATCCTAAAATCCCGCTAAGCTGATTGTTAAACTCATGAGCAATGCCACTAGCCATTAAACCCAGAGCCTCCATTTTCTCCGCCAAAACAAGCTGCTTTTCCATCGTCCGTTGTCGCGTTACATCACGCATTATACCACGATATTGAACGCTTCCACTCATATCTTTTACCGCTGTAACCGTTTCCAGAATCGTTAAATGTTTTCCTTGATAATTCGTCATTTTAATTTCATAGTCCTGAAGGTACCCATGCTGTTTTATTCGTCTTATATACTGCTTGCGGTCTTCAGAATTCAAATAAAAGTGACTGGCGATGTCCAACTCCTGAATTGCACTTAGAGAAGGTACTCCAAACAACACTAAACCAGCTGCATTCATATCCAGAAAGCGTCCGTTCGGAGTAGAGATAAATACAACATCTTTCGATTCATCAAAGAGTTGCTTATACCGCTGTTCGGAGGAGCGCAACTGAGTGGTTCGGTCGTGAATTTCTTTTTCTAGCTGACCGGCATAGAGTCGTTGCGATCTGTAGTTCAGGGCACCGATTATTAACATTATTGTGAGAAGTAAAAGGGATGACAAAAACCACCACTCTTCCCAAAACGGACGATTGATAGTGATTCGCGATGAAGAGACGATGTCGCTTCGCAGGCCATTGGCATTTTCGATCTGAACGCTGAATCGATAGTCACCTGACGGGAGGTAATTATAGCGGAACTCCTGGTTTTCAGGGCGCCCTTCCAGCATTTGCCAATCGGTATCAAAACCATCGAGTCGGTAACGAAACTTGACGTTTCTCTCATCGACAAAGGTATTTGCAAGAACCGCAATACTTAATCGCGGGTGTAAATAATTCAATTCAACAGGTCTATCGAGAGAATAAATATCGTTGTCTGAATTCAAGTGTTTAATGCTCAAAACAGGCTTGGCTTTGGTTTGAAAATCATATCCCGGCTGAAAGCGCGAAACGCCATTATTGGTTCCAAACCAGAGGCTTCCTTCTCTATCGATGAAGCCTGCTCCACGGTTCGTTTCAAGTCCGACAAGTCCCTGCCCCAGACCAAAGTTTTTCAGATTTGCACCATCCCATCTCCAAACACCATTGTCACTTCCAAGCCAAATACAGTCGGCATCGTCTTCCACGATAAAATAAACCGGCGAAGTCATATCTGGAAACCCTTCAGGACGGGTAAGTTCGCCGTTTTCGGCTTTAGATAATCCTGCCCAGGTACCGACCCACAGTTCCCCATTATTTAATTCAAATGCACAAACGACCTCATTTCCTAAACCTTCTCCGGCATAACGATAATTAATGAGAGAATCACCCATCTGGCGAAACAGACCATTGTTTATTGTGCAAAAAAGAAGGTTTTCGCTTCGGTCTTTATATAAAGAGCGGAACCCGATGTGCTTCAATTCCTTTTCATAAACAGGTATATAGGCTCCTTCTTTGAGCTCGAATATTCCATTACTCATCCCAACTAACAATCTGTCTTGCCTGTCAAATGCAATACCAATTGCAACATGACTATTTCCGGTTTCTTCGCTCGGTGGGCTTGGATAATACTGATACTCACCAGATGAGCTAACGCGAAGTACTCCGCCAAATGCTGCGCTTGCCCAAACTTGATTATCAGAATCTTTCGCCATTTGCATTATTCGTACCGGGCCGATATTGGCATGAAGAACATTCTGCAAATTGATCTGCTTGGCATTTTCTCCGTGTCCAAGAGTAAAACCCCAGTTATGGCCGAACAACATGTCTCCATTATCAAATTGCTGTACAGCTGTAATTTCGCTCGCGAGAAGACCTTCATCGCGATTATAGGTTTCGAATCTACGCGAGACCAGTTTGCTGACGCCACGATATGAGCAAAACCAGATTAATCCCTCACGGTCGAGCATCATATTGGTGATATTGTCAGCAAGAAAGCCGTTTCGTTTTCCAACAGCCTGAACCGTACCGTCGAGAGTAACATAGTCCAGGTTAGTCTGGGACCCGACAAAACAGCCGCCCAAATAATCCGGCTGCAGTTCCAGCGTCTGATACTGCACATCCTGAACAGGCCCCCTGATTTTACGCAATTCACCGTCTTCCAGTACGCTTATCCCATTGCTTCCGACGATCCATAAACGTTTTAAACCGCTGGACTCACGACCACGCTCATGATACTCCGCTGCGAGTTTCCACACCGCCTCATCAATAATCAGCTCCATATCAAACGCTGACGTTGCTCGGTTATACGTAAATTTTTGGAGTCCACCGGGAGTTGCAACAAACAGAATGTGATTGTCACTTTGTAACGAATAAATTGTATTGTCTGCTAAACCATCGATGGTAGTAAGTGCTTGCCACTCATTTTGCTGATTCAAATAAGTTAAACCACGGCCATTAATAGCCAGCCATGGTGAAACAAAACCATCTATTGAAGTAAAGTGAATGTCGTGCAGTTCGCCATTTGAACCAGTGAGGGGAATGAATTTTGTTGGGGTAACCACTTCATGCCATTTGTTGCCGTCACGATAAAAAAGTCGACCGCCCAGCGGGCCGGCATATCCAGTTACCCAGAGCTTACCAGTGGGATCGACCTCAAGCATATAGCAACTGCGATAGACTCCCATGGTGTCATAATACTCTTTGCTCCAGGAGTGGCCATCGTAACTAATTAATCCATTGCGCGTTCCAAACCACATGGTACCATTGGTATCCTGAGCGACGTCATAAACCTCGCTGCTTGGGAGGCCATTTCTGTAAGTGTAATTGTGGATAAGATAACTTTGAGAAAAAAGGGTTTGGCTCGCTGCCAGCAAGAAGAATAGAATGCCAAACCGTCTGAGCAAACCAAATGGTTGCACGGTTGATACCCCCGGAATATGTCTATGCGCGAAGAAGCGTATATCAAATAGAGATTGCTTTTTCGCTGAGGCGAGCAGATCTGCTCAGAGGATATTAGCAGCCGGATCTCTGAGCAGAGTTAATATCTATGTCTGTTAATTTGACGGAATATACTCAAGCCCGCCGCCCGGTCCCAATGGAATTCCAAGCGTAATCCAGATACCGAGCAAAATAATCCAGATTATTAAAAACGCGATGGAATACGGAAGCATTGTCGCGACCACCGTACCAATACCGGCGTTTTTATCATACCTTTGCACAAAGGCTACAATCAAGGCAAAATAAGACATCATCGGTGAAATCAAGTTTGTTACACTATCTCCAATGCGATACGCAGCCTGTGTTAGCTCTGGTGAGACGCCAACAAACATCAACATAGGAATAAACACCGGTGCCAGAATAGCCCATTTGGCCGAGGCGCTACCCATAAACATGTTGCTGGCAGCGGCAAGGAATACAAACAAGATCATCATCGGAATCTTCCCCAATCCCGCCTGCTGCAGAGTTTCTAAAACTTCTGCTCCCTTCACGGCAAAGATAACACCGAGATTGGTCCAGTTAAAATAAGCTACAAACTGGGCGGCAAAAAAGCAGAGCACCATGTAAATCCCCAGTGTCTCCATAGCTTTTCCCATGCCCTTCATGACGTCGGAATCGTTTTTAAACGTGCCGGCACCTACCCCATAGGCGATACCAAGTATTCCGGCTCCCAGGAAAATAAACGCTACAATGCTCCTCATAAACGGTGAATTTAATCTGTCTCCGGTTACAGGGTCACGAAGTATCGCGCCTTCAGGATAGATACTCCAGAACAAGAAGGCAACTACTCCCACGGCTGCAACTAACGCATACATGAGGCCGCGTTTTTCATCTGCAGTAAGCGTACGAATTTCCTCAGGTTTTTCGTCACCGGTATAGGAACCGAGGCGTGGCACTACAATTCTCTCGGTGACAAACGTTCCGGCAAGCGTAATGAAAAAAGTAGAAACGAACATAAAATAAAAATTCACTGCGGCATTCACGGAATAACTCGGATCTACAAGTCGTGCGGCCTCTTCAGACAAACCAGCCAGCAGCGGATCGATCGTTCCAAGAAACAGGTTTGCGCTGTATCCACCGGAGACACCGGCAAAGGCTGCAGCCATACCGGCAATGGGATGACGGCCGGCAGCAAGGAAAATAATTGCTCCCAGTGGTACTAATAGCACATAACCAACTTCACTGGCAGTGTTAGACAGTACACCGGCAAAGACAATTACAAATGTCAATAGGCGCTCCGGAGACTTCAAGACCAACCAGCGCAGCGAGGTACCAATCAATCCACTACCTTCAGCGATGCCAATACCCAACATCGCAACCAAAACCGTTCCTAACGGAGCAAAGTCGGTAAAGTTAACAACCATCGAGGTTAGAATTCTCTGTAATCCTTCAACGGACATCAAATTGACAACTTCAAAGATTTTTTTGTTTCCCGGGTGAACGACCGACAGATCGAACAGAGAGCAGACCCAGGAAATTACAATTACAGCGACCGCAAAGAGAGCAAACAGCGTGGCCGGATGGGGAAGCGCGTTTCCTACACGTTCAACAAATGCTAATGAACGTGCAATAAAAGCACTTTCTCCGGTCTGTGTTGGCCCATCCATTTGTGGTTTCGTTTTTTTATCATTTTTTTTATCAGCCATGAAACTTCCTCTAACCTTTAGAAAAGCTGCAAAGTGAAATCGCTTTGAATCGACAGTATATCAGTTAAATTAAGGACTTAAGAATATTCAAATTGAAACAGTTATACAAACTCTTTTTTGATAAATGAACCAACGACCCAGAAAACGATTTGGCCAGAACTTTCTAACCGACACCTATACCATGCAGCGCATCGTTGCAAGCCTGAGACTCTCAGCTGACAGTCTAATTGTTGAGATCGGCCCGGGTAAGGGGGCACTAACGCGCTATCTGCTGGAGAGTGGTCATCAGTACGTCGGAATAGAGATCGACCGCAATTTAGCCAGCGTATTACGGCGCGAATTTAGCAGCAACGCCAATTTCAGTTTATTGGAAGGCGATGTACTCGATTTGGATTTGCCAACATTTTTGGCGAATCATGCAGATAAAAAGGTCTCAATCATTGGCAACATCCCGTACAACATTACGTCGCCCATTCTATTTCAACTCTTCGAAAATCATAATTATCTTTATGAAGCGGTGATTATGATGCAGAGGGAAGTGGCTCTGCGAATTGCTGCTGATCCTGGCGGCAAACTATTTGGTTTACTTGCCATCAACAGCAAGATCTACACCGAAGCAGAATACCTCTTTTCGGTGGGAGCAGGACTATTTTATCCTAAACCCAAGGTAGACTCTGCAGTATGTCGCTTTACCTTTAAGCGTGATGCGCTTCAAGATTTTCCTGACTTCGCGCTATTTCAGCGAATCATTCGCACGGCCTTTCAGCATCGCCGCAAGATGTTGCGTAAATCATTATCGATGTTGTTCCCAGCTGAACTTCTCTCTAAATTAGACGCGGATTTAACCCTCAGGCCAGAGCGTCTTTCCCTGGAAGACTGGAAGAAGCTGGCCGACTGTGCATACATGCTACAACAAGAAGGACAGCATGACAGCAATGAAACCTGAAAATAATGTTGAAGATATTCTGGAAGATATTCATTATCTGCTGGAATCTGACCAACTGGACTTCCTACGAAATATCCTTGCGGATATGCACGTGGCGGATATTTCAGACTTGGTTGAAAGCCTTGATGCGGACAGTCGCTACAAGGTTTTCTCGCTGATTTCTCAGGACTCCGCAAGTGATGTACTTGCCGACCTGGAAGATGTAGCAAAAGAAGATATTCTTGAAGAGCTCGATTCCAGCGAGATCGCAGAACTGGTGAGTGAGATGGATTCTGATGACGCGGTAGACATCGTGTCTGAACTCGATTCCCACATCGCCAATGAGGTTCTGGATAAGGTTGACGAAGAAGCCATTGAAGATATTAGAGAACTCCTCAAATATCCAGAAGATACCGCTGGCGGTATCATGGCTAAAGAGTATGTGTCCATTGAAGTAAACTGGACAGTTCAACAGGCAATCGAGCAGCTTCGCAAAGCAAGCGAACGAGTAGATGACATTTATTTATGCTATGTTGTCGATCGCTTCGGGCTTTTACTTGGCACAGTGTCGTTAAAAGAGCTGATTCTCGCGGAGGAAGCGACACCGATTCACTCCATTGTAGATGAAGAAATTTTTGCCGTTACCGCCGATACAGACCAGGAAGAGGTAGCACAGCTATTCGAAAAGTATGATCTGATTTCTTCACCGGTCATCGACTCGGAAAAGCGCCTTATCGGCCGCATTACCATCGATGACATTTTAGACGTTATCAATGAAGAAGCTGATGAAGATCTGGCCCGTATTGCCGGTATTGGAGAGGAAGAAATTCTTGAAGATAGCTCTTTACGCATTGTTCAGGCAAGACTTCCCTGGCTACTTATTTCCTTTGTCGGTGAAATCATTTCTGCACTTGTTATGCAGATGTATTCAATGACGATTCAGCAGGTATTGGCATCCGCTTTTTTTATCCCGGTCGTTATGGCTATGGGCGGAAGTATAGGACAACAGTCGGGTATTATTGTCGTTCGTGGACTCGCTACCGGCGAAATTAACCCACGCGATATCTGGCGACGCGTCAGCCGCGAAACCCGATCTGCACTGATAAGCGGGTCCGTGATCGCCGCTCTGATTTTTTGCGTGGTCATGCTCTGGCAAAAAGACATAAATCTTGCCTCCGTTCTTGCCGGCACCCTGCTGATTGTTATGCTAAACGCCTCAATGTTCGGTGCTATAATTCCTTTCGTCTTCAAACGTTTTAATATAGATCCTGCAATTGCCAGCGGCCCCTTCGTGACAACGTTTAACGATGTAATCGGCCTGCTCATTTATTTTGGTCTGCTAACACTTGCAATCACCAGCGGCATGATAACATAGGAATCCTATGGCCGAGCTTCTAAAAACCGAAGCCATTGTTTTAAGTGCAATCCGCTGGCGCGAATCCAGCAAGATTGTGCATCTGTATTCCCGGGAACTCGGTTCTATCCGCATCATCGCAAAAGGGGCATTGCGCCCCAAAAGCCCTTTTCGCGGCGTATTGGAAACAATGAATCATATTGAGGTTATTCTTTCTCAGAAAAGTACTCGCTCACTCCAAATCTTAACCTCCGCCTCTTTAACACATTCATTTTTGCCAATCCGTGAAGATCTCGAAAAAACCGCTGTGGCCTTTTCAATTCTAGAGCTTCTCTCCTCACTGTTTTCTGTGCACGAACCGGTAGAAAACTTCTTCGACTATTTAATTGTGCTTCTGGAGCAAATGGAGCGCAACCCTGGCGGACAGAACCTACCCTTTTTATGGCATTTACTCTATCGCACGTCTCACGTCCTTGGATTTTCCTGGAACATTGAAACCTGCTTGCGCTGCAGCGAACCGGTAAAGAGTGGCCCGGTTGCCATAGATAGCGCCAATAGCGGCCTGCGCTGCGGCAACTGCGTAGGATTTTCTAATACCGGTAAGCAGGCGCTCAGTTTGGAAGAATGGCAATCTTTGCAGACCTTTCTAAACAACGCGGTTCCCAACTCCGACAGGCTTCCTGCTTTTCAAGCAGACTGGCTTTCCGACGCATTATTAAGACAACTTTCAGTACACACGGATATAAATCTCGAGCTAAAATCTTTGAAATGGTATATGTGATTCGCTCAAAATTTTTGTAACTTTATTCTTATTAATTTTTTTCAAAGTGCACTGCCATCCGAAAAGAAGCTGAAAAAAATAGATGACCTCGGCGGATACCGCCTTAACTACTTGGGGAGATAAATTGTGAGTGAAAGACCAAAAGACCTAATGCAAAAGCTGGTCTCCTTGTGCAAACGCAAGGGCTTTATTTATCAGAGCAGCGAAATTTATGGTGGAATTAACAGCTGCTACGATTACGGACCGCTTGGTGTAGAGCTGAGGAAGAATATTAAAGAACTTTGGTGGCGCGCCATGGTTTACGAGCGTGACGACATTGAAGGCATCGATGCAAGTATTCTGATGCATCCACGCGTGTGGGAAGCCTCCGGACATGTCGACGGGTTTACCGACCCAATGGTAGACTGCCGAGAGACAAAGGCACGTTACCGTGAAGACCAGATTGAAGTTTACGTCCCGAAATCCGGTGAAGGGCTGATGTTTGCTTTCCCTGAGGGGCAACCTGAAACAATTAAAAATAAGCTTAAGAAAGCCAAGGCCGACCCAAGCGATTACGAGCGCGTTTTGCTAACCGAGGTCGACACGTCAAACTATAATAATATTGTAGCTCCCGATACAAAAACTCCCGGAACGCTTACCGAGCCTCGCCTATTTAACTTGATGTTTAAGACCTTTATGGGACCGGTTGAAAGCGATGCAAACGTGGTATTCATGCGCCCGGAAACCGCTCAGGGCATCTACGTAAACTTCCACAACGTTCGTGAGGCTGCGCGGCAAAAACTGCCTTTTGGAATTGCCCAGATCGGTAAGGCTTTTCGTAATGAAATTACCCCGGGCAACTTTATTTTTCGCATGCGAGAGTTCGAGCAGATGGAAATGCAGTATTTTGTGAAGCCTGGAACAGATGAGGAGTTTTTCGAAAAATGGAAAGCAGAACGTCTGGAATGGTACGACCGCGTTGGTATTAACAAATCGCGATTACGCTTTCACGAACATGGTCCAAACGAATTAGCACATTATGCCAAAGCAGCTTTCGACATTGAGTATGAATTCCCATTCGGCTGGAGCGAACTCGAAGGCATTCACAACCGCACCGACTTCGATTTGGCACGTCATCAGGAATTCTCGAAGAAAAACATGAAGTATCATGATGTCGTGACAAACGAAAAATATCTGCCCTATGTGGTAGAAACATCGACAGGTTTGGATCGCAATATGCTGGTTGCACTAGCCGATGCCTATGAAGAAGAGGAAGAACGCGTTGTGATGCGCTTTAGCCCGGTTTTGGCACCGGTAAAGGCCGCTATCTTTCCGCTGGTTAAAAAAGATGGTCTGGCTGAAGTCGCTAAAGATATTACTGCAAGCCTGCGGAAGCAATTCCGCGTCTTCTATGATGAATCTGGTGCTGTTGGTAGACGCTATCGCCGACAGGATGAGGTTGGAACACCGTATTGCTTCACTATCGATTATGATACGATGGAAGATGGTACCGTGACGGTGCGTGAACGCGATACGATGGCACAGGAGCGCATTTCCAAAGATCAGATTATGAACTATCTGGTCGACCGCGTTCTCTAAAAGACGGCATAAAAAAAGCCGCGGTTCTTTCGAATCGCGGCTTCAAACTAAATCCAGGCATATACACGGGATCTCTTGTCTGATAGTTTTTTCATCAACTCATCGTAAATACATTTCCTAAGAGATAATAGTTGCCTGAATTTTCTCATTTATTCTATATTTTTATTTCCTACACTAAAAGTCTTTTTGAAACACCTAGTTTTACAGCTTCAATTTCTTTCGCAATCCTTTGGGGATCGCGTCCTTATGCACGATAAACGAAACCGTCTTCGCTTTGGTATAAGACTCGGACATGTGAATATAACCACTCAGAGTATGATCCTTTGTGCCCCACGAGTTCTTCGTAATATAATAGCGCGTTCCGTTCTGATCTTTCGAGATGCCGGTAATGTGCATGAGGTGATCATCAGTCGTTTGATAGTTATCAAACATTTTCTGTCGCACTGCCTGCGTTACATCAATTTCCGGCTCCGGCTTCATTAAGATGCTGTCTCTTTCCGATTTAGTTCGCATATCCCAAACTTTTTGAGGCAGAGTTGCCAGACCCTTTTTCTGCACAAAGCTCTTTTCACTAACATCACCGTCCCAACCAAGGCTGTATCCTTTTTCAAGTGCAGCATCCATCAAACCAACAAATTCGTCGAGCGGTAGATTATAACTCATATTCAACGCCCAATTATCTGGCAATTCAATAGCCATCGGCTGATAAAAAGGATGGTGACTAAACGAAGTAAATTCTATATAGTTATCCGGATCTATGCCCAAATGATCTGCAAAGGATCGAGGCGTATAATTTTTACCTGCAAATTTGAATGACTCAGGCGCTTCTCCCAAATAGGCATCCAAAACACCTTCAATCGCTTTTGGCCATACCGGACTCAATTTCTTACCCGGATTTTTAATAATCGTATTTAACATGGCCTTAAGCACTGCGTCCAGCTCATTGTGATTATGTAATTCTTCATTTTCAAACTTACCGTTATAGACCGCTTCCGGAACCATTCCATGTTCGCGAATAACGCGTAATACGTCTCCACTCAAACTTCCGGCTCCCAATGTTCCATTCCCATGCAGCCGCACATATCTGCGTGCCTTTACCGGATAAGTTTTACGCACAACGAACATTTCCGACAAATCTACAGGATCTTTGCCCAACCGAATGAGCTCGGATTCGAGGAATGAGTTCGTCGCGAAAGTCCAGCAGGTTCCGGTACGAGATTGATTTTTTACGTTTGTGGCATCTACATCAATCAATATGTTCAGCACAAATTCGCCGCTTTTCAGTTCGGTTTGTGCAGCTTCATCCGCTAATAATATATTTCCAAACAACAGAGTTGCGAGAAGATACGTGCATATAGTTTGAAGGTATGTCATTGATGATCCTGGATTTTTGCGTGAAAGAAACATGAATTAGGGGAGCGAATATATACTGTATATTAAGAAAGGATGCAGGCGGTATCAAAATACATTCTAAAGCAATCTGCAACAACTGTCAAGGAAGGGAATAATTGTAGACTCTCGAAGAAATAAGTGAGAAGACAAAATTATTCGACAAAAAAGGCTTTCCAATTATGTCAGACTGAGCGTAGTCTAAGTCTATACGTGCTTTTGGGGCCCTTCGACTCCGCTCAAGGTGACCATTCCAAGTGTCGAATGATTTTGCCTAACGCCTATCTTAAGGAAAGATACTTGCTATACTTTTCAAGCAGTGGGGTATTGAAGACCTCTTGAAGAACGTCGGTTAACTGATCGCTTTTCACAGGTTTGGAAATGTAACCATTCATCCCGGCCTCTGCACAGGCATCTTTATCTCGTTGCATCGCATTGGCGGTCATTGCAATGATTGGCACATTAGGATCAAGCACATCTGCACCGTCTCGGATAAGTCGTGTTGCCTGTAATCCGCCCAACACCGGCATTTGCAAATCCATAATAACCAGGTCTACCTCGTTCAGGCAAAGGAAATCCAGCGCCTCTTGCCCATTATGGGCAATCGATACTTTATAGTCCCGCTTTTCTAACATGCGAAGCGCAACCTTGCGATTTACCGGATTGTCTTCTACCAGTAAGATATGTTTTGTGTGAGTTTTCCCAGGCAGCATTTGTGCTTTGAATTCCTCAACGGAGCACTCGGTCGTTTTGCTAAACAGGGCGTTTATCTTTGCAAAAAGGTAGGCGGGTTCCACCGGCTTCGCAATACAGTCGAGGATGCCGATTTCGCGCATCAACGATTTATCACCAGAATCCCGCATTGGTGTCAGTAAAAAAATCGGCGTAGCAGCTAGTTCAGCATCATTGTGCAAATCTCCGGCGAATAGCACTCCATCCACAAAAGGCTTTTGATAATCCAATAGAATTAGCTGATACGGCTCATCCTTTGCCTGAGCCTCGCGAACATACTGTAAGGCCTCCTGAGTACCGCCGACCCGATCACACACGTGTCCATGCTCGGACAATGCATGGCATAGTTTGCCTTCACTATGCGGACTGTCATCAACCATAAGAATATTGACTGAGAGCGTATCCGCAACGATGCCCGCAGATTCTTCTGTGGCAGCCTTTCCAAACGTGGTGGTGAACCAAAACGTAGAGCCTTCCCCAGGAGTGCTTTCCACGCCGATGTCCCCACCCATTAGCATAACCAATTTCTCGGTAATAGCAAGCCCAAGTCCGGTTCCACCATATTGACGCGTTGTTGATGCATCAACCTGCGAAAATGAATTAAATATTCTGGAAAGATGCTCTTGCGGAATGCCAATCCCGGTATCTGTAATGCGAAACTCGCAGGTCACCTCATCATGGGTTTCTTTAATTTTCTTCATAACGACATCGACCCTGCCGGTTGAAGTAAATTTGATGGCATTTGTCACCAGATTTATCAAGATTTGCCGCAACCGGCACGGGGCGCCAACAATCAATCCATCCATCTCGACCTCACTGGCAAGAATCAGCTCCACTGGTTTTACCGCAACCTGCGGTTGTAAAATATCCATTGTAGACTGTACGAGCTTTTGCAAATCGAAGACTAAATACTCCAGCTCCAGCTTTCCAGACTCAACCCGTGAGAAATCAAGAATATCGTTAATAATTGTTAGCAGCGACTCTGAGCTGGTGCGAATAATACTGACAAATTCTTGCTGCTCGGTGTTAAGCGGCGTATCAGAGAGTAATTCCGTCATGCCGACGACACCATTCATTGGGGTTCGAATTTCATGACTCATATTTGCGAGGAATTCGCTCTTAATAAGAGTGGCCTCTTCAGCAGCTTCTTTCGCCTGCCGGAGCTCTACATTACGACATTCAATTTCAGAATTCTTTTTATGAAGCTCTTTATTATATGCTTCCAGACGACGGTTTTGATCGAGAATCGTTGCAGCCCGATCGCTTATTTCCGACTCAAGGGCACTATTTTCCCGCAGCAGACCAGCGGTTTTCCAGCGAATCAACACAATACAAAAAGCCGCTGCAATCGTCAAATAAATTAGATAGGCCCACCAGCTACGGTACCACGGCGGCAGAATTTGAAACTGAAAGAGTACCGCCTCACCCGGTTGTTCATACAGATTTCTTGAGCGAACACGAAATGTGTAACTGCCTTCCGGAATATTGGTGTATTCTTTAACCGTTTTATTTGTCCAGCCAGACCATGTTTTATCAAAACCTTCTAAAAAATAGCTGAATTCCGTGCGAAAGCTATGTTCGAAAAAGCCCGCCGCAAAGCTAAAGCTCAACTCTCGTTGTGAATACTCTACCTTAAATTCTCCTTCAGGTGATACACGTCCTCCACTGTAGAGCGTTGAGTCCGTTTCTAAAAAATGTACTTTTCGAATATAGGTATTGAACGATGACGCCTTTCGATCAGCACTCGCCAGGTCATAACGATACAGACCGATACCACTGCTAACCCAAAGTACAGAATCTCCATCGAGATGCAGATGGTTTACATTAATGTCTTCCAAAGCCTTAAGCTCGTGACTGCTCCACTGCATTATCCCATCACGATTGCGAAGGACCCCAACACTATCCTCAAACGCAATCCAAAGATCCCCATTTGATGTTTCTGCGTGGCTTTTAAAGTCGGCCTCACTAAACCCAAGAGCTCCGGTGATTAACGGGTCTTTAAAGAATTTGGTTTGCCGACCTTCCTGTTCGCGAAAACGATAGATACCATTTGACGTTCCGAATGCCAGCGTTCCACCCGCTTTGAAAACATCGATCTGCCCCGGTGGAAGTCCATTCTCTGCGCGAAAATGCGTTACTTGCTCAATAAGTTGTGTTGCTGCATTTATTTCGACTCTGATAGCTCCATTGGTTCGGGTTCCAGCCCAAAGAACTGTTGCGCCTCCTTCATGCTCCGGTAAGACTTCCTCAAGCGAGCGAATAAGATGAGACACGCCCTCAATCTGATCCAGAAATTCCCAATCTCCATCGCGATAACGAAAGCGGGTTATGCCATTTGCACGGCCAGCGTAAAACAAGGAGGAATCTACCTTAGAACGCTCCAGTACATATGGCGTAGAATAAATCGGGAAGTCCAGCCTGGTAATATCTTCGCCATCATAAGAATAGATATTTGAACCGGCGCCCAATAGTATTCCGTCTTCATATGTTAGCAGATCCCAACTCATCGCTTGAAGGCCAGAGATCTTTACCACTTTTGTTAGCCCTTCTGTCGGCTCAAGCTTCCACAGTCCATCCTGAGTAGACAAATGAAGAACATCTTTATAACGAGCCATTGCCTGCACATTTTCCTGTAACCCCTGATATTCGTCAAATATATTTAGTGGTGAGTTGCTGCTAATTCGCGCAATTCCTTTATTAAGAGCCAGCCAAAGAGAGCCTTCATTATCTGGAAAAATGTCTAAAACAAGATCACTCGGCAATCCGCTATTCGCATGGCTGCGATTTATCAAATGCCCTTCAGGAGAGATAATGTAGATTCCACCTAAAACCGTACCGACAGCAAAATTGCCGTTTGGAAGTCGCGTAGAAGAGTATATTTGTTTTTCTTTGAATTCTGTAAAGATCGGGCTTTTAAGTGGTTTTGTTGAGAGCATCCCACTTTCCGAACACGTGACTTCCACGACTCCTTCATTACGCAGGAAGACAAGCCACTGACTTTCCGAGATAGAATGAATATCTGTAATACGAAAGGAGCCTAAATCTGCAAGGCCGGAGACAGGTTGCCAACTGCCGTCAATCAACATACAAAGTCCGGTTTCGTGCAGCTGAATATAAAGCTTATTGTCTACCTTCAACAGATTTTGCAAGCGGTTTTGGAAACGCCAAACATGAAGCTCATTATTTGCCCAGCGAAACAACCTATTCGTCGTGCGGAAGAAAACACCATCTTCAGTTACAATTGTTTTCCAGACATCATTAAAACCATAATCCTGCGCTTCTACATGCTCGTAGAGAGAGGTATAGGACATATCTCCATTGGAATTAATATCCATGTAACCGAACTCTTCCTGGCTACCAATAAAAAGAGTACCATTCTCGTCGATGGCCAATGAACGCACCGCCCCCATTGTGGGAAGCTCAAAAAGGTGCCAGGTGGTACCGTCATACTCTAACAACCCCTTACTATTCCCGACATATAGCATTCCGTTGGGTGCCTGAAGAATGGCCCAATTTTGATTTGCCGCATCGTATTGCACCGGCGTAAATATTTCCATGGGAAGAAGGCCGATTTCGCGAGCATGGACTGAAAACAGCATACCTGGCAAAACGAGCGAAAGCCAGAGACTTCCGGATAAAAGCAATCGCTTTAAAAACCGGGGCGATTTTAACGCAACGTGCACGGGGAATACAAACATGGTGTCCTCATGTTTGATAGATGTGATTGAATTTGTATGGTATGGTCGCTAAAGATCTGCTCCAAAGATATAATCGACTGAATCTAAAAGTACTTTAGGCAAAACATTTTCGGGTTTCCTACGTAATAGCAAGCTAGCGCTTTTTTGCGCTTATCGCCAACGTGTGGGGAGGCTGGCTTATCAAATGTAACCGGCCTGCATCTATCCATAAATAACTCAAGAGGTTCCGATGAAACGCATCGCTCTAAAAAGCGTCGTACTTTTAATGCTGGTTGGCTTAATCTTGCCGGCAACCGCAAAAGAAGATGGATCATCAAAGCAGGAAGGCTGGCCGCAATGGCGCGGCGCAGGCCAGAATGGCACTAGCAGTGTTAGCGGAGTATTTTCAAACAAATCTTCATTCGGATTGACAACTGCGTGGAGGCAATCAATTGGCCAGGGTTATTCGAGCGTGTCAATTACGCCGGAACAAGCCATTACGATGTACACTGACGGTACATCAGACATTCTTGCGTCCTTCGATGCAACAACAGGAAAGCCTAAATGGCAGTACAAAATGGGCCCCATGTATGTCGGTCAAAACGGATCACACAATGGACCGTCCAGCACACCGCTAATCGACGGTAATCAGGTTTTCGGACTAGAGCGCAAGGGCAAGCTGTTTGCACTGGATGCCGGGTCTGGCAAAGAATTGTGGTCACGTAATCTTGTAGAAAAAGATAAGGCCAGAGAGCCTAACCATGGGTTTACTACAGCACCTCTCGTTTACGATAACGTACTTATCGTTGAAGTTGGTGGGACCGAAGGCAATACCATCTCCGGATATAATAAAGAGACCGGCGAGCTATTATGGAGTGGTGGCAATGATCAAGTCGACTATCATTCTCCAATTTTCGCAGAGTTTGGCGGACAAACCCAATTAATTGCAGCTGGCAGACAATACCTGTACGGATTGAATCCCAAAACCGGTGAGAAGCTTTGGGAATTTCATCATCAGGGAAATGGTGGGAGCATCAATCCGGTTCGAGCAAGCGGTGACAATTTGCTGGTGCAAGCCAGTAACAGAGAAGCCAGTTTGCTGGAGGTAAAGTCTTACGAAGGATCATTCGCCGTAAAGGAACTTTGGAAAAGCAGCGACATTAAGCGCAGCTTCAACGTTCCAATATATCATGACGGGCATTTTTACAGCTATAGCGGCCGCTTTTTAAACTGTGTAAACGAAACCACCGGCGAGACCGTCTGGAAAAGCCGACCACCGGGCGATGGCTTTGTTATTTTGGTTGATGACCATCTGGTGATTCTCACCAAGCAGGGAACGCTGCACATTGCTGATGCTTCTCCGAAAGGCTATAATGAAAAAGCAAACCTGAAGGTCTTTGAAGATCTTGCCTGGTCGCCACCAAGCTTCGCCAACGGTAAAATCTATGCACGTAGCCTTGGGGAAATAGCGGGAATCGATATTTCTGCGGCAAGCACCAGCATTAATATAAAAGAAGAAAAACGCGCCCCGGTTGCACCGAACTCTAAGTTTGCCGGATTTGTCAGAACTTTAACAAACGCGCCTGACAAAGAAGCGACCATTAATGCCTTTATAAAAAAACAAACGTCTTTTCCAATCATTGAAGGAAACGATCTTGTTCACTTCGTCTACAATGGCAAGGTGAGAGATGTGGTCATAACCGGCGACATGTTTGATCAGAACGACGACGAACCGATGATTCACGTTCCCGGAACAGACTTTTACTACTATTCGACAAAATTGAAGCCGGATGCGCATCTGGGATATCAATTTATTCGCGACTATGAAAACCGCATCACCGACCCGCTCAACCCGGACACCGTCGGCAATTTCAATGGAACAGAGTCGCAGTTTTCCATGCCCGCCTGGAAAAAGCCAACCTTCTTGGGGACGGCAAAAAAACAAGGCAAGATAGTAGAGGCAGAATATGCCAGCGCAATCATGGGCGATACGCGGCAAATCAAAGTATATCTGCCGGTTGGCTATGAGAGCAGTTCGCAGAAATATCCCACGCTTTACATCACCTATGGCCAAATGTCAATCGACTTTGGGAAGATTCCTACCGCGCTGGACAACCTGATTGCTTCAGGCCAGATAAAACCGGTAGTCGCAGTTTTTATAATCCCTACACGAACACGTTTTGCAGAATATGCTCGTCAAAACAAAGCAAATCATTCCCGTATGCTTGCCGAGGAATTGGTACCGTTTGTAGACAAAACCTGGCGCACCACTGGCAAAGCAGCAGATCGCTTGATTATGGGTGGCGATGAGGGCGGCTACGTTTCATTTTACACGTCGTTCAAACATCCGGGTACCTTCGGTATGATAGCCGGACAGTCTTCGCATCTCATGAGCGCGGAAGGGCAGGAACTGCGTGAAATGGTAACGACCATGCCCAAGCAGCCTGTGAAGATCTACATGGATTGGGGAAGCTACGATTATCGTAGTGTGAGTGGCGGCTACAACTGGCAGCAGAGCAATCAGGAATTTGCGAAGTTGCTGACCGAGAAAGGGTATAAGCCAATCACTCAAGAATACAGCAGTGGTTTCGGGTGGACAAGCTGGCGAACGCGAACGGATAAGATTTTAACGACGTTTTTTGCGAAGTAAACTCCGAAATACTTTACAGTGCCGTGTAACTGAGATGTAATATTACATCTCGGTTGCTTTTACATTTGACTATAGAGAAGCTATATATGAAGCACTTTATTGTGATAATACTCTTGTTGACTCTTTATCTCCCTGGCTTAACACAACTTTTTGCAAAACCGATCATTGCCAGACACGACGCTTCAGATGCTAAACTACTTCAACTCGCAAAAAATCTTCCCGAGTCTAATGCTCTATTCATGATTAATAAAACCGATCTCGCCGGCACCTTAATAGCTCCCGAATGGATCCTCTCCGCAGCGCATGTAGCAACGAATCTGAACATTGGAGACTCGCTAATTAATCGTGGAAGTAAATTTAAAATTGCGCAAATTGTCATTCACCCTGAGTGGCAGGAGAACGAAAGTCGGGATATCGCACTTATCAAACTTGCCGAAGCCGTTAAAAACTGCCTCCCGGTTTCGATATATGAGGAGCGCGATGAATTGGCAAAGGAAGTGTTTTTAGTCGGCAATGGAGATATTGGAACCGGTAAATCGGGACCGGTAAAAAATGACGGGAAAATACGCGCCGCAACGAACACTGTGGATGAAGTTTCAGAGAATTGGCTCAAATGGTCTTTTAATAATCCGGAAACCGACTCATCACAGGTTAGCCGGTATGAGGGAATCTCGGGCCCCGGGGATAGTAGCGGCCCTGCATTCATCCTAATAGGCGACCAAGCGTTTATCGCCGGTATCAGCTCGGCTCAGAGTACGCGGGCAACTGGTGGTAAAGAAGGTGTTTACGGTGTTCGAGAATACTATACCCGCGTATCGAGCTATTTTGATTGGATAAACATGGCCATTGCAAACGAGCAGTAAGATTTATCCTTCACGTTTGCAACAATATATAATGACCCTAAGTCACCAGAGGCTTTTCCTTATACACATCAGCGTTAATCGTATCCATGAAAAAGCCCTGAAAGCTAAACAAAGCAATAAGTTGAAAATAAAGACTCAGCGCTATTTGATTGAGATGATGCAGGTCGAATACTTTAAGAAAAATGTTTAATGCTACAAAGAGAGTAGCGGCAATACTTATTAAAGCCACTTGTTTTACCAACAGCTTTATTTGATTCATTCTGTCTTCCGAGGCCTGATATGGATTTTTCCGTTCCCCATAAAAATTCCAGAGAACAATTCCCGTGAAGAGAAGGTTAGCAAACGTTATCCCTGCAATATTCGCGTAGCCACCAAACCATGGATAGCCAAATTGATTTACATAGACGACCAGAACAATAAAAGCCACATAAACGATAACTGCCAAACCAACCAAGCCCGGTGATAACACATCAGATAAACGACGCGGTTGTAAATTCGCCGTTCGGGTACTACGGGAATCATTTTCCCGCAAGAGCTTCAAATATTTAAAGGAGTAGATTTCAACAAGGGCCATTGGGATAAACTGAATCATAAAGTAACCAAAGACCACTCCACCCCAATCATCATTTGTTGAATCGCCTAAAAAAACGACAAGCAGAGCCATTCCAATCAACAATATCAGACCGTTCATATACTTGAACCGAAGCATCCCCATTTCATAATAGCTTATTGGCTTGGGATAAAGACGAGGATATACTTCCGGAGGGTAATTGGTGAATACTGCTCGTATCCGCTTCAAAAGCTTACCCGGCAAATAATATGAAATCAGCAAAATCTGGCTTAAGAAAATCAGTCCAAAAAGAATATCTAGTCGCATAGTTCGATCCTCCCTATATATTGCGGCTACTCATAACTTTTCCGAAGGCAATTCGGATCTCCGAATCGGTCGCCCCGGAGCTACGCAATAATTTTATTGTTTCTGTTAACTTCAACGTTACCCACTCATTTAAATCCACGCTGCTATTTGCTTCGGCATTTGGATGAACAAATGTTCCTCGGTACCCCTTCGTTTCGATAACTGAATCTCTTTCAAGCAATCGATACGCTTTAGCAACCGTATTATGGTTTACACCGAGGTCATTAGCCAATTGCCGAATTGACGGCAAGGCGGAGCCGGGTTTTAGATGCCCTGTCTGCACCGCCTGCTTTATTTGATTTATCAGCTGAGTGAATAGCGGCACCGCTGTGCTGGTATCAATTGTAATTTCCATAGCCACTTCTTTTTGTTGTACCACTTGACCTAATGGTACAATTATCACATTCAAAATACAAGTAAAAAATATTTATAAATGAAAAACTTTTATCACAGATAAAAAACAATTCGTCAACGGAGAGAAGTCCTTACGGGAGGTAAAAATAAGGTAGGCCTTTGGTTTGTCCATAGCGGCTACTGCGGAGCCGCTATTATTTCAAGGGAGTATTTGAATCAGTTAATGTTAGAACGACGTTTCCTATCTTGTGGCCTTTTTCAACATAACGATGTGCTTCGGCCGCCTGCTCTAATAGATAGTGTCTGTCGATTACCGGTTTAAGCACATCTGACTCAATTAACTCTTTAAGGAAAATCAGATCGTTGGCTTTTTTATCTGGCGCCCTCAGGCCGGCGAAGCCCATTGTAGCTCTCCTGCTGCCAATTTTGGATGTCCACATCATTTGAAACATTATTGCAAGCGAGGGAACAGTTGTCAGGTATGTTCCGCCCGACAGTAAAGAATCCTTACAGCGGGAAAAAGAACTTTTACCCACCGCGTCGAATACAACATTATACTTTTGACTATGTTGGGTGAAGTCTTCCCTGGTATAGTCTACCACCTTATCGGCGCCCAGATTCTTTACTAATTCAACATTTGTGGTACTGCAAACACCGGTAACTTCTGCCCCAAAGTATTTGGCGAGCTGAACGGCTGCAACGCCAATGGATCCCGAAGCGCCATTGATGAGAATTCTATCGCCACTTTTAATCTTTGCCTTGTCTCGCAAAAAGTGAAGTGCCGTAAGTTCACCACTACAAAGACTAACTGCCTCAGCATAGCTCATATTCACCGGCTTCTTTATCACCGGAGCTTCCTCTGGCAACGAGATATAGTCGGCATAAGCACCGGGCATGTTCCCAGACAGCCCAAACACCTCGTCACCGACTCTAAATCGTTTTACATTCCCGCCAATTCTTTCCACCTTTCCAGCAAGAAGGTTTCCAAAGCCAACGCTATTTGGTTTTCTGAGGCCGGAGCCTATTCTGGCAATGAACGGATCACCTTTTCTGCTGATGCAATCGGCGGTTGTTACAGCAGTGGCATAGATTCGAACCAACAACTCATCTTCTTTTACTACAGGCTTTGTTACAATCCTAAGTTGAAGCACCTCTGGTGTGCCATACCCGGTAAACTCTATTGTTCTCATTCGATTCCTTATCAGACTCATTAAAAAAATATCATTAAAGTTCAAATTTAAACCCAAAGGTTGGAACGATTCCCAAGCCAACGTCAACAATCTCACCGCTTCTATCGACAAAGCGTTCCTGATTTGCATTGGTGTTATTATAAATGTTGAAAATATCCAGAAAGGCGATAATGCCCAGCCGTCGGATCTGATAGCGATAGTCCGCGCGTATATTCAAGGAATGGATGGCATCTTTTCGGTCTGAGTTTCGAGACGTAATTTCCTGTGAGTAACGCAAAAGGTTGCGGTCGCCATGAACATCCTCATGAATAATAAAACCGTTTCTAAGCTGTCCTGACGTATAATTCCATTTCATTGAGAAGGCCCAACTGCGGCTATGTTCATAGCCAAAGAGCAGATTGAAGATATGTGGGCGATTAAAGTCGTGGTCATAACTTCCAAGACCGTTATTGTCATCCCGCTCGCTAAGTGCGTAGGAATAGTTCAGTTGTCCATAGACCTTATCTACAAGACGTTTTACCAAACTAAAATCAACGCCACTCGCCCATCCTTCTCCGGCATTCGTACGGGTTTCGACTGTGCGATCGCTTTGAACAACAAGCTCATCGAATGATTTATAATAGACTTCTGCAGTAAACTTCAAGTCATCCCGTAAGTAGCGCGTTAATCCAAGAATGTAATGGGCAGACAGTTCATCCTTGAGTCCATTGTTATTCACGTCGGAAACCAGATCGATAAACCGCGGCGTCTGACTATAAAGCCCAATCGCTAAATTTAACCGCGATTTTTGATTTATTCTGATACTCGAGCTAAAGCGTGGCAACACATAGTGATCTTTGCTAAACTCGCTGTACTGATAGCGAATACCCGGCGTTACCAACAAACGACCGGAGAGTAAATTCATCCCATATTCCGAATACATGCTGAAAACAGATTTTGTATCATCGAAACGGGCATTTATGTCTTCCGGACGGGTAACAATATAGTTTTGCGTCGGATCGGCTCTAAAATCGTTCTGGTCATAAGTGTAGAGCGTATCGAGGCCATTTTGTGTTTGTCTAACGTCCAAACCAATTCTATTCAGTTCAACTCCGGCTCGAAAGGTAGAGTTTGATTGCGTTTGCCAGGTGAAATCGATTTTACTGCCCAGCTCGGTTTCCTGCTGATTCAAAGAGTATATATCCGGTCGTTGGCGAATGGTTTCGACTGTGGGCACTTCCCCATTCGCCAAATCCAAATAGGCTTTGCCGTACTGCCTTACCTGATCGTTATGACGATAATAAAGCGTACTGTGTAGAAAGCTGGAGCGACCTGTTAACATTCGCCAGTTCAGCCCCAACAGAGACCGCGTTTCATCTGTATCGGCCAAGAACGTATCGTCCATATCATCTGATGCCAACATATGAGTAACGTCGCGATCGAATTTCTCGGGCCCAAAGACTCCCAACAATGAGATAGTATTATTGGGGTTAATATCCGTGGTCATTTTTCCGATTAGATCGGTAAGGCGTGGATAGCCAAACTCCTCGAAACCTGCCAGTTCGATGACTCGCTTAAAATCCTGATGACGTGCAGAAAGGTTGAGGCGGGTATTTTTTATTAGATGAGCCGGCCCGTCATAGTTCAATTCCCAACCAAGCAGGTCGTATGTTCCTCTAATCGTACGGTTTTCCTTGTTGCCTTCTTTTACTCCCAACCTCAACAGAGAACTATGCTTGCCACCATAGCGTGCAGAAAAGCCGCCCCCCTGAAATTCGGCTTCTTCAATTAAATATGGTGTGAAGATACTGAAGCCGCCCCCCTGCGCATCCTCGTATTCATTCGGACTCCCATCGAAATGAACTACCTTTTCGAATGGAATATTGTCTACTAAAATCAGATTGTCGCGCGGGCTACTGCCGCGAACCGAATATGCGGCGTATTCACCTCCGGAGTTGCTGACACCGGGAATTGTTGCTATCGCGCGAAGCACATCATTTGCCGAACCCGGACTACGACGAATTTCCTCGCGATTGTAGTGAGTTCCGGAAACAATACTCTCCTGATCTTCACGAAAGATGCCGGCACTAACTGAAATCTCATCACCTTCGATCACCGAGGCCACCATTTCTACTTTATCAATCTGCGAGCTTTTATTGCGAACAACGCGAATGTTTGGCTGAACCAGCGGCACGTAGCCAATGTAGTCGATTCTCAGTTTATAAAAATCCTCTTCAAGATCGCCAATCCTAAAAACACCATCTTTATCGGTCGATGCTCCTCTATCATCTCCTATTACAGAGACATTTGCCCCGATTAATGGCTGTTGGGTATTTTTATCCACTACCCGCCCAATAATGCTTCCTGTTTGCTGTGCAGACAGCATTGAGAAATACATCGTACATAGTACACACAAGATAAACCTTTTCACCTGTTGCTCCTGATTGTTGCTTTTCTAACGAAGCCGATCTATTATTGGAGCGGCTTTTTCTTTACATACAGGAAAAACTACAGGTAATATGAGCTTAGCACAATACGCTGAAAGGTGTAATTTGGGGGGTGTAGATAAAACAGTAGGCAGCAGGCAGGGTAGTAAGCCTTAGCTGCTAAAGAAGGCCAAGATCAGTTGCTTTGGCAATGGCCTCGGTACGATGACTGACCTCAAGTTTACCATAAGCATTGGCAATATGCCGTTTTACCGTGTGTAGGCTAATAACCAGATGATCTGCAATCTGCTGGTTTTTTAGTCCTGCTGCAATTAAGCGTACAATTTCCAGCTCGCGAGCGGTAAGCAAAACAGCAGCACCTGTTGAGCCGGCACGGGCTTGCTCCGCCTTTTCAAAGGAAGTAAGAAGACGACGCGCATAGTCTCCGGAGAATCCGGCCGCAACGGCGTGTCTGAGCAGCTCACGCATTGGCTCTCCTTCACCTGTAAAGGATCTGACATACCCCTCCGGCTCTGCGATTTCAAGAGCACGCGCCAGTGGAGAAAGAGCCGCTTTTTTATCTTCACTTGCTAAATAGACAAGCGCTTGAAGTATGAGAATTTCCAGAACGCTGCCATTTCTGGCTCCCGCCTCCGCTGCTTCCAGAAGCCTTTGCAAAAATTGAACAGCCTGGTCTAAAACGCTCTGACTGCTATCTGCGATATATAGTGCCAACAAGATTCTGGCCAAGGTAATATGTTCGAATTCGCGCATGTAGTGCAGCTCATCGACAACAGACAAATCAGCATCCCGAACCCAGCTCAACGCTTCGCCGAGCCTTCCCTGCTTAATCAAGACTCTGGCCTTTAGCGCACCAATTGGTCGCACATCCGGAACCGGATCCCGGCGATAAGCCTGTTCGGCATCATTTAGAAGCTTCATTGCTTCATCCAGGAACCCATCTGCAGCTTTTAAGCGCGAAAAGGCAGCGAATAAGCGAGATTCATTCCCTGGGATCATCGCACCGGTACCCAACTCCTTACTTTTGGCCAGATGTTCTGCCGCAACTTCACTTTCACCACGCTCTTCATAGAGCTCAGATAAACCTACATGTAGCTCGACAGTTCCCGGAAAAGCTGTTTCGCCCTGCTTTTCTGCAAGCAATAAAGACTGTTGATACGTTGTAATAGCATCACGAAGACGCCCCTGAGCCAAAATAATTTCAGCAAGGATAAACGTTCCACTAATGGCCAGAAGTGCATTATCCGACTTTTTCAGGAATTCCATGCCTTCAGAAAGGGAACGATAAGCAGCTGTCAGGTCCCCACTGGACCAGTATGCAAGCCCTAAAAGCGCTGCCGGTGCTCCAAGATCGTAATACTCATTTTTAGGAAAAAGCATCAGTGCGCGCTTAGTATGGTTAATCGTAGCCGGAACATCACCAAATGCCAAAGATAGATATCCACGGGCAGACGCAATAGTCGCTGCTAACATATTAAAATAATGCTTATTAGTAACCACCATATCAGATTTCTGAAATGGGGATTTTCCATTTGGGTTATCTAAAAGCTCCAGCCACTTTTCTGCAGCATCAAGGCGCAATTCTCCTGCTTCCAATTCTCCTGCATCCATTAATGCCCACGCGTAGACAACACTTAGAACAGGTCTAACCTGAATAAACTCTTCGGGAATTCTTTTCATCCAGCTAAGAAATATTCCTTCCTTATACCCATTGCGCATTGCTGTCCATGCCAATTCAATAACAGAGGCAGTGAACTCAAAATCCTTAGATTCAAAAGCATGGTAAACGGCAGAAGTAGGTTGACTATTTTGCTGATACCACTCACTTGCACGACGATGCAGCATGGACACATCATCGGGATACAGGTTTTTCAGACGAGTATTAATTACTTCAGCAAACAAGTGATGATAGCGATACCATTGCCGCTTATCATCCAGCGGAACCACAAAGAGATTACCACGTTCAAGCTCTTCCAAAAGCTGCTTGCTATCTGCTTCTCCGGTTACAGCGTAACATAGTTCTCCACTTAGTCGGGCGAGAATAGATGTCTGTAATAGAAAATCACGTACTCTATCCTGCTGACGGTGGAGCACCTCCTCCACCAAATAATCACCGATATAGCGATCATCGCCAGAAAAGTCCGCAATAAACTCTTCCATATTATCACGTCCCTGCAAAGACAGAGCTGCCAACTGCAGACCGGCAATCCAACCTTCGGTACGCGTTTCCAGCACAACAACATCTTTCGCGGGAATAGTGAGTCCCATTGAATGACTAAAAAAGCTGGTGGCCTCTTCATGCTCAAAACGCATGTCAGCGATACGCAACTCAACCAGCTCCCCACGAGCTCGTAGTTTGGCGAGAGGCAATGGCGGATCTGTACGGCTCGCGATAACCAAGTGCATTTGTGCCGGCGTATGATCGAGTAAAAAAGTCATCGCTTTTTGAATCGCCTCTGCTTCGATTAGATGATAGTCATCGAGTACGACTGAGAAATCGCTCTCAATTGCGCTTATTTCGTTAATGAGCTTTGGGAGAATTTCATCCACTTCAGCGGGCTGCGGCGAATGAAGCAGTGTCAGTGCATTTTCACCAACCGAGGGTTGAATATTTTGAATCGATTTAATAAAGTAGGTCCAAAAGGAGATTGGGTCATTATCACCCGCATCGAGTGAAACCCAGCCAGTAGTGCGATTTGCCATCTTGGCAGTAGCCAACCACTCTGCCAGCAAGGTAGTCTTACCAAAACCGGCCGGAGCAGAGATCAATGTCAACTTGCGTTCGCTGCCCAGTTGCAGTCTTTCTGCAAGGCGCGGACGCTGTACCATCCCTGATCGCCACTTCGGTCGATACAGCTTGGTTTCAAGAAGCAAAAAGGTTGAGGTTTTCGACTTTGACATGAATAATTTTCATCAAATATCTGCGGGAATGCAAACGATTTAAAGATAGCAACAGCGGCAAGATTAAAGATGATAAAGAATGGATTGGCTTGCTAACTCCTGAGCCTGTCGAAGAGAGAAGAGCAAGCATATTTAATCAGCTATGCCCGCGCAAGGCGCTTAATATTGACGTCGCAATAATACGAGCGCAAACCATGATACACTTGCTTCGGAAAATCTTGTTTCTGCGCTTTCAGCTGCTTGCGACGATAGTCGCTGGCCAGCTTTTTAATCGCAAACTGATAGAGTTCTCTGCTGAAGCGTTTGTCAATTTCCAGCTCTCGCTGTAAATGCGATTCCCACTCGTTATGGTAAAGAATATCTGATTGCGCTTCATCAAACAACGCGGTGCCCCGCAGCGGATAGGCAATCGTGGTTAAATACTTATCCGGCTGTTGCTGCTGAACAAAATCGATGGTTTCATAAATGTCCGTTAATTCTTCACCGGGATAGCCAAACATCACAAAGTAACCGCTTTCAACACCATGCTTTCGACACCATCTGGTCGCATCAGAAATCTGCTGCTTGGTTACTCCACGAGCCATTGCATCCAGAATCTTTTGCGAGCCGGACTCCGCCCCAAACCAGACGCGGTAACAACCGAGTTCTTTTAAAATCTGCACAATTTCATCATCAATTTTGTCGGCACGGGCAATACATTCAAACGGCAGCGCCAATCCTTCGGCCTGCATCAGCGCATTGAACTTTTGCAACCAGCGCTTATTGGCAGTAAACACATCATCGGCATACCAAAGGTGCGTCGGCCTGTAGGTTTTGGTAATCCAACGGATTTCTTCAACTACTTTTTCCGGACGCCTGCGGCGATGTGTATGACCGTAAACCGAATGGCTGCACCACTTACATGTAAATGCGCATCCACGTGCAGTAATCAATGAAACCGAGCGCTGTCCATGATGAGTTTCCCAGACATCCAGATACCGCGTTAAATCGATCGCCTCGCGGTCTGGCCAGGGATAGTCATCCAACTGCCGCTTGCCGGCCTTCCGTAGATTCTGAACAATCTTTCCATCGGCGTCTCGAAAACTAACATTTGAAATATCGTGCAGCTCGCGATGACTACGCCCACTCTCCAGTTCGGTTATTACGGTCAGAAGGGCATCTTCACCCTCTCCGGAGATAATGATATCAGCACCATACTCAAGAAACTCCTGAACCTGGGTAGAAGCATCCGGGCCGCCCAAGAGGGCAATGATACCATTCTCATTGCAGTAACGGATCAGCTTTAGCACAACAAATTTGGTAAGAAGATTACAGTGAATGCCCAGAATGTCCGGCTTATCATTTTGCAGTTTTTCCAGAAGTTTATCTAAAGAAGAAAATGTCGAATCAAATACTTCCACATCGCAATCATGTTTCTTCATCCATGCAGAAAGATACAAAATGCCCAAGGGCGGATAGGGTTTCATCACCTTTTTCTCGTAAGCATCTTCTTCCAAAAAATAAGTGTGCGTTAGCAACAGCTTCATAGCCAGACCTTCATCATGCGTTTATATTTAAACATTCCGGGAATGTGTTTGTACTGTGCCGCCAGCCGGCGTATACGTTTTTTGAGCGGCTGAGGTCTAAATAATGAAACGAATCCAAAATAGTGGTGCGTGTATTGGTGCAGCGCCCGGTAAAAGTCCGGATGATACTTGCCGGTAAACATCATTGCAAGATCGCCACTGTCAGACCAGTTTTTCTTCTCGCCCATCTGCTCGGCAACTCGTTCGTAAAACGGTGTGTCTTTTAGCGGATAAGAAACGGAGATTCCAATATGTTCCGGCAAGCACTCGCGAACCAGCTGTAGCGTCTTTTGGATATCTGCATAATCTTCACCGGTATAACCATACTGCAGAAAAAAACCGACTTCGATACCATGCTTTTTTAAGATGCGATTCGCGGTCTTTATGGTTTCCACTGTTTCATCTTTGTCCATTGCATCCAGAATCTTCTGCGAGCCAGACTCTACGCCAAGCCATACTTCCTTACACCCTGTGCGCTGCAGATCGGCGGCCAATTCCTCGGTAATTAAATCTGCCCGGTTCTGACACTTATAGGAGATATGTACATTTTTGGCTTCAAGATGAGTCGCCAACTCGCCCAGCCAGCCTTTTTGCAGGGCAAAAATATCGTCGGTAATCCAAAGCATATCGGCTTTTAAATCGTGCTGTAAAACGCGAAATTCTTCCGCTACTCGTTCAGGAGTAATGGATTTGTAGGTGCGACCATAAAGCGGTTTTGCGCACCAGTTGCAGCGAAATGGACAGCCATGAGAAGTCGATACATTCAGCGAAAAATAGCCCTGACTTGCCTGCCACATTTGTCGATATGGCTCGACACTGATGGAATTCCAGGCAGGTTGTGGGGCATTTTCAAGCGGTAGATTTTTGCGAATTTGCGGCCTGCTGATCAATTCATTGTCATGCAGGAAATTTATGCCGTCGACGCGATTCAAATCCGGAAGCTTACCGTCTGTCTTCAGCGCACTCAATAACTCTACGATTGTTTTCTCGGCATTGCGATTGACAATCACATCAAAGCCGGAACGCAGATACTCATCGGCCTGATCGGAAGCATCCGAGCCATGTGCGAGAAAAAGACCCGGTTTCTCTACGTTCTGCATCACCTCATAAATAGCCTCGCGCATGTTTTGCAGGCACATTTTAGTAAGGAAATTAAAATCATCATCATATAAGATAAATACATCGGGTTTCTCGCGACGAATGGCTTTAATAAGATCGCTGGTATCACGGTCGAACATTACGTCATGAAAGACAGCATCAATTCCAAGCTCTTGCTTTAACCACGAAACCAGGGTAATGGAAGCCAACGGTGGATATGGCTTACCCGTAGCAGCCTCCTTTGCATCGAGGTATAAAAAATACGAGTGGCTAATTAATACTTTCATAGCGCTGCCTCTATTTCACGATAAATATCCACATAACTATCGTGATGATCTACCCGGTTTAATTGAGCAACACCCTCACTGAGAGCAATTCCCTTACCGAATTCCATCGGATATTTACGACGCAGATGTCTGCTGTAAACACTAAAGATAGCACGGTTTAACAATGTCATCGGAGAGAACTTTGATGCCTTGGGGAATTTGCGTGAGCTGAGATGGTAGAAGGGCTTCCTCTCCAGAGCAGATGCTGCATTGGGAAGAATCGAAAGTATCCAGCGATTACTTTGCAAGATGCGGTTACTTAATGAATTGTTCGTTAATGGAACCATTTGCATTATTTGAACCGCGGTATAATAATCTTTTTTTCGAATCTCCAAATGCGTCTCGTCGATTAGATAGTTCAGGCAAAATACATGTCTGCGTCTAAACAACTTACTAAAAATGACTAACAGAACATACGATATCCACAGACGTTTCGGGCTGGTAATCAGAAACAGATCGATATCATCATTTTCACGGCAAGATTCGAATGAATTTGCCCCGGTAAGAGCGACAAAACGCACCCATGGCATTCGGGTTAACCACCCCAGCAACTTTTTGTGCTCCATAAAAAGATCACGACTCCAGGTTTTTTTCTGATTATAAAGCTCGAGTAGATCAGCACTAAACAATGCACCATCCTGTTGCCAAATAGTACCTTCACTCATCAGCTGTGCAAGCTGATCTTCGAAATCGGACTGAGAGACCTTTCGGCGCATATAGCGGCGAACCTGTTGAGGCGTAAATGCACTTTTGTAGAAATGCGCCAATTTTATTGTGGCTAATATGTCATTTTGATACACGGATCTCATCCTTTTTCATAAGATGTTCAATCTGATGCACCGCTCCGATGGCAGACTTCTGCCAGGTATGCGGCAAAAATGAATCGGGAGAGATTCGTTCCGGATAACCCTTCTTCCAGGCCGAGAAAATGGAATCTGCCCAGGAGTCGGCATTAAGATGCGGAAATATTGTTTTTTGATTACCAAGAAATTCATTAGCAGTGGTGTTTTTATAGAGAAATACCGGGCGCTGATAGCGAATGGCTTCTAGTGGAGTAAAACCAAATCCTTCATAAAAAGAAGCGTTTAAGAACGCATCACAATGACGGTAATAGTTTGCCAGAGTATCTTCTTCAACCCAGTCCGGTAGCAGTATGTCTTCACTATAAGGAGAGTTTTCCACTTCACGATAGACTTCAGCTGCACCATTGGCCCGCTGGCCGACTAAAACGAGCTGATGCGGCATATTATACTGCTGTTTCAGACGATTAAAGACGCGTACCAGAAAAGGGATATTTTTACGCTTTTCAAACGTATTTACAGCGAGGAAAAAAGGGGGCCTCTCATTCACAATTCCACCGGAAGCGTCCTCGAAAATTAAATGATCTGTTCCGGGCACATTTACCACCACTCGATCGGCATACTGAGGAAAGAGCTTCTTTAAGCTTTCTGCTGTCGAAAGCGAGATTGCAGAGATCAAATCCGACCGCTTCAGGAAAAGCGGCAGCCTTGAGCCAAAATAGAGGCGTTTTATCATTGGATAATAGTTTGGGTGCAGCAAAAACCCCAGATCATGAACCGTGTTGATAATCGAATAATCGCGGGAGCGTGGTGGCGTAATATAATGCATCGCATAGAAAAGACCGATGGCATGTTTCTTCAGAAGTGTTTTCAAGCGAAATTCATAAAAGAACAACCTCTCGAACCGATTACTGAGGGGCGGTGTGATAAGCTTATCTCCCGGGAGAAGAAGGGCAGAGAACAATTCTGCATGTATTGGACGACAAATGACAGCAATATTAAACGAGCGATTCGACTGCAGTACGGCTCGTGTTAAATGATATATGTAATATGCCGCTCCTGAAAATTTGTCGGGTAAAGCCAGACAATCAAATGCCGCTGTGCCAGCGCGCCGCATCGCTGAGTTGACCGAGTCATCTATCAACAGCTTTTCACTTTTCAAGGATATCATATGTCGTCAATTATAATAAGCGGAATGCAACCGTCATTCTGAGAGTTACTAAATGTGCAGTTTCTGAGCAGCCGGGGAAAGTCTGAAGGATCTACTTTGCAAAGACAGACTTTCGACAGAATGTGTTGCCAACGTATCGAAAATCATCATAAGTGGTATAAAAATCAAGTTTTTTATACCGTATCTTACACTAAATTGTCTATAGTAAAAGTAAATCATCTTACAGTCCGGGTCTTAAATGCTTCATGAAATTGAATTAAACAAAGTTTCCAAGCGATACAGCAAAAACGCAGAGCCTGCTTTAGACAATTTTAACCTGCGCGTTTCTCCGGGAGAACGACTGGGAATTATTGGTGCGAATGGCTCCGGGAAATCGACGTTATTAAAGCTTCTCTTACGTTTTATAATACGCGACAGCGGCACAATTCGGATTCATGGTGAAAGTGACCTCGAAACAGCGCGGAGATTTATCGGCTATGTCCCGGAGCGACAGGAGGGGCTCGAGAACTTTACGCCGGCAGAGCTCCTTACTTCCACGGCAAAAATGCATAGTATAACTGATTCAAACAGAAGAATCAGCGAAGTACTCGAATTTGTCGAACTTACTGACGCGTCTGATTTCCTATTGTCCAGCTTTTCCAAGGGAATGATACAGCGCGTCCAGCTGGCCATTGCCCTGCTCCACCGCCCTCCCATTTTGCTTTTAGACGAACCAACATCCGGACTTGACCCTGATGGTAAAAAGAAATTAAGAGAGCTATTACTGAAACTCGAAAACGTGACGATTCTATATGCATCGCATAATCTTGAGGAACTTGAGTCTCTGTGCAACTCGGTTATCTTACTTCACAAGGGAAAATTGATTAAGCAATTCAATTTACAAGACGATCTGGACACCGTTTTATCTTTAGACATTACTGCAGCTGCGCTATCCATCATTGAGCAGCAAGCCGCTGTTTCCCATAAGATTGTGCAAAAAAATGATGATGAGTTACGAATAGAGCTTACCGGTGGCGATGCGGAGGTTCAACATGTTCTGGCTCGACTAAGCAAGGCTGGAGTAGAAGCAAAGCGTTTGCGTTCACGCAGTGTTCTCGAAGAGCTATATGCTAAGTATGTGCTGAAAGCTCCGGAATCGAAAAAGTAATCGTTCTGAATCTTATTTCTTAACCACGCGTTAAATTTTAATGTCAGGCGGCATTTAATTTTGAAGTAATAGAGAATTCAGCTATATTTTTGTACAATTGATTTGATAAAAAAATCACAAAGTTGTCCGCCAGTGTTTCTAAATTAGGTATTACTTACGCGAATACCAGGATAGCATAGCAATGAAAGTGGTACTATTCGACTTTGATGGCGTTTTAATCCGCAGCATGGAAGACCACTATGAAGGGTGGCGCCTTGCTATGGAGGACTATGGCATTGAGATGGCCCCGGAAGAACTTTACGTTCGCGAAGGTGCTGCTGTGGAAGAATTGGCAAACCAGTTCACCCGCAAGTTCAATCTACCATTTGAAGAAGCGTCTAATATTGTAGAGAAGAAACGTCAGCATTACGATCAAATCAAGGATATTGAACTCTACCCGGATTTGTTAGATCTGTTAAACTGGGCCAGAGAACGAGATTTACGACTGGGTGTAGTAAGTGGTGCCCGACGTACGCGCGTTGTTGAGGCTCTGGAGAACTTTGGCATTGTAGAGTATTTTGACGCCGTTGTTACATTAGATGACGTATTTTTCACAAAGCCGGCACCAGAACCCTATCTGCGTGCAGCAGAAGCTCTAAACGCAAAGCCGGAAGAATGCGTGGTTATCGAAAATGCTCCATTCGGTATTCGCAGCGCTAAAGCAGCCAATATGAGCTGCATAGCCATAACCACAACCTTGTCGCCAATGTTTCTAAAGGAAGCTGATGTGGTTTCCGATAATCTAGGCGATACGCTCAACGTGTTGAAAAAGATGTACTGAGGAGATAAACATGTACGATTTAACAAATGCTCTCAAGCTATTTGATTCTCCATATGGAGACTGGACCAAAAAAGATTCTGAAGAGCTCGTCATGTTGTATTTACACGATTATTACGAGACACTTGATGAATATTACCTGCGGGAAGCTCTGCAAATCGCAAAAGATGATGGCGTAAATTTCAACAATATGATGCAGGCTGTCCGCTTTCAGATGTCCTAAGTAGAAATACAGAAGTGATGACTTTTCAAGGCGTTTCCTTTCGAGAAACGCCTTTTTTATGTACGCTTATTTTTAATAATGGTTCTTAAAGAAGAACACTTGTTCCCTAAGAACCCCTCCTCCAGAACAAAGATTCCCATAAATCTTCGCAATTGAAAGTCATTTTCCCCGCCCGTAAACTTGTTTTTAAGATATTCAATACACAGGCGGTTTATATATGTTTTTACGGCTACTCATTCTTACACTAATCTTAGCTTCATTTTCTTCAGTCCATGCACAAGAACCCGCTCCAAAATTTATTATAAAAGGCTATGGAGAAACAATATACTCGTATTTTGACTATGGCCCGGATCAACGAAGTGGCTTAAACGGCTCACCTTCAGATAGCCGCGCAATTATGGACATACCGCGGGTAGTTACCGAGATGAAATACTATTTTGATTCATCGATGTACGTTGAGTTTGAGGTAGAATACGAACACGGTGGCACCGGCAGCGCACTTGAGCTCGAATTCGAGGAATTTGGCGAATTTGAACAGGAAGTGGAAAAGGGCGGCGAGATATTAGTTGAGCAATTTTATCTAAAAAAGACATTTGCACCAACATTCTCCGTGCAGCTGGGACACTTCACTATTCCAATCGGAATGCTAAACAGGTTTGATAAGCCAACCGATTTTCTGACAGTTAGCAGACCGGAAGCCGCGCGTGCGTTAATCCCGGTTAGCTGGCACGAAACGGGTCTGGCATTAAGCGGAAGCTGGAAAAACCTAGGCTATAGACTTGGTCTGGTTAATGGCCTAGATGGAACGGGATTCAGCTCGAAGTTCTGGGTTCGCGACGGCTATCAAGGCCGCTTCGAGCAGGTTGATGCCACCGATCTTGCCTATTTCCTGCACGCAAATTATTCCGGTTTCAAAAACTTCCATCTTGCCGGTTCGTTTTATCGTGGCAATACGAGCGGCAATCGTCCCAAAGACGACATGGAAGGCATTGATGCCCATGTAACGATTGCCGAAGCACATGCGCGCTATCAAAATCAACAAGTGCGCATTTATGGTCAATTCCTTTATGGCGATCTTGCAAACTCCGACCGGGTAACCAGGTCTAACAGCCTTCTATCGAACAACCTGGGCGTTGCAAGAACACCTGTGGCAGCAAATGCTACTTTATATTCAATCGAAGGCGCCTTTAACCTCTTCGCTCTAAATTCCTCTTCTACAGAGGGCGAGCTACTACCTTTTCTAAGATACGAACACTATAACTCTATGGAAGACGTCGAAGGTCTGGTTTTTGCCGATCCACGCTTCGAGCGTAATGTCATTACTGCCGGCATCAACTTCCTTCCTAATAAGAACGTGGTTTTTAAGGCTGAATACGCGCACAGAACACTTGGTGACAGCAAGTTTAATGATGAGAATACCATCAGCATCGGATTCGGAATTCAGGGTGAATTTTTGAACGTGTTGTCGACAAACTAAACGCGAACCTAACACAATAACAGTACATAATTTCCAAGGAGAACATTATATGAATTTTCGAAACACAAGTATTTTCAGCAGCCTGTTTTGCGTCGCTTTGCTTTTTTCAGTGTCTTGTTCAGACTCAACTGAGCCAGGCCCATCCCCCGATCCAAGCTTCGACTATTCAACGATTCTTAGCGAATATGCCAACAAGGTTGCCGTTGCAACATATCGTGACTTACGCGACGAAGCAGCGGCATTAAATACAGCCGTGCAAACATTTAGTGCAAATCAAACTCAGGCCAACCTCGATGCTGCCGGTACAGCCTGGGTTGCAACGCGCGCGCCATGGGAAGCCAGTGAAGGGTTTCTTTTTGGTCCGGTCGATATTCAGGGCCTCGATCCGGCTCTCGATTCCTGGCCGGTAGACAGAACACAGCTGGACAATGTGCTGGCCAGCAGCCAGCCGTTAACAGCAGATTTTGTGGCAAACGGCCTGGGCGATGCACTCAAGGGGTTTCACACTATTGAGTTTCTTATTTTCCGCGATGGAGCTGTGCGACAGGTATCCAGTTTAGATGCCCGTGAAGTTGAATACTTAGCCGCAGCAACTCAGGTTCTTGCTGATGATGCTGAAAGTCTTTACGATGCCTGGGCGGATGGGTTCGCAAGTGAATTCATTAATGCCGGCAATCCAGGAAGTCGCTACCAAACGCAGTTCGATGCCGTTTTGGAAATTGTCGACGGTATTTCCATTATTTGCGATGAAGTTGCCAATGGTAAAATAGCTGACCCCTTTTCTCAGCAAGACGTTACTCTCGTGGAATCACAATTTAGCTTTAATTCACTGGCCGATTTTGAAAACAATATGCGCAGCTGCCTAAATGCCTACACCGGTGACTACAATGGTGTGACCGGAACAGGTCTGAACGAATTTGTAAATCAGAAAGACCCAACTCTGGATGCTCGAATTCTTTCTGAGCTAAATGCAGCTATCGCTTCTATTCAGGCCATTCCTTTTCCTTTTCGTGACAACCTGGATGCCACTAGCGAAATTGAGGCTGCACAAGCATCAATCAACAAGATCGTTGGCACCATGGAAAATGATCTCCGCTCGCTAATAACAAACTAGGCATCCTCCTAAACAACATGAAAAAAGAGCTCTTTAATATGAATCATTGCAGATATGTAAGTAGCGCCTTATTCCTGGCATTCGTTTTCTTCATCGGTGGATGTTCAACGAACTCAGACCCAATATCTGATGTACAGGACGTCGACAAACGATATTTATCCGGTGGAGAGACCACCGTATTTATCGCCAATAGTCGTTCATTTGCCAACCCTGCATCAAACCTAAGTGCGGTGAAACTCGAAAAGCACCTTGAGGGCGACGCTGCATTCGAATTCGAATTTGTTGCAGCACCGGCACCACTGTTTAGTGGACTTGGCCCGGTGTTCAATGGCAATACCTGTATTGGCTGCCACTTCCGGGATGGGCGTGGCGTTCCGGCAGGCGAAGGTGAACAATTAACATCTCAGCTGTTGCGCATTAGTGTGCCCGGTGTTTCTTCTACTGTTCCCGGTGCGCCGAACCCCGTTCCGGGTTTTGGAGCTCAGCTGCAAGACAAATCACTTTTTGGTATCGCCGCCGAGGCTGAGGTTCGCGCCAGCTGGACGGAAGAGACCTTTCAATTTCCAGATGGCGAAAGCTACAGCCTTCGGAAACCGACATATAATATTTCTAACCCCTACCAACCTTTACCAGCAGGTTTATTGATTTCGTCAAGAGTAGCCCCGGCGGTGTTTGGGCGAGGCCTGCTGGAGGCCATTCCCGAAGCAACGCTGCTACAACTCGCAGACGAGAATGATGCAGATGGCGATGGTATTAGTGGTAGACCAAATTACGTGTGGGATCATGCCAGTGAGACGGTTCAGATCGGACGATTTGGCTTAAAGGCGAATACGGCTTCATTGTTAACCCAAACAGCTGAAGCGGCCCATCAGGATATGGGGATAACCAGCCCTATTTTTCTTAAGGAAAGCACGGATGGCCAAAGCCAGCTAGACACACTCCAGGATGATCCGGAGATCGACATGGAGTTTCTTGAAACCGTCACGTTTTATACTCAAACATTGGCAGTTCCGGCAAGGCGAGACATAGATGACCCGGAAGTATTAAGAGGCGAGGCTCTCTTTACTCAGGCAAAGTGTGCTTCATGCCATGTGCCTGAGCTGCAAACCGGCATATTATCCGGTGTTGAGTCCGTTTCGAATCAACGGATCCAGCCATATTCCGATTTGCTACTCCATGATATGGGCGAAGGACTCGCCGATGGACGTCCGGACTTTGAGGCAACCGGGTCGGAGTGGCGGACGCCACCACTCTGGGGAATTGGCCTAACAGAGCTGGTTAGTGGACATACATTTTTTCTACACGATGGTCGTGCCAGAAACATGATGGAAGCGATTATGTGGCATGGTGGAGAAGCACAGGACTCGAAAGATTTTGTAAAAAACTTGCCAAGACCAGATCGAAATGCGTTAATTGCCTTTGTGAGTTCGCTCTAACAGAGCGACAACGCCCCGTCAGTCTCCCTCTGGCAACATTGGGGGACTGGCACAGTGTTGTACATAATTTTAGATTGAATACAATATGCCGGCGGGGCCGGCATTTATTACAACGAACTCCCCAAGGCCTGACTGCTGACCGACGCTGCCATGAATGTGGCCGCATACTGTCAGCGGCGGGCCTTTTTTTCTGCGCAGGAATAGTAAGTATCACGAAGAGTCGTGTGAATACATACGGTAAATTGGCTATGTGTTATGTATCTAATTATAGGGTGTCAAAAAACCTGCCTGAAAACACTTGCTAAAAAGCCCGCAGAAACGAGCTTTCTGGTTGATCAAAACACGGTGTCATTAAACAGATGAATTTTCACACCCCGCGTATGTTTTTCATACGCAGGATGTTTCGGGGGAGAGATTCCCTAAGTTAGCGACTGTTGCTTACATCGGTGTATAATATCTTGCTATCTTAACAGAATCATCTTCTTTGATTTTACAATTTGTTTCCCTGATTCATCAGTAAAATATGCTCTGTAGAAATAGAGCCCACTGGCAACGCGGTTTCCGCTTCCATTGCGACTATCCCAGAGTAGTTTGTATTCACCTGCATCAACATCGGAATTCAATAGCGTCTTCACTTTTTGACCGAGAACATTGAAAATTTCTAATTGAATGTTGCCCTTAGTCGGTGCCTGGAAGGTAATCGTTGTCGTCGGATTAAATGGATTTGGATAATTCTGTCCCAGACTAAATTTCTCCGGTATTACTGCTGCTTCCTCATCACCGCCTTTTCGTATTAAGCTACTGAGCAGCGCATCAGTTTTAATCCTAGTTTCCTCGAAGGACGCTTGTTGCTTCTTCAAGTGTTTTGTCTTTGCTTTACCCGCCTTCATTTTTCCAATCGGCGTTCCGGTAGCGCGCAGCTGGTTAGAGAGGATGTCTACCTGAGAGTAAATAGAATCGCTCTCAAAATGTGTATTTAGACTCCATGTAGTGTGTTCATTGATTGCATCCTGATAGTCCCCACCGGCGGTGAGGCTGCGAATGGCTAAACGTTGGGCAACAGTGGCCAGTGCTGTGTCAGTATGAGGAATAAATGCGCTGTAATACGTTTGGAGCTGGAGTGGCGTATCACCCTTTGCGAGTTTCACATGATAGAGCCTGTCCATAACCGGTTTTGACATGGCAGATGCTGGATACAAAGTGATCAACGAATCATAGTGTGCGACTGCATCGGCGTATTTGCCTTCGCGTTCTGCTGCAAGTCCCCGCTCAAAGAAGTCTGCTGTAGAGTCGGCTTCAGCGAGGCTCCCTTCTTTGCTAAAAAGGCCACTGCCTGTATTGCTACTTGTGTCAAACGGATAAAAAATTAATCCACCAGGCCGATTCAGCTTACCGGCAATAGAGGATGAGTCTGTCTCTCCCCAATAGTTATAGCGAATATAGAGAGAGAACTCACGTTCATCTTCATCTCCGTAAATCAAATAGCCACCGGTAGTATCGGCAATATCATTATTGCCACGATCAAGAACTGGAAAAGAAATATCTTCTACAAATATTTCTGCTGCTGAAGTACCTGAGTTACCGGCATTTTGCGCTACCAGGTTATACCCGTCTCCTGTCATTGTCGGATAGGATGAACTGAGTGATAGAATCCCGTTGGCATCATTATAGGTGATTTCATTGTCTTCCAAAAAAGGAGAGCTTTGATAACAAACGACTCCACCTTTCAAGGTACTCTCGCCAGGATCACTCCCGTTATAGCTAACAGTATTATCAGTAAAGTCTCCGTTGCTGCTATATTGAAAATAAACGCCTCGTCCCGCATTATATTCAAATGTCGAATTGGTTACATCAAAATCTGCGTAGTAAAGATGCAGTCCTTGAATAGAATTGTTTGTAAAGTCCGTTCCAGTAATTGTTACATCGCCTCCGTCAGCAACCATACCCTTTTCATTTGAGGTAAGAATTGAGTTAACCAAACTGAAGTCAGACTCGCTACTGTAGAATCCTGTGGTATTGTTTTCAAAGAGAAGATTGTCAAACTGATGTTGTGTTCCATCCAATTCGGAAATATACAACCCAGTGCTACCCTTCTTAAACTCACTAAAGTTCAACGTCACTGTATCAGATGAAGATGGATAAAGATAAACTCCTCCCATTGCATCTGCTTCCCGATATCCGCTAAAAAGAATAGGATCAGCAACAGGAAGACTCGCTTTACCATCGGCGTCAAGTGTTGCAGTAACAGTTAATGTTTTACCGTCGTCAAAGAGAACACGAGTGCCGGGCGACAAGGTCAATTTGTTACCGCTTGTGGAAACAGACTCCAGAATATTCACCGAGCCAGACCAGGTTGCATCAGCAGTCAGATTGTTTTGAACAATTAAATCAAATGAAAGTGTTGCTTCAGCGGTATTACCATAGGCCCCCATATTGAGGCGTCCACCATTTGGTGCGGGTTCATTTGAAAATGCGTCCTTAAAATCTGCGCTATCGATGGCAGGAGATGTGGACATCAGGTGTACATCACCATTTACCGGATCGACAAGTAGTGGATCAGCAAAGATGTTCGATGAATCAAGCCCTGTAGGGTCAATGTCATTATAGAAGAGGTTAAAAAACATATCTCCGGTCGTTACAAATGAATTGGCATTTTCATAGAAGATATTGTTTTCTACTTTAGAATCAGGATTGTCTGATCTAGCAAAAAATCCATATTCATAATAGATGAAAGTATTATTAACAACTTCGATTTCAGTCTGAAAATTATCAATGGCCTTTCCGCTTTTATTTTTACCGAAAAAAACATTATTCTTTATTACTGGCGTAACAGTAGTAAAAGAAGTATTAAATCCTATATTACTTCCGTCAATAAATCTGTTGTTTTTAATAGTTCCATCGCCGTTTTTTACTAATGTTAATACAGAATTTTTTTGAAAAATATTGGTATCAATAGTATTTTCTGCATTGCCTGAAATCTTAACTTCACTAGAGTCGATTATTGAGTTTGAAATCGTTATTGGTATCGCAGCTGAAAATAAAGCGGACAAGACAATTTCAGATGAATCAACCTCTATATTACTCCCGTTTACATTGCCCCCATCTTCTACATTTTCAACCGTCAGATTAACGAGTCGTGTATTACTTGATGAAGCAGGAAGGGTAAATGCAAATACGCAATTAGTGATTCTTAAGCCACGAATTGTTTTATTTGAAAGTGCGTCAACAAAATTTAACGCTTTTGTTGCATTTCTTATTGTCAGATGAGACAGATCGTAGCTGCTGTTCTTCTCAAAACTAATGCCTTGCCATATCGAATTACTGGTATCAGCGGTCGCCTCAAAAACAATCGGATTCTGGGAAGTACCATTTAACGATAGATCCCCGCCTTCTTCAACGATAATACGTAAGTTCGAGACAACTGCTGGATCAATTGTAACAACAACACCTGCCTCTATGGTTAAAGTCGCATTATCTTTAATAATCAACTCTTTGGTTAGTGTCGTGTTCTGATTCCAGGTAGTATTTTGTGTAATTTCTGTAACCAGGTTAGTGGTTAGAAAAGAGTCAATCTCTACTTCCTGAGTTGTCGCATTATAACTAATTCCCGAGAGCCGGTAATGTGAATAGTCCCCTGAGAATAAGTTAAACGAAGGTATCGTATTATCATCTATCGCAGTAACACTGTTTGTGCCTGGGAAAAAATCTGAGACAGCTCCTCTATCTGTCTTAGTTTGATCCGTTGTTCCTAGATTTCCTTCGAGCAAATTAGCAGTAATATCGGCTTCGATAACGCGAATAGGATGTCCATTGACAAACTTCGTAGGCGAATGATAATGCCATGCTATCATTCCTCCCGCAAAACTCTGATCGCCAAACGCAATAGTTGCATCAAAGCCGATTGGAGTACGATTCTCTAATATAAAATACTCTCTTTCACCCCCAGCCCAATCTTCTGGGCCTGGAAGTGTATCTGCCCCATAAAGAATTGCTGCTTTAGCGGGAGTCAAAAGAGTCGTATCGGAGGAGGCTCGAATTACATAATTTGTGGTGTCTGACTCTATGAAGTCATAGTCTAACCACCCGTTTTGCAGTTTTTCCCATGCACCGAAATGAGCTGGACGAAATGTGCGACCGCCTGCTGTTCCTCCACCCATTAGACTAAAATAACCTACACCTTCGGGTTTCGCAAAATCACCTTGATCATTTAAGTCAATATGGCCAATCTGATGGCCAAATTCATGAGCAAAACCTCCCGGGCCTTCTAGATATTCTCTTGTCTCGGGCCCCGGTCGCGATTTTTCTCGTAAAACCGAATAGCGACCATCAAAATTTGAGGCTCTTCCACCTGTTGCTGTTCCGGCAACATATATGAGTACACGATCGATTGCGCTGGAGTCTTTCGTCGAGACATCAAGTATTCCATCGATGAATAAAGAGTCTCCCAATTCAATCGCGTCATCCATTATGACTGTATTGTCTTTTCCATCACTGTAATCTGCAAAGCTACCAGGTAACTTTACCCAAATAACACTGCTATCCGTCGAGTTTGTATGATTAATTATTCCACTTCTTAATGTTGAATCGGTTAAACTTGGATGAGTAACGGCTGGTAAAACCTCCAGATTATTGTTGCTGTTTTCGAGATAATAATCCCGCATTGAACCGTATGTAGCTAAAGTTAAACCTGGGTGACTATCTCGGTCCGGGTGGATTAGTGGAGTTGCTGGATTTGCGTCAATATAAGTTCCCTTTGTAAAAAACATGTCCCAGTAGTGATAACGACGATACTTTTTTTCCATAGGAACTGCAATTGATGTATCAATATCACTCCATCCCACGCTGCCTCGAGCATTAATATTTGAATCAGCATCGGCGAATTCTACAAAGAATAAAGCTACACGCAATGTCGTATCCTGGTAAAGCGGTGCGCCAGCTAGCATTGCCAGGGAATCTTCAGAGGTAAGAGTCTGTGAAAAAGTACATTCGAATGTTGTTTCTTGGGAAAACAGCGAATTTGTCCCTAAAAAGATTAAAACATGTAACACCAGAACAAAGCGCCTCTTAATACTGAACATAAAACCTCCCCGGTTGTCAGTTTAAAATGAGCATCTTTTTATTACCCCGAACAACATTATCTACATTTAGCTGATAGAAATATATGCCTGTGGGTAAACCTAACGCATTGAATGAAACATCATAGGTTCCTTTTTGTTGATTGGCTTCAACCAAAGTGCGAATCCTTTGACCTAAAATCGAATAAACCGTCAATGTGACTTTCCCCGCACCTTCTAACTGATATTGAATTTGCGTAATTGCATTAAACGGATTAGGAAAATTCTGAAATAGACTGAACTCTTCCGGAAGTCTCCCTTCTACTCTGTTAACTCCAGTGATCGCATCGCCAATGATGCCATCTTTTGAAATTTGTTTGATGTAAATTCGTAGTCCTTGAAAGCTTAATACCCAGCTAACAACAATCCCTCCACGTCCATCTGACGCCATGCGAACAATTGAGGAAGCAGCTCCTTCAAACTGATGCGGTGAACTATGAAAAATAACGCCATCGGGTTGCCAGAGATGTTGCCCGATACTATCAAGACGTTGCGCAAGCATAAAAGACCCGTTTGTAAATATTCCAGTTGAAGCAACGCCGATAATTCCTCCTTCCAGATCCGATTCAATACCGTTAATTCCAGACCACATCGAGTCTTGAGTAATAAAGACATCATTACCCCAGGCAAGCGATCCATTCTTGCGGATTCGACGAAGTGGTTTTGTATGGGCTGTCGCTTGAAAGAAAAACCCCTCATCATTATCGGAAGCGTAATAGCTGGGAATATTTGTAGTCGGAATGATAATATCTTCTCCAAAAATTGGGTTTCCATCGGAATAAAAATGATTAAACCGAACCTCAAAGACATTTCTGGAAATACCATAAACACCACCGTCGTTATTCGCAAACGCACGTCCTTGTGGATAAGAAGGGCTAGTAGGTATTCTTCCACTCAACGTATCTGGCCATAATGCATTTCCCCCAATGTCAAGTTTTTGGCGTCGGCCAGGAAGACCATCGATGACATTTACAAATACATCACCCTGAGGGCTTGTGGCAGCAATACGTGCGGATGTTTCGTTAAAATATTTTTTCCAGAGGATGGTTCCGTTTGACTGAATTCGTTTTACAACACTCATTGAGGAAGTAGAGTCACGGGAGAAACCAACAAACACCCCTCCATGGTAGTCTGTCTTCATATCACCAAGAAGATGAGATTCATCCTGAAGAGTGTTCAATCGCTTTCCATGAGCTCCCATCGTTGTAAGACCATTTGAATCTACATACTGAATATAGATGTCGTTAGTAATTGGAGTTGATCCATTGTATTGCGAATGTCGATAATCTTGCCAGCACACGTAGAGCCCTCCGTTGTCATCCGGAACAACCGCTCCCCACTGTCTCGGTAAATTACCTACCACTCGCCCAAACATTTCTGTGGTGTCGCCAAGCGTTGCACGATTTCCTCCCCAAAGTGAATCTCCGTAGCGATCATATTTCTTTGCAAATAAACGGCCGTTAAAGATATAGACGACAAAAACAGATTGATCAACTGGAGCTACCGAGACGTAAGGAAAAAGGCCAAAATCAACAAAGATGGCTGAGTCTGCCTCAGTCGGCCATCCGGCCTGAGACGGCAAACAAAGCAAGCATAGCAATACGCAAGCAATGACATGCCTTAGAGTAGAAGCCATAAGCTTCCTCCAGATAATAAGGTAAAATTGAATGAGGTGTGATTAACGCTACATATTTAATGAATAAAAAAGCAAGGATAATTTTGAGTAATCATTTTTGAATAAGAACAGCTCTTTACCACCTGTGCTTAGGAAATGCATATTTACACGCGCGATTTGTAGATAAATAACCTACCCTAATCGCTTTACTGCCTCATCTTGCATTTCATCAAGAGAAATGGTTCCATACATATCCATGGTTGTTTTGTAAGAAGAGTGGCCAAGAAAGTTTTGCACCCACTCTGCAGAAAACCCTTTGCCTTTTAAATAGCGTGCTATTGAGTGCCGAAACAGGTGTGGGTTAATATGCTTCAACGATGGGTTTGGATTGGTAATATTAGCCTGCTCCCCTACCTGACGAGTAATCTTATTAATCATACGAATTGTCAAATGCTCGCTCCTAGGGTTTTGAAAGACCGGTCCGGAGTTTCGGCCAGCAACCAAGTGTTGCAGGTCGCTTAGAAATTCGTCGTCAATGATCGGGACAATTCGAATCTTATTCCCCTTCCCTCTCACCTGAATACGCTTTCGCTCAAAGTCGATATCGCGTATATCCAGCTGCGCTGCTTCTTCGCGACGCAAGCCTGCCCAGAAGAGAGTCTTTAGAAGACACCGGTTCCGAAACGAACGGGTCGCAAAAATCAGTTTCTTAATTTCGGGGAGCTTTAAATGGTAGGCCGAGGCCTTTAACTGGTAGGTAGACATGGTGCACTCTGCTATAAAAGTGTGAACTTTTGTTCATATACTGATTTGAATATAGCAGAATTTATAGGGATAGGCAAAGTAATAGTTCACACTTTAGCACAAGTGTGAACTATTGCGTATCCAAAAAATCGCAGGAAGTTCAGTCTTTGATTGCATCCAAGGCTGGTCAGGAAAACTATTAGGAAAGAGCAAGAAACTGCGATTAACAAATACCCTCATTCTTTTAGCCTACGGAAAGATTAGTCTCTAAAAATAGTTTGACTCCGCTTTGAACCAACCGAAACGATTTTCGCAGAAGCACCTGTAATTTCTTCAAGGAAGCTCAGGTAATCACGCGCTATCTTCGGCAATTCATCCCAGGTTCGAACATCAGTAGTAGGTTCCAGCCATCCGGGATGTTCTTCATAAATAGGTTCACAGTTATCAAGTACCATTGGGTCGGTAGGAAATTCTCGCAGCACCTTATCACCAAATTTATAACCGGTACATACTTTAATCCGTTCGAAACGATCCAGTACATCCAGCTTGGTAATTGCCAGTCCGTCAATACCGTTAATGCGAACTGCATAGCGGGCAATTACTCCGTCGAACCAGCCGCAGCGGCGTGGCCGCCCGGTAGTTGCACCGAATTCATTGCCTTCGCGACGTAGGAATTCACCATCTTCATCCAGCAATTCTGTTGGGAAAGGGCCTTCGCCAACACGAGTGGTATAAGCTTTTATTATGCCAAGCACCTCATCTACCTTTGTAGGGCCGATGCCAACACCAATACAGGCACCACCACTGGATGGGTTTGAGGATGTTACATACGGATAGGTTCCATGATCGACATCCAAAAGCGTTCCCTGGGCACCCTCCAACAGAATGGACTGCTTGGCATCTATTGCCTTATTTAAATAGACTGAGACATCTTTTATATATGGGTCAATAAGCTTATCGAAGGTGAGATATTGCTTTATGATTTCTTCGACATCTAAGGGAATCTTGCCATAAATTTTTTCGAGTACTTCATTTTTCTCGGCTATGTTTCGACGCAGCTTTTCTTCAAACAGCTTACGATCCAGCAAGTCTACAATGCGAATGCCCTTCCGGTTTGCTTTATCAACATAAGCTGGACCGATACCACGTTTGGTCGTTCCGATTTTCTGCTCACCCTGTTTCTCTTCACTTGCGGTATCGAGCAGCTTGTGGTATGGCATAATTAAGTGTGCTTTTTGGCTGATTTTCAGGCGGTCTTCAACGTGCACACCCTGCTCTTCAAGAAGACGAATCTCTTCCATCAGCGCAACCGGGTCTATCACAACACCATTTCCGATAACACATTCGACATCATCATGCAAAATTCCGCTAGGAATAAGGTGCAGCACGTATTTCTTATCTTTGATAATAACCGTGTGTCCGGCGTTTGCTCCACCTTGATAGCGCGCAACAATATCAAAATCTTTACTCAGAAGATCGACGATCTTCCCTTTTCCTTCATCGCCCCACTGGGCGCCAACAATAACAACAACAGACATGGCTGATATCCAATATGTTATGAAGAATCATGTGTCCGGAGCACCGGACAGAATTTAGTGTAGGAGAGTTTCCTGAAGGTGTGCTGGTACCAGTCCCTTGGACCGGCGAAGTCGAAAAGTTCACGTCTTTTATCGACCATTGCTTTTAACGTGTTTGACTAAAAGCTTGCAATTGCTTCTTCTACGCTTGAATGGGCGTCGAAGATGGAATCCAGCTTAGTAATAGTCAGTAGATTTTGAACGAGAGGCGAGGAATTTGCCAGTTTTAGCTTACCACCGTTTTGATTATACGTTGTTGCCGCATTAATCAGAATTCCCAACCCACTACTGTTCATTCTATTTACGCTTCCCAGATCAATAATAGCCTTCAGCGAACCGCTGTCGAGCAGGTTATTGATTTCCGTATTTAACTTTACGGCCTCAGGGCCGCCCATAACATCGCCATCTAACCCAATGATGACGATGTCTTCATGTACATTCTGAGTAATATTCATTCCAAGACTTTCAGCTTATTTTTTCTTACCGGATGCGATAGCAGTCTGCTGACGGGCTTCCCACTCAACAAGCACCGGTGAAGCAATAAATATCGATGAATATGTTCCTATAATAACTCCACAAATCAGAGCAAAAGCAAAGTCATTAATAATATTTCCACCGTATAGATAAAGCACGATTACTACAATCAACGTGGTACCAGAGGTTACGATTGTACGGGAGAGCGTCTCATTAATACTGCGGTTTACTAAATCGGCATAGCCACTGATCTTCTTCTTAATCGTCTTCAGGTTTTCCCGAATACGATCAAACACTACAATGGTGTCATTCAGTGAATAACCGATAATTGTAAGCACGGCAGCAATAATCGGAACTGTAATCTCAATATCAAAGATAGAGAACACACCCAGCGTGAGAATAATATCATGCGCGAGAGCGGTTACTGCCCCTACGCCAAAGCGCAATTCGAATCGAAACATAATATAAACCAGAATAAGTGCCATCGATATTAAAATAGCCATCAGAGCAGAAACTACCAACTCCTGACCGACCTTTGGACCGACGGTCTCCGTTCGGCGCAGAATCACATTGTTTCCAGTTGCTTCACCCAGCTTGGCTATAATAGCCGCCATACTCTCTTCGCCCAAATCAGCCGATTCATCGAACTGGACACCAATATCCTGCGTGCCAAAGGTTTTTACTTCATTTGCACCAATATTCATATCGGTAACTGTTTGACGAATTTTTTCAATTGACACAGTTACAGGTGCTTCAGGGTTCGCTTTTTCTTCAAAACGAAACTCGGCGAACTTACCACCGCGGAAATCAATACCAAACTTAGGGCCGCCGTGCAACACCAGGGAAACAAGAGAGACACCAATAAGGATACTGGAAAGAAGAAACCCGGTCTTACGAAAACTCATGAAATTAAATTTCGGGTTGTTTAGAAGTCGCATGTTGCTACAGTCTCCTACTAGACAGTTTTATATGCCTGCGTTATACGCTAAGCTCTTTAATATATTTTTTAGTCAACAAGAATTCAAAAATTGTACGTGTTACAAAGATCGCGGTGAACATACTGGCAAGAATACCAATCATCAGCGTTACTGCAAATCCACGAACCGGTCCGGAACCAAAGTTAAATAGCACAACACCTGCAATAAAAGTCGTTACATTAGCATCAAGAATGGTAATAAACGCCTTTCCATAACCTTCATCGAGTGCATGCCAAGCCGATTTACCTTTATCCAGTTCTTCACGAATGCGCTCAAAGATAAGCACATTTGCATCTACTGCCATACCGATGGTTAGAATAATTCCAGCGATTCCCGGCAGCGTGAGTGTAAAGCCGAAGCCAGCCATTACGCCAACAAGAATAAAGATGTTAAGAACCAGGGCAATGTTAGCCACAAAACCACCGAAGCGATAATAAATAAGCATAAACACGGCAACAAATGCCAGTCCGATAAGTGCCGACCAGGTACCGCTGGTAACAGAGTCTTGTCCGAGGGACGGTCCTACCGTTCGCTCTTCAATGATTTCAGAGGCGGTCGGCAGAGCACCGGCTTTCAATACAACGGCCAGATCTTCCGCTTCTTCAGCCGTATCCAGGTTGGTGATACGAGCTCGTCCCTGAGAAATTTTACTTTGTATAGTCGGTGCAGACTGCACGCGATTATCAAGAATAATGGCCATTTGTTTGCCGATGTTGGCGCCGGTAAGGCGGCTGAATGTTTCGCGGCCTTCATTGTTAAAGCGAATATTTGCTTCCCAACCGGTAGATCCAAGATCGTCCAGGCTGGAGCGACTGCGAGAGGCATCAACGATGGTATTGCCATCAAGGTCAGACTGCCCAGTCACCATAAAAACCGGTATGTAGCGGTTTTCCTCAGGCTGTGAAGAAATGTCTATTGGGGTTTTTCCCAGCATAAAAACGGAGCGACCGGCTTCCTGATTGATAATATTTTTTACTTCATCCGTACTGTTTACCATTTCTTTGAAACGATCAATATTTTTAAAATGCACAAAAATGCCAGTTTGCGTAAAGGCAAACAATGATGCGTCAATATCCACCTCATCAGCGGTAGCATCGGTAGCGGCGGAATCGCTACTGGAATCACCAAAGAGATCTTCCCCACTCACCTGAGCCGTGGTATCTGTACTCTCGTTAACTTCTTCTGCAATGTCCCCTGCGGAATCTTCACTACCATCGGCAGTACTATCGACCTGCCCGGTAAGGAAGTCGTTAATGCGGGAAGCAGCGCGGAAAGCAACCTGCTGCTCTTTTAACATGCGGAATTCAAGTTTGGCCGTTTTTCCAATAAGTTCGAGCACACGCTCACGGCTGGTTACACCGGCCAGCTCAATCATAATGCGGGTATTGCCCTGCTTCTGGATGATTGGCTCAGAAACACCAAATTCATCAATGCGGTTACGCAGAATTTCCAGCGAGCGGTCGATTGACTCAATTTTTTGCTCCTGCAAAAAAGTAATTACGTCTTCTTTACTACGACGTTCACGATCGCCATAATACAGCATTAAATCTGCACCGGCGGCAGTAAGGTTGCGATCGAGAGCAGTAACCATATTGGCGTCGTCCTCACGACTTTCCTTTGCAGATGCAGCAAGCGCCTCATTAAAACGAGCATCTTTATTCTTGGCCAGCTTGTCGAAAAGGCTTTCGACATCAACTTCCATCACTACGTGCATGCCACCCTGCAGGTCTAATCCCAGCTTGATAGCTTTTTTGGAAAGATCATCGTATGCACCACGATCAGACGTCTTCAATGCTTCGCGTCCTTCTGCTCCCAGGTCATACCAGTGATATGTAGGGTAAACCAGATATGCGAACAGACCGACTACAAAAAGAGTAAGTGCAATCTTACTGTAAACTGTATTTGTCATTTCAACAACTTCCTTTTCGCCAGTGGCGACTTTCTGCGTTTTTTATATTGGGTATACGTCGTTTATTCTCAAAATTTTACAACCGGGGAATTTACTCGAAGTGCGTTATAAAGTCAAACAAAAAAAATGGCCGGCCCGGCTTAAATCCCTTGAAGATAGCGTCTGAGCATGTCCAGAGCAAGTTGTGCCGTCAAATCCTTGTTTAATTTGCGATTTGGCGTCAACCGCAGTTCACGAAATGTGGTCTCATCTTTTGAAGCGAGAGCCATATAAACGAGACCAACCGGTTTCTCAGACGTGCCACCGCCGGGCCCGGCTATCCCGGTCGTTGCAATTCCAATGTCGCTATCAAAAGCTTTTCGTATGCCTTCAGCCATCTCCTTCGCAACAACCTCGCTAACCGCGCCATATTTTTCCAGAGACGTTTCCGAAACATTTAGCTGTTTTACTTTGGCCTCATTGCTATACGTAACTGCACCACCGCAAAAATAAGCAGAGCCACCGGGTATATTAGTGAGTCGATGTTGAATGAGCCCACCGCTACAGCTCTCGGCAACTGCCAGCGTTAGCCGCTGTTCAAGAAACATCTTTTGAACAACCTCTTCGATGTCTTCGCGTCCCTGAGTATAAATATAGTTTCCAACAGCCTCCTTCAAGCCGACCTCAAAGTCTGCCAGCGCGACTAACAGGTCTTCTCTACCAGATGGGACAGACAAGCGAATATCAACCCCGGTAAATCGCGGTAAAAAAGCAATCTGATAATCCGGGAACGCGGCGAGTAAATCCCGACAGCGTTCATAGAGCTTCGATTCGGGGATCGCCGTTGTGCGATACTGCCGCACTTCAATCGGTGCGGAGTTCGTATTCGCGTGTAAAAAGGGTAGAATATGATCACGCATAATAGACTTCATCTCAGTCGGCACCCCCGGCATTACAAATAGCAACGTTCCGTCTTTTTCGAATCGCATCCCCGGAGCAGTTCCCGCGCGGTTTTCAAGAACCTCTGCACCGACTGGTACCAGTGCCTGATTTCGATTAACCGCCGGCATTTTTATATTGATACTGCGAAACCGCTCTTCTACCATTGCCATAACATCTTCTCTAAATTCAAGCTTAGCCTCAAAATAGTCCGCGACCACCTTTTTAGTAATATCATCATGTGTAGGTCCAAGTCCACCGGTCATAAACACTAAATCAAATGTTTTCATTGCCCGATCGAGACTTCCTCTGATTTGAATGGCGTCATCCTTAATGGTCTGAATTTCAGATGTAACAATTCCGATGTCGAATAATTTTCCGCCAATATAGCTGGCGTTACTATTTACCGTTTTTCCGTTTAGCAATTCATTGCCGACTGACAGAATGATGGCGTTCAAGTGAAAACTCCTCCATGCTTCCAAAACAATCTTAACGAAGGAAGCGCTTCGATTTGCATTTTAATTCTTTTGTTTCGCTGGTAAGTTTAATAATATGCACTATTGTAATAATTAACTGAAGACTAAATAGAATTCATCCGATAGTCTAAACAATTAATCGAAGTGACGTATTTTATCAGAAAAACTCAACGAATTGAAGTCTTACCAACCTACCTCCCAAAGGATTAAAAAATGGGTATATGCGTTCGTGATCTTTAACGCCTCATTACCACGTAAATGGTGCAACTTTGAGCGATTCCAAAATCCCATAAAATGCTAAACGTATTGTGTTGGTATTTATTCTATGTTCTACATAACACATCGCATTGTTTTTTGCAACTTCATGAACTATATTTTCGACCTTTTCATGTCATAAACTCACGTAAATCAGGAGTCCGCAATGAGGACGCTGTTCCCTCGACAGTTAAAAGCCGTACTATTTTGCCTTATTCTTTCGATTCTACCGATCGAATCTGTATTAGCACAAAAAGCGGTTGCCGAACTAATTTCTACCATGTCCCCGGCCGCAGGTGAAATAAAGTATAACGACGGCATTCGTCAAATACGTTTTTTGAACAACCACCTATTAATAACCAACTTTTGGGCTGGTTTGCAGGTTGTAGATGTTACCGACATCCGCAATCCGATACAAGTCGCTTCAATGGCGACGGATGACCAAGCCTACTACACCGATGTAGATGGTGATTATGCTTATTTGGCAAATCAATCATCCGGTGTTCAGGTATATAATATTGCTGACCTGACAAACGTCAGTAAAGTAGCACAAATTAAGCCTCCGGGTAATGCCTATTGGGTTGTTGCCGAACATCCTCATCTTTACGTTGCTCTTGGAAATGAGGGCTTTGCCATTCTGGATGTTTCAGACTTTGACAATCCAATTACGGTAAAGCTGGAAATTCCTGAAGCGTGGGTTCAGCAAATTTTCAAAAAAGACAACCTGCTTTTCATTGCTGCCAAAAAAGGCGGTATGCTGATCTACGATATATCCGATCTTGAAAATCCGGTTCGCCTGTCTCAATATCGCACCGGCTATAATGCGATGAAGGTTCAGGTGGTTGATGAGACAGCCTTCGTCGCAGACGGCGCCGGTGGATTACTTCTTATTGACATCAGTAATCCTGAATTCCCTCTCGAAATCAAGCGGTTTTCCAACGTGGGTTTTGTTGGCGATTTATACAAGGCCGGGAATTATGTTTATCTTGCCAATCGCGATGTCGGGCTGCAAATCATCAATGTAACAGATCCGAAGCGACCGTTCCTGGAAAGTCGTTATGCCACTGACGACATTAGCTATGGCGTATACAAGCAGGACATTTATGTATTTTTGGCAGCGAACACTTCTACTTTGATTATGCGCCACAACAACTCACCACGTCTTACAGACATAGTAAATCCGCAGCTTTATGAAGATCAGGTATTCGAGCTGCAGCTGGATGCTCAAGAGCCCGACGGCGATCCGGTAAAGTACGAGATTATCAATATGCCTGAGGGTGCAACATTCAGCGATGAAAGCGGTGCTTTCAGCTGGACGCCAACTTTTGAACAGTCTGGTGAATATCGCGATGTTATCTATCGCGTAATTGAACAGACGGAAACCTCTCTCAGCGCAAGCGATACGGTTACGCTTTTTGTAAATCACGTGAATCGCTTGCCAGACTTACCCGGCATTGACAATCAGCAGGTAGATGAGAACAAAGAACTAAGTTTTGTAATTCCTCAGGGAAGTGACCCGGATCGTGAAGATCAGGAGCGGCTCGCTTATCGAGCAGAGAATTTTCCCGAAGGTGCTACATTTCAGCCTACCACACGCACGTTTAGCTGGACACCAACGTTCGAGCAATCCGGCAGCTATGTGGTAGATTTTGTAATGGATGATGGCGGCGGCGGACAGGATCGTGAGCCAATCACAATAGAAGTGAATCATATCGACCGTAAGCCGGTAATTGCGGCAGTAAATGCACAAACGGTTGATGAAGCCCAAACCCTCGGCATCGGCATAACGGGTACAGAATTGGACGCCGAAGATAAAGACAAAATTTCCTTTCGCATGTATAATATGCCTGAGGGCGCTACATTCGACCCTGTTTCGGCAACCTTCGAATGGAATCCGACTTACGATCAGTCTGGCAGCTACCCAAATATCATGGCCGTGATGATATCAGGCGCGCTTAGCGACACAACTTATTTTCCAATCGATGTGAAACATATTAACCGTAAGCCGGTTCTCAATACGGTTGCAACCCAAGTGGTAAACGAGAATGAGCAGCTAACTTTTTCGGTTTCTGGTGATGACCCCGACGTGGAAGACAATGGCAAGATCGTTTATGCAGCGTCAAATTTACCGGAAGGCGCAACATTCGATCCGGTAACACGCACCTTCAGCTGGACACCAACCTTTGAACAATCTGCGGTATACGACAATGTCGTTTTTACCCTTACCGATCCCGATGGATACTCTGATTCTAAGACAACATCCATTCGCGCAACGCATGTGAACAGAGCACCGGTAATCAGCAAGATCACACCGCAGACGATTGATGAAAACAACGATTTAAAGATCACGCTTGAGGCATCAGACAAGGATCGCGAAGACAAGGATAAGCTGCGTTTCTCTATGCAAAATGCTCCAAATGGTGCAACGCTGGATTCAAAGAGCGGCGCCTTTAGCTGGACACCAACATACGATCAGTCTGGTAGTTATCGCGTTCTATATACGGTATCCGACGGTGAGTATACTGATACTACATCTCTTCCAGTTACAGTCAACCACGTGAACCGCGCTCCGACACTCGATGATATTGCAAACCAGACAACAGATGAGAACCAGGAAGTACGTTTTACAATCAATGGAAGCGATAGCGACACGGAAGATACCGGCGCATTAACCTTCGGCGCCAGCGGCCTGCCGGAAGGTGCAACGTTCAATCCGACATCACGCGTGTTTAATTGGACACCAACTTTTGAGCAATCCGGAAGCTACGAAATTTTGTTTAATGTAAGCGACTCGGCAAATCTCAGTGATGCCAAGACGGTTGTTCTGGACGTAACCCACGTCAACCGTACCCCGACGCTCGATTTGATAGAAGACATTACACGAAATGAAAACGAAGCGATCACGTTCCAATTGACGGCAACAGATCCTGATGTTGAAAACGCAAATACGCTTAGCTATGAAATTGACAACATGCCAGATGGAATGGCGCTAAACGGCACCAGTGGTTCAGTCAGCTGGACACCAACATACGACCAGTCTGGTAATTTCGCGCTAACCGCCAGAGTAAAAGACGGTTCCGGCCTCTTAGCTGAGCGTGGCTTTACCATTAGTGTGGCCAATGTGAATCGCGCTCCGGCATTTGGAGTCGCCGCTGCACAGCCTGGCAGTGAGAACGTAGCACTCGAATTCAGCGTCCCTGCTCTGGACCCGGATAGCGAAGACGTTAACAAGTTATTATATGCTGCCGAAGACTTGCCTCAGGGCGCAATTCTGAACAGTAGCAATGGTACCATAAGCTGGACGCCTACTTATGAACAATCAGGAAATTACACTGTTAAGTTGAAGGTTACCGACAGCTTCGGAGAGACAGATGAAACCTCGGTAGATATAAATATCGTTCATGTCAATCGTTCTCCCGAAGTGTCAACACTTAACAACATTACGATGGTAGAGAATCAGGAGTTTACACTCGCGTTGCCTGCGGCAAGCGATCCGGACACTGAAGATGCGGAGACTCTGGAATATCGCCTGACCGGACTGCCTTCCGGTGCAGCCTTCGACAACACCAGCCGAGAGTTAAGCTGGACACCCGGCTTTAGCGATGCCGGAGAATACCCGATTCAATATGTAGTAAGTGATGGGAATGCCGAGGTAACAAGCGACTTCAATCTGCTGGTGACCAACGTGAATCGCGCTCCGGAGATATCACTTCCCGATGACCAAAGCGTTCGCGAAGGAGAGACTCTGAGCTTCTCAATCGAGACCTCCGATCTGGACACAGAAGACAACGGCAATCTGATGGTTACAGCAAACAACTTACCGCAGGGTGCAACATTCGACAACGCCAGCAAGCAGTTTGCCTGGACGCCGGATAGCCTGCAACAAGGGAATTACTCTCTTACGTTTGTCGTGAGCGACTTAAACGGTCTGCAGGCAAACGCAAGTCTTGCAATTACCGTTGAGGACGTAAAACCAGAACCGATTGTCGCTCCCGAACCGGAACCAGCACCGACAGATAGCCTGCGATGACATTACTTATTAGCCGCCGTGAAATGCGAAGCCGCATTTCACGGCTTACTACATTTATACTTCTTTGTTTCCTCTCCACACTCGGATTCAATCAATCTTCAACAACAACTCATGCAGACACCAGCACAGATTCGAGAGGTCGATTTTGCCTCCAACCAAATGCAGAAATTGGCTTTTCAGTTGCCAATTTTTCTACACCTGATTACGCAAATCAATTCTGGTTTCAAGGGGATGTTTGGACAGACGGCTCGTTGAAGGATTCACAGCCATTCTACTGTTTTGGAAATGACTCTTTGCTTTATGCGGTGGGATACTCAAGAAGCGGTAAACGAATGGTCTTAGCGCAAGTTGTTCAACAGGCCTCCAACATCCGCCTGCAAATGATTCATAGCAAATCCGTTGAAATCATTCCACACGACAACCGCTATGTATTTAAAAATATTTTCTTTCACAGCAGCAATGAGATTCGTTTTGAAGTAAATGGCGTGCCCATGCGTACGCACCTGCCACTAGAGACAAGCGACATTACACGCTTTGGCTATTTGGTGCAGGGGAAAGGGCAACAAGTACGATTTGCCATTCCGGGTGTAAAGGGTAAGTAATGCTTAAAGAGCGTCGTAAACCACACGGCCATTCTGCAATGTCAAAAGTGGCTTCGTCGACAACAACGACTCGGCATCTTCATCAAAAAGAGATGCATTCAGAAGTACTACATCAGCCAGCATCCCGGCATTAAGTACACCAAGACGATCTTCCTCAAAAACAGTATACGCACTATTCGCAGTATAAGCCTTTAATCCCTCTTTTAATGTTACGCCTTCAGCAGCAAACAGTGACTGCGCATCGGGATTACACAAATACTTGCGCTTAATGGCCGTATAAAGCGCCTTCCACGGGTCAAAAGACTCAACAGGAGTATCTGAGCCAAAAGCAAGCATTGCACCACTACGATGCAAGCTACTGAAGGCATAGGCAAACCGACTGCGTTCTCCCAAGTAACGCTCAATTAGCGGTATATCTGCAGCCAGGTGTATTGGTTGAACGCTGGCAATTATATCGAGCTCAGCAAAACGAGCAATATCGGCAGGGTCGAGTATTTGCGCATGCTCTATCCGATGTCGTAATCCTTTTCTTTTACTCTCTTCTCTGACGGCGGCAAAACCATCGAGCGTCTTCCGGTTCGCAGCGTCACCGATTGCATGAATGGCACAGGAATGTCCCTGCTCTACCGCCAGCGTTAAATACTCGGCTAATTGACCTTCCGTTAAAACAGCAACGCCTTTATGATCGAGTCCCTCCAGTGATTGCAACATGTCTGCAGTCTGCGAGCCAAGAGTACCATCCATAAATAGCTTAGCGCCACATATTTTCAGAAAGCTGTTTCCCGATTCTTTAGCAAAATCTGAGAAGGAATTATCTTTTAAATGCATTGCGGGGAAGTAGAAAAATATGCGTAAACCAAGTCGTCCCTGGCTATAAAGTCGACTGTAATTTGCGAAGTCGTAGTTCGTTTCGACGCTGTGAATCGCAGTAATTCCAAATTCATGACATTCTTCAAAGGTCTTTTTTAAGGCTGGATACAGCTGTTCCAGTGGAATCGGTGCAATCTGCTTCAACACAATTGTGCAGGCGTTCTCCTGCAGAATCCCATTTGGTTCACGCCCATCGGACTGCCGTAATATTGTGCCCCCGGCAGGGTCGCGCATGGTTGCATCTATCCCGCAGACCGCTAAAACCGGAGTATTTACCCATAGGCTATGCCAGTCTTTACTTTGCATCGAGATAAAGTGGCGGGTAGAAATTTCGTCCAACATTTGTCGGGTTGGATACTCATCGCCCCACAAGTTTTTATCCCATCCGTATCCAACAACCCATTCTCCAGCAGCAGATCGCTCTACACCAGCCCTTATTACCTTAAGTGCCTCCTGTAGGGAAGCACAGCCGGAAAGATCGACCTGTAGTTTCCGCGCAGCATACATGCTCAAATGAGTATGAGAGTCGATCAAACCGGGCAACAACAGTTTTCCTTCACCATTGATCATTCGGGTATTTGGTCCGGCAAGTGCAACAATGTCAATATCAGAACCGAGTGCCTCTATAACGCCGCCTTTTATGGCTAACGCACTGGTATTGGAGGAAAGAAAAGTGTTGCCATCAAAGATGCGGCAATTGTGAAAAATGATGGAGGGGTGATGCATATGAAGGCCTCTTAACGCAGAAAGCCGTTCTTTCCATAGTGGAGAGAACGGCAATAGTTTATATAAGCTTACCGATTGAAAATGGCCGTGGACTACTCGTCTCTCTTAAGATTCGGGAATTCGAACTTAAGCTGTTGTTCAAAAAAGTTGCGTTCGGCGTGGATAATCGGGTTTTCTTCTTCAAGGTGAGAATCGTGCATGTCAGCTTCGTCAGAATCGACCTGTAGAAAATCTTCGTCGAACCCGCCTTCGAGCTCTTCCAAAATCTGACGATCACGCTTTTTCTGATACATCTCTTCGTTAATTTGACGTGCGCGACGTCCGATTACGAGAGCAGCCTCATAAAGATTTGGCGTAATTTCAAGCAGCTTTTCAATATCTTGTGTTTTGGCCGGCATGATATACCTTTATTTAAAACAATGAGTATCCGAAATAAGTAGCAATGAATATAAGCAGATATCTATCGGGTGTCAAGCATCCTGTTGAAATTATCGGCCGCGATTCTTGCTTTTTGCAGCTAAAACTTCACGAATCTTTTCGAGAATGGATGTATTTTTCGGCATAATCTCAGACATCGTTTGATAGTAACTCAGCGCAGTATTGTAATCCTTGACTCTTAGCGCCTCATTTGCCTCATCTTCACAGTATCGAATAATCTTGCTTTTCAGATCCAGCGCCGGGCCATAATTCGGACTAATATCAAGCACTTTCTGTGCATGAGCAAGGGCATTATTGTCTTTGGGAGAAATATAGTCTTCTTTTTCAAATGCAGCATTAGCCGCAAGCATAATGATTTTTATTTCTTCATCCATCTCGCCATTGCTTGCACGAACCTCCTGGCGAATCTGCTTTATTTTGGTCTGTACTATTGGCACCAGCGGGTTGTCTGGAAAACGCTTTACGAACTCCTGATAACGTTCCATTGCCCCGCTGAGATTTTGCTCGGTGTAAAGCGATTCAGCTTGAGAGTATAAAGACGTCGGCGTATTACTGCGCTGATTGAAAACATAAAACCCTGCGGCCAGCAAGATTACAACCAGTGCAGCGAGCAGCGCCACCATCCAGCCACCTACTGAACTGGAAGGTGCAGGTGCGGTTTGACCACCCATTTGCGGTTCATAATAGTCTTCCACATCATCTTCAACGGCTTCCTGATAAACAAATTCCTCGCGAACTTCACCTTGTTCCTGAGGCTGTTGGCGATATTCACCGCCGCGACCACGCTGGAATGCCGGTATCCCGCCATCGGTAGGGTTTTGCTGAGGGTTGACAAAAGGATTTGGTTGGGGAAGAACGGGTTCAACATCCTCTTCCGGAATGTCTTCAATTGCAGGGTTCACGCGCGGATCGCCGGGTAAAGCGGGCAACTGTGATTCCTGAACAGGCGGTTTACCTGGTTGCAGGGGCACCAAACCGGTTTCCTTTGGGGAATCAGAAATAACTCTGGGTTCTGAGACCTTTGTAGACGTACGACGTGGTTTGCTCTTACGTTCCGGAGCAACGCTTCCATCCAATGATATCTTTTTGATCGTAACAAAGTCTATTCCGTGTATGGAACAAATATTACTATCAATCGGTTTATTGCACATTTCGCAGAAAAATGTCAGCTTACTCTGCTGTTGACTCATCTCTGTGATCTCCTGGTGAATCTGAAAATACTCTTAAATATTTGCAGCCGGATTCATGCTTCGACTGTTGCGGTTGTTGTGGGAGAGGCGATCTGAAAGCATTAAATCGAAGCGCCTGCCTCGTAAGAGCCGCTACTAATTAGGCACCAGAGAGGCGTTTTGGTTGTGTTTTAGAACAAAATCTCTAAACGTGCTTTTTTGTACCTCAAATTTTCTACTTTCAACGTCCATCTGTACATAAAACCCCCTCGAAGTCTGACACCTTCGAGGGGCTGCAATCCATCTAAAACAGCTGGGGTAGGCCGGTTAATACCGGGAGGTGAGGAAGGTTGCACTTCTTGACAAGTCAAGGAAGTGTGAAGTTTTCATGGCCTTTGCTCATGCGATTATCTCGCAACACATCTACACTCAAAACTATTGTTTAGAGAAAAACCCCCTCGAAGTCTGACATCTTCGAGGGGCTGCAATCCATCTAAAACAACTCTGAGGTAGGCCGGTCTATGCCGGGGGGTGAGGCGAGAAATGCTTTCCATTCCTTCTCGGATGAAAAGCGCGAAGAGATATCGTAAGCACCGGATTCTTTGCCCATCAGAATCAGCTGCATCTTTAATACAACATTGTCTACAAGCGTTACAATTCGACCAACGCTGTAGTTCAGGAATAATCTTTGAAGGTCTTTCAGGTAGGTCATGAGCTTTTCTTCCAAAGCGCCCATGCCGCGAAAATCAAGTGCTGCCGTCCAGCCCGGATTCAGCTTGATAACTTCACGCTTAACAATAAACAGAATAGACTTTAAGTCTTCTGCATCGTCGATTTGCTGGATTGTAATGTTAAGTCTTTGGGTGGTAGTATCTGCCTTGATAAAAAACATAACCGAACCTCCGTGTTGGTTATTTGAATCTTTATATGTCTTGTATACTCTCGTTCTCTTGTCCAACCGCCTGTCGGCAGTTACGTCAGCGACATTAGAAATATAATTTTTTTTTCAGATTTGTCAACAGCTGCGGCAAAGGTTTGTCGACTTTCCATACCTATCAAGTTCATATCATTGATTTAAAGGGCTTCAAGGCGGTGGTGAATTTCGAGCAGAGATGTCGAAAAAAGCGAAAGTGTTGAAAGGCGCATCACAAACAGAGGATTGGCTCAATAATAGACCATTTGACAGCACAGCAAGAGAGTCTAACCCCATCTTGTAATTGTGAAATTAATTAATTAGATTATTACATAACATCCTGTTTTGTCGATTTTTATGTTAGGCGTTCGGAAAAAATCATTCGCGCGCTGGCAGTTATTTAAGCTGCCAATGATGACAACACGACAAATTAATGAAGGGTAGTAAATGGGTTTTATTAAAAATGTGCCACTGTTTGCACTGCTGTTGGTAGCATACAATGTGATAATTATTGGTTTCGCAGCAACAAATCCCGACACCAATGTACTCGACTTTCAAATCGCTGAGTTCCCACTACCCTCTGGCAAATCATGGATTCCCACAAATCGCGATGTATTAATTTTAATCGGACTGGTTGTTCTGTACATCGAGCTGATAAAATCTACCCAAACTGCCACAACAACCGTTGTAGAACACACGTTTTCAATGTTTGTATTCATCATTTACCTGGTAGAGTTCCTAATGCTTCCTCAGGTTGCAGACTCCGCGTTCCTCATCCTTGGATTCATGTCACTTATTGATGTCATTGCAGGCTTTACGATTACCATCAGTACCGCAAAAAGAGATTTTTCACTGGGAGGGCGCGATTAAACCATCTCACCTTTGTAGCAGATCCCCCCTGATTAGACTGTTAAAAAACGCAAAATATTAATTTTCACAGCACCTTGAATAATATCAAGAATTTCCTTATTTTTTCTGGATATAAGAACTGCCCGCCCCGCAGTGCAAAAAACACACGCTAATTAGCCATCAGTTCCACAAATCAGGTACTTTGGACCATGAAATTTCAAATTTATCAGGACAGCACAGACAGGCAGTATTACTATCATCTTCTCGACAATAACGAGAACATTCTTCTCACAAGCGGTTCGTATCCTGATCAGGATAGCATTACCGGCTCTATCAGAGACGTGCTCGATTTAATTGATGATCGTGAAAGCTTTGAGAGCATTGTAGAAAACGGGCAGTACTTTGCGGTGCTTCGTTCGAAAGATGGTCGGGAGCTTGCCCGCAGCGCGGCATATCCATTTGGACAGGGAGCAACCGATCTTATTACACAAATTAATACCACGGCAAACATAACCGAAGATTACCCGGTAACAATTACCCGCACAACAACAGACGAGACCAATGAATCATTCCCTTTTATGCGTGGGGAAGATATTCCAATTGAACAATTATACGATTTCACTCAGGTTTCAACTTCTGGCAAATCAGGGTTCGAGCCATTTAAAAGCGCAAAAAATGAGCAGCACTACTTTCACTTTAATGACGAACAGGGAAATGCCATTCTATATAGTCGCAGCTTCCCTACCACCTCGCGACGTAATTCGCGAATCCGCTCCGTCATCAACAATGCCAGTATTGCAGCTCGCTACGAGCAAGTAGAGGAAAATGGTAAACACTATTTTATCCTGAAGGCACGAAATGGTCAGGAAATTGCCCGCAGCCGCATGTTTGACTCTCCCGGACAGCTGCAAACGGCTTCCGTTTACCTGCAAAATCGCGCTCAGGTTTATGCTGAAGAATACGCAAAGAAGAAACGATCGCGTAGCGCCAGTAACCAATACGATTTAACACAGCGTTCGACTTCCGGCGCAGCTGGCTTTGAGACATTTAAAGGTGAAAAAGATTCGCAAGATTATTTCCACTTTAATGACAACGATGGTGAGGCCATTCTCTACAGCCAGGCTTACAGCACGGCAAAAAGTAGAGATAATGGACTGCGATCAGTTATTCGCAACGCCGGAAATCCGGCACGTTACGAGCAAAAAGAAGAGAACGGACGCTACTATTTTGTTCTTCGAGCTGGCAACCGTCAGGAAATTGCGCGGAGTGGACTTTACGCATCGGCGCAGGATGTGGCACGAACGATTGCATACCTGCAGGGCAGTATTCCCGGATACGCCGGGGCCTACGGTGTTACGCTTCGCACAGCGCGTACTGAAGAAGAAAGCTTCACCCTTTCGATCGATCGCGATCAATCTGAGACTCTGGATGATGTTGGTGTTGCGGCTGGAATAGCAGGTGCTGCCGTAGTCGCAGGAAGTCTTGATGACACAGGAGACATCACGGAATCCGATACTGCAGAAGTTATTCCAGAGCCAGAACCAGAACCAACTCCGGAACCAATTCCGGAACCTGAGCCGGAAGTATATGAGGAAGTCACGCCTACTGAAGTTATAGAACCGGAGCCCGTGCCAACGTCAAGACCCGAGCCCGGTGCTGCTTCAAGCACCCGCGGTCAGGAATCAGACGGTGGCGGCGGATGGCCATGGTGGCTATGGTTACTTCTGGCATTGCTTCTACTATTGCTCTTATTGTTCTTTATGCGTGGATGCGATACCGATCGCACAGCAGGACCAATTGATTCGCCTAAAACTTCTCAGCCAAGCATGATCGGTGGTGATGATGATGGAACCACAGATGATGGTGCTGACGGGGCCGCTACAGATGACGGCGGGACCACAGACGACGGCAACACTGGTGATAGCAATACAAATGCCGGTGCTGCTGACGGGGGAGATGCAAATGCGGGTGCCGGACAAACTGCCGTAGCAGATAAGGATCCGGAACCAAAGCCAGAACCAAAAGCGCAGCCCGAGACGAAAAAAAGCGGTGGCGATTTTAAAGCAGCAAACACTGGTGATGCCGACAAGCTCTATGCCGCAGGGTCAGCCGGACCAGACGGTAATGCACTGGGTCTGAAGCGTGGTTCGATGGAGTGGAATCTTGCAAACTATCTGAGCAATGCTTCGCATGGAACACCGGCGAAGTTCACGATGGACGATATTCGCTTTCCATTCAACTCTGCAAAAATGAATATGGGTGCCTATCCGCAAGTGAATCGTCTGATCGAAATTCTACGGGCTTATCCGAACGTGCATTTGGACATTTATGGTCATATCGATGGAACAGAAACAAACAGCTATAGTGGGACCTACTCCGATGGTGAGACCATTTCCCTGGCCGCCGTTCGAGCACGCTGTTTGTATAAGAAAGTTGCGGAACAGGGAGTCGACGCCGATCGTCTGCGCTACAAAGGATTTGCCAGCAACGATCCGATTGCTTCCAACGATACCAATCGCGGCCGACAGAAAAACCGCAGGGTAGAAATCGTTGTAACCCGTCGATAGAACAACATTAAATCTGGTATAAAAAAGGCCCGGCAGAATTTCTGCCGGGCCTTTTCTTAGTCTTTTCTTAGTTCAGCCAGTGTTGCTCCCCACGATCCGGCAAAACTTTCCTGCCAATAGCGTAGAACCTCGGGGAGTTCTTCGAGCAGCTTATGAACCCGATCTCGCTGAACACCTTTGCCTTTGCCGTGCACAATTCGCACTTGAAAAATTCCCCGTTCGCGACACTCGCGAATATATTCTGTTACAAGATCGGAAATATCCTTGGGTTGAAAGTTATGCAGATCCAGCTCACCATTAATCGGATATTCAACAGCTTCATCCAATTCGTCTGACATTACGCCTCCGGTTAGTCAACAGCTTCAAACGCCATGCACCCATAGGTAACAATAGATCCGCTATCGCCCTGCAAATCCTGGCCATAGGAGAGCATCTTTCCCTTTAGTCGAGGCAGCATCCTCATTAACGTATAAATAGCGCCGCAGGCGTCAATTCGTCTACTAAACAGGTCATTTTGCATCAACTGAATGGTGGCCTCGCTGTCATACGCTTCCAACACGCGAAACATTTTTTTATCCACATCCCGAATCGCATTTGCCCGAATGTCGTCAATTCGCTTAACATCCCCAAACTTCGGGCCCATATGCGCCAGATCGACACTTAAGATAAGCATTGTCTTACGCTCTTCCTCAGCCAGTGTTTCTGCCAGGGCATCAATAGTGCGATTCATTTCATCGCGATACTCTTGCTCTGCATAATTCAGGGCGTATTCTATCGAGCCACTTAGAATATTAACGACCTCAAAGTCTCGCTTTAGTCCGTGCTGAAGGAAGGGTAATTGAAACTCAATGGAGTGTTCACTACGATGCATGAACTCTTCACGGCACACATCTTTATCCAGGCGTTTACTCCAGCGCTTCACAAAATCTTTATTCGTTTTAACCACACCCAGTGGCGTTTCAAAGTCTTTTTCAGTGGCGATTAGAAAATCATCACCACCATTATGCGCAACTCCCAGCACAACAAAAAGCTCGGCATCCGACTGCTCGAAGAGATGACGATAGGCATGCGTATAGCAAGGCCCGTCTACTCGCAAGTCAATGTGTGGCACCATTACAGCCTGTAGGCTACCACTACCGGAAGCACCGTCACCGGAGCTTGCTCCGTTTGGATCACTGTAAAACGCATCAAGCTGTTCACGCAGCTCGTCGGGATCGATTGGATATGCCGTTCCGGCATGCCATGCTTTACGGATAGATGCATCGTGAAACTCCTGGCGCACCTCTTCATAGCGCAATCGAAAAGCAGCATCGTCCAGATAACAGTTTTTGCGTAGGTGATGCAAAACGGCCATCACTTGCTCATCAGTAGGTTTCGCACCACGGGCTTCCAGAGCAAAGTTACTTTTAATAGCATCCATATCAGCCTCCCCATTAAAAAGAGAGGCAATTAAAAACTCGCCCGGGGTCAGCATAATCGGTCGCGCAGCAACCTCTAACGGGTCGCGCAGATAATAATATGGATTGCCCTCGTGTTCAATTGGATATACTTCAATATGGCGTAGTCTTGGGAAATGCGGTTTTGAAGAAGACATGCAGGCTCCGGAAAAAATCCATGTTCAGCAGTATTTTCTCTAAAAAACGAAACGGAAAAGTAAATCGCAACTATACAATTGGAAATCTTCGAATTTTTTCCGTTCTATCCCAACTGTACGATTGGCTGAAATGGGCCCGCCGGGCGGGATGTTGGGAACCAGGGGCGTTTTACGGGGACAACAATAAAGAGCCCTTTTTCATCTCCGAGAGCGGCGAAATTTTTTTCATTACCATCAAATAACGGTAGTCTCAGGGACTGTCGCACCTCGCGACAAAAAAGCCCCACGTCCTCTACCGGAATGCCAACCTCGCTGATGTTTAGAATTTGCTCAGGGTGAAAGGGAGCATCGCCTTTTTTAGGCAAGTTATGGCGAGCAATAAATTCAACAATATTTCCCGCGGGGTCTTCACAATAGATGGCGTGAGCATTCCATGCCTCGAAGTGAAATTCATCTTTTCCGTCTTCAATAAGCAGAGTCGCCTTTTCACTTAACCACCTTTTTGCTTCAGCAAAAAGATTCTCAGGGATATTTACGGCAAAGTGATAAAATGGTTCGTGGTCTTCACGTGTTCGCTTAAAGGTTAGTTTCGTAGTACCTGCCGAGAGGGTAAATTGATGCTTTCGTTGATTAAGCACCTTAAATCCCAACGTTTCGACATAAAAGGTCTTCAGCTCATCGAGCAAATGGGTTTCCAACTGTATCTCACGGAACAACATGTTTCACCGGTGTTTTTGGGGGTATTATGAGAGGAAAGGATAGCGTACTTCGCAGATATATCCAATAGCCGCGCGATTTTTATATCATATCAATTTGAAAAATGCGCATAAACTCAAACTTACCAGAAAGAGAATGTAAATGTTCGGGTACATCAAAAATTTCAATTGGGTAGCCTATTTTGCGTACGCTGTTAAATAAATCTTCGCGGTCAGACTCACCTTTCCACAACGTCCACTGTCCACCGGAACGAAGCAGTGGCTTTCCCCACTTTATTAACTGGCCAACCGAGGCCACTGCCCGAGCGGTTACCATATCGAACGATTTTTTATAATCGCCGCCAAGGTCTTCCACCCGACTGCGCACAACGCGGGCATTTCCCAACTCCAGTTCTTCAACCACATTCTGTAAGAAAACAGACTTCTTCAAAATTGACTCCAGCATGGTTACTTCAATATCCTGCCGAAGAATCGCAATCGGAATTGCCGGAAGTCCGCCACCACTACCAATATCTGCGAGTGAACTGTTTTGAGGAATATCGACCATCTCCAAAGCGACAATCGATGGAAGCAAGTGGTTTTCCTCAAAGAACTCGATATCTTTACGTGAAACGAGGTTTATGCGTTGATTCCAATCTGTTATCATATCACAATAGGCAGTGAGCTGTTCGATTTGACGAGCGGTCACGTCCGGCACAATCTGCTTTATAGCTGCAATATCCATGAGTCTCCAATAAGTGTATGTTCTGCAGAAAGACTAAATGTACAATCTGAAGTCCACGAAAACAGGTTTCATTTAATTTTTGCGCAAAACGATGAAGCCCAAAAAAGGTATTGTCCAGATCATCTCGGTTAAAAATAGTAAGCCGTCGTACGGTAAAAAGGCACTTGAAAATGATACTTTTTTATCCCAACCTAAATGATCATTACTTGCTTGACGTTGTATATGCATTTATATTGACCGGAGAAGTAGTCTGCAAATTTATCACAACATCTTTAGCACGTTCCGATATCGCGGTTTAACCGCAATACTATCTTCTCGAAAAGATCTAAATAATCCAGCGCGCAACTGTAGCATCTCCCAAAATTAAACTCGTATTATATATAAGTGATCATTGTAATATTTCCATCGATACTTTCAATTAATCAGGCCTGAAGGCGTAACTTTTTTGCGGCACCGCCAAGGGCTATTTCACCCATCACATCAGGAGAGTTTGTATGCAATTTCGTTCCCTTGTAAGCTCCATCCTGCTCACGCTTTTGTTTGCGGCACCTTTATTTGCTGAAAAGCCCGAACAGAATCGTCAGTTGGAAATCCTCGACAATGAGGTCGAAGAAACCTACCGCTTTGCCGACATGCGTGTCAGTAAAGAGAGTGGTACTCCAATCGCAATTTACAGGGTAAATTATCCTGTAAAAGCCGATTCACCAGAAAACATGGCACGCCAGTATTTACTTGAAAATGCTGCTCTGCTTCGCATAAACGATCTGGATAATCTGGAGCACTATGCCACACTCGAGACACCAGGTGGTTTTCGCGTACGCTTTCAGCAAATGCTGGACGGTTATAAGGTGTACAAGTCTACAATCGTAGTCAGCTTGAACAAAAACAATGAAGTGGTTTTTTACATGAGTACCTATAAGCCACTGGCAAAACTTGCCAATAAAGCGCCGGTTGTTGCAGCAAAAGCTGCTCAGGCTCAGGCAAAACAATATTTAAGCATCGAAGGCATACTGAACCGCGATATTCAGGAAACAGTGGTTTATTACAATAAAGGCGTTACTCGCCTTGCTCACCGAGTCAGCATTATTCCTGCCGAAAAGATGTTTGGCGATTGGGAAGTAATGGTTGACGCTATTACCGGCGAAATGTTTCGCGTAGAAGACAAAGCTCGCTATAATGGTGGCCACAAGCGCGTTGACGGTACTGGTCAGGTATTTGATCCTGATCCACTGACCCGCGCACGCGCTACTTATGGCGGCAACTATGTCGATAACAATGATGCAGACAATGCCTCATTAAACAATGAGCGTGTAGCAGTAACACTGCTTGATATTACCGAAGATAATGGAACGTTTAGCTTGGATGGTCCATACGCTGTTATCAGCGATACGGAAGCTCCATTTGGCGGCACTTATGAGCAGTCCACCAGCGACTGGAGCTTTACTCGTAGTGAGCAGGGTTTTGAAGCTGCCAACGTATATTATCACATCGATCAGTCTATGCGTTACATTAATGAGACACTCGGCTTTACTGTTATGCCATATCAGTATACCGGTGGCGCACGCGTCGATCCACATGGTCTTGGTGGCGCAGACAACTCTCACTATCTTTCCGATGGTACCATCGCTTGGGGTGAGGGTGGCGTAGATGACTCTGAAGACCCCGACGTAATCTGGCACGAGCTTGGACACGGAATTCACGATTGGATTACCAATGGTGGTCTTTCGCAAAATGAAGGCCTTTCGGAAGGAATTGCAGACTACTGGGCAGACTCCAAGATGCGCAGCACCGGCTTCTGGACACCGGCCGATCCGCAGTACTTCTGGACATTCCAGTGGGATGGTCATAATGAATTCTGGAACGGTCGCGTAACGAATACCAACCGCACTCACCCGAGCGGACTTGGTGGCGGCGTTCACGCAGATGGTGAAATTATTGCAACAGCAATGATGGCTATTTGGGACGATATCGGTCGCGAAGCAAGCGACAAGAACTTCCTTGAAGGCCTGTCCATGACCAACTCTGGTGCCGGACAGACTGATCTGGCGCAAGCCATGATTCAGGCTGATGTAAACCTCTTTGGCGGTGCAAACCTCTCTGCAATGCAGCAACGTTTTACTGAGCGCGGTTATCAGATTACCATTCCGACTCCGCAGATTCAGCACGTTCCGCTAACCGACACCGAAGACGTTAACGGTCCGTATGTAGTAAACGCCTCGATTGCAGCTGGCGGCGCAATTAACGAAGCCAAGCTGTTCTGGGGCAACGACGGTACATTTGCAAATGAAGTCAACATGACAAACCTAAGCGGCAACGACTGGACAGCTTCCATCACAGGCACCGGTTCTGCCGAGACGTACAATTACTACATCTTCACCTCAGATGCGAATGGACTTTCATCAACACTTCCAGCCGGCGCACCGGGTAATTTCTATTCTTTTACTACCGGCGCAGATGCTGAAGCACCAGTTGTAACTCACGCTCCGCTTGGCGACCAGGCTCTGGTTAGCTGGCCGGCGAATGTATCCGCAGAAATCACAGACAACCTGAGCGTTGCCAGTGCTGAAGTATCCTATAGCATCAACGGCGGAACCGGGAGCACATTTTCCCTTGTCAATAGCTCCGGCGATACCTGGTCTGCAGATTTCCCGATCAGCTCCGGCTCGATCAGCGAAGGGGATGTTATATCCTACAGCATTCTTGCAACTGACGGCAGCAGCAATGGCAATCAGACCGTCGATCCGCCAAGTGGAAGCCACGATTTTACAATCGTAGCATCACGAGGTCTTATTCTTGTCATCGATGATGATCCAAGCACTCAGCCATTACGTGTTGTGTCTGACAAAGGCACATACGAGCGAAACCTGACCAAGTCACCATTTGGTCTTGCAGCCGATCTCATCAGCAACAACCTGAACGACCTTGGATTTACATCAACCGTAGAGAGTGTTTCCAGTACTGATCCCGCAACCTGGGATAGCTACAATCTGATTATCCACTCCAGCGGTATTAATGTCGATCCGGTTTCCGATGCCACCTATCGTGCGGCTCTGGAAAACTGGGTAAGCAGTGATCCTTCTAATAAACTGCTTGTTGAGGGTGGTGAAGTTGGTTATGACGCTGCGGATACTCCGGGCTATCCAAGTTTTGCTGCAGGCGTCATTCATTCAAATGATTGGCTTGCAGACAATGCAGGACCATTTAACCTGCTGTCGTCTCAGAGCACTCACCCGATGGTAACCACACCGAATCAGCTCCCGAGTTCTTTTGGTATCGACTATAGCGACTGGCCCAGCGAAGATGCAGTAAATCAAGTTGGCGGAGCATATGTTCTGTATGAGCCGGGCAATAATCCGGGAAATGCCGGTATTGCGATTTATGACAACGACACCAATCCAGATGATGCACAAATCGTATACATCGCGGCAAACTATGCGGAGTTTTCCAACCAGGCTGACGCAAAGTTGCTGTTGGAAAACGCAGTATCATATCTGCTTGCAGTTCCCACCGGTATCGGCGATGATAACACAACTGCTGTTCCTCAGGAATATGCACTGAATGCAAACTATCCGAATCCGTTCAACCCAACGACGACAATCAGCTACGATGTTCGCGAAACGTCGAATGTCCGGGTAACTGTATTCAATATGCTGGGACAGGAAGTACGCACGCTGGTAAATACCAAGCAGGCTGCCGGATCACACGAGATTGTTTGGGATGCTACCAACAATCTAGGTGAAGCGGTTTCTAGTGGAATTTATTTGTATCAGCTTCAGGCAGGAGATTTTGTGCAGAGTCGCAAGATGGTATTGCTGAAGTAAGGATTTGACTGACTAGACTGGAGCAGTTTTGAAAACTGCTCCAGTCTTATTGAAAACTGCTCCAGTCTTATTGAAAACTGCTCCAGTCTTATTGAAAACTGCTCCAGTCTTATTGAAAACTGCTCTATTTTTTTCTTTTTTTATCCAACCTGGATAAGAAAATAGTTTTTCCGACCCTTCCGAAGAACCAGATATCTATTCTCAATAAAATCTTCCAAAACAACCCGACGGTTAAAATCGTCAATCTTATTGTTATTCAACGAAACACCACCCTGCTGCAATAGTCGTCTGGCGTTGCCCTTCGAGTCTACAGCACCACATCCAACCATTAGATCGGGCAGAGCCATGCCTTCGCCTTCAAATTCGCTGCGCGAGATTTTGATAGAGGGCACGTCCTGGAAGATGTCCGCAACATCATCTGCCTTCAAACCTTCAATAGCGCCACCAAAAAGTACCTTGCTGGCATTTTGCGCTTTGTCTACGCCTTCCTGACCATGCACAATGCGCGTCAGCTCTGTAGCAAGGCGCTGCTGAGCTTCACGTTTTCCCGGGTTGTCCGCAATTGACGTTTCCAGCTCGGCAATTTCTTCCTGCGTTAGCCAGGTAAAGAATTTTAGATAGGGAATAGTATCAGCATCGTCCGTATTTACAAAAAATTGGTAGAAGCGATAAGGTGACGTGCGCGCGGCATCTAGCCAAACCGTTCCGGCTTCCGTTTTACCAAATTTGGTTCCGCTGGCAGTCGTTACCAACGGCGAGACAATGCCGTACGCTTTTTTCTGACGAATCCGACGAATCAGGTTCGAACCGGACACAATATTTCCCCACTGATCACTTCCACCCATTTGAAGCGTACAATCGTAGCGATCGTTCAGCACCAAAAAATCATATGCCTGCAGCAGCGAGTAGCTAAATTCGGTGAATGAAATTCCATCCTCCGAGTCGATACGACGCTTTACAGATTCTTTTGCCAGCATATTATTCACGGTAAAGTATTTTCCGACATCACGAAGGAAATCGACAAAACTGATCTCGCCCAACCACTCCAGGTTATTCACCATCCGGGCTGGATTATCGCCGTCGAAATCGAGAAATCTTGAGAGCTGATTTTTTATTGCATCGGCATTTGCCTGAACCTGTTCTTTTGTGAGCAGCTTCCGCTCTTCGCTCTTACCTGAAGGATCGCCAATAAGCCCGGTTCCACCGCCAACAAGGGCAATGGCCTTATGCCCGCTGCGCTGTAAACGGGCTAAAGACATGATCTGAAGAAGTGAGCCAACGTGCAGACTATCTGCCGTGGGATCGAAGCCAATATAGCCGGCAACAGGTTTTCCGCTAACGGCATCACGTGCGCCTTCGGTAGAATCGAGGATGCAGCCACGCCATGTTTGTTCATCAAAAAAGTTCATTATTATATCCGGATTACGTGGAATGGGAGATTATTTTACGCGGTACTGTTTTTCAATTCGTTTCATCTCGCGATCGCGATCGCGTTTGGCAATATCCTGCCGCTTATCATACTGTCTTTTACCTGTGGCAAGCCCGATAGCAACTTTTACACGACCATTTTTAAAGTACAGCTTGGTAGGAATAAGCGTCACACCTTTTTCCATCACCTTGCGTTCAAGCTTATCGATCTCGTTGCGATTTAGCAGCAGCTTTCGGCTTGCTTCAGGATCGTGGGTCACATATCCCTCATTGGCATAAAGATTCACATGCATGCCAATTAACCACACTTCATTCTTCATGATCCTCGCGTAAGAATCCTGCAAATTTACTTTACCTGCTCGGATGCTTTTCACTTCCGTGCCTTTGAGAACAATACCGGCTTCAATTGTTTCGGAAATATGATAATCGAAACGAGCTTTTTTGTTCGTGGTAATTATTTTTACGTTTTCGCTCATGCTTTATCTTTCTGTAAGCGCTGAAATTATACAAAATCGTCCGGCGATTCAAGCAAAATGTAAATCGCATTTTTAAATTGTGAGATTCTCAACAACAGTATAGAGGTGAAATTGTCGTATTTTTCATACAGAAGCTAAGTATTGGAGCCCCTTATGAATTTTAAGTTTAATGTAGTTGTTGAAAAAGGTACTGTCGGCTTCTATGCTCAATGTCTGGAGCTTGAGGGTGTTAATTGCTACGGAAATACACTTGAAGAGGTAATGAAAAACATTCATGAGTCAGCCAAGATATTTCTGATTATGCAAAACGCTGAGGGGCATCAGAAGGTTAAGGAGCGTAAAATCCTTACCACCACCATAGAAGTGAATATCTAGTATCTATTTAAAAGAACAGAAGCTC
>JBOEGD010000020.1:0-141437 GCA_050633245.1 Calditrichia bacterium | reverse complement strand
GAGCTTCTGTTCTTTTAAATAGCATATCATCTTATAAAGGGCATTTCAGTACGCTCTATTCCGCACAAAAAACCTGCTTTACTTACCCAGCTTGAAAAAGAACGGCTCGACCAATTTAAAGCTTACTGGCTGTCCTTTATAAGTTGCCGGCTTATATTCAAATCCCTTAATCGCTTCAGTAGCAGATTCTGAGAAGAGATCACCATCGCTTCGGATAATCCGATAGTTCTCGACCTTGCCGGTCTTACCGACAATAACTTCCATGAATACCTTGCCTTCATTACCAGTTTTCTGATAAATAGCCGGGTATCGTGGCTTGACCCGCTTGGCATATTGACGACGCCCGCCATCGAGTAAGGCTTCGATCAGCGGTTCTTGCGGGATAGTTACTGTTGGAGCTTTTTTCTCCGGAACGATACGGTCGCGATAAACGATCAGCGTTTCCTGCTTAGCAACGGTTGGTTGTCCGACGCTTGCCGGCGGTGTCGCCGCTGGTTGCGTTGCCGTATTTCCCGTACTCGCGGGCTTGTTATTCACCTGATTGCCGGCAGTATTACTCGTTGTTGTTGCCGGTTTCGTCTTTGGTGGAGGAGTACTGGCAGCAAGAGGTTTATTATTAGCAGCGTTTCGTACCTGCGGTTGCACCGTCTTAGCCAGATTGGTTTCTTCCTTTCGGCGAGTGGCAGAAGCAGACTTGCGATCTACCGACTCAATAGCCTCATCACGCGAGCGACGCTTCGGATCTTCCGGTAATGCAACGACGAGTGGTCCCGGTTCAGGCTCTGCTGCTACCGGAGCAGTACGACGAACTACTGCGTTTCCACCCACGGGTAAAAACACAACCTTGCCTTTTGCGGCATTATCTCCACCGTCAAAAAGGGATGATTCGATATCCGTTGAATTCGCGGTATTCCAGGAATTATTTTGAGCATAAATATCATTGGCAGAATGATTATAAATATTCGTTTCGAAATTATTGAAAATCAGATTCTCACCGATTGATTGTCCATCCGTGCCGCGCACACTGCCCAGATCCGGCTTGGACTGATCGAATACAATAATACCATTGGTATTCTGCGTGATAATTGATTTTTCAACTATAGGATTGGAGGCTAATTCACAGATAATTCCGCCAAACTCATTACCGGAAATCATCGTATTGCGAATAATCGGCTTGGATCGAATTTCGGCGCTAATACCGGCATATTGATTAAAGCGGATCTCTGAATTGGCGATCATCGGAGCACTGCCGTAACAAGTAATTCCTTTATAGGCATACTCTACCAAACAATTTTGCATTACAGAACGATTATTTCGGTTTTTGAAAACAATACCGTACCAGTCATTCATTTTTTGATTGGTGGTTCGAGACGTAAAAACAATCCGTCCATTGCCTTCGACTCCCTTGGCGATAAGGGTTCCGAAAATGATAATCTCGATTCGCTCAGGTGCTTTGCCAGAGCGTGTTTTGTCTGTCTTTGGTTCCATACGAACACGACAGCCAGGCTCAATCGTCAGTGTCACATTTTTGGGAACGATAACGTCGCCATTAACCCAGACAAGGTTTTTCCAAACCGTATCTTGAGTTAACTTTCCACTTACTTTCCCCTGTGCAGCAAGGAACGAAAATAAACAGATGACCATTGAGATAATGACGTGGGGTCTCATCACTTTTATCCAATCTTTAAGTGGTGGAATTGCAGTTGCAGTAAAAATTGATTTTAAATGATCAAAATACAGCACGCGATATGCTGCAGATGCTATTCCAATGACGTTAGGAAATCAGCAAACTAACAGTCTGCCTAACCTGATGGTAACCACGAAGCGCCTCGCTTCTGATGTTGGAGATCACGGATTAATTGCGGTTGATTTTTATCGCTGAAATACGACAAGGAAGATGAATTTACAGACAAAAAGAGAGAGTGGTTTTAACAAGAGGTATCTGTAATAACCACAGTCTATTAGAAAGCATACATGCTGTCAAATTCTACAAAAAATACAGTTTTGCGGATTTCTATAAATTTATTGTTGTATATACAAAGAAGATTCGGGCAGAAGAGAAGATTAGACGATAAGGTACATAAATGTAGTACTTTAACTCTCTATTTTCGTTGTATCAAGCGTAGTGAACGACCACCTGGGTTATTAGGAAGAGGCTCGAGATATAAGTCATATCGAGAGGGAGGCAGCAGGTCACCTAACTTTTCCGGCCATTCGATAAGGCAAATGCCATCATCATAGAAATAATCATCCAGACCAAGGTTCTGTAGCTCAGCCCGATGCTCAATACGATAGAAGTCGAAATGGTATACCGAGAGACCGCTGGAATTCTGGTAGACGTTTACAATCGTAAACGTAGGACTGGATGCTTCATTAGTAGCGAGCGCGCGGCAAACAGCCTTGCAAAAGAAGGTTTTTCCACTACCCAGATCACCATGCAAAGCAAGGATGTCTCCCGGAGAAAGTTGATCTCGCACTAATTCTTCGGCGAGCAAAGCCGTCTCTTGCTCAGAGACAGCTTCTTTTTGCCAAATAAGTGTTTCTGTGCTCATTTCCATTGGCTACGACTTTGGCTCCAACTTTACAATGGGCAAGACCATCTCTTCCAGAGAAATTCCACCGTGTTGAAAGCTATCCCGGTAGTATGACAAATACTTGTGGTAATTCGTAGGATAGACAAAATAATAGTCTTCCTTCGCCACAATGTAATTGATATTAAAATTGCGTTTGGGCAGCTTACTATCAAGCGGATTCTTTACAAAAAATGCGTGCTTATTATCGACCTTTAGATTACGACCATACTTATATCGCAGGTTTGTAGAGGTTTCTCTGTCGCCCAGCACCTTAGTACCGCGCATACAGCGAATGCTGCCGTGGTCGCTGGTTACAATAATTGTAACGTCTTTTTTCGCCAGCTTTTGGAAGATCTTATAGATCGAAGAATGCTCAAACCACGAACGCGTTAAGGAGCGGAAAGACGATTCATTGGGAGCAATCTCTTTCAGAATAGGCAGATCTGAGCGGCTGTGTGTGAGAATATCCACAAAGTTTACAACAATACTCGATAGTGGTGAATCGATAAAGGCGTCGATATTTTTTTCCAGATTGTGACCTTCACGTACGTTTACCAGCTTGGAATACTTTGGTTCTTTATCCAGCTTGTGGCCGAGCAAGCGCATTTGATCATACATCAACTCTTTTTCATAGCGATTTCGGCTATGATCATCGTCTTCGCCCTTGGCCCACATTTCCGGGTAGCGACGCTCCAGTTCACTGGGAAACAGTCCGCTAAAAATGGCATTGCGTGCAAACGGCGTTGCCGTCGGTAAAATTGAAAAATAATAGTCTTTTTGAATTTTGTAATACTCGTAAAAGTATTTTTCCATCGCCAGCCACTGATCGAGACGCATACAGTCGATGACAATAAATACCACTTTTTTACCAGCCTTTACTTCCGGGCTAACATATTTGCGAACGATATCTGTTGAAAGTGTTGGTCGATCATCGGGGTCACGGCTGAGCCAGTCGTGATAATTACGCTCAATATACTTGCCGAACTCAACATTGCATTCACGTCGCTGATTGTAAATAATTTCGCGCAGATCATTATCGGGAACCGAGTCCAGCTCCACATCCCAAGTAGAGAGCTTCAGGAAGATATCTATCCAATCGTCCGGCTCGAGGCGTCCCATTAGCTGGGTGGTAATCTTATTGAGTTCCTGCGGATAGTCGCGCGTCAGCTTCTGCTGAGAAATGTTACGGGATTCCAAAATTTTCTTTGCCGCAATAAGTATCTGGCTGGGATTAACCGGCTTGGTGAGGTAGTCATCAATATGAGAGCCGATGGCATTTTCCATCAGGCTTTCTTCTTCATTCTTGGTAATCATAATTACCGGCAAACCGGGGTTGAGCGTTTTTATCTCTCCCAGAGCGGTGAGCCCGTCTTTTACCGGCATCATCTCATCCAGCAGAACCAGATCAAAGTTTTGTTGTTTTATCAACTCGAGTCCATCATCAGCATTGCTTACCGTCTCCACTTCATAGCCTTTTTCTTTAAGGAAAAGAATGTGCGGCTGGAGGAAATCGATCTCGTCATCTACCCAAAGTATTTTCGCCTTATTCATCGTGCGTGTCCTTCTACTGTCGTATCGTCGTTTTCCTTGGCTGCCCTTCGCGGGCACGTGGTACCGTTTTAGCTGATGAGTCTCCTTTAGATAGATGCAAACTAAATCATTGTCTGTCTAAATGAAACTGAAAAATTGGAAGGATGTTTCAAAAAAGTCTGCCAAAAATCGAGAGGTTACACTGAAGCAGTTTAGCAAGATTGAGGCTGGAGCAGTTTTGGCAAGCTTAGACTGGAGCAGTTTTGAAAACTGCTCCAGTCTATTCTTACTTCATCAATACCATCTTACGGGTTTCAACAAATTCCTGAGACTCCAAACGATAGATATAGACACCGGTTCCAACCTGATCTCCAAATTCGTTACGACCATCCCACTGAACAGTATGATAGCCCGGCTGCTGATCGCCATCGAATAGTATGCGAACGCGCTGGCCCAGGATGTTGTACACAGCCAGTCTGATCGAAGCTGGTTGCGGGACCTGATAGTCTATTTGCGTTGACGGATTAAAAGGATTCGGGTAATTTTTACCCAGTGCAAACTCCGTCGGTAAATTATCTTCTTCAATACCAACAGGCACCTCGCCAATTCCACGAAGAGCCACACGCAAGGTATCTTGTAAAGCATCATTATGTGCAACTAAAAGCTCACTGATATAGGAAATAACATCCGTTGGCGTAAAACCTATTTCAATATCTTTGCTGGCTCCGGCAGCAACGGTGAACTGCGTGCTATCGACAGAAAAAACACTATTGCCGGACAGCACGTCGGAAACAACCAACAGCTCACTTCCATTATTTTGTATGGAAAGTATCCGGGTTGCCGTTTCACCAACTCGCACGGAGTCGAAAACCACGCTATCTGCTGATGCAGCGATTACGGCTCCACCATTCACCGGCATTATAAACGGAAAGGTTAACTCCGGGTTCACCGGGTCGTTACTATTTACGGCAATATCAGCGCGATATATGGATGGCGATAGCCCACCCGCATTACCTATGGCTGTAACCAACAGCGAATCTCCTGCGGCCACGCTACCGTTTTGCGGAGAAAGTGCCAGCCAGTCTGCGCCGAGACTAATATTTACCAGAAGCTGGTTATGAACATAGTTCTGATTAAACGCCATTTCCAGCCCTACCGTACCATCGATATTTTCGATACCGAATGTCGATGAGCCTTCATCAACAATCGTGTCGTAGGCAAACGACATCGTAGAAGAATTTTCATACAACACAACTTGAAACGTCAGGTTTTCGGTTCCGGCAGGATAGTGCCCCCAACCATCCCATTGGATGATAAAGCGATTGCCAACCTGGTCGGCATATATTGTTCCGCCCGCAGAGCCATCTAAATCATCCCAAAAGGGGGCAACAATAAGATTCGGCGCATTGGCATTTGGAATACCCTGATTATCAAAGCTGTTATCAAAATAGTTCATATCGAAAATCAATATGCCGTTGGTATTTACCTGAACCTGGGAATAGGTGTCCCCATACAGTGAAATCGGGAATGGCAGATTCACCGTTGCCATACCTTCATCCAGTTCAGAAAACGTGCCGGTGGCCGTTAAGGTCAGTGCTGTTCCGCTGGTTGAGATATCGGTAAAGCTATAGAGCGGCCCTCCCGGCTCATCGCTATCTATCCAGACATACCCAAAAGGATCCGGGCCACCACGTCCGGCGGTCATTTCACCGAACGTCGGCTGATTTCCACCTTTAGCTGTGCGACGGGTTGGCTTCTGTTTTTGTTCATAAAGTAATTCTCTTTTGCTCGCACCGGACTGTTCAGCAGAAAGGTCGAACTGCAGTTCTCCAGCGCCATCATTGAAGAGCATAAAAGCAAGGGAATCGCTTTCACCATTAAGCAAGGCTCTGGTCATCAATGAATCGACATCCAAACGGGCAATCGGCGCATCGGTAACACTAAGCTGAACCACAACCGAATCGACAGGGTTGCTTGGGTCGCTTCCCGAGACAACTAAGTTTGCTATATAGTTTCCAATTGGTAAACCTGAAGCATTTATTGCCACACTCACTGTTTCCGAGCTATTTGAAGACACGACACCACTTTCGGGAGAAACCGTCAACCAGTTTACGGCTGAGGCCCCGGCAACGCTATAGTTCAACGTACTTGGCAACGCATTTTGATTGCTAATATCAAAAGAGCTGCTTGCGGTTCCACCAACCAGCAAGGTTTCGGAAATCTGCCGGGGATTCACGGACATCACCGGTGCAAAATTTGTCGGTCCAAGAAAAACGTCGTCGACATACCAGTCATCGAATTCACCAACCGGTGTGCTGCTGGTTCGAAAACGGAATTGGAATGCGCTGTGGAAAAAAGTCCCGCTACCGCTGGGGGCAACATCGAGTGCGATTGTCTGCTGCGCAAACGGCAGAACGTTCGTGCCCGGCTGCTGGTAGACCTCGACCCAGGTCCCCTGATCATTTAAACATTCAGCAATAAAAATGTCGGCTGTTTCAGGAGCATTCTGAGTTCCCTGCGGCTGCACCCAAAAAACAAAAACATATCCCAAGCCAGCGGCATTCGAAAGATCGACCGGACTGAGCGTAACCACATCTCCCCCAAGATTTCCATTGAGGCGCAGGCTAAAAGGGGTGGATGGCGGACTCTGGCTGGTATTATCTACACCGGCACCAGAATTATTCCAGTAGCCGTCATTTAATGAGTCCATAGCAAACATGTCTTGAAACGGAATAGAAAGTGGCGAGAAGGCAGTATTACCTGGTGTGCTTTCATTGGCAGGAGAGTTATCGTCAATTGCCGTTAAATAATAACGTTTCGTTCCCACAGGTTGAGGAATTTGAAGAGAGTCGAGTGCAGACGTATCCGCATTGCTGCGGCTGAGCGTTTGAGCGAGAGCGCCGTTTTCATACAGGCGAATGCCCGCAAAGTCACCCATTGGTGAATTGTCATCGTTTACCGCGGGATTTTGCCAGCGTAGCTTCAGATTATTACCAGCCTGCACGACCGTGAGATTGCGCGGTGCTGACGGGATCGGCGACCCGCCGGCAATTCGACTAATGGAAACAACTTCACTGGTGCTATCGGTTGCTAAAACCTTTGCATACAGATCATAACTATAGCTTTGTCCTTCGGTAAGACCATTGTCGAGATAAATTTCTGTCCCGCCACTGACGGTAGCGAGCGCAGTACCGTCACGTTCAATCTCAATAGTTAGTTCGCCGGGCAGCAATGTATCACCGCCGAAGAAATTTGTAGGATCTTGCCAGCTTAAAATTATCGCGGTGGGCGTATTGAAGTCACTGTAGGCACTAACATCTGTCGGTGGATTCGGATCATCCAAATCGGCAACAATCACATCCGGGCCCAAAGCGAGCACCATATTGGGATAGACATTTTCCTGCGCCAGTGGAAAAATGCGCGACTGTGGCGGCCAGAAGTTATCGCTGAAGCTACCGACTTCCGGGGTAAACGCGTAGGTTTTATCGCGTCCAACCTGTTCGCCGTAGAACCAGTCGTTCGCCTCACCATTTACCAGATAGCCAACCGTCTGATTTGCCGTTCCATAGGTGTAATTGTTGAATTGCGTCATGTCAACAGCCAGATCGACAAACAATGATGAATCAGGAGTTAAAAAGTCGCCGATGTATCCCCAGGGATAAATCAACAAATTGCTGTAGCTGTGATAGTTAAAGGCCAGCTTAAAGTCGTGCTGGTAAGTAAAATCACGAAGAACTTGTGTCTCAGGCTCAGAGAACCCGGATGTACCACGATACGTGTTGCTGGTCGGATCCGGACTGGAGCCGGAATTATCAAATCCCCACTCATAGCCATAATTTCGATTCAAATCCACACCAAAAGATCCACCGCTATTCGGTCGGCGATTTTTCCGCCAGTTACCACCACCGTTCGGGTTTGTCTGCTCGTTATAAACATAGCCATCGGGATTTACAACCGGCACAAAGTAAAGCTCGCGATTATTAACAAGGTATGTGACTTCAGGATCTGTTCCATAGTTTTCCAGCAGGTGGTACATAAAATAGAGAACGGTTGCCATCCCTTGTGGTTCACGTGCATGATGCAGCGAAGTATATAGAATTTCCGGTTCACCTTCATTAACCTCTGGGTTATCGGAAATCTTGACCATCCAGATTTCCCGTCCTTCAAGTGACGAGCCGATAGACTGTTTAACCGTTATCAAATTGGGGTATAGAGTGCTCATGGAATCGAGTTGCGCGACAACCTCGGTAAACGTATAGTAACCACCCATACTACCGAAGCCAAAGCCCTGCATTCCATAAGTTTCCCGCATCTCCGCTTCCAGCTCACTCGATTCCAATGCTGAAAGCTGTTCGCGCGAATTATAGCTGGCTTGAACATCGGGTACCAAGATATCATAGGGTTTATCAAGTTTATCTAACAAGGCAATATCGCGAGAAGTTAAAACGGCGATGAATGCTCCAGCCTCCTTATGAATGTGGTCGAACTCCATTCCGGCTTCCTGCAAAGAAGCAATCTCTTCAGGGCTATCGACGTACACCTTAACCTGGGCATGGATATCCGAATTGAGTAATTGAGCAAAGAGATGTTGAGAGAGGAGGAAAGTAAGAAGACTAAAAAAAACAAAAGACTGTCGCATTCGTATCATACACTTTTTCCGTGTCTTTATATTTCGCGATTTCGTACCCGTTCTTCGAATTTTTTCTTGGCTAATTGATACGCTTCTTCCATAAGCGGATGCAGGTCTAAAAATGTTTTTCGGCTCGGGCTGAGCACGCACACATAGTTCATCCAGGCATAGTTGGGGTGCGGCATAATCGTATCCAGAGCACTGAAATCATACGGCATTTCAACAACAGCCCCGACAGTGGGTCGCTCGGGTTTTTGACCAAAGCGGGCGATAAAGCTGCGTTCGCCGATAGCCAGATTAACTCTGAATACGCCGTCCCTGTTTAAAGCGGAAGCACTATCGTTTTCACTGTCGTTTTCTTTTACCGTAACGAAGTAGATGCCGTTTGGTAACTCGTGGGCAGGATTATAAAAAAGAGACGTCTCACCAAAGGCACGTTTCCGAACAATTCCCTTGTAGTTGGCAATCACATGCGCAACAACATCAGTAGCTTTTAATGGCGGTTTCATGGTTAGTTCTTCCCTGTAACGTTCAAATAATAATGATCTCTAAGAAACGTCTGCAACCTGAAACAATGTCTACCAAATGCCGGCATCATTTGAGTATCCTATTTTAGAATATTGAATTTTTTGCACTTTCGCAACGTACAATCAGTGTTTACATATAATTATGACCGAAAATTGCATAACACTGTCACATAATGCATGATTATTCAAGAATACTAAAGAAATATTGATCGTGCAAAAGTTTCGACGCTTAATTAACTATTCGCAACTAAGGGTAGTATTCTAAAACATTGATGTTGATATCGCAGTAGAGGCTATTGCCTGGATGGCTTTAGAACGAGCAGATTACCTATAGCAAGCACCACTGGAATGATTGCACTGAGGGTTAGTGTGAGATCGTAGTTTCCCAACAAATCCTTTGCATATCCGAATGGCAGTGGTCCAATCGCAGACCCCACAACCATTATAGTAGCTGATAAACCGACAATACTACCAAGATAGTGTCTGCCAAAGTAATTTGCCCAGCCCACGCTGTTTACGGTATTTGTTAGCCCCAGTGCCGAACCAAGCAATACACCGTAGAAAAGAATTGTCAACTCTCCCTGTAAATACTGAACCAATATCAAGGAGCCTGCGATACATAAAAGCCCCGTGGCCAAGAGAAAGCGGACCGGTAAACGATCTGCTAAAATGCCGCTGGCCAAATTGACAACAGCCATCGCCACAGCCATCGGCAAGAAAGCCAATGCTACTGACGCAGCGCCAAGGTCATGCTCTTGAAAGATACTAACCATATGAAAAAACAAACCGGTAGACAGCATCGCGATTGTAGCCAGCCCCAAAGCCATCAGCCAAAAGGCTTTCGTATGAACAGCCTCATAGCGAGTCCAATGCTCTTCGGGAGTCGATATGGCAGATTTTGTGTTCGAAGAATCTTCCAGGCCACCATCAGGTAGCAAGCCAAGTGACTCAGGTGAGTTGCGTATAAACAAATAGGTCAGGGGCAGCATAAACAAGAACAGCATGAGTCCGAGAATTGAATAAGCCGTTTGCCAGCCGAAAAATGCAATTAGCCAGGTAATTAATATAGGGAAACCGCCAAGCCCTATTATCGCTGTTAAAAGCCCGGCAATACCATTAACCGTGCCACGACGGCGTACCCACCACAAATTAATTACGTTTTTACTTACTATCCCCAGTGCCCCCTGACCAAGCATGCGAATGAGCACGAAGCCGACACCCAGCATAAGTGCATTTCGCACCAGCCCCATAAAAATGCAGGCGCATCCCAAGGCAATCGTGGCGAGAACCATTACGGTACGCGAACCGCGTTTATCAATCTGCTTTCCAACAAAGGGAAGAGCCAGGCTGCCAACAACCGTTGCAATTGCATATAGTGTGCTTACAAGTGAGCGACTAATATTCAGATCATTTATGAAGTGTTCAATGAATATAGAAACGGCGTAGGTTTGTCCGGGAGAAGTCATGATGATGCCGAGCGTCGCAACAACCATAATCACCCACCCGTAAAAAAAGGGAAAGCGGCTTTCAAACGATAGGTTCGTTAAGACAGATGATGTTTTATGAAGCATAGGGCACCCGAAAAGTAAGCCTGTAAAGTAGGCAGCCGAGTTCTACCCTTCAAATAGAATAAAAATCAATCGGCATCGGTCTCAGGAACAATGCTCTTGATAAACGAAACCGTCCGCACAACCTCAGCAAACCCAACAGCTTTATGAAAAGCCTGACTTGCGGTATTATCAATTAGTGCATTGGAACCCATTTCAGTACAGCCTTTATCGCGGGCCACCTGCTCTGCCAGCTGAACAAGTTCTCTACCAAAGCCCTTTCCACAATACTCCGGCTCAAGATAAAGTCCTTCGATAAATCCGGTAGGACTATCGCTGCAACCCTCAACATAGTCTGCTCGCAACGTTAAATAAACGAATCCGATAAACTGTTGATCTGCCTGTGCAAGAAAGGCAAAAACATTCGGTTTGGCCAATTCATCTGCAAGTGTTTCAGGGAGGTCACCCTCCTCATCTTCATCCGGCCAAAGCTTTGCCGCCAAACGATACCAAATGTCAAGATGTTGATGTTCTATCGGTACGATATCCATACTCTGCTCACCCTTAAAATTGAATTTCCGCCATTGCTTCACAAATCGCGATTCTTATATTGTAATAAGCAAACAAATGAGGTTTTGTGGAAACAATAAAATTGTCAAACTGTATCGGTTTTAAAGAAGAAAAAATGCAAAAGATTCCTATCTTTGAATCGGACAAGCTTTTCTTCGACCACTACTGCCTCTTGCCAGGGCAGCATCAGAAGGTACATAGTCATAAAACAGAAGATAAGATTTACATCGTTATGCAGGGTATCGCGACATTCGACATCGGCAATGAAATTAGAGATTTGACTGCCGGTAACGCCGTTATTGCACGAGCAACTGTGCCGCATGGAGTAAAAAACAACACGCAGGAAAAGTTAGTTCTGCTTGTAACCATGGCGCCGCGGCCTGCACCTAAGAAGTAGACACTTAAGGAGTACATCATATGCGAACCTATCGAAAAAGCATTGCCATCTTGTTAATTGCCTTTAGCTTAATCGCCTTTGCGGGTGAAGAAGGTGAAAACCAGGTTTCCTGGGACACGCTCAGTAAAGTAAAAATGGTAGAAGAAGACAGCCGATACATTCCCGACTTCAGCAAAGAAGTTCAGGATCTCGACGGAAAAACAATCGAGCTGAAAGGCTTTATGATGCCATTGGATAATGCCGAAGTGCAAAAAGAATTTGTATTGAGCGCAAATCCTGTCGGATCCTGTTTTTTCTGCACCCCCGGCGGACCGGAGGCTATGGTAGAAGTGCATGCACCAGCAGGCATCAAGTTTAGCTATGACACCATTGTTATGAGCGGTGTGCTCGAGTTGGTAGAAGATGATCCCATGGGCATGTTTTATCGCTTGAAGGAAGCCAAGCTGGTTAACTAACTATTTAACAAAGAATCAGGGTGCAACACTTATCGCGCCCTGATTCTTGATCTTACTTCAATAAGACCAACTTTTTTATCTGTTGAAACCCTTTCGCCTCCATTCGATATAAATAGATGCCGCTCGGCAGATTTCGTCCATCGAGCGTACGGGTATGATAACCAGCTTCAAGCTGCTCCTCAACAACAACCGCAACCTGCTGACCAACAGCATTATACAAGCTCACCTTCACTTCACCAGACTCTGGCAGTCCAAAAGCAATTGTCGTTGTCGGGTTAAATGGATTCGGATAATTTTGTAGTAGCTCAAATTCTGACGGGATGCCGCCAATTCGCCCATCCTCAAGACCAAGCACATTCGCTACCTGAACCTGAAATGTGTCTGCCGCACTCGCGCCCTGCGGATCAGTTGCGGTAATATTGATAGAGTAGAGTCCCTCATCATCGGCACCTGGCGCGATTTCGATATAGCGATTACCATCACTGCTATCGAAAAGCGCAACAAATTGCGGCTGATTGCTCAGCTCGACGGTCAACACATCACTATCCGGGTCAGTTGCCATAACCTCCACCACGCGTCTTGTTCCTTCATCAATATTCTGATCGGCAATAGGCACAATAGACGGTGCACGGTTAAGATTATTAACCGTTAGGGTAAAGCTTTCTGAGGCAAATGCACTGCCGGAGGTTTCGGTCGCAGTAACTTGAATGTTATCGTAAAATCCAGCATCAGCAAAGCTTGGTGCAAACGTAAATTTCGCACTTCCGTCTCCATTGTCTACAAATTGTGCGAACGACGGCACATTTGCAGCCGTAATTGTCAACGGATCACCATCCGGGTCGAAGGTTGCGACGGAGACTTCCAGTGTATCATTCTCCTGCATTACACGATCATCAAGCACATCAACAATAGGCAATCGGTTTACGTTAGAAACTTGCAGTTGAAAAGCCGCACTATCGGCTAATCCACCCGGGTCACGGGTAATAACCAACAGCGTTCCATAGTCACCGGCATCTTCAAATCCCGGCTCCAGGTTAATCATCCCACTTCCATTTCCATTGTCGATCAGCTGACCAAAGCTCGGCATATTCTCAACGCTTAGCGTTAGCGGATCTCCATTGCCATCACTCGAAAGTATCGGTATACAAGCCGGAGCGCCTTCCGGAATCAGAGTATCGGAAATGGCTGCAATAGTTGGAGCAACCTGGTTGTTGGTAGACGTAACCGCGATGTCCAGCGGACCACAGTTCTCGAGCAAAAGAGTACTACCACTGCTCTGCAAAGCAACAATATTTGAAATTGACAATCGCACCGTGTCAGGGTTTTCTGGTGATTCTTCTACCACAAGCTGAATATTCAGAGCAACTCCACTACCGGTCACACCGCTCGTCGGTGTAAGCGCAGCCTGCATCGAGTTGGATGTGCTGGAAATCGTTACATTCGGGTTCGTTCCGAGGAACCCGCCCGCAGAGGCGGTATCAAATCCAAACAGATCGGCTTTATCCCATTGTAAATCAAACGACAGTGACTGTAGGTCTTCCGGCGGTGTAATCGGACTTGGATTGCCGAGCTCCACGGTCAGCAGGACGAGTGTCCCGACTTCCCCCGGAATCAAAGCAGATGAGGTATTCAAACAGATGGAACTGCCAGTACCGGAGGCAAGCTCTGCCACCATAATGCTAAATGAGCCTGTCCAGGGGCCGCCATGTGCAGCACTGGCAGAAATAGTGAAGTTCGCGACGTGACCATCCGGTGTCGCCGGGTCTACCTGAAAAACAAATGCATTATTTGAAAATGCCTGACCGCCACCGGGGATGTTTGGGAAGCCCGAACTGTCGGACGAGATAAATCCATCAATAAACGGACTGTCTTCAGACAGCACTGCACCGACACCCGTTGCAGGGCCACTTCCGAGATTCGATAACGAGAACATCAGTTCAATCGTTTCACCAGAGTTTACAATACCGTCGCCATTACCATTGCTACCGCCTGCGGCGTCATCGTCCAACACAATATCGGCAAGCTGTAAAATGCCCGGGGCACCGATATTAGACACCGTGATACTGAAAGAGCTGCTCCACGGACCACCCTGCAGGGCAGATGCGACTACCGAGAAATTAATAACATGGCCATCGGGCACCAGTGGATCCATATAGAAACAGAAATCATTAATATTTCGATTTGCAACGCCGCCGGGAATATCATTGTATGTTGACGTATTGTTAAAAAGAAAATTATCGATATACGGACTATCCTCAGAAAGAGTCACAACGACATCGGATGCAGGATCTGGTCCCTGATTCAGGATATCGACAAACAACTCAATGGTTTCACCACCGTTTACAATTCCATCACCATTACCGCTGCTATTCTGACGATTATCATCGTCAACCAAATGCGCTGAATAAATGAGCGGGCCGGCATTACCCGGACCAACGACCGTTAAGGAGAAGCTGTTTGTCCATGGACCACCCTCCGCCGAGCTGTCTACAATGGTAAATGTTATGACATGTCCATCCGGGGCAGCAGGATCGATAAAAAAGCACCAGTCATCGCTATTGCGCTCGGTGCCGCCGCCCGGGATATCCGGATAGTCTGAGCTATCATTAAATAGAAATCCGCTTATATAGGGACTATCTTCAGAAAGGATTGCATTTACCTCTGTAGCCGGATCGGGGCCCTGGTTTAATAAGTCGATAAAGATTTCTGCTGTCTCACCGGGATTTAGGATGCCGTCACCATTTCCATTACTATTACCGGCATTATCATCATCAATAAAATGAGACACATAAACCAGCGGACCAGCATTGCCCAGCCCCACAACACTTACCTGAAAGCTGCTGTTCCAGGGACCGCCCTCAGCAGATGTGGCTTCAATACTAAACGTAATTATGTGTCCATCCGGAGCGTTGGCATCCAGCAAAAAACAAAAATCGTCTGTGTTTCTGCCGGTCTCACCGGCTGCTATATTTGGATAGCCGGAAGTGTTATTAAACAGCAGGCCATTGATAAACGGACTATCTTCCGAGATAGTCATGCTCACGGCAGTAGCAGAATCTGAGCCTTGATTAAACAGATCAACAAACAGCTCGATCGTTTCACCGGGATTCGCCAACCCATTACCATTTCCACTACTATTTCCACCATTATCATCATCGAGTATATGCGCAGCATACACCAATGGACCATTTAGCTGCTTATTGGTCTGGGCATACACGCCGAAAACCGTACATAATAACAATACCAATATGTGTCGATATTTATCAGTAACCTTCACCATTGCGACATCCTTTCCTTTACAACAGTCACTTCTTTTATAGCCAATTCACGGCCCATGAGAATATGTTTTTTTTCGATATTTTATTACCTGTGCAATCTTGTGACACCTTTAATACTGGCAATGTCACGGGTGGTTCAGCGGGAAAGCGCCAAAATTGATCGCCATCACGCAAAATTGCAAGATTTAGCCTCAAATCCACCACTTCGCAGCATTTTTCAATCGGGTTGTCGTAAAATTCTTTCTTGAAAAGAGCAATCATGGTGCCAGAAAGCCACTTTTTTCAAGACGTATGCCCAGGCTAAATCGCACCATAAGAGAAAGGCTAAGGTTCAAAAGACAGTGAATGTAGTGGGGTTATATTGGAGGTTACAAAATTTGCAGTAATTTTTCAATGGAATTGTAGGAAGGGCTATGAAACAAGAAAACCCGGCGTCTGTATCAGACGCCGGGATTCAAATCGTTGTGAAAGAGTGTGGCTTATACTACGTCTTGCAGACGCAGACCTTGTTCTTTCAAATAGGTCATCAGACCTTTATTTGTAACCGTCTTCATAGCACGCGTTGTTAAACGAACGCGAACAAACTTGCCCAGTTCCTGAACATAGATTCGTTTGCTCTGAAGATTCGGATATTGACGACGCTTATTCTTATTGTTCGCGTGGGAAACATGGTTTCCTACTAGAGGCCCTGTACCCGTAATGCTGCATTTGCGTGACATAATTAAACTCCTGATTCACTAGTGCACTTGCCAAAGACTGCTGCTTAACCGCGGCTTTCCATTCGGGCAATGCCGTTCTTAATTTCGTTTGCAATAAACTGATCTTCATTTGCATCCAACGGAACTTTCATGTTTAGTTCAACATAACGATAGTTGTTGGACTTGGAAGACATATACGGATAAACGACCTTTACAATCTTGAACGTTACACCTGCAGTCTTCGAGAGTTTACTCTCAAATGTTTGTTTCTTTGCCATCTTTCACTTCTCCGATTAGAACTCGAATTACTCAGTAGCCTGTAAATATAATTCGCGTGTACTCGCTTTACAATAGAAAATACATTTTTTTTAAGATAATAACATCGAGCCACGAATATAGTTAAGTAAGAAGAGAACAATCACCCACCACCTTCATTAACAGCGAGTAAAAACAGCAACAATTCTTTAGGATATTGAAAATGAAAAGATTCTTACCATTTCTTGCTACCGCTTTTATACTTACGGGCTGCTTCAGTTTCTCAGCTGGCTTGGCACAGGATGAGCCTCGACGAATCTGGGTAGAGCCAACAGTTGGCTTAATCAACCTGGATAGTAAGTTCTTTACCGCGCCTCTTGGTCAAAGGATTACTGTCGGCAATGGAATCGCGAGATATGACCCCAACATACTCCCGGGGCTGGGTTGGAACAACAGCAAGCTCACCTTCATTGGAATTAACGGGGGATTTGGCTTAAATGAAAAGGTTGCAATCCTTCTCCAGGTCACAAGATTCTCCTCAAAAAAAGCAGAGCTTTCTGAAATCGATAATTTTGCCAGTTTAACCGGTGAATCCAGCTATTTTTTAAGTAGCATTGCTCTGGGAATACAGGTATCACCATTTCCCGACTGGATCAACCTTGCCGGCGGTATCAGTTTTGACGCGTCAGAGCTTTCATCTACTGCCGAGCAGGATGTATTTGGAGCCACCGGCAGACTACATCAAAGAGTTGTTACAAACGCCAGCAGCTTCGATCTAAATTTTTGGGGCGAGATTGAGTTGCTACTTCGCAGCAGAAAAACTCTTCCCCGCTTAGGATTGGTATTCAGAACACGTCAGGTTATCGGAGAAATAGGAGTCGATGATACCTTCGGGTCAAAGAGCATCGAGTTCAAGGGGAACGTTTTAGCTGTAGGCATACGCTTTTTTATTCACAAGAGCAGTAATCAAACACTGTAAATAGGTACGCGAAAAAAATTATTTCCCCTCCCGCATCGCCAGGATAATCCCAACAAGAATAATCGCTGCGCCGGGATAAAACCACAGCTCCGGAACCTCGGCGAAGAAAAAGTAGGCCAGTATGGAGGCCAGCACCGTCTCACCAAGAATCGAGATATTCACTTTGTACGACGCAATATGCCTGGCTGCCCAGTTCAACAAAGAGTGGCCGATTCCGGTGGGCACCAAGGCCAACAGCAACATGAAAAAGTGGCTCTCGCCTGGATAGGCGACAATTTCATGGCCGGCAAATAAACTCATAAACAACAAGATCAGCGAGGAGGCAGTATAAACCAGCAATAAATACGGTGAGAGATCGACGCGACCGCGCATCTTTCGTGCAACCAACAGATACAGAGCTATAAACAAGGCTGCCGCCACCCCGAGTACATTTCCAAACAGTCGGCTCTCACCCTCGCCACTCGCAGTAAAGGCAATCAGCAATACGCCAACCATGGTAATCGCCGCAGCAACATATGCAAGACGGCCGGCACGCTCATTCAGCATCAGTGGCGCCAGAAGCAGGGCAAGTACCGGATGAATAGAGTAGAGCACCAGTGCCTTGGCGACTGAGGTATACTGCAGTGCGCCAATCCAACAGGCAAAATGCAGCGCAAGGAATAATCCGGCAGCAATTGTCAACAGCCAATCACGCTTATTCAGTTTGAGCAGTGCTTCACTAAATGTCCCGCTTCGAAAAACGATGACTGCGACCAGCAACGAACACCAGAGCATACGATAAAAAGCGATGATCAGTGCCGGAACATTGCCTGCCCAACGCACAAACATCGCTGCCCAAGACAGCGCAAGAATCGCCACAACCAATCCCCACACAACAGATTGAGCAGGTATTGCAACTTCATTTTTTTGTGGAGCCAGCTTCGTATTTTGCAGCTTCATAGATCATTCCTGCAAAGAGGTTGAACTTGTTTCAACATAGATAATTTGCTATAATGAGCGAGGAATATAGTGAACGAACGGCACAATAAAAACCGCAAGAATAAAGGGGAGACACATGTCGTCAAAAACCTTTGATGAAACCGCGCTCGAGTTTATGAGAATTTATTATGCCTGTCATCCGGAGAAGCTTCCGGCAGACAAAGATGAAGCGTTCGGCGAGATGGTAAAACTTCACGCCAGCTTTAAGGAACGACTGATTGAGCAGGGCATTAAGAAGAACAAAGATTTCTTTAATGATCAGTTCTAAGACAGCACTATGAGCCAGGATGCCGCATCCCAACAACCCGCAACCTCCGGGAAGTCATTAACTCCGGAACAACAGCTAGCGCTGCGAACCGATCGCAACATTTCTGTAACGGCAGGTGCCGGTTCAGGGAAAACAACGATTCTGGTCGAACGCTATCTCAAGATCCTTTTGCATGAACAAACTGCAATTCGCCGGGTTCTGGCAATTACTTTTACCGACAAAGCCTCGGCCGAGATGACTGAGCGCGTTTCGCGACGTATCAATCAACTGCTCGCTGAAGACCAACCTCCCAAAATATATGCCCGCCTGCTCGAGCTACGCGAACAGCTAAGCTCTGCTCAGATTTCGACTATTCATGGCTTTTGCGCGCGAGTTCTAAGAGAATTTGCCGTGGCTGCCGAAATTGATCCGGACTTTAGCATTATCAAAGAGTTTCAGCAAACCGTTCTGCTGGAAGAAACAACGACGTCTGTATTGGAAGCACTGGACAGCGATTCACTGGATTCTGACTACTCCCGTGATCAGTGGAAAGAGCTCTTGCGCTGCGTCCCTATAAATACTATTCGTCGTTTGCTCGAGACCGGTCTTCAACAGCCACACGAAATGAGCTTAGCGCAAGCTATGCTCAATGAGCAAAGCGACGAGGAATACCTGTCGCATCTCAACTCTATTTTTTTCACTGAGCTTGAAAAGTGGTTGCATCCGGAAGGGTTTCGACTACAGCTATTTCCAGTTATAGGTTCGCTTGCTACAGCGGACTTAAACCTGCCCGGAATTACCGAAAAAGGTCGTCAGCTATTTAAGCTTATCGATGAGATTCTGGAACTGCCAATTGCAGATCCACGCGATACGCTGGTCTGGCAAAAATTGCTGGATCTGTCTGAACTTGCCTGTAACAGCTCTGGAGAGCCGTTTAAGCGCCTGAGTGGACTCGGTAAAAAATCCGAACTCGGCGATGCATATGACGTTTTGTTTGAATTCAGCGAGCAAATTTCTCCACTGGCACGTTTTCGCAAAGAGGTATTTGCCAGTGCGCCAGGTGAAGTTGACAAACTACATATTCAGCTGCTCCGTCAATGCATGGTATTATGTGAAGCGGTGAAGTCTGCTTACCGTTTGGCTAAAGAAGAGCGCGGGCTGCTGGATTTTGAAGACCTGCAAATGCTTACATTAAAGATGCTCAGCAATGACGAACAGGTTCGCGATGCCCTGAGAAATCGCTATCGCTACATCATGGTCGATGAGTTTCAGGATACCAACGGACTACAGTGGGACATTATTTCCCAAATGGGTCTGCACGAAGAAGAGCTGGAAGAGAAATTCTTTGTAGTTGGCGATCCCAAACAGTCCATCTACGGATTTCGCAATGCCGACGTGCGTGTTTTTCAACGTGTAAAGGAAGATTTTGCCGGAGAAGAATCCGAAGAAGATTATGATGGCAATGTCGTACTGACTCAAAGCTTTCGCTTTCTGCCAACCATTAATCGATTCGTAAACCATCTGTTTCGTCAGCTATTGGTTGCCGATGAGGACAACAGTTTTGAGGTGAGTTACGATGATCTCTATACAAAGCGTCCTTCCGCGGACAACGGATTTATCGAACTGGCCTTTCTTTCTGAAGATGAAGAAGAAGCACCTGCCGAAGGCATAGTCGACCAGGAAAGCTATATGGCTCGACGTATCAGCGAGCTGCTGAACAGCTCGGAAGAAGTCTATCAGGAAAGTGATGATGGCGAGCGGCTTGGCAAAATACGCCCGGGCGACATTGCGATTCTCATTCCACGCCGCACTCAGCTTTTGGAATTGGAGTCGCGCCTGCGAGAATATAGTATTCCATTCAAGACCATTGGTGGAATAGGTTTTTATCGCCGCCAGGAAATTTTTGATGTATACTATTTGCTGCGCTTTCTCTTTAATCCAAAAGACGACATTGCACTTGTTTCTCTACTGCGCTCTCCATTTGGTGGTGTTTCAGATGCCGGACTATTCTGGCTTCGCCAGGAAAAAGGAGCATCTTATTGGGAACGCCTAAAAAATATTGAAAACTCTACACATACATATAGCGAACTCGACCTAAGGGCAATGCTGCTTTTCCGCGCGCAGGTAGAACGTTGGCGACGGCGGCGCGATCGCCTGTCCCTTTCTCAGCTACTCGAGGGGATATTTGATGAGAGTCTCTATCGCGCAGCAATTGCCGCAGAGTGGAACGGTGAGCAAATTCTGGCTAACCTCGAAAAAATCATTGAACTCAGTCGAGACTATGAGCAAAGCGGTTTCATTGCCATGGCAGACTTCATCGAGTCGCTGCACCGTCTTATCCACCAGGATCCACGTGAAGGCGAAGCGCAAATCGCATTGGAAGATGCCGGAACGGTAAAAATCATGACGATCCATCAGGCAAAGGGACTGGAATTTCCGATCGTATTCTGTCCATATTTGCAGCAAACGATTCGCGGCGACATCAGCCGCATTCGCCTCGATCCCGATTATGGATTGGCAATGAAAATCAGCAATCCGCAGGCCGATTATGAAGATGTTACGCCATTTATCTTTAATTTGCTCGGCTATCGAAGCAAGCAGAAGCAGCTGGCGGAGAAGAAACGTCTGTTTTATGTTTGTACGACTCGCGCACGCGACCGCCTGTATTTATCAGGCAGCTATAAAAAAACGACCTTGGAAAAAGACAATTGCCTTGGCTGGGCAGCGGAGGTATTAAACGTTTCTCCTGAAGATGCCGGACAAGAGATCAATCGAGACGGCGAAGTAGTTTTCCACATTAGCGACGGTAGCAGTCAGGCAAATCCGCCAAAAGCGACAGCTGGTAAAATTAGCGAAAGCCTTTCTATTTTGCGCACAGCACTCAAAACGCAACAAACCGACACTCCAAAGGACTTAACGGCCCTCGCTCCACAATCCGACACTCCAAAAGGCGAGACATTTTCCGCAACGCAGCTTTTGGAGTTTCATAAGGATGAAAAAGTTTACTTCCAGCGCTACCATAAAGGTTTTTTTGAAAGCGATTATGATTACATTCGCGAGTCCAAAGGTTCAAGCAGTAACCTCGGTCTTCTAAAAGGGAAGATGGTACACTTTATTCTGGAGCATGGGCCGGTTTTAGACGCGTCAACAGCTGACGCGCGCATGGAAGCAGCATTCTTTTACTATGAAGTCTTCGATTCGGCAATGCAGCAACAGCTCAGAGAGGAACTTCCTAAGTTCATTATTCCATTTAGCAAGACGCCTCGTGCAGCAGCCATTTTTAAGGATGGGAATTGGAAACCTGAAGTCTCTCTCACCATGAAGCTGGGAAGCGATTATTTTACCGGAACGCTCGACCTAATCTTCAAAAATGATTCTGGTGAATGGGAAGTACTGGATTATAAAACGAATAATATTGTAGGTAGCGAATTGAGTACGGAAGGCATGAAATATGATATGCAGATAAAGGCGTACGCTATTTTACTCTCGCACATGTATCCTGGACAGCAAACATACAGCATCACACTACATTTTCTAAAACCGCAGGAAGACTACCGTCGTACTTATTCACAGCAGGATATCGAACAATTAGAAGCTTCGTTTTTACAGCTTATTAATGCTATTAAAAGCCTGCCTCCTTTTCGTTAAGCGCCCGGCCTTCCGGGTCTTTTACAACCCTCCGTTTTCTCAATTAAACATGCTCTAAACAACAGATAGTTTTTGTAAACCTTTCTTCTCAAATCGAAGTCTTATTTACAAGAAGGAATCAACTACTCTGGATCAGGAGTTAAAATGAAGCTGCTTTTACAATTTTCACTCGTTTGTTTTTTGCTACTATCAACAGGACATGCTCAGAAATCGCCAGCACCGGCAAGTGGCGACAGGGCACCGGATCTGCATTTGTCGGTTTTCAAACCGGATTCTGTAGAAATAAATGACTGGAGTGATTTGGCAGGGAAGGTCGTTGTGATAGACTTTTGGGCAACGTGGTGCACTCCCTGTATTGCATCCTTTCCCCATCTGAACCAATTGGTGAAAGCGTTTAGCGACAAAGATATCGTCTTTATCTCATTAACGTATGAACCCGGCAATCTCATTTCGCCTTTTTTAGAAAAACACAAACTCAACACGATCATTGCGACAGATACCAGCTTTGCAATGTTCAGGTCTTATGACGCCTGGGCAATTCCACAAGTTATTCTGGTTAACAAAGAGGGGATAATTGTTTCAAAACTTCACCCTGAATACCTTACCAGCGCAATTCTTGAAGACGCCTTGGCTGGGGAGATACCAGATGTGGAACAAGTGCCCGGCGGCCTGTTCGACCCCAAAGGCGCTGAAGAGCACTTTCGGTCCTTTTTGCAACGCCCGAAGTAAAAATAAAATTTTCGCGGCATTAAACGTCCCCAGGCGTTCTCTCTGTGATTGAGGGAAGGGCATTTGGCAATGCTCAGGCCGACATTTTAAGCATTTTGTGCGTAAGGTCATGGGTCATGCACATCTATAATTTACTTAAGGTCAACTGTAAGCGTTTGAACCTCTCCATGGGTTATTTCACCAGAATCCTCTTCCCCCTTCCACCAGTAAACGAAAAGTTTTTCCTCGTTTTCTCGCACATAGAGCTCTTCGAACGTCAGAAGAGCTTTTTCACCGGACTTGATTCTATTCTCATCGCTGACCAATGGTGCCCAGCGAAAAACCTGCGCCGTAAGCTCTCCAACGGCGAAATAATAAATAGGCTCACTGGTATTGTTTTCAATCGCAAGACGATCGACTACAATTCGAGCGTCTACAGAGTCTTCAGAAGAATTAAACAAGCTGCAACTACTAAACAAAAACAAACAAATCACGCTCAGAATTACAAAGAATTCGCGAGTTCCGGACATAATCATTCTCCTCATCATTGATATTAGAGATTCAATATTTTATACAAAAGGCCATTATAGAAGTTTTTTTAAGGTCCGGGTCACCTCAAGTGTGAACAAACAAAGCGCGTCTATTACCGTGGCGCCATAATTGCCACAGACACCAGCCTTCCCATGTTCAGATCTTATGATACCTGGGCGACTCTGCAACTAATATTGGTAAACAAAAATGGAGTAATTGTCTTTCATCCCAAGAATCTTAGCAGGGAAATAATTGATGAGGCATTACTCCAATATAGGATAAGTATCAGCCGGGCTTTTCGATCCTGATGGGGATAAAAAACATTTTAGATCTTTTTTTAAACGCCGCGAGAAAAATTAAAAGTGGCTTTACATATACCTCGCTAGAAACCCGTCAGCGTTTTTCCAGAGCGCTACTTAATTTTAACAATCAGCGTATGGATCTCTCCATTAGTTTCTTCGCCAGTAACTTCTATGCCGTTCCACCAGTAAACAAATACCTTCTTATCTTCCTCGGCTAAATGTAGTTCTTCGAACATCAGAAGAACTTTTTCCCCAGGCCTGATTTTGTTCTCATCAAGGACCGAGGGAGCCCAGTCGATTAGCTGTGAAGTAATTTCACCAACTGCAAAATAGTAAATAGGCTCGCCGGTATTATTCTCGATAGCCAATCGATTAATGACAATACGGGCATCTACCGAATCCTCAGACGAATCGAACAAGCTACAGCTGCTAACAAAAAACATAATGATTACGCTTAGAATCAAATATCGTAGACAACTTCCAAACATTTTGAATCTCCTCATTTATTAGGGCAAAAGAAAATTAGACCTCCAGAGCAAAGTCTCCTCGCGCATCTAATTCAAGGTGCGGTCTAGTAGATAATCAACAATGCTGCTACCGGTTAGCCGAGAAACATTACGCCAGAAGGTAGTCCAATAAGCAGGAGTAACAGTAAACGAACAAAAATAATCACCTGCTCTACAAGCAATGAACAATGAAGTTAATTGATATTTACGCTCAACTTTTGCACATCACCGGCCACCAGCTCACCCGCTTCCTCAATAGCCCGCCACCAGAAGACGAGTATTTTGTTTTCATCTTTACCGACATGGAGCTCTTCCAGGGATAACAACTTTTTAGATCCGGGTCTGACTTTGTTTTCATCACTTATTCTTGGAGCCACATAAACCAGCCTTAGGGTTTGCTCGCCAACCGCAAAATAATACACAGGTTCACTAATATTATTTTCAATGGCCAATTTCCCGAAAATCATGCGAGCGTCTACAGAGTCCTTAGAAAAATCAAATAAATTGCAGCTACTGAAAGACAGCAGAATAACCATGTTCAAAACCAAGTTAAATACACGCCATCGAACCATTTTTCTCTCCTCGCTATTACCAATAAGTCAACTTTACTAAGTTCTGCTAACCAAACCTGTTTAAGGTGCCGGTTGTCCATAGCTGCGCAGGAACATAACGTTGCCACTATAATCAACCGAGACATCCCAATAGTGCCGGGCAGTACAGCCAGCCGGACAATCACCATAACCTACACTGTAGATTAAATGCACCCCTTCCCTATCCGATTCCCCGGTAATATTATTTCCATCGCCGATCAATCCATTGGGGTCCGCATATAAAACCCCGGTAACCTGCTCGAACTTTTGACCAACAGCCACCACATTAAGCGTTAGCGGGGAACGCAGATGAGCATAGTTCAGCACCTGCGAGTAACTTTCCAATTGGAAAGAGTAGCGATCCATTAGATTATCAATTATACTGTTGCCGGTTTGTCGAGAACCATTGCGCCAGGACGAGGTCCAATTTGCAGACGTATTAATACCAACCAGAAGATCACCTGGCTGGAACTCAGGAAGAAGACGAACCGAGTATTCTTCAATAATAGAATCACGAACCGCTCCTGTTTCATTAAAAACGTGGATTAACGCATTATAGTAGCGCTGAACAGAAGCAGAGTTCGGAAAGATTGTTGTATCACCGGGCGTATTGAGGTGCTCACGCATAGCGAGGAAAAGTGCTTCGCTCTCATAGATCGATTTCATACTATCGGGCAAGGTAACAGTATCTGCTTCGCGCATAGCCGGAAGCGCTATAGACTGGTCATTCTGCGAGGAGGGTTCGGTAGAACAAGAACAGAGAATTGCGATCAAAAGTAATGAAAGTATATATTTCATAAAATTTCCTCAAAATTCGTTATCACCTTACTATGCAAAGACCTTACCAATTCCGGCAAAGTCGCTTAAGCACGAAAAATGGTGCTGTAAAATATGATTTTTTATCTGAATTTTGAGGGACTATCAGAAATCTGAGGAAAATAGTAATGGGCGGGATGGGCAGCTATTCCCAGCTTTGTCATAGAGTAAGCTGGGAATAAATATCAAATCACTCTGAGGATCTTAAATTACCTCTCTAGCGCAGACCACCAATTTCAAACTTAATCTCGATAGCAGAATGGTTTTCTTTGCTGGCGATTTCCTGATTAAACAAGACATAGCGATACTGTAGGCGAACCGTAGCAAAATAGTTTTCGCGCGTTGCAAAATCCACTCCGATTCCACCAACGAGGTTATAGCTAATCTCGTACTGATTATCAGGGCGAACTTCAACCCCCTCTACGAGAACAGTATTCGGAAAGTTCATACCGAAGACTACACCGGTCTGCCCAAGCAGGTGTGGACGGAAATTGTTCTCGATACTGGAGGTAAAAATACGCTTCTTCAACTCAACGTTTAAAGGAACGGTAAAAAAGCGATTGATGTCATTGAATTTTGCGACCTGCGGTCCAAAGGCAGTATTAAATGCAATATCGGTTTCTTTATCGTCGCGAAGAACAAAGAATTCCAGATTGACACCGGTATAAAAGAAGTTTGGCATAGCAATACGATAAAAGCCACCAATACCTATGCCATTTGAGGCAAGCGAGATGCTAAATCCACCTTCGTTTTTATGCACGGCCAGTGGCTGATTGATATCGTCATCTTCCGTAACTACAATCTGTCCGAAAAGCGCGGTCATGCTAAAAAGCAGGCTGAGAATTACAATATTTTTTACCATATATACTCCGAAGGATTCATCATCACTTACTACATAGTCGAATTGATTTTCTATTACACGATCAAAAAGGGAAAAAGCTCCCTGTAAAATATACAGAGAGCCTTAAGAAAGAGTGATGTGGATTAAAACGGCACGTCATCAGCATTTGACGAATCAAAATTATCCGGAGGAGAAATACTTGAGCCACCCTGACTACTATCGCCACCCTGGCGCATACCGCCACCACCGCCGGAGCCACCAGCAGAATCGAGCATTTGCATTTCGTTTGCCACAATCTCGGTCGTATAGCGTTTCTGCCCATTTTGATCTTCCCAGTCACGGGTCTGAATGCGACCTTCGAGATAAACCTGACTGCCTTTACGAAGATACTCTTTACAAATCTCTGCCAGACGTCCCCAAACTACAATGCGATGCCATTCGGTTTCATCAACCATTTGTCCATCTTTGTTTTTCCAACTGCGATTAGTTGCAACACTGAAATTTGCCACGGTAGAACCACCGGGCGTATGACGCACATCGGGGTCGGAACCGAGTCGCCCAAGAACGATTGCTTTATTAATGCCTTTAGCCATTTTATTCGCCTCCAATTATGGATATAAATGTTAACTGCCAATAATGTAAGTAAAATCCCGACAAAATACCACCGTCATCTCCTCGAAATCCATAAATACAGTTGCCCTGCATACCAGTAAGCAAAACGACTATATTGCAGACAATCAAAGGTTTCTGCCCGGTGTTATACTTACTTAGAAAAAAAAGAGGCTTTTTTGAATTTTTTATTTGGGAGTAAAAAAAGAACCCTCACCGGCGGTTTGCGTGCGAGGATGATCCCGCCGGTGAGAGCATGGAAGAGGCCTATTGTACCACAAGGCGAACGCGATCGCCGTTGCGAACCAATGTTCGGAGAATTCCTGTATTATGAGTAAAGTCTGTGCTGTTGATTTGAGAAATCATTATTGCAATGCCCGAACCGCTTTCGAGGTTTGTCGCCAGCGAAGCCAAATCTGCAGCGGCTATCGTATGGCTTCCACTATTTGTTGTTACCTCTGCCATAACCGATTCAGGGCGCTGATGACGCATTGGACGGTCACCGGTACGTCGACTGCTAAAGGCAACAACCCGAACAATAACCGACTCGGCTGTACCACCTGTCCAGCTGATATTTAGATCACCAGACAAATCCAGCGCTTCCCCGGTTTCGTGCGAAGTAATCTCCATTAAACCGGCAGGTGCCACGGCATCGATCGATGTTGCTTCGAAGTCTCCTGCCCCGCTTACTTGAAATGAGTATGTAGCACCGGGAACGAACGGCAGTTCGCTGCCTGCGCCATCACCACGACGGTGGCGAAACAAGCTATAAACGACACCACCTCTACGCGCTTCACGCTTGGGGATGTCTAGCGATTGTCCATCAAACACCAGTTTCATTTCGCCCATATCTTGTCCTGTTGAAATTGTACGTCCGCGAAACTCAACCACATTTTCTTCATCAAAATAAACTGCATGTGCGTGACCACTAACCGTCGCTTCTTCGCTCTCGGAGTCGATAAATTGCTTCCATCCGAGTGAGAAAACAGCTGCAGCATCGTCAATCGACTCACCAGAATCCTTCAACAGTGTTAAATCGTCATCAATCGTAGCAATGCTTTCAAGTGTAGAGTCAAAGACATCGTCACGAGGTTCAAGCGTTTCGCTACATGCATTGAAAGCCAAAACGATACCTAACAACATTAAGTTTAATTTGTTAAAACGCATCTCATGTCTCCTAAAAGTGAACTGAAATAAGGCAGGATCCTGAAAGACCTGTCTGTAATTTATCTGAGACTGTATTGTTTTTCGCCTGACATTTGAATTTTAGACAAGGAAGGGTAGGATTTATTGCAAAAAAAATTGGGAAATTCTATTTTATGATCAACGGCAGCAATTCATCGAGGGATTTTATCGCCGCTCGTGGCTGCTGCGGAAGATTTTCCCATGGTTGGCTAAATCGATTTATCCAGATAGCCTGAAATCCGAACGAAGCTGCTCCGGCCACGTCCCACGAGTTTGAGGAGAGAAAACATATTTCAGATGCCGTGACACGAAGTCGATCTACTGCCAACTGATAAACTGATGGGTGGGGTTTGAAGATGCCGATTTCTTCTACCGAAATAATATCGCTAAGGTAATCGGTGATGCCACCAGACTTGACGCCAGAGGAAAGCATTTTGGGAGATCCGTTTGAAAGAATTGCGCATGGTATCGATTGTTGAAGTTGCTTCAATGTGGCAGCAACTTCCGGATAACACGGCAAGGCCAGGTAGGCGTTGAGTAAGTTTTGCCTTAACGGCTGATCTAAAATACCATGCTTCGAGCATGCAAATTCAAGGGCCTCAGAAGTTACCTGCCAAAAGTCTGCATGAGTCCCCATCAGCGAGCGCAACCAGGTATATTCAAGCTGCTTTTGCCGCCAGGTTGCCGAAACAGCATCGGCTTTTTCTCCAAGAGCTGCTCGATACGGAGTAATTGCAGCATGTACATCGAATAAAGTACCATAGGCATCAAATACGCAGGCTTTTATTCCGAGCAGTGGTTTACCGGTAGACATGCTTTTCTCCTTTTGAGTGACAGACGACAGAAAAATGTCTCACTTTTATCAGAGATATACAATTTAAATAATAGCTTTAAAATGAACATTTACCATCATTCATCATTCATCATTCATCATTCATCATTCATCAATTATCAATTATCAATTATCAATTAAAAAAGCCCCATCGACGTGGTGTGGCGTCGACAGGGCAAAATACACTGGTCTCGAGTCTATGATGATGCTATAAAGAGAACCAGCGGCTAGCCTTAATAAGAAAAACATTATTGCCGGTTTTGCTGAAGAGTCCATCCAGGTCATTTCGGAATCGGAAATTTCCATCGGGGCCATTATCGACCCGGCCTTGCGACCATACCAGAAACAATGTAGAGCCCGCGATGTATTCCCATCGCACCACAAGGTTCGAGTTGAATGCGCGAAAGTTGAAATCCGGATCGCCAATGGAATAGTCCACTTGACCATCGCGGTTTTCATCAATATCATACTCCTCATTTGCTTCATTGTAGACGAGTTGCTGATCGTCATACATAACGAAGCGTTTATCGAACTCGCGTTCGGCTGGATTAACAACTTGTTTAAAATCGCTGTATTTTCCAGCAGAAATAAACGGCGAACCATAGTATTCTATAGACAACTCAGGCGTTACGCTATAGTTAAGCCGTAGCGTAAGACTGACCGTCTTCTGATCTATTTGGGCAAAGACATAGCGATCATCAGCACCAAATTCAGATGTGGAAACGTATTGCAACTCGTCCTCACGCTGGAAGAAGGATGGGTTTACGGATAAGGACATCGCCTCACTCGGCCGTATCGATATCCAGGCCCAATAATCTTTCATGCGAGCACTATCATCGCCTCCCCATAGGTTCCAGCCACCAAAATTAAGGCGAACTTTCTTCCGCTGGTCGGTATTGACCCAAAAGTTGGCTGAAGTCTCTGTTACTGTTCGCAGCAGCGGTCCACCGCGTAAGGCACTCTTGGAAAAACCTTCGAACTCATGCGTTATACCATACCCCATGTTCCACTGATTCTTAAACTGGAGATTACTATTATAATTCACCAGGTTCCCAAGGTTTTTACGATTGAAATCCCACGTACTCTTCGTATTTGAATTGAATTGAATTCGGTTAAAAATAGAGAACGGCTTTGAAATGACATAACTGATCCAGGTCCATTCGTTTATTTCATCAGCAGCGCGCTGAAACCCGAGGTCATTTAATTCTAAACCTGGAGAGCGCCAGGTGACGCCGGATTGAAAACGAAAGTTACCGCTACGGCCAAACTTAAGCGTTCCACCATGTCCGCTGAGGGATGTGCGCGTAGAATCGAACGTCAGGTGAGTCGCATCCGAGCGCTGGAAATAGCGACGGGATGACTGCTGTGTTTCAGACAGTGCTTCTTCGTCACCTTCGACGCGGCTCATTATCAGGTTGGTATCAAAGTAATACTTTCGATCTCTGAAATTCTGAGTAAAGTTGAGTCCACCAGAGTAAGCCGCTGTATGTAAAAAGTTGAGCGCACTTTCGTCAATCTTGCGATTTGTCGCGGTAAAGATTGCGCCGACGATGCGATTACCATCATCCATATCTTTTTCAAGGCGACTGGCAAAATAATTTGTAAGCGGCTCAACAACTTCTTTCGAGCGCACACCATCCAGGTCAATTTCAGCCTTTTCCTCAGATGTCATGCTTTCCAAAATACCTATTGACCATCCACTTTTGGTTTTACCGGTAACTTTCAACGCCCCCAAAATAGATGCGTTCACGGGCTGATCGACAAAAGCATTATCGTCGGTATCAGGGTAAAAGCGTGGACTACGGCCAATACGTCTGGAGTAAAATAGATTGTCACGAGAATAGCTTCCTCCCCAAGCTGCAGAGGTAACGCGGTAATCGAGAATATTACGCCCGGCGACAAAGAATGGTCGACGTTCACTAAAGAATGATTCGAAGGCAGTCAAATTCACCTCAGATGGATCAGCTTCTACCTGTCCAAAGTCCGGATTAATCGTAAAGTCGAGAGTTAGATCGCTGGTCAGGCCAATCTTTCCATCCAACCCGGCGGTTAGCTTATAGTCGTTACCAGTAACAAATGGATTATTCGGGTCAGCCGGAAGTCGCAAATTTTTGCCTACTGTATAGGGCAAGAGTTCAATCTGCCGTCCCGGTTTAATTCCTTTTATCCCGTGTAATTCTCCGAATAGATGTACCCAGCCCGGAGAGTTCTGTGGAATTTCCTGCCAGGTCGACCGCTCATTTTTACGAAAATAGCGACGGGTAAACTGCATTCCCCATACCTGCTCTTCTTTTTCACCAAAGCGAAGCTGGCTAAGCGGGATACGCATTTCTGTGGTCCATCCATCATCTACAATTTGCGACTCTGCAAACCAGATCGGGTCCCAGCTGGAATCCCAGTTGTTACCATTTTCGGAAATAAACTCGTCTCCGCGAACACCGGCCGCATTGATAGTAAAGGAAAATGCCGTTTGTTTATCGTAGTAGCTATCGATATTTACCTCAACCCAATCGCCTTCAAAACCATCGCGACGAGACATACGACGAACAACCTTATCCGGCTCGGCATCCAAACAGCGAACCGCAATGTAAAGGTTCTGGTCATCGTACAAAATTTTGAAATAGGTTTGCTCAGTCGGGGCTTCGCCTTCATTGGGTTGTCTGACAACAAAATCGCCACCTCCCCAGGCTACGGCATCCCATGCTGCATCTTTCACCATACCGTCCACTTCAATGACCTCACTCATTAAGCGACCGGTGGTATATGTCTTCTTAATATCCTCCTGCCCCATGACGCTTGCAATCACGCAAAAACATACCAAAAGAACCGGTAGTGTTCTCATCTCACATTCCTCTTTTTTGACGTTAACGTTGGGTAAGTGGGCAGTACCCTACACAACCGAACTGGTTTTTAAATACTGCTTACGATCATAAGACACGTCGTATTCGAAAAAGGTTTACAAGGAGAAGAAAAAAAATTAAACGACAGACAAAAGACGAGAGATAAGAGACGTCAAACGATGGCAGAAGGTAATATCGTAGCTTGGGTTAGCGCAGCGCAGGAGAAAGGCGCGACCACGAACGCAATCCAAGTGCAAGAACGAGCGGAATGATTGCAGGATGAAGCTGTTGTGGAATAAAAAACCAGCCGAGTAGAACAATAGCAAGAAAAGCCAGATAGACCTTCAGGTAACCACCAAGCCATGCGGCCAGCTGTTTTCGCAATAAAAAGGGGAGAATGAAAAGATGTGTTGGCCAGATCCATAAAATATTATAGTTTGCCGGAGTCACCTTATGATCTGTTGCAAACCAAAGTAGTGCGATTACAACTCCCAGAATTCCCATCACGCCAAAAAGCAGGCTATCATAAAGAACGGCAATCCAATTCATTCTTGCAGATGTTCGATTCAGGAACGTCACCAGTCCTGCTATAAGCAAAATCGCAATCGTTACCAGCCATGGCATATGATATGAGGCAGGCGTAACCGGCGGATAATCGATAATTACTTTTCGGCTACTAACGAAAGGGATTTCTTTTTCGTCGATAACAATTGTCGCTTTGTCGAACCCTTCATAAAGATAATCGGGCAAAAACATTGCCTCGCGGGCAGATGCTTGATGATCCGTCTTGGCGCCAAGCACCAAATCGATTCCAAAATCGGACCAGTGAAATGGCACAAGATATTGATCGATATAATTACGAAACGTTAAGTTTCGATCATCGGCCTCATAAATTTTAAAATTGGGCCCAAGGGCCTTCTCGAAGATATCAAGAATTCGGGTAGCACAGTTGTCAAAGAAGAAGTCATAGCGATAACGACGATTTTCCGGTAAATGATTTGTTTCGAGCGCCTCGTAAACTGCCTGACGCATATCCAGGGTGAGGGCGAACGTCTGTTCAACCATCTTTCGCTGTTCGCGGGTATATAAAATATATGCATATTTATACGGATAGGCTGAAAGGATGTAATCCAGTTTACCCTGGCAGAACTTTAAATAAAAGCCGGGTTCATCAAAACTAAAAGTACCGTAATTGTAAATTCTATCGAGTCCACTTGCCGGATCTTTAATACGCACAGCACTGTGCCCAAAACTCATGTAGAGTTCATTCCCCGGAGAAATTGTCAGCAACGAAACTTCAGACTTTTCTGAGAGTGAGTCTGGTTGGAAAGCATAAAGATTTACCAGTGAGGTTATCAGGAAAAGAACAATGGTAGTGTATCGCATTGGAGAACTTGCTTTCACGGCTTTTTGTTAGATAAATGGAGCAGTTTTGAAAACTGCTCCATTTCGAAAAAGAACTAAATTTTGGAAAGTATTTTTATTCACACACTGGAGCATTGTCAGAATGGAGCAGTCTTTATTAGAGAAAACAGGCAAAATTTTGAATTTTTTAAAAATCCTCTATTCAGCATCTTCTCTACTCCTTTAATCCAGCTCTTCCGGCTCCACAAAGCGATAGCCGACACCCCAGACCGTTTTAATATAGCGGGGCTCTGCAGCATCTTCCTCCACCTTGCCACGTAGTCTATTGATGTGCGAGTTCACGGTGTGATCATAGCCATCGAAGTGATAACCCCACACAATATCCAGAAGTTCCTGACGACTGTAGGCGCGTCCCGGGTTTTGTGCAAAGAGGGCCAGCAAATCAAACTCCTTAGCCGTCAGCTCAACCACTTTGCCGGATACGGTCACCTTCCGTTTTTCCATATTTATGGTTAAGCCGTCAAACGACAGCTCGGAGGGGGCATCATCTGTGCTTTCCTCCTTCACCGCATTTACTCGGCGAATCATGGCTTTTACGCGAGCCATTAACTCGCGCAGACTGAACGGTTTGGTAACATAATCATCGGCACCAAGTTCCAGGCCAAGCACTTTATCAAATTCCTCTGAGCGGGAGGTAAGCATAAGAATTGGCAAACTTTTCTTTTCTGCACGAATCTGCTTACACACCTCCAGACCATCCAGGCGTGGTAACATAACATCGAGGATAATCAACGAATAGTTGCCCTCAAGTGCTTTTTCCAAACCGGTCTGACCATCCAATGCACGATGCACTTCATATCCCGACTCAGTTAGGTGCATTTCTACCAGCTGACCAATATCCGGATCATCTTCAATAACTAAAATCTGTTGCATATCAATCTCACTTTTCTTCCCAGAAGAGTTAGTATACAGCCTGTAAGTATGACTAAACATATCGTTCTAAAATAATACGCAATGAAAACGATTTTCAAAAACCAAAAGTGCTTCTATTTCAGTAAAAAGCAATAAAATTACTAGACAACTCTCATGACAGGCTTTAGATTATAAGGTAATTCGTCGGCACAGCACTCCCCAATCTATTTCTGTCGGCGATCTGGCCTTTTCCCCAAAATGAACATTGACCTGCCATCGGAGGTTCAGGGTGAAAATGTATGCCCGAAAAAAACGAATTCCTACCACCAGGATTGTCCTGCTAACAGTTCTGTGCATCCTGCTCACTCAAGAGGCACGTACCCAGAGTCGCGACTTCAAACTACTCGCAAACAGAGAGGGGCTTTCGAGTACGCTTACGCGATCTATACTCCAGGATCGGGATGGCTATATTTGGATCGGAACGATGTCTGGTTTAAACCGCTATGACGGATATTCGGTTACGGTTTATAAAAACATCCCCGGAGACAGTCTTTCTCTTTCCAACAATCACGTGCGACGCTTGTATCAATCTTCTGATGGGACCATGTGGATCGGAACCGGCAACGGATTAAATCGGCTCAAAATTGCAACGAATCCACAAACGGGCAGCCAACGCGAAGTTTTCGAACGAATCCGACTGGGAAAAAACAAAAGCGAGTCGACCGGCGAAGACGACATCTGGTCTATCGTCGAGGATAAGGATGGCACAATTTGGGTTGGCACGTCCACGAGCATTCGTTTCCTAACGGCCGACAAACGCGATATACATCCCGATTTCGGATATTTTAAACCGATTAATCCACAATGGCAAGACGGTAAAGCAATTCGCATAAGCGCCCTAACAGTTGACAAACACGGCAATTTGTGGATTGGCACTATCGGTAAAGGGTTTTTCTGTAAACCAGCCGGTTCAGATTCGCTTGTGGTTTTTCAACAGGATAAATCCGATCCCAATAGCCTGAGTTCAAACTATGTGGTCATGCTAAAAGAGGACAGTCAAGGCATTCTTTGGATCGGCACCTATCGTGGCGGCTTGAACAGATACAATCCGGCTACGAAAACCTTTAAACATTATAAATATTCTCCGAACGATCCAACGACGATTAGTGGAAACAAGGTTTATGATATTATTGAACACAAAAACGGCTACTGGATAGCTACTTTGGGAGATGGTATCAACTTTTTCAATCCGCAAACCGAAACGTTTACTCGCTATCAAAACATTGCGACAAATCCTACCAGCCTTGCGGACAATCTAAATCGTAGCCTAATGATAGATCGTTCCGAGAACCTGTGGGTATTATCCAATCGCGGGGTAAACTATCTCGATCTAAAACCGCAGAAGTTTAACCACGTCAAGCTTAACCCATACGATAAGAATTCCATTTCCCATAATTATGTAAGCTCTGTTTTCGGCGACAAAAATGGAGATGTATGGATTGGAAATAATCGCGGCATAGATCGCTGGGATAAAAACGGGCGGTTCACGTTCTACGAAGTAAAACACAACAACCCGAAAAGCCAGGATGGGTACGTTAACGATATCGAACGCACCATCAACGACGAGCTTTTCCTTTCTACCTTCGGTGGCGGGTTATTTCAATTCGATGAAAAAGCACAGAAATTCAAGCGCCTACAGCGCAAATACCGCGAGCCAGACGTTCAACCGGACTCCCGAATTCAATCTATGCTGGGAGATTCTCGCGGTACACTCTGGCTTGGACTAGGCAACGGACTGGAGAGAAGACTGCCAGATGGACGCTTTACGCACCTTCTTTGGGATGCAGAGGACGCACCAAAAATTGAAACCATCGTCGGACACATTGCAGAGGATTCGTTTGGGTATATTTGGATAGGTACGATTGAAGGTTTATACAAACTTGACAGAAAGAATAAAAATCTTCACCAGTTTACCCACGACCCTCTCAAACAAAGCTCTATCAGCAATAATGCTATAAACTTCATTTATGAATCTGATAACACACTTTGGATTGCCACCTCTAATGGCCTCAGCATTCTTGATTTAGCCGCGTCGGAAAATGATGCAGCTTTTAAAAATTTTTATGTTCGCGATGGCCTGCCAGACAATTATATCTCCGCGATCCAAAAGGATAGCGCGGGTAAAATTTGGATTGCCACCGATGATGGCATTTGCTGCTATAACCCAAAAACACAAACATTTAGAAATTACAACTTCAATGACGGCTTGCAAACTGTAAACTTTGTTCAGGGCTCTGCGGATAAGCTGGAATCCGGCGAACTGGTTTTTGGTAGTCAAAATGGACTAATACGCTTCAATCCGGAAGTCGTCATCGACAATCCATATCCACCGCATGCTGTTTTTACAGCGTTTAAGCGGGTTGGCCGCACCGAGCTTACGGGGCTTGCATTGAATAACACATCAGAGATTCGCCTGGCTTACGATGACAGACTGATTTCGTTTGAATTTGCTGCACTTGATTTCACAAACTCCAAAGTCAACCACTACGCCTACAAAATGGTAGGATACGATGAAGATTGGATTGAAAATGGAAACGATCGAACGGCAACCTACCGCAACCTTCCTGCTGGCGATTACGAGTTTCTGGTGAAGGGTAGTAACAATGACGGTATTTGGAGTACGACACCATCTTCTATCCGCATTCTCGTAACCCCTCCATATTGGGAAACGTGGTGGTTTCGAATTTTGGGATTTCTATTGTTGGCCGGCCTCTTGGGAATGTTATACCGATATCGCGTCATGAAATTACTGGAACTGGAGCGCATGCGGGTACGCATCGCCAGCGATTTACATGATGATGTCGGAGCAACGCTGACCAAGATTTCACTTTATTCAGATCTTATACGAAGCGGTACAGACCCAGAAGAACGCAATCAACTTTTGGATTTAATCGGCTCAAAAAGCCGCGAATTGGTAGTTACAATGAGCGACATCGTTTGGTCTATTGATGCGCGAAACGATACCATGGAAGACCTGCTCGATCGCATGCGCGATTATGCAACCAGCCTCTTTTCTGCAACAAACATTGATTATCGTTTCGACGTAAGTGACGTTCCTATGCAGCGAAAATTGCCGCTGAATACCCGACAGAATCTCTATTTAATTTTTAAAGAGGCGGTAACCAACACCGCAAAGCACTCCGATGCCTCTTCGGTTCGTATTTCGCTATCAGAAAGAGCAGGTAAACTGCTAATGGCAATTCACGACAACGGAATTGGCGTGCAAGAAAACGTACGGCGGAGTGGTCATGGTATGCAAAATATGAAAATGCGCGCAAAACGCATTCGAGGTGAGTTGGAGGTGGAAAGTAATAGTGGATTGACCATTACGTTACGCGTAAATCTTATATAGAAACCTACATCATCATGTAGTATGTGAACAAGCATTTTAAACCTATATTGGAACATTATGATAACAGTTGCCATCGTAGAAGACGATCAGGAAATACGCCAGGTTATTCAACGCTATCTGGACTCCTCAGAAAAGTTTCACTGTAAAACAGGCGTTGAGTCTGTGGAAAGCATCCTCGAATTTCTGAAAGAGAATACGCTTCCTGACGTCATTCTAATGGACATTGGTTTGCCAGGCATGTCCGGAATCGAAGGAATTCGCATCATTAAAAAACAATATCCTGAGGTGGATATTGTTATGTTAACCGTTTATCATGATTCGCAAAAAATATTCAACTCCCTTGTTGCCGGCGCCTCGGGCTATCTGCTAAAAAACACTCCGCTACCGGAAATCAAATCCGGGATTGAATCGCTTCTTGCCGGTGGAGCCCCCATGTCTCCACATATTGCTCGTAAGGTGATCGACCATTTCAACCCCCAGAAGAAAAAGCTTAGAAAAACGCGCCTTACGCCAAAAGAGCAGGAAATTGTAGTGGGACTGGTCGATGGCCTCAGCTATAAGATGATCGCTGCCCGAATGAATATCTCCGTCGAGACCGTTCGATTTCACATCAAAAACATCTATCAGAAGCTTCACGTGCATTCCAAGGCAGAAGTAATTACCAAATCGCTACGTGGCGAGATCTAATCCCCCCTTAATATGTAGGTCTTACCCCCATATTCATGCAGTATCGCAGACACACTTCCCGCGTTATCTTATTAGTATGCTTTATGCAGACCATTGCACTGGGGAGTGCAAGGAAGGAAAAGGCATGCAAGGGCAGTCATGCTAGCATGGCTGCCTCTGCTTAACCGGATTCCCAAGGGAGAAAGATGCTCTACTTTCGTCTGCTAACATTAAGCTTCGTATTCCTGTTGGCTATTCCGTCAACTGCTCGCGAAAAGTCGTTTCCTGCAGATTCTTCTGCAACACCACTCCTTTTGCCTAACCACAAATTGGATTTTAATTCCGGTCGTCTCGCGCACTCATCCAAGATCGACAAACAGCGCTTATATTTGGTTTCCGGATTCACCGGCGCATGGATGATTGGAACATACGTCGTGCATATCAAACCATGGTGGTCTGGTGAGAAAAGCGGATTTCGCGTAAAGTATGACTGGTGGAACAATACCTGGCTGGAGGTTGACAAATTTGGCCACTTCTACAGCAATATTCTAACGACAGAAGCTGTTGCCGCCAGCTTTGAGTATGCAGGCGTATCAAAACGAAAAGCACTTTGGATTGGCGCGATAAATAGCACGGTACTGTTTACCTCGTTTGAACTAACCGATGCCGGATTTGAAGATTGGGGCTTTAGCGTTCCGGACTACGTGGCAAACGTACTTGGTGCAGCGTATCCGATTCTTCAGGACATAGTGCCTGTTTTTGAACATTTTAACTTCAAGCTTGGCTACTGGCCATCACGCTACTACAACGCGACTGATAATTCGCAGCCGGGGTTTATCAACTACTCGCCCTACACCTATCCATCTGGAGATTATGACGGCATGACCTATTGGCTAAGCGCCGATGTCAATTGGATGCTGCCACAAGCTGCAAAGCCGTATTGGCCGGACTGGCTGAATCTCGCCGTTGGCTATGGCGCCAGAGATCTTCCGCAAGCCAACGACGCTATCAAAATTCGTGAACTATATATCGGGTTTGATTATAACCTGGAAGCGATAAACACGGATCATGCTTTGCTTAACACACTTCTGAGCGCCGCGAATACGCTTCATTTTCCGGCACCAGCTATACGCATTGACAATACCGGAAATAAGCTTTTTCTATTTCAATGGTAAAAAACAGCTATCGACATTTTCACATCAATACAAGGAGAATTCTATGTTGAACACATTAAAAGCCACTACTCGGATAATCGCCCTCGCTTTTATCGTTTTCCAACTTATCAGCAGCTCGGGCTGCAGCAGTGATACCTTAGGCTCAGACCTTCAGTTTTCTGTTATCGGGAACATGGTTTGGAATAGTACCGAAACCGGCACCGGTGATCCCAATGGTGAGCCTCAGGGCACTGAAATGAGCGGAGAGAACAACAACCGAGACCGAAATTTTCGCGATGACGGTACGCTCACAACCACCTTTGACTATGGCCCGGAAGCTCGCTACTCACGTGACGGCACCTGGGAAATTGCCGATGAGACCCTCATTTTGGATAAGGGTATGGAAACCGAGTCTCGCTGGAACATCAGCGAGAACGGCAGTAATTTTACATTCACCAGCTCTATTTCATCCGGCGGTACCAATTTCTGGACGCGAGAGAATTGGACAAAGCAATAAAATCATCAGTCCTCCCCCGCAACCGAGCACTGTAGCAACGCGCGAAGGCGCGTTGCTACTCCCCGCATCCTACCGGTATTTTTAGCTTTACATTTACTTTTCTCTATACATTTTCAGCAAAATACGATAGTATGAAAAGTATGTACACGCTATAGGAGCAGCCGGTGCACAGTAAAAAAATCTGCCTTATACTTATTCTTTTCCTTTTCTGCTGTACTACTACAGCCCGTACACAGGAGAGCTCGTTTTATGTTTTAAAGGATGAGCAATATTTTAAACCCATGTTGGCCGACATCCGTCTTCCTGAAGGCCATATGCGTCTTTACCGCGACGATGCTGTTCGCTTCTCAAACTCAACCAAATCAGGCGCGCATACCTTTTGGGACGTTGCTTATGGCGGCTACTTTCCCTTTGCCGGATTTTCCTTCACAGCAGCAGCTAATAAAAACAGTATGCAGCGCACCGGTTTAAACTTTTTCCTTTCTGGTTCTGCTCATTTGCTACTGGATTTTGATACCGCTTCATCGGATGTCATAAATACAGATTTTCGATTGGGTGGCGGCATAGCCACCAGGTTACCTTTGTTGGGTAATCGCCTTGCCCTGCGTCTCCAGCTTTTTCACGAGAGTAGCCATGTTGGGGACGAGTTTGTTTTGGCAGCAAGCCAGCAGCAAAGCTTTCGCCGATACAATGTCAGCTACGAAGCCCTGGAACTGTTTGCCGCAATCGATGACTTTTCTCCGGACGCGCTTAACCGCTGGCAATTTTGCTACTGGAGAGCCTACAGTGGCACGCGATTTTTACTGGGCGAAAACTTATATGAAGATTTTTCTAAGCGCGGAAGAGCCGACGCACTAAAAACAAACTCAGGACCGGAATTACAGAGCGGTGTAGAACTCTTTTGGAAGGGCTGGGCAAAACAGCGTTATTTTTTGGCGCCACAATATTTTGTTGTTGCAGGTGATGCCTTTCTACGCGATCGCTATAGCCTGACAAACCCAAACAGCAGCACCAACATAAACCTGCTATTCGGCATCTTTTACGGCGATTACTTCAACGCCGGTCGCACTGTAAAGTGGTATATAAATTACTATCGTGGCGTGAATCCTCACGGTCAATTCCGCACAACCAACATTGAATATCTTGGGATTAATTACAGCGTAACGTTTTAAGAGCAGAAAACCGATCATCCCGACAAATCGGGATTGTCAGGAGCCAGACCACTTCGATGTCAGAAGTCAGATAATAATTTGTTAAAGACTCTCTACCTCACCAACTCGTCTGGCAAAACGAATAGTCATTCTGCGGATTTCACTAAGCTCTTTTACCAGTGGTTCTATTTGATATGAATTAAAAAATTTTAAGTCACTCGCAATAAGTAACTGGGTCTCAACCTCACACGTTAAACCAACCGCAACTCCTAAAAACTGCGTAAGTTCTTTTACACCTCTCTTTCCACATCCTTCTGCAATATTTGAGGGAATGGAAACGGATGTCCGCTCTAGCTGGTTACCTCATCCATATATCTCATTCTTGGCGAACGCAGATGTTAGCTGGTATATTTAGGTTACGAGTTTTCTTGAGCGACTCCAAATCGCGAGGTTGTGGTAATTATGTTTTACACGAGCCTCCTTTCACATTCTTTAAATTCTTATTCTCTAAAAAAGGCTCTTTTTTGAAAACAGTGTATTTTTTCTGCCTTCTGCCTTCTGACAGCAAAGTGGTCTGCCCCTGTATACATTCTGCGCATACTCATTCACCAAAAATGAATATTTCTGCATTTACTCGCGATTCAGGAACTGGCACCTTTTTTGTAAAAGTAAATCGAAATTCACTGAACAACTGCCCTCGATTTCGCTCTTACGGAGACGGTCATGTTATTTTCAAAAAAACTACTTATTTACTGTTTGTTTCTCATTACCATCGGACTTTCGTCACAAGCAAATGCCCAACTACAGCAAGCCCCAATTGGAATGAATATTAGTGGAGTTAAAGACTGGTCCAGCCAGCTCCCTTTTGTAGACGTATTCAAAAGCGCTCGAAATTGGATACCACAGAACGTTAGCGGCGGCAACTGGAACACCGGTGATAAGCTTCAATCTACTCCCGATGGCTGGATAGCCCAACTCGATTCAGGAAAAGCCGCTGCAACACTGCTCTGCCGTGGCTTGAACGGTAACTATCCGGCAGGCGAATATATTTGCTTATACGATGGCGAAGGCACTTTGCAGTTTGGTTTTGATGCAGCAGAAGTCAATAGCGCTCCCGGACGCATTGTATTAAACGTTACCCCGGGAAATGGCGGAATTTATCTTAAGCTAATTGCTACCAACCCGGCAAATCCACTACGCAATATCCGGGTGATAATGCCGGGATTCGAAGGCAGCTATCAAAGCGATCCGTTTTATCCACCATTTCTGGACATGTTTGCCGGCTATAAATCGATTCGCTTCATGGATTGGATGGAGACCAATAATTCTCCACTCATCTCTTGGACAGAGCGCACAACACCAGACTACTTTACATTTGCCGGAGAGCATGGTGTTTCACTCGAGATAATGATTGAACTGGCAAATCGCCTCGAAATCGATCCCTGGTTTTGCATGCCTCATCAGGCAGACGACAATTTTGTTCAGCAATTCGCAACCATGGTCAAGAATAACCTCAAGACAAATCTGAAGCCTTACGTTGAATACTCAAATGAGGTCTGGAATGGACAGTTTTCCCAAGCGCAATATGCCCGGCAAAAGGGCCTACTGGAAGGTCTGAGTACAAGCCCGTTCGAAGCACAGTTACGCTACTATTCTCAGAGAACCATTGAGATCTTTTCGATCTGGACTACCATTTATGGCGAGGGAAGTTTTCAGCGGGTTCTGGCATCGCAGAGCGCAAATCCATGGACAGCCTCTACAATTTTGGACTGGAATAACGCTGCGTCTCAGGCCGATATGCTGGCAATTGCCCCCTACTTTGGCAACCAGTTCGGATCCTCAGCTCGCGAGTCTGAAGTTGAACAGTGGAGCGTCGAACAGCTGTTGGATTCCTGCGCCGTAGATGTTTCTTCGCAGTACAATCGTATGCTTGCCAACTTCGGTGAAGCATCCTCACGCAATCTGGAATTAATTGCTTATGAAGCCGGACAGCATCTGGTCGGTACAGGAGGTGTCGAAAACAATACAGATATTGAAGAACTGTTCAAGTCTGCAAATAAGCATCCGGGCATGAAAGATATTTACATACAGTACCTGAATGCTTGGAATAATGCCGGTGGCGGGCTAATCGCAATGTTCTCATCCTGCGGAAGTTATAGCAAATGGGGTAGCTGGGGCATTCTGGAATATCTGGAAAGCAATTGGCAGAATGCGCCCAAATACCTTGCCGTACAGGAATATTTATCTGGAGTAACTGGTATAGAATCTCCTGATGCCGAACAGCCAACTACTTTCGTTCTGCAGGAGAATTTTCCAAATCCATTCAATCCACAAACCACCATACGCTTTTCCCTATTAGAAGCTGCAAGCGTTCAGTTGAGCATTTTTGACGTCTCCGGACATCATGTTCGCACCCTTGCAGACGGCTGGTTAGAGGCCGGCAGTTATTCACTGCGCTGGAACGGAACGCACCAAAGCGGCGAACCGGTAGCCAGCGGTACCTATTTTTATCAGCTGCGCAACGGCACTCAGGAAGCAACAAAACGCATGACCTTATTGAAGTAATCCCCTGCAACCCCCACAAACATGGAGGTAACGAGTCACACGCTGCCTCCATGTTGTTTTTGTAGTTTATTTTGAAAGCGATTGAATCATTTCAAAGCAAAATACGATCACTAAAGGGGGCCCCATGAAACATACTATTTTTAATACGCGTACACTTCCAGGCATAATTTTCCTATGCCTGTTTGCAAACATTTTTCTATTATCTACAACATCAGCACAAACCGTTTTTGCAGACTGGAATGCCACTTACAGCGCCCCGGCCGGCTGGCAGTTAATCCACAAAGCAGGCAATGTACATGCGTATTCCGATGGCAGTAACGAGGCGATCATAATCGTCGGAGTTGGCTTATATGAATCCACCGCGGAAATCCGTTCTGCCATTGATCAGCTGGTCCCGGGCATATTTAAAACCTATGGGCTTCGCGGCAACGCCAGTGGACAACCGAAAACGGCTCGTCTGCACGGCAAACAGGCTTTTATTGCAAACTATAGCGCATCCGATAAATTTTTCCGACCTTATAAAGCGCGCTCATCAAGCATGCTCAGCGGGAAAGGAACGGCTGTCGGCGTATTTGCAATGGCCGCAAATGCACGCTTCAGCAAAACGATTTCGTTAGCCGATAAGATTCTCGCTTCTGTAAAAATGTCCGCGCCTCAAGACAACAAGCAACTAATGGCGGCGGTAGCCGGAAGCTGGACTTATTATGACGGCAGCTCCACATCGAGTATTGCCGGAAGCGGGTATACCGCCCGCTCCTATCAGGAAACCGTATGGTTTGATGGACGTGGGAATTATCGCTGGAGCTCATCTGCCCATGCCTCTGCAAATGGCCGGGTAACAAATAGCGGCACTTCACGGGGCGCATCCGGTTTTTCAGATAATAAGCTCCAAGGCACCTATCGAATTATTGGCAGCTCGCTCATCGTAAAAAGTCGGCATGGACAGCAGGTATATGAAATAGAAGTTCGCGGAGATGCGATCATTTCCAATGGACGTTATTATATTAAAGGGAATGGCTAAACAGGGACTTTTCCAGTATGAGTTTTGCCGGTAAGCTACTCGTGTTTTCCGCTGTATTTCACTTTGCCTCCATCATATATGGCGGGATTAACGCAACGACAATTCCCATTATTACATTTGGCGGCATTTATCTTATTCTGGGAATCTATTTATTGAAGTCGGACAAACGAGTTCTTTATCCGGCAGTGCTCTTTCCACTAATCGGCGCCATAGGAGCGACTGTCAACATCAACAACTCACCGGCACCGCTGTTGGCAAACATCATTATTATTGGAATAGATATCGTGATAATTGCATTACTTCTTCGTGAAGTGAGAAACTATCGCGCCAATCCGGAACGATAGAGCTTTATTAAGAATGGCAGCGAAATCAGCGCACAAAGCACTTCGAATGAACCGGCAATAATAAACGTCTGTTGAAAAGCAGAAATCTGGTCATTTGAAGAAATCAACCAGGCATAAATAGTTCCCCCCAATAAGGGCCCAACTGCAAAGCCGAGCGAGCCAGCCACATTATAACCGGCAAATGCACTGCCCTTTTGCTCTTCAGAAGATAAATCTCTGCACATTGCCAAATTCGGAGCAAACATCAATGCGCAGAGAATACCGCTAACAACCATAAGAAGGCTGAAAACTGCACCTTCCGCAAATCCATACATCATATAGACAGTGCCGAACAGAATCGTCCCAATAGCCATCTGCCAAATCCGGCCAATTCGGTCGGACAAGCGTCCAGCCGGATAGGACAGCAACGCAAACGGCAGCAAAAAGTAAAAAAGCTCAATCCCACGGGTTGCCGGATCCATATTTAGCACTTCGCTCATGTAAAGCGTTACCGACGAGATAACAATTCCAATACACAGGCGATCGATGAACGTGTAGGCATAGGGTAATAGCAACCAAGGCGTCTGCTGCAACATTTTAAGATAATCGCGAAATGCTGTAGGCTCAGAATTGCTTTTCTGGCTGCTTACGCCAATTGCAACAAACGCTGCAACAAGCGAAATAACTCCTGCACTCCAAAGTACATTCGACGGCTCAGATTTTGCGATAATCCCGCCGAGCGGTACACCTATCGTAATGCCCAGAATCAACAGTCCGCCCAGCGCACCCATAATCCTACCGGATCTAGATGAATCTCCAAGCGAGGCTCCGGACGCCATCCAGGCGGTAAGCGCCGTAATATGCGCGGCACCTTCAACAAAACGTGCCGTCAGCATAACTTCAAAGGATGTCGTTTGCCACATGATAAAAAAGCAGACTGCATTTAAAACAAGGGCAACTATGATTACCGAACGTCGGCTGGGCATATAATCGACAATCATGCCGGCAAATGGGGCAAATAAAATGGCACCAAAAAGACTGGTAGACATAAAGGCGTGAGCCCAGAACAGACTTACGGAAAAGCGCAGGCTGATGAGTTCCTTGAGGACGGTTACAATTAACGTAACCGGAAGCATCGTCAGTAGAATTCCGGCACCAATAAGCAACATCTGTGATCGCGGTACGACTCTTGAGGCATCGATAGAGGAGGACATATTCAAGCAACCACAGATTTAATCTTATTAACTACAGACACGGAATTCGTTTTAAGGATCATCAATTTAGGAAAGGGAATAAGCGATAACAAGAGATTCAATTGATGAATTATGATGGATGATTTATGAGTGTATTTTATTCATCAATCATCCATCATTGCCGTACGGCGATACAGCACCAAACCCAACAACATCGTTACAATAAACACCGTCATCAGTCCCCAAAGGCCATAGTCAGCCGGAATGTTTAGTCGCGAGAGCAAAACAGTTAGTGCGCCATTACCAAAACCCGCAATGCCTTCTCCGCCCATAATACCAGCGGCGATTAGCAATCCGGCAAGGTAATGCTTTGCATGATGGTTATCGATGTACATGCGGATGAGTGCTCCAAGCGCAATCGGGATTGCCAAACCCAGACCTAGAAACAAACCAATTCCCGCTGGCATAACCATGACTTTACCACGCAGGTTTTCAGGCAAAAATATATTTATTATCTCGGCGATAAATGCAATGAAGAATCCGATCATAAATGCAATTGGGTATTCAAATCCGAAAATGCTGCTGGCAACAAGTTGAGCTTGAGGTGCCGGAAGAGCAGGTGTAAACAAAAGATCTGCTGATCCCAACCGGATGGTTTCAAAAATAAATGGTGCTGCAATCGACGCCGCTAAAACAGCAATCAAATCCACCTTAATAATATCTTTAAAGCGCGTACCAATAATCTTGGCAGATTTATAGTCATGTCCGGCATCCCCGGCAATAGCACAGGCAACGCTTACAAATGTGACAATCATGAACGAGGCATAAACACCAATCTCGCTGTTCCCAAGCTGATACAGCAGCGCGATGACCAGTCCAATAAAGATACCGAACTGCTCGAGCGGGTTAATATTTGTTTCACCTGTCATTCTTGCAGCAACCGCAACCATGATCCATACACCGGCAACAGTTAAAATGGAGGCGACCCACGGTACTCCCAATAACCAAAGGCTTCCCAAGGATATTATCAGGATGAGTGGTAGCAGCCTCATAAATCCGCTACGCGAATCGAAGATATTGCTAAAAATCGTTTTGAATCGCGGCACCACGTATCCGGCAAAAAAACCGATTCCGGAACCGAGAACAATTCCCATTCCCAGGTTTTGGGTAAGCGCGCGCGCATTCTCAAAAGGCATTTCAATACTGGTAAGGTAGGGCATTAGTAAGATCCAGCCGATAATCGCCCCGGCAAACCAGGATAGCCCGGCACGTGGACCAAGGATGTATCCACTTCCAATCGCCAGTGGCAACGGCACCAGCGTGAGATAGATTCCAATTGCAGCAAGTGAAGTAAAGGTAAATCCGGCAGCAAAATAGTTGCCGCGCAGCAGAGCAAAGATTGCCGCAGCTGCACCAACGCAAACGATTAACGACAACCGACTCCCCCCTGTTTTTCCCAGACGCAATAACTCGGCGCCCGCAGTTCCGGCGGGATAGGGTAACTCTTCTTCATCGATAAATGTGCGCTTCAACGGCATGGAGAGTAAAATGCCCAACACGCCTGCAGCTGCCGTTAGCAAAGCAAGTAACCATGGATTGGGCCAGGGAATATCCATGCCCTTTTCCTGATTCAGATACAATATTCCGGGAATTGTAAATGCAAGTCCTGCTGCGACGAGCCCACCGATACTACTTCCAGCCTGCGCCACATTTATCTCATTTACATCTACTCCGCCTTTACGCTGAAAAGCCTTTAGCAGTCCGCCAGAAACAATGACTGAAAAAATTATCGGCCAGGGAAGCGCACCCAGCTGAATTGCGATATATGTTGAGCTTGCTAATAAAAATATGGAGAGAAAAACAGCGATAATCGCCGCGCGGATTGAGAAGCCGGGCTTTTCGGACAAGATGCGTCACCTTTTTGGGGAAGATAGCAGGAATAGATTAAAAAGGCAAGCGGTGAGCGGTGTATCGTCCGTTGCCTGTTCACCGTTCACCGTTCACCGTTCACCGTTGCCTGTTCACCGTTCACTGGATATACCGCCTCGGCATCCAGCTTCTCTACCATCTCATGCGATCCGGCACCACAGCTGATAATGCTGCGCATAGCCAGTTCAACCGGTACATCTACCGGATAAACATTATCCGGCTTTAGATGATAAATAAGACCGGAGGTCGGATTGGGACCCGTGGGCACAAAAACTGTAACGCTGGCCTCAGTGCGATCAGTAACGAATGCGGTCATTAAGGTGTCGTTATCAAAGATTTTTACCAGAGCAACGGACGAGAATGGCGATTGCTTTCCGCCAAACAGATGCATAACGGTCTCTTTGATCATGGTATAACCGGGAGCAATTCGTAGAATCTTGTTCTCTAGCGACTGATGAATAAAGTTACCCACCTTGGTCTTAACGGTGACTCCAATCAGGAAGCAGCTGGCCAGAATAATTCCCATTACCATTACATCAGCAAAGAACTCCGGTACTTCATAATTAGCTCGAACCAGATTGGTAAAGGGTTGAATCATATCGGTAACAATATCAAACAACCAATTGAAAATAATTAGCAAGAGCACCGCCGGTAACACAACGACAATACCACCCAACAATGAGGTTCGGATAAATGCGCGAAAACGCTCCATCTTTTCTCCTTTAAAGCAATAAGCAGCTTAATTTCGCTGAAAAAGCCGGCAGAGTCAAGACACATTCTACCAGACAGATGTCTCTATCGTCGCCCATTTTGCTTATTAGCTTAACAGCTAACTGATAACTTTGTTAACAATTACTTACTATTTGGTACAACACAAAAACAAGGCAAACCTTTTCAAAACAAACACTTGAAAGCAAGCGAACTGGAATTGGCAAGCCATTTGATATAATTAAGGCAAACGATGAAGAAGCATTGACATGAATCTTCCGGAGTTGGGAGAGACGTTATGAGTGAGAAGCAAAAAATCAAGCTGATGTTGTTTATCATCTCCGCCATTGGAGTGCTCTTTGCAACACAGCTCTCAGCGGTCTGAGGATGCCATAAGATCCTCATCAGTTTTATTTCAGCGGTTTAAAGACGCCATAAGGTCTATGGAATTAGTTGGGAGACCCATAAAATACCACTCCTCTGGTAAACATCGGGAACATGCGAGTGCCGCTGCCGAAAGGTAGCGGCATTTTGCAACATGGATAAAAGGGATAAAGAAGATTAAATGATTACATGAGGAAATGAGGAAAACTAATTTTCCTCAAATTGCTCAATTTTTTTGATACACTCCAGCGCGTCGGATATTTGGCTACCCGCACCTTTTAGGAGCGTATTCACCCACTCCTTATTTATGTTTTCCGGACTCAGCTTTTTATAAAGCCAAATTGTTAATGGTATAAAGGCAATACTTAACATAGCCTGAACGATCAACCATTTTGTATCACCGAACGCAATTATATCGATTCCGAGCAATACCTTAAATCCAATAACAACAAACGCCATATAAAATGGTAAAATCCATACGCCTAGTCGCAGGTACCTCAAGATAACAAGTTTTAACGTCTCAAGCTTTTTTTGTAATACCGGAATTGGCTCTGAATAGTCTATTTGGGCGATTAGACCAAGCTGTCGCATCGAACCACTTGCAATAAGACTTGCCCAAAAGGCTAGCAACCCACCAGAGAGAACAAACTGCATCTTGCCTATATTTTGAACCGCGAAGAAAGCAAACAACAACGCACTGCCAAGGTAGAAAACAAGTGTTATCGCTGTAATCCGAGTAAGGCTATCCATCCTCGACTTCGCCTTATCCAGATTAATTGTCCGCAATAATTCCAGGTTTAGCTTCCAGCTATTCTGGAGCTGTTTTTCCTGCTTTTGCCACGCCTGTTTTAAGTTATCCAAGTCCATTAATCTTCCAGGTTCTCAAATTGTTGTCGTAATTGTTGTTTAATTCTTGCCAGCTTTGTACCAACGCTACTGGAGGAAATGTTGAGTATAGATGCCATCTCATCATAACTATTCCCATCCAGGTACAGCACCATAAGTGCTTTATTCATGTCATCAAGCTGATTAATAAACCCCCGAAGCAAGATAAGATCTTCGGATTGATCGGAATCGTCGTAATCAGAGATAAAAACAAATTCATGATCTATTTGTGTTGCATATTTGTTGCGCGTTGCGGATTTACGACTTGAAGAAATTGCCACATTCAAGGCAATTCGGTACATCCACGTTGTAATCTTATACTGCTCATCATACTTGTCAAAGCTTCTCCAAAGCTGAACAATAACATCTTGTACAAGATCTTTGCGATCCTCCGAATCTGAACAGTAACTATTGCAGATTTTGAAAATAATTCCTCGGTTAGCTTCCAGAATACCAAGGAATTCCTCTTTACTTTTTTTCATTGGAATATCGCTATTCGCTGCTTTTTTCAGATAACCAACTGTTCACAACTGCTAAAGACCGAACGTCATAATGAATCGAATTATGATTGGCTTCCTTAATTACGTGAACCAAGCCATCGCTATTTTGTCGGACAAGTGGCTCGAAACGATCAGCATAAAACATCTCATCATTTTCACCGACGATCACCAGCAACGGCTTATCCACAGCCTGAAACGCTTTTGCCGCGTCTTCCGGAGACATGCTAACCAAACTTGTATACGAGTAAGTTCTTAACGGAGAGCCTTCCGGTAAGTTAAAAAACAGCACGTCCTTATCAGACAAGAATGTAATTCCGACAGAATTTAGTAAAGTAAGCCCGATAAACCTTGCAAGGTGCAATTTCGCAAACTCTTCACTATCAGAAGAGCCTTCTTTGCGAGTAGTAGGAGCTTCCCAACCAAGTGCGGGGGCATATAACAGATAGCCGTCCACATCTGTTACGCCCGCCTTTAACACATACCGCATTGCGATCCCGCCTCCCATCGAATGCCCTGCCAAAATAACTTTCTGCCGCGGGTCGCGATTTCTGATAATCTCCACAACATCGTTTATATCGTCAACATATTGATCAACATAATCGAGATTACCAGGCGCTCCTTCCGATTGACCGTGGCCGCGTAAATTCAATGCTATAACATTTGCATTTGCAGCCTCTCGCAACAAACCGCTCGTCGTATTCAACTGAAAGCTGGTAGCTAAAATCCCGTGAACTAAAAGAATTGTAATATCAGAATCGACTTCGAAACAATTTGCAGACAGCTTAATGCCATCTCGGGTAGAGAACTGCCTCGTCGTATAAGAGTAATTCTGTTCGAAATTTAAGCCTGTCGACTGCAGCTCTTCCGGGCTCATTTGTAAAGGCTCTTCGAAGGAGGGTTCAGATAAATAAACAAGACTGAATGCTAAAAATAAATAGACTAAACCGGCAAACAAGCTAATCAGTAGCATTTTACGTAATTTAAACATATGTCATCTCTCTTTGTAATTTTACTTTCTCTCTATTATTCGCAGAGCCTTCGTAAGAATCACAGTAATGACAAAAAAACTTCAAAATAGTTGGAATTTAAAAAATCAGATGTGTTACTCAGTGTATCATTTTAGACTACGTTTTTAGCTTATTGGCGAGGTCCGCGATTAACTGCTCATCAGTTCCACAACAACCGCCGATGATTTTTAGGCCAAACTGCTCTTTTAGCACGCGCATTTCATCGACAAGGTTATCAAAATCATCCTGATGGAGAACCGAGCAATTATTCAGTTCTTCCGGGCTCAAAATGGATGCGTTCGCCTGGACACCACTAAAGCGCTTGAGTTCCGTCCGAGTATGATTTTTCTCATTGAAAAAAGCCTGCTTCAAATTGGTGGGATGAATACAGTTGGTCATATAACAAATTGGTTTCGGCGCTATCTGCTCATCAATAGTTTTTATAGCGTCTGCCAGCAAGGTGCCATCCAGCAGACAACCATTCTTGTGCAGCATGAAGCTGATAATAAATGGGATGTTCGTTTCAGCCATAGCTCGCGCCATTCCCAGTGCTTCATTTATTTCCGGCATAATTCCGGCAAATAGAAAATCAACCTTTGTGCTCTCAAACTGTTTTGTCTGCATCCTGTGAAAATCGTATGCAGCATTTGCATCTAATATCTTCTCGCCGCTGTAGGCGTCACCCTTACAACCCAATAGTCCACCATTCATGATGTTTTGCGAGTGGTTTGAATAGCTGGCGCGGATGTCATGTAAAAAATCTGCTGAGTCTGAAAGAACATTTTTGATTCTATGCACCGATCGCGCAAGCGACTCACTATTCACTCGTCTCGTCGGCGTCATTATCATAATTGGAAGGGAATGCTGCACCGCAATATCGATGTATTGACGATAAAGTATCTCAAGTGGCTCAGGGTTATCATAAATCAATCCGGCATGATTCAGATGTTGATTCATTTCCAGATTAAACTCAGATTTTAATCGCTCAACCAAAGCACCTTCGGTTAGAATCAGCTTCGATTCAAGAAAGACCTTTTCAAAACGCGTCATTTTAAAAGCGCAATGTCTTGAAGTTGGAAGCGACATAACTCAGAATATTCCCGGGTAGACTGCTTATATCCGCACCTTTTTCAAGTGCTATCGAAAGATGGCCACCTTCGATAGATTTTACCAGCTGAAAAAAATTGCCGTATGAAATAATCATATAATCGAGACCACCACAGTCGATATCTCCTCTCTGCCCAGCCAGCTTTAGCAAGGTTGGATTCACCAATAATTCTTCAAACCGATCCGTATCACCCGAGGAAGCACCTTCCAACTCTGCCTCTCTCTGCGTATAGGTAAGCTGCTTGTTTTGATAAATACTAACATACCGAATATCTTTAAAGGCCTCAAACAGCTGATTGATAATAGCATCATGGTTCATGACAGCACCTCTGTTTATTTCTTATCAGATGCGAGCAGCTTGCTTCTGATAAGAATTGTTTCCAGACTATCCAGCGGTTTAATGCGTTTATTTTCTACGCCGCTGCGAATTTGCGAGTTAACAATATAGTGATAGAAGCCGTCTCCAACTTCGCCGGTCGTGCTGGAATCAAACTCGGGGCCGCTATCAAATACATCGCTTTCGGTGAGTGTTGTAAAGCTTTTATCAACATAAAACCTCGTAATCTTACTGCTTTGGTGGCCAATAAAATAATTCTCGTGCAGTGATAGTCCATCGATGACTGTGGCATTAATTCCATCGGCGACGTTTAATAAAGTCTGCTCTTTGGAAACCATATCAATTTTAACAATACCCTGATTCGTCGAAACAAACAGATTCCTACTCGGCTCATGATAGGTAATACCGTTCGGGAAATTAGTTTCTTCCAGATTAGCGTACAGCTGTAATTTTTGAATAGTCGCATCGAAGCGAAACAGGCGAGCATTGGCCGTTTCCGTAATAATAACGTCTCCGTTCGGCAAAACGGTCAAATCATTAAAGAAACTGGGCAGACTATCTTCCAACAAATAGTGCCAGCTAACTTTCTTTTTTATATCATAGGCCATTAGCCCGGTTTTCCATTCCTCGGCTAATGTTTGATTTACAACCGGGGACAAGGCCATATTTATCCAGAGAGTATGATTCGAGTCATCAAATTCTATGCCCACCGGACTCAGCTCTCCGAACAAGTCTTGTCCGAGCAAATCCCGCACCTCACCGTCGATGGTAATCTCAATTATTTTTTGCCGATAAATAGATCCAACGTAGATTGAATTTGTTGTTTCGTTAAATGCGGTCCCCTCTGGAATCAAATCTTTTTTCGGCAGCTCGATGGTTCGCACGGAGGGTTCTTGCCCTCCACACCCGACAAGACAAACGGTCAGTAAAACGATGCAAATTCTATAAACGACAATCTTTTTCATTACAAGCTCCTGGGCTTTACACCATATTTACATCAGTCGGGCATTTTTTGTTGCTTAGATAAGTTACATATCGCCCCTTCTGGCAATTACTATCATAACCGCCTCATTGCCTGTTTCTCACCGCGTCTCACCTTTCGCTCTGACTTCGACGGAGTCTATCCTTAGCGAAGCCGAGGGCTCAGTCTGACGCAAATCATCATTTTCTTTCTCACTGCTTATTCTCACTATTTTTCACCGCGACCTGCTACCTATAAAAGTCCGTACTCCAGCCAATCTCTTCAAAACCCAAACGCAGCTCTTCCGGCATATTTGAGGTTAATCGAATCTCCTCACCGGTAAACGGATGCTGAAACTGAAGATGCGTAGCCATAAGCATGAGACGATGTAAATTCAGATGTTCTCGAAAAAAACGATTTTGCTTTCCATCCCCATAATTGGTGTCACCGATAATCGGATGACGCAGATGGGCAAAGTGTTTACGGATTTGATTATTACGACCGGTATGCGGCAGAGCCTCCACGAGTGAAAAACGTGCGGTAGGAAACTTGCTAATCGGAATTTGAAACTCAATAGTATCCAAAACCTGATAGGCCGTTTGCGCTTCCTGCAGCTCGTGCGTATCACTTTCTCGCAGCGGATAATCAATTACTCCACCTGGTTCAGCAAGCCAGCCACGTACTACAGCCAGATAGCGTTTTTTTATCTTTCTTTCAACAAAAAGCGCATGCAGTCGTTTCGCGGCCTCAGAGGACAAAGCAAATATCAACACCCCTGATGTAGCACGATCTAAACGATGAACCGTATAAACCCACTGGTCAATCTGATTTCGCAGTATCTGCATGCAACTGGTTTCACGTGGAGAAAGGGACGTTGGGTGCACATGAATTGCGGCTGGCTTTTCAATGGCAATGTAATGGTCATCACGGTATAATATGTGAAACGAACTATGTTGTGATTGAAACTCGTTTAAATTCATCATTCTATCTTTTGATATCGCAATAAAGTTAACGTATATTTCCAGACCCTCATCACTGCCCCAATGAAGATCTGAAAGAAACCCATGTCCCCCGACATAGTATACTATTAAAGTAAACAGGAGCATAGTAATGACTGAACGGAATTATCATATCGATGTCATTGATGCCAAAGGGCGCACAGAATCGTGCGAAATGGAAGTTACACAAAATGGTGATGAGTGTACCGTAGAATTATTTCATCGCGGTAAGATTCATAGCGGTACCGCGGAAGACTTTTTTGACGCAATGGTCGTCGTGCGCATCCACCTCGAGCCGGACGGCTATCTACTGCACTGCTATGGGGCCAGCAAAAATATCTATCCATCGCAGATGTCGCGCCAGTCCAGCGCTGGCAGACAGGCCTACCAAATGAAGATGGGTTACCCGGCCGAGAGACTGGTATCTATTTTCGACTCTGGTTTGGATGTGGAACCAGCCACAGTTGACGAGCAGCGGCGATTTTATGAAGATTGGCTGCAGAGTCTCTAAAAGAATGTTCAGGATTCAAAGTTCAAGGTTCAAAGGTATTCTTGTATGAAAGTATTTGCACTTCACTTACTGCTTCAATGCCAGGTAGGCTTTGAACTTTGAACTTTGAACTTTGAACATTATGTATAACCTATCTCTTCTGACAAAACAACTTTACTTTTTGCAAAATGCCCTGTTCCGAACGCTACTTCTTTCCCCGCCTCATTAAACAATTGAGCTTCTGCAACGAATAAATTTCTGGATTGAAATCTCAGTTCGCCAACTGCGTGGATTTTGCCCAATCCAACTGGACGCACCAGATTAATATTGAACGACGTCGTTAGTACACAGACATCAGAGATAACAGAGTTCACCGCAAAAAAAGCAGCATCATCAAGTAACTTAAAATACACGGAGCCATGCATCCCGTTTAATGCATGAAAGTATTTATCCGAGACCATCATGCCAATTTCTGTTCGCTTATGTTCAATTTTGATAGTTGTGCTTTCATAGAGTTCCTTCTGAATATTGGCTTCCAGATACATCCGCTCCAATTTGCGAAAATGCTCTTTATTCATATTCGATACTCCTTTCTTTTTAGGCAACAGTCACAGAACAACTTTAAATTGCCTTATTGCCTTATTGCCTTATTGCCTTATTGCCTTATTCACATCTTTTCACTTTTCATGTCTTTTCATTTTCCTGTAACCTCTTGGTCAAAAAATCGTATATTCTTGTCAACTATACTGGGATAATTAGCGTCTAACAAGAAACAACTTCTTTTTCATCAATATACATAATCCCCTAACCCGTTATTTCGGAGACTTTTATGAGTTATCGCAACGTTCTTGTGCTGCTTTTACTGGGTCTTTTTCTATCCAGCATTACGGCACAGGAAGCGCGTCTGCTGCGCTTCCCAACCACTAACGGCAAGCAGATTGTCTTTTCCTATGCAGGTGATCTCTATACCGTAGCAAAATCCGGCGGCGTCGCCCGTCAATTAACCAGCCACGATGGCTACGAAATGTTCCCGCGCTTCTCGGCAGATGGCAAAACCATCGCCTTTACCGGACAGTACGACGGTAATACGGAAGTCTTTACCATAGGCGAAGAAGGCGGCATTCCAAAACGCCTTACCTATACTGCAACGCTCAATCGCGACGATATTGCCGATCGTATGGGACCCAACAACATCGTTATGTCGTGGAAGAATACGTCAAACGAAGTCGTTTTTCGCTCTCGCATGCGCTCATTTAACAGCTTTATCGGATCACTATACTCCGTTAATACCAACGGTGATATGCCTGCGCAGATAGAAGTGCCGCGTGGTGGATTCTGCTCCTTCTCCGCAGACGACAGCAAGATGGCCTATAACCGCGTCTTTCGCGAGTTCCGTACCTGGAAGCGCTACCGTGGTGGGATGGCTGATGACGTTTGGATTTATGACTTCAAGACAAAGAAGACAGAAAACATCACCGATAATCCGGCACAGGATATTATTCCAATGTGGGCCGGTGATAAGGTGTATTTCATATCCGACCGTGAATCAAATGGCGCCATGCGCATGAACCTGTATTCTTACGATCTGAAAACAAAGCAAACCACGCAGCATACCAAGTTCACAGATTTCGACATCAAGTTTCCTTCTGTAGGACCAGATGCGATTGTATTTGAGCAGGCAGGCTATATTCACAGCTTCGATCTGAAGACGCAGACGCATAAAAAAGTTTCGATCCGCATTCTACAGGATTTCAATGCCAGTCGCGGTGGCGTTCGTGAGTTAGCCAGTGAAGTTAGCAATTACGAAATCTCACCGGATGGAAAGCGCGCACTGTTTGGTGCTCATGGTGAAGTATTCACCGTACCCGCAAAAGAAGGCCCAACTCGCAACATTACACAATCCTCCGGCGCACATGAACGTAACTCAAAGTGGTCCCCAGACGGCAAATGGATTTCTTATATCTCCGACGCTACCGGCGAATTCGAGCTTTGGGTTTCCCCACAGGACGGTAAAGGAAAAGCTCGCCAGGTTACAAAGGGCGCAGACACGTATTACTACCAGCCGTACTGGTCCCCGGACAGCAAAAAGTTGCTCTTCGGAGATAAAAAGCTGCGCTTGCGCTATGCAGATGTTTCTTCGGGTAAGATTACCGAAGTAGCAAAAGGCGAAGCCTGGGAAATCTCTCAGTACGCTTGGTCTCCCGATGGAAAGTTTATCACCTATACAAAGTTTGAAAAACAGGGTATGCGCAAAGTTTACATCTACTCGCTTGCAACCAAAAAGAGCCATGCGGTTACCGAAGGCTGGTACGATTCCAACAGCTCGAATTTCAGTGCAGACGGCAAGTGGCTTCTCTTTGCTTCCGGACGTGACTTCAATCCGATCTACAGCAGCACCGAGTGGAATCATGCCTATCGCGACATGGAACGCATCTACATGGTTGCCCTATCGAAAGGCACCGATTCGCCTTTCAAGCCAAAGAGCGATGAAGTAAGCATTAAGGAAGAGAAGAAATCTTCCAAAAAGGACGACAAAAAGAAAGATGACAAGAAAAAGTCTGACGACAGCAAAGTATCTGTAAAGCTGGATCTCGATGGCTTGCAAGATCGCGTAGTTGGCCTGGACATCGACGCATCAAACTATGGCAACATTTCGCTGGTAGGCGGCAAGGTGTATTATACACGCCGTGGCTTTAGCGACGATAAAACCAAACTGATGATGTACGATCTCGGTGAGGAAAAAGAAACTGAGCTTGGAAACTATAATGGCTATGAAATATCTGCCGACAGCAAAAAGATGCTGGTAAGCGATGGCAATAAATATGGTATTATTGATCTGCCGAAAGGCCCGATTAAACTAAAAGATCCTTTGAAGCTCGGTGATATGGAAATGATGCAAAACCGTCGCGCCGAATGGAATCAGATCTATGCTGAAGGCTGGCGACAAATGCGAGACTTTTTCTATGCACCCAACATGCACGGCGTTAACTGGAATGCAATGAAGAAGAAATACGAACCTCTTGTCGCGCACGTAAATCATCGCAACGATCTCACCTATATTTTGGGCGAGTTGATCGGCGAGCTGAATGTTGGACACGCGTATGTTGGTGGCGGTGATCGCCCTTCTCCGAAGCGCGTTCGCACTGGGTTGCTCGGTGCTGAAGTTAGTAAGCACAGCTCGGGTTACTTCAAAATTGACCGCATTCTCGATGGTGAGAACTGGGGGCAACGTCGCCGTTCACCATTGCGTGATCTGGGCGTAAATGTAAGCGAAGGTGAATATATTGTGGCCGTCAACGGCGAATCGACCAAGGACATGAAGAACATGTTTGCGGCATTGGTAAACACGGTTGGCAAGCAGGTTGTTCTAACAGTAAACGGCAAAGCATCTACTGCCGGAAGCCGTGAAGTAACGGTTAAGCCGATTGCCGATGAGTCTGGATTGTATTATTACAATTGGGTTCAGGATAATATTGATAAGGTCAGCAAAGCAACAAATGGCGAAGTTGGCTACATTCACGTTCCTGATATGGGCCCGAATGGACTGAATGAATTCGTGAAGCATTTCTATCCGCAGATGCGCAAGAAGGCGCTGATTATCGATGTTCGCGGTAATGGTGGCGGAAACGTATCACCAATGCTTATTGAACGCCTGAGACGTGAAGTCGTTATGATAACAATGTCTCGTAATGTTGATGCGGATGTCAACCCCGGTGACGTAATGTGGGGACCGATGGTTTGCCTGGTAAATGAGTTTTCTGCGTCAGATGGCGACCTCTTTGCCTGGAGATTCAAGCATCACAAACTTGGCAAGCTAATTGGTAAGCGTAGCTGGGGAGGCGTTGTCGGAATTCGCGGTTCGCTACCCTATGTCGATGGCGGCTCCATGAATAAGCCGGAATTTTCACGTTATGATCTGGCAGGAAAGAAATGGATTATTGAGAATATCGGCGTAACGCCGGATATCGTGGTAGATAATGATCCCGCAAAGGAATTTGCAGGTGAAGATCAGCAGCTGAGTCGTGCGATCTCTGAAGTTCTGAATGACCTGAAGACGAAGCGTAAGACCGTTCCGCAGATTCCGCCATACCCGGTTAGATAATTAGTAGAATGGTAAATGTAAACGGTAGCGACGCAATACATTGCGTCGCTACCGTTTTACAACGTTACCATACAATTTCAGGCAATTCTTTTTCCCGCAAAAATTCATTCACCCGGCTAAAATGACCACAGCCCCGAAAATAACGCACCGACAGCGGCGATGGGTGTCCGGATTCTAATACCACATGTTTGCCGCGATTAATTATGCGTCCTTTTTTCTTCGCGTAGTTTCCCCAAAGCATGAAAACCAGATTTTCACGACGCTCTGACAATTCTCTGATTACAGTATCGGTAAATGTCTCCCAACCGTGCTTCTTGTGTGACGCGGCCTCATTTGCACGAACCGTTAGCACAGAATTCAACAGCAATACCCCCTGTTCTGCCCAACGAGTCAAATTCCCCGACTCTGGTGCCGACAGCCCCAAATTTTGCTCAATTTCTTTAAAGATATTTCGGAGAGAAGGAGGGTGCTTTATCCCATCATTTACAGAGAAGGATAGTCCATGCGCCTGGTTTGGGCCGTGATAAGGATCTTGCCCGAGAATAACAACGCGTACATCATCAAAGGCACATGCGTTGAAAGCGCCAAACACATTTTTTTCCGGTGGAAAAACGTCGTAATGCAATCGCTCGAATGCAACAAATTCTTCCAGTTCAAGAATATAAGGGCGGGCAAGTTCATCAGCGAGAACAGTGCGCCAATCGTTCATCAATTGTGCAGAAATTTTCATGTAAATTAAACATCCCGTAGATCCGCAATACTTGCGGATCGAGTCATTTTACCGCCAGTATCCACCGGTTTTCTTTAGCACGTCCACGTAGGAACGCACACCATCATCCAGACTGGTGAAATCGCTATTGAACCCGGAAGATCGCAGACTTGTGGTATCCGCCTGCGTAAAAGCCTGATATTTGCCTTTTAACGTCTCTGGAAACGGCACATAGCTCATTGTAGAGCCCTCATAACAGTCCTGCATAATTTCTGCAATCTTTAAGAAGCTCTCGGCTGTTCCGGTACCACAATTATAAATTCCGCTAACGTCGGGATTATCCAGAAAGTGAAGGTTTACCTTCACAACATCACCGACATATATAAAGTCTCGTCGAAAATCGCCGCTGCCTTCAAATAGCTTGATCTCGGAATTTTCCATCAGCTGATTGTGGAACTGAAAAATCACCGAAGCCATACGTTCTTTATGATTTTCCTGCGGCCCATATACATTAAAGTAGCGTAAACCTACAATTTGAGAATCCGCTTCGTCTATCATTCTGCGCAGATACTGATCGAACTGAAACTTCGAATAGGCATACACATTAAGTGGATATTCACGATGTCGCTCTTCTACAAAACCATCATCACCATTACCATAAACAGAAGCAGAGGAAGCATAAATCAGACGAATAGAATGTCGCATTGCGTAGTGAAGTAGCGTCTTGCTGTATTCGTAATTCACGCGCATCATATATTGCCCATCATACTCCATAGTATCGGTGCAGGCACCCTGATGAAGAATAGCTTGTATTTTATTGGGGGCATACTCTGCGATGCGCTGTAGAAAGTCGTTATAATCCACAAAGTCACGATATTCAAGACTGTTTAAATTCAGATGCTTTTCGCCACGCTTCAGGCTGTCTACAATAAGAATATCATCTATGCCGCGGGCATTCAGTTCACGCACTAAATTACTTCCGATAAACCCGGCACCACCGGTTACGATAATCATTTTATTCTCCATTTCATTATAGTCATTACAAACTAAATCATCAGCCAGGCTATTCCAATTCCAAATCCAATTGAATGAGCCGGGAAGCAGCGATATTTTATTTCAGAACGTTTCTCAATTTTCTTCTCTCTTTTTTCGATATAATCTTTTAAGTAACTTTCGGCAACAACAAACCAGTCCGAACCGGGAGAAACAAACTATGATTCTGTCGAAACTCGCTCAGCGAATTGAAACATCACCGATTATCACTCTTGCTGCGGAGATAAATGAAAAGATTGCACGTGGAGAAACGTTTTACAATCTGACAATTGGCGACTTTAACCCGAAAGTCTTTCCGATACCTGAGAAGCTTCGCGATGCGATTATTCAGGCCTATAATGATGGTGAAACCAATTATCCCGGCGCGATCGGCGTGGCAAATTTACGTAAGGCCATCAGTGGTTACCTCGCGCATTTTGGAGATATGCACTTCGACCCGGCAGATATCCTGGTTGCCAGCGGTGGCAGACCATTAATCTATGCAGCATATTTATCTATCGTAGATCATGGTGAAAAAGTAATCTATCCGGCACCCTCTTGGAATAATGATCATTACACCTATCTCACGGAAGCAGAAGGGGTTGTTCTTGAAACAGATGCAGACAATTTCTTTATGCCAACTGTTGAAGCCCTTGAGCCACACATAAAAGATGCTGTCTTGCTTGCTCTTTGCTCTCCACTAAATCCAACCGGTACGGTTCTTAGCAAGGAGCGCCTGGAGGCCATTTGCGATATGGTTTTGACTGAAAACAAGCGTCGCGGACCAAACCAAAAGCCGCTCTATGTTATGATGGATCAAATTTACTGGCCACTGTCTTATGGCAGTACGAAGCACTACAACGCGGTTACGCTCCGCCCGGAAATGCGCGACTATTGCGTTTTTGTGGATGGTGCTTCCAAAGCATTTGCCGGCACCGGACTACGTCTTGGCTGGGGGTATGGTCCGCAACCGATTATGGCAAAAATGCGCTCCGTTGTTGCGCACATGGGGGCTTGGGCTCCACGAGCCGGGCAGGTAGCTTGCGGTAACTTCCTCGCAGACATTCCCGCAGTAGAAGAGTATTTAAATCGTTTTCGCGGCGAGCTGGAGAAACGACTGGTTGGTTTTTATAAAGGATTTACCGCATTAAAAGCCAAAGGCTACAATGTAGATGCTATTGAACCTCAGGCGGCAATGTATCTTACGGTAAAAATGGATCTTACCGGTATGAAAACATCTGATGGAACCGTTTTGCATACCAACAAGGAAGTCCATCGCTACATCCTGGATGAAGCGCATGTCGGCCTGGTGCCGTTTGCCTATTTTGGCGCTTCAGAGTCGTCACCGTGGTATCGCCTTTCGGTTGGAACGGCCAAGCTGGAAGAAGTAGAAATCATCATTTCCAATCTGGACAAAGCCATCGGAAAGCTGCATTAAAAATGTTAGAGCCGCACAATTGTGCGGCTCTAACATTTAACAATTGCGTACCTCAACCTTTTTGAAATTGCACGGCTCTATCATTTTTAAAATTTCTCCAACGCAGATCGTGATTCATTTCGTATAGCATGCCCCTCTTTCTTCACTAATTGCAACTGTAAGTATTGCTCTCCGATCATAATTCTCGTATTACAGACTGAATATCTTTCAGCCACTCATTCCCTGGAACATTCGCTGATCCATTTCTATCAGCTTTGCCAGAGTCCTTCTCTCAGCGAGAAAGATCGGGATTATTATTGGAAGTTTTGAAATAGTTTTCACATGGCCTTCGGGCTTAAATAATTTTTTAGTCATTATAAAAAGGAGATAGTTCCATCATGAATGATCGAGTCGTAGGTACAGTAAAGTGGTTTAATGCAGCAAAAGGTTTTGGTTTTATTATCCCCGGTGAGCAAGGAGATGATATTTTCGTACACTACACATCCATTACGGCAGACGGATTTCGTTCCCTCGAGGAAGGCCAGCAGGTAGAATATACCCTGAACGTAACAGACAAGGGACCGCAGGCGCAAAACGTTGTCGTGGTGTAAAAAACGCTAAAAAAACGCCCTATAACATACAAGTGCGACGTGGAAAACACGCCGCACTTTTGTTTCCTGTCTTTATTTCACCTCCCATTGCCGTGGCCCCTCAATAGAGACATTGGTTGCATTGTGCCCAATGAAGTCGTATTTTGTCCTTGGATTAAACCGCCTCCTAATACACGTATACGTTATAATCCTCCACACCAGAACAGGCGGTTGCGCGATGAAGCGCGTGGGAGATTAACAGATGACCGACAGAATTTACTGGTAGCGATAGACTCCCGGATGGATTAGCACCTGCTGTTACGCTGTACGCGTCATTCGAATGGAACACCACAGGAAGAGGTTAGACGCAGTTATGAGTTTTATTAAAAAGATCCGCAGCGGATTAAAAACGCTGTTCGGCTCGGAACAACAAAAGCCAGATCAAAAACCGATAGAGAAACAAGCAGCACCTGAACAACGCAAGCCAAGACAGCGCAAGAACCAGTCTAAGAGCACGCAGCATCAGTCGAAAAGAAATACCCAGCACCCTAAAAAGAGCAGGCCAAAGCCCAAAACCCCTCCAAAGCCAAAAGCTCCACCATGGGATCCCAGCAGCTTTAAAGTAGAACCGCAGGATGGAAAAACCCGATTTCACGATCTGGATCTCCCCGAGAACGTCATGCATGCTATTGCTGACCTCGGTTTCGGATACTGTACGCCAATTCAGGCTGAGATTCTACCAAGTACGCTTGCTGGAAAAGACGCTGTAGGTCAGGCACAAACAGGAACCGGTAAGACAGCGGCTTTTTTGATCAGTATTCTAAACCACGTTTTGCGAAATCGGATAGACGGGAAACGCAAATATGGCACCCCACGCGCCTTGATACTGGCACCTACCCGTGAATTGGTTCTGCAGATAGCAGACGAAGCAAATCAGTTTGCAAAGCACAGCGGGGTCAAAATCATGACCGTCTTTGGTGGCATGGATTATCAGAAGCAAAAAAACCAGCTAAACGGAAAAGTAATCGACATTGTCGTCGCTACGCCAGGACGATTGCTGGACTTCAACAGCAAGAAAGATATTGATCTGCGAAAAGTTGAAATCATGGTTATCGATGAAGCCGATCGCATGCTCGACATGGGATTCATTCCGGATGTGCGACGCATTATTCGCAGCACACCGCCAAAAGCAAAACGCCAAACGCTTCTTTTCAGCGCAACCGTACCACCAACCGTTCTGGATCTGGCGAGTAGCTGGACTAAAGATGCCGTTTCCATCGAAATTGCTCCGGAGCAGGTTGCTGTAGACACTGTTGAACAGGTGGTCTATATTGTTACAACGGAAGAAAAACGTATGCTGCTCTACAACATTCTCACCAGCCAACCGTTGGAACAGGTTATCGTCTTTTCCAATCGGCGACACGATACTCGCAAGCTGGCAGATATGTTGCAAAGCTATGATATTAGTTGTAGTGTCCTTTCAGGGGACGTTCCACAGGCCAAGCGTCTGAAAACCCTTAGCCGCTTTAAATCCGGCGATCTGAAAGTACTCGTTGCTACTGACGTTGCCGGTCGCGGAATTCATGTAGATGGCCTCAATTTCGTTATTAACTACACGCTGCCGATAGACCCTGAAGATTATGTGCACCGTATTGGTCGGACTGGTCGCGCCGGCTCGAAGGGAACATCCATAAGCTTCGCTTGTGAAGAAGATTCCTTTCAGATTCCGGTAATTGAGGAATTCATTGGCGCCAAGCTGAATTGTGTCGTTCCTGAAGAAGAGCTTCTAAAAGAACTTCCTCCGCCAATCCATAAGATTCCGTCGAAACGACGCACCAGCTCCAATGGACAGGGCCGTTCTAACAAGCAGCGTAAAGAAGGCTCCGGTCATTCTTCGAAGCGACGTCGTCGCCCACCCGGCAAAAAACGCTCGGGAAGTGCACCAAGCAATAATCAAGACAAGAAGTAATAGCCAAAACTAAACCCGGCAGGTCATCGCCTTGAAACAATATTTTGCATTTTCAAGAGTTGACAATTCCTTTATCGTGAGCGCGGATAACAAGCAGGATCTTGAAAAGAAGGTCGATGCTATCCGCGCACGACATCCGGAATATTATGAAACTCACCTCCGCTCCGGATATTCTATTGTACAAGCAAACTCGATAGCCGCCGCCAAAAAGGCAGAGAAAAAGCTTTCCTACGACCTGCCTCTTTTCAAACAGTCCGATCGTAAATATCAGGTTTTTTTATTCAATGGTGAAGAGATGCAGCTGGAAAAAACGGTCGATTCCCTCACGGATGCACTTGCTGTTTTCAATGAAAACCCTGAAAGCGCCGGCGAAATTGTAAGCCTGACAGATAGCGGGGAACCTCTCAAAACCTATTCAATGAGCGAGATCCAAAGAGAGCTCGATATCCTGCACCGAGAGATGATTCGCCGCAGAAAACAACTCGACTTATTCTAAGTCCACTTTTTGCCATCCTAAGAATATTCCGTATATTCGCCTATCCAACAGCCTCGAGGAAATTCTATGAAACTGAAGATGATTCTATCATTTTTTTTGCTATTTTTCAGCATGCACTCACTAACAGCACAAACTTTCTATAAGACGCCATTTGCTAACACCTACTCCATTGTAGCTGTGGATACAGTAACAGGCGAAATCGGCTGTGCCGTGCAGTCTCATTGGTTCTCGGTCGGCAGCATCGTTTTATGGGCAGAAGCAGGTGTAGGCGCGGTCTGCACGCAGTCATTTACCAATCCATCTTTTGGCCCGCGTGGCCTGGAGCTTATGAAGGCAGGCGCGACACCAGAGCAAGCGATTGAGGTGCTAACCGGTGCAGACGAATCGCGTGATTACCGGCAACTGGCGATGATCAACAGTAGCGGAATAAGCGCAGCCTATACTGGTGCAAAGTGTATTGATGCCGCAGGTCATATCAGCAAGCCAACCTATTCGGTTCAGGCGAATTTAATGGAGAAAAGCAGCGTGTGGCCAGCGATGGAAAAGGCTTTCGTTGAAGCAACGGGTTCTTTGGCTGAGCGTATGATGACGGCTCTGGAAGCAGCAGAAGCAGAAGGTGGCGATATTCGCGGCAGACAATCTGCAGCCATTTTGGTTGTAAAAGGAGAAAGCAGTGGAGAGGTATGGAATGATCGCATTGTTGATTTACGCGTTGAAGATCACCCCACTCCTCTGAAAGAAATGCGACGCCTGCTTACGGTTCACAAAGCATATGAGCACATGAACGCCGGTGATCACGCTCTTGAAACCGGCGACGAAGCTGCTGCTCTAAGTGAGTATGGATCAGCTATGGATATAATGCCAAAAAATCTGGAAATGAAGTACTGGACGGCCGTTTCGCTGGCCAACATAAATAAAGTAGCCGAAGCCTTACCGCTTTTCAAGACCGTCTTCGCCGGTGACAAACGCTGGCGTGAACTAACGCCGCGTCTACGTAAAAACGGTCTGCTAAACGTGTCTGACGATGTCCTAAAGCAAATCGTAATGCAGTAACGTGGGTTGTAAACCACGCAATAGAGTAAAGTCGCAAGGCTAACAGTAACGTGGGTTGTAAACCACGCAACAGAGTAAAGTCGCAAGGCTAACAGTAACGTGGGTTGTAAACCACGCAACAGAGTAAAGCCGCGTAATTGTGCGGCTCAACGATAACCGTAACAGAGACAATCATGCATCTAAAAACCAATCCTGCCAAGTTCACAGTCCTGCTTATAGGACTACTCTTTTTTACCAGCCTTCATTGCCAGGAAGACAAACAAAAGCCGATGCGGGAACTCGCATCAGCCATAAAAACAGTCGGACTAAAACCATTAGCAATGCACTCAAGCAAAGCGTATGACGCCAATCTCGATGCGAATCTATATATCATCGGCTGGTCGCGCAGTGACAACTTAGCCTATCTTGTCAAAACAGGCCCTGAAGCCGCAGATGAGGAGATCTATGTTCTGATCATTCAAAATCTGGTTACCGACTCGGTTTATGTTAACGAAGTCTTACGCATGCCAATGGCTACCGATATCGATGCGCTATGGGATAAACACAGTACAGACATTCGACCAAAATTAAAAAAGCATGATATCGAGCGAACGAATAGCGAACTATCGCATTTTCCGGGGGTGTTTGGCCGCTTTAGAGATACCGTTTTGGAAATCGAACAGCAATACAAGCGCGGGGAAGACCCAATGCGCAGCTATCAGGGCGTCAGTCACTGTAGTTTAATTCTACGACAAAACGGCTCTCAGAGCAAAACCGTGGATAAGCGCGAGTTCAAATATTATCCGCTTGCTGTAGATGTCGCAGGATATGTCAAAAGCCCGTTTTCGGATCGCATAGCAATCATTGTTCGTATGATTAACATGGGTTGGGAAGGACCGCCAAACTCAAGCAGTATGTATGTTGTTGGCGCGGGGATTGGGAGCAAGTTCTAATAAAATTGGATAATTGCAATTGACCATTGATCATTGAGAGAATATTTATTTTTCAATGATCAATGATCAATGGTCAATTGTCAATCTTAAAGCTTTCCAACCGTTTGCTTCAGACGAGCGCTGGTTGTCAGGGCATTGTATTTAGCCGCTACCAGAAGCTGTTCGGCATTGGTTAGCTTCACTTGCGCTTCACGTAGTTCCAGAGCCGTTCCGGCACCCACGCGATAACGTTCCGCAGCTAAACGATACTCTTCCTTCGACGCTTCAAGATTGGTACGATTAATCTCAATAATTTCTTTCAGTGCAAGCAGATCATTATGCTGAGACTTTACATCTCCAATTAAATTTCGACGCTGCTCGAGGGTCTGTTCTTGAGTGAGCCGCTCATTAATCTTCGCTTTCTGCACATTTACCATATCGGAGAAACCGTTAAAAATGTTCCAGCGAAGGCTGAGGCCGAGCGACCAGTTATAATCCGATACCCCATCGGCAGGACTTTCAAAGAGCTGACTAAGCCCATCCAAGGGGCGTGAGTAGCTAAAGAACGACGACAATCGCGGGAGAAAAGGGCTCTTTGATATTTTGTGCTGTAGCTTCGAACTCTTATAAAGTTGCTCCTGCTGGCGCAGCACCGGGCTGTTTTTTAATGCTTCCTCAATCAGTGCGTCAACATCACCAACAGCTTCCATCGTTTCATCTTCAGATTCAGTTGCCAATGGATCCTGCGGGTTGCGCCCCATTGCAATATTCAGTATAACAATCGACTGGCGAACAATGTTTTTTTGGTTCAGATAGTTTATGCGATCGTTTCCGAGGTTTACGCGATTTTGATAGACGTCTACCTTGGCAACAGAACCGAGCTCAAAGAGACTTTCAGAGCGCTGAAGTTGTTCTTTGCTGCGCGTAACCGCCTCGTCATACACTTCCAAAAGCTTCTCCGCTTTCAGCAGGTTGAGATACGATTCCTGAACCGTTACAATTGTAGATTGACGCTGTAGATCATAGCCAAACTCTTCGGCAGCCTTATCACTACGTGCCTTGCGGATACTATTCCACCAAAAGCCACCATCATAAATATTTTGGCCGATATTCAAACCATTATTATACGCTTCACCCGAAGCGGTTCCAACAACCGGCTGTCCGTTAGGATCCAGAAAGCTGCCGCGGTTTTCAAACTTACTTGCATTCACGCTGACATCAAGTGTCGGAAGAATATTGCTATAGGAGCCAAACTGGTCTTTTTTGGCAAGCTCAAGACGTTGACCGGCGATAAGTAATTGGGAATTGTTTTCCAGCGCGATGCGCACGCAATCATCCATACTAAGTGGAGCAGGATTTCCTTGCGCGAACAGGCCGGCAGAAAGAGTAAGAATTAGTAAAAGGGACAGCAGTTTCATGAGTTCCTCCAAATCAAACATACCGTTGCGATAGTGCAAACAGCTGCGGGTCATTATATTTCAAGATCGTATACAGTTTAAATGTTGGCTACTCATGTAACTACTGGGTAAAGGGCATATTTGTTACAAAATTCCCATACGATTAATTAATCCCATAGCACCAACGTTAAATACAAGTAGGAATAGCAACCATAAAACCGATATGGCAATTATGCCTTTTTTAGTTGAAAAGCGGTTTATTACAGCCAAACCAATTCCTAATACAAATACCGTCCAGATTGTAAATGGGTCGATACCCGAAAGAAACCGATAAAGAGCACTGCTGTTATCTGCATCAAGTAGCCTTCCAAGACTAAAATTGACATCAAGCGTATTTTGGCTCAACATCAGCGGTAACTTTATAAGTCCGCCCAACACTGTAAATATCAGCGAAGCGTAGCCGAACGTGGAGAAACTCTGCATAAAGTCAGATTCTCCTCCTAACACAACGCGTCCAAAAAACCACAAGAGTAGTGAAACCACAACAAGGAATAAAACCGCCCCGATTGGAGTAAAGATGAAAACAGCCTTAATCCTCTCAAAACCGTGACGTGAAGCCTCTATTTCATCAATCATTTCATCTTTTTGTGCGTCACTAAAAATCTCGGTGTTCATTCCTTCAAAAATTTCTACCTGCTTATCGATTTGCATATCGTATGTAAAATAACTTGAGGCTACAGCGATCAAAATCGTTAAGACTATCGGAATAATCACATCGGGCTTATTGCGCAAGTAGCGAAACAGCTGCGTCGGCTGGCTAATCAAACTTAGCAAGCGGACACCAATGCCCATTTCTTCCGGTGTATTGTCGTCTTCCTGTTCGGTTATTTTTTCAATCCATGAATCAATATTTTCGTTGTCATCGGAGGTTCCGGAAGGTTTTTTGATAATGTCCTCGCTTTTCGGCGAAGCAGCGGCTTTCTCACGAGGTTTATCGGACTCAGAGATTTTGCCAAGCAAATCCTTCAGCTCACTGGAATCTTCTGTAGAATGTTGCTTTTTACCGTCTTTCGGATTGTTATCATCAGCCACGGTACTTCCTTTCCCTTATGTTGGCAATTGACGTTATTTAAATTGTTTTGTTTCAGATATTTTCGAATGGGGCATAATAGGTGTCGTTGAATATCCTGTAAAAATAGTATCTATTCGCTGATAAAGCTATCTTTTATCTGAATAAAAAAATTCAGGCAAGCGTCCCGTTCATTGGGGATTTCACCATCCAAAATTGCATCAATTATCCGTTGCTTTATCTCCCCAACAATTTTACCGGGCGGAATATTTAATTCCGTCATAATGTCTTCACCAGTTATCGCCGGCTTAAAATTTCGGATGCGATCCTTTTCTTCGACCACTTTTATTCGCTGCTCAACACGGTCGAAATTGCGCAAATACCGGCGAACCTTTTTGGGATTTTTCGACGTGATATCCGCGCGACACAACATCATCAAATCATCAATTTCTTCGCCAGCCTCGAACATCAAACGACGAATTGCGCTATCGGTAACATCATCATCCACCAGGGCAATCGGCCGTAGGTGCAGGCGCACCAGCTTCTGCAAATACTTAATCGTTTGCACCGGCAAACGCATGCGCCGACCAATGCGATTGGTCATCCTGGCGCCAACCTCCTCGTGACCGTGGAATGTCCAGCCAACGCCCTCATAAAACCGCTTGGTATTTGGCTTCGCAATGTCGTGCAGCAAGGCTGCCATACGCAGTTCGAAGCGATCCGTATGTTTGCTGATATTATCAATGACTTCCAGCGTATGGAAAAATACGTCCTTATGATGATAATCTTTACGCTGATCGATACCGGCAAGCTTATCCAACTCAGGAAAGATGATCGCACTTATTCCACTATCCCGCAATAAGTTCAATCCGACTGAGGGCTTTTCCGCCAGCATTATTTTGCGAAATTCCTCGGTAATCCGTTCCTGCGAAATAATGGCCAGCCGTTCACGCGTCTTTTCAATCGCAGCTGCGATTGTCAGCTCAATTTCAAATCCCAGCCGAGCGGCAAAGCGAATTGCTCGCAGAATTCGCAGCGGATCATCGGTAAACGTGACCACCGGCTCAAGCGGCGTGCGAATTACACCACGCTCAATATCACCAATGCCGTCATATACATCAATCACTTCACCAAATTGCTCGGGCGAAATATGCATAGCCAGACAATTAATTGTGAAGTCTCGACGTGAAAGATCCGATTTCAGATCAGCTGTTTGCACGATGGGCTTGCGAGAATGTTCTTCATAATGCTCCGAGCGCGCAGTAACAAACTCCAGCTGCCAATCCTGATAGTTTATCATTGCCGTACCGAAGCGCTCAAAAGTGACAACCTTGCCGCTGCGAAACCGTTTTCGAAACTCATGGGCAAATTTGACCGCATCGCCTATCAGTACAAAGTCGATGTCTTTGCCTTCATTCTTCATATAAAGATCGCGCACAAAGCCACCAACAGCATACACTTCCCAGCCGCCGGCTTTTGCCACTTCATATACTTTTTCGAGGATGTCTTTTCCAGCTACTACATCAAGGCGAATCATATCTGTCCGGTAACATTTTCTTTGCAAAGTGACCAATTTAAGTGCAAACAGTCTAAAATCATAGATCGATTGCAGAAAATAAGTTAAAAACACTGCAAAAAAGCGTTGGTGAATTGTGGTTAGATTCCTATGTTTTTACCGACGGGAACCAAATGGAGTATATATGAAGACTTATCGAATACGCCTGAATTCTACGCCGGGAGAGCTTGTAGAAAAAGCTTCTTCCATTGCAAAAGATAATGGCTTTAATTTTAACGGAAATGAAGAGAACGGTGATTTCGGCGCGATGGGTGTAGAAGGCTCATATCGCATTGCTAATGAGGAAGTTGTAGTAACGATTTCCAGCAAACCGTTTATGATTCCCTGGAGTATGGTGGAAAAGTACGTTCAGCAGTTTTTTACGTAACACGACAGGTGCTACGAGACGCAAAGCATTACTCTGTACTAAGAGACGCAAAGCATTGCGTCTTTACCCCTGACACCTGACACCTGTCAGGTATTTACTCTATCAGCCCCAACTTCTTCGCTCGCTCTTCCCACTTCTGGCGCGCGTATTTTTGCAGATCCGTTACAGAGTCGGTTTCATCAAGAATTTCCAGCCCAAACAGCGTTTCAAAGACATCTTCCAACGTTACCAGTCCCAGCAAGCCGCCATACTCATCTATTACCATTCCCAAGTGCTCGCGACGTTCGTTTAGCGTTTCAAAAACTTTGCGCAATGGCATCGTTTCAGGAACCAAAAGTGGTTCGCGACGGATAGAACGCAGCTCTTCATCGCCCTTTCCTTCCACTAAGTTTTGTAACAGATCATCTTTCAGCAGTAGCCCCGTTACGTGATCGCGATTCCCCTCATACAGTGGAATTCGCGAGAAACGCATTGGCTGATTAGAATCGTAATATTGGCGAAGCGTCTGCGATTCTTCAGCCATCACGATCACCGTTCGCGGTGTCATAACGTCTTTAACCGTTAAATCATCGAACTGAAGCACGTTGCGAATAAGCTCATGATCTTCCTCAGTAATGCCTCCACTCTCACTAACCACCTCAGCCATCGCGGCAAAGTCCTGCTTGCTAAAAATACTCTTTTTCTTATCCTTCTTAAGCACTCGGGTAACCAAATTACTCATCCACACAAATGGCTTTAAAATCAGCATCAGAATCTTGAGAGAAGTAGCAGTAAACCCGGCAAGGTTTTTCCAGTTGTTAGCACCAATCGTTTTAGGAATAATTTCGGATAGGAAAAGAATTGCCAGCGTCATCAGAGTAGCAACAATAGATTCGTAGGAGATTTTCAGCCCAAGTAAATCCATGGCCTGCGTACCGTACAGCTTACCGGCCTGTGAACCAACACCAATCGCACCAACGGTATGTGCAATGGTATTCAAGGTCAGAATTGCCGAAAGTGGTTTGTCAATGTCCTTCTTTAGAGCAGCGAGCGAGAGGCCAAGAGCACTGCCTTCCTGCTCCTTGCGCTTAATAAAGGATGGGGTAACAGACAGAAGTACTGCCTCCCAGATAGAGCACAAAAATGAAAACAATATGGATAAGGCGAAAAACCCAATCAGAAGACCCATTCTTACCGCGCACGTTAAGTGAAACGACCAGCTTTAGTGTCAGAGTTTAGGTAATATTGACGGTAGAAGCAAGTCGCATGAAAGCAAGCTATATCTTCATAGACAGCTTAACGCGCCCTTTCTGCATATCTACTTCCATTACTCTTACACTTACGACATCTCCAACCGAGACCACTTCGTGTGGATTTTTTACAAATTTATTTGCCAATTCACTAATATGAACCAAACCATCACGCTTGACACCGATGTCCACGAATGCACCAAAATCAACAACATTACGGACAGTGCCTTTCAGAACCATCCCTTCTTTCAGATCCTCGATATTCAGCACATCGCTTTTCAGAATTGGTTTTGGCATGGCATCTCGGGGATCGCGCCCGGGTTTTTCCAGATCGGCAATAATATCGTCCAGTGTAGGTTCACCCACGCCAAGTTGGGTAGCAAGCTCAGCACGATTTTTTCCCTTCACAAATGAACGAATATCACGCCATCTGGACGGGTCATCTTCCATTTCGGCAAGCTCGAGCAGCTTTTTCGTTGCATCATAAGATTCGGGGTGAATACCGGTTTGGTCCAACAGATTCTTTGCACCGGGAATCCGCAGAAATCCGGCGGCCTGTTGAAAAGCGATATCGCCGACACCACTCACCTTTTGCAGCTGCTTCCGACTGTTAAAGCGACCATTGTCATCACGAAATTTCACAATATTGCCAGCGGTGCGGCTGGTCAGACCCGATACATGTCGTAATAAGCTGGCAGATGCGGTATTCAGGTTTACACCGACCTTATTCACCGCAGACTCTACAACGGTATCCAACGCAGAGCCAAGATTTTTCTGATTTACATCGTGCTGATAAAGCCCGACACCAATACTTTTGGGATCGATCTTAACAAGTTCGGAAAGTGGATCTAACAAACGACGCGCAATAGAAATATTCCCACGCTGGCTGGCATCTAAATCGGGAAATTCTTCTCTTGCCACTTTAGAGGCGGAGTAAACAGATGCACCGGCCTCATTCACAATGATGTAATAGAGTTCGCGATCCGGCTGGTCCTGTTTCGTTTCGGCAATAATATCGGCCGTCATCGACTCAGTCTCTCGGGATGCCGTACCGTTGCCAATAGCAATAATGTCGACATTATGCTTATCACACATTTCCCGTATTGTCGATTTGGCCTGCATCATTTTTTTCTGCGGTGCATGTGGATAGATGGTGTCACCTTCCAAATACTTTCCGGTCTCATCAATAATAGCAATCTTACAGCCGGTGCGATATGCCGGGTCGATCCCCATAATAATCTTATTGCGTACCGGCGGCTGAAGCAGAAGGTTCTTGAGGTTCTCGCCAAACACATCAATTGCGTGACGTTCAGCCGTCTCAGTTAGTTCATTGCGAATTTCACGCTCGATAGACGGAGAAATAAGCCGCTTATAGCCATCTATCATGGCATCCGTTAAATGGTTTTTAAAAATGGTATTGGGATTTTTTAGATGTAGCCGACGGATAATATCTATCATCTGGTCTTCATCGACTTCAATGGAAACGCCAAGCTGCTTTTCCTTTTCACCACGATTCATGGCAAGAATGCGATGCGGTACGATTTTATGAACCGGCTCACTAAAATCGATGTACATTTCATAGTCAGTCTCAGCCTCAGCAGATTTGCCCTTACTGTTTATAAGTCCGGACTTATGCGATGCTTCACGAATCAACTTACGTACTGCAGCATCATCTGAAATCATTTCTGCAACAATATCCTGCGCACCGGCTAAGGCCTCTTCTGCCGAGTTCACGCCATTTTCACTATCGATATAGGCCGCTGCAATTTCAAAGGCATCTCCCCGCTCCACTTCTTGCTTAATTATTACTTCGGCAAGCGGCTCTAATCCTTTTTCGCGGGCTACTGTAGCACGAGTACGTTTTTTAGGACGATACGGCAGATATAAATCTTCCAGTTCACGCAGTTTATCGCAGGCCTCTATTTTTTTCCGAAGTTCAGGCGTTAGTTTGCCCTGCTCCTCAATCGAGCTCAGAATCGTGGCTCGTCGTTCTTCCAGCATGCGCAAATAGTTAATGCGCTCTTCTACCGCACGAATTTGCTCTTCATCCAACATTCCGGTAGCCTCTTTACGATAACGGGCGATAAATGGAACCGTATTACCACCGTCCAGCAGTTCTACGGTGTTCGAGACTTGGAATGCACGAATATTTAACTCGCCTGCGATAAGCTGAAAAAACGCCTGTTCTGCCATCTGAATCCTCTTTTTGTCATCAATCATTGTGGCTTATGAACCCTGAATATATATCAATCACCCGCTGCGATCAATTTCAAAATTGCAAATCGCTTGCGTCGGCCAAGCACAGGCAGTAACATTCCCGCTGTGCAAGAAAAACCATAAACAGGAAACACTATGAAACAGCTAGACGAACAGGCAATTATCGCCGCATGGGAAGAGGTTACCGAACTGTTGGTAAGCGAAGATGAGAATCAACTAAACTCGCTGATTAAAGATTTTGAAACGGTGCAACCTAACATTCTCGCCTATACATTTGCCGCTGGCGGTGATATGCTGGATGAAGATGAACACGCTAACCAGTTCTTCTACGGGACAATTATCTGGAAAGCAATTGGAGATGAAACGAAGATTGTCTCTGAAGACGCACTGGTAGAACAAGAAGAGCTGATATTTCGGGATTATGAGCGAGCGATAAAGGAAGGCCAGGACAGCCTGGAAGAAATTGCTGAAGTATTGCGTGAGAAAACAGAGCAAACGGAGTTAATCAGCAGCCTGTATGATGATATTCTGGAAGAGCTGCCGGATGATGCAGACGACGACCGCCTGAATGCCGCAGCCTGGATGATGATCCATTTATGCACGGTTTCGACCTGTTTAGAAAAAAACGTCATGTGATGTAGGATAAGGCGATATGATTTTGCCTTATGTTATCTTATCAACGTATTTAATTACACGCACGCCCTGAAATTAAGCTAACATTGGAGTATACAATTATGTCACGATCTGCACGATTACAGTTACTTTTGCTGCTGGGACTTATGGCTTCCTTCACCTTTGCCGGTGTCTATGTGGAAGGCAAATCCAGTGACCAAAAGGATACAACCAAGATGTATATGTCGAAGAATGCAATGCGCATGGAAATTTCCACCGAAGGTGAAGCAGATGTTGTTATTTATCGTAAAGATAAAGATCTCTGCTGGATTATAGATACAAATGAGAATTCATACTTCACCATTACGCGCGCCGATTTGGCAAAAATCAACAGCATGGTAACAGATGCATCAGAAATGATGAACCAGCAGCTACAGCAATTGACGCCGGAACAAAAGGCACAAATGAAGCAGGCTGTGGAAAGCATGAAAAACAAGCCACCTGCGCAGCGCGAGATGATGATGAAAATGATGCCGGACTTCATGAAAGAAGCACTCGCTGAAGACGGTGGAAAAACTGCTGCTCCGGCAAAAAAGATGTATAACAAAATCAAAAGCGGCGTAAACGTCAACGGTTTTAAAGCAACTCACTTTACCGCAACAAAAGGCGATAAGAAGCTTGAAGACATTTATATGTCTGAACTTGGCTCTCTTGGTCTTGCTAAATCGGACGTTCAGATAATGGAGAGTTTTGCCGGATTTATTCAAGCACTTGGTAAAATGGGTGGTGCCGGTGAAGACAACTTTATGTCCCTTGGCATGAAAGAGCAGAAAGAAGCGTTTGGTTTTATCGGCGTTCCTGTTAAATCTGTAAGCTATGGAAACTCCGGAAGAGTTTCTGCAAGCAACGAGATGACAATCATAGAAAAGCGTAATCTCTCGGATGATTTATTTTCGCTCGACAGCAATTGGAAAGAAAAAGAAAATCCGATCGGCCAAATGCAGAATATGAAGTAAACGCCAATTTCCAACTGCAGCATGACGATTTTTCAAAAAAGCCTCGAAGAATTCTTCGAGGCTTTTTTTGTAGGTTCTACCAAATTCTGCCGATAATAGCTGAGAGAAAAAGGGAGAATCGAATATGCTTAATACATATCTTAAACGATGGCAACAGGGAGATGGGCATATTGCTGAGCTTCAGGAAAAAGCACTGCAAAACCCAACCTTCATGCATTATATAAAGTGGCTTGCCGAACGAGCGTATAAACGCAATGCGCTTACAGTAGGAAAGACCTCCTATCCGGTTGCGATATTTCCAGCGCGATTTAATCAGGAAAACAATTTTTCTCAGCTGCTTGGCTCACTCTCACCTGATGACGAAGACAAGGCGTTTCCGGAAGTCTTTAATACTCCCGGAGAAATGTATCTGGATATTCTACAGTCACAATCACCAGCCCTTTGGAACGGTCCAACGTATTGTATGCAAAGTCTGGATCTACAGAATGACCTGCGGATAGACTGTACAACTGGAAATTATTTTGATGCCTTAATCAGTTGCGATCTATTAGAGTTTGAACTGCTGACAGCTTTTGGAGATGAGGAACCGGCTTTTCAGGACTATGCTGAGTTTACGGAGTCACTAACGCTTCGCTCCGCTTTGCATCAGCGCGGCAATCCTTTGTTTACCGATTGTGGCAGAAGCGCAGCAATTGGTATTTCAACATCTATCCTGCATCGCAGTACAGATGGCTGGCGCTTACTGCTACGCACCTGCGCACCCAAAATTGCCAAAGCAGAGCGCATGCTGCATGCAATTCCGTCCGGAATGATGCAACCCTTTGGTAATGCGCAGCGAGACTTTTCGATACTTCCCACGATCTACAGCGAATATCTGGAAGAAGTTTGGCTGCATGAAGAACATGATAAATTTGAGGGAGCGGAGCACCTGGAAGAAGCGCCACGCCTAAAGACCCTGCACAAGATGCTGGACTCGGGTACCGCAATATTGCAGTTTAGTGGGGTCGCAACCGACTTGCTAAAGTTGAGACCGGAAATCTGCATGACATTGATCATCAATGAGGCGAGCTGGTTTGATGAATTTCGCGACGAAATGCAGGATCGAGACGATTTTAAAATCGCTCAGTCTTTAGACGAAGTAGTTGAGATGGGAGACGACCTCAACACCATTCGTACCTTGTCAATTCCTCTGAGAAATGGCCAGGAGGGATTCAACCTTTTGGAGAACTGCTCTTTCGCTCCACCCGGAGCAGCAGCCACATTTATGGGCTGGAGAAACGCTCAGCGTTTGATATCGTTATTGTCTTTTAAAGGCGCACGCTGGTAATCTCCACGCGAAAGTAATTTCTCGAGGAATACATAAAAAATCATGAAAACGTAGCGGCTGCCCATTTCCTTAATCTTCAACTTTGAGATTCCGTGTGTGCGATTTCGCCAGCTAATCGGCACCACGGTATAGTTATAGTTACGAACAATCGCCTTTAGGGGAAGCTCTACGGTAATATTAAAGTGATGCGACAAAATTGGCAGCACACCTTCGATAACCTCACGACGATAACATTTAAATGCGTTAGTTATATCATTGTATTTAATTCCGAACAAGATCTTGATAAACCAATTTGCGCAGCGATTTAAGATCAACTTATGTCGCGGATAATCATATACTGCACCTCCGCTTATAAAGCGCGAACCAAACACACATTCATGGCCTTCTTCCATCTTCCGATAATAAGTAATGATATCTTCAGGAGCGTCCGATCCGTCTGCCATAACAATTGCAACTGCATCGCCATGAAAGTTCTCAAGTCCCTTTTGAATGGCCAGACCAATTCCGTTGGGTGGGCTATTATTGACGTAGCGAAAATTAGCATGTTCCTGCGCCAATTCCTTAAGAACACTTTCCGTGCTATCTTTGCTGTTGTCGTTTACTACCAACACTTCATGAAACACATTTTCGTCATGTAGTTTGGTAATAATCTGATCCACCGTATTGCGGATGGAGCCTTCTTCATTGTATGCGGGAATAATTATCGAAAGCTTCAAACTAGCCAGCCCACCTCTCGGTATTGTGATCGTAAATTTCTTTCAAAATATCATAGATCGTATAGCGAAAACCCCAGTCGGGAAAATGGTTTTTAAACTTCTCCATACTGCTAATCCACCAAATGTGATCACCAATGCGATTGGCTTCGCTATACGTCCAGTCCAGCTTTTTACCACTAATCTTTTCGCAGATGTCAATTGCTTCCAGCATGGAACAGTTGCTATGGCGTGTTCCACCAATATTATAGACTTCACCTATTCGCGGATTATTGTAGAAATGGTAAAAGGCATTCACCATATCAAAGCTGTGGATATTGTCGCGAACCTGCTTGCCTTTATAGCCAAAAATCGTGTAGGGTGTACCTGTCGCAACGCACTTCATCAAATAAGCCAAAAAGCCGTGCAGCTTAGTACCAGAGTGCCCGGGCCCGGTAAGACAACCACCGCGAAACACAGCTGTCTTCATATCGAAATAGCGGCCATACTCCTGTACCAACACATCAGCTGCAACCTTTGATGCTCCAAACAAAGAATGCTTGCTCTGATCGATGCTCATGCTCTCATCAATACCGCTACTGTAATCATGAGACGCGTCGATTTCCCAACGCTTCTCTTCTTCTATCAGTGGCAGTCGGTTTGGCGTATCACCATACACTTTATTAGTGGAACAGAACAGGAACACCGCATTGGGAGCAAACTGGCGAGTATGCTCGAGTAGATTGAGCGTACCGTTAGCGTTCACGGTAAAATCGGTAAACGGGTCATTGGCAGCCCAATCATGTGAAGGCTGTGCTGCGGTATGAATAACCAAATCGATCTCTGTACCAAAGCGTTTAAAAATTTTCTTTATCGCGGCTTCATCTCGAATATCTTCAGCGAAATGCTGATACTGCGGGTAATTCTTTTTCAGATTATTCACGTTCCAGTCTGTAGACGCTTCTTCACCAAAAAAGAACTTTCGCATATCATTATCAATTCCCACAACCTGAAATCCCTTATCGTGGAAAAACTTTACCGATTCAGATCCGATGAGTCCACCGGAGCCGGTTATCAACACCATTGACATAGTAACATCCCCTATCGTGCGCAATTATCCCAGAATGGGCTTCAAAATTGCTTCATTTTCAACAATCCACCTGTGAATATCCTGTAAGATAGTCTCAGGCGTATGTTTTGGCTTCCAGCCGGTTTCGGCACTAATTTTTCTGCTATCGGAAATATAGCTGGTCAGGTCAGCCGGGCGTGGCTCAGGATCCGGTTTAATTTCTATATTCCGTCCGCTAATCGCTTCGCACAGCTTTGTGGTTTCGACCAAAGATAACGAGCTTTTCTGGCCACCACCGACATTGAAAATCCGATTATTATACGTATCGATATCCTGCAATTGAATATCCAGCAGCTCAAATAAATCGTCTACATGCAGTAGATCGCGAACCTGTTTTCCACTACCGCCAAATCCAATGTAGCGTAACGGCTTTCCAAAAATATGAGCCGCCATCCAAAGTGTAAAAACACCCTGATCGACCTTACCCATCTGCCAGGGCCCGGCCAGCACACCACAGCGATTAATTAACGTGCGCACTCCATACATACTGCTGTATTCCATTGCAATCAGCTCAGCAGCAAGTTTGGTTGCTCCATATAATGAGCGCACGCCGTCTAAGGGAAAAGTCTCTGCAACTCCTTCAGCAGAAGCTCCTACCGTTGTCTGGTTATCAACAAGCGTGAACCGGCTCTCCGTTTCAGCAAAAGCCAAGTCGTTAATCGCCTCAACCGGGTAAACCCGACTGGTAGAGAGAAACACAAAATCGGCCTGCTGCTTACGTGCCAATTCAAGGCAGTTTATGGCACCGGTAAGATTGCTATTGAGCAAATAACCTGGTGAACCGCCAAATCCGGCCAGTACTGAAGGCTCTGCCGAGCATTCCAACACCACATCAACAGATCGATCTGCAAACTCCAGATCTTCAGGATTGCGAATATCGCCATGCTGAAACATGATGCCGTGGTTTTTTAGTCGACTAATATTGAGTTCGGAGCCACGTCGCTTAAGATTATCGAGAGCGACAATGTGGCTGTCGGGATAGCGTTTTTTGAAAGAGATAGCCAAGTTTGATCCGACAAAACCGGCGCCGCCGGTAACCAGAAATCGTTTTTTTGACAAGTCATTTGTCATTATGCATCTTCCCACTTCTTTATTTTGCCGGACAAACTAATCAGCATGGCAGAGCTACCGAGATAATAAACCGCAACAGGCCATAGCTTGAAGAGGCCTCTTCGATAGGTGTAATTAATATTTGCCTGGAGAGACAGCTGCAGGTGATAAAGCAGCACCAGAAAGGTAACAATAAACATAATTACCCAAAGCAGCACAAACACATTTTTCTTATCTTTAAAATAGAGCAAGTTTACTACAGCTCCGCCCAGAAAAAGCAGAAGTACATAGCTCCAGCGATTTAGATCTAAAGTGACTAACCACATCCCATTAATTAAGGTCTGCAAACGTTCGAGATCCCAAAAGCCGAAAGCAAAATATGATTCTGGTGAATAGTCCAAGACAAAGGGCAGGTAGAACAAATTCCATATACCAAATGCAATCAGACTCATTGCAAAATAACCTGCGAGTTTTCCTGCAATAGAACGCAGGCCTTCGCTGTACTTCAAAAGGGCAAATAGGCCGAGCGTCATAGCAACAAATACAATCGTTTCAGAGCGCGTCCAGCACGCAAATGCGGCAAATAACGCGGAGACCCAGAACAACCCATCACTGTTTTCATCCAGGTAGCGAGCCAGGTAAATCACAGCCAGCGATAAAAAGACCCCATTTGAATAGTCCGTTTGCAAAAGAAAAGTGTAGCCAAACATCTCAGGGATGACAATTAGAAGTGTCGTTAAAAAAACGGCTATTGCAGGATGAAGTTTTTGCCGCAAGTTTAAGTAAAATGTTAGTAACAATGACGCAAACAGCAGCGAAATCCACACCTTCCCGAATGGAAACCCTGCCAGACGGTAAATAATCTGACTTAGTGCGGTAAAGGGTGCATAATAAGGTTGTGTGCTTAACACATCTCCCAGGTCTTCATACATACGTGAATCTATTTTCCCATCGGCAATAGCTGCTTGTGCCATCAGATCGATGCCGTGAATAGAGTCGTAGGTGGTAACAGGCATATAAAAGGCACGCCAAAGACTAAGCAAAATCATCGGAATAATAATGAGAAGCCCCAATACCTCGGAAAGGTGCAACTTTTTGAGTTGGCGAAGTGGTTTAAGAAGCACCTCCGTTGAAATGTTTTGCAAGATATCACGAAAGTCGACTGCGATTAGCAAGAGACCAACGAGAAAGATAGCAGAAGGTACCGTGAAAGCATTGATCTGAATTCCAAATATGCTAAGCAGGAATACGGCAACGGTTGCACCGGCAAGCCCAATCGGGTAAGCAAGAGCAATTCTTTCCCAACTACCGATTTGCAGCTTTATGCGACGCAGAACTGCGAATCCCAGAAAGAGAGGCAAGATGAATGCTAACAGCTTTGTAAGAATCATTTCTCCTCCTTTGGTAAATCAGCAAGATAAATCTGGACAACCTGCTCTAATACCTCCGGCGATTCAACTTTAACCATCCGCACCTGCCCCTCCTTGGCAATAATGGCATGAGTAATTCCTGACAGCTCCTGCTCTCGCTTCGGATCGAACAAGGTGCGATTTCTTGGGCCAAAAAAATAATAGTGCCAAATTGGATGATGCCATTGAAATTGTTTAGGAGAATATTGGGCTTTTACATGAAATTTAGGAGGCAATAAAACAGAGCTGTTATCCGTAGTTTGATTGAAAACATACTCCGGAAGGACATAATTAAAGCCATGACGAGCTTTCATACGTCTTTCCATATCGTTGTCCTTTAACTGCTTCGACATGTTTTTCATGTATGGTGAAATACGACTCTTGAACCAGAGATCGTTTACGGGAAGCGACATATAAGCCCAGATTAAAAAAAACAAACCAGTCGTTACCGCAAGCTGTCTTGGAAACCTGGACTTTTTTGAAGGTGTTTTTTTAGAGGGAGGGGACTTCTTTTTTTTCCGTGAACGCTTAGAACCCATTCAGACTCCTATGATCGAAAAACTAAAAGCATGCAGACGCATTATAAACTTCGAAAGGTACATGCATATTTCTGAAAATATGGTGAGAAAAATAACAATTATTTGCTAAAACTCATGAAGCTTCCTCAATAACTCGCATTTTTTCCCAATGCCCTCGGCGAAAACGTATCCAAAATGCGATACATAGACCGGCAATATACACCGTTACTGCTGTCCAAAGCCAATAAATTCCAGCATCAAAAACAGTAGCCGCTAGCCATGAGGGGATTAACAATAAGAAGACTGACAAAACCAGGGTTGCAATTGCCACATAGCGGGTATCACCGGCTCCTTTAATTGCGCCTGAAAAAATGACGTTGCCGCTATCAAATAAACCAAAAAGCGCAACAAATTTCAACATATTGATTACCATCTCACGAATTGGAGCAAATTCAACAGGGTCGGCTTCTAACTCAAATGGCCAGATAAACACCTCGGGTAACAGGAAATAAAAACAGCTTAGTGTCGTGAAGTATATAAAAGCCAATTGAAACGTGGAATACGTCGTACGTTTTGCCAAAGCGGGATTATCTTCACCAAGCCTCTGCCCAACTAACGTGGCCACAGCGATGCTCATTCCCATCATTGGCATGAAGGAAAGTGTGTTAATATTAAACGTAATATTTGTTGCGGCAAGCTCATTTATTCCCAGCCGACCAACCAAGAAGATAAATAGCGTAAATGCAAACACAGCCTGTACAAATTGAAGACCGTTTGGTATACCAAATTTCAACAAGCGACGAAATAAGTCCGAGTCAAATCTGAAGTTTCGGGTATCGAAGCGCTTGTGATCCGGTGTTCGCAGAAAAAGCCATAGAAATACAGTGGCGCTAAAAATCATGGCCAAAACAGATGCCCAACCAGCACCCATAATCCCCAATTCTGGAAACCCCAAATTACCAAATATCAACAGATAGTCGAATACCAGATTGATAAATGTAGTAAAAATATTCACCCACATAATAATCCAGGTGCGTCCAAGGCCGGAGAAAAAGCTGGTCGCTGCATTTGCCGCAACAATAAAGGGCGTTGCCAAAAGCAGAATTTGGAAATAAACGATCTCCAACTCTATTACATCCGAACTATGTCCGGCAAATTCGAATACCGCTCCGGCAGAAAAATAAAATGGAATAACCAATACTGCGGAAATAACCGAAAAATAAAGCGCCTGCCAAACAGCAGGACCAATTCGCTTCTCCTGCTTCGCTCCAAAATATTGCGCAACAAAGGTGTTTGCGTACACTGCAACCCCGACGAAAAAACTTATAAGCGTCCAATTTAACAATCCCGCAGGAAGAGAGGCCGCTATTGCCTCGGGCGAATACCAGGTCAAAAACATTCGATCAACAAAATGCTGCAAACTCCATGAACCGGTAGAGAGAATCAACGGAATAGCTATTTTAAGCACTTCCCGGTAACCACCGGGAGAATTCCAGCGATTCGTAAAGCGGGAAAAGACCGCTTGAATTGGATTTGTCATAAGAACTTTCGAGGTCAGGAGTGCAACAGCATTTAAAGTCGCCTAAAATACGCGCATTCGTATCATCGAACAACTCAAAAAAACTAACATCTTGAAATAGTGAACAAAAAGACACATATTGAGTGGTGATTTATGAATGATGAAGTATGAATTGTGAGTGAGAAGTGAGAAGTGAGAANNAGAAGTGAGAAGTGAGAAGTGAAAAGTGAAAAGTGAAAAGAACAAATAATAGGGCAATAGGCACACTTTATGATTACTGTCTGCAAAATAGCTTCTTTTATTCACCCCGCTCTGTACTGTGTTCTGGGTTCTGAGTCCTGTCACTCGTATTAAAAAGATTCAAAAAAACACAACGATTTGCAGAATAGAATAATAAAGGCAAGTAAACATGCGGTTAACCGACCAACAACAGGCCATTGTAAACCATCTTCGCGGGCCAGCACTCGTATTTGCCGTCGCAGGCTCAGGAAAAACAACCTGTATGGTTCATCGCATCAAAAATCTAACTGAGCAGGGAATTGTTCGCCCAAATCGCATCCTGGCAACATCGTTTAATACTGCTGCAGTAAGGGATATCACCACCCAGTTGCAAGATCTTGACGTTTCTGGTGTCGACTGCCGAACGCTTCACTCTCTGGGCTACCACATTATCCGTCTCGCTACCCAGCATGGTTTTCTCGACAAAGGTTGGATCAACAGACAAAGCAATGACAACATCGGTGAACAGCTGATTGGAAAAACCCTGACATCGCTTTCCAGAAGTAGTGGGATGGACCTCTCAGAAATGCATATCGACAGGGAAGATTTAACTAATCAAATATCTATTTGGAAGGGAAATTTGATTTATCCCGACCTCGAAAAAGCCGAGCTCTCCGCCGATGCCCGTGAGTTCGCCTCGCAGGCAAAACACAACAATAAGCTCTATGTTGAAGCTTATGCTATATATGAGACACTGCGTAAGCAAGAACAGATCATCACGTTCGACGACATGTTGCAAACAGGCTGGGAGCTTCTCGCCGGAGTTCCCGAGCTGTTGCACGAAGTGCAAGAAACCTACGACTCCGTTATTGTCGATGAGTTTCAGGACGTTAACTATGCGCAATACTTGATAATGGATCTCATTACACGCCTGCATCGTAACTACATGGCAATCGGAGACGATGACCAGTGCATTTACGAATGGCGTGGGGCAAATCCGGGGTTTATTCTGGGTTTCGAGGAAGCCTATAACGCCAAGGTCTATAAGATAAGTGACAACTTTCGTTGCCCTGCACAGCATCTCGCGCTGGCTAACGCGGTGGTAGAACAGAACAAAAAGCGTTACGACAAGCACCTTAGTCTAACACGTGGATTTGATGGCGAGACATTCATTCACAACTGTAAAGACGATTGGGCCATCGCTCGCAATATTACCGCTGAAATAAAAGAACAGCTTAAAAGTGGACGTTCAATCGATGAGATGGTGGTATTAATACGCCTTTACTCTGAAACAGCCTTTCTGGAAACTGCATTTATGGATGAAGGAATGCGTTATAAGATTGAAGGCAATGCTCCATTTTATAAGCGAGCTGAGCTGGTGACGCTTTTTAAATATCTCTCTTTTGCCAAATTCGATCAGCAAATTCGCAAACGCGGCTATCCCAAGAGTCCAGATCAGGCAGAAAAATATGCGGCAATGTTTCAGGCCATTATTAATCGCCCGCGAAGATACATCTCCTATAATTTTATCTCTTTTGTCATTCAGCAGGCAAGACGCAAAGGACGCTCAATACTCGACATTGCCGAGCGAGAACTCGATCAGTTAAAAAAACGCCCGCGCAAGCAGATGGAAGAATTTATCTTAATGATCCGCCGACTCTCCGGCCAGTTACGCAAGCCTGCAGACAAAACACTTCGCTGGTTGATTATCAAGATTGAATATAAATCGCACCTTCTTGAGATTAGTGGTCAGAAAGAAGTTGGCATTACACGCCTACAAACGGTTGAAGCACTAATTGAGTTCGCGCGCACTCGCGGTACCTGCCTTGAATTGCTGGAACATGTGCGCGAGCTTACAGCGCACCCGCCATCTGCCAGTGGCAACCCAATTCGTATTATGACAATTTATCGCGCAAAAGGTCTGGAGTGGGAGGTTGTATTTATGCCAGGTTGCCGTGAAGGTTTGCTACCGTGTTCTATTGATGGAAAAAGCGATGCAAACAGCCCGGAAGTTGAGGCAGAGAGACGACTTTTTTACGTGGCACTAACACGTTCGAAAGAAATGCTGCACCTCTATCGCAATAACCTGCACGAGATGTCACCATTTCTTGCCCAGGCTAAGTCGGATGATTTGTTACAGGAACTGGAGGCATTTCGGAAAACGCTTTATAGCAATCGCCTGGTCAGCAAAGAAAATGATCTTATCAACCTTGCACGAGGCATTGGTAGATTTAAGCTGGAACGGTTTTTAATGTATTGGCAGGTTTTGCCAGACACGATGAAAAACAACCTCAAACTACTCATCCGCAACATGTCACATAAGCTGGAAGAAGCGGAAAGCGTATATGCCGCTTATTATGAAGAAATGGAACACTATAGACAGCAGCAAAAAGATCAGATTAATCAAGCTGTAAATGCAGAAGACAGACTGCTGGAGATCGCAATATTTATACGAAAATATCAAAATGCATTTCACCATTTCGAAACAGGTGATGAACTCACCTTCGAAATGGATGAACAAGGCGATATAATGGCTGTTGCGCAACGATCGCTGGCTGGATTTGTAGAGCTGGACGAATCACCTGAACTTATAGAAACCGTGCTGGACTGGGACAAGTGCGAAGGTGTAATCACTGAGGTAATTGACCGCACCGGCTGGATAGAAGCACGTTTAACTGAAGTAACATGCCTTAGTGCCGATAGCCTTGTCGACTTACCGCCACCGCCCAAACCGCCAGATAACGATTTCTTAAGAATCGCTACGCCCGAATTTCAAGAAGGTATTGATGTGCTTAAGGAACTCGTTGGTTCATAATCACCAGACTACCCGCGCGGCTGTACGATAACCTCAACATCATCTTCTGCAGGATGACCTTCGTTGTCGATTACTACCAGACGAAAAGTGTAATGACCTTCCTGTAAATTAGAAAGTTCCAGCTCACTGGTAAAAGGTTTTGCCATGCCTGCGGCGGATGGACCTGCAACCTGAGCCCAATAATAAAAAGAAACTGAACCATCTTCGTCAATAGCATTTGACTGAAGACTTACAGAGTTGTTGGGAAGGTACAAAATTTTATCGGCACCGGCATTGGCTCGTGGCGCTGAGTTCGGATAATAATCTGAATTGCCATGACTCATAGCTGCGGTGATAAAAACCAGCCAAACGAACAAGACCGTCATTGTACTAAAAAAAGCACCAGTGATTTTGAAACGCTTCATAGTTCCTCCGAAAGAAGATCATTGCGCAGTCGTTTAGCCAGAGCTTTCCTTCCCGGAAATTCTGGTAAACATGAACGCGAAAGTGTCAAAGATGCGCTGCTTCACTCCCTTGAGCATTGCAAAAATTACTAATGTGCGGTTAAGACGACTCCACCTTTTGCAATTCTCATGCCTGTTAGTAATGCCCCATTCCCCGCATGTTTTTTTGGCCACACATCGCCAGACTGTATAAAATAAACACATATTCAAAACAATATTCACTCCGGAGACTGCAAGAATCTATAGTATTCACGTCGAAAGGCCATTATTGCATTGTTGGCGCGGAATTTGTTTTTATCGGATAGTCAATTTATCTGAAAGGAAAAAACATGTTTCGTATAATTTTAATCGCCTCACTAATAATGCTGGGCTTATGGAGTTGTGGAGAATCTGATCCCGGCTCGAACATGCAGGATCTAAACGAGGGTCGTCTTAACATCCAGGTTCGCATATTAAACGCATCGCAAGCCAGTACTGCAGATGTTGTTACATTAAATACTGCAATGGTAGTACTGCGGAAAATTGAAATATTGGATAGCGATGGCCGTGGTGTAAACCTGCTTTCGAACGGTCCAATTATCGCAGACCTTGCAAGTATCGACACCACAAGTCAGCTCGCGACACTATCCCTGCCCTACGCTGAGTACACCGAAGCACGGCTTTCACTTGGCCCGCTGGTCTCCACGGATGGACAGCTATATACTGATAATCCCGAGTTACAAAGTCAAAGCTGTATGGTTAATGGTTTTGCAACGACACTGTTTACACGCCCTTTTGAGTATGCTTCCGGGTTTACGTATAATGAAGAGAAGATTCTGGAGCAGCCAATACAACTAAACAGTGGTCAGCAGGAAAATAAACTGGAAATTGTCATTGATCTCAGCAGCTGGTTTCTAACCTCGGAAGGGACATTTATCGACCCCGCTCAGAGCGAAAACAAAGATCTGATTGATGAGACTATTGTCTCTTCATTTACGCTGGAACGCTAGGCCTGAGACAGGGTACTAAAGTAATTCGACACCTCTGTCGATGATTGACTACAGAAAACAAGCAAAGCAGGGTCTGCGTAAACTGCGGACTTCTGATTGTACGAGAACTGCGACCTATGATCAGACAATCGGATCGGTCTCAGGCAAGTTTATGATCTGGATTTTTGTGGATACAAGGACCCTGCTTACATAAAGCCACTTCTTTACACACCCATTTCAAGACATCCAACATTTTCCGTCTGATCCACCAAGAAATTCTCCACTACAAAGATGTCGTAGCCTGAGCGGCTCCTGATGCAGGAAAAAGTGTGCTAAAATGCTATTTTTCTTGAGTAATTTGAATAGTGCTTGGTACTAAAATGTTTATCAAAGTGGGAATGGTTTTGCAGCAAAGTCTGTTCTCCCGGCTGTAACGGCCGGGAGAACTATTTTCTTAATGCGATTCGTAGCCTTTTAGTCCGCCCTTTGGGATGATCAGCGTGAAGTTTTTGCGATCAATTTCAAACTCGGTCTCATCGGCGACAAAAGAGGTAACCTCGCCCTTCTTCGTTAAGGAGACGCCTGCAGTTTCCAGAGTGCTCTCAACCGTATCTTTCCAGTAACCCCAGTCCTCATCGCTAATCTCTTCGATTTTACCATGCGTATACTGATTTTCGTGCAGCGAGTCCTTTGGGTTAAAGAAGAGCATTCTTCCACGCGATGCCCCACCCATCATCTTGGTGCCGCGATATGGACGGTCCTGCGTACGCAGCTGACCGTTCTGATCAAAATACATGCCGCCAAAGAAGAAGTCTCCACCCATAAGCGATTCACCAGCATACTTACTGGCGCTACCGAGAATGTGTATTTCCAGATCCTGACAGCGTGGATCGTTTACAGAGTTCGTCCACGCGCGGTCAACGATATCACCAAGGATCACAATCTTGCCACCCTTCGAAGCATAGCCGCAAACCTTACCGGCATTTCCGTAAACGGTTAGATTTCCATGATGGATTCCCATTGCACAGAAGTTCTGAGCGTTTCCATGACAGCGAATAGTGCCACCCTGCATAAATGCACCAAAATACTCGCCCGGCATTCCGTAGACGTCGATAACAACATCTTCGGTATCGGAACTTCCCATGACGGCGGTCGAGATGAGGCGCTGACCGTTAACGCGATACAGCACGTATTTGCGCCAGCCAAGATCGTATGCCTTGGTTAGCAGAGCTGCCAGGCAAAGCTCAGGATCAATTCCTTCAGGCTCGAAGCCGGTTGCATCGAGAAGCAGAATCTGCTTGTCTGCGTCACCAACTTTCGGTACATCCGAGTTCTCGAAGGTGCGCTTCACCCAGATATCGCTATGAGATTCTGCCAGGCTATCGAAAAAAGCATCCAGTACATTTTGAGTAATATCCACAAGTGAACTGGTCGCCATCTTGCCGGTATCAATAGTTCGCAAGATATCAATGCACCAGGTCATTAGCTCAATGCACTCGTTAGAAGACTTACTTCCCTTTTTAGCCAAGCCTTGCTCTACAAGTTGGTGCATCATCCAGCGATACGAGTTGAAATCCCATTTGGCAACATTCTCGCGAATATGAGTTTTCAGTTCTGAGACGCTTAATTCGTTAATCAGCTTTAGCAGATCAGCAGCATTCTTCGGCTTCTTAACCTTGTTACGCTTAAAGCTATAGTGTTCTCCGCTATCCGGCAGGTCGATGCTGTTTCCATAGCGATCAAATAATTTGTAGTCGTAGATCTTTCCGCTTTCATCATATTCGAAGCGATTGATCATACCATTACTCACCGTTACCAGATCCGGCATAGCTCCGTCAATCAAGCCTTCTTTGTCCAGTAGTTCGAGCACACGCTGACTGGCCTGTTCCTCTGAAGCAATAATGCTATAAGCTCGCTTGTCTTTTCCGTTGTTGTCGTACCAAAACGATGTCGTTCCCGGACGAAGGTCGGCAGGATCTTTCAGATCGATACGTTCCGTTGCTCCATCATTCGGGTTGTGGCGCAGACAAAGATATTGGTATGGCCCGTCCGGTGAGCTGGTAAATTCCACTCGCTGAACGCCTTCCAACTCCGAGCGCATTTCTTCCGGCATAAGTGCCAGGTCATCACCGGTTGTTGGAGAGAGGCTTTCGAATAGTGCCCAATCGGGATATTCCAATTCTTCAGCGACCAGGTGAAACTTCAGCGAAGCCACCTCGGTATCAGTACTGGCCAATGGCGGCAGTCCAAACTGCTCAACGCGCTGCTTCAACGTTTCGTAGTTAGTCGTTTCACCATTATGGGTGAGAGCGGTATGCAACTTGCCAAATGGATGCGCATTCATTTGCTCTACAACCGAGCCGGTTGCCAAACGCACGTGAATAATATTATTTGGTGATGCGGGCGTTTCCCACGGAATTTCACGTCCAGCGGTTTTCCAAATGGCAAAGTTCTTACCACAGGACATTACCGCAGCAATTTTGCGAGTACGCGCCGTGTATTTATGCTTAAAATCGCTGAACGGATATTCCGCAATAAAGCTCTTCAGCAGCTGCAAATAGCCATCGACATGGCTTCCCATGCCGTTACCTGCGAATGGATCGTCCTGCAGTAGAATCGGCAGGTACTCACGGAACGCATCATTTTTGGCAGCATGCTCAGACCAGTCGTCCGACTGCAGATCCCATACGTACAGAACCTGTGTTAACATGACGGAATGATTAAAGACAAAAAAGTCTTCCGCTTTCTGCATGAAGCGGCCGGACTCACGATAGTTTGTGCGGTCGATATCGCTGAAAAATTCACGAACGTATGCAAAACGCGGTGCCGAGAGTAGTTCGTTTTCGATAAATTCGATCAGCACATCTTCTTTTACACGAACGAAGAAACGGAAGATATCTCCCGGATCGGTATTCGGATTGCCAAACTCGCGATAGTCGCGCTCGACATTATTCTTCTCTTTATATGGTTCACGAACTTTGCGAACATCTGTCTCACCGCTAAATTCAAAGAAAGGCTCCAGGAAAATGTTGCGAATCTTCTGTGCAAGTTCGTAACGATATTCCAACAAGTTCTTGCGCGCCTTCTTGCGATATGCATCTTCGCTTTTAATTGTACCGTTATTTTTGCGCAGATGTTCTTCCATCTCCAGCTGCAGCTTTCCCTTCACCATAACGCGGTAGGCATAATGATGTGGAAACTCCGGAAAGCATAAAGTTTTACCAACACCAACACCATCCATTCCGCGGTTCTTCATAGCATAAAGCGCTTCATCCAAAATATAACTCGGCACATTATGCGTTCCGATAACCGCGGCCACACCACAGTTCGTCTGCCCGGTCTGATGTTCCAGCTCTGCCGCCGGCTTCATCATATCACGCGTATGCTTGGAGTGTTCGCGACGCTGGCGAATACGGAAATCGACGCGTTCTTTTAAACCAATCCACTGCACCTTATCAAAACGGCCACGCAGCTCGCGAATATCTTTCAGTCCTAATCCTGCAAGCGCGCGAATAACCTGCATCTGCATAACCAGGAAGGCATTAATCATTTGTTTTGAGTTTAGATCTACATTACGCAGGTTCTGCATAATCAGGTTACTGGTTGCAATTCCGCGCGAGCAGCCGTCGTGACAGTTACGATTACGATCGCAACCAATAGCAACCAGCGGAGCCGTTCCCCAGATAACGCCGTCGGCTCCGAGAGCAACGGCCTTGATAACATCTTCATAGGTCCGAATTCCACCACTCACAATAAATTTTACGCTGTTGCGCAAGCCATCGCGCACCAGGCGATCGTGGATTAGCGGGATGGCATATTCGATGTGCATTCCCATCTGACCTTTAATTATGTTCGGCGAAGCTCCGGTTCCACCACGCGGTCCGTCCAACCAAATCTCGATCTGCATACCGTACTTTCGCGCGTACTCAGCAAGCTCATCAGATAGCTGTAGCGTATTCGACTCAACTTCTTTCACTTTACGCTTCAGCACTTCATTCGTATTGTCGCGGGAAATGCGTGCCAGACCGGCGGCAATAAACTCAATATCGACCGATGGTGAGACCTTAACCGAAACAACTGCCCCCGGGTTAATCATGCGAACCATATCGATGAAGGATTTTACATCTTCAATAGAATAGCAGTTGTGGAATGGAAATGGTGAAATCACGCTGCTGTAGGAGAAGGAGATTACTTCCTCACACATTCGCAGGATAGATTCGAAATCCAGCTGATCGAGTTTGCCTTCCTCATTCAGTTCATAGGTCTTCTGCTGAATTTTCCAGAGCAATGTCTTTAGTTCAGGATAAACCTCTTCATCATCATGAGCTCGCTTCAATTCACTAAAGATTTCTTTTGTTTCTCCCTTTAATGGGTGATCGGCACTTGCTTCAATTCTCTCGATGCGTTCAATCAAAGACTTTACGCGATCGGTATTCAGCTCTTCCATTCCTTGAATACCGCGCAGGTAAGACACAAGTTTGTTTACCTTACCGGCGAGAATGTGACCACCAATTCCCATCTTTGCGCCCTGGCTATATGCAATAACAACGCGGCGTGCTTTTTTGATAGTTTCTTTGGTAACTCCGAAAAGCCCTGTTTTCATCTCGGTTGAGACAAACGGCTCATCAGCCTCACCAATAACTTCATAATATAGAAATGGCTGCGAATCCGGATACGCTTCCAGTACTTCAAAGATTCGCGGATACTTGTCTTTCGTCATGCCATTCTTACTAAGGATATCCCGAATTTCCTGACAGGTGTGTTGCGTATCGTGCTCAAAATGTTTCTTAATCAGCTTCATTTCCGGCTCATCGAAAAAGATCGGCTCACCTTTGCGATTCAGGAAGAAGCTGGTAGGATAGCCACCCTCACCACTGTCGTACTGAATACCCAACTCGCGGGATGCAATAACATGCGAACGCCAGGTATCGAGACCAATCGACCCCACCGACTTTCCACCAAACATCCACGGGGCACTTAACACCAGATCTTTATCGAGAGGCAGTGCCGTGCTGATATGATTAAGTTCTTCTTCAGGAATATTATCCGGATCCTGTTGATAAAGAATCTTCATTACATCAAAACCGTCACCGAGCAGGCCGGTGGCCTTAACGTTTTTCAGGTAGCCCATTTCAGGATCACCAGCGGCCATTTTTCCGACGGTTTGAATAAGATCTCCCGGCCAAACATGGTCGCGCTGATAAACAGTCTTATTCTCATCACTCAGATTGTAGAAGTGGTGCGGAGAACGCAGATCGGTAAGACGCTCGCGAAGCTCAGTATAGGATGGAGAAGACTTGGGTGGAAGCGGTTCTTTCTTCAACAGATCGATATTTAGTTTTTCATGAACGGTTACTTTTTCCTCGTGCTCAAAAATATCTTTCTGAACGCGTTCTTCCAGTTCATAAAAATCAATCAAACGCCCTTCTTCACCAACCGTCTTTTTAATGTCTTTAAAACCGGACGCACCCAGTACTTCCAGAATTTGAACTTTACGAGATTCAATCTGGTTATTCAGACGCTCAACGGCGATATCAATATCCAGATTGATTAACTTATCCGTCGTCGTTTTATCCTGAAGCGTTGCGCGATAGGCATTCGGATCCAGAGCCAGGAGGGCAGCAAAATCCAATAGCGTTGCTTCGGCGCCACGCTGAATTGTTTTCTGGCTATCGGACGCCAAGCGAATTCCACCAGAAGCAACCAGCGAAATACCGTGTCTGCGTCCAGAGCTCAATAGATAATGGTGAATGGTGCGCACAGCTTCTGAAGTTACAAAGTATTGATCCTTATTGCGCAAACCGTGAACGTGCAGCACATCAATATCCAGCGCCATTAACGCTTCCAAACGTTTTTTCAGCTTTGGAAGAATCTCTCCACCGACAATATCGTATTCCGACACTTCCAGATAACCACAAATCAGCGGCGACTTGTCATGTAGCGATTTTGCCGACTCGCGAATAAACTGGACGGTCGATTCCATCTCTTTATGAGGCGTAATTTCGAACATCGGCATGCGCCAGAGATCCATCAGCATTTCGCGTCGGATATTCGGATTGACGCGCAGGTGATCAATCATTTCATGATCGACCCGCGGTACAACAACCGGCGGCAGTCGATCGTACTTGCCTTCCTCGAGGAAGAAATCATAATTTTCCAGAAGCCGGTTCAGCTTAATAACCGCCAGCGTACTCTGAATTTCGGCTACTTTAATAAACGCCAGCTCTGCACGGCCATTGCTATGCAGCCTCACTGAGTTATACAGCATCGGAGACATCAGCTTAATGTTTGGAAACGGGTCGAAGTCCAGACGTTCTTTTTCGTCAAACTTACAGTAGCGATGGCGCTTGCCGAGAATAACCGACAGTTCTTCATCAGGATCACCTTCGTGTAGACGGTTCTGCGCCGGACCGACAATATGGAAATGTGAAAAGCGTTCGGCATCGAAACCAATGCCCATGTGGCGGTCGCCTTGTCCCATTCCGGAAACCGGTATCTGGCCGGTTGATGCCTCTTTATCAATTTCCGTTAGAATAACTTCTGTTACATAAACATCTGACTTTGCCTTAACCTCTGGCGACGGCTGGATGGTTGTCGTATCACGAAGGAAGCCTTTTTTCTCTTCCCAATACTGCTGCTCATCCATATCCACAGCGTTTGTGATTAGGTCTTGAATATAGTCGCGTTCCATCTGCACCGCTTTATTCTGCGGACAAAAGTTAATACAGGCATTACAAAGCGCACAGTTTTCGTCAATCAGTTCCGGCATCTCACGCGGGTTACCTGCCCGCGCACCGTAAATACAGGCATTCTCATGAGCACACATTCCACAATTAATACAGGTCTCTTCGTCAATAAAAAGCTTCGCGTAAGCATAACCGCGTTTGTAATTAATTTCGAGCCCGTGCTGAAGGTGAGACTTATCTTCCTTTTGCTCCGCTTTGGTATGCTCAACATAAAGCGGGCTTTCTTTCATAATGTCCCACATGCGATCGACAAAATCATTTTTCTGATCCAAACTAAGTCCAAGCGCATCCTGGAAGGCCTTATCACCTTCTACCATGTCGAACATATCGGTCAGCGGAAGATCGGACGGACAAACGCGCGTACAGTTATCGCAGCGCGTACACACCAGAAAGCCAAGTGCTTCTTCCTGATCAATCTGCTCGCCTTTGGCCAATCTGTTTGCCGTTTTTCGGCGGGTAATTGGCGTAGCCAATCCCCACATACCAAACACATCACTGGTAGGACAAACCTTCTCACAGCTGTCGCACTCGGCACAGGAATCATTAATTTCCATAATGGGATGACGTTCTACTTCAATATTAGGCGGGATAACCGATGGGAAGATCGCACGATTTGCGCGCCACAACATTCTACCCAGCGAGTAGATAGAGAAGCCGGAGTCTTTTTTCCAACCACGCCGAAGAAAGCGAACACCTATATTTATCAATGGAGTCGTTCCGGAAAACAGTCGCAGTGCAACCTTCCTTCCGGTTGGATGCACATACTTACACTGGTTGACCAGTCCGTTCGGGTCGAGTTCTTTTTTCAGCTCGGTCAGCTTATTGATTTTCTCTTCATAGCCATTTGCACGTAATCCCTTTAGGAAGGGCAAGTTCCAGATACCCGTTCCATAGGGACGACCACCAAAGCTAATTGCCGTCTGCATCATAAAAGGAACCAATCCAAGATAAATTTTATGGCGTCTGGTTCCAATATCAGCCAGCAAAATAGACTGAATTAACAGCTTGCCACCGGGAAGCACATGAGCTTCGGTCTTCACCGGATTATTCGTCCAGTTGGTAATAGCAGATTGGATGAAATCGCAGTATTCAGCGAATTTATCAAATGGCAGAACGCATTCGCTAACCAGCATCGATGGACCTTTGGATTTCATTTCAACCGGTGCAAAACGGTGATCCCAAAACTTGTGAGCCACATCGACGGGCTGCCGTTGAAATGAAATATCCCGGTAACGACTCTTGTCTTCTCGGGAATTGAAAAAGTGATATTTCAGCGTTTGCTCATAGTCTTCTTGTGTATCGAACTCCATGGCCACGACATGATTCAAATTTTGCAAGCGGGCAACGGTTTCCATTTGCTGTCGTTCACGAGCGATACGTAAATCATCTTCAGAGGCAAGCGCCTTTTCCAGCTCATGCTGATGTTTTTCTTTTTGGATCTGGTAGGTCGTAGTAATATAGTTTTTGTCGAAATACAAGATTGAAGTCGGGCTTAACTTCCACTCTTCAATCTGTTCAATAAATGCTGCCGCTTCACGAGAATGCTCAAAGGAAAAAGCATAAGGCTTTGATACGAAGCTCATTTTCTTTACGCTGATTTCCGCGCCGGCGATAATCCCGATTTGACCTTCACTATCGAAGATGTCATCGAATAAATCATCTGATGGCGTAAGTGTTTTCCACTCTCCGAACGGAGTAAGCAAAAACAATTTCTTAACCGATTCTTTAACCGGTCCATATTTATAGGTTCCCAGGCCCAAACCACCGGTAACAATCCAACCGCAAATTGTTCCGGAATGAGGGTTCGTAATTTCTTGTTTTAGCGCATATCCATCTTTCTTCAGAGCAGTGCGCATCTTGGAAAACACGGCACCGGCACCAATTGTCAGCGTTGCCGATTCGGTATCCAGCTGGTGGAAATCGAGATATGACAGATCGACGACAATCTCGTTATTCATCGGAATAGAGCCACCAAATGGCCAACTACCAGATCCTCGAACCGTGTAGCGGATCTTTTCACTGTGCGCATAAGCCACAAACAGCTGTAGATCTTCGAGAGTCCCGGGTCTTACCACGAAGCGACAATGAAGATTCAAAAGACGGTTCTTCAAAAATGTCGGGACAACCGCCGTACCTGAGTCAGAGTGATATATCTCCTTCTGAACAGCTGTAAGCGTAAAAATTGCCGTAGCCTCACTCAACTTTGAACGCAATTCCTTATAAGCGGCGTCACCAGACAGCTGCTCGTTCACATCCGTTCGCTTGTAATTTTCGAGTAAGAGTTCAATCGCATTTTGCTGTGAAGCGACCCGTTTTGCGGCGGACGAATCTTTCAAAAATTCAAGACCACTCTGAATCGTTACTTTATCCATGCTGCAATCCCGTAGTATAATATTATGATAGTAGTAAGCTCAATGTCACTATGCTTTTCATCCAGCTTAGTGAATACTATAAATACCAAAGAGGTAACTTAAAAAGAATCGGCATCTGAAGCGCCTAAATAAGCGTAAAATCAGATACCATAGATGAAATACATCATTCAATTTGAAGCGCAAAAAAACTGCACGCTGGTAAATCTATTTGAAAGGTTGTCAATATTCAGTGAATCAGTATTGCAGATTGCTCTGCCGGCCGCGAAAGCGGACAGATGAGGCGACTAAAAAAGGTTCTTTTAAACTATATCTGGGCGCGTTCGCAAAAGTTTAAATAGATGCGATGTCGGTGATTCGAACGCAACGGATAAAAGTAACAGCTTGCCAGACTTAAAAAATTAATGAAAATCACTTTTAATTCGTTTTTTACTGCAAAGACGGGGCAAATATAGTAAAGATTTATTTCTGATCCATAGAAGAAATAAAAATGCTCCCCTAAGAAAATCATGTAAACACAAACCTGTTTTACCCTCCGGCTGCTTGTCTTTCTGCACACAAATGTGTAATCTAAATTAATATGCAGTTTCATCTGATCAGCATTCTGAAGAACCTACTCATCGACTATAGATCATCAATCATTACATTAGGAGTTTGTATGAAAAGAAGACAATTCTTAAAACGTTCTGCTGCTGGTTTTGGATTAGCACTATTGCCGGCATCTCTACAGTTTTCTTCTGCGCAGGCCGCGATGAAGCCGGATCATCCCGTTGTCGTTTCAAGCGGAAATGGATTAGAAGCCGTAAAAAAAGCCATGGAAATGCTGAAGCAAAAGAGCGATCCGCTCGATGCGGTAATTGCCGGGGTAAACATAGTGGAAGACGATCCCGATGACATTACCGTTGGCTATGGTGGCTTGCCTAATGAGGATGGGATCGTCCAACTCGACTCGTCTGTTATGCACGGCCCGACACACAACGCCGGTGCGGTTGGGGCAATTGAAGGGATTAAAAATCCGTCCAAGGTCGCAAAGCTGGTAATGGAACGCACTGATCACGTTTTACTTGTAGGTGAAGGTGCCAATCGATTTGCCAGAGCACACGGCTTTAAGAAAGAAGATCTTCTGACCGAAAGATCCCGAAAATTGTGGTTAAGATGGAAAGAGACAACAAATGAGAAGGACGACTGGTTTCCTGGGCCTGAAGATGAATACAGCGAAATGCTGCAAAATCATCGCGATGTTTATGGCACAATCAATTGTTGCGCAGTCGATACCAATGGCGACTTAGCCGGTGTGACCACGACGAGCGGTTTATTTTTCAAGATTCCAGGCCGAGTTGGAGATTCACCAATCATAGGTGCTGGTCTTTATGTGGACAATAAAGTTGGTGCTGCGGGTTCAACTGGACGTGGTGAAGCCAACCTGAAGAACCTATGTTCATTTTTGGTTGTGGAATTTATGCGTCAGGGAAAATCGCCGACCGATGCCTGTCTGGCAACCTGCCAGCGTATTGCCGACAACACCTTACTACCGAATCTGCGCGAGCAAAACGGTCAGCCAAACTTCAACGTGAAGTTTTATGCCGTTAATAAAAAAGGGGAGTTCGGCGCTGCGGGAATTTATAGTGGTGGAAGTTTTTGTGTTGCGGATGCAAAAGGGGCTCGCAAAGAAGACGTAGCATATTTGTTCAAGAAGAAAAAATAGATTGTTGTAGCGGCGCATTTGTAGAGACGGAATGCATTGCGTCTCTACAAATGCAAATAAAATTATTCCTCAAAACTACTCAGCGCCCATTCAGCAGCCTGACGGATTTTCTTATCGTCGTTTTTCAATGCGGCATTTAACTGCTCAATGGCTTCCTCACCAATTTCCAACATCGCTTGTGCCGCCGCTTTTCTTACATGCGGATCTTCATCAAGTACGCCTTTGAGTAACGCATCAACAGCGCTGGAGTCACCAATTTTACCCAGTGTCCAGGCGGCGTATTTTCGCGCATTCATAAACCAACCTTTTTCGACGACTTCGCTTAAGGCAGGAATAGCATCACCGCCTATATCAACAAGCACGTGGGCAACGTATTCGCGTCGATCCGGGTCGGCTAAGGCCGAAACCAAATCATCGATTGCAGGTTTTCCGATTTCTACAAGTGCATCGGCAGCAGTATTTTCAACAACCTCGGAGAAGTCTTTCAGCTTATTAATGAGTGCATCAACAGCTTCCACTGCTCCAAGTTCGCCCAGTGCACGCGCAGCTAATTCTCTTACTCGCCAATCCTTTTGGTATTCAAGCGCTTTTATCAATCCCTTGACATTCTTTTTTGTTTTCAGCTGTGACACGTCCGGTGGCCCAAAAAGTCCCATATTCGTAACCTCATGAAAAGAATGTCAACCTACGTCGACGATGATACATTTCTCAAAGAACAATTACTCTATTACCTGCCACTATATAGAATATTTATGCAGGAAAGAGCTAAACTAACGCAACGAAGCGATTTCCGCAATACGTTTACTGAAAATCTTTTTCTACACTTTATTTTAACCCCAGTTCAGTGCGTAGCAATGAGTCTGCAACAGAATTACGGCTCCAATAATCACTCAGCATTTCATGAGTCCGTTTTGCCCGCGTTACTTTCCAATCATTAATACCAAGACGCTCCGGGCGATATCGCTCTTCCCAACCTAGAATTCGATGTGGAAAGACAGGTTCATAGTATACTTCCAAAACTCGCGGTAGTTCATTATAGGTAAGCCGATAGACACCAATCAGGTTCTTTGAAAAGTCTGCATTGCGAACTTGATCGCGTTCTGCAGTGGCCTCATAAGTCCCGGGTTCAATGTGTGCCAAACGTTCATACTGCATTCCAGGCGCTACGGATATCGTTCCGGTCGGTAACGAATAGGGATTAAGTCTTAGACGAGTCCAGATTTCATCTTCCAGCAGGTCGGGGCTTAAACGATATTCTCGATCACCCTCTGCCTGGAAATACGATCGTAGCTGCCCGATATACTCGTCCTCACGCAGGTTCAGCTGCGCAAAGGCATGCCCACACCATTCCTGAGATGTCATCGTCACTTTAAGGGAATTGTGTTTCTGAATCGGTGAAAATATAGAGGTCATCATAGAGTAAGGATAGATTCCGGTATTGAACGTACGCGTAAAATTAAGTTTAAGAATCGGTAGAACGGCTGATGTTTTATCCCCAAACTCGTATTTAACCTGCTTGTTTGCCCAGAAGTCTTCCGTAACAAAAATCAAGACCGCATCTCCGGAATGCGTTTCACCGTAGCGGCTCTGTTCTAGTTCATATCGGGTCAGCTCCGCCTTACCGGAATACCAGTAGCGAGTAAAGCGCTCATCGAGCTCAATTTCTTCAACTGCAACTGCTTCAGCCTCATCTGCACTTCCCGAGCAGCCACTCGTCTGAATCGCAAGAATAACCAGTAAGATGTAGAGCATTGCTTGTCCCATGGGTATCTCCTTTATATCACTTCATTTAGTCTTCACTATCATATATGCATATCGTATTCAAGTAATAAAATGTAAGCATGTGTATGTAAAATCAATGGGGGAACTATGACAAAAAAGTGAAATTTGCTTAAACTCGCAACAGCATTTATTCCAGGTCGTGTTGACAATTAGATTCGATCGGCGCCATTATATTATCGACGGATACGAAATGATCTGAGTTTCACAGACTCGCCAGCCAATAAATGTAACTGCTACAGGAAGATGGTAAAAGTAATGTTTCGATTTTATTGCACAATAACAGGAAAATAATCGAGAGATACTCTCTCAAAAAGTGAGAAGTTAGTCATCCAGCACAAAAACAGCCAAGACTCCATTTGAAACCTCTACACGCACAGCGCCCGTCGTAATTTCATTACTAGATCCCTCGCGAACGCCCAAGGCCAAAGGCTCACTATTTAAAGGATAAACCAGTCCGGTAGTCTGAACAGCAGAAATAGCTGATAGTGGAATAAGTGAAACGGTCTGCCCGGGATGACCATGATATTCCCAGCTCTCGCGCACCAAAAAGAGCTGAGAGAACTTTTCTAGCAAGGTAAGCGTAAATTGACGATCGTAACGACAGAGAATGGAGAGGTTGTTCAGCGTATGATCCAACCGCTTACCAAAAGCGCCAACAAGCGTGATATCAGTAATTCCGCGATCACGACAAACAAGCAGCGCTTTTTCCAGATCGGTTGATTCCTGCGAGGGTATATGAAGAATATTTTCCGGAGAAATAGCCTGACGCGCAGCAGAGGAAACAGAATCCAGATCACCAACAATCAGATTGGGGGAGTAATCTGTGTCGATGAGACTGTCAGCGCCTCCGTCTGCTGCAACGATCAGGTCAAATAATTGCCCTGAAATCTTACTCAGTTCATTTTTACTAAGGCCTCCGTTTGCGACGACAAGGGCAGAACGTAAACCAAAACTATTGGATATTCTATCGTGCATTATTGCAAACGTTTTATGTCGGCGTCAGTTGCCGGCTTAAAGCGAATCGCTTGTCCGCCTCCGGGTGCAAGATAAAGTGTTAACTCGTCCTGCGAGTTGACAAGCTTCTCCTCTATCACCAGTTGATAGGGATTTGTCTGCCAATCGGCGTCATCTCCATCACGGTAGACCTGAGCAACATACTGCCTGGACTCATCAAGAAACGTAAGAGGCGCACGTAAGACTCGTCCTTCCTGATCTGTAATGCTGCCAAGATACCACTCTTCACTCGCACGATCTTTGCGGATTAACGTTACATAATCGCCAATGCGAGCATGCAAGACCTTGGTATCCTGCCAATCGGCAGGCACATCTTTAATAAATTGAAAAGGTGGCATGTTCGCTTCGTAGTTCTGAGGCAGGTCCGCGGCCATTTGAATGGGACTATAAATAACTACGTATAATGCAAGCTGTTTTGCAAGTGTTGTATTTACTCGGTTAGCCGGTTTTGCTTCTTTGAACAGCAAGTCAAAGATGCCCGGTGTAAAATCCATCGGACTACCCAGTAGCCGCGTAAACGGAAGGATAGTAGTATGATCCGGGGGATTACCACCATTTTCTCCCCAGGCATTATATTCCTGTCCACGTGCGCCTTCACGAGAGACCATGTTTGGCCAGGTACGCCGAATCCCGGTATCTTTTATGGGCTCATGCACATTGATCATCAGCTTGTATTTTGCTGCTTCCTCGATCACCTTTCGATAGTGTTCCACCATAAACTGCCCGTGATGAGATTCGTACTGCACGTCGCCATTTTCATCAATGCGTTTTATATTTCGCCCATGTTGGACATAACCTGTTTTGATCGCCTTAATACCATACTTATTATAGTATTTGAACGCGTCGTTCATTTGCCTTTCATAGTTCAGAACACCAGCGCCGGTTTCATGGTGTCCAATAATCGCCGTTCCTTTTTCAGCAGCATAGCGAGATAACTCAGGCATATCGAAATCAGGGTAGGTTTTTGTAAAGCTGAACTTATGGCCATCCCGAACCCAATCACCATCCCAACCTTCATTCCAACCTTCTACAAGGACACCGTCAAAACCATGCTCTGCTGCAAAGTCGATATAGCGTTTGGTATTGGCAGTCGTTGCACCATGCCTATCTCCTGATCCCCAACTGGCCACATTCAGGTGCATCTCCCACCAGATTCCAACATATTTTGCCGGCTGAATCCATGATGTATCTTTAATCTTGTTCGGCTCATTAAGATTCAACATCAGATCGGAGGTAATAAGCTCACTCGGATTTTCAGTAATCAGAATTGTTCTCCAAGGCGTCTTCATTGGAGCCTTTGTTTTAACGCGGATACCATCGGACCATGGAACCAGGTCGGCCTGAAGCAGGTGCTTTCCCTTGCGACGCAGAGTCATGCTGGAATAATTAGTTAAATCAGCCTCATGAATGCTTAGTGAAATTCCTTGTTTAGTCTCCATAGTAAACGGCGTATGCACAACATCAATTTCGCTTAACGGCGTATTGCTGTAAAGATACTCGTAGCGATTCCACTGATAGGCACCAATCCACCAGGAATCGTGATCGCCTGCGAGAGCAAACTCGGTCAGCTCATCCATGATGTTCATAGATTTAAGGTTTCGCTGCTTTGGAATTTCATAGCGAAAGCCGACACCGTCGTTGAATGCGCGAAAGCGTATTGTCATGCGACGTTTTTCGCGAGTCGTTTCTTCAAGCTCAACACGTAATTCCGTGAAGTTATTTCGCACCGTCTTTCGTTCGCCTAAAACGGTTGTCCACGTATCATCAATATTACGCAGTTCACTTTCTATCACGCGGAAACTGCCGTTCAAAGCACGGGCATCACGAAGAACAAATCCCATTCTGGAAGATTCAATAACGGGGCGTTCAAATCGAGTGATAGAGTAAAATGGTTCGCCATTCTTTAATTCGAATGAAACCGCAAGCACACCATTAGGGGAATTAACCATTAACGGCTCTGCCCAACCAGTGGTCAGGCAGATGGCAACGAGTACAAAAGTCATTAAAAATCGCACGGTAGTCTCCTGAAAAGCGTTTTGCTACAGCTCAACACGCATGTTAAGAAACACCTGTCGCTCTGCAGCGGGAAAGAAATTGTCCGCCCCATCTCCACGTGTAATATATAGGCTATCAAACAGATTTTGAACATGTAGTTGGAAAAAGATTCCATTTTGCCCGAAGTTACTACCTAAAACTGCATCAAAAACGGTGTAGCTATCAACGGTATTGTTGCCTTCTTTTACCGGGTTCAAATCGACAAACTGCTCACCGACATGCTTCATTCCAACCGAGGCTACGACATACTTATTCTGAAACTGCAGGCGTGAGTTAAACAGCAGATCGGGGTGACCAACAATCGGCGTATTAGCCAATGAGACGGCCGTTCCGCTGCTAAAATCGTCGTATTCCTTTATCTCATTTTCGCTAACAGTCAGATTTCCCTTCGCAGAGAGCCAGGGGGTTACCTGATAGGAACCACTAAACTCGATACCGCTATGAAGTGTACGATCGGCATTTCCCGTACGAGCCTGACCAAAAATATCGACTTGGCCATTGCGAATTATCTCATCGCGAAAATCCATATAGTAAAGGTTTACAGAACCAAAGGTTCTATCGGAACGATAGCTTAGGCCAACCTCAATATCATTCAGTTTCTCTGGCTTGGCAAATGGACGATCAAAGTCGAAGCTGCCATCGGCATTGCGCTCAAATTCAGGTTCAGCTCCGCCACCCGACTCACCGGCATCGTACAAGCGACTTAAACGCGGCTCACGGTTGGTTCGGGAGAAACTGACAAAGCTCGATATTTCCGGAGTAAGCGTAACGTTTAATCCAATACGTGGATTGAGGAAAAAGTAGTCGTAGTCAAATTCGGTTCCGATAAACGCTTCATCAAATAGCTTATAACGCTGGTAGACCGCATGTAAGCCGGCTTGCAGTAGAAAACGTTCATTCAATCGCCACGATGCATTTGCAAAAGGCGCGAGAATATCTTTGCCGCCGCTATATTCATAGAATCGGCGGTCCCCGATATAATTCTGACCACTAAATTCACCTGAGGTTGCTTGCGGCAGCAGATCGCCGCTGGCCTTTTGTATTCGTCCCCAATGCAATGAACGATGCGTACGCAGCTCACTTCCGACAGTAAGATTTAACCTTTCACTTGAATAGTCAAGCGACGGATACCAACCCGCCTGCTTATTGTCGACATACGCGCGGATAAGCAGGTCGTCGGTAAATCCAAAGTTATTGGGATCGGTTTGCAGGTCGAAACCAAACTCTGGCGTAAGACGCAAATAGCCCGGAGAAGCCCACGAGCCGTCGAAGTCAAAAAAACCGGCCCCGCGAATTCCGAACACGGTGTTGCGAAAATTAATCTTTTCACTTATCTGATAATCGTGAATCAGCTCAATATGGGGTTGATTGAAACTCTCACGCTCGTCATCCCGCGATAGTGGATTGGTACGACGGGTACTGCGGTCAAGAGCTGCTTCTTTTGAGATTCCCAAAAATGCCAGCTGATCTTTAATTGGACCGCCATAAGCATTGAGCCTGGTAGAAGACCGATCACCAAAGCGGGCACCACTTACAAAAAAACCGGTAAATTCAACACCACTACGATCGCGATAACCATCGCTCTCAATCCGCGAGGCACGAGCGGAGAAGACATACTTATCCTTTAGCAAACCGCTGTTTAGAAATAGGGAATACTTGCGCGTGCCGAAAGAGCCAAGTCCCCCACTAGCCTTTATTCCCTTCTCGGGCGACACGCCGGAGGTAACAATGTTAATCGATCCACCAATTGCAGCCGGACCGTAAAAAGCGTTCCCGGCACCACGCTGCACCTGCACATCTTCCACATTGCTTAGAAAGTCCGGAAAGTTTACATAGTACACATTATGGTCTTCAGGATCGTTCTGAGGAATGCCGTTCACCATAACTGAAACACGACGCTGATCGAATCCGCGAATGCTAAGGTAATTGTAGCCAATACCATTTCCGCTTTCCGAGTAATAACTGGAAGAAGGCAGGTCACTGAGCAATACCGGCAAATCCTGCGCGTAGTAACGAACATCCAGGTCTTCGCGCGTCAAGGTACTAAAGGTAGCCGGAGACTCCCCGGCTTCTGCCCGCGTAGAAAGAACAAGCACTTCACGCCCCTTTAGCGGAGATGGAGAAAGTAGAATATCAACAGCGTTACCGCTATTCGCTTCGAGCGTTCCGGTTGCCTGTCGATAGCCAACATAAGAGACCTGATAAGACAAGCTCGTTTCAGAGCGACTTTGGATAAGAAATGCGCCGTCGCCATCAGCGATAACAGCAGTACCGTTGGAAAAAACTATTTCCGCACCGGCAAGGCCTTCGCCGGTTTCGGCATCACGAATTACACCCGAAAAGCTTGACTGCGCCAATGCGAACTGGGAAATTAGTAGTAGAATAAAAATTGTCTTCTGCATGAGAAGCCTCCTAAAATAAAAGCCGATTCCCAATGCAGGAAGCGGCTAAGATATTCCAGAAAGCCTTACGGCGGGCAAATATGAGAGCCATCTCCCTACGCTGGTATAAACCAGATCAGGTAATAAGGGTATAATCTCAGCCCGGTACTTTCGGGCACCCCTGACGCGCATATTATAGCGGTATAGTTTGTAAAAAGCAATGGTTAGAAAAGATCACCCTTTATTCGCAGATCCCCTTCTCGACGCGTGTATCCTTTTTTATCCAACCAAGCCAACAATGGAATTGCGTGTTTACGGGTTGTTCCGGTTATTTCCTTGAACTCGGGAACACCGAGAGATTCTTGTTCTGTAAAAACATGTCTTAGTTTTTCGATTAGTACGTCAATAGCCTCATGGTAAAACAACAAACCTTCTGCGACCGGTATCAGCTTATTGCCTTCACGAAAATGCATCATCAGCTCTTTGAACGTCTTGCCGTCAAGCCCTGAAAGCTGCTGTGCTTCTTTCAGGGTCGGTGGAGTTAATGCTGCTTCGCGATAGCGTTTTTCCAGTTCCTGAAAAACGGTTCCGTCTTTTGTCGATAGAGTTTGCTGAAAACCGGGGAGCCGATACACTCCGTCACCCGCCAATCGCTTGCCGTGCACACCGGCTTTTAAAGCCCGGCGCACCAGCGCAGGATCGAAGCGCTGTTCCAGCGCGCCAACCAGCTCAATTTCGGATAGCCCGGCACGACCGGGATATGTTTTATGATAAGGTTCCAGTATTCGTTCAACCGCATTGAGAACGACATTTAGCTGCCCAATAGAAAGATAGGCTTCCATCTTGCCCGTCTCTCGAAAGATTTGCTGTTTGGCGATAAGTTTTTTTAGCTGTTTCCGCAGGTTGTTTTCCGAGAGGCTGGTCGCAATGCGAACCTCATTAAAGCTCATCATCGAGCAATCGATCTCATCAAAGACAGCCGGAATATGTTGAGCAGGATCATCTGAATGCAAGTGTTCCAGCGTTTTTCGAAAAAGCACAGCATATTTCTTTCGGTAACGGATAGGGTTCACCTGCAGCACAACGCCACCCCCAATGGTATGCTGCGGAGAATATTGTCTGATAATGAACCTATCCTGAAAAGCAGCATGAAGTGGCTCTTCCAGACGCAGCTGCACAAAAGCGTCTTCACCTGGTTGAAGTGCGGTTTGAAATGGCAGCAAGACTCTGGCAAACACCTCGGCAGTATGCACATGAAGCCGAACACGCTGATTGTTTTTTAGCTTTACACCTGCTGATTTTAAAAGCCGCAAACGGACATTGAGGATATCGGCCGGGGCAAAGCTATCGGGTTGAACCAATGCCATTCCACGATGGGTATCGGCAACGTCTACACCAGCAACATTCACAGCTGCTCTGCTACCGATTTGTAACTGCTCGGAGCCGGAATCGTGTGATTGTAGTCCACGTACCCGCACGTCTGTTTTGGCAGGGAGCAGCTGAAGTTTATCGCCTTCACACAGGCTGCCTGAGAGTAACGTCCCGGTTAAAACAGTACCGAATCCTTTGACCGAAAACACCCGGTCCACCGGCATGCGGAGCAGCTCATGATCCTGGCGAGGTGGAATATCTTTTAACATTGCCATTATTTGTGCATGCAGTTCGGGAATCCCATCTCCGGTTTCAGAAGAGGTGCGAATAACCGGCGACTGCTCGAAGGCGCTTCCTCTAAGCAGTCCTCTTACATCATCTTCTACAAGCTGAAGCCAATCCTCATCTGCCAGATCGGTTTTGGTTATAGCAATAACCCCATGCTTTATCTGTAACAGGCGGATGATGTCTATATGCTCTCGCGTCTGCGGCATCACACCGTCGTCAGCAGCAATAACCAATAGCATCATGTCTATTGAGCTGACACCGGCTACCATGGTTTTTATCAGCTTTTCATGTCCTGGAACATCAATAATCGTTGTATTATCAGAAAGATGCGCAAAACCGAGGTCGATGGTAATTCCGCGCGCTTTTTCTTCGGGAAGGCGATCGGTATCGATTCCGGTTAACTGCTTAACCAGAGCCGTCTTGCCATGATCGATATGGCCTGCCGTACCGATAACATACTGGCGCTGTGTTGAGGAATGCGTTTGTTTCGATTGCATCATGGGAGTTAGCTTTTTGGCAACAAGCTTTGCAAAGCCTGCAAGATAAGTTCGTCTTCATCATCGCGAACAGTACGCAAGTTCAGCAGAAGAACATCGTCTTGAACATAGCCAATAATCGGCACCTGCGAGTCACGAAGTTTCGTCTGAAGTTTTAGCGGCGAGAGCGGCCCTGAAAGCTGCAACGCAATCGACGGAAGCGTTTCCAATGGAAATGCTCCGCTTCCAATTTGCGAGGTCGCCTCTGTAACCTCAACAGATACTGTGCAGTCTACAAGCTGTGCAACGATGTTTTCAGCGCGAGACCGTAGCGACTCCACATTCAATGCCAGCATTTGCGCCACGGGAAGCGTGTGAGTTAATTGCTCTGGCTGAAGATACAGACGCAGCGTTGCCTCCAGCGCGGCAAGCGTCATTTTATCGCAACGAAGGGCACGAGCAAGATGAAATTTTCGTAGTTTGTTAATATATCTTTTCTTGCCAACAACAATCCCACTTTGGGAACCGCCAAGAATTTTATCGCCGCTAAATAACAAAACATCCACACCCGCATCCAAAATCTCCCGGGCTGTCGGCTCGTAGGGATATCCAAGGTGCTGCATGTCTTCCAGCATTCCGCTGCCCATATCATAAATGAGCGGCACCTGCTTCTGCTGTGCAAGCTCTCCCAACTCGGCAATAGAGACTTCTTTGGTAAAGCCGACAATGCGATAGTTGCTGTAGTGGACTTTTAGAATTGCCGCAGTCTTTTCATTTACAGCTTCGGCATAGTCCTGCAAATGCGTTTTGTTCGTGGTGCCAATTTCTACCATTTTTGCACCACTGAACTTCATTACATCGGGCATGCGAAACGAGCCGCCAATTTCGACGAGCTCACCGCGCGACACCGGCACCTCTTTGCGACGACAAATTGCGCTTAGTGCCAGCAGCGTTGCCGCGGCACAATTGTTTACGACCATCGCTGCTTCTGCTCCGGTAAGCAATTTTAGCAGTTCTTCACAGTGGTCCTGGCGATTTCCTCGCTTGCCGGAGGATAAATCTATTTCGATATTGGAATAGTTTTCCGTTGCTTCCATAACGGCTTCTCGGGCAGTATCGGCAAGTGGTGCTCTTCCCATATTGGTATGAAGGATAATGCCGGAAGCGTTAACCACACGCTGGAGCGATGGTCGAAGTAAAGCGTTTCCCCGAAGACAGATATTTTTAACCAGGATTTGCACACTATCATGCTGCGTAAATTTGGCAGCGAGAATGGTCTTGCGCAAACTCTCCAGCTCTTCCTTCACTATCTGCGTTAATGGCACAGCAGCTATTTCAAGATGTTGCACTTGCGGATGCTGTAAAAGTTCTTGCACCGAGGGAAGTGCACGAAGCTGTATTTGTATTTCAGGAGTTGGTTTCATTGTGAACTCCGGAGTCCGGACTGTTTTTTAAAATTCGAACTTTCAGGATGCGATTGCGCCTTACACTTTCGACGACAAATTCATATCCATTGTAATACGCTCGCTCTTTTTCTTCGGGAAGGGAGCCCAGTAAACTGAGAATAAATCCACTAATCGTTTCCACGCCTTCTTCGGTTGGAAGATCGAGATCGAGCGCCTCATTTACTTCTTCAATAGACATGCGTCCATCAACCAGGAATACATTGTCTTCAACAACAGAAAAGAGTGGCTGCTCCTTGTCATATTCATCCTGAATTTCTCCGACAATTTCTTCAATTACATCTTCCAGCGTAACCAAACCGGAGATGCCACCATACTCATCAACGACCAGCGCCATATGCCGGCGATCTTTTTGAAATTCGCGCAACAGATCGTCAATTTTCTTTTGCTCTGGCACGAAGTGAGCCTCGCGCATCAGCTCATGCAGTTTGAATCCGTCGTTATCGGAGTGACTGATAAGAGGTAACAGATCTTTGACATACAGGATTCCCACCACATTATCAATACGATTTTCATAGACGGGAATACGAGAGAGCAGTTTGGATTTCACCAGCGTCATAATTGAATCGAGTCCACTGTTAATTTCCACAGCCACCATATCTGTTCGTGGAATCATAATCTCTTTCACAGTCGTCTCTCCGAATTCGAAGATACTGTGAATCATTTCTTTTTCTTCTTTTTCCAGTGCACCATGCTCTTCGCCCACCTCAACCAGCGTCATCAGTTCTTGCTCAGAGAGCATAGTCTTATCTTCAGACAAACCTACCGTATGCTGAACCAGGCGGGTAAATCGACTTAGTGGCAGCGTAACCGGAGTAAAGAGAACATGTACGATCTTAAGCAGGCCACTGCATCTTTTGGCAAAGGATTGTGGATTTCTTACCGCAACAACTTTGGGGAAGATTTCGCTGAGAACCAGAATAACAGCCGTTACGACTATCACATCAACCAGCAGCGCCAGGCGTTCATCGAACCCCATTGCGAAGCTAATACGCGTTGTAACGATTGCAGCGAGAGAAGCGATGGAGATATTGACAATCGTATTGCCAACAATAATTGTTATGAGCAGGTGCCGGGGCTTTTGCAACAGCCGCCCTACACGTTCTTCTTTTCGGTCTGAAGAATGCAGGAAGTTATCAACAACCGACTGTGAAAGCGAAAAGTAGCTGGTTTCGGAGCCAGAGAAAAAGGCAGAGAGTCCTAGCAACGACAAAAAGCAACCGGCATAGAATGCAATTTCAAACCACAAGAGTAGTCCTTACCCCCCATATAGTATCGAGCGAAACTGCTTACAATATACGTTTACCAGAATCAATATCCCACAGTGGTCATGTGTACTAGTTAACACGATTTGAGAACGCTTTTTTCCAGCCATCCGGCAGGCTGTTAGCCAAGTGGAAGTTTTCGAGCTCACGCATCTGCTTCTTTTCTTCGGGCGTCTCATCATCATGGCCTTTCAAGTGTAGCAGGCCGTGAATAATCAGTCGACAAATCTCTTCTTGTTCCGCCACCTCAAAAGACGTGGCATTGTCACGCGCACGATCTATGGAGATATAAATTTCACCTTCAACCTCATCATCATCGCTAAGATTAAACGTCATAATGTCCGTCACGGAATCGTCATCCAAATATGTTGAATGCAAATCTTTCAGATAAGAGTCTTCAACGAAGATGATGATCAGCTCGAGTGCAGAAAGAGCCATTTCGTTCTGTATCTGCCGGGTTACATCGGCAATTCCGGCGAGGTCAGGAGCATAGCTTGGGTGATTGCTCATAATTTCGATGGTTGTCATACGTCTCCCTTCACTTCGCGCTTACTTTTCTCTTCAGTAGATTTTCCCTGTGAGCGGCTACCGTTCTTTTCTCGAGCAGCGCTTCGTTCTTTTCCTTTATCCTCGGAAAGAATTTCACCGGGATATTCGATTCGAATATGATGAATTCCGGTCAAGATAGGATGAAAGGCTTCCTTAATCTGGGTAATCTCATTAAGTGTCAAATTACAACTATCCAGTTGCCCTTCTTTCATCTTCTGATCGACCAGAGTATCGACCATATTGCGAATACGCTGTGGCGTAGGATTATTTAATGTACGTGAGGCAGCTTCAACAGTATCTGCCATCATACTGATAGCCGTTTCTTTCGATTGCGGCTTCGGCCCCGGATAACGAAAGTCAGATTCATTCACTTCTTTCGCATCACCATTTTCCAATGCCTTATGATAAAAATAACTGATAATACTCGTACCGTGATGCTCTGCAATAAACTGCTTCACAACATAAGGCAAACCATGTTTATCAGCCATATCAAGACCGGCCTTTACGTGGTTTATAAGCACCAGACAGCTCATATGCGGAGACAGGTTATCGTGCTTATTAGCGCCGGGAAGTTGATTTTCCACAAAGTATTCCGGCTTTTGCATCTTTCCAATATCGTGAAAGTAGCAGCCGACGCGCGTCAACAATGCGTTTGCACCAATTGCTTTTGCTGCTGCCTCGGCCAGATTCGAAACAACGATACTATGATGAAAGGTGCCAGGCGCTTTCACCGAAAGGTCCTTCATCAGCTCATGATTCAAATCAGACAATTCCAGCAGCGTAATATCTGTAGTTACGTCAAAATATCGCTCAAAGATGCCAATTAGAAAAAACACTACTGTCGGGGCGAGTATTGCGTTAGGAAGCATAAACTTGCCAAAGTCTTTTAGCATCTTTTCCAAAGAATCGGAATGTAACAATCCAAGGATCAGATCGACGGCGAGGTATGCTAACATTATAAAAACAATCGCCCGCACCATATGTCCGCGGTTGCGAATCTTCTGAACAGAAAAGGCTGCGACACTTCCAACAACCAGCGTTAGCGTGGTAAAGTTAAAATCGTTACCAATGGTCGCTCCCAGTACAATGCTTAACAAAACGGTGCAGATAAACGCCACACCAAAATCCAGCAGCATGGCTAAGAGCATTGGTGCCATCACGACAGGAATACTAAGATGAGACCAATCCGGTATTTGCAAGATTAATGTTGCGGTGGCCAACTGAAAAACAAAAATAATCGTTATCATGATTAAAAGATGATCTTCTTCGAAAATCTGATTGCGATAAAGATGAATATAGAGCGCCGTTAACGCCACCAGGAGCAGAGCAAAAAGAAATTTTCCGAGGTTAAACAGAATCTTCTTCACGCCCTCTTGTTGATTTGCACGTTCTTCGAGAGCGAGGGCCAGGGATTGCAGCTTGCGGTAAACGGTCTCGGTTACCTGCTCATGATTATCGATGATGCGCTCATCTTGCTCTACAAATCCACGTGTTAGCGGAACATCATGCTCGGCTTGTCCTTTTCGTTCTTCGGTAACGGCCTCATTAAAAACCAGGTTTGGCAGCAAAAAAGTCGAAATCAAATAATTGGCAAGTCTAAGCTCATCCGATTCATTTCCGAAACTTTTGCGCAGCTCATCTTCAATCAGACTGCGTGCCTGGTCGGCCTCCATAACTTCTTCCGGGGGAATGGACTCCTCAATTCCCTCAAGCGCAACAACGAGCAGCTTTTCAGGAATTTCATTTTTATTCCGGTCCAGCACACCAACCTTATATGCTTTTTGAAACCCTTCATCAAGGTGTTGGCCAAGGTTTTTCAAACGGCTTTTTTCATTAATGGAGTGTAGCCAGACAAGCTGTTGAAGCGTCATCCTTTGATTGTATTTCAGATTCATCGTTTCCAAAAAGGAATCAACAACCGTTTTTACGGTATCCGATGTCGCAATCCGATCATCTGGTCGCTGGGTATTTTCCCTGAAAAACCTCTCAAGATCTTCGAAAAACTGTTTCAGCGTTAACGATTGAATATTTGGTACATCACTGCGACGATCAAAGACCTGGGGAACGGCAAGTCGAACGGCTTCTCTTTCCTGCTTGATTGTTTCGTCGCTTTTACGAATGGCAAATTTGAAGGGTGCGATTATCTCTTCAGGGGCGATACTGCCGACGACCAGATTACTATATTCGAACGGGCGTTGCGACGGCAGCAGCCAGGCAATCATCAGAACAAGTGTCGTGGCACAGAGCGTGCGCACTGCAAGCCTGTTTAGGGGCACACCAAACATCTCATTCTCGTTAAGAAATGCCTGAAATGCCCGCCAATTTTTTTGAAAGGTCTTCATAAAGTCATCCTAGTGCATCCGCGCTTTCTTTCCGGAAAGCAGTGAAATTTAGTTCCCTCTTAAAAGCGTAAAACGAATACCCGGCTCCTGTCCAATTTTATCATCGGATAAATCAGGAAGCCGAATACTCGTTTTAAAAACGTAATTCTATAAATTGCGAGTAACCAAAGATATCCGATAAGCCGAATTCTGTATTTTTTCAGCGAGTGAAAAAATGGTAATCATTTATCTAAGCGGCCTACCCGAAGATTCAGCGACAATGTCGCAGCGAAACGGACCGCTTCGCTTCCCGAAGGAATCTCCTTCTATTTGGCCTTGCTCCGGATGGGGTTTGTCCAGCCCGGGCGTCTCCGCGATCTTCCTTTTCAGGAACCGGCTGGTGGGCTCTTACCCCGCCTTTTCACCCTTACCCCGATAAATCGGGGCGGTATAGTTTCTGTGACACTTTCCGTCCTGTGAAGCTTACGCTGCACAGTCCCCGGATATTCTCCGGGCACCCTGTCCTTCGGAGTTCGGACTTTCCTCTCCATCGTCACCGATGAAGCGATTACCTGGATACCTCTGATTACCTGCATATCGTTAATCCGCGCAGGTGGCGCTAAAAAGCGCCACATAAAAGAACCTCGTGTTGCTCTTAACCAGCCATTACTTCGGTTACTTCATCTTGCCAAACCAAAATTCGTCCGCAGTGCTCACAGTTGATCAGACGCTCACCGCCGCGAATTTCTACAATACGCTGAGGCGGGATAGATGAAAAGCAACCGCCACAAGAATCGCGCTGAATAGATGCAACAGCAATTCCAGCTTTTGCATTGCTTATGCGCTCATACTGACGAAGTTGACGCTTATCTAACCGACCGGCAACTTTCTCACGCTCTCCTGTCAAACGTGTTTCTTCTTCACGAGTCAGCTTGTCAATTTCTTCCAGCTCGCCTTCGGCTTCTTTCAACTGCTCTTCTAGGCTCTTCATCTCATCAACAATTTCGACGTTGTTAGACTGTAGTGACTCTTCTTCTTCCATCGTCTGCAGAATTTTGTTCTGCAGATTCTCGATTTCAGCTTTCTTGGTGTCGATCTCGAGGGAGATAGCATCGTATTCTTTGTTGTTCTGAACCTTGTAGAGCTGCTCTTCATATTTCTTCAACTGAGCCTTGCCGGCATCACTCTCAGCCGTAAACATCTTGCGATCGGAACGCAGTTTATCAACCTTCTCTTTATAGTCTGCAGTTGCACTGCGTTTCTCGGAAAGATTTCCACTGAGGTTTTCGATCATACTCGGAAGATCACCTTTTTGTAACTTAAGCTCTCTGAGCCGAGTATCAAATTCCTGAAGCTTTACCAGATTATTAACCAATTTCTTCACGTTATGCCTCCTTTATGTCCTCCACCCTGCGCGGGGTATGACGGGGTTATGATTTTGGGATACTGTATAATAAAAAAGGGGTGCTTCCCTTATTGGGTGCACCCCTTGGCTATATCGTAAAAGATGTTTTTGTCTTGGCAAATGTCGCTTGGTACCGAAAGGCGATGTCTGTAGCGCCGTCTCACTGGCCTACTCCTTTTTACAGTATATAAGTGGTCCCAGCAGGACTCGAACCTGCGACCAACCGATTATGAGTCGGTTGCTCTAACCAACTGAGCTATGGGACCAAGATCAGATAGCCTTATAACTTATAGGCCATGCGTAAAAAAATCAAGTAGTTTTATATTTTTATGTAGATTATAAACTACTTTGGTCGTCAGCGATCTTATGTTTGCAATCCTGACTTTGCTCGTATTAACTTACAATATACCAGTGCACAATTTGTGAGCTGGTACAATCTTTTATAAAACGTTTTTTAAACCCGAAACAAGAAGCGGATTACACATGAGAAGTCTTAGACTGGCGCTGGCCCAAACGAACTCAACTGTTGGGGATCTACACGGTAATTACCTAAATATCGTTGAGTACATTGAAAAAGCAATTGAGCAGCAGGCAGACATCGTGGCCTTTCCTGAATTGACGATCTGCGGCTACCCGCCAGAAGATTTACTACTCAGACCAGAGTTTATCGATGACAATGTGCGCTATCTAAAAAAACTGCTCCCCCTGAGCGAGAAGATAACCATCGTCGTTGGCTTTGTCGACCGCAAGGATGACATTTACAACGCCGCAGCTCTGTTACATCAGGGAGCGGTCGAAGGTGTCTACCATAAACACTTCCTGCCCAACTACAGCGTATTCGATGAAAATCGCTATTTTCAGAAAGGCAAGTCAAATCCAACCTTCGTTTTTAACGATATTAATATCGGCATCAATATTTGTGAAGACATTTGGTATCCCGGTGGGCCAATGCACTACCAGGCTTTATTTGGTGATGCGGAAGTCATTATCAATCTTTCAGCTTCCCCATACGCAATGGAAAAGATTGCCGATCGTGAAGAGATGTTAGCCGTTCGCGCCCGTGACAACGATGTAATACTGGCGTACTGCAACCTGGTAGGTGGTCAGGACGATCTGGTTTTCGACGGCAGCAGCATCATTCTTTCGGAGGATGGTGATCTAATAGCCCGTGCACCCGCCTTCGAAGAGGCATTTCTGGTTGCCGATCTGCATCCCGACCAGGTATTCAGCAAGCGCCTGCACGATCCACGACGTCGGAAAGAAAAACACTTCGATCCGCCGGAAGACAAGATGGTCTGGAAAATTGCATTAATGCCGACAGAACAAAAAGAGAAAAAAACGCTGCCGGATGTTGAGCCGCATTTGCCAATGGGGCACTATGAAGAAATCTACGCCGCGCTAAAAACCGGATTGCGGGACTATGTGCACAAAAACGGCTTCTCGAAGATTGCGTTGGGGCTGTCCGGCGGGATCGACTCGGCACTGGTTGCAGCCGTTGCAGCCGATGCGCTTGGGCCAGACAATGTAATGGCGATTTCCATGCCCAGTGAATTCACCAGCGATTCCAGCAAAACCGATGCGGAGAAGCTTGCGGAGAACTTCGGTATCCACTTCAAGGAAGTGGCAATCGGCGAGCTTTACGAGACCTACATATCTGCACTAAAGCCATTATTCGGAGACAAAGAAGCCGATCTAACAGAAGAGAACCTACAGGCAAGGATTCGCGGAACGCTGCTAATGGGCTACTCCAATAAATTCGGCGCACTTATTCTTACAACCGGAAATAAAAGTGAATACAGTACCGGCTACTGTACGCTGTACGGTGACATGGTTGGAGCTGTCGCAGTAATCAAAGACGTACCAAAACTACTGGTATATGAACTCTGTCGACATCGCAATAACAAAGCGGGTTTCGACATTATTCCGCGCAACATTCTGACAAAAGAGCCATCAGCGGAGCTACGACATGATCAAAAGGACACTGATTCACTGCCGCCTTACGAAGTGCTTGATCCGATTATTGAAGCTTACGTCGAAAAAGATCTCGGTTTCGATGAGATTGTTGATATGGGGTTTGATCATGAAACGGTGCAGCGCGTTATTCGGTTAACCGACATCAATGAATACAAGCGCCGCCAAAGTGCACCGGGCATTAAGATTACCGCCCGCGCCTTCGGTAAAGATCGCAGGTTCCCGATTACCAATCGGTATAAGCCTGGACAGGACATTAATGAATTATGAATTATGAATTATGATTGCGTTGAAGTTTCCCGGTTAGGCTACGAAACGCACGACCAGGCTCCATTGCGAGAGTTAATGAAATTCAGCATCGGTCTGAACGGAAGCGAAGCCAGATCGACTGGGCTGACAATACGCAGCTCTTTTATCGTGGAGCTCTCTAGGCATTAATCAAGGCAGACATCCTCTTGCCAATAGGATAACAATCGAGATTCGAAAAGTTGTCAGCCAGTTGCTCTGTAACCGTCAATGCGCTCAAACTAAATATATCTTGCTCGCCCTTAATGAGCAGCTCTTCTAAAAAATTGAAGATATCTGAAATTTATGTATCCTCAACCGTCAGTTCCATTTTGTCCATCAACCAGCGGGAAAAGTCCGCAAAGACAAGGTAAGGCAAAGGTAGATCATCGCTATCACGTTGCCGCCAGAAGCCTGGAAAGCGAGACTCAAGCAGGGAAACTACGTTAGCCAAGGTCGCTGTGCCAGGTGGCGGCTTGTAAAGCATCATGGTTTTCTCGAAATGAATTGATTAAAGCCACTGTAATCAAGCTTATTGACATCTAATATACCGGCAATTAATATTGGCTATCGTACACAGTTAATTAAAACTTGTCAATCAATTCATAAGTAATCATTCATCATTCACCAATATTTTCCATCGCGTGGCTTTGGTTAGGGATGTTAAAGCTAATCATCTAAAACAGGTTTGATGAATCATCATTCATCAATCATCATTCATCAATTCAAGGGGATTCGCGATGTTAAAAACACTTCTAATTTTCTCATTAGCCATTAGTCTTTTCTTCAGCAACCTATCTGCTCAGGAGGTTCCTGAGAACCTGGTCTACCGTGACGTAAGCGCGACCAATCTGCCCTTGGCCTCGCTCGGTAATAATAATATGGATGCGCGGCCGGCAGACCTCGACGGTGACGGTGATCTTGATATCGTTATTGCGGTGGAATTCGTGCGCAATATTATTCTGATCAACAACGGAAGCGGCGTTTTCACCAATGAGTCAAATACCCGCCTGCCTGCGCAAAACAACGACTCGGAAGACATCGGCATTGCCGATTTCGACAACAATGGAACGCTGGACATTCTTTTTGTGAGTGAAGACGACAGTACTAACGAGCTTTACCTGAACGATGGAAATGGATTCTTCACAAACGCCAGCAGTCGCATACCGGTTAACGGAGTCTCAAACGCTGTGCTGGTAACCGACTTAACCGGTGACTCCATTCCAGACATCATTATTGGAAATGACGGCACCAACCGTGTGCTCATCAACGACGGTTCCGGTAATTTTACTGATGAAACATTAGCACGCTATCCGCGGGCCGGAGCAATTACGCAGGACCTGGAGTGGGGCGATATTGACGGTGATGGAGACGGCGATATTATTGAAGGCAATGAAGACGGAAATCGCGTGCTCATCAACGATGGCTCAGGGACATTCGCTGACGAGACCAGCGCACGCATAACCTTTACCTTCTCAGGCGAAGAGACGCGTGAGGCAGATTTGGGAGATGTTGACAATGACGGCGATCTGGATTTGTTTTTCGCCAATGTCACATTTCTTCAAGGGCGGCCTTCTCAAAACCGACTGCTCCTAAATGACGGCGACGGTTTCTTTTTAGATGTTACTGGTGCAAGTCTGCCAAGCGAGACATTCAACACCATTGATGCAGATTTTAATGACATCGACGGTGACGGAGACGAAGACATTATTGCCGTTTCCGCATTTGTCGGCACCTATCAAATATTTATCAATGACGGTAGCGGCATATATAGCGACAGCACGTCACGTTATTTTTTACCACCACCAAACGGCAGTGGCGTGGATGCCGAATTTGCCGACTTCACCGGCGATAACATTCCGGATATTTACCTAACCGGGTTTCAGCGACAGGACTATCTATTTGTCGGAGAAGTGCTAACGGGAATCGAAACACCGGCTGAGTGGGTAAACACGTTCGAGCTACTCGGCAACTACCCGAATCCCTTTAACCCATCGACGGCGATTACCTTTCGAATGGCAAGGGCAGGTGCTGTGGAGCTTAACCTTTATGACCTCGGAGGACGGCTCGTTAGAAATCTAACGACCGGTTTCTTCACGGCAGGAGAGCATACCATAAAAGTTAGCGCTTCAAACCTGACCAGCGGTGTGTATATTTACACTCTACAAAGCGGTAATAAACGAACCAGCCGAAAAATGGTATTGTTGAAGTAGCCACTGAGCCAGACAGGATAAAATAGTTAAACGCTCTGTGTAGTTGGCCGGCCTTGATGCAGATCAGCGTCGGCATAACGCGAAATAGCCAAAGGATGTTATGGATAAACAATTCAAACCGGTAATAAAGGCGGCCTATAGGGGTGACTTTGCGTTATTTAAATCGTTGCTCCGGCACAATCCGGAACTTATTGTAATGACCTCAAATGACCCCGGCGATAGTCCAAATTTAATACAATTCATTGTCGTTGAAGGCGGACTTGGAAAAATACCTGACGCGGCAACGTTTTTAACGCATCTTCTTGAAAATGGCTCCACAACGAAAAAGCAATTGGTTGCAGCTGCCAGTGTAAATGCCAGGGAACTGGTAGACGTTCTGATAAGTAGTGGCGTTCCTTTAACTGATGGAGCCCCTTGGACAGCAATCGAAGAATCTCTTTATTGGAAACATCAAGACATGGCCGCGTATTTGTTAAATGAACATGGAGCTAAAATCAATTCGCTCTGCGCTGCAGCGATGCTGGGAAATGCAGAAGCAACAGAACGCTTTTTTGATGAGAACGGCAAACTCAGCTCTGCACTATTACCGATTCACTTCCCATGGGGAGCAATTCAAGACTCCGTAGAGCAGGATGCCATCGATCAGGCTTTCATACTGGCACTGCGTAATAAAAAATACAATACGCCAGCCCTCTTACTAAAGCGGGGTGCGAACATAAACGCCATTCCACCGGGTAATCATGAGGAATGCACAGCACTTCATCAGGCTGTATATCTGAATGACATTGACATGGTAGATTGGTTAATCGATCGCGATGCAACAGGGAATATAAAAGATCCGCGCTATAAAGCGGATGCTATTGAATGGGCCAGACACTTTGAAAACACCGCTTTGGAGAACCATCTAAAAAAGCGGCTAAAGAAATAAGCGGCTCAAAATTGACAAGGAAAAACCAACAATTTCTCGGGCGACCTGAAATCAAATCCCACCTGAAATAGGAAGAGCCTCTTATGAAAATTTCACTACAATTACTTGAGGGGAAATTCGCCGTACACCGTTTCTCCGCCAATACGCAAGTGCCAACAGAAGTACATCAGACTTCTTTCTTTTCAATAACTCGCACCAACAAAGAGTTGTCAATCGTTATTCCACAATCCATATCTCTCGGATCTGACAAACAGGAGTCCGACTGGCGATGCCTGGAAGTCCTTGGTCCACTGGATTTTTCACTAACAGGCATTCTTGCGGGAATCTCAGACGTTTTGGCAAAAGCCAAGATTAGCATCTTTGCAATTTCCACCTTCGACACCGACTACATCCTCGTAAATTCAGCAAAAACACAAAAAGCGGTAAATACACTACGTTCAGCAGATTATACCGTTATAGCTGAGGTCGCCGAATGAGTTACACGTGGCACGACGTAGCTGGCAATATCGGCGTCGTACTAATTCTTGCCAGCTATCTATTGTTGCAGCTAGACAAAGTCCGCAGTGAAGCACTCAGCTACTCTCTGAGCAATGCCATAGGGGCTGGACTCATTTTGCTATCATTGTATTATGAGTTTAATCTGTCCGCATTTTTTGTAGAAGTGTTCTGGGTACTCATTAGTCTGATCGGGATCATAAAAGCGTTAAGGAAAAAGAGAACACCTAAGGAGAGGTAATGATCAAACAACTCAACAACATAACACTGGCAATCGGTGCTTTGGTCTCATTATACTTTTTTATCGGGCAGGGAAGTTTTGATTCCTGGTTCATCTATGTCATCGCTCTATTTCTCGTCGGGTTGTTAATGTTGCCATTCGGCCTGCTCGCCACATTCAACAATCGAATATTCAAGTCATCGGCGGCAGCCAAAGCGATCCTTCCATGGGCACTCATCATTACAGCAAGCACCTATATCTATTTTGATGCGTTCAGTGGGCAGCAGGATGCCCAAAGCGCGCTGGTATTTGTTGTTATTCCATTCTATCAACTAGTGGCATGCGTACCTGCAATTCTCAGTGGACGTTATTTTGACAAACCTTTTCAATAGCTTTGTTGAAGCGACAAACTTGACAAAAATAGTTGAATTTACTAGATTGCTATTCACTTTTATGGATGAGAGTAGTAATCGATCATGAAATTACGCCCTGCTTTAAGGTGGGAATTCTATTTCTTGGAACGCATGGTTTTCGAAGCCTTTTTTTGGAGCCTCGATCATCCGCGACCGGAATTCAAAGAGTTTCGCCAACGGCCAGAGTTTCAAGCAATTATTAAGGGCTGGGGTCGCGACGGTGATCGCGCCATTGTTGCCACACAGCGATTGCGTCATGCTGGCGCTGCGTGGTTCCGACTTTGGACCGAAGAGAATCATTCTTATGGCTTTGTCGATCCTGCCATTCCTGAGCTGGGAATTGCAGTAGTAAAATCATATCGCTATCGTGGCATTGGCAGAAAGCTATTACGACGCGTTGTGGATATCGCAGAAGCCGATGGCTATCCTGCTATAAGCTTAAGCGTCGATCCGCGTAATTTTGCAAAGAACCTCTATGAATCAGAGGGGTTTGTCAAGGTAGGTGAAAGCGGCACGTCCTGGACGCTGCTTCGCAAGTTTTGATATAACGGACGATTCGTATGAAGTGGATAAAGAAACTCTTTCGAAGAAAAGGCATTCGCATCCCGCACTCATTGTTCGGCGAACTGCGGTTCGTTCCACCCAGAAAGACCACACCGGGTTTCTGGGAAGGAGAAATGATTATTATGAACATGAGCGAAGGACTGCGACTGGAAATAATTGCACCAATTAGCGGTCCAGTGCAGAAGCAGGAAGAGTTTCTGCGGTCAGTAGTTGAGAATTTTGAAATGCTGATAAAAGCAATTCACCCGTTCATGAAGGCGGCGTTCGAAGATGCGTTTGGCAAAGCATATCCGGAGAGTTTCAAAGATGAGTTCAGCTGGTCTAATCTTACTATCCCCGAAGCTGGCGAACGTACAAATGCCTGGGACCTTTCCTTCGAGTGCAAAACCAGCAGCAAACATCTATTCACCGTGTATTTTGACAATGGCGCGCCGGTTCAGGCAACAATTCAAAAATAAGTTAAGTTAAGCGTGCTGCGTTGCGCCGCTGCAAACAATATAATTGATAACCATGAATACAAATTGCTATCGTCCCACCAACCATTAGCGGTCTTGCGCCGATCGTAAATCCATAAAAGACATATAAAATATTTGCCGAGATCGACAGTGCTCGTAACCAGGCAATGTTTCGCATAGACATTGAGGTAAAATTCAGCATATAGGCTGAGTAGGCAATCCAGTCGGTTCCCATTAGTTCAGTTCCAGTTTCATAAATACGTCGGCCCGCTCATAAACTGAAATGCCGGTATGGCTACTTGGCGTAAACTCAAATCCTGACTGTAAATACAGGTTGAGCGCCTTCTTCAGACGATTGCTCGACTCCAAGTAAACGACCCGCGCATTCATTTTGCGCGCATGCTCGATGGCCGCATCAAGCAGCTTTTTGCCAATTTGCTTGCCTTGAGCCTTTTCATAAACGCCCATTTTACTAAGCTCCAGAGCGTTATCACCGAGATTAATAAGCGCGCAAACGCCGAGCGGCTCATCATTTATCGTTGCCGAAAATACCGCTCCGCCGTCATCAATAATGCTCTGTGGAGCACTCAAGATTTCAACATCCTTCGGTTCGACTACGAAGAACTTTTCCAGCCACTGTAAATTGACCGTCTTAAAATCTAAGTAGTGCTCTTTATTATTCAAATGAATGCGCACCGCTTCGTAGCGACGAGATTTGTGGCGACTCATATAAGTATCTAAGAGACCTTTTCTTTCGATGCGCTCTTCAAGCTCTTCCAACAGCTTCATAAATCGCGGATCTACCGAGCAGGCAACTTCTCTTGCACTCAGCTCAATTCCTTCCCAAATCGGTTTTAATTCTTCAGCTAATTCATTTCCGCTATGGGTAAGGCGGATGAGGCGCTTGCGTTTATCGTCTTCATTCGCAACCTCTTCAACATAGTCCTTCTTCAACAGCTGCTTAACAAAGCGGTTAACCAGTGGGTGACTCACTTTGGTTATCTTTGCAATATCAGTTACTCCCGCCGCTTTGGGATAAATGCTGTTCAGATAATAAAACGTTGGAAACCAGCGCGGCTCAAAATCCATTTGATGGAAGTTGTAAATTGCCTGAGTTTCATTCATAAATGAGTTACTGATACGACGTAATCGACTAGCAATTGCAAGTTCTCCCAGCTCCTTGATCAGATCCATTTTATTCTCCAATACTATAATTAAAACAAAATAGGTAACTTGTTACGTAAAGGCAAGAAGAAAATGTGGTTGTGAGTCGTGACTGATAAGACTTGACAGACTTTGCCTCGATTTTAAATTTTGCCGAATGCCCATTTATCAAAATTTTACCAGCCTTTGCGATAGACCACAACTCCCGATTGCTACACTGCTATCTTTGAAGCCATTCAAGACAATGGTATCAACCATAATTTTGTTTTGGCTATTGATCCGACGGCGACCTGTGAATAGCTTTACCACGACTGAATAAGATACGGAACTGAACATGCAGCGATTATCTGAATACAAAATTTGGATTCTATTAATTTTAATACTTAGTGGGTTCAGCCTGTCTGCAAAAGACAAGCCGACCTTAATGGGTGTGGGAATAATAGCTGGTGAGCCCACTGGCTTCAGCTTAAAATACTGGACCGGCAAAGGAACGGCTTTTGATGCAGGACTTGGCTGGTCTTTCGGCAATCAGCGACGTCTTCACCTGCATGGAGACTGGCTGATAAACAAGCCCGGAGGCTCTACCAAAAAAACGATTATTTCGTTTTACTATGGATTAGGGGCAAGAATGAAGGTTCGCGAGGAGAGTAAAATCGGAATACGGATTCCGACCGGAATAGATGTCTTACTAAAAAAATCGCCACTTGATATTTTTATGGAAGTGGTTCCGATTTTGGATGTTGTACCGGAAACAAAGATCAGCTTTAATTTGGGAATCGGTGTGCGGTACTACTTTCGTGCATAGCCATCAGCTTATTGATTTTGGATTTGCCAACAGCGGCCTGGTACTATCCTCATCTGTCGGCAAGGCGAGCGAAAACTCGCAAAACTCTCCTTTTTCACTTGCGACCTCCAGCAAGCCACCGTGTTCCTGCACCACAATATCATAAGAGATAGACAGCCCAAGCCCGGTGCCTTCGCCGGCCGGTCTGGTAGTAAAGAATGGATTAAAGATCTTCCCAAGGTTCTCTTTAGATATTCCTTCCCCATTATCGCGTACTCGCACAATAATGGAATCTGACGTCTGTTTAGTAGACACCTCCACCAGCGGACCGTAATCAATATCAGAGCTTTCCTCGGCACGTGCTCGAACCGCATGACAAGCATTTGTCAACAAATTCAGCAGCGCACGACTAATGTCCTGTGGAACGCCGGGAATATCACCGGCACTATCATCATAATCACTGCGAAAGCGAATTTTCAGATCGGGATGCTGAGCAAAGTGGCTCTGTTGGGCCAGGTTCAACGCATCGGCAAGCACTCGATTCAAATTAAATTGCTGGACAGTGCCGGTTTTATCGCGCGAGTGCATCAACATGCCTTTTACAATATCGTCCGCACGCTTGCCGTGTTCGGCAATCTTGCCGGTATTTTGCTGCAGGGTCTGCATAATGTCCTTTACTTCTTCCTGAACATCTTCTTCCTGAATCTTCTCAGGCTGCTGTAATACTTCATCAAGCTCTGAAACCAGATTCGTCGCCAGCTGCGCAAAGTTGTTAATGAAGTTTAGCGGGTTTTTAATTTCATGTGCAATTCCGGCTGTCAACTCTCCGAGCGAAGCCATTTTTTGAGCATGAACCAGCCGCGTTTGGGCCCCCTTCAGTTCTTCAAGAGCAGACTGTAGTTCTTCTGTGCGCTGTTGAAGATCCTGAGTACGTTCCTGCACCCGATCTTCCAGCGTATGGCTATAGTCTTCCAGCTTGGAATAAAGACGGGCATTCTCAATAGAAATCGCAATATCGGCAGACAACATTTTCAGAACCTGCAAGCGTTCCGGCGTAAACGCACCACTAACAAGATTGTTTTCGAGATAAAGTAGAGCAACAAGTTTATTCTGGTTAAGTACCGGCATACAGAGTAGAGACTTAACCGCATTTTGCTGCACATAGGCATCGCTAACATAATCGAGATGCGCCGAAGCATCGTCGACCACCAGCGGCTGCCGCTTGCGAGCCACCAAATTGACGGCCGCAGCAGACAAAATATCACTCTTTTCTACCGGAAGCGATTCTAAAACAGTTATTTCCTGATCGGCAATTTGTCCATAGGCTTCAATTTCCAGCCTGCCATCATTATCCATAATCAAGCTTCCACGTTCGGCACCGGCATTTTCCATTACGATACGCATAAGCTTTTCGAGCAATTTACCAAGTACAATTTCCTGAGAGAATATCTGCGCAGACTTCATTATTGTAGCAATATCCAACTCAATGGCAACCGTTTCAGTCGAATCTGTAATTGGATTAAGTCGCTTACCGCCCGTGAAGAAATGACGTGAGTCTCCACCGGAAAGAAGCTGATCATAATCACTACGCAGTTGTTCGACCTTGGCCCATGCCTCCCAACGAGAATAACAATAAACGGCTTCCTGCATGTACAGTGCGGCCTGACGTTGGCGCCCCAGCTGATGAAAGAAGAGACCAGCTAACTCATTTGCTAATGCTTCATCTCGCAGATGCTCGTACATTGATGCAGCGTCAATGGCCTCATCATAATAGCGCATTGCCAGCGCCTCTTTTCTGGAAAGTCGAGCGCGTTCTGCCTCCACCAACAGATAGCGTGCTTTAAAGTTCTCCGGTACAAGACTCTGCCATTTGCGAAAGCGTCGCTGATTGGCGGCAATCTCTTTCCGTGCTGCCCGACCGGGTAAGCGAGGATCTCCATCGCGTGTCGTGGGGCTTTTTCTAATGAGAATCAGCGAACGAATAAAGAGGTATTCCGCTTCACTAAATTGCCCCAACACATTGTGTCGATGCTCCTCTGCCATAGCGATAAGCTTATCGTCCAGCTGATTAAATAGTAAGCCCAGAAACAGCTTTTGCTGCAAATACCAAATCAGAACCCATCCCAGCGTGGTGTCAAGCTGCTCATTTCGATAAAAATCTTCGTCGAATGTCTCTGACTGTAAGCTAAGAGGAGATTTTGTTTCGCCCTGGAGCGCTGCAATTGTCTGTAAAGATAGAGCGAGAAAATATTGTGCGGGAACAAACTTCATCCGATTTGCGGAGGACATAAAATTCACAAACTTCCCTTGTGTTTCCTTCAGAGGTTTGCCTTGCAACAGCATTATATTTGCAGATTGCGTAATACAAAACCCGCGGTAGAGTAAATCGCCACTTTCTTCTGCAAGGACAGCTACTTCTTCTATTAGTTTCAGGTTACTTTCGACCGGCCGCGTCCAGTGGTTAACCGAGGAGGCCAGAGTAAATATAGCACGTCCCTTTTGAAAATTGTCTTCAAACTTGTCTGCATTCTTAATTCCCAACTTACAAAAGGCGCGAGCATCCTGATAATTGCCAAGCCCGATAGCAAGCAGCATTCCATATAGAGAAAAAGCATTGGACGCCTCTGCAGAAAGACCGTGTTTTAAAACAGTCAGCAGCTGTTTACAAATATTAATACCACTTAACTCGGCGCTTCTGCCATAATGAATTCCCTGAAGCGAACTCTGGATCGCAAGCGAAATCTGCGCACCCTCGTTCTTCATGTCTGGCAGGTTAATTAAATCTTCAATTGTTTTACCACGCAGCAAAAGTCGCGTTCTTAAAATCTCTTTTCCGGCCTGTAGCTTATTGGCAGTCGAGGGAAACTTCATGCCCGTATTCGCAAGGCCTTCCAGGCCAATTTCCAACGCCTGGTCATAATCCCCATTCTGCATGTGCATTCGCACCAGCAGCTCCTGTACACGAGCTTTGTCAATGTCCGACGTTACAACATCAAGCATTCGCTGCAACACGGAGTGCGCCTCCTCCATTTGCCCATTTAGCTGAAGACCATGAGCATATTCCAGCTCCACATTGCGACACAAGTCATAATCATGTTGCCAGTTTTCTTTACCCAGCCCTTTTGAAGCAGATTCCAGAAACAGGAGAGACGGCTCGTATGCCACCGAAGCAATTGCCCGGCGCCCAGCCAACAAATTTAGCTCGGCAATACGCTTGCGATCATCGATATGTTTAACATGCCGCAGTCCTTTATTGATATGCGTCAGCGCATCAAACAGAGTATCATCTTCCGGTATGCCCGCTTCCCCTTTCAGCATTCGCCGACCGATTTTTAAGTGCATTGTCGACGTTGAGGATTCCGGGATTAATCCATATGCAGCCTGCTGAACACGATCATGAGAAAACGAAAATTCCAGTTCTTCATATTCGGAGGGCAATTTATACGCTTGTTTATCTGCATCCTCGGCAAGCCGATACAAATAGGTGTAATTAGTTGAATGTGGGTAAATCATGCCGTTCTTAATTGCTTCATCGAGATGAAGTACGGTGTCGCGCAGTCCTACTTTGCGTAAATGTACCAGCATGCCCAACTGGAAACGAGTACCAATACATGCTGCAAGCGTGAGTGTCTTTTGCGTTTCGGGATCGAGACGGCCAATCTTCTCACTTACTAGTGCGACAACATTATCGGTGATGCCTTCACGGCCGATTTCAGTTAGATCCCAATTCCAGCGCTGATCGGAGTAATCAAATTTCAACAATTCTTTTTCTCGAAGAGAGCCGATAAATTCACCAATAAAGTAGGGATTGCCATCCGTTTTTTGAAAAATGAGATTTGCCAATTCCGTTACTTTTTTCGGTTCCTGATGAACCGTTTCGCTGATCATTTGCTGAACAGCAGCTTTATCCAATGGGTCGAGGTTTATTTCGGTAATATCAAAGTTCTGCTTACCGAGGTTTTCGAAAGAGGTCATTAACTGGGTGTTGTTGACCGCTTCTTTTGGACGATAAGTGCCAATAACCAACATAAAGGTATCAAAGGAATCCGTCAGGAGCATTTCCAACAGTTGAATCGATGCGCCATCAGCCCACTGTAGATCGTCCATAAACAATACCAATGGATGCTCTGGCGTTGCTATCGAGCGAATAAATCGTCCAAACACCTCACGCATTCTGTTTTTAGTCTCGGCATCAGGTAGCTCAGGAGGGTCTGGTTGTTTACCAAACAAGAACTCCATTTCGGGGATCACTTGAATGAGTACCGACACATTATTGCCGAGCGCCTCTTGCAGTTTATCATGCCAGTGTTCCAAGATTGAGGTTTCTTGAGACAACCAGTTTCTTATCAGCGCCTCAAAAGCTCTGCTAACAGAAAAGTAAGGTACATTGCGCTGAAGTTGATCGAACTTACCGGAGACAAAGATCCCATTGCCTGCCAATACAGGCTTGTGCAGTTCATTCACTAATACTGATTTTCCAACTCCTGCTCCACCTGAAATCAGAAGAAATTCTTCCCGTCCATTTAAGGTTCGCTTAAAAGCCTCGCGAAGCGCCTCAATTTCCTTTTCACGCCCAAATAGCTTTTCGGGAATGCGTAATCGCCGCATCACCTCCTGTTTACCTGGCACAAATTCTCCGGTAGAATGTCTATCGCCGGATGATTGGCGGCAAAATTCCAGGTCAGCTAAAATCCCTTCTGCACTCTGATAGCGGTCTTCCGGATGTTTCGCAATAAGCTTAAGTACGCTATCTGACAACATTTTCGGGATATCTCGGTTCAAAATATGTGGGGAGACTGGTTTCTGGGCAATGTGGCTGTGAATCTGCTCCATGGGATCGCTGGAGCGAAATGGCTGAATCCCCAACAACAGCTCATATAACGTTACCCCCAATGCATAGTAGTCGCTACGATAGTCGATGGAGCGATTCATTCTTCCCGTTTGTTCCGGAGCGATATAGGCCAACGTGCCTTCAATGAGAGCCGGGTTCAATATTGAGGCCTGCGACTTGGACAACCTGGACGCACTGCCAAAGTCGATAAGCGAAACACGACCTGTTACAGAATGATAGACAATATTATTGGGGTTGATGTCTTTATGCAGAATGTGGGCATCATGAACAGCTTTTATGACGTTAACTAATTCGATTGCAAGAGAATAAAACAATTCCAGGCTCCGCTGGCTACGCGCAATCACTTTACGTAGCGAATCTCCTCCACCATCTTCCAGAACAAGTGCATGAATGCCTTGAGCACGCTCAACGCCATAAGCATTCACAACACCCCCTACATCAGCTAGCGTCTGTAGCACATCATATTCATGATGCAGTTGCACCGCCTCATGTGGATACGGGTTACGCTTTTGTAGCGCCTTCAAAATTACCGGAGCCTTATCAGACTGGCGAGTTGCACGCACAACGACAGTATTTCGACCTTCGTGGAGCTGCTCTTTAAATGTATATCCGGGAAAATCAAACACTATACGACAGCCTCTGCAACAGCGACTGGAGCCGCCTCAGAACGACGTTGATAAACCAAATAAATGCTCAGTATATCCAGCAACACACAGGTGGTTCCGACAACCTGGATATAATAATTGGATTCGTAGTGAATAAACATAAACATTGTTATCAACCCACTTCCAAACATTCGCAACCAGGCAACAGTTCGTGAAAAAAGCATGGGACGCTTGCTGTTCATTATCCACAGCGGATATAGGAATGAAATTATCGCCTGTGCGATGTAAGCCGAGTTCGCTCCGATAATCGTATCGTGTCCACTGCTCTTAAAGGCAAAGTAGGCAACCGCCCAAAACAGAGCCGTCAGTATCATCACCGGCCTAAAATGCTCTTTTAGTTTTATCGTTTTCACCTGTTCCATACCGAATTTCAAAACGCCGTAGAAGATAAAAACATCGACTATGAACCAAAGACGATATCCCCACAGACAGGCAGCACCCATATCGGTAAATGGTGCCGTATATCCATATACAAACTCCCAACCGATATTGCTGGCAGCAGCAAAAAGAGGCATCTCAGCAAATTTATGCTTTACCAATTGATGCACATAGATACCATACACAATTACCCACATATAACATCCGCCAACAAAGAGCGTTAATTCAAGCGGTGTATAGGCAGTAAGATTAAATAAATGATCTAACATATTTCCCCCAAATCAAAAAGGCTAAGGCCTCTTAACCATATTGTGCAGATTCTTTAACGTCGCTGGTATGGTGAACTCAACGGCTCCACCAAACTTCTCATCGATTAGAAATTGCATCACCATATTGCTAAACGTGCGGTGGTGATGTCCGGACTCTTCTTCCTGCTTGTCAACACGGTTCACCTTTCGCCAGACAAACGTTATCAACCGGGTCAGGCCAAAGGCTATTTTCTTAAATATAGTGTGCCCCCAAACCGGACTTACGCCAACGCGCCTAGCTGCTTCAACGCCGGTCATGTGAACGAGATAAACTTTTGGAAGAACCTTTAAGCCGAACAAACGCAGCGGCCACGGAATCATATCTTCCAACATTTTGATATTTGCCCGGGTCAACTCAACGCCATCAGGGTTGTCTTTGACGTTTGCATAATGCCTGCGTCCAAAGGCAGCATAAAAGGCCTTCGCGTCAGCGACACTTGTTGGAAGATACTCCATGCTTTCAGGCTTTCCCGGTGGGTAGATGCCGCACATTTGAGCAAAAACACACCAAAGATACAGCAAATCTTCCGCTTCCTGTTCCTTTAGTGGTACATCAAGTGCTTCCAATCCCGTTATAACCAAAAGCGAAAAACCCATGATTGTTGCGAGCATATCCTCATGATTTACCGGTACCTGGTAGCTCTTTGAATAGTCCGGTACATATTTGTTGGTAATTTGCCGGATACCGGCGTGGAGCAAGCGTACTTTTTGAGCTGTTATTACTGCTCGTCCATCATCTTGAAAACCCTGATGGGCGCCGACATTGACAACCAGTTGAAGAACAGCTATCAATCGGGCATAGGGATGTTTTTCAAGGTTTTTGGATATGTTGAGAATCAGAGACAGGTTTGGGGCGGCATAACCTTCAGGTAAACTTTTGCATAGCAAAGCCAGACAAGCGGGAAAAGCACTGCGCATAAATGCCGCTTCTCCACGTTCAATGCGCTTAAGGTCGGTGCCTTTAGGCAATCCCTTTGTTGTTGCGACAAACTCTGTCAGCTCGGGGATGCGTTTATCTGCAACCTGATCGTCATTAGATTTCAGCGTACGAAATAACTCACCAGCATGCTGAATCGTCCCATCCTTGAGCATCTTTTCCACTGTTTCGTCCGCAAGCGGGTCGCCTTGCATACGCAATGAGTTCAAAAAATCATCTGTCCAGCGGTTTTCAGTCATACCTTTTCCACTTTGGTTTTATTCTCATGCACGAGCGGTAGCTCAATACAAACACGAGTGCCTTTTCCCGGTTCACTTTCCAGGCGAATAGTTCCACCATGCTTTTGAATAATGTTATATGCTGAGGCTAAACCGATTCCCATCTTCACACGAGCGCCGACCTTGGTGAAGCGAAAGTCGAATACAGATTTCACCAGTTCCGGGGACATACCGATTCCAGTATCGGTAAACAGAAGTTCAATTTGGTTTTCTTTATGCCGGGAGGTAACGGAGATTTCACCAGTGCCGGATGTGGCCTGAATGGAATTAACCAGCAGACTCATAAAGACCTGATTTATCTGCCCCGGTGAACAGTAAAGCAGTGGTAACGCTGCCAAATCTGTCTTAACCTGAATATTTTCCATTTTGCCGGCCAACAGCACCAGGATGCTCTCAATCCCTTCGTTCAGGTTCGCCGGTTGAAACTCTTCCTGATCCAGCCGTGCAAAGTTCTTTAGGCTGGACACAACTCCGGCAACACGATGTCCTGCAGAAAGGCTGAGCCCGGCATTTTGATTTAACAGTCGAAAGAGTTTTTCGACTCGCTTCTCTATTTCGGGGTCAAGAGTAGAATCATTGAGTGTTGCAACCAGCTTTTCAACACAGCGAGATATTGTATCGACGCTGCTATTAATGACGCCCACCGGCGTATTTATTTCATGAGCAATACCGGCAACCAAACTACCAAGAGAAGCCATTTTTTCCTGCAAAACGAGCTGTTGTTGCGTCTGACGAAGCTCTCTCAGGGCGGCATTCAACTCAACATTCTCTTCCTTAAATGCTTGTGAATGATGGACTAGCACTTTATAAAGCGTTTTTTCCAGGTCTTCCAGATCAAGAGGTTTTGTTACAAAATCGAAAGCACCCAAATTCATGGCTTGTCGAATATTTATCATGTCGCTATAGGCAGAGACAATAATCACTTTAGCTCTTATCGCCTCTTCCTGAATTCGCGACGTGAGTGTCAGCCCATCCATCCGTGGCATATTAATATCGCTTAATACCACATCTATATGCGGATCGGCATGTAGTTTTTCCAGTGCCTGTACGCCATCGTATGCGAATTGAAAACTAAGCTCACCGGATTTGATTTTTTTTCGGAAGCTGGAGTTAATGAGCAGTTCAACATCCTGCTCATCATCAACCACAAGAATTTTAGGAGCCATCCCGAACTCCCCCGATTAGGATAGTAATATTAGTTCAGTATTGTACTCGAATCGCAAAAGGCAAAGGCATATCAACGAATAACGTGAGATCATTGAATCACTTTGCAGAAAGATTACATCGATTTGAATAGTAGACTTGCATCCCAGATTGTGGGAATTTACAAAAATGAGGACAGATAGCCAAGAGCAGCAAAAAACCGATTATTACACAACTATCAAGGGTCGGTAACAATCGGTTCTTCATTCAAAAGTATTCTAGCGATACTTACGCTTACTGCATCTCACCGGCAACCTTCTCAACTGCTTTCCAAACGCGCAGCATATTTAGACCGCAGATCTTTTCGATATCTTCTTCAGAATAACCGCGCTTTAACATCTCAAAAATCAGGTTCGGAAACTCGGCTACTGTTTGAAGCCCTTTAGGCAGATTTAACACACCATCAAAGTCTGACCCGAAAGCCACATGATTAACCCCCACCAGCTCAACCACATGATCGATATGCTCCATTACATCCTCAATTGTGCCAACCGGATTATCCAACCGCCACTGATTGATGTATTTTGAAGCTTCCGGTGAACCACGCTCCATCTTGTTTTCTTGTAGATAGGCATTTATTTCACGCATTCCGTTTGTCCACGACGAATTGAATTCACTCTTAAGAAAAGATGAACCGAAGTTAATTGAGATAACGCCGTCTTTCTCAGCCAGCAACTTTATCATATCATCACCCATATTTCGCTCCCAGTCCGCAGTAAACTTGCGAGCGGAGGAATGCGATGCGAAAACTGGTGCCTTACTAAGCTTCATCACGTCATAAAACGTGCTATCAGAAATATGCGAAACATCGATAATCATACCGACGCGGTTCATTTCAGCAACAACTTCCTCACCGAACGGACTCAACCCATTCCACTTGCGCTCTTCATCATAGGAAGAATCACAAATATGATTCACTTTGGAATGAGTAAGCGTTATGTAGCGTACGCCGCGATCGTAGAAGTGCTTAACGTTCGCCAGATCGCCTTCGATTGGTGCGCCATTTTCCATTCCCATCGGCAAAGAAACAACGCCGCGTTTAAACTGCGCGTAGATATCATCTGTCGATACTGCCACGGCAAATTTGTCCGGGTGCGTGCTGGCAACCTTTTCAACCATGTCAATTAAAGAATCAGCATACGCTTTCGCCCCCCCCTTAACCTGATAGCTTGCAGGGATATAAATAGACATGAAAGGACCGTTCAATCCGCCTGCTTTAGCCATTGGGTAGTCGAAATCACCTCCGGCAGTTTCTCCGGAGATATCTTCCATAAAGTTATCTAGTCGATACGGAATATCAATATGCCCATCCATGATGATAAACTTTTGAGCCAGTTCATTGGCCTTAACGCGAATCTCTTCGTCTGTCATTTCCGATATCGGCTTTTCGGGTACGGCACAGGCCGTTAATATAAGCGCCAAATATAATAGCGCAGCAATTCGAAGCAACATAGAACCTCCGGTTGGAGCTGTTTTTAGAGCTAAATTTTGAAGAATATACTGCAAAGTAGCGGAAATCAGAAATCTGCGAGATAAAAAAGGCGGGAAACAAAAAAGCCCGATTTAGAAACGGGCTTTTTTGTTATCAATTTTGAGGGGAAATATTAATTTTTCTCTTTTGCGGCAGACTCAACAGTTGTTGCTTCCTGCTCAAGCATTTCCTTCTTACGCTTCATCAGCATTTCCTTGCTTTCTGATGCGGTTTTTTCGAGGTCTTTCACTTTGGCTTCGGCCTGTTCGATACGCTCAACCTTTTCCTGATACTGCTTCTCGGTAAGCTTTCCGGCTTTTTTATCAGCTTCAACGCGCTTACGAGCACCATCAATTTTAGAACGGGAACTTTTCGCAACCTCAGCGCTCTCATTAACGCTCTTTTCAGAATCAGCCATTTTTTCTTTCATCTTCATACGAGCTTCTTCAGAGCGCTTCTCACCATGCTCACGACCGGACATTCCTTCTTTTTTCTTTCCGTAAGCCTTGCCTTTTTCTTTCATCGCTTTCTGGCGCTTTTTATAAGCTTCTTTTTCTTTATCGCTCATCAGCTCCATCTTCTTCTTGGTTTTTGCGCGGTCTTCCTCAGACATCTCTTCGCCCTTCTTGCGCATTTCCTTCACTTCACCCTTTTTACGGGCAACCTCGGCTTCCATTTCATCTTCTTTTTGCTTTGCCTTGGATTTCAAATCCTTTGCTTCTTCCTTAACCTGTTTCTGCTCGGCCTTCATTTTACCTTTGGCATCTTTAAGATCTGTGGCCTGTCCCCAAACGGGATTTGCCGACAAAAAAAGCCCCATCAATAGTGCTATAATAAGTGTTGAATAATTTTTCATGATTTTCCTTTTCGTTAAATTAAATATCTTTGAGTAGTTCATCAACTGCATTTTTTACGGTTTCAGACTTCTCTTTTAGCTCTTTAGCAGTTTCCTCAAGATCACTTGCAACAGAATCAAGATCTTCTACAATTCCATCCTTAAGATCTTTACTAGTTTGCTCAATGGACTCTTTCGTTTTTTCGGTTACTTTGTCAGTATCTCCCTCACTACAACCAACTGCAACGAAAAGCAGTGCTGCAAGTGTTAGATAATACAATCTCATTTTCATAACATCCTCTGGTGACATGTTAGGCCGTTTAAGGCAATCTCTTAAATTTGCCTCGATATATATTTAATAATTCAAAATTGCATGCACTTTTTGTAGATAACAATGTGTTTTGTCACTAACTCTTCAGACACGATTTAATAAATATTGTCACATATTTCTCCCCTGTTTGCCCCATCTTGCCGGGCAATTGAATCGATTCTGTATCTTGCGTACGAAATCTACATCCATATATATAATAGCCTTGTAAACATTGAATAAGATTACATATCAACCAGGGAGGTAATTATGTCCGATACAGTTCATGGCATCCATCATGTCACGGTAATCGCCGGGGATCCGGTTGAGAATTTGAACTTCTACAAGAAAACACTCGGCATGCGTCTGGTTAAGAAAAGCGTTAATCAAGATGCGCCTGAGACATATCATCTCTTTTTTGCTGACGCAGCAGGAAGTCCGGGCAGTGATCTGACATTTTTTCCATGGCCGGATATGCGGCCTGGATTTAACGGCATTGGATTAACAACAGAGGTTCCTCTGGCGGTAGATCCGGATGCTATTGATTATTGGCTACCACGCTTACAAAAAAACGGGGTTTCCGTTGGAGATATTGAGCTGCGATTCGGCGAAAAAACGCTGCCCTTCGTCGATACGCACGGACTCCGGTTAGCACTGGTAGAAACTACCGATGAACGAGATTTTGCTGCGTGGCAGGAAAGCCCGGTTCCTGTGGAACATCAGATCAAAGGAATACACACTGTACGCTTGTGGGAACGTGAGTTAGCAGCAACAGAAAAGTTGCTTTATGTACTGGGGTTTACGAAACTAGCAGACGAAAAAGGCTGGACGCGTTATGGCGTTGATGGCGGTGGATCGGGCAAGATCGTTGAAGTCCGTGAGATCCCGGATGGGCGCCGCGGCATGTGGGGACCAGGGATTGTCCATCATGTGGCATGGCGGGTAAACGACTCAGATGAAGAACTTGCGGTGCGCAAGAAGATTGCCGCAGCTGGACTTTCGCCTACAGAACAGATCGATCGCTTTTGGTTCAAATCAATCTATTTTAAAGAACCAGGCGGCGCTCTGTTTGAAATCGCGACCGACGGGCCGGGGTTCTCGGTCGATGAAGAACCGGACAAACTCGGAGAAAAACTGATCTTACCACCGTGGCTGGAATCGGCTCGGGAACAGATTGAAGCCGCTCTTCCGGATTTAGGTGAGTAGCCCAAAGCCGACAACACATTGGAGCATTGTCACAATGGAGCAGTCTGGGAGCTCGAAAGCTCTCAATCTTTATTATAAAATCCCGATAGAATTTTGGAAAGCTTTTCCATTTTTTTGAAGTTGTCAGAGAAAGCCGACAATACATTGGAGCATTGTCACAATGGAGCAGTCTGGGAGCTCGAAAGCTCTCAATCTTTATTATAAAAAATGAATCCGATTTTGAATTATTAAAATAAAAATCACCACATTTACCCGCTCCGGAGAATAAAATAATGAGTATTTTATACAATCGCGGCAAAGGGCCACACAACAACCAACCATTGCTGTCAGTTGGTGCTTCTCTGGAAGAAGCTACAAAAGCGCTGATTTTCACCCACGGTCGTGGAGCGAATGCCAGAGATATTCTAACACTCGTAGATGAACTAAAAATCGATCGTAGCACAACGGCATTACTCGCTCCGGACGCCGCAGGCAATAGCTGGTATCCATATAGCTTTATGGCCCCGACGGCACAAAACGAGCCGTTTTTATCTTCTGCATTAGAAGTTCTGGCAGATGCAATAACGCGACTCGAAGAAAACGACATTCCAACAGAAAAGATAATGCTGATTGGTTTTTCGCAGGGCGCCTGCCTTAGCACAGAGTTCGTCGCTCGTAATCCAAAGCGATATGGTGGTGTCGCCGCATTAAGTGGTGGACTTATTGGCCCACCAGATGCCGAGTTAAAGTTCGAAGGCAACCTGGAGGAAACACCCGTTTTTTTAGGATGTAGTGATGTGGATTTTCATATTCCTAAAGAACGTGTACAGCAAAGCACTCTGGTCCTCAGTAAAATGAACGCCAATACTACAGAACGCTTATATCCCGGCATGGGACACACAGTAAATATAGACGAAATTCAGTTTGTGCAGGAAATGGTCAACTCGCTTTCTTAGCGCGTTGTAAACTCATTATACTGAATCGTAATGACCGCGAATAAGACTCACTAGAGTGCTCAACAGTATAAGTCCACCGGATGCAAGTGTTGTGCTATAAAGCCCCAAACTAAGCCATTCCGGTGGGCCAAATATATACGCTAAACCACTGGCGGTAACCAGCCAAGGCAGTAGCGTCATCATTACTCTGTAAATGGGTACAAACCCCAAAAATTTCCCCGGCCCCAAAAAAAGCGAGTCATAATCATAACCTTTTCCTTCAACAAAAGGGGCATATTGAAACGAGTATTTATTATAGAGAACAATTTCATAAAGCGTCTTTATAATTTCGCGATGCCGATAATAACGCAGATGACTCTGAGAAGGCTCTGGGAAGGAATAATTTGCCACATGCACATTATCAATACGTAAATCGGCAAGTAATCCATTGGATGGCGAGGTAAGTCTACCGCTAACAATATCCCCCTGATCCCAAAAATTTATCCAGTGAATATTAGGCTTGCGATTTTTTGCAAAAGGCACCGCTCCCAGATCTCCACGAATTTCTTCTACAACACGAACATAACGGTGATAGCGACTCTGATAATTTTCGAAGAAATAATGGATTTTATCAATCGGGCTACCAAGCGTGATGAAATGCTGAATACGCTCGAGAGCCAGTGGTTCTTTAATCGGTGCTTCCGGGTTTCGCACTCTGTTAAATCGCCCCACCTGGAGCAGGCTGTCCATGGCAATTGCAGTTCCCAAACTATGAGCAACAATCACAATCCGCTCACAATCCGGATGCTGCAGCAAATGCTTTAACATTTCGGTTCCGCGGTTTAGAATTGCGCGGCGCTTCTGGTGCTTTGCATTTGTCTGCTCATACGTTGTCCATAACTGCACATCGCCCAGATAATTCTTCACAAAATAAGCAAGTCCTGAAAAAGTACCAATCAAGAACAGAACGCCTAAGAAAGTAGTCCACCGAAACTCAAACATTTCGCCCGAGCCTATTCCACCAATTGTCATTCCACCCATTTTCAACAGCATACCAATTAGCATAAGCACGCCGAGCAACCCAAGCCCCATCGCAAGAAAAAGTGTAATGATTAAAAATAGATTTTTAATCTCTGATAGAATGACCTTTCGGCGCCAGCGAGTGGCAAGATTAAGCAAAGGACCACAGCTTTTTTTACCGGACTTTTCTTTTACAAATGTGCGAAATTCTTTAAACTTACCGCGAGGAAACTTCCTCCGCGCATCCAGCTTTTCGAACTCGGCGTAAAGCCTCAACAGACGACGAAAGGTGGCATTTTCGACCGTCGGATTTTTGCTATAGCGCTCACCTTCCCAAATGCCATACAGGATGGCACGACGAAGACGCGAACGCGAGCGCCACGCACTCAACATCATTTTAATTGGTGTAATGACATGACTCAGCAGCCAGAGTAATACCTTAATTGCCGAGCTGCCATCGGCTGTTATGGGCGCCCAATACATTTCATAGAAGCGAAAACTGGAACCCACTTTTATATAGGATACATCGCCAAGCGCCGTCCGCTCAGAAGACTCCATACGCGCCTGGATCTTGCGAAACTTGGTATTTCCGATACTGCGGTCGTAACGGTCGAGCATTTCAACCAGGCGACTAAGTTCCTCATAATGCCGTTGCTGTCCCATACCGTGATAATAGACCACACCGGTAAACTTTTGTCGTTTCTTGCCTTCTACAGCCTGAAGATCGGCCTGACGGCCTTTTCGGCGATTCAGAATTTGCATGTTTCTATCCGCTGAAAGTTAGGTAGATGGTAATATTGATGATAAGTTAAACAATTGAACTCATATCTCCACGAGCGGGATCACATTTGAGGCAGCGGGCAGCGGGCAGCG
>JBOEGD010000019.1:0-56055 GCA_050633245.1 Calditrichia bacterium | reverse complement strand
TCACGTAAAAGACCAGCGCAAGCGTCGAAAGACTCAACAATCCAGTTAAACTGAACATCTGCACTATTGCTTCCGTCGCTGACTGAAACTGTTACATCCAGCGTCTGTTCAGTGGAAGGTGTTCCGGATATCTCACCCGTGCCAGCATCAATAGTCAATCCATCCGGTAGAGTTGCTGCAGACCACGTCAGGTTATCTCCTTCCGGGTCTGTTGCAGCTATTTGCAGACTAACAACCTGTCCCAGCGAACTAATCTGCGCACCAGGATTGGTAACTACCGGAGGCAAATTGTCACGATAAGGTGAAAGGTACAGGCCGGGAATCACCGTTCGGGACTGACCAGGATATGCCCAGGCAACAGCCAGGTTATCACCGCCTCCGCCCTCTTTCTGCAATAGTTCAATGTAGTAGCGTTCACCTGCCTGTAGAGCTATTTGTGCAGACTGCTGCTCGGGGAATTTTTCCCACTCTCGCGATGCGCTCCAACCCGGCACATTAGCAATTTGAGTTGCTCCGGCAGGATCGGCATTTGTGCTCAGCAGAAGACTTCCTTCGTCATCCGTTGAAATCCAAAATGTATAATTGCCGCTCACAGGAGCATGTAAAAAGGCACGCACGCGCGTGCCATATTCATTCGCCCAGTTGGTTGGCCCTTCAAATATGGTTAGTGAATCAACAAGCGTTGGACTATCAGGATAGTTGGCATTGGTTGTCAGATTAACAATCGGATTACCGGGAATTCCGGTCCACACTTCACGAAGCGCGTAACCACGTCCGTCTGCTCCAGGCTGCACGGTCCAGGTAAAATTAGCATTTACAGAACTCTGATTATCACTTACCGTCACAATGACACTGTAGCTGCCGACAGACTCAATTGTTCCGTCAACAAGACCATTCGAGCCGTTTAGCGTTAGTCCTGGTGGAAGATTACTGGCTGCATAGCTAACGCCAAATCCATCCGGATCACTTGCATTGAGCTGAAGCGCAACCACATCGCCAAGCGTATTATTTTGATTACCCGGATTGGTGATTACCGGTGGATTTACCCCAGGAGGGATAACGAACAGACGTGAATAAGGTACGATTTCCTTAGAAAAGCTCGGACCAGCCCAGCGAAGTTCAGCAACGGCGCCGCCACCGTTCTCGTAGTATTCCATCTTAAGATCATAGGCAACACCTTCCGTGAGCGCAATAGTTCCACTCCATTCGGTCGGTCCCTGATCAATCCACTTGTCAACGATAAGCTGATTGTCGATCCACAAACGAATTCCGTCATCACTTGTCGTGTAAAATGTATACGTGCCGGTTTCCGGGGCGACAACATAACCTGTCCAGCGGGCAGAATAACTATCCGCAGCAATTGCAGGATCGGGGCTACCGCTTCCCCAGTTAAAGTTGATCTCATTATCTACCCGGGAAACTGTACTGCCGGTTAGATTTATATTGTTAAAGTAAACGGCATTGGTTCCGTTCTGCACCGTATTCGGACTGAGGCTATTAATCCAGTCTGCCAATACCTGCATGCCGGGATCGTCAACCAGGTTTTTCGCAAGAGGCGGCATAGCAACACCGTCATCCAAACTATTAGAACGAACATACAGCATGGAACGACTTACATCTTGTGGCACAATAACTTTTGCTCCGGGAACTCCCAGATCTTCGATGATGGCTCCATTTACAAAACCTTGTAAAGCAAATTCGGTGCTGAGACGGGCATCAAATACCGCACGATTTCCCGTTCCAGGCCTATGGCAAGATGCGCAATTGGCATCAATATAAGAGCGTGCGCGATCTTGAAGTGATCCCGTTGAGTGGGTCGGCGTTGAGGTAAGGAAATTTGGAATATCATTTTCGTTAATCGAGGAAGTAAACATTCCCAGATTATTAAACGTAGCCAATTGGTTTGCCGTTCGTCCGGTAACCGGATAATACTGGTCGCGATTAAGCTGGCGTGTTTTGGGACCCAGCACGCTACCCGCCTGTGGCAGGTGACATGTTTGACATTCGCTACGGCTGGGATAATGCCACACCTGATCGCGCGTTCCGCCTGCGGTTTGAATCGTAATCGTCTCATCGAGAGACGTTGCAAGTAAGTCAGCCTCTAAACCATTGTCGCGCCACTTGTAGGTTAAACCATAATACTGGCCATTATCACCATGAACCATGAAGCGCGTTTCCAGCTTTTTGGTCTCGCCGGTTGTTTCATTTATCGCGAGCTCAAAATGCTTAACCAGAACGGTTCCTTTAGGAAACGTCCACTCGCCATTTTCCGAGAAGACAATCTGCTCATCCGCAGAATTATGCGAACCATCATTTGGAATTGCCATCCAGCGCGATTTCTCAGCACCGTCAGACCAAAACGGCACGTTCAGATCGTAAGGAATAATTTTGGCGGAAGCCTCTAGCGGCTCAAGGCTGGAAAAAGCTCCGGTCTGTGAAAGAAGTGCCGGTGCCTGTTGTGCAACACCCAGCGCTTTTAGCTTAAACAAGTTTTTGTTATCTCCTAAACCACAAAGATACACCTCATTATTATGTCCGATACCAAATGACGATAACAGTCCGGGCGTAAACTGACAAAGATATTCTTTTGTTGATAAACCGGTAGAAGGGTCGTAATCCAATGCCCAAATACGTTTTTGCGAATAGCCGCCGGCAAGATAGCGACCGTTTAGCGATGGGAACTCCGTTCCGCGATAAACATAGCCACCAATTATGGCATTGGCTTCGTTACGCAGAAAATCGATGGTTGGCTCTTTTAAATCGCCCAAATAGCTGCCAGGTTCCGCGCGTGGTCCGTTAATTGTTCCCTCGCGAAATGGCCAACCATAGTTGCCGCCCTTATCCGTTTCGAATCGAATAACGTTAATTTCTTCGCGCTGACCGCCACCAATTTCACCAATCCAAAAGCGCTGTGTCGGCGCGTCATAGGTAAGACGGTGCGGAGCACGATGCCCGAGGGTATAAAACTCCTCGAACAGATCGCCGGAGGTGCTTAGATAAGGATTATCGTTTGGAATATAGTAGCCAATACCGGTATACTCATCATTCTGAGCAATGCCATCCTGCATTCTCCGACGCGGTGCATGGCTACGGGAAGCATCTTCATCAACGTCGATTCGAATGAGGCCTCCCTCAAAAACACTGGCTAGATCCTGTGCCGTTTCGTAACGGAACTGATCGCCAATAGTAAGCCATAAATAGTTATCCGGACCAAACACCATTCCACCACCGCGATGAGAACCGTTGTAGAGGCGAATATTTATCATGATGAGCTCTGAGGAAGGATCGACAACATTTGTTGCCGGATTCACTTCATAGCGAGCAAGGCGCAGATAGGTGCCGAAGAAGCCATTTGTAAATCCCGGAGGAAATGTTGCATCTGGCGGACGAGCAGAGTAATAAATATACACATAGTCCTTATTGGGTGAACCCGACTGCCCAAACTCCGGGTGAAATGCTAATCCAAGCATCCCTCCATCCCAGACAACAGCAGTTGTGCTCGACAGATCCAGAAAGAGCGTTTTACCGCTGGCATTCTGATCATCCGTCATTCGCCAGATAATCCCATCACGCTGTCCAACGATCAGCTGATCGGTAGTCGGCTGCGGAACGACATACATGGGGTTGTTAAATGTAACGTTCGGAAAAGCTGGTTCTACATCCCAGCCGGTAACGCCGCCAGGCGTATTAGCCGGTAAGTTGCCGTCCAAAAACTTGGCAACCGGTTCCGGACTATCCAAACCGTAATCGATAAAAAACATTCCCATCCCAAAAGTAGCGATGAAAAGTAACGCCAGTCCCCTCAGAATGACGTTACTACGAGATCGCAATTCTTTAGCTTTTTTGTTCATAATCCCCTCAACATTTGAACACTTCATGTTTTCTATAAAATCCCTGCTTAATATTTTGATAAACACCGAAGGAGAAAATGGGACAACAGATCCATTCTCCCTTAAAAGCGAAAAAAATGCTTTTCGTTAGTACGCTTGAGCTGCGCGAGAAATTTCGCGAGAAAAACAGGTGGCGCTAAAAGAAGACGCTTGCGGTGTTTGTATCAGATCGTGGGGCAAATAAAATGAGCGAAAGAACATTCAACCTCCTTGTTGACGTTTCTAAACAGCATAATATCAAACAATACGCCTCAACGCGGACTGTCATTGTGAAAGACATCACACAATGAGCCCATCACTTTCATGACGTTAATTCTTAGAGACCAGTATTGCCGCTATACATTTTCATGATTACTTTTAGAAAATTAACTGAGGATACCACATGCAGGCTGCTTTAGATTTTGGATTGAGCAACACTGATCTTGTAATTTTTAAGGGACATTCTGTAGAATACGGAACCAGTCCATCCAGACAACCCGCATCCTCAGAACAGTTAAGGCTGCTGTTAACAAAAAATCGCTCTTCACTCAGAGGTCTTCAATTTATCGGCGTTACCGGCGGACGTCACAAAGAGCTTCCCGATCAACTCGATGGTGTTCCAATCTATAAAATCAATGAAGTTGAAGCAATCGGCCGGGGAGGCCAGTCGCTTGGCAAATCTGAATCTAACTCTATGCTTGTTGTAAGCGCCGGATCTGGAACAGCGATGATAACTGCAAGGAATTCTGATTATACGCACGCCGGCGGTACAGCAGTTGGAGGTGGAACGCTACTTGGACTCAGTAGACTGCTTCTTGGAACGACTGATCCCGGCGAAATAGATAAACTCGCGCGGCGCGGTGACAGAAATCAAGCCGATTTAGCGATATCCGACGTCATCAGCGGACCAATTGGTTCCTTAACACCCGATGCAACAGCTGTAAACTTTGGCAGACTTGCACGTGAAGACATTGATATACCAAAAATGCATTTAGCAGCATCACTCGTAACAATGGTCGGGCAAACAATCGCCTTAATTGCCATAAACATTGCTCGCGCACAACAGCTAAAAGAAATAGTCGTAATCGGACATCTGTCAGATATGGAGTCTATGCGCAAAGCGATTTCTGCCGTTGGTGATCTTTACAAAACGCCAATCCATTTACCTGAACATTCCGGGAATGCTACTGCATATGGCGCACTTTCTGCAGCTCGAGAACTTCACGAGAAACAATAGCGCCACAACTTGTGCACATTTCAACAGGCCACAAAACAGCAAGCCATTGTTAATAAATGACTTAGGCTTGAAAGGCGCGTAAAGGATGCTTTTTTGTGGCACCTTTTTGTTCTCTGAAGCCAATTGCTATCCACTCTCAAACTCAATAAATAAAAGACTTAGCCCAGCTTCATGATAGTTGGCAAGCGAGTTGCCTTATAGTCGATCAAACTATCGGGTAATGAAATGGAATATGCTGCGCTATTTATAGTTGGTTCATTGGGAAGTATCGGGCACTGTGTTGGTATGTGCGGCGGCTTTGTTTCAGCATATAGCTTGAAGCTTAGTAAGCCGAGGCATTTCCTTGCCGCTATGGAACCCCATCTCTTCTTCAACTCCGGGCGTTTATTTACCTATGTGTTCCTCGGCCTGCTCTTTGGCCTGGCTGGTCAAACCCTGTCTATCGCACTCGGCTTTGCCGAACTACAGGCCGGCATTCGCCTTGTCGCCGGAATCGTTATGATTCTTATTGCACTTCAGGCGATCGGGCTATTAAAACACGTCAATACGCCAAGGCCGCTTACCTTTCTGCTAGGTTATTTTCGTAAATTTTCCCCGAACAAAAGGCTAAATCTCATCAGCTCTGGCGCAATTATGGGTCTGATGCCCTGCGGTTTAGTTTATGCCGCGGGGGCAAGTGCTGCAACCGCCGCAACTCTTCCTGAGTCTATGCTTCAGATGGCCGCCTTTGGCCTGGGAACGCTTCCTACCCTCCTGCTTATTGGACTCGGAATGAATAAAATCTCTGTAAAAAAGCGCCTGCTATTATTTCGCAGCGCAGCCGTTCTGGTAATTTTCTTGGGGATTTCCAGTATTTATAGCGCTGGGAATCAGTTCTTAACCCCAAAAGCAACCTCTGCTGAAGCCGTCTCCAATTGCCTTACCACTCAGCCCGCAGAGGCGCAATAACATGAGTAATGCAAAGAGGACATCTTGCGTTCAATGCGACCTACCCTGTCGGGAAGATGCTGTTGCAATCGATGGCCAGCACTTTTGCTGTAGTGGCTGCGCCACCATTTATCGCATTATTAATGAGGGCGACACCAATCCGGCATATCTTGAAGACATCCAGCTTTCACGCGCAGGTTCATCTGATACATACAGCTTTTTGGATGATGAGGAGATGCAGCTTCAGCTACTCAGTTACCGCGATGACAATCATGCGTTAATCAACCTTTCCATTCCTCGCATACACTGCAGTTCCTGCGTCTGGCTGTTGGAAAATGTGTATCGTATGGAAACGGGAATCATTTCTTCGAATGTTCAGCTCATGCGTCGCAAAGTCAGCATTCGCTACAATCCTAAGGCAACAAGCCTACGGCGGATTATCGAACTGCTGTCCTCGCTGGGTTATGCTCCCGAGCTTACGCCGGTAGATCAAAAACAACGAACGCCTGCTCAAAATCGCACACTATTGCTTCAGCTGGGCGTAGCCGGTTTCTGTTTTGGAAATATGATGCTCTTAAGCTTTCCGGAGTATTTAAGTGGCACTGAAAACGTTAGCGCAAATTTTCGAAACTTCTTTGGCTACGTCTCAATTTTTCTGTCTCTGCCGGTTCTGTTTTTCAGCGCAAAAGATTTCTTTCGACGCGCAGTCAATGGTTTACGACATCGCCGAATTACGATAGACGTTCCATTGAGCCTCGGCATGATCGCTTTCTATATTCGCAGTCTCTACGACATCCTGACGGCTTCGGGGATGGGATTTATGGACTCTTTTGCCGGCCTGGTTTTTCTGCTGCTCATCGGACGCTGGCTACAGGAACGCACCTACGGCGCCCTCGCCTTCGAACGCGATTATCAGTCTTTCTTCCCGATTAGCGTAACCCGAATTGAACAGGACGGCTCAAAAACCATTCCACTTTTTCGCTTAAAACCAGGAGATCGCATCCTTGTCAGACAAAATGAGTTGATTCCTGCTGATGCTGTTCTAATGGCTGGTGATGCAAAAATCGACTTCAGCTTCGTAACCGGAGAGAGCGCACCACAGCGCTATGAGGTTGGAGCACATGTCTACGCTGGTGGGCGTCAAACAGGAACCACTATCGAGCTGCAGATTACTCGTGAGGTATCTCAAAGCTACCTGACGCAGCTGTGGAATGAACAGCCTTTTCGCCAGCCAAAACACCCGCTGAGTAATTTTGCTGATCGTGTATCGGGCATTTTCACCATAGCTATTTTGCTGATTGCCATTGTAAGCGCTTTGTATTGGCTTCCCATTGATGTTGTAATTGCGCTGAATGCTTTTTCATCCGTCCTGATAATCGCCTGTCCATGCGCACTGGCACTGTCTTCTCCGTTCGCACTCGGGCAAGCTCAGCGACTGCTTGGCCAGTACAGGTTATTCCTCAAGAACCCCGGTGTGGTAGAAACACTCGCCGGCATATCACATATCGTATTCGATAAGACCGGCACGCTAACTCATTCCAAAGAAACGAAAGCAGAGTATCAGCGTATCTGTGGCGAAACAGCTGAAGAGGCTATTTCACTTGCGGTTGCTGCAGCCAAATTGTCGGCACATCCGCTTAGCCGCTCAATCGCTGCGCTTGGCTCTTCATCAATACGGGAAGCAATGTCCTTCGAGGAAATAGCTGGTAACGGGATTAAAGCACGGGTAGAAAAGCGCACGATTCGAATCGGTTCGGCAGAGTTTACCGGAGCAAAGACCTCCAATTCCGAAACCGTTTCATATCTAAAAATTGATAATCAGATTGTTGGATATTTCACCTTCCGGCAGGCCTATCGCACTGGCATGCGTGGGATGTTTAACCTTCTGCTCCCGAGCTATTCTCTTTCATTACTTTCCGGTGATAATGCAGCTGAAGAGACAAATTTACGGAATATCATGGGAGGGGCAGCCGCCTTACACTTTATGCAATCGCCCAAAGATAAGCTGAACTACATCGGTCGACTTCAGGAGAATGAATCGGTTCTGATGCTCGGTGACGGACTGAATGACGCAGGCGCCTTAAAGCAGAGCAGCTGTGGAATTGCCGTTGCAGAGGATGTCCACAGTTTCGTTCCCGCATGCGATGCCATCATGAACGCAGACGAGCTGCAGTCGCTTCCAAAGTTTCTAAAGCTGGCAAAACATACACTCACCATTATTAAGATGAATTTAGGTATCTCACTCGCCTATAACCTGGTCGGATTAAGCTTTGCTATTCAGGGAACGCTTTCACCACTCATATGTGCTGTACTAATGCCTCTGAGTTCCATCTCGGTCATCTTTTTGGCAAGCAGTGGTGTTCATTTATCGGCAAAGTATCTCGGTTTCGATTCAGAAAAGATGCAGGCTCAGGCCTCGAGCATTAGTGAACCTGCCAAATCCTACTTACCTACCGGAGCCGCAGCATGAGCGTAATATTTCTTCTAATAATCATCGGCCTACTCTTTTCGGGGTGTTTCCTAGCTGCTTTTTTCTGGGCTGTGGGAAATGGCCAGTACGACGATGACTATACACCGTCCATCCGGATTTTGTTTGATGACAAGCCCTCAACTGCATCAACGAAAGACTTATCACATACAGAAATAGAGACAAAAACTGCTACCAGAATTAACATTGTTACGGAGGATTAACTTTATGTCATTGGAACGCTTCGAATATGACAACAAGATAGTGCGCAACTTTGCATTTGCTACAGGCATTTGGGGAGTCGTCGGTATGCTTGTGGGGATCATTGTCGCTATGCAGATTTATGATCCGATGATGAACAGCATTCTCAGCTTCATCGGAATTGATGCGCAGTATACCACTTTCGGTCGTCTTCGCCCGCTTCACACCAATGCGGTTATCTTTGCATTTGTTGGGAACGGAATATTTATGGGCGTCTATTATTCACTACAGCGCCTTTGTAAAGCGCGCATGTTCAACGACATGCTTAGCAAAGTGCACTTTTGGGGATGGCAGCTGATTATCGTTTCTGCGGCAATCACCCTTCCGCTGGGATTAACATCGAGTAAAGAATACGCTGAACTTGAATGGCCGATTGATATCGCAATCACGATAATCTGGGTGATTTTCGGAATCAATATGATCGGAACCATTATGAAGCGACGCGAGAAACACATGTATGTTGCGATCTGGTTCTATCTCGCAACCTTCTTTACTGTCGCACTTCTTCATGTGGTTAATTCATTTGAACTTCCGGTAACGATGTTCAAAAGTTACTCCATGTTTGCCGGTGTGCAGGACGCGCTCGTTCAATGGTGGTATGGTCATAATGCCGTTGCATTTTTCCTTACGACCCCCTATCTCGGCTTGATGTATTACTTTCTACCAAAGGCCGCGAATCGACCGGTATTCTCCTATCGCTTGTCAATTATTCACTTTTGGGCACTCATCTTCATTTATATCTGGGCTGGTCCGCACCACTTGTTATATAACTCGTTGCCGGATTGGGCGCAGTCGATCGGAACCGTTTTTTCCATTATGCTGATCGCCCCGTCATGGGGAGGCATGTTGAACGGTCTGCTGACATTGCGCGGAGCGTGGGATCGCGTCCGCGAAGATCCTATTTTGAAGTTCATGGTTGTTGCCGTCACGGCTTATGGAATGGCTACATTTGAGGGTCCTCTGCTTTCAATCAAAAGCGTTAACGCCCTGTCTCACTTTACAGACTGGACAATTGCTCACGTTCACATTGGCGCTCTTGGCTGGAACGGATTCATGACTTTCGGCGTCCTCTACTGGCTAATTCCACGCATTTATCGAACCAATCTCTATTCGGTGAAGCTTGCAAACCTGCACTTTTGGATCGGCACATTGGGCATTCTATTCTATGCTATTCCAATGTATTGGGCCGGAATTGCACAGGGTCTGATGTGGAAACAATTTACTCCGGAAGGTTTTTTACAATACCCGATCTTCCTTGAAACGGTATTACAGATTATCCCGCTTTACATCATGCGCGCTATTGGTGGTGCCATTTACCTAGTCGGATCACTGGTTGGATTCTACAATATAGTAAAAACGGTAAGAGCCGGTAATCTTCTGGCTAACGAGCCTGCTGAAGCTCCCGCTCTTGTCAAGGAAGTAGCGACCCCGAATGCCGATCCGATTTGGAAGCATCGCTGGATTGAAAGTCGCCCGATACAGTTCTCAATCCTCACCTTTGTAGCAGTATTAATCGGTGGAGTTGTTGAGTTCATACCAACATTTCTCGTAAAGTCAAATGTGCCAACCATTGCAAGTGTGCAGCCCTATACTCCGCTGGAACTTGAAGGACGCGATATCTACATCAGAGAAGGATGTAACACATGTCATTCTCAGCAAGTACGTCCGTTCCGCAGCGAAACCGAGCGATATGGCGAATACTCCAAGGCTGGCGAATTCGTTTATGATCACCCATTCTTATTTGGGTCGAAACGAATTGGTCCGGATCTCCATCGCATTGGTGGTAAGTATCCGGATGCATGGCATTTTAATCACATGATAGAACCGCGCTCGATGTCGCCCGGCTCTGTTATGCCTCCCTACCCGTGGCTGGCAGAACAATCGATTGACCGCGAAACCATCCCGGCCAAGATCGAAGCCATGCAAACTCTGGGCGTTCCATATGCCGAAGGCTATGCCGCACAGGCTCTAAATGATGTGGATAAACAGGCGGCCAAGATTGTCAGCAGCCTCGACGACGCGGGAATCGCTATTCCGGCTGATCGGGAAATTATCGCCCTAATTGCCTATCTACAGCGACTCGGAACAGACATCAAATTAAAACGAACCGCTACAACGCGCTAATACACGACAAGCGAGGTAAACATGTATAAGATCGTTCTTAATCATATATCAGACGTAGAGATCTGGCCTATTTTGGCGCTTCTCATTTTCTTAAGTGTCTTCACATTCATGGCTGTGAGAGCCATACGCATGGATAAACAAGAGGCGAATCGCTTTGCCTCTATTCCACTGGATAACCCAAAGACTCCGATACAATACCGTGGAGGAACTAACGATGAGCACAAATAAGCAGAGACTCGAAGAACTCGACAAGAACTTAATGGATCATGAATACGATGGTATACATGAACTGGATAATAATCTGCCCCCATGGTGGATTGCCCTCTTCATCGGCTCAATCGTTTGGGCACTCGGCTATATGTGGTATTATCACGTTCTGATTGACGATGGAGGCCAAATTGCCCAGTATAATCGGGAAGTAAAAATAGCTGAAATTGCCAAGCAGGAGTATCTTGAAGAGAAAGCACGTGCTGCATTTTTGGCAGAATTAAACAATCCCGGCGGCGCAACGACCTCTGCTGGTGGTGTCGATCTCGAGGCCGGAGAGAAGATATGGATCGCAAACTGCGCTGTGTGTCATAACGCGAATGGTGCCGGTGGAATCGGCCCGAACATGACCGACGAATATTGGGTACATGGCGGTGATATAGCCAGTATTCAAACAACGATTCGAGTCGGCGTACCTGCAAAGGGTATGATATCGTGGGAGCCTATTCTTTCACCAGATCAGATTGAACAGGTAAGCGCATTTATACTTACGCTCCAGGGAACAAATCCACCAAATGCAAAGGCGCCTGAAGGCGAAAAAATGTAGGTATTATGATGTCTGAAAAAGAAAATAAGCCAATAGACCCCGTTCAGGATTTCATCTCTACCTCTAAAGTAGAGCTGGCAGATAAAGAAGACTACCGCAACAGCATCGCCACTGTCGATGCTGACGGTAAACGCATTTGGATGTATCCGAAAAAGCCTTCAGGCAATTTTTACAATGCACGCAGCATTTTTAGCTGGTTTCTTCTGGCATTTTTGTTTGGTGCTCCATTCATTGAGGTGAACGGTCATCCGCTTATTCTACTGAATGTGCTTGAACGAAAATTTGTGCTGTTTGGCATTGTTTTCTGGCCACAGGATTTTCATCTCTTCGCGTTAGCTCTATTAACTTTTGCCGTTTTTATCATTCTTTTTACAGTGGTATTTGGCAGGGTTTTCTGTGGCTGGGCGTGCCCACAAACCGTTTTCCTGGAAATGGTATTTCGCAAGATCGAATACTTCATAGAAGGAGATGCTCCCCGTCAGCGTGCATTAAACAAGGCGCCTTGGACTGCGAGCAAGATTGCAAAAAAGACATCAAAACACATCATTTTTTATGCACTCTCTTTTCTGATCGGCAATATTTTTCTCGCCTATATTATTGGAGTAGATGCACTGACAAAGATCATTACCGATCCACCATCAGAACATATAGCAGGCTTAACAGCCATGTTAGTTTTCAGCACAATGTTCTATGGCGTATTCTCCTGGTTTCGTGAGCAGGCCTGCGTCATTGTCTGTCCATATGGAAGATTGCAAAGTGTTCTCCTCGATCAGAATTCGATCGTTGTTTCCTATGATTTTATGCGTGGTGAACCTCGCGGGCATCGTAAGCGAGGCCTCGACCATAGTAATTTAGGAGACTGTGTAGACTGCACATTATGTGTTCAGGTCTGCCCAACTGGTATCGACATCCGAAACGGAACTCAGTTGGAGTGCGTAAACTGCACTGCCTGTATCGACGCCTGTAACCAGATTATGGATAAGGTTGAGAAACCCAGAGGACTCATCCGTTACTCCTCTTATAATGGCATTGAGCAGAGCGAGAAGCTGCGCATGACGCCACGGATAGCCGGCTACTCTCTGGTATTGGTATTACTACTCAGCTCCCTTTCATTCCTTCTGGCAAACCGCACGCCGGTTGAGACCACCATTCTACGCACGCCGGGTCTTCTTTACCAATCACTTGATAATGGTGTTATCCAGAATCTGTACAGCTTGCAAATCGTGAATAAATCCAGTGAAGAGCGAGAAATCAGCCTGCACTTGCAAGAGATTAATGGACAACTCATCATGGTCGGTGGTGGTAAATCGCTTCAAGTAAAGGGTGAAGGGCTTCTTGAACGGGCTTTCTTTATTCAGATCCCGGAATCTGAACTCAGCTCCACCAGTACTAAGCTACAGCTTGAAGTGCGGGATGGAGACAAGGTATTAGACGTAATTCAAACTGCATTTGCCGGGCCTACACGTTAGTGTCTGAGCCAAAGGAGAGAATATGATTAAGAAATCACTATACTGGCCAATTGGAATCACGCTTTTTTTATGCTGTTTCATAGGCTTCCTGGCAAGCGTGGTTTTCATTGCTACCAGTACGCCGGTAAATCTGGAAGATCGCGACTATTATCAGAGCGCAATCAATTTTCAGGAGCGAATGGATCAGCAGCAGCGCGCAGCTGACAGTGAGCAACTCACGTGGAGCTACGACTCTGAATTGCAACAGGGCACCATTTCCTGCTCTGGCGAAGCCGTTATTGGCAAAGTCTCTTTTCGACGGCCATCAAACGAATACCAGGATTTTACCGCCCCATTAAATTTGGAAGCGAATGGACAATCAACGTTTGATCTGCGAGAGGCTGCCAGTGGACTCTGGCGCGTTGAAATTGAGTGGCAAACAACAGATGGCGCAACATTTTTTCAATCGGAACGACTCGTCATTAATAAATCCGCCGAACAGAGCTAAGGAAGGAACAATACTATGGGAAACAAAGAACAGAAACGACAACCACATATACTAATTACAGATGATGAACAGAATATGCTTGAGTCACTGGAGTTTATCCTGGAAGCTGCTGACTATCGCGTAACCCGAGCACAGAACGGATTGCAGGCATTCGATATTATTCGCAGTTTGTTACACAGCGACCATCCAATTAGCCTGCTGATTACAGATATCAGGATGCCCTTGTTAAGTGGTACAAAGCTTATGGAACGCCTAAACGATGAGCAAATAGTCGTCCCAACAATTGTAATTACTGAATACGAAAGCCAGCGTCTTAAGAAACAAATTCAAGGTCGAAACGAGCGCTTATTTATTTCCAAGCCTTTTACTGAACGGCAGTTAATGGATCAGATTAAAGAGATGTTGGCTGAAAAAAAAAAGATAAATAACGAGTTCGCGTCCAAATTAGCGGTCTGGTAATCTAGTCTTCACTTCGACGATTTAAGCGGTTATTCAGAGCGCGACGCGATAAACCAAGCAAGTCTGCAGCCTGAGTTTGATTGCCGTTCGTTCGGCGTAGCGCCTCATCAATCAGCATTTTCTCCATTTCCTTCAGCTTGGGTAAAGTAGACTCGGACGTTATATAAGGCTCCGAGGTGCTTTGCATTGAGTCTCCTGAAGAAAGAACATCATCATTAAAATTATCATTTAGTTTTTCACGAAACGCTGTCAGTGAAAGTCTACCCGACTGGTGTCGACTCAACGCATCATAAACCATGGCTTCTAACTCGCGCACATTACCCGGATAATCATAGTTTCCAAGAAGCGTGACTAACTCTGCCGGAATAGCAGGTTTTTTTATACCGAGTTCAGCACTGATACGGGCAAAAAAGAAATCAAGTAGCAAAGGTAAATCATCCAGGCGTTTTCGCAAGGCTGGTATATGGATATGATGTGTCTTTAGGCGATAGTATAAATCCTGACGAAAGGTGCCATCTTTGCGCAACTCTTCAAGATTCGCATTCGTTGCCATTACAAACCGAGCCAGACATGGCTTCTCACGATCAGATCCAAGCGGATAGTAGCGGCTGTTAGCTTGAAGCAATCGAAGAAGTTTCACCTGAGATTCCGGGCGTAAATCACCAATCTCATCGAGAAAAAGAGTTCCGTTAGCAGCATTTTCAATCAAACCTTTCCGCTCGCGATCTGCGCCGGTGAATGCGCCGCGCTTATGCCCAAACAACGCGTCTGAAAATAAATGGTCATCGAGTCCTGCAACGTTCACTGGTATAAACTGCCCTTTTCTGCCGCTGGCATGATGCACGGCCGCAGCAAACAGTTCTTTTCCTGTTCCCGTCGCACCGGTAATTAATACCGGCATCGGGGTTTTACTAGCGGCTTCGATGTAGCGAAATAAAGCCTTCATTTGCTCATTATTCGTGACTATATGGCCAAATGAAGCTGGATTTTCCAACTCCTCAGACAAAAACAATCTGCGCAGCCGCTTATTCTCATCCATAATTTCGCGATGCTCTAACGCCCGCTGAATAGTGATTATTAGTCGCGTGGTATCCACCGGCTTTAAAATATAGTCTAGCGCACCAAAACGCATACACTCAACGGCTGTTTCAACATCATTAATCGCAGTCAACATAACAATTGGATAGTGCGGATAGCTTTCCTTTATGAGCTTTAGCAGCTCAATTCCATTTATTTTGGGCATTACCATATCGAGAAGAATCATGGCGACCTCCTGACTTTCCAAAAACGCCATAACCTTACTACTATCCGAACAACATTCCACATTCGAATACCCTTTGGAAGAAAGCGCTACCTCGGCACTAAGGAGAAAGGCCTCTTCATCATCAACTAACAGAATGGGCAAATCAGGGTTTAGCTCTTCAGTCATTCTTCTACTCCATGACACGTGCCGCTACAACTGGCAAGGATATTTTAAAGGTTGTCCCGGCTGGTGAGGTAGACTCAATTTCCAGCAATCCGGAATGGGCTGCAAGAATATTGTAGCAAATTGACAGCCCCAAGCCTGTTCCACCAGAGGTACGCTTTGTTGTAAAGAAAGGATCGAATACTTGTTCAATTACATCATCGGGAATGCCATTGCCTTCGTCTGCAATTCGTAATACAACCCTATTTTCTTCTTCGGAAGTTGTAACTGTCAGCGCTTTCGAACGATCATCCAGCGCATCACAACTATTTGCCAAGAGGTTTATTACAACCTGTTCCAGCCTTTGGAAATTACCACGTATCGTCGGTAGAGACTCTGAGAGAGATACGGTAAATTTATTGCTACTACGCTTTATTAAATTGTGGGTAATCGTGATAGCGGATTCGACGACGTCATTCATATCCACATCTTCTTCCAGCAGGCCGGGATCCTGCTTTGCAAAGTTCTTTAAGCTCTCTACAATTCGCTGAATACGAACGGAACCTTCTGCAGTCGCATCAATCAGACGGCCAATCTTTTGTTCGGCTCTGGAATAAGGCATGCCGGCCAGGCGAAAGTCGGCATCACTTTGCGCATGTTTTTCAAGGATCGGCAGTAAGCCCTTCCAGACCTCCTGAAGAATATTGGCATTCAATAAAATATAGTTATTGGGATTGTTAATCTCATGTGCAACACCGGAGACTAATGTTCCCAGAGTTGCCATTTTATCTGCCTGAATAAGCTGCTGACGATGAAGTTCGGCCATTTGCTCTGCCCTGCGTTTTTCAGTAACGTCAACAATAAACGCCATAATCAGGGTAGTTTCACGGATCTTCACCGGGCTCAAGCTAACTTCAATTGGAAAAACTGAACCATCTTTCCGAACGCCGTTAAGTGTAAGATCTCGTCCCATACTGCGATGAGCAGGCTGAGACATATAGTTCTGACGAAGTTTTTTATGGGCGCTTCGGCTCGCTTGCGGAACAAGTATTTCAATAGGTTGACCAACCAGTTCATCTTCTGAATATTGAAATAGATCGCCAACGCGCTTATTTAGAACCTCAATGTCACCTCGATCATTGACAATCACGATGCCTTCTGACGCTGAATGAAGCAAAACCCGATAACGTTCTTCACTTGTTCTCAGTTCTTCCTGAGCCTGGACGCGTTTACTGATATCGGTAATCAAACCGACCACCAGAGATTCACCGGAATTCTCAAAAGGATTCAGACTCACTTCAATGGGAAATCGAGTGCCGTCTTTATGCTGTCCAAAAAGCTCAAGACCTTCTCCCATCGAACGTGGTTTCGAATGTTTAAAATATGCATCACGTTGATGCTTATGCTTATCACGTAAGTCTGTGGGAACCAACATTTCTATCTTCTTACCCAAAAGCTCGGACTCACTGTAGCCAAACAGTTCGCATAGCCGGGCATTTGTCAGAACGATTTCACCCACAGGATTCACAACAACAATCGCCTCAAGTGCAGACTCAACAAGCTGCTTATAAAGGCTATTGGTGAGCAAAGATTTTTGATGATTTTTTTCAGTCATTGGAACCCTTTTTGATATGTTCCAATTTATGGACGTGTCGGATAAGATACCAGACAAAAACGTGATAGTAGCTACAGCAACAAAGACACTATCACGTTTCTTGCGGAGGATATTTAAAGATGTCGGGTAACCCCAAAGCCAAGCCGCCACATATCCTCACCTGCGGAGCGATCTGCCCCAACAAGAAACTGTGATGGATTTAGTCTGGCATTATTCGTTACAAATAGATGAAATACATGACCACCGGTGCTAATATCTATTCCGGTAGAAAGGCTGTTATGAGAACGGCCTGTTTCATCCAGTCGAGTAACCCCACGATAGCCGGTAAGGGTTGGATTATTTTCAAGCCAAAGGCTCCAGGTTTTATTGAAAAAAAATTGATAGTAATTTCCCAAGGTAAATGAATACTGTTTCTCCCGAGCATAAATGTAGCTATTGTACAACCAGGAAGGTACGATACCGACTCCTAATTTACGATTAAAGAGCATGGTATTCACAACCACCTGAACATAATATTGAAAATTATCAGCGTCGCTTTTTGAACGATCTATGCCAACCGGTACTTCGGTATTCCATGCCATTCCCAGTCGAACAGCTACTGCGGTCGGCAAACTTTTATTCCGCAGCTCCATCAATTTCCCTTTTACGCGTAAATCTACATTATCCGTCTCATTACTTCGGCCAATCGTCGCCATAAATTTCCCTGTTATTCCATAAGACACTGCAGTGCGAATTCGCGCTGGGCCGTCCAGGCCAAAATAGGCATCGTAACCATCCTTGATTGATGGAATAAAACGATGTGATATCTCATACATAAAATCCCCCTTGTGCAAGGTCTCAGTAGTGGGGAAATTGGCCGTCATTGTCGAATGGAAAAGTTCTAAAGGTGGTTGCGTAACTGTCATACTCTTCTTCCATTTGGGTTGAGCATACCCGACAACCGTTAACATAATAAGCGCTGTAAGCAAAACACTTTTATTCATTATTTATCTCCGATTTTTCAAGTTAACCTGCAAAGCTCTTATGTCAGTAGTCGCCCTCTTCAACAAGAAAAGGGCGGCAATTTCCTACTGTTGTTTTGCAAGGGAAAATGACAGACTCAGCTTTATTTCTTCGGCAACCTTTATAAAAGCCACCAGACCAGGCGCTTCAATATTGTAGTCCTTCAAAAATACTGAGAATGTAGACGTAACCTGCATGAATGAGCCATCCGTAGAAATCTCAGCATGAATTGTCATTTCTTTTTCCACACCGTGAATAAACAGAATTCCCTTTGAGGTCACCTGATACCGTGAATTCCCTACATGCACGGACTTCACGTTAGTGATACTGCCCTTGAAGTATGTGGTCGGCCACTTACTGGTTTCGAGGACATCGTTGCGCATATCCCGATCGCGTTTGCCGATTCCGGTTGTCACAGAATTCAGATCAACCTCAAAGTAGAGTTCGTTTGCTCCGGAGAACGGTTCATCGCCTAACCAATATAGATAGCCATCAATAGAGCTGGTTTTGCCTTTAAAATTCAGCAGTGGCGTTTTTGATAAAAACGTAACGTCATTGCGTTTCTCGGCAATAACCTGCCATTCTTCCGCGGCAAAAAGACTACTCAGGGACACTACGACTAACAGAATTATTATTTTATTCATAATTTGATTCCTTTGTACTCAGAGATTTAAGCTCCTGCTAATTATCTGCAGGATGTTTAGTTATTTAATGCGCCGTTTCCGATCCAAATGCGAATCGAATCAAGGATCGCTGCTGAAAGGGGCACTGCTCCCCTCGGCATCCGCTGGCCGGATATGTTACTGCCAAGGACTTTTTGATAGAGATAGCTGTTTACCGGATCTCCGGGTACGATATACTCTCCTCCCTGAGCAGAAGGACGATTTACAATTGCTGCATAGGCTGAAGCAGCGGACAAGTTCGGAGGCACTGCACCAGCGTGGCAACCACTTAACGCACATGAGTTGCTAAACACATTGGTCTGTATACTAGAATAACGCGCATTTACCACATTCTGCGGCTGATCGTCCAGAATAGACGGCGTAAACTCAACGATGTGATCTGCACATCCGCTAAAAATTAAACTCAGCGCCGCAATGCTTATAAAGAACAATCCTTTCATGTTTTAATCTCCTTTGTCTTAGAATGGGATCAACTCGCTTATTTAGACTTCTTATTTAGTCGCAGACAGATTCGCGATAGCAGTCGTTCGTTGTTTTTAGCAGATGACTTCGGTGACTTCAGTGACTTCGAAGTGAGACTTTTGCTGCGCTCCGGATCGAAAGGCAGAAAAAGTTCTTCGAGATCTTTTTCAGTCAGCGAGATATCAATATCTTCAAACCACTTCATTTTTGTTCTTTCGCTTTGATTTAGAAAAACTTCCGTAGGCGTTAAGGCCTGCGGAAGAATAGATTACATTTAATTGCCGGGACCAATATTAGCATTTTCGTTTCCGATACTTGGGACAGACTGGTCAGCCCAGTCTGTTATCGAGCGACCCACACCATCAAACTCATGCGAATGACCGATTGCCACAGCAGGAACAAACTCTCCGGCATTCCAGATGCCTTTGGCAACCGCAATGCTCTCACGACCATTTCCAGAACTTCCATACTGCATGAAGTCTACCATTGCATCCGGATTGGCAAATTCATTATTTCGATAGATAGCGATATCCGAAGCGGTTTCGTTCAGGCTGAGTCCACCTAAGGCAAGGATGCCGCCGGGAGGGATAATGAGCGTTCCACTAAGAATGTTTGCCTCAGATATTTTGCCGTAAATGAAGCGTGCACACCACTGCCACTCGCTCACGTCGACAGCCGTTGCTCCAAAGTTTTTCAACTCAACTTGATCATCAGTCGGACTGTAGAATACTTCGTTAATTCGAATACCGTCCCGAGGCTCACTGGTAAGGTCATTTTCCTCTCCGAAAGTCGGAACAGCCTGTTCGACCCAGTCGCTACTCGCGTTGCCGCTGCCATCATATTCAAGGGAGTGTCCATTTCTAACGGTGAGAATAAAATCATTGGCAGGCCAGATGCCTTTCGCGATAGCAACGCTCTCTCTACCGTTTCCAAAAGTGCCGTATTGAAGGAAGTCGAGCATTGCATCGGGATCCTCAAAGGCGTTTGAACTGTAGAGCGCCAAATCCGCAACAAAATCATTTAATTCAAAACCACATACCAATAGAATTCCACCTGCCGGTATCGTGAATGATCCTGACATGATCTGCAACTCTCCGACTCGAGTGTATGAAAATAAAGAGCACATAAAGAAGTTGCTCACATCCACCGCTTCGCTGCCGTAGTTTTTCAGCTCAATAATATCCTCTGCGCCGGTATAAGAAATTTCATTAATGTGAACATCAACATCCACAATCGGATCGATAATGCTTCCGCCATTGCCATAACCATTCGAATCGTCGCTACATCCGCTGATTATCACCGCTAATATTGTAAATAGAATAAAAATCAACCTCTTCATCTTACTTCTCCTTCATTATGTGTTTTAAGTTGTCATATGTTGTTATATGATCATCAAATTCTATGTAGGTTAGCCGGTCATCATTTTATCACCGTCTCGCATTCACCTGTCTGTCTCTTATCCAACAGCCGTGCCAGAACGCCAAAACGCTGAGCGACAAGAAGGTTAAAACAAAGCCTGTTATGTATTTAGGGGAAGCAAATCACAGGTATTTTTTTTCGCTGCATCTATAAATGCAATGCTGATATTTCAGCAGGTTGCTGCTATTTCAGCGAAAGTTGAAGGTCGATTCACTAATAGTAGATGATGTTGCGGAGATTTTTCTCTTGCCAATACCATAGCCTTGATAGTAGGTTAAAATAATCCAATCATTCAGCAATTAACACATAGTCCGCGCATATGCTTTATTGGTTCGTCATTCTGTTATTTCTAACGGTTGGCAACACCGCTCGTGAAATTCGGCTGGAACGTATTTCAGTCGGTGACGGCCTGTCGGCAGATTATGTGATGGTCGTAAATCAGGATTCAGCAGGATATCTCTGGGTCGGTACTTCTAATGGATTAAACCGTTACGATGGCTACAGCATCAAAACATTCCATCATCAACCCGACGTACCACATTCGATTTCCTCTCATTATGTTACCTCTCTATGGCCAGATGGCAAGTATATGTGGATCGGAACTGCAAATGGTTTAAACCGCCTCAACCTTCATACTCTTCATTTCGAAACGTTCAAACACTCCCCCAATAACTCCGAGAGCATATCATCAAACTATGTGAGAGACCTTTTGATCGACTCAAAGGGAATTCTATGGATTGCCACACGGCAGGGTTTAAATCGCTATAATCCCGATTCAAAAAGCTTTATTCGCTATCAACCGAATAGTGCAGACAATAACTCTATCGGCAGCCTGCGTCTACATCGGCTTCTTGAAGATTCGAACGGCTCTTTATGGATAAGCAGCCTGCATGGGCTTTCACGTCTCGATTTAGAGGATAGAGAAAAAGGAAGGTTTCAGACCTATCAGAACGACCCAAATGATCCATTCAGTCTGAGCGATGATTATCCTGGCCCGCTTTATGAGGCAAATGGAAACCTGTACATTGGCGTTCGAAGCGGACTTTGTAGATATAATTTTGCCGATGATCGTTTTTACCATCTCTACCCCAATAAAATTAAGCAAAAAGAAGGCGTAGACTATTCCTATAGAAATATTTTCCCGCTAAATGACAGGCAGCTGCTTCTGACAAACAGTCAAAAATTTATGTCTATTCTGGATTTGGATGCACCCACACAACCTGAACAGATTTCAATGGATCCAGCGATGGAATACCTTCTGCGAGACGTGTGGTCCTCAAATATATTTTTAGACAGAAGTGGCACATTTTGGCTGGGAACCAGCGGAAAAGGACTTCTAAAATGGCTGCCGACCGGTAGAAAGTTCGCAAAGCTCGAACTTTCCGGTAATAAAGATGATGCCTCTGACAGTATCACAGAACTACATGAGGATGCGAACAGTACCGTTTGGGTTGGAACAAAATCCAACGCAATTTATAAGCTTGGACAAAAGACAAACCTGCAAGAGCGCTATAATTTTACAAAAGGCTCAAACGACTTCAACTTTGGCGATACGCGTCTGTTAACGACAGATAAGCAGGGCAATCTTTGGGCGGGTGGCATGTCGGTACTCCTCAAAAAGCCAGCCAAAGAAGACAGGTTTTCTACCAAACTACTTTTCCACCACTTTATGGAAGCCCCGATAGCCACACCCAATGTAGGGCAAATTAAAGATCTGCTTGAATACGGAATTATAGATAAGCGGGGCGTCCTGTGGCTGGGCACCTGGAAAGGGTTCATTTGCTACGATACAGAAACTGAATCGATGCTCTTCTACGCGAATACGCCCAATCATGCTCGTTTGGGGTTTGGCTCCAGAGTGCACGAAATGACGTTCGACGCCGATAGTTCGCTTTGGATTTCTACTGAACAGAATCCGCTTGTAAAGCTTACCTTAAAAGACACGCTTGACAACTTTCGCGTCCCAGACGAAATGGATGTAGTTATTCCAGCTTATGCAAATCAATTGGGAATTTATGGGATTGAAGTGAATACACTTTTATTCGATCGCAAAAGCACGATTTGGGTGTGCTCCGAAAACGGCCTTCTTCACTACGACCCAATAAAGAAAACCCAGCGGATATACACAGAAAAGGACGGTCTTGCACATCGTAACATTACGGCAATTCTGGAAGATGACGACGGCACGTTCTGGATAAGCAGTAAACGCGGGATCAGTCATATTGCACCGTATTCAGACAGGCCATTTGCGGAGACCTGTCGCAACTTTACACCGGACGAGGGTCTGCAGGGTTACAATTTCAATGGTAATAGCGCCCTGCTCAGTAACGATGGACGTTTTTTCTTTGGTGGAGAAAACGGCATCAATTATTTTCGCCCTGGCAATATTCGCCAGAACACAGTCGTTCCGAATATTTCGGTTACCGGTATTCAAATAGGCGACAATTTGCTTACGGGAACGCTTGGCTATAGCATCGAAAAGCCACTGATTATGCCATACAGTGAAAAGATTATCCGCTTTAACTTTAGCGCGCTGGATTTTTCACGACCAGCTCAGAACCAGTATGCTTATTTTCTCGAAGGGTTTGAGGACAGTCTGAACTACAGTTCGACTGAACACCAGGCTATCTATACCAATCTCGACCCCGGCGCTTATACATTCAAAGTCATCGGATCGAACAATGACGGTATCTGGAATAAAGTCGGAACTTCTATTCGTCTAATCATACCGCCGCCATTTTGGTTAACATGGTGGTTTCGCGGGATTCTTCTGATTCTGACCATTGCCATTCCCCTATTCTTATATCGCTCGCGGATTCAACGTCTGCTCGAGCTCGAAAAGTTACGCGTTCGTATTGCCAGCGATCTGCATGACGATATCGGGAGCACACTAAACAGCATTTCTATGAAAGCTGAACTGATGAAGGAGGGCGTTGCACCGGAAGAGAATCCAAAGAATTTGTCCAGCATTGCAATTATGTGCCAGGAAATGATTAGTCGCATGAGCGACGTTGTCTGGTCGATAGACGCCAGAAACGACCGCATTCAGAATATGCTGGAACGTATGCAGGATGCCGCGGACACACTATTGACGAATAATGATATTCACGTCCACTTTAGCCAGGAAGGTTTACAGCTGGACAAAAGAATTCCCGTTGATATTCGACAAAATATCTACCTCATCTACAAAGAAGCAATTAATAACATTGCAAAATACTCGGACGCCAATGCGGCAACCATACGCTTCGTTAATTCAGGCGGGAGGTTTCGCATGACCATTCACGACGACGGCAAGGGCTTGGAGGATAGTCAGAAACGTAGTGGGCACGGTTTACGCAATATGCACATGCGTGCAAAGGCAATTGATGCGGACCTTACAATCGCTTCGGACAATGGCGCTATAATCATTCTAGAACGAGAATCTGTTTAACTCGACGATCCAACATTTTTTGCATTCCTAAATTGACAATTGTATACTATTGAAAATGTGTCAAAGGAAAACAGCATGATCTCTATAGCAATCGTTGAAGACAATCCCGATATTAGACGGGGTCTGGCCAGCTTCTTTACAGCAAACGAAGACTATGTTTGTAAAGCCGCTGTCGAGTCGGTAGAAGCTTTTATCAAGGAGCTCGATCCGCATTACCCGCCGGAAATTGTACTGATGGATATTGGCCTGCCCGGGATGTCTGGTATAGATGGAATTAAGTTATTGAAAAGAGAGCACCCCGACATGCTGTTTATTATGCTGACCGTTTTTGATGATGCTGAACGCATCTTCGGGGCTCTCTGCGCCGGCGCCAGTGGTTATCTTCTAAAAAGTACTCCTCTACAGAAGATTCGTGAATCTGTCGATATGCTACACAATGGCGGCTCTCCCATGTCTCCTCAAATCGCCCGCAAGGTAGTAGACTATTTTAACACCCGCGTTCCAGCGGCGCAACCGGCTTCGGAGGATTCTGTTCTTACAGAACGAGAGCACGAGGTTGTTAAGGGTTTGGTTGACGGTCTTAGCTACAAGATGATAGCACAACGAATGGAAATCAGCATCGATACCGTACGCAGCTACATCAAGCGCATCTATAGTAAACTGCACGTCAATAGTAAGGTCGAGGTGGTATCAAAATCTCTCCGTGGAGAAATCTGACAACGCTCAGCAACAGCTCCGATTACTGCTCTTCAAACATGTACATGTGGCATCCCAAACATCTTCGTGGGATTGAAATCTCTCATTTAGATGCTGATATTTCAGCATTGCATTTGAGTTGAACTTAAACCCCGAGAATCACATGCGAGCATTAGAAGCGCGATCGAAACAAACCGCTTGCGTCATAACGTCTACCGAACGACAAAGCGAAATAGATCGTGAAATGAAATTTGCGCACTTTACGCTGGAGAGCAGCCCGGATTCCATCTTTTGGATTGATAAGAAGGGCTTTATTCAAAGCGTTAACCAAACTGCTTGTACTCAACTTGGCTATTCGCGTGCAGAACTATGTGGCATGCAAATCCATAAACTGAACCCGGATTTTAGCTCCGCAGGCTGGGATATTTTCTGGGAGCGATTAACGGATGAAAAGCAATTTGTCTTCGAGAGCAGCCAACGCCTAAAAGACGGTAATTCCATTCCAGTTGAAATCAGCGCACACCATTTCAAGTTCGAGGGAATTAGCTATGCCTGTGCATTTGCCTACGATATATCGAACCGTAAACTTGCTGCACAAGAGCTATACGATAGCGAAGAGCGTCATCGAACGCTATACAATCATACGCCGGTAATGCTTCATGCCATAAACAGTGAGACCCAAATTACCAGCGTCAATGATTATTGGCTCAGCACTCTGGGTTATACTCGCGAAGAAGTCCTTGGTAAACGGGCAACTGACTTTCTAACCGAAGAATCTAAACAAATTGCTTTCACTCAGGGACTGCCAAACCTGCGGAAAATGGGTTCCATCCGTGCAGTTGAACTACAATTTCTAAAGAAATCCGGAGAGTTAATTGATATTGAGCTCAGCGCGATTGCAAAGTTTAATTCTCAAGGAAATATGGAACAGGCAATGGCCTTTCTGTTAGATATTAGTGAACGCAAAAAAGCGAAAAATGCACTAAAGGAACAGCTGGATTTTGAAGCACTAATTGCAGATATCTCGAATTTTATCGTTGGGCTTGAAGTTTCAGAAATCTGCGCCGGTATCAATTATGCCCTGAGACGAATTGGAGAGTTTTCAGGTGTCGACCGTTGTTATCTCTTTCAGTTTAATGACGAGGAGCATATTCGTAATACCCATGAATGGTGTAGTACAAATGTAGACCCACAGCTTAATCAACTGCAAAATGTAGACATCAGTAATTTTTCTTACGTCCGTATGAAGCTGCGAAAAAGACAAACCTTATATGTTCCGCGCGTTTCGGAGCTGGGCGAAGAAGCGATTGTTGAAAAGAGCCATTGGGAAGATCAGGAAATTAAATCGCTCCTCAACGTTCCGGTTGTGTTTAAAAATCAGGTCATTGGTTTTATTGGATTCGACTCAGTAAGGAAAGAGAAACAGTGGCTGAAGTCTGAGGTGACCTTATTGAATGTAGTAGCGGAGATTCTGGCAAATCTTCTGCATCGCAAGGAGACGGGCGAAGCACTTTTCAATAGCGAAAAGCGACTCGCCGGCATTCTGAACTCGGCAATGGATGCCATAATTACGGTAAATCGCTCACAAAAGATAGTCATGTTCAATCACTCAGCGGAAAAGATGTTCAGATATAGCGCAGAAGAGGCGTTGAACAAATCGCTGGCGGTAATGCTGGGAGATAAATCTGCTGAGCTCTTAGGTTCATATATTGAAAGTAGTGTTGCCAATGCAGGTTTGCAGAACCTACTACTCCCTGAGGGAAGCACAGCACTGCGCAGTAATAGAGAAGCGTTTCCGATTGAGGCAACTATTTCTCATACACAGATTAACAGCGAGCATTTATTCACTCTCATTCTTCGAGATATCAATGAGCTGGTTAGAGCAAACGAGGCATTGGAAGAGCTCGAATCTAAAAATGCACTTCTTCAGGAAGAGCTGCAAAACAAGCAGAACTACGGAGCAATTATTGGCTCCTCTGCGTCTATGCAGAGTGTATATAAAAACATAGAAATGGTTGCAAACACAAACTCTACGGTACTTTTGCTTGGAGAAACCGGCACCGGAAAAGAGTTGCTGGCAAACGCCATTCACAATACCAGCAGTCGCAAAGAGCAGGTTCTGATTAAGGTAAACTGCGGAGCTCTGCCAGCCGGATTGATAGAAAGTGAACTTCTCGGGCATGAGAAGGGAGCCTTTACCGGTGCGACGGTGCAGAAGAAGGGGAAATTTGAGCTCGCGGATAAAGGCACTATTTTTCTTGATGAGATTGGTGAACTCCCATTGGAAATGCAGACAAAGTTGCTACGGGTTTTACAGGAACAGGAATTTGAGCGAGTTGGCGGAAGCCAAAGCCTGAAGGTGGATGTGCGAATTATTGCTGCCACGAATCGCAACCTCGATGATGAAGTGCGAAACGGCTCCTTTCGCGCCGATCTGTTTTATCGACTCAACATTTTTCCAATTGAAATACCGCCCCTACGTGAACGTCATGGCGATATCCCCCTGCTCGCTCATTACTTTGTCGAAAAATTTTCACGTAATATGGGGAAGCGCATTCAGGGTATCAACGACGCAGCACTTGAAAAGCTGCAGCGTAATCTGTGGTCAGGCAATGTTCGGGAACTGGCAAATATTCTGGAACGTGCCGTTATTTTATGTCAGGGACGTGTACTACAGGAAAAACATATCGCAATCTTTAGCACTGCTTCCGACTCGAATAGTAACAATTTTCTAACCCTTGAAGATATGGAACGTCAGCACATCATCCACGCACTGGAAAAAACCCGAGGCGTTTTGGCTGGTCCCTCAGGTGCAGCCTCTCTCCTGAATATCAATCGATCGACCCTCTGGTCACGTATGCGTAAACTGGGAATCGATGCCGCTCCCCCTTAGCAGCATTCCTGTTGACATGTCAGCAGGCTGCTGATATGTCGGCAAGCTACCAAGCACAACAAATTAGCAACTGCCCTCCGCCAAAACAACACAAGCCTCTGATAAACAGATACTTACAAGACAAAGCTAACCATCACACGTCCATTGGCATATTATTAGATTATATCCTTTCAAAAACAAAGGAATGAAAATGTTCAAAATAAGCAGCCTTCTGGAAACGGAAAACCTGCTCCTTCTAAAGGTAGAAGGAGAAATTACTCTTGATCAACTATCTGCCTGGAACGAGTCTCTTGTCAAAATATTCAATAGTCCAATACGGCGCCTGGTTATCGACTTTTGTTCGATTACCTACCTGTCCGTTGAAGCCATAGAGCTGTTGATTGATCTCATTTCACCAAACGTACTTATACTAAACTGTACAACTTTAGTTGGGAATATGCTTAAGTCGGCCGGGCTTTCTGAAAACCTGCTCGATAGTACAAAGGCTAAGTAACTGAACAAACCACAAGATGCTTCAGACCTGTCAAAAAACATATTAATTTCCCTCCTCCTCCACAGACCGTGCCGGCAATTTGTCAGCACACCCCCTGAGCCTCTGCCACAGAATAGCGTGGCGGAGGCTTGTTATATAGAGCTTCATTGCTTACCTTTTGCAAACATAAAATGTGAGAGATATGATGTCGAAGAATAACAACATTCTAATATGGGCACTGTTGCTGGTTTTAGCAGCTGCATCAACATGGCATGGCTTAAACTGGCAAGAAGGTTCCGCAGAACATCACGGCTTTTTCTCTCTGCTTCCCGCACTGTTTACTTTGATTGTGTGCTTTGCAACGCGAAACGTAATATTTGCTCTTTTTCTTGGCGTCGTGCTTGGCGGCCTGGTAAGCGCTGAATATAATCTGATTAACGCCTTCCTGATTCCAAGTTTAGGCAGTACAAAATATGCTCAAATTCTTTTGGTTTATCTTTGGGCACTTGGTGGTTTAATAGGCATGTGGAATAAAAACGGTGGCGCGCTGTATTTTGCAAAGACTATAGCAAATCGATACGTGCAATCCCCGCGTTCTGCAAAAGTATTTACCTGGATAATGGGCGTCATCTTTCATCAAGGGGGGACAATCAGTACTGTGCTTACGGGAACAACAGTGAAGCCGGTGGCGGATAGGGAAAAGATCTCGCATGAAGAACTTGCCTACATTGTAGACTCGACGGCTTCTCCAATTGCTACCGTTATTCCTTTCAACGCATGGCCAGCCTATATCGCCGGACTTATTACGCTTCCTTCTCTCAGTGGAATTGTTACGGCAGACAAAACGGCAATCGACTGGTTTTACGCCGCTATTCCATTTAACTTTTATGGAATTATTGCAGTCTTTTTCACCCTGCTTTTTGCGCTGGATAAGATGCCCTGGATTGGCAAGCGCATGGCAGCAGCCGTCGAGCGTGCGCGCAATACCGGCCAGCTCGATAGCGATGATGCCCAGCCAATGATGGCGAAAGAACTTAATACTACAAAAGTGCCGGATTATTATAAACCCGGTATGGCAGACTTTGCAGTGCCTATTGGTGTACTCCTTGGCGTTTCTATAATCCCATGGCTTGCAGGCCAAACGCAGTTTATTATCAACATCTTTCCTTCAATTGCGAACCAATCGCCAATGGTTTTCGAAGCCTTCGGACTTTCGGTAATTGCATCTATGATTACCTCCGGTCTTCGTGGCATGTCGCTTGAAGATACCTTCGACGGTCTTTTGGAAGGTATAAAGGGTGTTACCGTTGGTGCGGTTATTTTAGGACTTGCTGTTACGTTGGCCAGCGTAGCTGAAGCCTTGGGAACCTCAAAGTATATTATTGAAAGCACTGTTGGTTTCCTGAATACCGTGCCGTTCATTTTGCCAACAGTTCTGCTGATTATCTGCATGTTCGTTTCCTTTTCGATCGGCTCATCCTGGGGCACTTATGCGGTGGTCTTTCCAATTGCCCTGCCGTTGGCATTTACCTTAAACCCCGACCCAACATTTTTTGCGCTAAACTTTGGTGCAATTCTGGGAGGCGCCGTCTTTGGAGATCAATGTTCACCAATTTCCGATACCACGATCCTAAGCTCAATGGCTTGCGGCTCCGACCTAATGGATCACGTTTTAACTCAGATGCCACTGGCGCTGCTGGCGGCAACGATTTCGGGTATTCTGTATATGGTGTTGGCACTTACGCTTGTTTGACAGAGAATCTGAGTTCTGAGTTCTGGCACCCGACACCTGTATTTAGAAGGAAATAATCATCGAAGCACAGACTGTCTTTTATACTCTCGATTTGATCGGTGTCGCGGTATTTGCACTTTCAGGAGCATTAGTTGCCAGAGAAAAAGAGCTCGACCTGTTCGGTGGGATCGTGCTGGCCTTTGTAACCGCTGTGGGCGGAGGCACGTTTCGCGATCTTGTATTGGACGTTCCAGTCTTCTGGATTCGCGACTCTAACTACATATTGATTACCATTGGTGCCGCGATTGCGGCGCTGCTTGTGGTACGCAGCAGCAGACTGCATTTCCCACGACGCACGTTGTTAGTTGCCGACGCCTGTGGGTTAGCACTCTTTGCCGTTCTTGGTACGCAGAAAGCCATGAATCAGGATGTCGCTGTGGCCACTGCTGTTCTAATGGGAATTCTAACCGGTGTCGGTGGAGGTATGTTGCGAGATGTTATGGCGCAGAAAGTCCCGCTGGTATTGCGTAGTGAACTTTATGCAACCGTTGCTGCGGTTGGTGCCATAAGCTATGTGCTTCTTTCATTTCTACCGCTCCCATCCCTCCTGCAGACGGTTGTCAGTATCCTGATTGCTCTGATAATTCGCCTTGGCGCAATTAAGTGGAAGTGGTCTCTACCGGTGTATCCACGATAAATGATGACTGATGAGGTACGAGTGATGAGTTCATGTTAGCTTTTGAACAGTTAAATCATTCTTAACTCATCAATCATCATTCATCAACCATCAATTTCCTACTTGGAAGTCTGCTTTAGTAAATCCATTGCCAAACTTGATGTTTTCGCTTATTTCCTCCGCCCACTCTTCTTTTACAATCTGGCCTTCCCAATTTGCCGGTGCATAGCGACGCCAGGTCGGGAGCTTCACTCCGTCTATTTCGCTATACTTTACTTCCATCAATAATGGGTCGGTTATCTTAAAAGCTTGTACCGTAAACAGAAACTGATCGACCAAATATGTTTCCGGATGAATGTACAGAACATAAATGTCACTGGCATCACCGACATTGTCGCCAAAAGTAATTTTTACGCGATGATAGCTGGTGCCGTTGACGGCTTGATCATCCAGTTTTTCATAGTTAATCCCGTCGTCCAACAGCTTGAAGAACATCGAGAACCAGTAATAGTTCGTTTTACGCAGGAAGCGGGAAAATCCCAGAATCTTTTCATCTTTCGATGGAACACTATTAATAGTCGTCCAATAGTTCTCACCATCATAACCCTGCATGATCTTACCTTCGATTTCAGGATGTGCGAATTTTTCGCGCACGCTGAAATCTACCCAGGAAAGCTCCCCATCGAACAAATACCGCTCAACGCCAACGTCCTTTTTATCCGCAACCAAATCGTGATAGGTATACGTGTATTCTACATCGCCTAAATCATAAAATGTCTGCTTACCCCCAACGGCTTCGGTCATTTTCTCTACCAGCTGCTTACCGTCTTGTGCTATGGTCAGCGACATTAAAAGCGTTAATCCCAAAAGTGTCAAAAGTCTTTTAAACATGCCCTGCATTTAATTCTCCTAAATGAAAAAATTGTAATTCTATTTGCAGGTTAGAGTCATACCGAGAGGAAAAGGTTACAAGTAGCNNGCTACTTGTAACCTTTTCCTCTATTTAGATGGCGTCTTCTGTAATCTCGGAAAAATCTATCGTGGTGTCGCTCGGTGCAGACTCCAGTGCGAGTGCAAGTCCTTCAACGGTTGGGGATTCGAAAAGAGTTGCTATCGTCAGGTTGGATTGACAGGCGGCATTGATTTCGCTGATAAGACGAACGGCCAGCAGTGAGTGTCCACCGAGATCGAAGAAATTGTTGGTGATTCCAATTGCTGGTTGCTTCAGCACCGTCTTCCAAATATCCAGAAGCTGTTCCTGCAGCGAATTTTGAGGGGCAACTTCATCAGAGATTGTTTTGCTATCGACAGACGCAACATTGGGTAATGCGTTGCGATCTATTTTGTTATTTGGCGTTAGCGGAATGGCATCGAGCTGAATAAAATGAGCAGGAATCATATACTCAGGCAAATTTAAACGCAAATGCTTACGTAGCTCTCCGGTCTCGGGTAAATTTGCGCACACGAGATAAGCAACTAACCGCTTATCATTCGCACCAAAATCTCCTACCACCACAACCGCACGGTCAACATCGGCGTGCTCCATTAATGAAACCTCAATCTCGCCAGGTTCAATGCGGAAACCACGCAGCTTCAGCTGATAATCGAAGCGCCCCAGAAACTCCAGGCGTCCATCGGGATAGTAGCGCGCCAAATCTCCGGTTCGATAAAGAATCTCTCCTTCACCAGACAGAGGATTTTCAATAAAGCGCTCATTGGTAAGCTCTGGTCGATTTAGATATCCCAAGGCAACACCGTCTCCACCAATACACAGTTCTCCGGCAACTCCGAATGGTGCCAGCTTATCACGCTTATCCAGAATAACAATCTGCGTATTTGCAATCGGCCGACCGATATGAATCGCCTCATCAGGCTTTACTCGTGCAATGGCAGACCAGATTGTTGTTTCAGTCGGGCCATACATGTTCCAGACTTCATTACAAAGAGGTAGAAGCTCTTGCGCCAGGTCATCCGGAAACGCCTCGCCACCACAGAGAATTTTTAGATCACGCTTACCCTGCCAACCACTTTCCAGTAAGAGTCGCCAGGTAGCAGGCGTGGCCTGCATAACGGTAATCCCGCTTTCGTCTAAACGGTTGGCTAAAGCCTGTCCATCAGAAACCATAGCTGTTGCTGCGATATCGACGGTTCCACCGCAGATAAGCGGTAGATAAAGCTCTAATCCTGAGATATCAAAAGATAGCGTTGTCACCGCTAGTAAACGATCCTGCGGTGCAAACCCCGGCTGTTCCTTCATGCTGAACAGAAAATTCAACAGAGAATTGTGAGAAACCTGAACGCCTTTTGGCCTGCCGGTTGAACCGGAAGTATAAATTACATAAGCGCAGTCTGAGGCAGTCGATTGGGGCTTCCAATCAGCAGGCCCAGCCATGGCAATCTCAGACCAATCTTTATCCAGGCAAAAAGTTTGAACATTTTGAGAAGGCAGGTGAGGCAACAGGTTTTCCTGCGTTAGCAGAGTAGTAATACTGGCATCTTCAACCATGTAAGAAAGTCGATCTTTTGGGAAAGCCGGATCCAGAGGAATATAAGCGGCGCCAGCTTTGAGAATACCAAGCGTAGCAATCAGCATCTGCTCGGAGCGCTCTAAAAACACTCCCAGCTTATCTTCCTGATTTACCCCTTTTTGCTGTAGGAAAACAGCGAGGCGGGTGACTCGATCATTCAGTTCAGCGTAACTAAGCCGATCATCCTGAAACCGGACAGCTATTGTTTCGGGCTGTGTTGCTGCTTGCTTTTCAAGAATTTCCGTTATGGAAGATATAACAGGAAAAGATCGTTGTGTTTTATTCAGCTCATTTAACAAACGATGTGCTTCATCCTCTAGCGGAACAACGATTTCATCGACAACTATTCCTGGATTGTCCAGAAACTGCATAAGAACATGTTTAAAATGCCGTGCAATCTGTTCGGAAAAAACCCTGCCAATTCGCTTGCCGTTCCAGGCAATTTCTATACGAAATTCCGGAACCGTTCCAACAAGAATGCTCAGAGGAAAATGTGTTTGCTCATGAACCGTCACTTCATCCACCGAATAAATTTTCCCAACATCATTGGATGAAGAGGGATAATTTTCATAAATAAATACCGTTTCGAAAAGCTGCTCTCCACGTGGCACTTCGCTCCAGCCCTGAATATCCAGTAACGAGCTCTGTTCGTACTGTCGCATGGCAAGCTGGGTATCCTGCACCGCCTTCATATTTTCTACCAGCGAACGTGTCCCATCCAGCTTGACACGCATCGGCAGCGTATTGATAAACAGCCCCACCATCTCATTCACTCCGGAAAGGTTAAGCGGTCTTCCTGCAACAGTAGTTCCAAATACAACGTCGTCCTGATAACTGTAGACGCTCAACAAAAAAGCCCAGATGGTTTGTGCCACGCTATTCAGCGTCAAACTGTTTGCAGAAGCTACCTTTTCGAGTTTACGCGTTTCCTCCAGCGTAAACTGAACCGCTGTGCGCCCCGGGTTTTCCGCTTTATTAAGTTTTGGCAAACCCTCCAGTGAGGTTGGCGAGGTTAAATTTTTAAAATGACTTCGCCAGAACAGTTCAGCATCAGACTTATCTTGCTGCATCATCCACGAGATAAACGCGCGATACTGCTGCGGTTTCCGGGAAGTAGCAGTTTTTGTGTCACCAAGGCTATCATAAGCTGTCAGCACATCTGACCAAAGTATTGGAATAGACCAGCCATCCAACAGTAAATGATGAAAGCTCCAGACAAATTGCAGGCGATCTTTATTCAATCGCACTAACTTAAAGCGCATGAGTGGTGCGTAGCGCACATCGAAGCCGCGAAGACGGTCATCGGAAAGATACATATCGAGCTTTTCTGCTTGCACATTGTGATCATTCATTGTCCAATCGTCTTCGATCCAAACAGGCTGCACGTCTTTCCGCACTATTTGAAGCGGCTTTTCCAGACCTTGCCAAACGAAGATGCTTCGGAGAATATCATGGTTTTGAATAACGCTGAGCCAGGCTTTCTTAAAGCGCGCAGTATCGAATTCACCTTTCAAAACGCAACAGAACTGTTGGTGATAATGTCCGGCGTTTTTATCGGCGATTGCATGGAAGAGAATCCCCTCTTGCAGCGGTGCAAGCGGATATATATCAGTTACATTTTCCAGCTTCACTTATCCTCTCCCCTGCTATCCAAGTCTTTTAGCAGCTCTCCAAGCTGCTGTAATCCATGTTGATCCAGTCCGGCAAGAGGAAAGTCTGCCGGCGTATAGTTGGTGCTCGCAGCATGTCGATTTTCTATAATGGTCTGTAAATAATTAAGCTGTTGCTCAGCCTGCTTTCGAATTACTTCCTCATCATGAAGGTCCGGACAGAACTCCCAGTGAAGCTGCAGGCAATCTTTTAAAATATATGCGGTTACATCGAGCAGGTGACTACGATGTGCCTTCGGGCTGCGGCTGCTAATAAGTTTATAGTCCCAGTGATTTCCATAATCGCCATCCAACGTGCCCAGATAGTTATAAAGCACATCATTTTTCATGGCTTTATCAATCGCAGAGCGGAGCTTTTCAGATTGCCCCAAATACTGTGCAGCGGCAACTGCGATACCGTTCTCAGGAATATCGTTAAGAGCATTTTTAACGCCAGTGAGTATATCATTAATTTCAGCATCAGCATGGAAAGCTGTTGTGATTGGGAAAAAGCTGGTAAACCAGCCGACTGCTCTAGAGGCATCTGCACCCACAGCTTCTTCACGTCCATGCCCTTCCATATTAATCTTTAATTTGGTATTTCCAGACCAGTCGGTAAGGCTGGCAAACAATGTTGATAAAAGGAATTCATTTAGGCTCGCACGATAGGCAGACGTGCAGTCGCCAAGCAAAAGCGCTGTATCCTCCCGGGACAGTTCAAGCATAACTGTCTTGCTGTTGCCCTCGGTGTTTTTTTGTAGATCGGCATTTTCCTTTCGCGGAATTTGTCCGCTGGTTTCTTCAAAACAATGCAACCATTGCGCTACTTGCAAGTATGTTTCGCGCTGATTGGCAAACTGCTGTAAGCGTTCGTTCCATTCAGGTAAAGTTGTCGACGTACTCAGCGGCACAGGTGTTCTACCTTGTCGTTTTCCTTCAATGGCTTCTGAAAGATCTTCTAAAACGATTGCCCAGGAAACGCCATCAATCAATAGGTGATGCATAACCAGCAGTAATAAACTGGGCCGCTTCTCCTGTCCGTCCAAATAGATTGCCTGCCATGCTTTACCCGGCATGCGATAATCAAGTTCTAACTGCGCCTGCCGGATAAACGCCTCCAGTTTACCTTCTCCCGGATGCACACACTCTTTGAACGGCAGCTCCGTCAGCTGTGCCGAAGCAATTTGCCACCATTCCTTATCGTTCTCTTCAAAATGGATACGAAAAGCTTCATGGTGCTTAACGATTGTTTGAAGCGCTTCAGATAACTCGGCAGCGCTATTTTCGGAATGTAAAGTGAGCAAAGCCGATTGGTTCCAGTGATGACTTTCGGCAAAGTTTTCGCGAAAAAACCAGCGCTGAATCGGCGATAGCAAAACGTCACCGCTTACAGATTTCATCGTCTCAACTTTTTGCAAAGCCGGTTCAGAAGTTATTAGCTGTGCAATTGTTGGTTGTGCAAACAATTGGCGTACAGAAATATCGATCCCGGCAGAACGCGCGCGTGAAATAACCTGCATAGCGCGAATTGAATCGCCGCCCAACTCAAAGAAATTATCATTAATCGAAACGGCGTCAACGGCAAGAACAGTCTTCCAGATATCTCTTAGCGTTACCTGAGCAGCACTGAGACCAGTTGTCTCCGACCCGTTATCCAGCTTGCTTTTCGGTATTTCAAGCAGAGCATTGCGATTAATTTTCCCGTTAGGCGTGCGCGGCATATTGTCGATCAGCACAATATCCGGCTGCATATAATCCGGTAAGCGGTGCGTTAACTGCTCTTTTATAGCAGCAACATCCGCTATATTTGTCGGAACGATAAACGCGGCAAGGCTGTCAAAAGAGCCCGATTGTTGAGCGGGTAGGTTTAACCTTTGAGCAAGAAGAAGCTTTTGAGCATCCGAAAGCGCGGCAATGCGTTCCCGAAATGATATATTTTCGACCTGTTTCATTCGTTTTCCATTCTGCATTATTTGGTAGCCTTCACAACAACCATAGAATCGGCCCACCACCAGTCTTTGGTATCTTCAGGTATCGTCAGCGGCTGAATTTCCAACGCTATGGAGGAGAAATGCTTAAACAATGCACGCTGATGTCTTCTGCTCAGCGAGTCAACCTCGGTCGTCATATACGTAAACACGCCACCTGGTTTTAACAGCTTGGCAGCCACCGGGAAAAAATGCTCCGCAAAGGTGATACTGCCAACCATTTCGTTCATAAATTCTTCTTCATCCATCGGGACAGCGTGAAAAAATACGCCGTCGTACGTTTTCAGTTTTTCCAGCGCATCCTGCCAGCGCCCCAGAACCAATCGAATATCAGACTTGGGGTAACCGGCACGCCAATCTTTGAAAAGCGTGTTGGCGATATATTCGTTCATCTCCACAATTGTATGCGATGCAACACCCTGCTCTTGTATAAAGGTCGCACTAACGCCGATGCCAAAACCGATTTCCAGCACATCGCCATGCGCTTCGGTAACTTGTTTGGCCATTGCCTTCATCACTGGAGTTTGCCAGTCTTCCATTATTTCTTCATCAGCAAGCACGTCGACCTTCTCATCATAGATCTCGCCATGCTCGGTCTCACCAGAGACAAAACGCTTGGCCAGTTCATGAAGATGTCTTAAATCATCAGTTGCTTCAGCTATCCACTGCCCAACCATCCAATTGCGCTGCGCATCTCTTGGGGGGCGAATAAATCCTTCCTGAAGTAGCGCCAACTCGATAGCCATATCCGCATCGCGATGCCGTTTTCGATAGGCAGGTTCCAAATCATCTGTCGAGTTCTCAGTTCGAAATATCTCCGGCAGTTCTTGAAGCGCCTGCTCAGAAGAAATACCTTCAATTTCACTAATCAGCTTTTCCAGACGCTCGCTGCCGAAGCGTTCTGCCACTGTTAACCAGTCTTGCTGTTCAATCAACTGAAGTCTTTCAGTCCGAATCGCGGAGGCATTGGTCCGCTGAGTTGGAACAACAGCAACCTCAACGACCTCACTTAATTGCGCAACAACCGCTTCAACTTCTTCCGGTTCAATCCGATGTCCACGAATCTTCACTTGTCCATCTACACGACCCAGGAAATCCAGCTGCCCATCTCCTCGCCAGCAAACGCGATCGCCAGTTCGATACATCACGCCATTTTTTAGAAACGGATCATGTATAAATCGTTCGCTGGTTAATTTGGTTCTGTTGACATAACCTGCGGCAACCTGCGGCCCGGCGATAAAGAGCTCTCCGGGAACTCCGGGAACCGCGAGGTTTTCATTCATATCCAAAACATATAGCTGTGTCGATCCAATTGGCTTTCCAATTGGTACACGATTACTTTCAGGCAGATTTGTAACATCAGCCGCAGTTGCCCAAACGGTAGCTTCCGTTGGCCCGTATTCATTTACCAAACGTGTTTTGGGAAGCAGCTTTTGATGCTCATGAATTAAACTGTGGTGAAGCGCCTCTCCGGCAACAATTACGGTTTGCAGAGAAAGCAATCTATCTGGCTGGAAATGAATTAACTGCTGATAAAAAGAAGGAATTGCCAGAATATGGCTTATGTTGTTGTCGGCAATAAATGTCGTCAGATAATCAGGTTCCATATAGTGATCATTATCCGGTAGACATAGTGTTCCACCCTCTGTCAATGTCCAGAATATTCCGGCAATAGAGCTGTCGAATGCAAAGCTGGAAAGGAGCAGATAGGCTGCTGGCTTATTTTCATAAAATTGCGGTCTCGCAAACGTGCTGTAAAGCAGATTGCGATGCGTAATCGGAACGCCTTTGGGTTTGCCGGTTGAGCCGGAGGTATAAATAATATAGGCGTCGCTGTCAAGGTTTTGCTGTGCTGATTCTACAGGGGCCGAGTTTGTTATTTTAGCCTGCACATCAATAATCTTTATAGAAGCTCCGCGAGCCTTATCGCCATGTTCGGCGCTTGATATAACGGTTTTAATCCCGGCATCCTGGATAATCATTTCCAGACGGTCTGCCGGATATGCCGGATCGAGCGGCACATAAGCCGCCCCCGTTTTCAATACTGCCAAAATTGCCACAGGATAATCGACAGATCGCTCGAGCAAAATACCGATTCGCACGCCGCTGGAATTCACTTCTAATCCATTCGCTAACCCCGTTGCACGTTCATTTAACTCCCCATAACTGAGAGTCTGTTTATCATAACGAACAGCAATCGAAGTTGGATTTGCTTTGGCTTGTTTTGCGATAAGTATATGAACAGGTTCTGCGGGAATACGCACACCCGGCCCACATCCCAAAGCCAAGAGGTGGTCGATTTGGACTTTAGAGTAATGATTGATAGTCTGAATTTGAGCATCTGGTTGCGCTACAATTTCCTGTAGTAAAGTAGACCAACTCTGCAACAATTGCTCTATAAAATCGGCCACAAACATATCCGTATTGTATTCAACCATTGCGATTGCGGACTCTTCCCCTTCCTGCATAAACAGAGTAAAGTCAAACTTCGAGACACCACTGTCAATTTGCATCGCCGAGGCAGAATTATCATCGAATCTCAATTGAGATGTCCCGTCATTTTGTACAACCAACATGCTTTGAAACCAGGGGTTTTCGCCACCTGCGACGTTTGGCCTTAGCTCTTTAACCAGCAGGTCAAAAGGCACATCTTTGTTGGCAAAACTTTCCAAGCATATCGCACGAGACTTTTTCAGATGTTCACGAAAGCTGTCATTTTCCTCAACAGAGGCTCTTAGCGGCAATGTATTCAGGAAAAAACCTATGACATTCTGTAACTCTGGTCTTTCCCGCAGTGTTACTGGCGTGCCGATGCAAAAATCGGATTGCCCGCTTAGCTTTTGTAATAAGATTGAATAGGCTGCAAACAGAACCATAAACAACGATGCAGACTCTTCGCCTCCGAGCAGCTTTAGTTTTGTCAGAATATCTTTAGGGATATTCAGCTGTTTTTGTGCTCCGCGATTTGCATTCGAAGAGGCGGTGCGATGAGTTAGTTGCAATGGTTCCAGCTGCGTTTCGAGCATTCCTTTCCAGTAGTCAAGCTGAGAACTACAGCTGGATGTTTGCAGCCATTCCTGCTCGTAAATGCTGTAGTCTGCATATTGAACAAGATTCGCTGTGGCCGACATATTATTGTCCTGGTAGAACGCGGCAAGATGTTGCCAAAAGACATCCACCGACCACTCATCTGAAATAATGTGGTGCATAATCAGGACCAGTGCGCAGCTGTTATCCGGCAAATGGAGATAAGTTAAATTCCATAGAGGCAGCTTATTCAAAGCAAACGTACGTTGTGCCTGGCTTTCGGCATACCGTCTGACCAGCGAATTTTTGTCCGACGTTTCGGCAGAAAGATCGACTTCTATAAAGACATTATCAACGGAATCGGCAATGCGCTGCAACAATTCTGTTTTTTGTTCAACAAAGTAGGTTCGCAAGATTTCATGGCGATTTACCAGAGACGCAACTCCGGCATTCAACCTGGCAACATCAAGCGGTGCATCAAGCAGAACAGCCTGGTGCATATTATATGCGTAGCTTTCCGGCTGAATAGACTGAAGATACCAAATTCGGCGCTGGGCGGAGGAAAGCGGTATCGACGCATCCGTACTACGCGCTATAATTTGCGTTGCAGAACCAGTTGCAAGCTCGTCGGTTTCCAGCTGCTGTGCGGTTTCAATTCGTTCGGATAATTCTTTAATCGTAGATGTCTCAAAAAGCGTTTGCAGCGGCAATGTTATTTGATAACGCAGAATAATTTGGGCAATAACAGATACAGCGTGTAGCGAGCCACCACCAAGTGCCAAGAAGTTGTCTTCAATGCCAATTGGCGAGGTGCCCAAAACACCTTCCCAAATGTCTGTTAATTCCTTCTGGAGTTGGTTTTGCGCCGGCGTGTGCTGACTGCTGTGAGGCTGTAAAAGAGTAACCAGTTCCGGCAGTGCCAATTTGTCGATTTTACCGGTTGCATTTAGCGGCATTTCATCCAGCTGGATCAGGTGCGCAGGAATCATATAATGTGGAATTTCTTTTGCCAAAGCACTGCGCATTAAACTGTCTTCCAGCTTATCATCAGCGGTAAAAAATGCAATCAGTCGTTTTTCTGAGCGACGCGAATCCACAGATCCAGGCTGAACGTCAACAACATCGACAACAACATTTGAAATCGCGGGGATTTTCCCCAATGCGGTTTCGATTTCGCCCGGTTCGATACGGAACCCACCGAGCTTCAGCTGCTCGTCGTTACGACCGAGGTACTGCAGCTGCCCATTATTAAAACGCGCCAAATCGCCGCTACGATACAGATGTGTTCCTTTGTTAAATGGATTATCAACAAACCGTTCTTGTGTCAGTTCAAAACGCTTATGGTAGCCATCTGCAAGCCCTGCTCCGCCAATAAAGAGCTCACCGGGTGTGCCAAGTGGAACGGGTTGAAGCTGCTCGTTCAGCAGGTAGATCTGGGTATTGTCAATTGGACTGCCAATCGGCACAGAAGAGTCACCATCCTCTTCCGGATCATAGCGATAAATCATACATCCAATAGTTGCTTCGGTAGGCCCATATTCATTGTAAACGATTTTTCCGTTGGCAGCGAGCTCACGCACGTTAGCTGTTTTTAGCTCTTCACCACCAAGTATCAGAGTATTAATTGATGTAGCAGCAAGCAGTTTGTCCTTAACAAGAGCAAGATGGGAAGGGGTCAATTTAACTATATCCACCGCATCGTCTTGCGCAACCCGTACAATAGAAAGATCTGTGCCACTTCCCTCTTCGGGATAAACTACAGCAGTTCCGCCGGAAATGAATGGCAACAAAAGCGAGGTTAGGGTAAGATCTGCAGAAATAGTTGTAAAAACTGCCATTCTCATACCGCTGACTGGCATGTAGGTTCGCTTTGCCCAGTTCAAATAATTAGCGATAGCTCCGTGGCTTACCCGGACGCCTTTTGGCTTACCAGTAGAGCCGGATGTATATAGAATATAGGCGAGGTCTTGTGCCGATATGTGACGTTTCGGGAATGTCGTTTCACATAAGGAAATCGCGTCTCTCGATTCTTCCGGATCGATTACTCTCAAGTCTGCATTCTCTGCCGGAGCCAACCCCTTATTGCAAACAAGCCAATTACTGCCTGAGTCCTGCAAAATATATTCTTTTCGCACTTTCGGCAAAGATGGATCCAGCGGTACAAATGCAGCTCCAATCTTAGTAATCGCCCAAATAGATTTCAAGAGCTCAAAAGAACGCGTCTGTGAAATCGCAACCATATCACCGCTTTTGATACCAGCCTCTGAAAAGTAATTTGCGAGCTGTTTCGTTGAATTCTGAAGTTGAGAGTAACTCAGGCTTTGCTCATTGCAACATGCTGCGATGGCGTTTGGCTGCGCAGCAGCATGATTATTAAACCAATCAACGATGGTTCCATCGGCCACAGGTCTGGCTGTCTCATTGTATGCGTTCAAGAGTTCAACCGTTTGCCTATCAGAAAGCATCTTGATGTCATCTATAACTATTTCACGATCATTAATAAATGCCTTCAGGATGGTCATAAAATCGTCAACAATCCTGTGCTCATCCTGTGCGGAAAAAATATCCGTGTTCAAATCGAAATGCAGCTGGTATTTTCCGGTTGCGTCAAAGTCGTGCACCAATAGACTGAAACTATTTCCCTTATCAAAGTCTCCGGGATGCACCCAGGTCGATCGCGTTTTTAATCCGGCAAACTCGCCAAATGAAGCATTTATAAAGTTAAGCGTTACGTTAAAGGAGTTGTTCAGCTCGGCTGTGGTTATACCCGATCCACTATGGCGCAGAAAGTCCTGCGTTTCCAGAGCAACTTTTTTTAACAGGCTGCGAAAAGTTTCACCACTCTCCAGATCCAGTTTCATTGGAAACATTTCAATAAAAAGTCCAATCGTCTCTTTAAAATCAACAGACGAACGATTGTGAACCGGTGCGCCAAATGCGATATGCTTTTCACCACTGATTCGAGCCAACACGGCCGTAAGCAAAGTAGAAAATATATAATAAAGGGAAAGGTCGAGTGTAAAGGAACGAATGCCCGCTTCCAATGCGATTTCGCGCAAGGCGGCACTTTGCTCTTCATTCAACTCAGCGTAAATGCGCTTACCGGCGGTAGAACGAACGTCGGGTGTTTTTCCATACAGTGCCAGCGGACCATTATTAGAAACAGCTCTGTCTTTCCAAAAAGCGATAGACTTTTTAAAAGAGGGTGAATTGCTGTTCTCTTTTTCATAAGAACGATAGTTGCAATATTGCGGAAGATCTTGCAAGCCCTCGATCTGATCTGCCAGAACGGCCTGGTAATATTCCGAGACGCGGCGAAATACAAGTGTAACTGACCACCCATCGTTCATCAAATGATGTTGGTTGTAATACCACATCCATTTTTCTTCAGAGAGTTTTAACAGCACGCTGTCGAAAAGGCTTTTTGAAATATCAACAGGTTGTCGAGCACGCTGCTGTGACCAGCTTACGGCAGAAGCTGCGGGATCTGCAGACTCCGTAAAATCTATTACGTCCAGGTCAAATGCACAGTAGTCCAGCACCTTTTGTTGTGGAATACCATCTTGTTCGCTAAAGATCGTGCGCATGGCATCGCTTTTTTGAAGCAGAATCTGAAAGGCTTGTTGAAAAACATCGGGGTTCAGTTGACCATCGATTTGATAGGTCATTACCATATTGTATAGCGGAAGCTTCGGGCTGAGCTTTTGCCCGGTCCAAATCAGAAGCTGGCTGCGAGTAAGGTTCGAAACATCGGCAACATTATTGAGCTTACCAGCAGCCTGAATCTGTTCATCGTAATTTTTTATCTTGTCGAGCATCCATCACTCCATTATCACTGTTTCCAAGAGTGATACAGAAGCTACGAGCAGAATATCTTAACTACGGCTGTTCCGAACCGGCGTAAGCGCTCCGGGTGAAACAGCCACAGATCATTTCTGTCTTAAAACAGGTAGCTTACGCCAAGACGAACATTTCGCGGGTTTCCGGGAGTAAAGTGAATCTCGGAAACAGCTTGTGTTTCGCCACGCAGGCGGGATTCTGTATCAAACTGTGCTTCATTCCAATCTACATCGAGTAGATTTTCAACCCAACCGTGCAGCTTGAAGGGCCCAATACGATATCCGGCGGACAAATCTATTACCGTATATCCTTCTGCAACAACGCTATTGTCTTCATTCGCAGGTCGATCGTCAAGATAACGATAGCGCAAGCTGCCTTCCCATCCGGAGGGATGAACAGCCGTTAAACCGCCCGTTGAGGTAATTCTCGGTGCCAAGGCAATAAAATCTTCACCATCCGGAGCATTCTTTACCTTTCCTTCCGATATATTCACATCGGCATCAGCCCACATCCAGGTAGAAAGGTTCGCACGTGCTTCCATATCCACGCCGTAACGAACGGTCGGGTCACTTAGTTCAGTGCTGCCGGCGTCACCGATATAAACGTATTCGCGTTCCAGGTCTAGCCACCACGCCGCAGCGGAGAAATTAATTCGTCCGCCAAGCAATGTTCGGAAGCCAATTTCGGCTCCAACAGCGCGCGGTAAGGTTTCTACATTTAGCTGGTCCGGATCGAAATTCATCGCTGTCAGCGTATCAGCAATCTCGCTATTACTCAGCCCTGCTCGCTGAAAGCTGGTTGTCATCTGACTGATTCGTTCGCTTAGAACCACATTGCGGGCATCATTCGAGTGAAAACCGGTTCCGGCATTTGCAAACAAGTCGAAATTATTTACAGGACTGAAGACCATATTCAACTTTGGTGATACAATGCTCTGCTTGGCAAAGCCGGAAGCATGCGGCAGGCCATTATCAACGCCATCAAGGGCATCTTCAACATTATAGGTAAAATAGTCTCCGCGTAAACCCAACTGCATGCGAAAGCGTGGAGAGAACAAAAACTCTTCCTCAACCCAAAGGAAAAAATTACGCTCAAGGATATCGGCATCTACCAGTGCATTACTGCGCGTGCGATTCGGCGACTGCCAAAGCGAAACAGCAATATCATCTGCCCGAAAACCGCCGCCCATTTTTGCAACTGCCAGGAAAGCACCAGCACTATGGCTAAACTTATAGTGACTGTTCAGACCAAATACGCTTCTGTCATCTGTTTGCTCGATCATATCACCATTTTCCGGATTATCCAGAAAGAAGGTAAAGTTCGAGAACAGCTTGAAGTCATAATTTGTAGTATACGTTTGAATCAGCAACTCGCTATTGTTTTTGCCGTTGATCAAATACTGAAGATTCAAATCCTGGCGACTGGTTGTTCCACCTTCAAGATCATCTATTGTGCCGAACCGACCAATCTGACCGCTGTTCACTGCACGCTGCGGAATTTGTCCCGAGGCGTCCCAGGCAGAGCTAAATGCGCTTGCAGACAGCGTCAGCTTGCTATTATTGGAAAGATGTGTGTGCAGCTTACCAAAGACATTGAAGCGATCAAAATCCTGTGGTGATTCTACGGCACCATCAGTAGCATAAAACTGTCCGGCAAGATAGGCATTCTGGTGTTCGCCACTCGACGGAATTTGATACATCGTTGTTAAGCGACGCGTATTAAATTCGCCACCTTCAAAGCGCACCAGATTATTGTCGATGTGTTCCTTGGTATGAAACTGCATGGCACCTGCGGTTGCAAGGTTGCCATATTCAGCAAAATAAGGTCCCTTTTTTACATCGATAGTTTCCACGACATCAGCTATAATATAGTGAAGATCGGCATAGCCCTGTCCGTGTCCATGCGAAATCATATTTGATGGCGCTCCATCGAGAGAGATATTTACATCTGTTCCATGATCAGCATCGAAGCCGCGGATAAATATTTGCTCGGCCTTACCGCCTCCGGCATGCTGGGCAATAAAAACTCCCGGTGCCATTTGTAGAAGTTCTTGAGCAGATCGCGTTGGTCGAATCTTAATATCAAACGCTCGAACGGCCTTAGATGAAGCCGCTGAATAGACGCGTTCTGTTTCGACAAGGATTTCGTTCATATCGATGGGGCTGCTTTTCATTTCGATGTCAAGAGTTACAGTTTCACCTGCCGCAACAGCAATTGTTTTTCGAATTGTGGTGTAGCCCAACAGCCTTGCTTCCAGCTGGTAATTTCCGACCGGAACTTGAAAAATTTCAAAGCTGCCATCGAGGGCGCTGCTGGCACCAAGAACCGTATTTTCAAGCAAGACGTTTACACCGGGAAGTTCTTCGCTATTATCAATATCGATAATTTCTCCCTTAATTGTTCCCGTTTGGGCAAATACAAAAGACACCATGGCGCTTAATAGAAGCAGCCATAAACCGTTCACTAAGGTCTTCATTGTTTATTCCTTTTCAATAAATTGTTATGTCACTTAAACGTTCTGTATTCAAGCGGCAAACAATTGTGGAGGCGGAATAGAGGGACGCTTCACAAGCGAGCGAGGTTCGAATTGTGAAACAGGCTTTCGATAATTAAAATCTTTTTCACAGGGAGAAATATCGCTACTTGAATTTGCAAAATGACCTGAGAGTATCGTCGTTTTAACAAGCGTAGCAGATCCTGTTGATTGTGATTCTTCACTAAACAACATTTGCAACAAGATCTCTAAGACATCACCATGTTCGTGCGTATTGTAGGCATGCACATGATCGCCGGAAGAGTGACTTGCCTTGGTTTCGGCAATACTATACAAGTGCGTTGCCGAGTGAACGGCATGCAAGATAGTCGGCTGCATAAATGCAAGAGAATAGGCACAAAGCAACCACACCGCATACTCCAATCGGAGCTGTTTAGAAAGCAGCATCACGCGAGGATACTCCCAACAAGATGTCCGAGTGTATTATTCACCGGCAGGTATCCCCTTCAGAGTCAGATAACCGGCAATCACATCTATGGTATGAAAATTTTCAATAATCAAATCTTCCGGTGGAATGCGTGTTTCATAGGTTTCCTCAATAAAGGTTACCAAGCGCAGCATTCCCAATGAATCTACCATGCCATCGGCAAGAAGACTCTCATCTGTTTCTACTTCGAAGCTGCCGGATAGCAGCTCTTTATTAATAAATTCTTGTAGCTTGTTCTGTATGGTCAAGATGATACTCCGTTTAGCGTTTCTCAATGTTCTCTGAAGTTGCCTTTTCCTGAAGGGCAAGTCTGTCAATTTTTCCCGTCCCGGTTCTTGGAAATTCCTGCATAATTCGAAGTGTTCTTGGAACGGCATAATGTGCAAGTTTGCTTTTAGCCTCTGTAATTAAATCGTTAACCGTTACAGACATATTTGTTTTCAGGATAACAGCAGCTTCAATAAAGCGCGTGCCTTCATCGCCTGGAACGGCGAAGACAGCAGCCTCTTCAATGGCCGCATGTGCAAGCAATACTGCTTCAACCTCATCAAGCTCTACCCGGAAGCCACGGGTTTTTATCTGCCGATCCTTGCGTCCGAGGAAAAGCATATTGCCATCCTCTGCGCGCTGCACCAGGTCGCCGGTTCGGTAATAGACTTCACGGTAATCCGGAAAGGGTGAACGAACAAAAAATGCGCGCTCATTTAAGTCGGGACGGCCCCAATATCCGCGCATCATGGTTCCGGTGCGAATTAGCAGTTCCCCTGCTTCTCCATCGGCAACCTCATTATCTGCCTCATCTACAATAAGGCCGGTCGTATTCTCCCAAATATCTCCAAGCGGCACGGATGGAAGATTTTCATCGGGCACGCAGGGAAGGTGGTAAAAGGTACACTGGTTTACTTCCGCCGGACCATAAACATTACTAAAGCGCGCATTAGGCAACTTCAACATAAGCTCACGTAAATATTTTACGGGGAATGGTTCTCCACCGAAAAGTACCCACCGCAAACTGGTAAGATTGCGCTCATCTAATACACCGCGCAACAAAAGCTGCATCAGCGCAAACGTTACCGAATACCAAATCGTCATTTTTTCGTCTTGCAACAACTTCGACAGACTGGCAGGCAGGCGAGTATATTCCTCCGGAATAAGCACGCTGGTTGCGCCATGAAGCGGTCCGGAGAAGAATTCGAAAGTAGACATATCAAAGTGCAATGGTGAGTGATTTGCCAATCGATCTTCCGGCTTAATATCATAAAGCGCTGCTGAAAGTTTCGCATAGGCCAGACAGCTGGAATGCGTATGCATAATGCCTTTCGGCGTTCCGGTCGAACCGGATGTATACATAACATACGCGAGGTCGCGTTCCATTAATTTCACCTGAACCGCCGGGTGATTACTTTCATAAATACGATTCCAAGGAATACCTTCGATGTCCAACTCTTCGGGCACATCAATCCCGATAATTCCATCGAGACGTGAGGCGACTTCTGGTATTTGCTTAATTACCCGAAGCCTGTTCTTTTGAGTAATGAGAAATCGAATACCACAATCGCGCAGAATAAAATCGAGACGATCTACCGCAGAAGCAGGATCGAGCGGCACATAGGCAGCGCCGGCTTTCAAAATACCGTAGACAGCAACCGGCAAGTGCAGCGATTTATTCATAAAGATACCGATACGATCTTGTGGCTTAACACCACGTCGAATCAGTTCAGCCGCCAGAGCATTAGCCCGCTCATTCAACATAGCATACGTTACCCCTTCGCCATTCATTCGAAAGGCATCGTGATCGGGGCGAACGCGTGCAGATTCTTCTACTGTATGTTGAATTAAATAGGTCATAATTTTCTAGTGTTTAGAGTCCCAAAAGCCGGGCTACAATGTTTTTCTGAATGTCAGAAGTTCCGCCATAAATAACACCACCGATTGCATCACGCAGATCGCGTTCAACTTCAAATTCACTAAGATATCCTTTGCCACCATGAATTCGAATTGCATCGAGGCTCGATTCGGTAAAGCATTCACTCAGGTACAGCTTCAGTAGGGAGGACTCAAGCATGGCGGGCTGATCATTGGCTTTCATCCAGGAAACTTTATACAGAAGAAGTCGTGCCGTTTCGAGCCTTAGCTTCATTTCTACAACTCGGTTTGAAACCGACTGAAATTTTCCGATGGTCGTACCAAACTGCTTTCGTTCGCGAGCATAAGCAATCGCCTCCTCCAGCTGCCGCTCCATGGCACCAAGCTGGCTGGCAAGAATACAGCAACGCTCCCACTCCAAAGAGCTATTGGAAATACTAACTCCCGCGCCTTCTTTTCCAAGGCGGTTTTCTTCGGGAACGAAGCAGTCCTTGAAATCGAGTTCGCCAATAGGAACGGTGCGAAGTCCCATCTTTTCTTGAACAGGTAGTGAACGGTATCCATCAGATTTTGCGTCTACCAAAAATCCACTTATGCCCCATTTCCCAACGTCGGGATTGGTGCTGGCAAATACCAGAGCCATATCGGCAATCGGTCCGAAGGTAATGTATCGTTTGCGCCCGTTCAGGAGATAGCCGCCTTCCGTTTTCGTGGCCGTCATGCTCATACTGTACACATCGGATCCTGATTCCGGTTCACTAATCGCATGGGCTCCAATCATTTCGCCGCGACACATCGGTTCTAAAAAACGCTTCTTTTGATCATATGTTGCAAAGCGAGAGATCGGCAATTGAACCGTCCAAATTTGTGCATTTAAGCCAAAAGTAAGACCATTATCGCGACAGCCATATCCCATTGCTTCCATTGCGAGGACCGAGGTGAGAAAATCGCGTTCCTGTCCACCAAACGCTTTATCGTAATAAATACCCTGTAGCCCAAAATCGGCACATTTGCGCCATTTATCCGCGGGGAAAAGCCCCTCACGGTCCATATCTCTCACGCCTTCGTTCAGATTATCCTGCGCAAATTCGATGACAGATTGTTTAAAAGCCAACTGTTGGGGTGTCCAGTTAAAATCCATATTGAGTATCCTTATCGAGCTTTCTGAACACTGTTAACCGTTTTACTCTCCCCGACAAACGAGTATGGATTATGCGGGTCTTCAGCAATTGATTCCAAATCCATCTCTGTGCCAAGACCGAATTCATTTGCAAAGTCGATTAGCAATTCAAGTGCAACCTGATCTTCCAGTGCCCATCCTGTGGAGTCGAACACCGTAGACTGTTCTTTTAGATGAGCGTATTCATCCGGGTGTTGCACAATCTCGACAAGGTCTTTACCGATCTCTTCTTCATCCAGCTGTTGGCATTCGCCCTCTTTGATTGCCTGAAGACGATAATCCGGCGATACATAGCTTTTTTTCAGGAAATCCTGCGGCACTTCCACCTTACCTGGAAAGTCGGCACCAACGGCATTCACGTGCAGCCATGGCTTGTGGTCAACCGCATCAAAGACCGGTCCTTTGCCGATATCAACAGACGTTGCCGTACAAATGATGTCGCTCTGCTTTACTAAGTCATCGAGCTGTGTGGCATGACAATCGATGCCGAGAAAAGCCACACGCTCTTGAAATGACTGCACTACGCTAAAATTGCTGTCATGTAATAGCACTCGTTCAAAATCGAATACTCGACTCAGCGCCTGCAGCTGAGTTACCGCTTGTGCACCACAGCCGATTAAACCAAGTGTTTTGCTATCTGCTTTTGCCATCAGACGACTTGCCAGGGCGGAAGCGGCACCTGTTCGAAGGGCAGTTGTGAATGTCGCGTCTGCCAATCCAATCAGATGTCCGGTGACTGCATCGAAGGCACTTATTGTCGAAATAATGGTCGGCAAGTTCTGCTGCGTCGGGTTGTGCGGATGATATCCCACCATCTTAATCGTGCTTTTTCGCCCCACTTCCATAATCGGCATCCACTCAAGAAGCCCTAAAACCGGCTTGGTATATTGAAATCCATCTCTCATCGGAATCTTAATTTTTTCCTGACTATAATTATCGAATGCTGTTGTCATACGCGAGATCAGCTCATCCATGAGAGCGTTACGACCGACTTTTTGTACGATCGTTCTGATATCATCTACCGCTAGAATTAATGACTTCATACCATCCTCTGGTTATCGTTCGATAGCGATAGTGCGAACCGGCCGCCGTCGAATCTCTTTATATTTTTTTTCATCATAGAAGGTTGTTAATTGAGTTACTGTAATGCTGTTAATTTTCTCTGCTCCGTCATATTCTACGCCGCTGTTGAATGTCTGTAGCAGGTGTGGCGCCTGAATACTTTCCCACCAGGTTCGTTTCGACTTTTCCTTATTTAAGGCGCTGACGAACATTCGAATAAACTTTTCAAATCGCAAGGTCTTCTTCTCATTGAAGAATATTTTTCCGCTGCTTTCCTCCAGGGCAAATAAATCCTCAGCCGATCTAACTTGCTGTAGCGCTTTCGCTGTCTTTCGTCCGGTAGCACCCCATACCACATTTAGTTGCTTTTCGCTACTTAGATACGCAAAAGGGCTTTGGGTAAACTGATACTCATAAGGCTGGAAAAACTCTGGAGACAAATTATAAGTCTTACCACTCTCCCCGATTCCCTCAAGCAGATAAGTATAGTTTACTTTGGAATCGTGCCAGGATAATTTCACCGGTTTAAACCAAATAGAAGCACCTAATATCAATACGAGTGAAACAGCAAAAACAGATTTACTATAAACCTGAAATAATGCCTCTTTCGGATATTTTATCAGAAGGCCAAGAATCAACAGCTCTAGCAGGCCCCAGCGCCAGAAGGCAATTCCGGAGACAAGGAACACGCCAACGTGAAAGCTAATCCATCCAATTAGCAGAAAGAGCGTCAGGTTTCTTCTCAGCAGGACAAAAAGCGCACCGACCTCCAGCATGAGGGTTCCAATTTTCATTGGCCAATTCCAGTTCCCAAGCCACTGCGTCCACTCTGAAATTGTTTCCGGTGGAAAAAATGCCAGCCAGCCGTTTGCATAAGTCGCCGGAAGCAGATAGTAAATTTTATCGGTCAATATCCAGTGAGAGCTAAACTTTCCCGTTCCCGAGATCCAATATCCCGATGCCTGAATACACAAAATCAGCACCAGGAAGGCTTTCCCGAAATCGCGTTTCAGCAGGGTAGACAAAGCCAACATCGCGACAAATGCTACCAACATTTTCATGAGTGGAAAAGGATCTGCTACTGAATATCCACCAATCGGATAATGAAATTGCGAGATTACCGGTAAAAGAACCAGCAAAAACGGCAATACCATCAGCGGTTTCCACAGAATCATTCCAAAGAACAACAGAAGCAGCAATCTGTCCGGCCAATGACCGGAGGCAAAATAAAGGTTGTAATCATAGCTTGAAAACATCCAGGCCAGTAAGAATGCAATCAACCCGACAATAAGCCGCAGTATGTTTCCCGAAGGCATCGTTTGCCAACTTAGTGCAAAACTATCTTCACGACGATACCAAGCCAGAGCAACCACCAAGGCAATTAAAACAAAACCATAAAGCCACGCATTTTGGAAGGCAGCAAGCAAAATAAAGCTTCCATAAAATGCCTGTTCCGGCATATTTCCAAATTGTAGAAGGAGCTGCAGCAGAACATAGTAGCCGCAGAGCAGCAAAACACAATCCAGAGCCGTATGTTTGAATGCAGATAGTCTTTCAAGCAAACGATGGCCTCACAAATTATTGACAAATCTACAGCGCATCACCCTGATGCGCTAATAGCGCTGGGTAGTGTTAGAAAGAGAAGTCGAAGGCTCTTTCTGCAAACCAGATTAATGCCATAATAATAAGGCCAACACTTCCGAGCTTTAGAAAAACCGGATTGTAAATTGACAACTTGCGCAGCAGATAGAGAACCGGAAAGATGGCGCAAATAATAGCAACCTGACCGAGCTCGACGCCAAGGTTAAAGCCGAAAAGCGTTAGGAGCTTGTGTTCTCCGAGTATACCCAGATCTCCCAACACACTGGCGAAACCAAAACCGTGGAAAAGGCCAAATCCAAAAACAACCATCCACATGCGTTTGCCAAATATAGGAATAAGATTATCCAGGGCTGCAATAGCAATAGAGGCAGCAATAATAGACTCAACCAGCCAAGAGGGCATGCTTAACCAACCAAGAGATGCGATACTCAGCGTAATACTATGCGCGACAGTAAATAAGGTAACAATCTTAACTACGTTTATGAGTGCAGGTTTAAATGCGGGGACAGCGAACCAGTCTTTTTCTTCACGATATAAAACCGCTGGAAGAATGAGGGCGACCAGAAAAAGAATGTGATCGATTCCCTCAAATATATGTTTAATGCCCAATTTCACCACACCGACAAAGCCAGTCCAGATAGAGAACTTTGTAAGGTCGAGACGTTGACGCCGTTCATCGGCATCGAAAATCAATGATACAACGCGCTCGTTTTCGAAAAGGTTAGCACGCCAAAAATGTTCGATAACCAATAGCCCGCGATGCTTGTCGTTCTGGTCGAAGAGGAAATTCCACTCAATATCAAGTCCTTCAGGCGGGCTATCCAGCCCTTCCATCAGAGAAAAGTCCAGCAGAACAAAATTCGATAATTTTTCAATCATACGAACTTCATGCTTGGTGAAACGAATCGGCAGCGTTGTACCGTTGTTGCTAAACGAAATGTTATTTTTTACATAAGCCTGAATATCAGCAAGATACTGCTCGTAGTTGTCGGCGGTTATTAAGCCGGTACTGTCATTTAACTGGAGTGCCGCATTCAAGTCATTACATGTCAGTTCGAAACGCCCTTGAACAGAGTTCTCGGTAACGTTCATAAATACATAGCTCTCGCCCATTGAGTGCGAATAGCCAATGCTGCTTAGCATAACTAGAAAGAGAAAAATAAAATAGGTCAGCTTTTCCCTGAGGGAATAAATAGAAGCAAGAATCACGGGTATATCCTTGGTTATGGGTTTTACGTATCCGCTCGGAGACCGATAGAAGAATAAATGGTTTTAAGAGAATCACCCTTCCAGGTTTGGGTTAGGAAGAATGGAAGCCTAAAAAAGAAAGGCACTCAACACGCACTACTAAGATCACTGAACAAGGCAACAACTACTTTGATCGTGCTCACATTCCAGTCAAATATTAGCTTGTGAGCTTATTCACGATCACTATAATATACTTACGATAGAAGAATAATTTTGGATCTTTTTATGCGCTACTTTTTTGAAAAAGTTGCAAGCAGCCAGGAATTGATATTTTGCAAATACAGTTCCTGATTATATCTCAAGGTAAAACCGTGATCTGAATCTTTGAGGTAGGTAATTCGAAGGGCGCCTTTTGATGCGTAATCACGGAGCGCGCTTCGAAAAATAGTAGTATAGTTGTAGTATGATGGGCTTCCTGCAGAATATAATAGAAGAACTGCGAACTTACGTGAAAATAAAGTATGAAAATGTTCTACTATCTTGTCCGTTGAGGGAAAAGCACCTTCTATTTCACTGCTGGTTGTATCGACAGGTTTCACTTCTTTCTTTGAAAGCTTTTCAGGCAGCTTACTCACCAGGTTCCAAATATCACTTTTTCCCGTCGCCAGATTTATCCAGCTACGCGGCTGCAATAATCGTTTGCGATAGCTACTAATCTGATAGCCAACTGAACCAACACCATAAAAATCGACCGGGATGATTCCCACAATTCGCTCATCTTCCAGAGCGGTGAAAAATGAAGTATCTGCACCACTGCAGATACCTGTCACGACAAAGCGCGAAATCCCGCGGGCTTTTTGCAGAAAGTCCATAGCCTGTCGCGTTTCGAGGGGCGCACTCTGTTCGAAGGGAATAAAATCGCTGCGCAATTGACTGTCACCGATACCGGAGAAGTCGAAGCGTAGCGTAGTGTATCCGCTTTCAGACATTTGTCTGGCTAACTGCACGCTCAGCCGGTTTGGACCAATATGTGGAATAAGTCCCGAGTTCAGGATAATCAGCCCAGGAAGATCTGCATTCTTTTCGGAAGGATCGGTAATTACACCGCACAGTCCTTTTTTATCTCCAAAAGAGTAGACCTGTTCTTTCATTTTAACTGCTCACTTAACCAATGAATAATTGTATCGAGACTCTCTTTCGGCACCAATGTATTTTCCAGACGCTCTTCTCTCAGCCAAACGGCGGGCCCATGCTGAACCCGCAACTCGGCAGAATCTTTCTTCTGGAGAAGCGTTCCTTCAAGCAGTTCCTTTAGTCCACCATAAGAGTCGCGGGCCAGGATTAATGCATTTCCGGAAATCTGTGCTTTAATACCCAGTAAATTCAGGCGTCGCAATTCTTCCTGAAGCTGTTGCGGCACGGGAAAGCCAATACTTTCCATTCCGTTTATTGCTCGTTTATCTGCTGCAGGCTGAGCAAGCTGATCTTTTAACCACTTCTGCTGCATTCCGGTAAGTTCTGCCAGGTATTCAGCGCCACTGATTACCGGCTCCCATAGAATGAGGTTTGCAAACCGCTCTTCCCTGGCGGCAGCCAATGCGGCAACAGAAGCTCCGAGGCGTAATCCAACTAAGGAGACTTCATCAAAATCGGCATTGTCTTCAAGCTCTTCAACAGCAAAGTTAATATCTTTGATCCACTGTGCAATAGACACCTCTTCGGAGCGACCAAATGAGTCACCACTTCCGTAGAAGTCGAACCGCATGACGTGAAATCCGGCATCGCTTAACCGTCTGGCCAGAAGCTGAAATGAGCGATGAACGCGAATATATTCCTGTCCAAATGGATAACAAAGCACAACTCCGTGGGAATTATCTTTTGCAGCAGAAGGAGCATTATAGACTCCATACAGGGAGGTTTTAGCAGGCCCAAAGTAAAAGGTTTCAATCATTCTAACTATATATCCTGTCAATCAAAGAATCTAATCTTATGTCGTCATTTCGCTGGTAGCCTTAATTCCCAGCTTTTGCTCGCACAAGTAGGCAAGCTGGCCGAGAGTCTGCACCAGCACATGACGCAACGCCAAACGAAATCCAACAGTTTCTTCCAGCATCGACAACATCTTAACTGAAAGCAGTGAATGGCCGCCGATGTCAAAGAAGTTATCCTGAACACTTACTGTATTTACCATAAGAAGTTCTTTCCAGATTTCTGCAATTTGCTTTTCCATGTCGGTTGATGGCTCAACAACAGCTGAAGTGTTATCAGAACGCCAGCTCTCCGGCATTGGCAATGCCTTGCGGTCGATCTTACCATTCGGTGTCAGTGGAAATTCTTCAAGCTGAACATATGCAGCCGGCACCATATATTCGGGCAACAGCCCGCGCAATTTCTTGCGCACTTTTCCGACGCGGAAAGGATAATCGTAATTTATTCCCACATATGCAACAAGTCGTTTATCGCCGGGAGTCATTTCACGGACCAATACCACGGCCTGCTCCACTGAAGGCTGTTCAGCGAGTGCACTTTCAATCTCGCCGAGTTC
>JBOEGD010000018.1:0-252083 GCA_050633245.1 Calditrichia bacterium | reverse complement strand
CTTCTTCCTGCGCAGGCATAACAGGCAGCTCACTGATGGCGATAGACGTGTCGGCGGCAGCTGCTTCAGCAAGGGATTTCATCCCGGCAACCAGTCGTTTAATTGTGTTGCGCTCAAACAAGTGAGATGCGTATTCAAATGCAAAGCGAATATGATCGGACTCTTTGGTCAGCCAAATTGCCAAATCAGTTCGAGCGACCTTCCGCTCTACTGAAAGGCGTTCCATCGTCAACTCCCCCATACTTCGGGCGTGGCTGGCGGTTTCATCGTAACTCACCATCGCCTGAAAGATTGGTGTGCGGCTGCGATCACGCTCTGGCTGAAGCACACCCACAATTTGCTCAAACGGCGTGTCTTCGTTATTGAATGCTTCCAGACAAACAGCGCGAACCCGCTGTAACATTTCGCTGAAAGTCGGGTTTCCGGATAAATCGTTGCGCAACACCAGAGTATTGGCAAAATATCCAACAATCGATTCGACCTCCTTACGTTTGCGGTTTGCTACCGGCATTCCAAGCAGAATGTCTTCCTGATTGGAATAGCGCATGATTAAAACGTTCACCGCCGTTACAAGAAACATAAACAGCGACACGTTTTCCTGACGCGCACGTTCAGACATTTTCTGAATAAGATCAGCTTCAAAACGATCGAATTCAACATCTCCATCGATGCTTTGAATCGGTGGGCGCGGCTTATCGTAGGGTAACTCCAGTGGAGCAAGTTCACCGGAAAGCTTTTCCGTCCAATAGTCTAATTGCCTTTGCGCACCGTCTCCAAGGAACCATTCCCGCTGCCACATTACATGGTCGGAGTACTGGACGCCCGGCATTGTGGTCTCAGAATCTTCTCCGGCACAAATCGCACTGTAGTTTGCGCTTAATTCATTTATCGTTAATCCAAGCGACCAGCCGTCAAAAATTATATGATGAGTAAGAATCAATAAGGCATGTTTCTCTTCGGCAAGCTTATACAGCTTCACCCGAATAAGCGGTGCTGTTTCGAGTTCAAACTCCGTTTCTACCTCTTCAACCAGTAACTGCTGAAGTTTTGCTGGCTGGTTCGCTTCGCTCTCAGCACTTAAGTCCTTAACCGGGATTTGCAACATCATGCTATCGTGAATTTGCTGATAGGGTTGACCATCCAGTGCATGAAAAGAGGTTCTGAACGCCTCATGGCGCTGAATCAGACGATCGACGCTTTGCTGAAGGGCCGACATATTAAGCTTGCCGCACAACATATGCGTGGCGTGAATATTATAAACCGGACTGGCTCCCTCAAACTGTTCCAAAAACCACAACCGTTGCTGAGGAAAGGAGCAGAGTGAATAGCGACGTCCCGGCAAGAGCGTCCGCAAAAGGTCGGGTTTTGCAGCGACAAGCTTTTCGCGAAGCTCTGGTGATAGCTTACCCTGAAATACTTTAAAACCAATTTGTTCACCTTTTAGCCATAGCTGCAGGCCGTCGGCAAGAAGTTCATAAAAAGAGGCGTTGTTCATTTAAAGACTCCCTTCCACCAGATTATCGTACTGTGGAATGGTAAGTTGCTGCTCATTTACAATTTGATCGATTACTTCGGCTAATTGACCGATTGTAACATATTCAAAAAGTGCAGAGAACAGAAGTTCAGTATTGAATTGTTTATTTACTTTCATTATTACACGTGTTGCCAATAGTGAGTGTCCGCCGATATCAAAGAAATCATCGGTAATTCCGATCTTATCAAAGCCAAGCACCTCCTGCCAAATCTGCTGTAATGCAGTTTCTGTTTCACTGCGTGGTTCCGTGTAGCCTTTCGAATGGCTCTCTGTCTGAAAACCGGGAAGCGGCAGGGCATTGCGATCAATCTTACCATTCGGCGTTAGTGGAAATGTGTCTACCGAAACGATTGATGAGGGAATCATATATTCCGGTAATCTGCTTCGAAGATGATCCTTTGCTCTATCAAGTTGAAATCCGTTAGCAGCTGTTTTCAAGACGTAGGCGGCAAGTCTGCGATCGCCCGGCCCCCATTCTTTTACCGCTACAACTGCACGATCGACCTCCGGAATTTCATTGAGCAGACTCTCTATTTCACCGAGTTCAATGCGATAGCCACGCAGCTTAACCTGATGATCTATCCGCCCGGCAAATTCAAGTTCGCCATTCACGGTCCATCGTACCAAATCTCCGGTGCGATACAATCGCTGTAGCTTCATTTCTCCGGGAAGCTGAACGTCTACAAAGCGATCGTTGGTCAGGTCTTTTCTGTTCAGGTATCCAACGGCTAAGCCCCGTCCACCGATATACAGTTCTCCCGGGACGCCAACCGGCTGCGGATTTCTATTTTTATCCAGAACATAGAGGTAATTGTTTCCAATTGGTGAACCAATTGTAATTGCCTCTAGAGCAGACTCTATTTTGCTTACCGAAGACCAGATTGTCGTTTCCGTCGGGCCATACATGTTCCAAACCTCTCCACAGGATTCCAAGAGTTTGCCTACGAGCTCAGGCGTCAAAGCCTCGCCGCCACTAAGCGCTTTAAGTCCCTTTTTGCCCTTCCAACCCGCTTCAAAAAGCATCGCCCAATTCGTGGGTGTTGCCTGCATCATTGTGCAGTTATGCTCTTCGAGAAGCTTGGATATTTTGGTAGCATTCTGTTGGGTATCAGATGGCGCAACAACAACAGTTGCTCCGGTTGAAAGGGGCAGGAATAACTCCAGAACCGAAATGTCGAATGAAATTGTTGTTAACGCAAGTAGAACATCGTCTCGCGTCATGCCAGGTCTTTCAGTCGCCATGGTCATCAGAAAGTTCACCACGCTGTGATGGGCAATCTGCACGCCTTTCGGTTTACCGGTAGACCCGGATGTATATATCAGATAGGCAAGGCGTTCCGGGTCGATAGGCAGTTTTTTACGTCTCTTGGCAGCACGGGATATTTTTTGCGCATCCTGATCTACTTGCACCACAGTAACTGCCGACTGTTGAATATCTTCAGCAAGGTCGGATGTGGTAAGGATAAATGTCATACCGGAATCTTCGATCATAAAGCTGACGCGATCTTTCGGGAAAGAGGGATCGAGAGGTACATAAGCTGCGCCAGCCTTTAGAATTCCCAATAAGCTGATAAGCATTTTCGGACTGCGATTTAAATAGACTCCGACAAAATCTCCCGCCCGCATTCCATTTTTAACAAGATAGTTTGCCAGTCGATTCGATCGTTCATCGAGCTCAGAGTACGTCAGAGACGTCGATTTTCCCGAACCGTCTGTAAAAACGGCTGCCTTGGTTGTTGCTCCCAACATGTCAACTTGCTCTTCGAAAATTTCATGCAATCCACGCTCAGCAGGATAAGTCATCAACGTATCGTTCCAACCGTACAGCATGCGATGCAGCTCTGACGTGGCAATTAACGGCAGCTGACCAATTTCTTCATCAACGTTAGAACAGGCCGCTTCAAGGATGGTATTGTAATGAGACAGCCAGCGGTCGATAGTGTTGCTATCAAATAGATCGGAATTGTATTCAAAGCGCAGCGTCAACTCGCCCTTATCTTCCATCAGGTACAGCTCCAGATCAAAATTGCAGTATCCTTTGGGATTAGGGCAAATTGCTGTTTTCAAGTCGCCAAAGTGTAGTTTTTCTGAACCGGTTTCATATGTAATCATTGTCGACACCAATGGAAGACGAGATGGGTCCCGATCTACACCAAGCGAAGAGAGCAAATCGCCAAAGGTATAATCCTGGTGATCATAGGCTTCCATCAGCTCGCTTTTCACCTGATCAAAATAGGAGGAGAAGCTGTTTTTCCACGGCACCTGCAAGCGCATTGGCAGTAGCGTTACGCAATGCCCAACTACTTCCTTTTTGCCAATTGCCGTTTGCCCCGCAGCGGCTAAGCCAACCACAACATCTTCCTGACCGGACAATCGACTAAGCAATACACCATACGCAGCCATTAACACACCAAAAGTGGTGCTGCGCTTTTCCGTAGCCAATTTCTGAATTTTCGAAAAGAGCTCAGAACTGAGTGTTTTTCGCTTATAGCCACCGACATAAGACTTCGTTCGCGGTCTGGGTCTGTCCGTTGGCAGTTCGAGAACAGGAATATCTTCAGCGTAGCGTGCATGCCAGAAATCGGAGGAAGCAGTTCCCACAATTTCCAGGTTTTCATCGCGGATAGCTACAAAATCGCGAAACTGTAGCGGCGCTTCAAGGCTTGGGTATCCGTCCATTTCATGAGCGGAATAAAGTGCAGCCAAATCTTTTAAAACGATGCCAAAAGACCAGCCATCGCAAATAATATGATGGGCTGTAACAATAATTTCATGTTGATTCGGGCGCGATCGAATGACCTGAAAACGAACCAAGGGCCCATTTTCCAAATCGAATGCCGTACGGGCATCTTCTTCGCACATTTCACGCAGTACTTCTTCCGAGGTGCTGCGATCTAACTCAGAGAGATCGGTAAACGGCAGCTTTAGCTTTATCGCCTGCGCAACAATCTGTCTTTCGCCATCGGCTTGAAAGGTTGTGCGAAGCGCCTCATGGCGCCCACATAGATCGTCCAGAGCCTTCTGTAAAAGAGAAATATCAAAATCTCCCTGAAGAGAAATTCTTGAGGACAGGTTAAATGCGCAGGAGGCTTTTTCTCCGAGCTGACTTGCCAACCAGATTTCCATTTGTGAAGGCGTAAGCGACATACTATCTGAGTTGCCATTGAGGTGGGCAATTGCAGCGGCTTCGTCTTCCCCCAGATCCTGCCCCGGTACAAAACCAGAAGCTTTCATATCCAGCACCGACTTTTCGATCGCGTTAAGCACTTCTTTCAAGTCCTCTTCTGAATGGTCGACGCATAGAAAGCCCGAACGGTCACGGAAAAGAACGCCATTCAGGCGCAGAAAAAACCAAAACAACGGATTAAACGGGCCGTCTTCTATAAAGCGGATAAGTATCATTGAGGCGCAGGTGACCATTTCCATAGGAACTTCGAGACGTTTGAAGATCGCGTTCACCTTTTTTGAAAAATCAGCCGTTTTAGCATTCAGGTCATCGTGCAGCTTTGTACCATTATCGGCCATTTTTTGTAACACAGCCCTCGAGCTGGAAAGACATAGCGGATGTCGAACAAAAGTTCCGCCAAAGAATGTTACTCCGCCTTCAGGATAAGAATCGTCTCCAAACTGCCATAGACCACCATCAAAAGCATTCATATATTTTGCACTTCCGGCTACTGCTGCCATCGGCAAACCACCACAGACAATTTTTCCATAGGCGCAGATATCAACATCGACATCGTAGAATCCCTGTGCACCACGAGGGTGAAGTCGGAATCCGGTGATCAGCTCGTCAAATATCATGGCAATATCAAGTTCGCGCGTTACCTCACGTACTTTGTGGATAATTTCGCGTGGCTGAAATGCAGGATCGTGTGCCGGAACAGGCTCAAAGATCACGCCAGCCAGATCATCCGCATGTTCACGAATAACGTCGATACAGCTATCATCATAATCGAGTATGATAACGTTTTCAACCAAGAAGTCTGGTATACCGGGAGAAACAGGTTTGGAAATTCGTTTGCCGCCCAGGTCTACCGGACGAACCAGAAGCTCATCGGAAATTCCGTGATAGTCCTTACGGAAAACCGCAATCCGATCGCGGCCGGAAGCAGTACGTGCCGCACGAACTGCCGCCGATACGGCCTCAGAGCCGGTATTCACAAAGTTAACTCGCTCCATTCCGGTTAGCTCGCAGATCAACTCGGCAACGTCTTTAGCCAGTGGCGTTAAAACACCAAGCTCGATTCCCTTTGCAAGCTGCTCCTCAATCGCTTTAATCACAAAATCCGGAGAATGGCCAAAGAAATTGATGCCAAATCCCATATTTAGATCGATATACTCATTATCATCGATATCCCAAACGCGGCATCCTTTCGAGCGCACACCGGCAATTTGATAAATCATTTCCTTCCAGACATGTCGAAATCCTGATATCGCCCGCGGATCGGCTAAACGTGGACGCTGCGATTCTGTGAGTTCCTTAGAACCACGTGTTTTCGTGGTGTAGTCTATAATCAGTTTTTCCAGCGCATTAATCTGGCGATCGGTATACTCACTGGCACGTTTTCGCTGAACCGGCTTCCAGGGACCATGCGCAGCTCCATCACCTTTTTTAGCTTCAGCGGGTGGTGCTGAAGGAGTGGTAGTAGTTGCTGATTTACCGGCACCAGATGCTTCCTGAGCAAGTGTATTTCCCTGTGTTGGTGCAACAGAAGCTACTGCCTCAATTGGTGCTCCACCAAGGAGCTGAAGCTGTTGCTGCATAAGCTGCAGCTGCTGCTGTACTATATTTTGCACACTTCCTGCCGGTGCGGTTATGGCGATTTGCGCAGTAGGCGCATCGGAAATAGCGGTAGGCTGCGCCATCGGCGCAGCTGGTGCAGACGGTGCTGCAACAGGTTCCGGCGTTGGCGCTGGAAAAGCATCTGCTGGCATTTTTTGGTCGATGAAGGCAGCAAGCATATTTATTGTGGGTGCCTCTTCAAAAAGTTGCCTGAACGAAATTTTTACTTTAAACAGCTTTTGGAACGCCGAGTTAGCTTGCGTCAGGAACAACGAGTCGAAGCCGAGCTCCAAAAAGCTGGTATCGCGGGCGATCGCTTTCATGTCTACACCGCTCAACTCGTGGATAATTCGCTGAAGCTCGTCACCGATTCGCTCTGAGCGGGGCGGTATGTTCGGTTGATTTGTCACAATTTGATCCTCTGTAACGCTTATAGTTTCTATCCCTGAACTGCTATCATCGCTTATCGATGCTGCGTTAATAAGTGGTTCAATCCAGTATCGTTTTCTTTCAAAAGGGTATGTCGGTAGCGGCACACGACGACGGCCTGCACCCAAAAATTCTTGCCAATTTAAAGCAGCATTTGCTGCCCATAACAGTCCGACATTATTTAGTAAAAAGGGTAAATCCGGCACCTGCTCTCGTGGGTGTCTCAGGGTGGACCCTATGATGTGCGTATCTTTCTTAGCCGGATGCTGGCGGGCAAACGAGCTAAGCGTTCGTCCCGGCCCAACTTCGAGGAGCACACACTGCTCATCCTGAAGTAAACAGGAAAGACCATCGGCAAAGCGCACGGTTTGGCGCAAATGTTTTACCCAATAGTCAGGGTTCTTCGCCTCTTCCGCAGTAATCCAGGTTCCACTAAGGTTGGATACGAAGCGAAGCTTAGGCGCATTAAACGTCACGCCTTCAAGAAACTTGCGAAAGGGTGCCAAAATAGGTTCAACCATCGCAGAATGAGCCGCTACCGATATACGCAGTAGTGTGCACTCAATGTCATTGGATTCAAGTTTTTGCTGTAACGCTTTAATTTGCGGAGTTGGTCCGGACACCACACAGGAGTCGCTACGGTTTATTGCGGCAAAAGAAAGGTCGTTGCCGAGATGAGTCGTAAGTTCATTTTCTGTCAGCGGAACGCTAAGCATAGATCCGGCAGCAAGCGTTTCGAAAAGCTGTCCGCGCAGCGTGATAAGAGCAAGTGCATCAGTCAATGAAAAGACGCCCGCTAAACAGGCTGCGGTGTATTCGCCCATGCTATGACCGATCATCGCTGTAGGCGCAACGCCCCAGGACATCCATAGCTTTGCACACGCAAATTGAATCGTAAAGAGTGCGGGAAGAGCCAATGAAGGTGTTTCCATCCCCTTCGAGGCATCATCATCTTTATCTGTCACCGATGGGAAAAGAACCTCGCGAATATCGCGATCGATCAGTGGCCGTAAAATTTCGGCACAAAGGTCAACCGCTTCACGGAATGTCGGTTCTTCCTGATAAAGATCTTGTCCCATGCGCAAATATTGAGCACCACCACCGGCGAACAGGAAGGCAACTCGTCGTTCGATACGAGGCTGAGTTAAACGAATCATTTGATGCGGAGCAGCATTGCGCAATAGGTGAGCGGCGTGCTCATGACTTTCTACAGCAAATGCGGCTCGTTCATCAAAAAGTTTTCGGCCATTAAGCAGCGTATGAGAGACATCTGCTAAATTGATTTCCGGATGTCTCTCAAGATGGTTTGCAAGATTTACTCTCGCAGCCATCAATGCCACTTCCGTACGTGCAGATACAACCAGCAAAAAAGACTTTCTTTCGGATGGAACAGCCTCTATTTCAGGTGCTTCTTCCAAAATTAAATGTGCATTGGTACCACCAAGTCCGAGTGAACTTACTCCGGCTCGTCTCGGATGCTCGGCCGCCGGCCAATCTATTAGCGAGTTGTTTACAAAAAATGGGCTGTTTGGCAAATCCAGCTGCGGATTCGGAGAATTAAAATGTAGATTTGCAGGAATTTTTTTATGCTGAAGTGCGAGTACTGTCTTAATAACGCTCGCCGCACACGCTCCGGCATCCAGGTGTCCGATATTAGTTTTAACCGAGCCGAGTGCACAGAACTCTTTTTTATCAGTATGTTTTCGCCAGGCTTTGGTAAGCGCGGCGACCTCGATGGGATCACCAAGAACTGTTCCAGTGCCATGTGCTTCCAGGTATCCGATGGTTTCAGGAGAAACGCCGGCACGCTCAATTGCCTGCTGTACCACTCTCGCCTGCCCGGCAACACCTGGCGCAGTAAATCCGGCTTTATCCGATCCGTCATTATTGATTGCGCTGGCTTTTAAAACGGCGTGAATGGTATCACCATCACGCTGCGCGTCAGCCAGCGGCTTAAGCACCAGAAACGCACCACCACTTGCTTTTACCATGCCTTTTGCAGCGGCATCGAATGCTCTTAAATGTCCATCGGGTGACAGTGGGCCACCTTCCAGATGGAAATACCCTACGTCATTCGGCACCTGAACACGGCAGCCACCGACAATCGCCATATTGCAATCGCCATAGCGTAAGCTTTGCGACGCAAGATGAATGGCAACACCTGTAGTAGAGCAAGCCGTCTGCACAGACATAGCCGGACCGCGCAGATTTAGCTTGTGCGCAACCCTGGTAGCGGGAAAATCCTTTTCACTTCCCAGAGTGCTGATATATTCACCAACGCCCTCGCGGTATTGCTGATGCGTCAACATATTTGCCGTCAGATAGCTATTGCGTGCAACGCCACCAAAGACGCCGATATCGCCTTCATATCGTTCGGGATCGTAGCCGGCATGCTCAAGAGCAGACCATGCCCCCTCAAGAAACATGCGATGCTGCGGATCCATCATCTCCGCTTCGCGCTTGTGAAAACCAAAAAAACCAGCATCGAAACCGGCAATATCAGCTGCACTCGCACCAGCCTTAACATAAAGCGGGTTTTTCAGAGTCTCGATGTCAACACCGCTGCTAAGCAGCGCCTCATCTGAAAGCGGTTGTATTGCCTCTATCCCCTGCTTAAGATTGTCCCAAAAGGCATCTATAGAATCTGCACCGGGAAGACGTCCAGCCATCCCCACAATTGCAATATCACCTGTGGAAGAGCTGATCGACTTACTAACCGGAATCGATGTTTTTGGCCGCTCATATCCATGAGACTCAGCCAGCTTCCAGGTCATATCTGATAAAAAGTTGTCCTTTTCGACGCCTTTCCAGGAATCGGCCAGCGCAGGATTAATGCCTCGCTGCTCCATAAATTTTGGATCGCCCATTGGAGTGGAATCAGAATACACACCATCAATCATTTTATTATCTAAATTGTGATATGGATTTAAAACTGCTTCATCAAATGGCAGAAAGAAGGCATCACAAAGTCCACGAAGCACTTCCTTAGGGCGCGTTACCAAATCCTCATAACGCAGTACAACTTTTCGGTTCGATGGAATATCTTTTAAGAAGTTTCCAACTACACGATGGCTTTCCAGCCAAACCAGCTCGCCGGTTTCCCGCGCATTGAAACTATGTTCATCTAAATACACAACCTGCTCCATCCGTCGCTTCCGGAAGGAAGACACCATGGCGTAGGGATGACGCACCAGTTGAATATATAGCGGCTCGGCAAAGTCCTTCTCTGCCTTGTGCAGGGCATTAACATCGAGCGCGTACTGAGGAGATTTATCGACAAGAATAGCTTCACCAATCCATTCCTGAAGCTGACCAAACATTTGTTGCGTGGTAAATCCCTGCTGTTCATAAGCTGCGATAATGCTGCGAGCTTCATCGGCCGTGCAGTTTTGCAACGCCATTACGGTGCGAATAAGTCCATCCAGCCAAAGAGAAAATTTGCCAGAATACGCTTTGCTGCGCTCTGCCATTGTTTGAAATCCCAACAGCTGCAGTTCATTTGCGGCAAATAGTTGTGGATGTCCGGCAAGCATCACACGTAGAAGCGTCGTTCCGGATCGAGGTGGCGCCAGAATGAACATGGCACGTGGATTCTTTTTTGAATCTTCAGATGCCGATGCTTCTAGTGAGAGCGTTGGGATGATTGACTGAAATCGTTTCAGATCATCATCTTGTAAAGTATGTTTTTTCGGATCTGTCGAAGAATCATAATCGCTTATGCCAAGCCAACGTGCTACACTCTTTTTATAGTCACGTAGCAAAAAGGACGCGTAAGTAGAAATTGTCGGTGCTGAGAATAATGTGACTACAAAAATCGGTTCATCCAGCAATTGTTGCAGGTTGCCAACAAATCGCGCCGCCAAAAGCGAATCCCCACCGAGATCGAAAAATGGGTCGTTAACGCCGATTTCTTCCAGATCCAGCGTATCGCACCATAGTTTGTGTAGCTGTTTTTCCAGCTCGTTTTGCGGAGCAACATAGGCTTGTTCCAGAGGCGGCCGACCACGATCGGGAGCAGAAAATGCGTTTCGATCAACTTTGCCATTGGGAATTCGCGGGAACTCATCGAGCATCATAAAGCTGGTTGGAACCATATGGTCGGGAAGCGACTTGCGTAAATGCGCTCTCAGTTCTACTGCTTCCGGCTTTTTACCACCTGCCAGCACGTAGCCAACCAAGCGTTTAATACCGGGGCGATCTTCGCGAAGTAACACAACTGCTTCCGTGACAAGGTTAACACTTTGTAAACAAGCTTCAATCTCACCCGGCTCAATGCGATACCCACGAAGCTTGATCTGCTGATCGACGCGTCCGTGAAATTCCAGGAAGCCATCGAAATTACATAACACTTTGTCGCCGGTGCGATAGAGCATCGCATTACGCTGATGTTCCTGCAAATAGTCAGCAAGAGGCGCGGGTACTTTTATGAAGCGTTCAATAGTCAATTCGTCGCGATTTAGGTAACCACCGGTTACGCCCTCTCCACCAATATACAGTTCTCCGGCTTCGCCTTGTGCAACAGGTTCAAGCTTCTCATTCAAAATGAATACCCGGGTATTCGCAACTGGCTTTCCAATTGGAACTATGTCACCGTCGAACCCTTTGGATATCTCAAATACAGTAGACCAAACAGATGCTTCTGTTGGTCCGTATTCATTGTAAAGTCGTGTTTCTGGCAATTTTTGCGCGTGAAGATGACAGAGAGCTGGTGGGCAGGCTTCGCCTGCAACAATAACATGTTTTAGCGAGTTTAGCTGCGCAGGTTGTGTTTGCTCCAGAATCAACGCATACAGCGATGGCAGCGCAAGCATATGTGTTGGCTTAAAATATTTAACGTGTTCTGCTATACGATGGGCATCCTGCTCAACACCAGACTTTGGCAGACAGAGCGTTCCGCCTTGAGTAAGCGTCCAAAAAATTCCGGCTACCGAGCTATCGAACGAGAATGAGGAAAGTAGAAGAAATTTTTCAACCTGGCCATCGTAATATTCTGCCCGAGCTGCGGTTGAGTGCTGTAGGTTGCGCTGGCTAACCGGCACGCCCTTTGGTGTTCCGGTAGAACCGGAGGTATGAATAATATAAACAGGGTTCGCAGAGTTATAATTTTTCGGCAGTGAGGTACTCAGATGTTTCTCTTCCGGCAGATCATCTTCACAAATAATTATCAGGGATTTCTTTTCAAGCTGCTGCTTGAATCGGCTTTCGGTAAGAACAATTTTTGAGGCCGTATCCTCAAGGATAAAATGAAGACGTTTCTCGGGATAGACGGGATCTAACGGGACGTAAGCAGCACCTACGCGTAGAATGGCAAGAATCGCCACTACCATTTGAGGAGATCGCTCCATCCAGATACCGACATAGTCGCCAGCTGATACATCATTGCTCCGCAGTACCGCGGCAACTCGATCGGCTCGCGACATAAGCTGCTTATAGCTGAGCGACTCGTTGAGGCTCTCAACAGCAATACGATTCGGAAATTTTACAGCGAATTCGGCGATCTGATCCTGAGCAAAGGTGGTATGTTCGATAGACGTATTCGTCTTATTCAGCGTATTCAGATAAGTAAAATGCTTTTTTGATAGTTTAGACAACGTATCCCCTCAAAATATATTGCCAGCCGCTACACAACTAATGAGTGTTCACAGGCTGTAGGTAGAGCTTATTCCCTGAAGTCTACCTATTTTTAGGACTTCCTTTTATAGAGTTAAGTCACAGTCAAAACTTCTCAAGTGTGCAACATCCCCTTGCAGCGCCAGAGCAGCTTTGTAATTAGTATCGACGTTTATATCCCAAATTTGCCAAAATTCTTGATCAATTTGCGGAATTCGCATATCCAAAACGCGTGCCGGCTCACCAGGTTTAAGAGAAACATCAAAGGCATCTAGCGGTAGAGAGAGCCCTTGCCCTATTGCCTTGATGATAGCTTCCTTGCGCGTCCAGCAGTTGAAAAATGCTTCAGCCTGTTTCCCGAGTGAGACACTGCGTAAGGCCGCTACTTCCGAAGAGGAAAAAAATCGCTCCGGAATTCCGCTGTCGGCAAAGCCCGGCTTAATCCACTCGATGTCAATTCCGAGATCACAAGTAGAGCCAATTGCATAAACAACCCGATCGTGTGAATGCGAAAGGTTGAACTGCAATTTTGGTAATTTGGGCGATTGAACATATGGCTTCCCATGAATAGTGGTCAGCAACTCAATTTTTTCAGATGGGACAGAAAGATACAGGCTTAAAAGTCGACGCAATTGAGATCTTGCGGTGATATACGAATTGCGATGACGATTAAACTTGAATCTGGCAGCGCGAGAAAGTTCTTCCGGTCGCAAAATATTGCGATGCTTCTCCAGAAGTGACTCAGTTGGATTAAGCGTTGCTCGCCAAAGATGTACGGTTTTCGAATCCGGCATCTCGATCGGAGCAGAGCCAGACCAGTCAAGATTTCCAGCGGCAGCTACAGACACATGTCCCCCAAGGATCGTTTCAGCAAAATATATGGATTGCAATCTTGCCAAAATGTGACGTAAAGAAAGGCAAATTTATGCCTCTAATGAGTGAGCCAGATCAATAGTTGGTAACTATTAAGAAATTCTAATAAAGTTGAAAATTGGCAGTCTAAAAAAACACGAAAAAACCCTAAACAGTCCTTAATGTTATCTACTGAAACAGACACAAAGGTCAAGCCCCCCGATGATGAAAACACCACCAGGGGACTATTTGGGTCATTAGTCTGGCACGAATCTAAAATACAAATCCTATGGCACCGAACAGAAGCGGTCTATCTCGGAAAGACATGGCTTTGTACATCTCTCTTAGCATAGAGTTAAACAGAGAGAATGCAGGTCATAAAGCGCTGAATAGAAAAATGTTTTTGAAAAAGTGAATTTTTTGTCAACTCGCTTTGTATGCACTGGAAGTTAATCATTCACTGTGCTTAACGTCGACATCTGAGGACTGAACTAAAGAAAAGGAGAGTAAATAAACGAGGAAAGTTGCTGCAATTGAGTCTGACTTATTCGCTGAGGAATGAATGAGACTCAATAACAGCGTAAAATAAGGTCAAGGTCTTTGTGCAAGATTCAAATTGATCCAAACGTCTTTTTTTTCCAAATCCGGCCTTCTGCCTTCCGGACTGCCACCAGCCCTTCCACCTCCGGGCCTACCACCACGTGCGCCTCCGCCACCCGCCCGGCCACCACCTCTACGCGCACTCATGCGTTCTCTCATCTGCTCGCGAATTTCTTTCGGCATCCCGGAAAGTTCAATTCCCAACTTGATTGTCTCTCCCGGGCTGCTGTTGAACTTCTCGCCAAAAGAGTACGGAACTGAGACCTCGAAACAATAAAGACCATTATCGCTGGCAGCGGCAGTAGATATTGCCCGATTGCGAGCAGCAGTAATCAACGTTGTATCTGTATCGATAACGCTGTAGATGCCTTTTAACTGAACAGGTTTATTTTCACTAACGTCATTTCGTTTACGTGGTATCTCGACATTATCACTAAATGCACGGTCTTCAGAAGCATAGCGAATCCCAAGACGACTATCTTTGGAATCTCCGCTGTTGAACCAGAGCACCATTCCAAAACGATTTATGCGTCTAACAGTTCGAGCATCATTAAAACGAACCATTACGTGAATACCGGATTCATCGTTGACCACACCGTAAACAGCGCCAATTTTATCATTATATGACGTTGAAAGTGTTTCCCACTCTGCACCTTTTCCATCGACAACAAGTGGTTCAGGATTCCATGTTCCCGCAACGTGTTTATTTGAAGAACAGCTTAATGAAATAAGCGACAATGCAACGGTTATTGCATAGATACAGACTTGTTTATGAAAGTTTAATCGACACATGTACAGCATCCTCTCTGATATAGACACACAATAAACTACAGTACTTTTTTATTGGACAACCGATCATTAGAAATATTGCAAAGGGTTTATCTGAAAAAGAAAAGCTTTTTGCCAGAGGATAATGGAATCCGCTGTAGATTAAAACCGCGGAAATAAACGATGTAAAGCAGATGAACAAGTCCATCTGCATTTTAGTGACTTTCAGCGCAAACTGTATTAGTAGACAAATAAGTTGCAAATTCAAAAAAAGGAAAGTATTATCCTCTGAAATACGACTATTCCGGTCGTGTTTTTCTTTTTGGAGCTGATTTATTATGGACCCTCTTACTCTTCAGATGATTACGGTAATTTTCGCGCTCTTTTTCGGCGCAATCTGCTTTGTGCTGGCCAAACATCTTCAAATTCCAGCAATTGTACCGCTACTTATCGGTGGTGTTTTACTTGGTCCAGAGGTTCTTGGCATCGTAAATACCGCTTCTCTCGGCGACGGACTAAAGATTATTATCTCGATCTGTGTCGCCATTATCCTATTTGAGGGCGGTCTGACCCTAAATCGTACCGGCTATCAAAAAGCGTCTAAAGTAATCTGGCGACTCCTAACAATAGGCGTCATTATAACCTGGCTGGGAACGACAGCTCTCGTAATTTTGGTCTTCGGATATTCTTTCCCTCTGGCACTTTTGGCTGGAAGCCTGATTATTGTTACCGGCCCTACCGTTATCGCTCCTCTTCTAAAGCGAATTAAGGTAAAAGAAGAACTGCACCAGATTCTTCACTGGGAAGGCGTTTTAATCGACCCAATCGGGGTTTTTATTGCCGTATTGTGCTTTGAATGGATGAGCGCCAACGGCACTTTTATAAGCAATTTCAATCTATTTGCATTACGTGTTGGAACAGGCTTGGTTGTCGGCATTGCCGGCGGCTTGGCAATTCAGGGAGCACTCGGCCGCAAATGGGTTCCTGAAGCGCAAACTAACACCTTTGTTCTTGCCTCGGCAATTGCTCTGTTTGGCCTTTCCGATCTTATTATGCATGAAGCAGGTATTTTGACCGTTGTAATTGCCGGACTGGTGATTGGGTGGAAGCGCACAACTCCACAGCTAAAGAGCCTGATCACGTTTAAATCCGAGTTAACTGAAATAGCCATTGGTTTTCTATTTATTCTGCTTGCAGCCAATCTGGAGCTGGCTAATTTTGTAAAGCTTGGATGGAAAGGTCTTATCATGCTCGGCGGCGTTTTACTACTGGTTCGTCCACTGAGTATATTTGCCAGCGCAGTCGGTACAGACATGCCGGTAAAAGATCGTATGTTTCTATCATGGATTGCTCCACGCGGCATTATCGCAGGCTCCATGGCCTCGTTGTTCGCATTACAGCTAAAATCTGCCGGGCAGGAAGAAGCTGCATTTTTGGAAGCTTTTACCTTCAGCGTAATCGCGTCTACCATTTTAGTGCAGGGCCTTAGCGGCAACTTCGTTGCAAAACTCTTGCGAGTTAATGCCAAAGAGAAACGCGGCTGGCTAATTGTCGGTGCTCATTTGTTTGCAAGACGCATTTCATCGTTTATTGCCAAGGTAACACAATCTCCGGTGCTTCTTATCGACACCGATTTAGATACAATTGCTGAAGCTCAATCAGAGGGTTTTAAAGTCGTGAACGGAAGTGCTCTCACCGTCGAGGAACTCCCCCCTGAGTTTACTGCAACCATTGGCAATGTATTGGCTCTCACCGACAATAAAGCATTAAACCAGCTGGTTTGCGATCGCTGGTCAGAGCATATTCCGGCGGCAAATTTATTTCGCTGGACCGCCCCCAGTATTGGAGATAGTCTTCCTGAAGGAAAAGGAACTATCGTTTGGGATATGCTGAAAAAGCCCTCCACTGTTTCTCTGGATCTTCGCCATCACGATTCTATGCTGCAGTTTCATGCGGACTCGGAGCAACTGTTGCCGGAGAATAATGAATCCATTCCGCTGATCGCTTTTTCCGAGAACAAGATATTCTTTCCCCCACACATAGTGCCGACAGTGGAGATCAATTCCATTCTTTATTTAAAGCAGCGCGACGTGCATCTTGCAAGAGTTGTAAACACCAATACAATTCTAGATTTGGACGCCAAAGCATTTTCGGACATTGTTCACTCTTCATTGGAGGCGGCGCGAAAAAACACGCCGGATCTTCCTTATGAAACATTGCGCAACGATTTGCTGAAACAAGAGCAAGTATTGCCAACAGTGCTTGGAAATAGTGTTGCTGTACCGCATTGCCGCTGTGCCACAATGGAAAGACCGGTGTGCATTCTGGTCCGTAACAAAACCGGTTTCGATATGGATGCGCCTGACGGTCAACCAACATCAATATTTTTTGTATTGATTAGTGCTTTATCCGATCCGGGAACACATTTGATTCTATTATCCGAAGTTGCTCGACTGGCTTCTGACCCCGAATGGGTTGAAAGACTTAGACTGGCCGGCGATACTAATATTGTAATCGAGCTTCTGCGCGAGATTGAAGAAGATTAGTAGTCGCCCCCATTTTACTTTAACGACGAAATTCCATTTTGTTTTTATAGCCGTTAGTGTTAATTTTAGACATAGATAATTAAATCCTTCCCATATACTTAACATGCTTCCTGGAGGTCTCGTGCGCTTAGTGGTCGTAGACGACGAACCGGATGTTCAATTGCTCTATCGCCTGTCTTTTCGCAGCGAGATAAAGAAAGGGCTTGTCAGCATAGATTTTTTCAACTCCGCTGAAGAGGCGCTCACCTTTTTAGAGCAACATGACCCGCATGAATTTAGCATTGTTCTTTCAGACATCAACATGCCAGAAATGGACGGGCTGGAGCTTCTGCAAAAAGTAAAGTCTAACTATGCAGACCTGAAGGTGTTTATGGTAACTGCATATGGCAAAGATGTGCACTTTAGCCGCGCCAGCAGCTTGGGCTGCGATGGATATTTCACCAAACCAATCGACTTCGACAGTCTGAAAACTGACCTTTTCAGCAATTAGCCATAAAGGTACATATCATGTCCTCTCGAATTCTTGTTGTCGATGATGAAGCGGATCTCGAACTGCTGATTACCATGAATTTCCGCAAGGAGATTCGCGATAAACTATATACATTTGAGTTTGCTCGTAATGGTCGCGAAGCTCTAAAAAAGCTAGAGCAATTCGCTGATATTTACGTTGTTTTGTCCGATATTAACATGCCTGAAATGGATGGACTCTCACTGCTGGCTCGCATTAATGAGAGCTATCCGCTTGTTCGCACCGTAATGATTTCTGCCTACGGTGATACTGCAAACGTGCGAACAGCACTCAATCATGGTGCGTTCGACTTCATCTCCAAGCCTGTCGATTTGGAAGATCTTGGTCTAACTCTCGCCAAGACACTACGTGCAGTAGACGAGGGTAAAGCAGCGAAACAACAGGAAGAACAGCTGCTCGGCCTGCGCTATGAGCTGGATGTTGCCAATCGCATTCAAACAACGATCCTTCCAAGAGAATTCCCTCCCTTTCCCGAAAGACCGGAAATTGACCTTCATGCCCGCATGGAACCGGCAAGGGAAGTAGGCGGAGATTTCTATGACTTTTTTTGGATAACACCGACTCGCCTGGGTTTTGCAATTGGAGATGTATCCGGGAAAGGCATGCCCGCTGCTCTCTTTATGGCCGTTTCGCGAACCTTTGTTAAGGCAACAGCTCTTACCGGGCTTTCCCCGGCAGCTTGTTTTCAAAAGATCAATAAAAGCCTTTGTGTCGAAAGCGTTATCGAAATGTTTGTCACACTCTTTTTTGGCATACTCGATGTTGAAACCGGGAAGGTCGATTATTGCAGTGCCGGACACAATCCGCCGATGTTACTTTCCGCAGACGGCGAGGTTACCGAGATTGAGAATACTGGTGGAATCATGCTTGCCGGTATGCCGATGGCAACGTTTAAGGAAGGCTCCATGATGCTAAAGCCAAATGAAATGCTAATCTTGTTTACAGATGGCATTAGTGAAGCCTTTAATGAGGCGGAAGATGAGTTTGGTGAGGATCAAATGATCGAGAGCTTGAAGAAGAATCAGGCAGCCAACTGTGAGAGCTGCATTGCAGCGCTATTCAGAGATGTTGAAGAATTTGCCGGAAACGCAGAACAGTCGGATGACCGAACGGTGCTTGCGTTGCGCTATCTGGCATAAGGAGAGAAGGGAAACGTGCGTAAACAATTCTGGATCTTGCTGTGTCTGACAATGCTTGTTACGGCGCAACCCACCGATGAGATGCTTCCCCTGTACCAGTCTTACAGCAGTACAGATTACCACGGAGACACTCAGAGTTGGGACATCGTTCAGGCTGCAGACGGGCTTATCTACGTCGGTAATTTGCCGGGAATCCTGGAATATGACAGCCGAAACTGGCGCATGATTCCCAATGCAAACGGATCGTTGGTTCGGTCACTTGCCGTAGACGCAAATGGACGTGTTTTCGCAGGCTGTTCCGGTGATTTTGGCTATCTTGAGGCCGACTCGCTGGACAAACTTCGTTTTCACTCCCTGTTGGAATTTCTCCCCGAAAATGAAAAAGGCTTCAACTATGTCTGGAGCACATTGTCAACTCCTGAAGGCATCTACTTCGCCACAATGGACATGCTTTATCGATTTACGCCTAATAGTGACGGATCGGCGACTCCATGGAAAGTTACTTCCTGGCCTGCCGAACGCCGTATTATGTACGCCTTCTATGAAAACAACACAGTTTTTGTTGTTGAAGGTGGTATTGGTTTAAAAAGACTAAATAACGATAAGCTTGAAATGATTAAAGGCAGTGAATTCCTTGCCCGGGATCGCCTGCAAACGCTTCTACCGTTCTCAAATGGCTCGAAAGATCTTCTTGTCGGGACATTCGGCAGCGGACTATTTATCTATAACGGTCGATCTTTCAAGCCGTTTCGCAGTGAAGCAGATGACTACCTGAAAAATAATGTCTTATATAAAGGGGTCGCACTTCCCAATGGAGACTTCGGATTTTGTACACTTTCCGGAGGATTTGTTATCATTTCCCCAACCGGCAAGCACGTGCAGACACTCTCCACCGATAATATTCTACCCTCAAACACCATTTCGGAAGCATTCGTAGATCGCCAGGGACTTTTATGGCTGGCTGCAGATAATGCCATTATTCAGGTCGAAATCGCTACGCCAATCAGGCAGATCCGCAATAGCAACGGCACGCTCCATGGCATGCTGGACGCAGTACGTCATAATGGCACCCTCTTCTTTGCGACGTATGATGGCGCAACCTATCTGGATGAAGCAGCCGGCGAATTTAAATTGGTAAGCGGATTACCGCCGGGAAACTTACAGTCATTCGCTCTATTGCCCTTCGATAATCAGCTTCTGCTGGCTTCACAGGCTGGCGTTTTTCGCATAGAAAAAAATCCCGCCAAAACGGTGGTTGCAAATCCCGGTGGACTAACCTATGCAGTGACATTCCTGCACCGCAGCAAACAAGATCCCGATCTTGTTTATGTAGGCCTGATAAATGGTCTGGCATCAATTCGCTGGAACAAAGCCACCCGAACGTGGATAGATGAAGGTCGAATCGAAGGCATCAATAACTATGTCGTATTTATTCGCGAAGAGCCAAGCGGCAAACTGTGGATTAACACAGACAATAGCCTGCTACGCGTTGCAGTAGATGAAGAGCGTCAGATCACAATGGAGACTTTCGACGAGAGGCACAACCTTTCAACGAATTCCGTCCCCTTTATTTATAGTCTGAATAATGAGGTCATTTTTGTCAGTAAACAAGGCGTTATGCGATATGATGATGCGCAGAACAAGTTCATTGTCGATTCAACGCTGGACTTTCCGGTGGGCAATCGCCAGTTAACTCCGAAGTCATTAGTGCAAGATGATGCCGGCACGATTTGGATTGATTTTGGTCTCGATAAATACAATCTGTTCATCGAAGAGATTGGGGAGACAAAGTCGACAAATCAGCCATTCATGAGAATTCGCGATATCGGTCCTTCGCTAATCTATCCGGATCGCGATAATATTACATGGTTTGCTACAGCAGATCGCCTCTATCGCTATGATGGCTCTGTAAACGTCGATTACCAACAGCACTACAATGCGCTGATACGCAGTGTGACCGTCGCCGATGATTCCATGATCTTCGGAGGCGCGGGAGTTGCGAAACAACAAGCCGTTTCATACAGCACCAATGCCCTGCGCTTCGACTATTCCGCCGCCAGCTACGTAGATAGCAAGTCTAATCTTTTCAGCACCTATTTGGAGGGCTTGGATAAAGACTGGTCCGGGTGGAGTAGAGAAGGATACCGCGAATATACCAACCTGCAGCCTGGCTCTTATGCCTTTCATGTTCGCGTCCGAAATAGCTACGACCACGCCAGTGAGGAAGCCGTTTATCCATTTCAGATTATTTCCCCATGGTATCGCACCTGGGCGGCCTGGATTCTTTACGCTCTTGCAACGACTGCGCTTGTTTTCGGATTTGTTCGCCTGCGAACAAATCACTTAAAAGAACGCAGCAAAGAACTGGAAAGCATTGTTGCTGAACGTACCAAAGAAATTCAGGAGCAAAAGGAAGATGTAGAGCGGCTAAGCAAGATTGGGAAAACAGTAACCGCAAGCCTATCAGTTAATCGCATTATTGATACAATCTATGAAAACGTGAATAACCTGATGGATGCCTCGGTATTTGGTATAGGAATTTACAACGAGAAGACCAACTCGATCGACATGTCTGCGACAAAAGAACGCGGCGCCTCCTTACCTGGATTCTCCTATCAACTGGATGATGAGACACGCCCGGCAGTGTATTGCTTTAACAATCGCAAGGAAGTCTTTAGCAATGATTATCAAGCAGAATATAGTAAGCTGTTTGGCAAAGACCTCCCGGAAGCCGCAGCAGGTGAAAATCCGGCATCGATGATATACCTCCCACTGATCTATAGCGGCAAGCCGGTTGGCGTTATTACAGCACAGAGCTTTAAGAAAAATGCTTTTACCGAATACAATCTAAATATTCTGCGCAACATGGCAACATATGCTGCCATTGCACTAGACAATGCCCGTGCCTATCGCAAATTGGACTCAACATTAAAAAATTTACAGGCTACGCAGGACAAGCTCGTTGTTCAGCAAAAGCTGGCTTCTTTGGGTCAGCTAACCGCCGGTATTGCTCATGAGATCAAAAACCCGCTGAACTTCGTGAACAACTTCTCCAAACTGTCCGCACAGGTCGCAGCATCTCTCTCGGAGGACATTGCGGAACTCGATTCACATATACCCAAAGACGAGATGGAAAACATTCTTGAGGATCTTGCCAACCTTAAACAGCTGTCCGAGAAAACAATTGAACACGGACAGCGAGCTGATAGTATCGTACGCAATATGATGAACCATGCGCGAACTGGTCAGGCAGAGTGGAGTGATACCAACGTCAATGAACTGCTGGAAGAAAGCATTAATCTGGTTTATCATGGCATGCGCGCACGCGTTCCCGGATTTAACGTCACCATCAATACCGATTATACCGAAGACCTTTCCACAATAAGCTTAATTCGCCAGGACATAGGCCGAGTTTTTCTGAATATCATCGGAAATGCCTGCTATGCGGCAAATAAGCGGCAGTCTGAACCTAATGACGATAACGGCCCCACAATCTGGTTGAAAACCACCGAGCGTAATGGTGCTGTAGAAATTAAGGTGAGAGACAATGGGGAAGGAATTCCGGAGAAAATTCGCGAACAAATTTTCACTCCTTTTTTTACCACAAAGCCTACCGGCGAAGGTACAGGGCTTGGCCTTTCTATCAGTTACGACACAGTAGTAAAAGAACATGATGGTGAACTGCTGGTAGATTCTGAGCCGGGCAAGTTCACCGAATTCACTATCCGTCTTCCCAGAAAACCGGCATCCGAATAACAACAGGAGCAGTACATGAAGCGTTTAGCAGATAAAGTTTCCGTTATTACCGGAGCCGCACGAGGTATTGGCAGAGCAACAGCCGAAATCTTTGCTAAAGAGGGTTCAAGCGTCGTTTTGTGGGATGTCGATGAAGCAGGACTTGCGGATGCGGATGCGCAGCTGGCAAAACAAAGCTCACCCCATCTTGTGCAAACAGTGAATGTTGCCGACAGCACATCTGTACAATCCGCTGTAGAAGAGATAATCGCCAACTTCGGGCAAATCGATATATTGATTAACAATGCCGGAATCACCCGCGATGCGCGCCTGGTGAAGATGTCTCATGAAGAATGGCAGCAGGTGCTCGATGTTAACCTCGGAGGCGTATTTAATACAACCAAGGCAATTGCACCATACATGATAGAACGCAATTACGGACGAATCATTAATACATCCAGCATTGTCGGTCTCTACGGTAACTTCGGCCAAACCAACTATGTCGCAACCAAATCCGGTGTTATTGGTATGACTAAAGTTTGGGCTCGCGAGTTAGGCAGAAAAGGCATCACGGTAAATGCGGTTGCTCCCGGTTTTATCGAGACTGAAATGGTAAAAACGATTCCAGCCAAAGTGATTGAAGAGATACTTGCGAAGACGCCAATGCAGCGCATGGGACAACCCTCGGATATTGCCAATGGCTACCTTTATCTTGCCAGTGATGAAGCTGGATTTGTAAATGGTGCCGTTTTAAGTATCGACGGTGGTTCCGTAGGATAATTGTAAAATACACGTTTTTTCTCGCTGCATAAAAAAAATCCACTTCCTTCAAAATTCCAATTCTAATCGTTATATTTCCGTACCCCATACCGAGTTGCTGCGATAATAGAGGGTGACATTTTGACTATTACAAAATGGCTACAACTTTACAATATTGTTGCAAATTTACGGCAGTATGCTTAGTCTCTGGCGCACAAAAACTAATCATTTGTCATGCATATAATACATCCATCTTACCCTAAAATTTTATCACTTCAGGAGGAATCGCTTGAATCCTAGAGCTAATAACCTACGCCTTGCCGTTATGGCGCTCTTTCTTGCATTTAGCTGGTGTTCCAACCTACTTGCACAGGGTGTAACTACGGCATCAATGAGCGGCTTTGTTACCTCAGCTGATGGCTCTGCACTTATTGGAGCTAATGTTGTTGCAGTTCACGAGCCCAGTGGAACCCGTTATGGCGCGGCAACACGTGCCAACGGTCAGTACAATATCACCAATATGCGCATTGGTGGTCCATACACTGTTTCGGTGGATTATGTCGGTTTTACCAGCCTCACCCAATCCGGCATAGTGCTGAACCTGGCGAAAGACACTAAGCTGGATTTTGCAATGGTTGCGGAAACGGTTGAAGGAGCCGCAGTCAACGTTACTGCTGAACTGAATGACATTGTAAACAGCAGCCGCACTGGTGCCGCAACCTATGTTAACCCTGAAGCTGTCACGGGAACACCATCCGTTCGGCGTTCCACCCGCGACCTCACCAAACTGGACCCGCGTAGTGACGGTAATTTCAGCTTCGGCGGAAAGAACTGGCTTTACAATAATATTTCGCTGGACGGTTCTTACTTTAACAACCCGTTTGGGTTGGACGATCCTGCTCCTGGTGGTCAGGCAGGATCCGAACCAATTCCGTTTGAGTCGGTTGCTCAGGTTCAAATATCTCTGGCACCATTTGATGTCCGTGAGGGCGGTTTTACCGGAGCGGGTATCAATACGGTGACAAAAAGCGGATCGAATAATCTTGAAGCATCTGCCTACAGCTTTACACGTAACGAATCGTTCCTTGGAAACACCGTTTCCGGACAGGATGTTGTTGCCAATCCCGACCTCTCGTTTAATCAGTCTGGCTTCACGCTGAGTGGGCCATTGATTCAGAACAAGTTGTTCTTTTTTATAAACGGTGAAATCGAGCGACGTGATGATCCGGGAACCAACTTTGCTGCCGATGCAGATGGCGATGTTGTTTTCGGAGAGTCGCGCGTTAGTGTAGACGTTATGAATCAGATTCGCAATCGTATGTTAGACGTCTACGGTTACGATACCGGTCCATTTCAAGGTTACGTAAATGAGACCAATAGCAATAAGTTACTTGGTAAGCTGGACTGGAACGCCAACGATAATAATAGCGTTACCCTGCGCGTCAGCTATTTGGATGCGCAGCGTGATCTGCCGCCGAACCCGGTTGTCCTTAGTTTCAATAACTCCGGTCGTGGACCAAACTCCAGCAGTTTACCGTTCCAGAATTCCGGTTATCAGATTAACAATGAGTTGCTATCGACAGCATTCGAGTGGAATAGTCGTTCAAATTCATGGGCCAATCGCTTCTTTGCCAGCTACAACCGTTTCCGCGATTTCCGTGATGCCAACAGTACGCCTTTTCCAACCGTTGAAATCGGCGAAGGCGGGGTAACTTATACGACCGTTGGACACGAGCCATTCTCAATCAACAATGTGCTCGATCAGGACGTTCTACAGATTACCAACAACGCCAGCTTCTATTCTGGAAATCACGTTATCACAGTCGGAACGAACTTCGAGTATTTCTCATTCTTCAACTCGTTTAACATCTTTCGTCATGGCGTATTCTTCCTGCCACCACAAACAGGAATCGGCTCGACCTTTGGTTCGCTTGATGATTTTTTTCGTTTAACTGATCCAAACAACCCAGACTTTGTTGACCTGAATGCATTAGTTGGAACGGGGCCGTTTAAGGGTGAAAACATCGAGGTTGGACAAATTGCCTTTTACGCACAAGATGAGTATCAGGTGAACCCGCAATTTAATCTGACAATGGGTCTTCGCGTAGACGTACCAATGTATTTCACCGATCCGGTGGACAATCCATATTCCCGCGGGTTAACTGCTTTGGATGAGAAGGATCGCGACGAAACCGTCGATCAGAGTGATCTTCCGGGCGCTACCCCACTATGGTCGCCGCGCGTTGGTTTCAACTTCGATGCTGCAGGTGATGGTACAACGCAACTTCGCGGTGGAACCGGGATCTTTACCGGGCGAATTCCTTTCGTTTGGGCAGGAAACGTTATCTCCAACCCTGGCAATAATCCAAATCTGTTTCCGAATGTCCCGCTTACCGACATTCCAAGTGAGCACAACACCAGTGACGACGCTATTCTGCAAACATCGTTTGATCTGAATGCAATGGCAGATGACTTCAAGTGGCCGCAGGTTTGGACCACTAACCTCGGTATCGATCAGGATTTGGGTAATGGTTACTATGCCACAGTAGAAGGTATTTTTAGTAAAGACATTAACGCCATTTATATGCGTAATGCCGATTTGGTCGAAGAGGTTGGCACACTTGACGACGGGCGTCCGTTTTACGGAACAACAGACCCCTTAAACCGTGTAGATGAATTGAATCCGGACGGCGGAGCAGGAATTTACATTATTGACAATACTGATGAAGGATACAACTATAGCCTCACCACCCAGCTTCGCAAGCGCTGGAGTAATAGTCTAAGCGTTAGTGCTGCCTATACCTTCCTTGAAGCAAAGAGCCAGCTACGCTCTACCGAGATCGCCAGCGTACTTTGGCAGGGCAATCCGGTTCAGGGCGACCCGAACAACCCGCAGCTGAGCTTTGCCGAATTTGGTAATCGTCACCGCGCTGTGGCCTCTGCAACCTACTCCAAGAGCTGGACACCGAATCTTACGACTCACTTCGGACTGTTTTTCTCAACGGCTCAGGGCAACAGCCATACCGCCGCTGGTGGTAACCGCTACTCCTTTATCTACGCGGGCGACGTAAATGGTGACGGTCAGGGCGGAAACGATCTGATTTATATTCCGACCGATGCCTCTGATATCGTCCTTTCAGACTATACTGATGGCAGCGGAAACACGATTAGTTCTACACAACAGTGGACGGCTCTGAATGCCTTTATTGAACAGGATGACTATCTTAGCAAGAACCGCGGTAAAATTGCCGAACGCTTCGGCCTCATCAACCCGTGGTATAACAATCTGGATCTGCGCTTGCTACAGGACATCTCGTTCAATGTTGGTCCGAAGAAGCACACGCTGCAGCTAAATGTTGACGTGCTGAACGTAGCCAATATGCTGAACTCCGACCTCGGTGTGCGCAAGATTGCCAATCCGGCAGCGCTCTCCCCTCTTCAGCTGGCTGGCTTTGACAGTCGCGGAGAACCGATTTTTAACTTTACCGGTCCGTCAGAAACATTTTTGGACGATCCCAGCATTAACTCTCGCTGGCAAGTGCAGGTTGGTCTGAAGTATTTCTTCAACTAATCGAACCCAATAGTACAAAAAAGGCCTCGCTGACATTCAGCGAGGCCTTTTTTCAGCCAATAAGTTTAATATTTTCAATCTCTTCCGTCATCGAAACAAGATTAATATCCTCATCATAATGCGCGTTGAACATAAACGCTTGTCGCCGCAGAATATAGTCGTATATATGTAGATCCGTCTTCGGAGTCGGCACATCAAGCAAACCATCCCGATGAATCCACTCCAAAACTCCCTCGTTGCAAAAACCGGGTTCCTGCCAAGCAATCTCCGCACAGTAGACGAAAAGAATCCAATTGTATTTTACCGGCGAGGTCTCGACCAGAGTTCCACAATAACGCGGTGTTGAAATTCGTATTCCGGTTTCTTCATGTGTTTCCCGTACTGCAGCCTCAATCGGGCTTTCATGTAACTCGATCTTACCGCCGACCGGTACATAGTGCCCGGCAAAAGGATCTTTATTGCGCTTTAGCAGCAGATACTGATCATCTGCTTTGAGTAAGCATATTGAGGCTGATGTTTTCATTTTTCATTAGCGACAACCAATTGTGCCCCATTACCTTTTTTTGACGTTTTTCACCGTTGAGACGCAATGCATTGCGTCTTTACCAAGGAGGGCGGTCGCCTGATTTCCCACTCTCTTCACCATTTCTGCTGCCTTACTGCCTTGCTGCCTATTCACCGCTTGTCCTCAACATCCACATAGAACCGCTCGGTATCGACAACCCACTCGGCAGCATCTTTATCCGTTTGCCACTTGGTGGTTGGATAAATGCGTTTCTTCCGATTTGAAACAATAATATCAATCGGCATGGCAAAGTCGACGACATCAGAGTCCCAGCGATAGCTAACATTCTCGCCGTCTCGGTGAAACTGTAGCTTTGGTAAAGCAGCATGGTAAAGATACTGCTGAAACAACGGCATCAGATCCATTTCAGTATACCTGTGCATAAAGTTGATGATGTCCGTCGTATAGATATTCTGATAGCGAAATTCATCATTGTATTCCCGGATGATCTTCCACCATAGCTTATCGTTGTCGAATACGCTGCGAAAAGTATTAAGTATTAATGCACCCTTAAAATATTGGTCGGATGTCGGCCACTTATTCACTCCGGGAAATCCAATAATAGGCTGTTTATTCTGCACCTTGGACTTGTATCCGTTTACATAATCCATTGCATCGTTATACCCAAAAAGGCATTCTACATAAACTGCTTCCGAATAGGTTGTCCAACCTTCCTGAATCCAGGCATCGGAAACGTCATTTGCAGTTATACTGTTGCCAAACCACTCATGCCCGGATTCGTGAATTATAATAAAGTCAAACTTCATGCTCACACCCACGCCGGTCCAGTCTCGCCCCAGATAACCGTTCTTAAACAGATTCCCATAGGTTACGGCACTTTGATGTTCCATTCCGGAATATGGCACTTCGATTAGCTTAAAGCCATCTTTGGGAAATGGATAGGGACCAAACTTTTCTTCAAAACATTTTAGCATCGGTTTAACCTGGGCAAACTGACGTTTTGCCTGCTCCAGATGATAGGGCTGCACATAATAATCAATGCTAACATCTCCCAGCGATTCCTCATAGTGCGTATATTTTCCAATGTTCAGCGAAACGCAATAGTTGTTTATCGGATAGTGAATTTTCCAATCGTATTCGCTGGTTCCGTCACCGAGGTCGGTTACTTTTTGCAGCCTGCCGTTTGAAGCATCTACGAGATCTGAAGGTACAATAACCCGCATTCGCATGCTGTCTGGCTCATCTGGGGCCTGGTCTTTGTTCGGCCACCAAAGGCTGGCGCCAGTGCCCTGACACGCCGTGTAAATCCAGGGATTCCCAAGCGAGTCGGCCTTGTAGGCAATTCCACCAAAGCGCCCGGTTTCAAGTGGATGTCCCGAATAATGAAAATCAATGCTGTAGGTCATGCCAATCTGAAGTTGTTGCGGGAAATCGACAAATACCGCATTAAATTTCCTCTTATAACTGAGTTTTTCTCCATTGAATAAAATACTGTCTACCGCCATGTTGTCGAAGAGATCGATCTGAATGCGCGTTGCCGGTCGCAACATTAAAAAGGTGATTACGTTATTTCCTGAGAGATATTTCTTCTCAACATCAAGACGAATCCGTAAATCATAATGCTTTATATCCGTGTTAATGCGAAGCGCTCCATAGCTGCCGCGCAGCGTATCTGCTTTGGTAAACTGCATCGCTGCTTCCACCGGGTTCACCAGGTCTGCATTGTAGGGAAGAAAAAGTGCTGTATCGGCAAAAGTATCTGTTTCGGATTTCCCCAACACATCACGCATGCTGAAACGCTGTGTCGTATGATTCTTAGCTGTTACTACTAACGTATCGGCTAATAGCTCATCCATCGTCCGGCCTCGGAAATACACTTTTCCTTTTAAATCACTCCTTGAGGCTACCCGTTCGTTCTTTAGATAGAGAATAGCACCTTCTATCGGACGATTCGTTTCCGCCTGGCGTACATGTAAATCGACCAGCAGACGTCCACTGGAATCAGGATCCAGCAGCGCACGACGGAGGTCTCTCTCCATTGTGTCGACCATTGTGGGTTTACAGGAAGAAAATAGAACTAGGGCAACAAAGAGCATTATCATTAGACGCATAAAAAAGTCCCCGTATATCTGGTTAGTAGAACCATAACATACGGGGACTTAAAACATTTAGCAAGTGATGACTATCAGATACGTCGTAGCTCTTTTTTGAGGATCTTACCGGTAGCACTCATTGGTAAGGCGTCCACAATTGCCACTTCCCGGGGATACTTATAGGCAGCGATATGCTCCTTTGTCCATGCGATGAGTGTCTCATCAGAAACCGAGGTGCCGTCTTTCAACACCACAAAGGCCTTCACTTCTTCACCAAACTCGTCGTGTGGCATGCCAACAACAGCTACCATTGAAACGGCCTCATGCTTCATCATCACGTCCTCAACCTCACGAGGATAGATATTCAGACCTCCGCGAATAATCATATCTTTGGTACGATCAACAATATAAAAGTAACCATCTTCATCTTTTACCGCAACATCACCGGAATGCAGCCAGCCGCCTCTCAGTGTCTCTGCATTGGCTTCCGGCTTTTTGTAGTAGCCCTTCATAACATTTGGCCCGCGATAAAGCAGCTCACCCTTTTCGCCAACAGGAACTTCATTGTCATTATCATCTACCAGCTTCACTTCGCAACCCCAAACCGGCGTTCCGATAGAGCCGGGCTTACGCTCTTGGTACAGGTGGTTGAACGTAACAACCGGAGAGCCTTCAGACATTCCGTAGCCTTCCAGAATCGGCACGTTAAAACGCTTTTCAAAATCTTCCAGAACAGTAACCGGCAATGAAGCGCCACCGGAAACACAGATGCGTAGGTTTTTGCTGATCGCATCATAATCAAAGTCATCAGCCGTGTAGTTCAGCAGTCCCCAATACATAGTTGGTACGCCGGCATATATTGTAATTTGATGTTTTTGAAGAAGTCCAAAAACGGCCTTTGCATCAAAACGAGGCAGCAGTACGCTATGCGCTCCACGGTAGATGCCGGCGTTCATCAGCACAGTCATGGCAAAAATATGGAATAGCGGCAGTACGATCAACTGCCTGTCATCCTTTAGCAGCTGCATCAGTTCGGCAGAGAGAATCGCATTTGTCAGCAAACCGGTGTGGGTTAACTCGGCTCCTTTTGGCGTACCGGTTGTCCCGGAGGTGTAGATGATTAATGCAGTATCATCGGCAGCAGTTTCAACGACATCACAGGTTGGGGGTTGCCCCGTCATTAAGGATGCGAGCGTGGCAGCCCCTTCAATTGGTGATGGCATGTCAGGAGTAGGCATGATCATGTAAAATTGCTCGCATGCATCAGCTTCTTGAAAGCCGGCGTATCCCATACTGCCCATCGGCAAATCTTCTGTTCCCACAAAGCAGAAGTAGGCCTTCGCATCGCTATCTTTCAGGTGATAGGCAATCTCATCTTTTTTTAACAGCACGCTTAGCGGCACAACCGCGGCGCCGGCTTTAAGAATGCCAAAATAAACGATGGGAAAATAGGGCAGGTTTAAACAACTTAGTGCAACCTTATCCCCTGGTTTTATTCCACGACTTATCAGGCCATTAGCGACCTGATTGGCAGCTGCATTTATCTGCATAAAGTTGAGCGTGGTATCGCCGAAAGTAAACGCGGAACTATCTGGATAGCGACGAGCGCTATCTTCCAGAATAACGGAAAGATTGAGCATAGTGGAATTCCTTTAGAATAAGTGCACAAAAGAAAAGTCGATAGTCTAAGCTACAAAAAAAACCGAAAGGTGCAAGGAAGTCTAAGCGGTTTGTCCGCCATCAACAGGTAAACTGAGTCCTGTAATAAAGGAAGACTGTTCCGCAGAAAGCCAAAGAATAGCATTGACGATATCTGCAGGTTCGCCGAAGCGCCCGACCGGAATACCACGCAGTAATTGTTGCTCAATTCCTTCGCGATGAGAAAAAAGCTCTTCCAGCAATGCAGAACGGGTGAATACCGGACAAACCGCATTGATACGGATATTGCGTTGAGCGTATTCCAGAGCAGCGGCTTTCGTCATACCAATAACCGCATGCTTGCTTGCCGTATAGGCCATTTGTTTGGGAAGCGCCTTCATTCCGGCGATCGAGGCAACGTTAACGATTACGCCGCTTTCCTGCTGCTGCATCTGCTTTAGTTCTTCACGCATACAGTAGAAAACACCGGTTTGATTCACAGCTATTACGCGATCCCAATCTTCCAGTGTAACATCAGAAGTTCGACGAACCTCACCGCCAATACCAGCGTTATTCAGAGCAATGTCAAGACGACCAAGTTGTGCAACCGTCGCTTCGACAGTTTTTTTTACATCCGCATGATTGGCAACATCGAGTGTAGCTGAAAACGCCTGGCTGCCATCAGCAACAATATCTGCAACAGTTTTGGCAGCCGAGTCGCCATTGATGTCGGTGGCCATAACCTTCGCTCCGGCCCGGGCAAAAGCAATGGCCGCTGCGCGACCGATACCGGAGCCGGCGCCGGTTATCAGAACAACCTTATCGCTAAAATCGAAATTAGTCATTATTGAATCATTTCTTTTGAAGAAAGAACGGTCAGGACATTTGGATCCATTAATGTTTGCGCCAATCCGGTGGTTTTGGTCATCTCATATTTGAAGTAAAAACGCATGGTATGAATCGCTCCCTCATAAATGTCCTCTGTCGATGCCTTTGTGCCCAGCACTTCAGCACGTTTTGCCGTCGTGGCCATCTTCAACCACTGCCAGCCCACAACAAGGGTAGACAGGAATTCCATATAAACAGAAGCGTCGGCAAGAAAGCGTTCATGGTCGCCTTCAACAGCAAACGGAATCAGCGTTTCCAGAACCTGCTTATTTAAGGCGAGCTTCTCACCCAGATCTGCGGCATATGGTTTCAATTCATCATAAGTCGTTGCTTCACTGATGGTTTCCATCATTTGTTTGGCCAGCAGCTTCATGGCTTTACCATTATGCATGGTGATCTTTCGACCGAGTAAATCCAAAGATTGTATTCCGGTAGTTCCCTCATAAATCGCCATAATACGTACGTCGCGATAATACTGTTGCAGAATGAAATCGGTGCAATATCCGTAGCCACCAAGCACCTGCACACCATTGCTTACTGCAACTTGCCCCATCTCGGAAGGAAATGTTTTAGCAATAGGGGTCAGAATTTCCAACAGCAGGTCGTACATTTCTTTCTCATCACCATCAGTAACGCTCTTCATGTCCTGATAGCGCGCCGCTTGCAGAACCAGGCTTAGTGCCCCCATCCAGATGGATTTCTGAAGTAGCAGCATGCGTCGTACATCCGGGTGATTGATAATCAACGTTTGATCTTGATTCAAATCTTTGCTTCCACCATTGCTCAGGCGGCGTCCCTGCGGACGCTCAAGCGCATACTGCAATGATGCGTAGTAGGCGGCGATCGTTACACTGGTTGCGGAATTGCCTACAGCAATGCGAGCGCCGTTCATCATCTGAAACATATAGCTTAGTCCACGATTTGGCTGCCCTACAAGCCAACCGCGACAATCATTGTTCTCGCCAAACGAGAGGTGCGTCGTGCAATAGCCGCGCTGCCCCATTTTTTGGAAGTCTGCTGCCGTAACCACATCATTCCATTCCAAAGTGCCGTCAGCTGTCTTGCGATTTTTTGGAATTGCGAAGAGTGAAATGCCTTTCGTTCCGGCTGGTGCACCATCAATGCGAACCAGCGTTAGATGAACAAAGTTTTCGCTGTATTCATGATCGCCGCCGGAGATAAATATCTTCTGCCCGATGATGTTGTAAGAACCATCTTCATTGGGAGTTGCTGAAGTCGTGATATCGGACAGTGAACTACCGGCCTGTGGCTCGGTAAGCGCCATGGTCCCGCCCCATTTACCTGCGAGCATGTCTGGAATAAAACGTTCTTTCAGTTCGTCGCTGCCAAAAGAAGCGATCAAATGCGCGGCACCGGCGGTTAGACCAATGTAGCCGGTCATGTGATTGTTTGCAGACTCCATAATGGTATGTGCCAGCACATCAACCGTTGTTGGAAGCTGCATTCCGCCGTCGGCCTCATCGAAAGTGGCGCCAATCAGACCCATTTCTCCACCCTGTTCCATCATGGTCTTTATCTGCGGGTGAACAATAATTTTGCCGTCTTCATAGCGGGCGGGCTTCTCATCCATTTCCTGGATATATGGGAACATCTCGGTGTCGGCAAATTCTTTAACGGACTGCAAAAGAATGTCAATGGACTCAGAGTCATAATCCTGAAATCGCTCGTGCTGCAGTAGTTCCTCAAGACTGTGAACCTCATGGAGTAAAAATTTTAGTTCTTCCATGCGAATATATTTATCTGCCATTGTTGCCTCCGGTGGGTCTGGGTAAAACATTTATTTGACTACGCGTTCGATTTTTCAAGATAATGAACACTGTTCATAAATGCCAGTAAAGAATTTGCAATTTCGATTGACAATAGGAAAGTTGGAATTGATTTTGCATTACAAAAAGCCTATTATGGGAAAGGTTCAGAAAAACATGAAAGATAATAATGGCCTATATTTCTGAAATATCTTTGAAGAACATTCGTGGCTTTAAAGACCTGCATCTGGTTCTGGGAGACAAGGAATCCCAAAAGACGCCGACACAAACGTTATTTATCGGAAAAAACGGTACCGGAAAAACGACGCTGCTCAGGTCAATCGTTATTGGTTTATGCGACGCAGCTGATGGTAATGCATTATTGGCAGAAGATATCGGCGCACTTATTCGTGAAGGCTCAGAAGAAGCATTAATCACTATCACGATATGCAAATATGGCTTTAGTGACAAAATAATTCATAAAGCATTCTTAAAAAACGTATCAGGTAAAAGTGTTGTTTCGGGTATTTCTCGGGAAACTCTTGTAGGCGGGGAACATCTTCAGATAAAAGAAGACACAGCCGAGTATCTGCAATCCTCCGACTTGTTTGTATGTGCTTATGGAGCCGGCCGCTCAGGGGCAAGTTCAGATAATTTTCGTCCGTATAGAATAGCCGACTCTGTATCAACTTTATTTGATTATTCCACTCCCTTGATTGATACAGAATTGACGCTTAGAAGACTTCAGGATTTTAGAGATTCAGCTTTTTACAAATCTATACTCAAAAAAATTAAAAATGTTTTGGGATTAAAAACCAAAGACTCGATTAAACTCCCCAAAGGAGGGGGCATTATCATAAGCACCCCTTCAACAGGCATCGATATTCCTCTTAATGCCTGGGCAGATGGATATTTGAAAACTTTTACCTGGATTATGGACTTTTACGCTTGGGCAATGCGAGCGGACGCTATCGATGAAAATGGCGATATTCACGGAATCCTGCTTATTGATGAACTTGAACAGCATTTACATCCCGAATTACAGGCAACCCTCCCTCTAAAGCTCAAAAAGCTTTTTCCAAAGGTTCAACTTCTTATGACAACACATAGCCCATTATTAACCCTTGGCGCGAAGGCAGAGGAAATAATAAGTTTTAAACGAAACAATAATCGTATCGAAGCAATAACGGATTTGCCTAATTCAGAGTGGTATTCTGCTGAAGACATTCTTCTCGATGAAGACTATTTTAATACTGGTGTCCATAAGCCAGACCTAAATAAGAAGTTGGAGGATTATCGAAAAATTCTTAAGGAGTCCCCGGAATCAAGAACAGATAACCAAAAGAAAAAACTTTCAAAACTTGTTAAGGACTTAAAACAGCTTCAAAAGCCTGTGCTCGAAGAAGACCCCATTTTAGCTGAACTTCGTGATATCCGAAAAAAATATAATATTTGAAACATTCCATGATAAGAATCGACCGAAACCGCGCTAATGAAAATGGCACACCCATTCGACCTAACCAGCAATGGGTTAGAAGTGCAGCAACTGCTACACAAACTGCAATCCGAGAAGGGGCTGCTCATAGTGTTTCTAATCTCTATAAGGACACTCAAGTGCGTGTTGCCCTTGAGGAGCTCTTCTATGATAAATGTGCTTATTGCGAATGGAAGATGAACCCAGGAGCAGACTGGGATGTTGAACATTATCGCCCTAAAGGGCGCGTAGCTGAACGAGACAATCATCCGGGATACTATTGGCTTGCTTACACATGGGACAACTTATATCCTTCTTGCCAACATTGCAATCAACGTCGCACGGATAAAGCCCGTTGGGGAGATCTTGCACAAGGACCTGCCGCTGGAAAACTGGATCAATTTCCAATAGTCGACGAGCAGAATCGCGCTATGATGCCGAACTCGAACTTAAATAATGAGGAACCACTGCTGTTAGATCCTTGCAATGATAGCCCTGAAGAATATTTGGGCTTTAACTTACTTGGAGAAATCTATGAAATAAACAACAACACGCGTGGGAAAGCAACAATAGCTGTCTGTAATCTTAATAGACGCAGGTTAATTGTGAATAGACTTATCGCAGTCAAGCGGGTAATTGAGTTAATCAAAGTTATCAATGAGCTCAGAACGGATAACCATATTGAAGCAGCAGATCAGCTTGAGCAAAATCTATTACAAAGTTTTATCGACGATTCGAGTGAATATGCGGGAGCTGCTAGATTTGTAACAAATAATCATAGTTTATTCGGATTATACTAACTCTCTTCAATCAACACCCGCGCAATTTTACTGGCAGTCTTGGCAGCCTGTGGTTTTTGCGAGACCTGCGCAATCGAGGTGGCACCATCGAGTAATAGAGCCAGCTCATCTGCGAGCTCTTTTGGATTCTCTGCTCCACTCTGCACTGCCAGATTATAGATATAATCCCACATTTGCTTTTTAAACTGTTTACAAATTTCTCTGATCGGAGAATCATCAGAGGAATATTCTGCAATAGCACTTACGAACATGCAACCGAAAAAAGAGTCTTCCCGGAACCACTTCTCTGCGACATCAAAAATTGCCATCAGCTTTTCTTTCGGCGTTATACCAGACGCTTCCACAGCCTTCATAAACTCATTTCGAAAAATACCGTCCTTCTTTTTTAAAGCGGCATAGATAAGCTCTTCCTTCGAGCGGAAATAGCGATACATCGTTTTTTTGGAAACACCGGCTTCCTGTAACAACAGATCTATTCCGGTTGCATGAAAGCCATGCTCACCGAAAAGCGATATCGCAATATCTACCAGATGTTCACGTCGACTAGCTCTTGGCATGATAAACTCCCCCATTAAAGAAACAATTCTGTGTACATAAAATAGGAGTTTTTCGTCTAAAAACAAAGCTTAAGAAATATTTTTTGAGAAAAATCCACTTTTCCCTTGACTTAAAGGAAACAGAGCTGTATACTTGTTCAAAAAAAAGGAAACAGATCTGTTTCCCAAAAAAAGTAAATACACTAACCTATTAGGAGAATACAAATGTCACGTTTAAACCCCGTAGAATTGACCAATGCCGAAGGCAAAGCAAAAGAATTACTAACTGGTGTAAAACAAGCAATGGGAGCTACACCGAACATCTTTACCACAATGGCAAATGCTCCGGCAGCCCTTGATGGCTATCTCAAACTAAATGGCGCTCTAAGTGCCGGTTCACTTAGCTCTCGGTTGCGTGAGCAAATTGCACTTACCGTCGCTGGATTGAATGGCTGTAACTACTGCGCATCAGCGCATACGTATTTAGGAGAAAGAACAGGCTTAAACGCTGAAGAGCTCGAAAGAAATATGCGTGGACAGTCTGAAGACATAAAGACTCAGGCCGCCTTGGTGTTTGCAGCAAAGCTGGTGGAGACGCGTGGTCGCGTTATCGAAGGAGATCTGGCTGCCGTTCTTAAGGCGGGCTTCAGCCGCGAAGATGCCATTGAAATAGTTGCTCACGTTGCATTAAACGTTTTCACAAACTACTTCAACGAAACGTTTAAGACCGAAGTCGACTTCCCGCATGTCAGCACAGAAAGCGTTCGCAAAGCAGGGTAACTTCCAGCCTTCTAGTAGATTTGCCATTACCTATCTTCTTATTCCGACTGCAATTCGGGATAAGAGGATTTTTTTTAGAAGGACATTTTATGCAGGTAGACATTGGAAACTACCAGCAATGCAAAAAAGAAGACTGATATAAGCGATAACGCTATCGGATCGCCATGCGCAGAATGAGCAACTATTGCTGTTATATAAAAAAGCCCGATTCCGGCATACGCCCATTCTTTAACCTGTAGCGGCATCTGGGGAAGAACGAGCATTGCAACGCCAATGATCTTTAAAACAGCCAATTGCACTCTGAAGAAATCCGGAAAGCCCAGTTCTTTCACGCCATCAATCGTTCCTTTGTGAAATAAATAAGTCATCGCACTGACAAATATCATCAACGCAACCAGCGAGGTCGATGCCCAGTAAATAGCCTTCATCTCATATCTCTCTTTTACATATCGTTCATCAAACAGAATTGCGGTATTAAGTTACTTCGGCTTGATAAAAACAGGCAAACTTTCATTTCCGTTTCTGTCTACAACAACGAGCGCCACTTCCTGCAGCGGCAAAAGCCTTTTAAGCGGTTTACGTCGCCATGGCGGTATAATTACGCTATCTGCAGCTGCAACTGTCAATTCACTTTCAGTAGCCGGCAGGATAATGCTTTGCCAATTCTCGCGATAACGTAGCCATGCGATACGTTTAAAGACATCGGACGGATCGTGATCTTTCCAGCGAATACGAAGCGAATCACCCGCGCGCTGAAGCTCACCAGCCGGTTGGGCCGGCGGCAAACTATCCAGCCATGGCGTTGCCGGGGCTAATGCCTGTTCGTGATAAATTTGCTGCTTTAGCTTATTGTTAAGACCCGCCTCATTACCTAAAAAGGCTTTCATACTGAAATGAATATGGCCCGGGTTATTCTTCTCAAAGCCACGCGAAATCATAATCTGATTCAACACCTCATTCGGATCTTTTCTACCGGTAAAACGGCGCGTATGCATTCCCGGCCAGAGATGTCGTTTCTTAATATTCTGATCCTGCCACCAGCGCAATAGCACCGGATAACTCTGCGGCACTTGCCTGATAGACCAGTACAATTGAGGCGTCCAGTAATCTACCCAGCCTTCCTGCAACCATAAACGTGCATCAGCATAAAGCATATCGTACTGATCGAATCCTTTTATTGACGGCGGGTTTTCCGGACGCCAAATGCCAAATGGGCTAATACCAAATTTTACCTGAGTCTTTTTGAATTTAATTTCTGTGTAGACGCGCTCGACAAAACTATTCACAGCATCGCGGCGCCAATCTTTGCGAGAAAGCTTGCCACCAGACTGCCGATAGGCCTGCCAGGTATCATCATCGGGGAAGGAGCCATCGCCGTAGGGATAGAAATAATCATCAAAATGCACGCCGTCGATATCGTAGCGCTCCACGACATCCATAACAACGCTCAGGGAATAATCTTGCACCTCAGCAGACGTCGGGTTCAACCAGTGATATCCTTTGCCTACATCACGAACCAAATCTGCACGCTGTTTGACAATTGATGAACGACCGATTGTCCCGCCTTTTGGATGATGTGCCCGATATGGATTAAACCATGCGTGCAGCTCAATACCGCGCTTATGCGCCTCGCTAATCCAGAAAGCCAGGGGATCGTATCCATCCTCGGGCCCTAGCCCCTGCTCGCCCGTTAAATAATAACTCCACGGTTCCAGCTCACTGGGATAAATTGCATCGCACTGCGGGCGCACCTGCAAAATAACAGCATTCATGTTTAGCATAATCAGAGTATCAAGAATAGCCACTGCTTCCTTGCGCTGCATTCCGGCGGATAAACCCGGCTCAGTCGGCCAGTCGATATTGTCTACCGTGGCAACCCACGCAGCGCGGAATTCACGCTTGATCTCTGGTAAACCATTTGCCGTTTGATCCATTGTAGATTGTTCAACGATTGGTTCATCAACAAACTCATTGCAGTAAAACAGGGATTTACATAAGAAAAGGATAAGACAGACGTGGAGTAACTTTGGTGTTCGCATCGTAAAACTTAGCGCATGTTGTTTACATTTACTAATCCATTTGGAAATTACTAACTTCTGGAAACGATAGGGCAATAAACTGCAGATAATATTGGCAAATCCACTTATGCTGGTGCTTCCTCGGACGATAATAGTATAAAAGTCCATTAGCTACTATGAGTCAATATTTGCATCGAGGCCGGTATGCCTGAAAATGAAATTATGTCTATAAAGGATGTCGCTGCTTACTTGCAGTTAAATGAACAAACCGTTTATCGCATGGTGCAACAGCGTAAAATTCCGGCGATAAAATTAGGTGGGCAATGGAAAGTAAAACGGTCTCATTTAGATAAAATGTTCGATGACATTCTGGACCAGATCGTTAATGAGATTACTCCGGCGTAAGTTGAAGTGCCAGTGTATTCGCAACTCCAACATGTCCCAATTTCGCATGTAGTCCAACAAGCCTCTTTATCAACAGCACGTCGCCGGGTTGCTCCTCCAGCTCCCGCTCATAAAAGTCGATTGCCTGCTCAAACTTCTGCAATTTAATAAGTACAGCTCCCATAAGGTTGCGATACAGAGGATGTGCCTTGTTGATGCTATGGAGCTTCAAAAGCCAATTTTCTGCATCATTAAACCGACCGCATTCCACGTCCAGCTGAATGCGCATCGCCAACGCCTTTTCATTTACCGGGTCGCAGCTTAGTAGTTTATCAAGGTTAGCCTCAAGCTCTTCTTTTAATCCCAGCCGTTTATATAATTCCGTGAATTCCTGGAGTACCTTAATTTCAGGTATTTTCACATCGGTAGAGATAGACTTTCTCTGATGAGATTGCAGCTGATTTTTTTCTGCGAGCCTTTTCAATTTCACTAATGCTTCACTATAGTTTTCCTGACGAAGCGCAAGGCGATAATCAATTAAATAGACACCGACCTGCTCGGCAACCAGGCCTTGCGATTTTTTACACAGAATCCCGGCTTCATCGAATTGTTTGAGTTCCATCAGCGATTCTGCCATAGCATTTAATAATGACACACGCATAGCCTTTTCAAAAACGTTTCCACGCATTGCCTTACGAAAATGCTTTACAGCCGATTTATGATCTCTCAGTAAACCATATTGCTGTCCAAGAGTATAGTGGGCATAGCGATTGGCAGGATCGTCGGCAATCATTTTTTTCAGAAGGCTGAGATTGCGCTTTGCCTTTCCAGCCTGCTCTACATAGGCATTATCATATCCTATATGTTGCAACAGTACGGTTGAAAAACGCTCCTCTCCTCCAAGCGCAAACAGACTATAGGAAATTTGCTCGTGGATTCTTCCTTCAAATGAAATCCCATAGTTATTGGTAAACAATCGATGTGCAGTAGACAAATGACTGGCACCTTTTACTACGCTGTCAATCTGAATATTGTACGCAACCGGACCACTTTCCTTCTTCATAAGTGAGCGAAGCTCAGAGATCGATTCTGACGAAAGTTTTTCATCCGCATCCAGCCAGAGAATCCAATCACAGGTTGCATATTGAATAGACTCATTGCGGGCTTTAGCAAAATCATCACACCATTTAAAGTGATAGACCTCCGCTTCAAAATCAGCCGCAATTGCAATGGTGTTATCTGCAGAGCCGGTATCGACGACTATAAGTTGATCTGCGACTGCCTGTATGCTCGAGAGGCAATCTCCAAGATATCGCTCCTCGTTCTTAACAATCATGCAAACAGATAAGGTATTTCTACTTTGCGAAGTTTCGACTCTCATTTTGCTATACCTGCGTTGCTTTCCAACTGGAGTTGCAACTCTTTGCCCCAGGTATTATCAGGTTCAAGTTCCAGCACTCGACGAATTTGTTTTTCAGCTTCCCCATACTGCTCTATTGCAAGATAGATTTGTGCAAGATACAGCAAGGCAGAACTATTATCCGGCTGCTCCGCTAAAATTGCATACAGCACCTGGATACCGTTTTCGTACTCATCTCGCAAAATAAGCGTCTCACTGACATTCAATTTGGCTTCGGTAAAATTCGGCTCAATCTCCAGAGACTTTTTAAACATCTCAAGCGCTTCAGATAGTTGATCGCGCTCCTTGAAGATAACCCCGATATCGTTATAGGCTGGCGCAAAACGCACATCCAGCCGAACAATTCGCTCTAATTTTTCTAAAGCATCATCGGTATTTTGCTGCCACTTTTCTATAATTGACAGTCCGTACAGCGCATCAATATTGAGTGGGTTTTCTGCCAAGACATTTTTAAAAAGCAGCTCAGCCGGTTGTAGGTCGCCTTTTGCTAAAAGCCCGGTAGCATCTTCCAAAACTATGTTGTGTTCTTCTGCTAAGGATCGATCTCGTTCAAGGAGGTTCTGGTAATCTACAGCGGGCCATTTTTGCTTAAACACGTCTTCTTTTTCCTGCAATGAAGCCTGATAATCCATATTATTTGCGATGAAAGTTCTGCTACCAAAATGATGAATGTAAATGCTCTCATCAACCATTACCGCATAACCTTTTTCCCGTATACGCAGACAAAGATCATCGTCTTCAAAGTTGCCGTTTCCGAAATCTTCATCAAATCCACCAAGCTCATTATAGAGTTCTTTTTTCATCAGCATAGCAAAACCGGCAATTCGACGGCGGGGAGTCACTTTTCCTTTATTTGCCCGTCGAACCTGTTCAGCAAAGCCGGGAAAGCCGGTAAGATCTTCATACGGAACCTCTGCCACCATTTGCTTACCGCTGATGCGATTGGTTATCGGACCAACCGTACCTATCAGCTCATCCATTTCAATACTCTCTACTAACCCTTCCAGCCAACCACCGTTAACCACAACGTCATTGTTTAGCAGAAGTACATATCGCCCGCTTGCCACAGCAACGGCCTGATTGTTTCCGGCCGCAAAGCCACGGTTTTCCTCATTGCATATCAGTTTGTAGTGGGCATTCTCTTCAGTAAGCTTCTGCAAGTAATCCACCGTACTGTCGGTAGACTTATTATCAACAAAGATTATTTCATGATCAACAGAGGTTGTCTTCCGGATAGACTCGACACATTGCATTGTATATTCGAGTGCATTACACGTTAGTATAACAATAGAAACAAGCGGCTTTTTAGCAGAAGCAGTAGTGACAACACGCATTTCCTTTTCTGGAGCGACGCTGAATACCTCCTGTAGCTTTCTGAAGGTATGTCCTTTTCCCCAGTTGGCTTTCACATGCTCGCGCCCGCCGACAGAGAGTCTTTTCCACAGATTTTCGTCATTATATAAACGTAGCACCGCATCGGCAAATTCCTCTGCCGAATCGGCAATCAATGCGTGATGTTCATCTTCCAGCTTCATGCCTTCTGCGCCAACATGTGTGGTCACGACCGGCAATCCCCAGGAGAGAGCCTCACCGATTTTCCCCTTCATGCCCGCTCCAAATCGCAATGGATTTACCGAGATACGTGCTTTCTTTAACAATACTCCTAAATCTTCAACATATCCAAGAACCAGTACATTGGAAGATTCGAGATGTCCAACGGCGTTTTGGGAGCCGTTCCCGACAATGAAAAGCTTGATATCGGGTTGTTCCCGGAGTATTTTCGGGAAAGCCTCGGCACAGAAAAATTCCACAGCATCCTTATTGGGCGGATGATGAAAATTTCCAACAAAAAGTAAATTAGCACTATCAGCATAATTTTTCGCAACATCAATTTGCCGGTGAATATTCGGTACAATATCTATCGGGATACCTTCCAGCTGCTCTTCCACGGCTTGGCGATCGGTTTCGGTTACAACCAACAAACGATCTGCCTGCCGGTACACAGCCAGTTCGAGTTCCTTCTTCGCTAATGCTCTTTGTGTCGCCGCTGGATCTTCGTTTAACTCAGCCTCACGCAACTCGCGCACAAAGTGAATGTCGACACTGTCTACAAAGATACGGGTCGTTGGTGAGAATTCGCGAATAGCCGGAATAAACTTTTCACCAACCTCCCAGAAGTTCAGCATAGCATAGTCGTATTGCCGTTCTGCCAAAAATTTCTGATAGAATTCAGAGGGATCGTTATCCTCATATTCAAATCCACATTTACGCGGCGTTTTCCAGTATCCGGCAAAGACTTCAACTCCCATATTTTGTAAAATAGGACGATAGGTTTGTCTCATACCCGGACTAATTGAGAGAAAGGAGACATGAAAATTCATCTCCAGCAACATTTCAACTATTTGAAACAGGCGCAGCCCGCCAGAGGCACGATCAAAGAAAGGCAAGGTTGGATCGACAATCAAAATGCTCTGGCGACTTCCACGATTCGCGGCGTGAAGCACATTCTTTGGGTCATTGCTATACTGATTTGCCAGTTCATGCTTCCACTTCTCTACAAACTTTTGCTTGTTGATCACCTGATATTTCTTAAATCCACTCTGTAAATCAACACCGGCAGTTTGTCCCTCAAGATGCACAACGACACTGTTGGGTTGATAATATACTTTGTAGCCCAACTTGCGCACACCAAAGCATAGGTCAGTATCCTCATAATATGCCGGCGCGTAACGTTCATCAAAACCGCCCAACTCATCCCACAAATTACGACGTACCATAAGCGCTGCACCCGAGCAGTAATCTACCTCGCGTAAGTAGTTAAATCGTGGATCTTCAGCAAGCATATTTCTGCCAAAATTCCATCCGTTGCCATCCGAGAAGATGATACCACCTGCTTCCTGTAGAGCTCCGTTTGGATACACCAGTTTAGACCCTACAGCACCACAATCTGAATGGTCATCCATTGTATCTACAAGTGCAGTCAACCAACCAGGTTCTACTTCTGTATCATTATTCAAGAAGAGTAAGAAATCGCCCTTGGCTACCTCTGCGCCAGCATTACAACCACCCACATAACCATTATTTTCGGAAGAAAAAACAGAACTTATCCGCGGTTCAGATACCTTCTTCAAATAGTTTGCGGTATCATCCGTTGAACCATTGTCTACAACAATAACTTCATAGTTAGGATACGCAGTATGCTCTAACACAGTCTTTAAACAGGCATGTGTAAGCTCCAGCTTATTAAATACCGGTATTACAATGCTGACTTTTTTTCGTTGTTCTTCCACAGGCTCATTTGCAGGTTTGATGGTCTCCGATTGAGTATGTAAATCAGCGACAATCTCTTGCAGTGATTTATGAGACTGTAGGAAAGGCGGCTCCTCTTTCTGCGGCCCAGATACCCATGAAGCATCTGCCTCATACCCCAGAGCTATCAGCAAGCTGCCGGCAATTTCATTAAAAACCGACCGTTGCTGAGCGCTCCATTTTGTACGCCAGTCAGCCTTTTCTTCCTCATCTCCGCCAAACGATGAATTAATTTTAATACCAGATGAGTAAAAATGGGTTGTCGCTTCCTCGAAGGGCAATGCCAATTTACGCTGAATCGTTGCCAATTCTCCGGCAGGCTCTTGTGTTATTGATTCATTATAAACCCGAATAATTCTTTCGGGATGGGTGCGTTCAAACTCCAGCCCATTCAACACAAACTCTTTCCAGGTAAGGCAGGCTGCTTTAAAATCAGAAGACCATGGTGAATCGAAACCACTATTCATCATGGAGTGCACAACTTTACGACCGTCCCGAACAATGTGAACAAAGTGAGCGGTTGGCAATAACATGTTCAACTCGCTTAGACAGCGAGTGTACTCAGGTGTTTGATCGATCCACCGTTGCTGGTCTAATTTACTTTTAAAAAGCAGGTCTACACCTGTACCCAGCTTTTCGAAAAACTCTTCCTTGCTCACACCTTTATTAGACAACCAATGGTGAATGCCTCGTTTGGTTGATAAATCGTAAGCAATATCAAAAGCTTGAACCAATGGTCGCAGGAAGTTTGATTCCGGTCCAAGACCGGTTTGAGAATGTTTACCGAGCGACTGTGACAAAACACTGGTTCCCGAGCGCGGCGACCCTACTACAAAAATCGGCCCGTCATTCTTGTCCGTAGCGTTCGAGCCGGCAGCCGATTTAGACAGTGATAAAGTTGTATTGTTAACAGATTGAACGGGAGACGCCTGGGTGCTTTGATGCTCATCCAGCTGCTGATCTAATTTCAACAACAGCTCTATAGCAGCTTGATTATCGGGGTTCTTTGTTAACACTTCCTGGATCTTGTTCACTGCCGATGTAAAGCGCTTTAAGCGAGCATACCAGTCTACCAGCAGCAGCGCTGCAGCGTCGGTATCATCGCCATTATTTGCCAGGCTTTCCAGAAGCCTCAATCCTTCCTCTCCCCTACCCAAATGCAATAAGCAATCTGCGTAGTGCAGTTTCGTTTCACGGCAGTCTGGATCAAGGGAAATCGAATGGTGGAACCACTCTACAGCCGTTTCAAATCGATCGTCTGCCTGCTGTAGCAAACCGACTTCATCAAATGCCGGTGCAAAATCCGGGTGAAGTATAATCAGCTTGTTTAAATAAGTCAGCGCCTTGCTAACTGAGTTCAGCTGCTTTAAGATATTAAACATCGCATAAAGCACATCCTTGGAAGCCGGTTTTTGTCGCAGCAAACCCATTATCTTCTCAAGAGCATTATCAATCTCTCCATTCAGCAATTTTTCAATACATTCCGACAGTTCATTTTCCTGTTCACTGCTCAATTCACAGTCTTCCCGGACAGCTGTCGGGAGAGCTCCATCCGTTAATAACTGCTGTAATTTTTCCGGGCGATCCGGTTGAACCTGTCCTTCGGTCGGAAGAAGAATCAGTTTCGGAAGTCCGGTTTGCTCTGCATCCGGAATTCCATTAAGCTTTGCTTCATGCTGCAAAGTCGCTAATTCACTAATTTCCAGCACCGTGCTCCATTCAGGATGCAAAAATCCCATACGGGTTGCGTCAAAGCGGATTTGTTCCCAGGCTTTGGCAGCTTTGGAAAGATACTCTTGCGAGCACTGAACCTGCTTATCATGTAAACGGAAATAGCTTAGGGTTTCGTGCAGATAGATCAAATCTCCCTTGCTAAGCAAGCTTACCCACATCGTTACATCGCCGTTTCGCAGCGCTTCCCGCCCGCCAAAGCTAAAAATGTTCGGTTTCGTTCCATCGATATCCGATCGTCGGAACAAGGTAGTAGTCGGTTCGCCTATGTAATTAAGGGAAGACGTGAGAAGCGTATCTACTGCGGAAACACCGGTTATTAATGCCGAGGTTTCAACCGGCCTTTTATTATACCGTTTATCCGGTAGCGATTGGCCGGATTCATCAATTAGTTGACGGTGGGAAGTTATCAGTGTCGCTTGCGGATACTCTTCAATCGCTGCGACCATTTTGCTTACACAACCGGGTAACAGGATATCATCGTCATTGAGAAATTTTATATAATCGCCCCTGGCGAGATCAAAACACTGCAAATAATTTTTGCGCCCCCCAATATTCACCTCATTCTTTACATAGCGAATACGCTCGTCATCGTTCTGTTTTACAAGCTGCTCAACTTCACCTCCTTCACTATCATCACAAATAATGATTTCAAGCGAAGGATAGTCCTGCTCCAGAGCACTGGACAGACATGCAGCAAAAAAGTCTGCTTTATAAGCAGGGATAAGTATACTAACCAATCCCGGAGTATCTGAAATTTGAAATTCCGGTCTCTGAAATTCGCAAATAAGAAGCGATTCTGCCCGCTGTTCCAGATTTTGAAACACACTCTCTTCAGATTTACCGTATTCGCATCTACAGGAAAACTTAAAACCCGCGGTTTCTGCAAGCCTGCGCATCTCCTCTTCATTGTATATCCATTGATGCCGTCCGGAACGCATCAACAAATTTAGCTGTTCACAGGTATTGTCTACCCAGTTCCAGCCTTGGCGTTGAATCATTGTACTTTCAGCACGCCATTCTTCTTGTCCGTATTGTGGAATTATGTGATCAAGGTCCGATGCCGCCAACCGCATTTGCCTGCCGGGTTTTAATATTCGTCGACATTCGCGTAAAAATCGTGCACCTTCAGCTTGAGTTAGATGTTCAATTAGGTGCTCACTATAAATTCCATCAACGCTTGCATCGTCAAATGGGAGCTCTTTTCTAACATCCCAAACAATATCCGCTCCATTTTCGAGGTCGATATTTATAAAGCCGGGCAATTTATGACTCCCGCTGCCGATATTCAGCAATATCATTTTATTGGCTAGTTCGTCTTGCATTGTTATAGCTCCTCAATATATGTGTCGCGGCTAATCCGCCGTTCGTATTCCGCAAATGATGGGGTTATTTTATGTCCCTGATCGCCGGACTCGGCTGTAATTTCCTGATGATGTGCCTGGAAAAAGTGCAGGAGTTTGCAAATGCCGGAGATATGATCGGCATCGATTGCCATCCCGGTTGGTAAACAAAGCGTACGTTTTGCCAGGCGCTCGGTTTCGGGCAAAAGCAAGCCGGCATTGGGGAAATACGAGCGATAGGGCTCCATCTGATGACATCCGGGATAGAAGTAGCGCCTTGCAAGAACCCCTTCAGATTCCAGAAGACTTACAGTACAATCCCTTCCAAGCCCAAATTCAGCTGCGTCAATTTCCAATACAATATATTGTTTGTTGCTCAACTCATCTTCACTGAAGGAGAGCAAGCGCACGCCCGACAAACCAGCAAGCCCCTGTTTATAAAGCTGGTAGTTTCGTTTATTTACCGCGACAAATAAGTCTACACTTTCCAGAGAGGTGAGTCCCATTGCAGCAGATATTTCACTCATTTTACCATTGATTCCGAGATAGTCGACCTGATCCTTGCTTACAAATCCGAAGTTTTGCATAAATCTGATCTTCTCAGCAAGTTCTTCACTGTTTGTTGCAATAGCTCCACCCTCGAACGTATTAAAGAACTTGGTGGCATGAAAACTGAACACCTCTGCATCGCCAAAACTGCCGATCATTTGTTTTTTGTAACTGCACTTAAATGCATGCGCAGCGTCAAAGAGCAGGCACAGGTTATGATGATTGGCTATTTCCTGAAGCGCCTCTATTTTGCAAGCCCGGGCCCACAGGTGAACACCAATAATCCCACTTGTTTTGGGAGTGATCAGGGCTTCAACCTTTAGGGGGTCGATGGTATAGTTCTCTTTCTCAACATCGCAGAATACCGGGGTTATCTCCTGCCACTGCAAGGCATGGGCTGTTGCAATAAAGGTAAAAGAAGGAAGAATTACCTCCCCGGACATACCCAAAGCACGAATCGCAATCTCAAGTGCAATGGTTCCATTGCACATCGCAATACAATGTTTAACCCCCATCTCCTCTGCCAAACGAGCTTCCAGCTCGCGAACAAAAGGTCCACGGTTTGCCAGGCGCTTCGTACGATAAAGTTCTTCGATCCGCTGAAACAATGCCTCTTTACTGCCAAGATTCGGAGCACCAACATGCAGCTTCTCATGAAAAAGCGGATCTCCTCCCAAATAGGCAAGATCAGAAGCCTTTTGCTTGTTAAACATGTTCTTCTCCGGTTTTTGCAAGAAATGCTTCAACGGCAAGACAGACTCTGGACATATCTGAATCAGTCCAACGATGATCTATCGGCAAAGGAGTAAGGCAGGCCGCCAGCTTTGCTTCCCAGCTATTATTCGCCGCGCGGTCTGAAACCCCAGGCCAGTAGGCCGCGCAAAAAATTCTTTGCCGGCGTAACCATTCCGTTAATCCGGGACGGTTGAATAAAAACGGATAAGCCAGGGGCCCCTTCGGTTCCTCATCAGTAATTTCTAACTGGTTAATGTGTTTTAAACGCCGATGTAAGCATGAGAAGTTATACTCTCTTCTCTTACGACAATCTTCGTAATCGATGCTCTTCAACAACGTCTCCGTCAGAGGGGACATTGCTGCAATCGGTTCGTTTGCGAGACGCCTTTCATTTCTTCGAAACGCCGAAAGTCCTTCATCCGCCGGTAACTCAATTCGCATGAGTGGGGCCTGATAGTGCTCCCATGACACCGATGCGCGAAGCTTCGCTCTATGCATCTCTTGTCCAATCAGAAATCCACCATCGGCAAGCCCAAAGAATTTTCTTGGGGAGTATATAGAAATTGTTTTTCGCGCAGGTTGAGTAAAAAAGGCTTGAGAGTTATCGATTATGATATGCTCTTCTTCGACAGAATCGGAGATATTAAGTCCGAAATAATTGACGATTAGTGCCGGTTTTCTTGCATGAATACCTGCAGGTAGAATCGGTCTGAGAAACGTGTCGATCTTAAAAAAGCTGCACTCTACACCATCTTTGCGCAGTCCTTCGATAAGAGAATCGCAGATGTAGTAAGGAAGGAATATTTTATCGATTTTTTTTCGTGCCAGATAATAACGCAGCGCATTACGCGCACTGTTCAATTTCAACGCCCGCTGATGATAATCCTGACGATGAGGTAGCGTTAGCTCAAAATATCCTCCGACAGCCGTCTTCATGTTGCCATTTCCAGTGTTAGTGCTCGCTTTTTTATCTTGCCCACAACTTCAGCACGTGCCAATCGTATCTGCTTTTCTTCCTCTGGCACATTCTGGTAGCCGGGTTTATCATAAAGCTCAAGCGGCGATATCAGTTGTTCCAGATCTTCAACATTCATCCCCTTATCCATATCAAGCGAGTATCCGAGCTGTACCATTTCATCACCACAAAGTTGCTCCAGATAGCATATTTCCTCTTCTGTAAGACCCGTGCGATATTTTCCGAAATTATTACTTAACAATGGGCCAGCAAGATTTTTCCAGTCCGTCGCTCGGGAAGCAAGCAGGGTATTACCTGCCCGAGAGCTTTTCGTTAGCATAGACGGCTCAAAATTCAAATTTAAAAAATCGCAAACGCGTGTAAGCGTTTCTTCAGGTGCAGAAACCAGTTTTTCATAGTGGACTTGAATCAAATTTTCTGTTGTAAAAACCCGGTCGGCTAACAACAACATTTGCTGCTGATCTTCCTTCCAGATCTGCCCGGCGCGAATTACCCCGCGACGCAATATGGGAGAACGTTTCCAGGACAATGCCATATCACGGGGATCGCGCACCAACCAGATAAACCGCGCATCATGCTGAATATCCCACAGCAGATCAAGCATTCGCCAGGCGTGGTTTTCCTTTATTAGCACAGTAGATTTATTGTTAGCCTGTCCTTCGTGCTGAAACACCGTTCGCAACAGTTCGGCGAGTGAACGCTTTGTGAGTGCATTAATCCTATCCGTTGCCCAGTCGGATTTCCAAACGCCGGTCATCGTACGGAAAAGTGATTCGCCGTCTTCTGTTAACCGCTGCCAGTTTTCATCCTCATCGAGAGCGCAATAAGCAGATCGATTTTCCCATAAGTGACGGCAAAGATGTGTCGGTGAAGGCCCACAGACTTGCGAATGACCGTTCATTAAACGCGTAAAGAGATTGCTTCCTGAGCGTTCAGAGCAAATCAGAAAGTTATATTGCATCTTCAAATACCTTTTTTTTATGCGTCATGTCCCTGGTAAATTTCCCAAGATAGGTGCACAGCTCTTCCCTTTCCTGCACGGAAAATCGCAGAAAGTTTCCGTTTTCGTAACCGTCCGGCCCCGAATAATGCAGGCTTTGTTTCGAACAATCAAGGGACAATAACGGCATGATTTTCTTCCAAACTTTTTTCGGAGAATCACACAGTTCTTCATATGCTACGGTCAACTGCCTTCCCGGCGAAATCCGCGCTAGTCCACGCTTCACAGCTTCTTTAGTTAATAAGACTTGTCCCGCCACCTGCTCCAGTGGATTTTTACTCAGTAAAGACTGTTTTTCCGGAATGGCAAATGAGTACCATGAGTTGCGTTCTCCCCAGTATGTTTCACGTGCCTGTAGTAGAGACTGCGCAGTAAAAAAGGGATCCCGTTCAATATTGATAAAAACAGCTTCCGGAAAGAAACTTGCAATCTCAGGCAGAACGTGATTGAACAGCAGCCCCTTGCAAACAAATGGTCGATTTTGATAATCGAGAATACGACTGATCTCGAATCTGGCGTTCCTTAACTGAAAACGCTGCATCTCCTCAGCGGATGGGTATTCACATGAAGCAGGCAGATAGTTACGCCAAAAGTAATAGAATTCATTGACCGAAAGAGAACCGCTGGTTTTTCCTAAAACAGAAGCAAAGTCGGAGGTTTGTACGTTAAAGTCGGAAAATTCATTACGAAACTGATAGGCAGGATTAAACAACATATCCTGAATTAACAGGGCAACAAACGGTGCCTTATAAAATCTCGACATGAAGTTATCAGGGAAGGCAAACTTCCCGGATGACGCAAGCCATTGAAGCATTAGAGTGCTACCACTTCTTGGACAACCGACCAAAAACACAAGCGGATGCTTAAATCGGCTTTTTGCATCATAGTCATCGTCCGGCAAGCGAACGATTTCACTGTTCAATCTATTCAACAACCGCTCTAGCAAAACATTGCGGGAAAATTGTGGTACGCGAACTGCCATGCTGTATTCTTTACTCCCGATTAAGTTTACCCTGCACGGTAAGCAGGGAAATATGATGTTGCTTTAGTACCTCTTCGATCCATAAGCCGCCGGTAGGAGTCAGCGCAAAGAATTTTGCCGCACAGCCAGGCCGTTTCTGCAGTTGTAGACCATCCTTTTTTAAATGCCGCCAGTCCATTCTGAGAAGCAACAGCACCTGCCGTTCCCCCCAGGTTTAACCAGCTATAATCTGCTTTTTTATACTCTTGAATTGCCCTCCACAACAATCCATAAGAGCAACGATTCGCATATCCAGCTTCGCTATATGCGCTCAGATGATGATATGCCCTGTCTTGATGGCGAATCCAAAGCTGCATACCTACCACGCTGCCATTTGCACGTGCAGTAAAGATGTCTATGTCTTCCATTTGAAGCTGCTGCCGAAACGCTTCTTCCGAGAAACACTGGATTCCGATGATATTCTGGCGCGTGATCAAGTTTTGATACAGAGCCATCCAATCTGTCAGGCATTCTGCTGAATACGGTTCACGTTGTATGCTGCATCGTTTCGTGGCATACCGGGAATAATACCGATGATGAGAAGAAACAAAATTCTCCGGTTTCAGATTAAGATCGATAAGAAAGTGTTGTTTAAACGCATTGCAGCAATCCGGAAATAGGTCTTTGAGTTGCTCAACCGATACCTGTTCGAGGGGATCACACACCAAGACGATACTCGAAACCACTTCCCTCAACCATTCAAAGTCTTTTTCCAGAGCCTGCCAATCGTTGCATTGAAACAGCGGATACAAACCCATCGCATCAGAATAATTCGTTTCCGGTATTTCTCTTTTTATCAGCCAGCCACCGGCAGCAGGCAAATGTAGTAAACTACCAAATTCCGACAGGGAAGCGGCATATTGCTCATTTGCGTACCCGTTCATTTTTGCAATTCCCGGTTCCAATCAGATTATCTGAAGTATTGCATGATGTTTAGCTGCGTAATATCAGCTGTTGTTCTTAGCGCTGCACTATAGGCATTTTGTTCAGACTCCAGCTTCACTATTGCTTCGGCCAGGTCTGTATCTTCTTCATCGGAAATAAACGAAGCCAGATTTAGGTCTATTGATTCAATACGACGAAGCGTCGAATTAAGAATAGATTGACGTGAGCCAACCGATGCCGAAAGCGACAACACACTTTCTGAAGCATTCTTTAAGCCATCAATTGTCTCACTTATAGCCGTTCGATCCTGGCTTTGCAGCGCCGCCTGTAAGTCTAATAAGGCTGTCGACAACCCGGTATTCAGAAGCTCTTCACCCGACACATTGATCATTACTTTCATGCTGCTGCCAACCGAACGCTGTAAACCATCACCATTACCGGCATAGCCAACTTGTCCATTTGTCAGTTCAAACGGCGTACTCAAATCTGTATCACTTCCGGCGAAAACGGCTTTGCCAAGATAGTTGCTATTAAAAACGTCAATCGTCTCATCGAGAATACCACCAATTCTTTCGGCCAGACTTGCAAGGACAGAATCGTCGGTAGTTGCATCCGCTCCTTTAAATGCAATATCCCTTGCCTCTAATGCAAGGTCATTCAACGTCACCAGAGCTTCTTCAGAGGTTTGTAACCAGGCAAGAGAATTTTGTATTGTTTTCGAATGCTGTTCGTGCTGCATTAATGTTTCTTTCATCCGCGCCGAACGATGATATCTATTGGGCGAATCAGACGGGTTGACAACGTCTTTTCCCGTTGAAATTGCCCGGGAGAGCCGATCCATATTTTCATTGCGCTCTTCCAGCCGCAACAAGGCCTGACGAACCATATTTTGTTGTGTTACACGCATTTTATTTTCCTCAATCCTTAAGGTTATAAATATTCCTGTTATACAATGCTTAGCAGCGTATCCATGAGCTCATCAACAGTTCTAACTAATCGTGCCGCGGCCTCATAGGACTGTTCGTATTGCACAAGTTGGGTCATTTCTTCATCCAGAGAGACACCAGAGATCGAGGTCTTTTGACTCAAAAGTTCGCCGGTTATCAGCTGCTGGCTATTTTCCTGGGCACGAGACTCCTGAAGTTGGTTCCCAAGCCCGCTAAGCATTTCCGAGAAAAAACCGGCGGCAGTTTGACTATCAAAGCTGTTATCGTACTGCAATTCATTTATTTGTCTTGCAATGTCATTATTCCCGCTGCCGCTACCGGCGGTTCGCGTGGCAATAAGTCCGGCATCTGCCAAAATTTCCGGGGCCACCTCGATTGCTGCTGCCCCATTTGCGGCATTGGCGAAAAAGTTCAATCCGGTTATATCATCCAAATTCATTCCATTAACATGAAGTGCGTTCACACTTTCTGCTACTCCACTTGCAAGGGTATCCAATTTTTGCAAATACCCCGAAATTTGATTATTTACCAGATCCAGCAATGCGCCGGCTTCTCCGGATAGTCCTTCTAATGGTTTCTCAAAATCGGCAACGGTTATAGCTGTACTCAAAAGACCATTCTCGCTTTGTGTTGTCGAATGTAAATCAAGAGACTCACCACCGCTTACCAAATTGATTCCGTTAACAGAAAGATTAAGTGCGCCGTTATCACCTTCACGCACGTTTATATTAATCTTTGCAGACAAATCGGAAATCAAGCGGTCCCTCTCGTCAAGCAGATCGGGGGTGTTAGATCTTGTGATTTCAGTATTGAGTGAGGCAATCCGGCTTGTCAGAAGATTTACATCATCAATTTGCAATTCCAGTTCCCGAACAGATTGCTGTTGCTGCGTACGCAGACTACTGTGAGTATTGTTAAACGAACGAGCCAGTTTTTCCCCATGGCTCCGAACAATTTCACGTGCAGCGCCACTTTCCGGATCGTCGGCTAAATCGTTCCAACTACTCCAAAACTCTTCCAGCGCAGTTCGAATACCGGCATCAGAAGAATCGGCGAAAGCCGCTTCCATCTGACTTAATACTCGTGAACGGGTTTCATAATTGCCCAGGCCGTGATTCTCTTTCCATAATTGTTGATCAACAAAGCCCTGATGAATTCGACTAATATCGTCGGCAGAAACACCGATGCCAATTTGCCCGTTCAGCGTTACATTATATAAATTAGTCCTGCGACGCGTATAGCCGGGAGTATTAACGTTCGCAATATTATTTGCTGTCGTATTGATCGCACTCTGTGAAGAGATCAGTGAGCGCTTCCCTACCTCAAGTAATCTTGATATTGCCATAGTTCCCTCAAGTTATTTTGTCCAAAATTCCTTTTTTGATACCATATTGCATGTTACCGCTGGATTCATACATCGTCGATGAATGTCTCATGGGGTTCAGTGCATCCAACACATTACCGGTTACTTCCATAGATACTCTAAGCAGATCGCGATTCTGGCGATTTATAAAATTAATTCTCGATACAACCTTTGATAGTTCCTGCTGATTTTCCTCACCAGCCTTTTTCACCTCTGGTGGAGCATTACTAAAGCGCTTCGACAATTGCACAGCCTCATCAGAGCTTATGGCACCGGGTAAATCCGGACTGTCGCGATAATCGCGAAGTTTTGTGCTTAGGGTTACAAGAAGCCCCTCTTCCTTTGCTGCTATCTGACGTAGTTCTTTCACATCACCGCGGAGCAAAACCTCACGTTTTTGCTCAATCAATCTGAGCAAAGCCTGATTATCCTGTACAATCTTCTTCAGGAGAGAAATAGCCTTTACCCAATCGTTCTGATCACGTCCTTGTCGTTTCATAGTATTCAGCCTTTCATGGCATATTACCGTTTAACTGCCTTAACGCTCGCATTGTGGCCGGCACTTCAAGTTCGTTCAGCGTCTCGACGTTATTTAAATTCATCGACTCAGCTACAGAATCAGCAAATCCCAATCCTCCTTGACTGGCTATGGCATCTGCCAATGTGTTGGCAAACATCATTCCGGCAAGCCCTGAGGAAGATCCTGCAAACGAACCTCCCGGAAGTGTCTTCTCCATTGCCTTGACCAGCATTGCAATAAATACACTCTCCAGCTTTTCACCGGCTTCTTTCGAGCGTCCCTGTTCACCGGTATTTCTGATTTGTAGTGTATTAATTATCGGAAGTGAATTGTCTATCTTCATAGTTCCTCTAAAATATTTCCAATTTTGCACGAAGTGCTCCGGCATGGTCTATTGCCTGAAAAATTGCGATTAGGTCTCTTGGTTTCACTCCCAAACGATTAAGTGAGGCAGCAAGGTCGCTGACAGTTGTGTTTTCCGGCACAACAACTGCCGGGTTTCCATCTTCTTCAGCCGTCGTTTCGGTAATCTGATCAACAACTGTCTGACCACCTCCAAAAGCTGCAGGTTGTGAAATCACCGGAGAACGGCGGGTGTGAATGGTCAGGTTACCATGCGAGATGAGTACTTCTCCCACCGTAACATTTCCTCCCGCAACGATAGTACCGGTTCGCTCATTTATAACAACTTTCGCTTCAACGTCCGGCTGCACGGTTAGTAATTCGATCATTGCTATTAAATTAATTAATCCGGACTGTTCGTTCACCGAATCGGGCAAAGAAATCTCAACTGTTCGCGGACTAATGGCTTTCGCCAGTTCATTATCTGCAGTAGATATTGCGTCATTTACTGCTTGGGCAACGCGGCTGGCTGTAACAAAATCAGGTATTTCCAAATTCATAAAAAGAGGGCCATCCACAGCATCAGCCGATGGTGCAGTTGGTATCGTTAATACGCCACCGCCCGGCAGGCGTCCAACCAGCGCATGGTTTTTCTTAACCCGTTCCCCTGCTCCTGTAACGATATTATATCCGCCGATACTAACGGCGCCCTGAGCCATTCCGTATTGCTTTCCCTCACCGGACATCAGGGGCGTCATCAGAAGAATGCCTCCTTCAAGGCTTTTTGCATCACCGAGTGAGGATATGGTCACATCAAACGGCACACCACTTCTGGCAAAGGGTGGAACAGTAGCCGTTACCATTACCGAGGCAGCATTACGTGTACGAAGCTGTGCAGCGGGTACCGTGATTCCAAACTTCTCCAACATGTTGCTTATTGACTGCACTGTAAATATAGATCCGCGCCTCCCACCGCTGCGATCTCCACTCCCGTCGAGACCAACAACCAATCCGTATCCGATTAGAGAAATGCTGCCGGTCGTTTCCACCGTTGCAATATCTTTTATTCGTACAGGACTCTGAGCAAAAAGCCCGGCCACTAAGAACGACAATAAACTAACAATGAGTATATGCTTCATATCCCACTTCCATTACCAAATGATTATTGAGCCGCAGCGGCGAAACTAAGACTGCCAATTGCTGCGGCAATAACAACACCCCATACAGCAGGGCGGATAAGCGAACTAAAAAAACCACCGAATTTCTTTTTTATCCCGGGACGCTGATAGGCTATTTTTGCATCTGCGATGTGATACGAATAAACATGATTGGTCGCAGCGATATCGCGAGGGCGTACGAATCCGGTCAGTCGGATAGCATTCGTCTCGCCATTAACTTCAATTTTTCTTTCACCTTGAATTCGCAATAGACCACCATCGGTTTTTTCCAGAATTTGAACGGCGATCCGTCCGCTAAGCTGCTCCTGTTGATCGCTCATCTCTTGCTGATCGTATGCGGAGCCTCGTGAGCTGGATATTCCCAGTGATGGTGAACTCCCAAAGACATCACCGCTCACAGAGCCACGAACCTTCGCACTTGCATCGGTAGAGTTGTTTTTGCTCGATCCTCGCTGAGCAGCAGATGATTCAACAATTATAACGGTTATTATGTCGCCGACCTGATGGGCCTTGACATCTGAATACAAGGATGTCTGTTGCGCGGTAAGCGAATTTAAATTCAAAGCAAGAAATAGCAATGCGATGCATGGTACGCGTTTCATACTGTGCTCCTTAATTGATTACGACCTGATTTGCACTTCTGATAATTCCCCTCAAACGTTGTCCGGTATCTTTACAAGTCAGATCTATTTTATCTCCCAACCTCCCACTTTTTCGTGCAATTGCTATTGCAGAAATCGTAAGATTGCCATGCTTAAATTCAGCGACAACTTCATCGCCTCTCTGTATTAATGGCGGTGTACGTATCATATTTTTCGGCACAAGCTCTCCCATACGAATTCGCGCCAGAGATTTTTTCCCGAGAAATAGAGCCAGCGAATCACTTGCTGCACTGCTTTTCCTATCCATCAGAACATCCTGAATAGTCAGCATATCCTGTTGAAGAATTTCACCCGGCAGGATCTCACGTTTTGCAATAACTGCACGACGCCACAGCGCCACTTTTATGATGACTATAAAGGTGCTGACCGCTCGGTCGAGATGTACCAAATGCACTTCATAGACCTGTTGCCCGGCCTCAGAACGCTTTTGCTTTGCTATAAATGAGATCTCATCTGTAGGTGTAAACCCCAGCGAAGTAGGTGACGAGCGGAGCAACGTGAGCTCAATTTTGCCCGGGTGGACGGAGAGATTTTTTGCAAGTTGTGGCTTCAACAAGCCCAAGACGCGTTTATCGAGCGCCTGATCAGCATGCAGTTGCCAAGAGCAACAGCCAATCAACAAAAAAAATATTTTTTGCAAAAGCGATCGGCTCGGTGACCAACCAACCTTTATTTGCTTTAAAAATGTCATCAATATCCCTATTAATTCTCAGCCTCGAATCTCCCTGAGGCTGCATTATCTTATCGCTTCAAATTGTTGGTCATAGCTAACATTTCGTCTGCAGTCTTAATTGCTTTAGTATTTACCTCAAACGCGCGTTGTGCCACAATAAGGTCAATCATCTCCTGCGCAACATCTACGTTCGATTTCTCCAGATGCCCTTGAAGGAGAAGCCCCATATCATCTGCACCGGGAACCTCCGAGATCGGATCTCCGGAAGCTTCCGTTGCCTCATACAGATTTCCCCCAACGGCTCTGAGACCTGCCGGGTTCATAAATCCTGCTAATTCTATCTGTCCGAGTTCTTCTGCTTCGACATTCCCGGCATATTCTGCGTAAACCATACCGTCTTGCCCTATGGACAGGCGAACAGCACTTTGAGATACAGTAATTTCCGGAAATACGCGCAGGCCGGAATTCGTTACCAAGTTCCCGGATGCATTGATTTTGAAGGCACCATCACGAGTATACATAACCGTTCCATCCGGCTTCAAAACCTGAAAGAAGCCTTTACCGCTAATCGCCACATCCAGAGGATTATCCGTTTGACTTACATTGCCCTGTGAAAAGGAACGGAATGTTGAAATCGGGCGATTTCCAAGCCCAACCTGGACGCTGGACGGCTTCTCAAAACCCTGCTGAGAGATTTCGCTACCTGCCTGGGCTGTTTCATATAAAAGATCCTGAAATTCAATACTGCTTTTTTTAAAACCCGTTGTATTGACATTTGCCAAATTATTAGCAATTACATCGACATTTAATTGTTGAGCTGTCATGCCCAGAGCTGATGTCTTTAGTGCGCGGAACATCCTGTTTCCCTTTCGATTTAGACTTTTCCTACCTGATTTGCAGCAAGTTTAAATGTGTCATCGAGCGACCGAACCATTCGTTGTACGCTTTCGAACTGCCGCTGAAGTTCTACCAATTGCACCATTTCCTCAACCGGGTTTACATTGGAATTTTCTAAAAATCCCTGCTGAACCTGCGAATCCCCAATCAACATGGGCACAGACTCATCCGTAGCTTGAAATAAATTACCACCCAGCTTTATCAATGATTCAGGGTTCTCATAATTTACCAGTTGCAACCGATCCAAAAACTGCTCGTTTGCATAAATTTCACCACTTTGAGTAATCGTAAAATCTGCCAGGATTGCATCAGGGCTTGTAACCTGAATCCAGCCGTTTTCTCCAAGAACCGGCTTGCCATCAGCAGTTTCAAGCCGACCATCTGCTGATATTCGCAGATGTCCGTTTCTTGTTAAAGCGGTTTCTCCGGAGTCCTCTTCAACAACAAGGTAACCTTCTCCGGCGATTGCCACATCCAGAGGGTTATCAGTTGTTTGAAGCTGACCGGTGCGAAAATCAGTGCGAAAATTAACCTTTTCGCCGGCAGTTTCATCGCCCTCCAGCAGTTCAAGGAATAGGCGATCCTTCTTAAAACCGGTGGTATTAATGTTGGCTAAATTATTAGCCACAATTTCATTTTTGCGTACCTGCCCGATCAGCGAGGCCTTCAACTTTGCAAGTTCCATGTTCATACGCATGTCTTTCGGCATTTGGTTATTCTATCTGCTTTAGAGCAAGCTCTATGCCAGAGGAAGACACAAAACAACCTAAACCACTGTTTAAAAGAACCTTAGAGCAAAAGAAATGAACAAGCTCATGCAATATTGCCGCATCTGTACTGCACTTTTTGCCGCTCTGGAGGAAAAACTGTCCGGTTGGGTAGTCGGTAGGAAGTATTTTCTATAAAGTGATGTAAAGGAAGCTACTCGGTAGCGGCTTCAAGCATTATTTTATCTACGCTTTTTGAAAGCAACTGAGCCACCTGACGCAATTTTTTTTGATTGCGGCTCTCTACAATATGGGGTAACAGCGCAGTAAGTTTTTGCACCGCCAAAAGCTGTGAGGATGGAGTCAGGGAAGCAGGTTCCGGTTGAGAGTTGTTAATGCGTAATAGTAAACTATCCACCTGTTTTTCGCGCGAGTTAAGCTGTTGGTGAAGATAGTAACAGTATGATGCCGAGGCTATTCCTGTAGCTGTTTGTAAATAGCTCTCGCGCAAAACCATAGAATACGTGCCTGTGAGGTAGGAACCGAATTTCAAAATTCCCAAAGGCATCTTCGCAAACAGAAGAGGTAAAAACAGTGTAGAGCAAAATTGCCCGGCACCGATAGCTTCGGAATTTATAACAATTGGGTTGCCACAGCGTAACGCATATGCAATGCCTTTTTCGGAACTGAAGGTATCATTCGAATCGAGGAATTCTACAGCTTTTTCTCCCCACTGACTAAGCACGACAAAGTCCGAATGTTCCAAACCTTCCAAACCCGTTAGCGTGCAGCAATCATATGGAATATAGTTGCGAACGGCCTTAATAAGCGCTTTCCAAAAATCCTGCCCAGGTTTCCGTGAAAGATCCTGAAGTTTTATTGAGAGGTCTTTGAGACGAGCAGAAGAAATTGCTTCCGGTTTTGTCATGTTATTCACCTTCCGTATCGCAGTATTCGGCAATCTCACCAACCATTGAATTAAGATGTTCACGTTCGTCAGTAAAGTGTTGTGGCAGCGATAAAACGACCGTGGAACACTTTTGAGCATTCGTGCTATAAACCAGGATTCCAAATGCTGCCATTAGCTCCTTACTCCCTTCAATCAGCAACTCCAGCTCAACAGACCATACCGTGTTAATTTCAGTCGAACATGTCAAACAGTCGCGTTCCATACGAATGTCCAATATAAAGCAACCGTTGTCTGATTCAGTCAGTCCCAGTGTGAGAGTAGAACCTGTAGCAAATTGGTTTAAGGATGCCTTTCTTTCAAAGAAACTGACAATTTCAATGATGACATGCAATAGCACCCGGCTATTTGCATAAATCAAAGCCTCTTTTAAAGTTCGCTGAAAGACAAAATTTAGGCTATTTGCCTGAAATCTATGCTGATAAAAGTGTTCAACCTGAAGTAAGATCGGACATAAATCAAAGGCCTCAAAGCCATGTTCAGATATAGTTCCGTGCTGTTGTCGACGATCTGCAATCAAGTGCTCAAGTGTTAATAGAATCGGATCTAATGATCGAATGAGTTGGTAACTGTTTTGATCCATCTCGCTATTGTGTAGTTTTGCCAAAATACCATCAACTTCAAGACGCAGAACAGCAACCGGTTGCGAAAATTCATGTGCTGTAAGGCAGGCAATATCCTGGTGCAACTGCATACGCTTCGCCAGATGACTATGCCACATTTGCTTCCTGTCTTTCAAATGGCGATCACGGAGCATACGATTGTCATATGCGACAACCAGCATTCCCTTCTGTGAATCATCTGCTGATTTAAGGCTTTGCAAAACCAATGTAACCGGCAATGGAATACTGGTAACACTGATTCGCGCCGGGATGGTAAGGGTTTGTCCGGGTTGTTTATCGATGATAGTACCCGGAAATTCTTCCGGCCACACCTGCATTTTAAAAAGTGCCTCGAACGTTATATGAGGTATATTAGTTGAAGCCAGACCGCACATATCTGATGCAGCTTTGTTATGACGCAGAAGGCCGCCTGCTTCATCAAAGATAAAAAGCATATCGGGGAATCGTTCAAAAAGGTCTATTGAATTCAGAAGTAAATCGGTGTTCATGCAAGACAACCTGACGTTATGGCTGGTAGTTACAGGTTAAATAGTGATGGAAAATGGTGGCTGCAAGTCTTGCTTTTGTATCGTTTTTTCTATACTCAGTTCCAACGTATCGCCAATGCGTGTTACTCGCATTGTCAATTGCATGCCGGTTCTGATATTCAGAGTTGAACTCACAATAACATTGCTGCCCTTCAGGCGAAGAATTACCTGATTGTCGGGGAGTTCACGCAACACATGCCCAGAAACCCGCTCACCCTTTTCAAAGCGCTTGCGAAAAGAAGGCGATGCATCAATGATCATCCATCACACCACTGTTTGTAAATTGTTCAATTCCTTCAATTGTGGTACGTATGCGAAAAATAGTTTGATTTAACAGTTGAGAAACTCGTGCCTCAGTTAAATTGAGAACTTCACCGATTTGTCGCAACGTTAGATCCTCCATGAAATAAAGGCTGAGAATAAGGCTTTCGCGCTCCGGTAGCTGTTTAATCGCAGTTTTAACGAGCTTTTTTAAAGATTTATTAAGCAAAATATTGTCGGGGCGAGAATTCTCATCCTCCATGATATGTGCGAGATTATCTTCGACAGAAGATTTTCTGGCCGAATAGATAAGACCGGCAGCATCTGTAACTCGATAATACTCTTCACCGTCCATACCGACTGCAGCGCAAATTTCATCTACTGAAGGCTCGCGTAATAAAGAGTGATAAAGTTTGGATACCGCCTTTTCTATTTTGTTCAGCTTCTCACGCATTAGGCGAGTAAGACATCCTTCTCTTTGTAAAACATCCAACATTTCTCCACGAATACGAGGATAAGCAAATGTTTTAAATTTTACTCCGCGTGAAGGATCAAATTTTTCAAGGGCATACAGTAATCCAATGATACCACATTGATATAAATCCTGACGATCTACGACAGCATGAGAGGGTATGATCAGTCGATGCGCGATATGATAAACGTATCGGGAATAATCCTCGATAATTTGATCTTTGATCGCAGGGTCTCCGGTTTGAAGATATTCCGCGACCTTATCTTCTTCATGTTGCTGTATTTTCACTGCCAGTGCGTTCATTTTCTAATGCGCTATCTTTTGCCAACATTTGACTTTTATTATCCTTAGCTTTTAGTGACGTCATTTTTAGCCCCCAACTTAACAAATGAGCAAACAAAACAACCAGGGCGAGAGTACTCAGGAAAACAATTGCACTTCGCTCAAACGCAATTACAAAACGTTTCCCGTTAATCACAGAAAACATCAAAGTAAGAGAAGCCAATAGTGCCGACGTCAGGTATACCATTTTTTTCATCCTTAAAACTCCAGACTCAGAGAGCGACTATGACTAATTCGTTCGAAAAATGGCTCTTCGTTAAACTTCACCCGAGAGAGGTGTGCGTCAATTCTGCTGGCCATTAATCGAAAACGGCGAGACAAATCAGCTTGAGGATTTTTTGAAACCAGTGGGTTTTGAGCGCGAACAGAAGCTTGAAGCTGCTTATCTTTGGGGATAATACCGGCCATTGTAACCGATCCATTCAGAAACTTTCGAACTAACAGGTTCATTTTGTTAAATAAAACCTCACCCTGATCTAACGAATCGACCATGTTACAGGCCAAAAACAATGTTTGCCCCGGGCAATATCGCTTGCTTACCTTTAACATGGCATATGAATCAGATATAGCAGCCGGATCAGGCGTTACCAGTACCACTGCGGCATCGGCGGCCAAAACAAATGACGTCACTTCTGAAACAATACCTGCTCCGGTGTCGAGCAATACGTAATCATAATTACCCTCAATATTTTTAAATGCCGTTGAGAAACGTCTGAAAATACTGTCGTTAAAATCGAACAGTTCATTTGCTCCCCCACAGGCAGGAATAAAATCCAATCCATCGGAAATAGTAAAAATAGCATCTTGTACATTTATTTTACTTGATAGCACGTCGGCAAGGGTAAGCCTCGGACTAACACCCAGCATCATACCCACACTACCAAGATACACGTCCGCATCAATTAATAGCACGCGTTTACCGAGCTGCTGTAAGGCGAGAGCCAGATTAACGCTAAACACCGTTTTCCCTACACCTCCCTTGCCACTAGTTATAGCGACGATTTTGGGAGCATTCAACTTATGCGCATCCGTGCGTTTATTTGCTAAAAGACTGTTTAGCATTTGCTTCACCTCAATGTGAGTTAAAAAGTCTGTCGAACAAGTAGTCTACATTAGCCGGAATGATATCGACATTCATTTTATCGCTATCAGAAAAGCTGACCAGAGGCAAATTGATTTCATTTAAAATTGAGAATATTTTACCTGGTCGGGTTGTTTCATCAAACTTGGTAAGAATAAGCCCTGTCGGATCTACAAGCAGGTAGAGTCCACAGGCCAATAAGGAATCACGCATATCGGACGTTGCACTCAGTACCAAAAAAACTTCGGAAGAGGGTACTCGCTTAATATAAATTTCCATCTCATTTAAACTTCCAAAGGCAAACGGACTTCTTCCCGGCATATCAATAAACACAAGAGATTTGTTTTGAAATTTTTCTCTGGCAAGATCAAATTCGGCAATCGTTCGCACCTGCTGTATTTCAACACCAGATTGCTCTGCGAGTACGCTCAGCTCCTCGGGTAACTTAGATCTGCCAACTGAAATTACGCAGGCATCACGATTTGCTTCATTTTTCCAGTGAATTGCCGCTTTGAAAGCCATAGAAGATTTTCCACTCCCAGTCGGCCCTACCAGAAAAATAGTTTGTTGCTTATTTGAAAGACCTGGCGGAAAGGTATAGGTACGAACGAGCTTCGCAAGGTTCGACATAACGACTTCTTGAATTTCAGCATTTTTTACCGTCGCGTGGTTTTCTATCTTCAGCATTGCCAATCGGACAACCCTCTCAGCTAAGTCACTATCAACACCGGAATCACAAATCCTCTCCAATGTGAAAGCAAATGGTTCAGTAATAGCTGAGACATCGGATGTGTTCTGTTGCTTAAGCTGTTTAATTTGGTGACGCAGAGCATTCAGTTCATCCATTACTGCTGTTTCTCGATCTTTCCAGTCGGATACACTACTTACAACTTTCTCAATGGCATTACTGAGCACATCAGAATCCTTTTCCTGGTGCATCGTTGACAGATGCTGGTTTGTGGCAACCAACTTCCCTGTCCTCTCACGCATCTCCAACATTTCAGCGCGCAGAGCAGCAATCTCATCGACCAGGCGCTTTTCAAATGCGTTAGTTTTAACATCCGGTGTGGGTTCTTTAAAAACCTGTTTAAACCCACCACTACCATCTTGCTTAATAATTCGCTGTTGACTCTTACTGGCAATAGTAGGCGGACGCCAGGCTCTCATCCGTTGTGTAAGTTCATCTACACCAACCGTAATCTTATAAGTGGAAGATGCATTCTGTTCACTATTGGCCATCTTTTGCGATTCGAGGAGAATAATACCTTTTCCCCATTCTTCCCGGGCTTTTTCAATTGCCTGAGAAAGGGTATCACCCCAGTACGTTTTCGTTTGCATGCGGGTAGCCCACCATATCTATTGATTTAATCTCAGTATCCATTCTAAGTTCAGAGAAGGACAACACCGTTAGATTTGGAAAAACAGGTTCAACAAAACTTTTCATGTGCCGTCGGAATAAAGGTGAAACCAGCAACACCGGATTCTCCCCCATACCTACAGCTTTTTCAATCATATCACCCAATTTTTTAAATAGGTTATTCACCTGATCAGGCATAAAGCCAAGGTTTTGGGCAACGGTTTTTCCTGCCTTGACGTTTTGAATAAAATGACTCTCTAACTGTGGCTCCAGAGTGGCAACCACAACAACATCATTGTCATTTTTAACTAAATCCGTAATTGTTTCCGCAAGAGAACTTCTCACGTATTCTGTTAAAACTTCAGCATCCTTTGAATGGACAGAATAATCGGCAATAGTCTCGAGGATCATTACCAAATTTCGAATCGGAATACTTTCTTTGAGCAGGTTTTTTAATACTTTTTGAATAATCCCAAGCGTAACCAGATTTGGTACCAGTTCCTCAATGAGTGCCGAGTGTGTTTCTTTCAAGTGCTCCAGCATCCGCTGAACTTCTTGTCTGTCCAACAGTTTATAGCAATTTTTCTTTAGCGTTTCCATCAGGTGAGTGGCAATTACAGCCTCCGCTTCCACAACAGTATTCCCAAACATTTCGGCTTGTTCTTTTTCCTGTTTATTTACCCAAAGTGCAGGTAAGCCAAAAGTAGGTTCAGTCATTTCTATACCGCGGAGTCCTTGAGACGGGTCGGGGTTCACAATCATATAATGCTCAGCCATCACGTCTCCGGAGGCGACTTCTACACCATAGACCTTGAAACAATAGGCATTTGCACTCATTTGGATATTATCCCGAATACGAATTGGCGGTACGATGACACCCATTTCGATGGCAAACGATTTCCGGATCATCGTAATGCGATTTAGCAGATTGCCACCACGCTCGGTATCCACCATCGGAATTAATCCATAGCCTATTTCTATTTCAAATGCATCGGGATGAAGGAACTCTTCAATCCGTTCTTCTACCTTTTCTTCCGGTATTTCTTCGATCACAGGCGCTTCAGCCAATTCCAGCTCTTGCTTATGCGCCTTCACGACCTGAGAGCCGAGTAACCCCATGATTAATGCCATTGTGAAAAATGGTAAAAACGGCATTCCGGGCATTACTGCTAAAAACATCAGAATAAGTGCTGTTACCAAAATGGCCTTTGGTTCGCGCGTTATCTGCTTTTGAATATCAGTTCCCAGATTCGAAGCCGAAGAGGCCCGGCTAATAACAATTCCGGCAGCGGTTGAGATTATTAGTGCCGGAATCTGAGCAATCAAACCGTCTCCAATCGTCAGAAGCGTGTATTGAGTTGCCGCTTCCAGTAATGGCAGCCCCATCTGAAGTACCCCAATAAGCAAACCACCAACCAGGTTTACCACGGTAATCAACAGACCTGCAACCGCATCTCCACGTACAAATTTACTTGCCCCATCCATAGCTCCATAAAAGTCTGCTTCCTGTGAAATAATTTCTCGGCGCAGTTTTGCTTCCTGATCATCAATCAGACCGGCATTTAGGTCGGCATCAATAGACATCTGTTTTCCCGGCATGGCGTCCAGAGTAAACCGTGCTGAAACCTCGGCAATACGCGTCGCACCTTTCGTAATCACAATAAAGTTAATGAGTACCAGAATCAGGAAGATGACGCCACCAACCACAAAATTCCCACCGACAACAACATTACCGAAAGCCTCAATTATTTCTCCGGAATATCCATCTCCCAGAATAAGACGTGTTGAAGCAATATTTAGTGATAAGCGAAAGAGAGTCAGAATTAACAGGATTCCGGGAAATACGGAAAAATCGACAGGACGCATAACATAAAGTGCAACAAACATAATAACCAGAGCACTGGTAATGTTCATTACCAATAACATATCCAGCAAAAAAGCAGGTAGCGGCAATATCATCACCGCCAAAATGAGGATCACCCCCATTGCCAGCATCGAGTTGCTGTCCATACCGCGAATGTTCCATGCGCTTCCAGTATCAGACATTTAGTTCTGATCCTTCCTGTTTGACGGTAAATCGCGATCTTGCCAAATAAGCGTCAGGATTTCCGCTACTGCCTGATAATGTTCAATCGGTATTTCCATATTTATTTCACCAAGTTTAAAAAGGCTTCTTGCAAGCGGCTTATTCTCGATTACCGGGATATTATTTTCACCGGCTATTTCTTTGATCCGCTCTGCAATCTTGTTTTGCCCCTTCGCGACAAGAAGTGGCGCATCGCTTTTCGAGGATGGATCATATTTTAATGCCACAGCAATGTGCGTCGGGTTCGTCACTACAACTGTCGCTTCCGGTACTGCGGACATCATCCGGTGTCGGATAAGTTCACGCTGCTGCGCCTGAAGCTGACCTTTAACTTTCGGGTCACCTTCGGCTTGCTTATGCTCATCTTTTATTTCCTGTTTTGACATTTTCAGCTTTCGAGCATACTCCCACCGCTGGTATGCCAGGTCCATAACTGCAAGAATTGATATCGCCAAGACAGCCTTGATACTGAGTTCAAATATTACGCTAAACAAGAAACTGACAATCTCAGGAATAGACCGGTGAGCAAGCAGCGGATACTCTTCTATGTATTTTATGAGAACAAAATAGCCTACAGTGCCAACAATACCGATCTTCAGAAACCCCTTTAATGTCTCAATCAGCGAGCGACTGGAGAATAACCGCTTAAATCCATTCATCGGATTTAGCTTATCAAATTGCGGCTTTAAGGACTTTTGAGAAAAAATCAGTCCCGTTTGCGAGATATTAGATAAAATGCTAAAGGTGCTAATTGTTAATAAAATAGGTGCCAACAGCTTCATGGCAACTAATCCGGCATCTGTTAACAGAGTCGGCAGCGTTTCAATCGTCAGATCTGTTGAAGACGACAGGACAAAAACACTTTGCAGATACAGTTTCAGCGTGTGCCAGAGTCCTGCACCGCCAAACCAAAAAGCCATGAGTACACTCAGCATAACTGCAGCAGTATTTATTTCCATACTGCGAGCAACATCTCCTTTTTCAACGGCTTCCTGACGCCGTTTGGGCGTGGCCTTTTCTGTTTTGCTGTCTTTTGAAGACACTTATCAACATTCCTGTCTTATAAGAGTTGAAGAAGTTCATCTAGGAACAATGCCAAATTCTGCATCAAGTAGGCAAACATCAATTGCACTATGTTTAAGGTTAGGATCAGAATAACCATTCCTACGCCAAGCTTTAGTGGCAAGCTGATAAAGAAGATATTTGCTTGCGGCATCATTCGAGTCACAAAAGCCAGCGAAATGTCTATGAGTATTAAGAAAACCAGAGCCGGGGCCGCCAGCCTAAAGGCCAGATTATACATCAATGAGCCCCCGGATATAAAATGCACTCCAAGTTCAGATTGAAAGCTTGCGGCACCTGGTACGATCAGTTTAAAACTGTTAAAAAGCGCCTCTAACAGCATGTGATGACCATCCAGGGCTAAAAAGTAAACCAATACCACCATAAACAGTAGTTGGCTGACAATCGGCTGTTGCTGACTACTGTTCGGGTCGACCACCTGCATCATTCCCATACCAACCTGCATGCTAATAAAAGAGCCGGCTATCGTTACTGCCTCAAAAATAAAGCGGGCTCCAATCCCAATCATCAGGCCGATAAGAAGTTCTGAACCAATAATGGAAAAAAGTTCCCAATGCGAATCATAAGCGATTGTCATTTCTTTAGACAAGGGCATGGCAATGAGCAATGTAATTGCCAGAGACAGCATTAACCGCACCTTGCCCGGCACAGTTTGGTAGCCAAAAACAGGCAGTGTTAATAGCATCCCTGAAACTCTGGTAAAGACCAGCATATAGATCGGGAATATTTCCCGCAGTATATCAATTGCCTGAAACATGGTGCTTTATTGAGCGATCAGAATAATTTGCTGGAAGATTTCCAGCATGAACGCCCGGAGCAGCTCCAAGAACCATGGCAAGAGAAGAAAAATCAGTAATCCAACGACTCCAACTTTAGGAACAAATGTCAGGGTCATCTCATTAATTTGAGTTACCGACTGCATAATGGCTATCAAAACCCCTACCACCAGCGTGACGCCTAAAATCGGTAGAAGAATATAGATTCCCGTCATTAGCATTTCGCGCGTTATATAGAGCACGTAATCTGAAGTCATCAGCCGAACCCTTTTACGAGTGATTCAATAAGTAAGTACCAGCCGTCCACAAGGACGAATAACAAAATTTTAAACGGCATCGATATCATTACCGGCGGCAACATCATCATGCCCATCGAAAGCAAGATGCTTCCCACAACCAAATCGATCAGCAGCATTGGTAAATAGAGTAAAAAACCTATCTTGAACGCTCTGGTTAATTCACTTATAATAAATGCAGGAATAAGACTGGTAAGCGGAATATCATCCGGACCTTGTACCACTGCGATCCCCTGCATATCGATAAAAAGCTGAATATCTTTTTCTTCAGCATGCTTTAGCAGAAAAGCTCGCATTGGTTTTAACGCTTTCTCGAATGCAACCTGTTGAGAATGTTGATTATTCAAGTACGGTTGTAGTGCTTTTTCGTTAACCTCATCGATTACAGGACGCATAATAAAAAAAGTTAAAAAAAGTGCCAGACCGATCAGAATCTGGTTAGATGGCACACTTTGCGTTGACAAACTCTGCCGCAAAAAATAAAACACGATTACAATTCGTGTAAAAGACGTCATTAAGACTAGAATTGAAGGCGCCAAGCTAAGCACTGTTAACAAAAAGAGTATTTGCAACGCCGGAACCAGCTCCTCGGGATTATCCGTTTGGTCGATACCTATCGTGACCTTCGGCAAAGGCGTTGGGTTACTCCCTTGTGCAATGAGCTCCGCCGGTAAGATGACCAGGCAAAACACCAGAACAAGCAGCATCATAAATTTATTTTTGCGTCGCCCTACCGTCATTTCAGCAGCCTCGAAATATCTTGTAAGAAGCCAGTACTTTCATCCGGAAAATTCTGTTCTGACTCGAATGGTACTTCGGCTCTGTCGAGCTCTGAGACAAGCTGGATATGTTTCTCGGTACAGCCGATTAAGAAGCGGCGTCCTTCCAGTTCTACTACCACCAGGCTTTGTCGGGGTCCCAGATACTGCCTACCCTGAATTTGCATTAACTGCGTTTTTCCGGCTCTGAACAAAAAGCGTTTATAGAGTTTTGCAGCCAAGACCAAGCAGCCGAGTAAAAGCAACGTAACCCAGCTTACTTTAAACAGAAACGCCGAGATAGCAGAATCATGATCAGAAGAAGACACACTTTCCAGCTGCGCAACACTGACGCTGTCTGCCGGTGTCAATTCGACACTAGTATCTGTCTGTAGACAAATTCCTGTTTCAGACAATGGCACAATCAAGAGAACCAGTGCAATTGTAAATAACCATTTCATGCTATTTGGGGCAGATTCTTTTATCATCATCCAAGACTCTTTATGCGTTCTTTGGGAGAAGCCAACTCCGTAATGCGGACGGCAAATTGCTCATCAATTACCACGACTTCCCCTCGCGCCATACGAGTACCATTTATATAGATATCCAGCGGCTCACCTGCCGCTTTTGCAAGTTCAATAACCGTTCCCTTGCCCAGCTTCAGGATCTCTGCTATGGACATTTGCTTTCTACCCAGCTCAACAGTAACGTTGAGTTCTACATCCATCAGCATCGACACATTGCGCTCACCAAAATGTTCAGAGTCCTCCGAACTCGTTTCTTCAGATACCCTTTGGGGATCTTCCTGTTCAGTTAAAACCTCAGGAGGTGGAGCAACAGAAACATCATTTGAGTTTTGCCCATTTGAAGGCGCAGTGCCCTTATTTTCTGTTTGCTCATCAACCATAGCTTCCGGCTCTTCTACTGTTGCCACGTTTTATCCTCTGCTTTAGAATTGTGGCTGAACAATTCTATTTGTTCAAACCCTGGTGTTGTATACTAATTTGTTTATTTAGACAACTTATCTACTTCGCCGGTAATGCGAACCGAATAGTTCTTACCGCTGGAGTCCAAAACCGCTTCGTAGCTCGGTCGCTGATTTACGAACACCGATAACGGTTCATCTATTTTCGTCGAGAGCTTAAGAAAGTCGTTGGTTTTTAGATCAAGAAAATCGCCTATCGAGATGGAATTATGTCCCAATACCGCCCTAAGCTGCACTGGAATATTCAGCAGGTTGGATCGAACAGTTTTCACCTCTTCTGAGGAAAAGTCCTTTTTTCCATGTAGAATTTTTTGTTGTATTTCCGGTGTAGAGATTATCGGCGAGATCCATGTAAAAGGATAGCAGATATTGAATAAACTTGACCTACCCTGAATTTTTACTTCAATAGCAACAACTACTACCGGTTCATCAACAGGAAAGATTTGTACAAATTCCGGGTTACTTTCGAAACGCTTGACCTGGAATTTATAGGTATCGACATCTAACCAACAGTTGGCAATTTCTTCAGAAATATGATTAATCAAACGACGCATTACCGTTTGTTCAACCGGAGAAACAGCCCGAACGTTCTCCAGAAAATCTCCACGTCCGCCAAGCATTCGCTCTACAAAATAAATTCCTAACTGCGGCGAGAAGTCCAGTAATAAACTCGTTTCCTGTGCTTCAATCTCGCACTCAAATATGCAGCCTGGCGTGGCGATGGAAGACATAAAGCCAGAGAAACGTATTTGCTCGATAGAAAGCAAATCCATTTCCACCATAGTAGTCAACCGATTGGAAATCAGTACGCTTACATTGCGACAAAGGCTTTCATGCACTTCCTCCAACACTCGCATGCGATTGCGGGAGATTAAGTTTGGAAAGTGAAAATCGTATAGAGAGGCATCATCGACTTCATTGGATAAGTCTGCCGTTCCTCCGGCAACATTCTCCATTAAAGCATCTATTTCATCCTGAGAGAGTATTTTCTTCATTGTTCCCTGTTTTGATTATTGCAAGACAAAGCGCGTGAAGTAAATTTCGTTCACGCTTTCTGTGCCCAGAAGCTCATTCGTTAGCTGCTTTAATTCATCTCTTCCTTTTTCCATAACAGTTTCAACCGAGAGCTCGGCAATTGTTTTCGATCGAAAGTAACGAATGTATCGATCCTTAATAATTGGTGTTTGTTTCTTTAGAGTTTCAACCGTTTCAGGGGCATCAACCGACATAACAACTTCAAAAACGGCAAATCGTTTTCCCCCGGAATTTTTGGGATTAACGGTTAAGCCATCCAGCCTGAATATGTGTTCAAGTTTTTTTTCTGTCGGTTTTACTTCAGCGCTGGCTGTCTCACCTTCTGCCGGCTCTCCATTCATCATCGGCAGAACTACGAAATACAATAATGCAAGGGATGCAATTATTTGCGCCGCAAATATTGCGACGTACAACAAGATAGGTTTCTTCTTTTTTGGGGCTTCACTGCCCTCTTGAACTACATTATTTTCATCCATGAGATAATGCCTCTTCTATTTCAGCGAACATGTTTAAAATTCAGTCTGTCCATTTAATCATTATTTCAACCCGGCGGTTCTTACGCCTGTTTTCTCGTGAATCATTTGCCACAAGTGGGCGATGTTCTCCACGACCAACAGCTACCAGATGCTTCTCCGGGATTCCCTCTACTTCAAAGAAGTAGCGCACCACACTAAGTGCTCTTGCTGCAGAAAGCTCCCAGTTCGAGGGAAAGCGAGTAGTGCTAATAGGAACATCATCCGTGTGCCCTTCCACCTGTATTTCTTTCAGATCAGCTTTAAGAATCTCACTTAGTATCGCAAGAATTTCATGAGCCTCACCTTTCAGTTCAACGCTTCCAACATCAAATAATACTTCCTGCCCCAGACGCAACAAGACACCGCTTTCTAATATTTCAAATTCCACAATATGCTGCAAGCTGTCTGCCAGAATGAGTGACTCCATCTGCTTAGCTCGATCATTTAAATCGGCTCTACGCGAGGAGTTGTTCGTATCAAAGTTGAGGTAAGGGCTTTTTTGCGGGCTTTCGTGCCCCTCAAAAATCCCAAGTGCCCCCTTCAACGATTCCATAGCCCCACGAAACTTTTCCAACTCAATAGTAGAATAGGAAACCAAAAGGATAAAAAACGTCAGCATCAAGGTAACCATGTCTCCGTAGGTTGTCATCCAAAATGGGGCTGTAAGCTCTTCGTCTTCTTCAATTTTTTTCTTCATTTAATTTTACCCCACGCTCGCAGCTTCAACTTCAGCCGTGCTTCCAGAGCGAAGACTTGGCGGTAGGAAGCTATACAACTTTCTACTAACATTATTTGGATGCTCACCCCGTTGAATTGACAATACGCCTTCAATAATCATCTCTTTCGAGATAACTTCCTCACTTGACTTGGTTTTCAGCTTTTTAGCCAGCGGTATAAAAATAAGGTTCGAACCCAGTGCACCATAAAAAGTGGTGATAAGAGCCACGGCCATACCACCTCCGATATTTGAAGGGTCATCCAACTGTTGAAGCATGGCAATTAGCCCAACCAAAGTTCCAATCATTCCAAAAGCGGGCGCATACATTCCCAATGCGTTAAAAATCCCCTGCCCCAGCTTATGCCGTTCCATAAGGTAGGAAAGTTCTAATTCCATAATTTCGCGAACGGTATCTGTATCGCTCCCATCAATAACCATTTCCAGGCCGCCACGTAAAAAAGTATCGTCAATTTTTCGAACTTCTTCATCCAGGGCGAGTGCTCCGTCTTTCCTAACCAAACGCGCCAGCTCGGTTAACTGTTCAACAATAGCGGAGTTTTCAGCCAGATTCACTTTCAGCGTTTTCTGCAATACGCTCATTACACCGGTTACATGCTCCATCTTATAGCTGATAAGAGTAGCAGCAAGTGCGCCACCAAATACCATAAGCATAGAAGGCACGTGCACGAAAATCGCTGCGCTTCCACCAAGAAGAATGGAAATCAGAACCAGTAAAGCACCTGAAACAATCCCAATTAATGTTGATAAATCCACAGAGCATGCTCCTAACAGTTAAGCTTTTATGCTATCGGAAACAGAAGCCTGTTTCCGATAGCATATTTATGAGCTAATTATTATCTCTTGAGTCTTATAAGTTCGTCAAGAATCGTGTCTGCTGTAGTAATTACTTTAGCATTCGCCTGAAATCCTCGCTGAGCTACAATCAGCTCAGTAAATTCCCGTGACAAATCGACATTCGACATCTCGAGCACACCTGCAGCAATACTCACCCCGGAATTGTCGACAAGACCGGTAATTTCAGCTTGTCCCGAGGAGATGCTTTCTTCGTTTAGACCATCACCCAAATCAATTAGTCCACTGTTATTGCCAAAGCGAGCTAATGCGATCTGTGCCAAATTCATGATCTCTCCATTGGAAAAAGCTCCGCTTACAGTTCCTTCACGACTAATATTTAGCCCAAGAAGCTGTCCGGTTGTGCGACCATCCTGCTCAGCAACATAGAGAGTTGATGCTGAGTCGAACTGCGACAGACCGGCAAAGCCATCTTCACCATCTGCTTCAATCGCAATCTCCATAACAGCAGCACTATTGCCGGGATTAATTCGAAGAGAAGTATCGCTATTATCGTAGGTAAACGACACCATTTCTCCGAACTCATTGAAGAGAACGCGTCCGCTGCCTCCACTCAGAATTTCTTCATCTCCTCCGGCAGTTACTTCCCAGGTCCATTCCCCGGGATTCTCGGTTTTCGTATACTCCAGGAGTAGATTATGTCCACCACCAAGACTATCAAAAACCTGAACGGAGGTTGAAGCCATTCCGGTAAAACCATCAACAGTGCTGCTAAAACCCGGAAAGTTCATTGAACCGGTGTTTGTAGAATCGCTGATAATGGTGATAATCGTTTCACTGTCTCCTGCTGCATCATCAGTTAAAACAATCTGTCCATCCACCAGTGAGGCTGTGGAAGATGAATATGTTGTAGATAATGAATTTACAAAATCTGCGAGCGTCGTCCCGTCAGTTCCATACGCAAATGCACCGCTCACCTGAGAACCGTCCATATTTGCACCTGAAATATTAAGACGATCCCCGGTAATGAAGTCGGTACTCACATTGATCAGATCATTAATGTCCGTCGTTTCAGTTGCAATTGAACCGGCTGTGGCAGTATCACCATCACTAAAGCCAAGATCGCCAAGCACATCATTGGTGCCGCTACCTACTTCAATTCGCGTCGAGTCGACCCCATCCAGTGAACGAAAAGTGATTTGTCCACCGCGGTTTACTGCTTCAACCGAACCGGCGAGCCCCGCTATAGTAGTGATCTGTGCATTCAGTTCGGTAACTACATCATCTACCGTAGCATAGGTGTTCGCGGAAAGCGTTAAGGATTCAGTTACCGGAGCCCCATTACCGGACAGAGCAATACTGAGCTCATCGTTTACACCTGCTGTAACAGTAAGTGGCGCAGTAACACTGCTTCCGGTAAGCAACGCCTTAGTGGTTAACGCATTACTCAACGTCCATTCCTGAGCGCGTGGCGATAAGCTGGCATCTATATTTCCAGATAAACCGATTCGACTGGTTGCTCGAGCATCAGACATAATGCTGTCATCAATCTGAATATCTTGCAGGCCGGCACTACCAATTGCCGTTTCATTACCGTCAAGCAACCAACCTTGTACAGTCATTCCCTTGGGATTAACAAGATTTCCTGCCTGATCAAACGAGAAGTTGCCGCTACGTGAATAGAAGGAGTTGTCACCATTCGACAGTATAAAAAAGCCATCTCCTTCAATCGCCATATCAGTCATATTACCGGTGCTTTCAAAAGCTCCCTGGTTAAACAGGCGATCAATGCTGTTAACCTGTACACCCAATCCGATTTGAACTGGATTTAGAAACCCGTTACCAGAGCTGTTTTTAGACTCGGAAAATGCTTGGGTAAGTGCTTGCGAGAAAACAACCCGGCTGGATTTAAAGCCTACCGTATTCACATTTGCAATATTATTACCCAAAACATCGAGTTTCGTTTGATGATTTCTCAGACCGGATACACCGGCATAGAGTGATCTTAACATTACTACTCCCTTCCTGGTAAATTCAACAATACTATTGAATCTTGTTATGGCCTTCCTTGAGTAAAGAGCATTCGCTCAAACTTTCAATTCATAGGGACTGCCGCTTTTTGTTATGGTGCTGTCGCAATTTCTAAAACATTGCTAAAGGCGATTTCGCCTCCGTTAATAATCAAAACCGCTGCCCCATTTTCATATCGAATTGAGCTAATGGCCCCGCGAATCAAAGTCATAGCAGAGACCGGATCGCCAGTAGCGGATGTTGCCTCGACCTGAAAGGAATAGTCGCCGGCAAGCATTTCTCTGCCGTCCTGCCCTTTTCCATCCCAGTCTATCGTGTGCTCGCCGGAATTCATGCTTCCCGCATCAATTCGCCGAACTTCATTTCCACTTCCATCATAGATAACCACGTCGACACTTTCAGCATAATCTCCCAACCGGAACGTTAGATCTGTGTCTTCCCCCGGAGAAAGCGCAAACGTATTTCCAACAGCAGTTACTTCCTGACCAAGTAACGTAGAGGCCAACGTATTATTGATAGCCTGGGTTAATACGATATCTGTGCTGACTGACTCAGCCAGAGTATCGTCGATACTTGCCAGCTTTTCTAACGAGCTGAATTGCGCCAATTCAGCCGCGAATTCCTGACTCTCCATCGGCGAAAGCGGATCCTGATTCTGCAGCTGGGCAACGAGCAATTGTAGAAACTCTTCTCCTCCCAGTGAATCCTGGAATACACTTTGGTTACCGCCAACACCGGCACTTTGCAATGCATTTGTTATTTCCATAAACGTCTCCTTATTACACGTATATTTCGATGGTATTCGTTCCAACAAACCTTTGGTTTTTTATCGTTGCCTCTTCTGCTGGCGAAGCACCAGAATCTGCAAAGTTGTTATTCCCTGACTCTCGTTTTCGTGGAGGTGGTTCACGAAAATTATTCGTCTGCCCACCGACATCAACAGCGATGCTGCCAAGAGAGATGTTTAACTCATCCAGCGATTTTTCAAGCGCTGGCAATTCCTTTTCCAAACGACTTCGCGCAGCTTCCTGATCGGCGAAAATCTGAATTTGAAATCCCGCTTCATCTTCCAAAATGTGAATATCCAAGTTACCCAGTGCCTGGGTTTGAACCCGAAAGCTGGACTGAAGCTGCTCTTGATTCTGTTCTTGTTGATAACGATGAATAACCTGTTTAATCGCCCGCATAAAATCATAGCGAACCTTTGCCGGAAGAGCGCCCGGCCCACTGCCCGGGAGACTTTTCTCGGGAGACGTTACCCGCCCTTCTTTTGTTGCCCCCGACAGATCGGTCGATACATCAATACTATTTTCAGCAGCCATCACCTTCTTTTTCGGCCCCGGATCCACTTCAGGATTTAGACTCGCTTCCGGTAGCGAGTTCTGAGTAGAAATGTTTGCAAAAGGTTCATTTAGATGCGTCGCCTTTTTAATTCCACCCAAGGGGATACCGTCTTTAGTCTTGTGCCCATTTGTCAACTGTTTTACCCGTTTCGCTTTGGGAAGAACTGCTGAAAAAGCACCATCCGAAGAAACACGCAGAGGCTGATTTTTTTCTATCTCAACCTTATCGAAATCACTTCCCAATGGGATAATCTCAGGCTCTTTCTTTGGCTGAATCGTATGAGCATTGCTGCTGTAGCTTCGCTTGTTTTGTTTATAGAAAACACGAATATCAATGGCTTCAGACAGTGAGCTTACTATCCCTGCTGTTTCCAGCGGAGGTGGTGGTGTTTTTGCTGAAACATCCTGCTTTTCCAGGAGATCCGAGACCGCGACATTTCGCGGGTTTTGCGTAGCGGTTTGACGCCGGGGAGCATGCCGTATTGCGTTATCTGAAAATATGGGTTCAAGACCATTCTGCTTATTTGAAGGCTTTACAACACCTTCGGTTTCAGTTATCGGAGCCTTGTTTGAGAACACAGTGTCGTCAATTGAAAAAGGTGTTTCAGAACCTGAGCGGACAACTGGCGCTGCTACATTTTGCTGAGTATTAAAAGGCCTTTCCCTCACTGCTTCATTCCAAACTCCAGAAGAAACAGTCCCTACTTTGCCAGGCGCATCTGGTTCGGGTTGCTCGGGAACAACCGCATGATTTGCCCTCGCTATATATTTTTCATTCAGCGATCTGGGCTGGCGGTTATTTTGCGAAGCGGTCTGATCGGCTTTCAAACCATTGTCAATCTGCGCTTTTGCAATGCCCGATAATTTTTCACGCGAATTTCCATTGTTCTCCGCGGTAAGATTCGCAACCAGATCGTTTTTTAGAATACTCTTCTCTTTCGGAGAACTCTGCCCTATTCGATTCTGTAATATTAATTTGGGGGATTCCTCATCCGCCATATAATTAGAAACGGAAAGTGAAGAATTGCCGGAGCGTATTTCTCCCGTAGCATAATTATTTTTTATACTTCGAGGTGAGGAGGGTCCCTGTATCATATTTGGCAGTGCATATTTTTGGACAGTAGAAGCATTCCCCCTTCTCTCAGAAGCAACATACGTGTTACCCCGAACCAAAGTCTTTGCTTTCGCGGGTAATTCGGATATTGGAGATACAGAAGCTCCCAAAACATTTGCTATTCTATTCACCAGCTGCACAGGTTTTGCAAGATTATTTTGGCGCATCACAACTGCAAAATGATGTGGTTTATTATGTTGCGGCAGAATATCCATAGCAATAAGTGAAGCCCCCTTCACAGACACTTCTATTGAGGCTGCCCCGTCTGTCTGATTTAAAATGGCTGTTATTGCATGTGAAATTTCCCGTATGCTTTCATCAGGCAATTGAACATCCGAAGGACTATCAGATAGCGGGAAAAACGCTGGTGGAAGCAATAACGTCTGTTCAACCGCCTGAGTATCGGATATTTCCTCTCTCGATTGTAGTAAAGGTCCGGCTTCGCTTTTGCTCTTAATTTGAACGATTCCCTGAACGTCATCCGTGTCATCTCCATCCGATACGCCAGTGAACAAATTATCTGACGTGTCTTCAGTTAAAATGACGGAAGGATTTCTCGACAGGTTCTCCGGGCTCAACATCATTGACTGATACTCGGCCGTCGGAAAAGAAAGACGCAAGAGATCGTGCCCTGATTGCTTTAAAAGTTCGGATGGAAGGATCTTTTTTTCAGCACCCTCTTTTGCCGACTCTTTGTCAGAGTTGTTCTGGACGAAGCGATGGGTCGGTTCCGTCACGGAAAGAGTCTTTGGCGTCGCACCGGCAAGTAGCTTCATTGCAGATTGTTGCAGAAAGCCCATTAAACCACCAAATTCTGACTTGCTGCCTATAGTATTATGTTGTTGCTTTGCATGCAAAGCACTGGTCGTCTGCTGACCCAATCCCGGGGTCTTCATCTCTATCCCTCGATGTTAATTCACTGAGCTAACAATTTTCTCCGTCAATTTTGCTGCGCGTTGCCCGGAAAGTCCGAGTAACAGTTTTTTGCGAGAGCGATTGTTCATATTTGCATATATTTTCAATGCCGCATTGTCATCCACGCTGTGTAGAATAGCCTTGAGTTCAGCAACTTTCATATTCTGAAACGTTTTTGCCAGATCTGCAACATTTGTATTGGTCCTTTGTAATGCTTCTATGCTCATCTTCTGTTCATTTATGTTTTCTTCCGACAGCTTTAAGCGTTCTTCGTATGAGGCAATTAAGAGCTGAAGACTATCTGCAATTCTGGTTTGCTCCGCCAGCTGCTCCTTTAAAGACTGAATGGTTCGCTTTGTTTTCTCTTCTTCAGTCAGCAGCGAATCGGCAACGGTAGTGTCAGCAACCATAGAGTCTGCTACCGCATTTACAGCAGCCTCATCAGCAGCTTCCGGTTTTTGCGGTGGATTGAGCGAGAGGGTGACATACAATCCGATTGTAGCAACTAATGTTATAGTACCAAGCGATAACAGTATCCACTTTATCATGTTAGTTTTCTTCCCATTCTCTTTTTCGCTCAATTAATCGTTCGGCAATAAAATCCGTTTCCTCGGCAACTTTGCGTTTTTGCTGTTCCCGAAAGTCGTCATAATCCTTTTGACGTAATTCTTCGATAATTTTTCGCTCTTTTTCTTCTTCCAACAGCTGATGTTCAATTTCCTTTAGCCGTTCCTTCTGATCTTTCACGACTTCCAACTGCTCGGAAATTTTTTGATCGAGCACGCTTAAATCACCACTCAGTTGTTGTAGTTGAACAGCAGTAAAAAATGTTTTATTTTTGCGACTTTGCTGAGTCTTCGACAGATAGAGTTCTTTTTCCTGTAGAGATTTTTTCAATATATCTTCATGTTGCATCAATAGAGCCTGCGCATTTGCACGTTCAACCTGGCGCATCCGGACGGTACGTTCACGCAGCTTTTGAATGCTTTCCAAACGAAATTTATAGCGCTTCACTTCTGGCCTCCGGCTACCAGCTTTGCCAGCTGCTCTTGCGTTGTCTGAAAGTCGGACGCTTCATCAGGCTGCTGACGTAAAAACTTCAGCACTTCAGGCCGGGCAGCAATACTTTGATCGAGGAGAGGATCTGTTCCTCCCTTGTATGCTCCGATTCGAATAAGATCCTCTGCCTGTTTATAAACAGCAAGCCTTTCAAGTATTCTCACCGTTGTTTGCTGCTGCTCGGTAGTGAGCACATCATTCTTTACCCGGCTGATACTTTCGAGCACGTCAATTGCAGGGAAATGCCCCTGAACCGCAAGATCCCGCTTCAAAACAATGTGGCCATCCAAAATAGATCTTGCCGCATCGCTAATGGGCTCATCCATATCGTCACCCTCAACCAAAACGGTATATACTCCGGTAATGCTGCCGGTCTTTGCCGTTCCGGCGCGTTCAAGCAGTCCCGGCAATAAGGTAAAAACAGATGGAGTATACCCTTTTGTTGTCGGAGGTTCTCCGATCGCCAGGCCTATTTCACGCTGAGCCATAGCAACCCGGGTTAATGAATCCATCATTAAAAGCACATCCTTGCCGGCCGTGCGAAAGTACTCAGCGATGCTCGTTGCCAAATGCGCAGCTTTTATGCGAACGGAAGGCGGATTATCGGATGTAGAAACAATAACTACCGAATGTTTTAGAGCTTCTTCGCCAAGATCCCTCTCAATGAACTCCCGGACTTCTCTTCCCCGCTCTCCGATGAGCGCAATCACATTTATTTCTGCCTGAGCATGTTTTGCCAACATTCCCAATAGCACGCTTTTACCAACGCCGCTCCCTGCAAAAATACCAACCCGCTGCCCCCGGCCAAAAGTAATCAGACCATCTATCGCGCGAACTCCGGTTGGAAAGACCGATGATATCCGCTCGCGATCCAAAGATGCCGGTGGAGAATTATAGAGCGAACAAGCTACACCATCCTGTAATTCACCTAGTCCATCCAGCGGTTTCCCCAATCCGTCAATTATCCTGCCGAGCAGCGCCGGGCCCACTTTAATCGTCATTTCCTGCGACTTTATACGAACCGGATTCCCGGGCGCCATTCCCAAAGTGGTTCCCAGTGCCATTAGCTGAATCATCTGATCTTTAAAACCAACAATTTCGGCTTCGATTTTTCTGCCGGTTGCAGTTTCTATCTCACAAAGACTCCCGATGGAACCACCAATTGCTGTCGCTTCAATCAGAATACCATTTAAACGGCTTACCCGTCCCTGAACATCAAACGGTTCGATTGTGTCAATTTTTTTCAGCAGCGTATCGAATCGTTGAGATAATTCACTCATACGGCTTCCTCGGTAATAAGCTGCTCCACCAGGAAATCGGTTTGGTTACCAAAAGTCCCATCAATCAAAAAGTCTTCAGTTTTTATAATGCACTCGCCCGGCTTTAAACGTTTATCAGGCAACATTACAACTTCCGGGATCGCCGTCTCCGACAGAGATGCGAATAGTTTATGCTTGTCGATGAGCAGGAGCGTATCCGGGTTTAGCTCCAGCACAAAGCGCTTTTGTCCGGCAAGTCGCCCGATCATTTCGCGCAATTTTTCCAACATCGCTTTGTGAAAAAGGTCAGAATCAAATGCACTAACCCCCAGAACTATTGCAGCCAACCGTTTTGCGATATCTAAAAGGGGATTTTCCAACTCGTTAAGCGCTTCAGGGAAAACGGAACTCAAAGAAGATACCGTTTCGCGTAGCTGCTCAACTTCTTCTTCCAAAGCTTTTCGTCCTGCTTCCTGGCCAATTCGAAACCCTTCTTCGTAGGCTTGTTTACGAAGTTCATCGCTATCCACCCCACCAGCACCTGTAGACGAATTTCCGGTCAACGCGCTATCCCGGCTATCGTGATGCTTGTCAGCCCGTTCAAGATCCTCGAGCTGAATTTTGTCGCCGGCAATCCAATCCCTGTTCGCCCTGAAATCGGGTACTGTTTCTTTTAGCTGTAACGTATGAATTGTCATCTTTAGCCAACCAATTCTTCTTCGCCGCGGGTGATTTGTATTTCACCGGCTGCTTCCAGTTTTTTAATCGTTTCAACTACCTCTCGCTGCGCATCTTCTACTTCTTTAAGGCGAACAGCTCCAAGAAATTCAATATCATCCCGCAGCATTTTAGAGGCGCGTTCCGACATATTTTTGAAGACCTTTTCCTGTAGATCATCATTGGCAGCCTTTAAAGACAGCGCGAGTTTTTTCGAATCAACATCTTTAAGAATACGCTGAACGATTTTATCATCAAGCAATACAATATCATCAAAGGAGAACATTAATTCCGATATAGCGGATGCCAACTCCGGTTGGCGTTCGCGTAAACTACCGATAATTGTTTTTTCTATCGTTCCACTTACAGAGTTCAAAATATTTGCAACAGCTTCAACTCCGCCAATTCTTTCCGAATCATCGAGCAGAGCAAACTTAAGTTGCTCCTTTAGTGCAAGCTTCACATCACTCAACTGTTCAGGAGATGTCGGCTGCATGGTAGCCAGGCGATAGGCAACCTCATATTGACTATCTGTTGGCAAAACCTCAAGCAATTGTGCAGATCTTGCCGGCGACAAGTTTGCGAGAATGAGTGCATTTGTCTGAGGGTGTTCATTTGCCAAAAGACCTGCCAGAACTTTTTCATCCATTTTTTCAAGAAGCTGAAAAACATCTTCCGTCTTTCCGGCACTCAGCTGCTTCATAAAACGATTGGTCTTATCTGTATCCCATACCTTCTCAAGTACATCCCGCGTATAGTCTTTCCCACCTTGAGAAATGTATTGATTGGAAATCATCATCTGATAATACTCATGAAGCACCCCATTCAACGTTTCAGGTGAGAGATTATCCATTTGCGCTATTTCAAGCGATATAATTGTCGCCTCGGCCTCAGACATTGCGCCAAGAATTTTTGCCGCACGCTCCACGCCAACAAAAATGAGGAAGGCCGCACATTTCTGCGCTGGTGTTAATTCTGTCAGATTTACATTTGTCATCCTTCTTGCTCCATTACTAACCAGGAACGCAATAGCTTGGATGCGTCTTCCGGTGATTCTTCAACAAAATTAACCACTTCTTTTGTCATAAATTCATTGGCAACCTGCTTGCCCTTCGCTTCAGGCGATAATTTGTGAAGATATTTATCACGCAAGTCTTCCTGCTCAACCGCCTCCCCGTCAGCAAGTGCCGCAGCAGCTGTCCCTTCCGGTAGCGCTTCTGTACCTTCTGCACCTTCACCAAGCGCCTCTACCGGGGGAATTGTGGAAAGCTCTTTAAAACCTGTTTTCATTAACATTCGTAAAAGGAAAAACACGATTATTCCGCCAATAGCTGCGACACCGTATAATGTGTAATATTCCCACTGTCTTTTTTGTTCAAGCTCGTCGTACAACTGCTGTTCTGTTGTAAGGATATCTTTCTCAAACGGCAGATTTTTCACCTCGAGCACATCATTTCGTTCTGCAGAAAACCCGATTGAACTTCGCACCAGAGCGCCAATTTCAGCCAGCTCTTCGGGGCTGCGCTCTCGGTATTCGGCCACAGCATCCGGCTCGGCTCCATCAGGTTTTTCGTAGACACCATTTACAAGAACCGCAACCGTAACGCGCTTCACATCGCCGGTATTTGAAACAAAGCGTTCAAGTTTTTTAGTCAATTCATAATTGGAGGTTACTCTTTCGGCATTTCCACCACCACCGGCGCCGGCCTCAGAATAAGTCTCTTCACTCAGTAAAGCTACTTTCTCAGGGTCTACCTCTTCTATGGTGCGCTCTATTTGATCAAAATTTAAGTCCACCGACACATTTACAACCGAGTTGCGATAGCCAACAACTCCCTCAACAATTTCGGTTATTTTCCGTCGATAGTCAGCCTCCACTGCAGATTGCAGTTCCCAGCGCCCACCGGCCTCACCGACGATACCTTCATTTTGAGTCTTGCTGTATAATTCTCCATTTGACCCCAGAACAACGACATCTTCCGGACTCAGATTCTCCACGCTGTTCGCGACAAGAGCAACAATCCCATTAATCTGTTTCCGACCAAGGTTAATGCCGGATCTTACGTGAAGCACAACGGAAGCAGACCCTTTTTTATCATCCTGAAACAACCTGTCTTCCGGAATGACCAGATGCACTCGCGCAGATTTTACTTCGGGTAAATTACCGATAGTTCGGGTAAGCTCTCCCTCAAGTGCGCGCTTCATATTAAGCCTTTGCATAAAGGTCGTCATACCCATATTGCCGGTTTCGAACAATTCGTATCCCTGAATGCCATCCTGCATATAGTCCGACTGCACATACTTCAAACGCATCTCGGAAACGTATTCACGCGGAACATAGATCGAGGAACCACCATTACCTATCTGGTACTCGACATTGTTCTCTCGCAAATCCTGGACAATAGCATTGGCACTACCACTATCCAAATTACTGTAAAGGAGTTCATAGTCGGGGCGATTTGCCCAAAGAAGCAGTACAACCATCGATGAAAAAAATCCCAGTAAAACTGCGACAATAACGATTTTCTGACGGCTGGTATAGCGGTCCAGCATACGCTGGATATTAGCAACAAACGGATTCATGGCTTCTTTCCTGAATTATAGACTCATCCTGTTGAGAAAATTGCAGATGCCATCTTAGTGATGGCACCTACAGAGCGATTACATCGGCATTTTTTCAATATCTTTATAAGCATCCAGCAAACGGTTTCGAACTTCCAGCATGAGCTGAAAACTGACTTTCGCTTCTGTCATCGAAATCATAGCCTCGTGCAGATTATCCGACCTGCCCTGAACGACATCGCTTACCTGAGTTGCGGCAACAATCTGATCCGAATTCACCTGATTCATCATGTTTTGCATCGTTTCGCCAAAGCTGACGCCAACCGGGTTATTATTGTGCTGTAGTGCAGCTTGATCACGTTGTTGAAGTAGTTGCCCAAGCTTAATTGATGGAATTTCATTAATTGTAGTCATGATACGTTCCTATGCTTTCACATCTGTTAGGAGTCCAACTTTGATCTGGTCTGAAATGCGACCAGCATATAGAGAAGTATTTTCAGTTCCAAACATTAGGTCGATAACAAATTGCTCCTGAGCCGTAATAATTGAATTCGCCGGCAGGACATGTGTCGCCAGATTAGAATCAGCAAACACTGCTGATTCAACATTAGCCGGATGGTCATTCGGAACAGCGTTATTTCCTCCATTTTCTAATGCAGCTGATATTTTTGTTGTTGCTCCATACGCTTGGACAGCGGCAGCTTTAATATTCATACGTCGTTCTCCAATAATAGAAGTGTAATGAGTATCTGATGTTTATAGCTCAAAGCTTTTCTTTGCGATTTGCTTTGCTGAATTCATCACAGTAACATTTGCTTCATATACACGTGAGGCAGCCATTAAATTCATCATTTCCTCTACAAGGTTTACATTTGATGTCCGAACATACCCCTGCTCATCAGCCTGGGGATGATCCGGTTCGTAAACGAGTTTTTCACTGCGATCTTCCTGAATTTCGTAGGCGGGTGCATTTTTATCCTCCGGAAGAAGACGGGCACTGCCGGGAGTCGAAAAGTGTGTCCCGCTGGATTTCTGTAGACGGAGAGAAAGATGCTCGCCAAAGCGTAATTTTTCTGCCTTATTGGGCTCTGTAACGGTCAGTGACTTTCGTTGATATACCTGACCATTTGCATCCGGATAACGATCGGCATGGGCAATGTTTTCCGAAGTCACTTCCAAACGCTTCATTTGCGTAGAGAGTCCCTTGCGAGTTACGCGTATCGCAGTAAGAATTCCATTAACTTCCACTTTAAACCATCCTTCCAGTAATGCTGGATAATAAAAGACTATAATTTCTGCGTAAGGCCTGAGCGCTGAATTCAAAGTGCAGTTGATTAACGGCAAGGTCTGCCATTTCAACAGTAATATCTACAGCCTCATCTGCTGCGGCGCCGTTCTGTGGGACCGGCAATTTATCACCTGCCAAATGACGACCGCTGGACGTTTTCAGCCGATTTTGCTGCGCATTATGTAGTTCATTTGTAAAATCCGTCTCCAGGCGCTGATAATCTGGATTATTTGCATTCGCTACGTTTTCAGCAATTGCACCCTGCTGCTTTGTATAGACGTTAAGGGAACGCTTAAGTAATTCAACTGGTGCAACACCGTTCATCTTCATACTATCATCCTTAATTAAAACCGTTACCAATTTAGATATCCTATGAACCTATTGTTTTTCACATGTAATAAAGCAAAATAAATGCCAGATTAGAAAAAAGCATTTCAATCAACACAAAAAACATTATTAAATCTTTTAAAACAACACTTTACGGAAAGGCATCTATCGCAATAAGTGAACGTAATACGGCAAAATTTACCTGATTGAGCGGCAAGGATTACCGATTCATTCAGATGACATCAATTGATTCTGTTTCTTCCTCTGAACGATAAATATTTAGTTTGTTGCGTAACGTTCGAATACTGATTCCCAAGAGTTCTGCCGCTTTGGAACGATGATTGTTTGTTTCCTCAAGGGCTTCAAAAATCAGCTTCTTTTCAATAGCCTCTAAATTGAAGGTCATAGCGGGATTTAACAGTTCTGTAGCTGATCCAGAGTCGGAAAAATTTAATGCGGCGGCATCGATCACAGGTTCAAGTCGATTTAGTAAAATACTTCGCTCGATCAGGTTTTCTAACTCGCGCACATTGCCTGGCCATTTTTGAGAGGACAGAAACACCAGTGCATCTTGCGAAAAACTGGTAGCGGTGGCCGAATACTTTCCAGCGTAAAATTTTAGAAAATGATTTGCCAAAAGGATAATATCATCCTCACGCTCCCGAAGTGGGGGCAGTAAGACGGGAAAGACATTAAGCCGAAAGAAAAGATCTTCCCTGAACTTCTGTTCCTTTACCATAGTTGACATATTTCGGTTGCTGGTTGCAATAATCCGAACATCCACCGGGGTTTCGCTACTCGTTCCAACCTTCTGAATAACCTTTTCCTGTAAGACACGCAATAATTTTGCCTGCATAGAAGTTGAAATCTCACTGATTTCATCTAAAAGCAGCGTCCCCCCACAACTGTCTTCAAAGATTCCATTTACATCCTTAATCGCACCACTAAAAGATCCCTTTTCATGACCAAAGAGCGTGCTTTCAAAGAGAGTTTCCGGAATCGCAGCGCAATTAACTTTCAGAAATGGCTTATTTGCACGCGGGCTACGCGCATGGATTTCTCTTGCAATCAACTCTTTACCGGTACCGCTTTCACCGAGAATAAGAACCGTCGCTTCTGTTTGTGCCACAATATCTACAAGCGCAAGCGTTTTGGAAATAGCCGTGCTATTACCGAGAAGCTCCCCTTTATGATCTTTATCTTCTACTGAAGCAGGTGATTGTTTATTCTCGACTTGCAACTGGTGTACTTCAAAGAAATGATCAAGATGCTCTTCTAATTGTTTTAAAGAAAAGGGCTTGGTAATAAAGTCTACCGTTCCCAGCTTCATAGCAGCAACTGCTTTATCCACGGATGCATACGCTGTAATCATCAGGCATCCTAAATTCGGATATAACTCTCGACACTTTTCTATAAGCTCAATTCCCGACATCCCGGGCATAGATAAATCCGTAATCATCAGATCGAAACACTTGGTTGTAAGGATTTCGAGCGCCTCATCTCCATTCGAAGCAGATTCTACTTCATATCCTGTGGAGGTTAGTGTTTTGCATATTACAATGCGCAAAGCATTGTCGTCGTCTACAACGAGTATTCGTTTCATTTTTTGCTATCGTATTTTGAGTTGAACATTCTGCTTTAAATTCCTGAAACTCGTCACCCAACTTAATTATTTCATATGTTAAATCAGGTTGGGAATCGCTTTGAAATCAGCTGGAAAAAATTTTAATATGCCAGAAACTGAATAACAACCCGTCGGTTCTTGGCACGATTTTCAGCAATGATCTTACCTGTATTGACATCCCTGGCGGGTGCAATTGGCTTGGTATCAGCAAAACCTATTGCGCGAAGACGCGAGGGAGCAACTCGTTGCCTTATAAAGAGGCGCACAATTCCACTTGCTCTGGCTGCAGACAACTCCCAATTTGAATCGAATTGAGTCGATCGAATCGGTACATCATCAGTGTGTCCTTCAACGGCAACATCATACGGCACATCATGAACAAAGTGTGACATTCTCTCGAGCAACGGTACAGACTTATCGGACAGTTTCGCACTTCCGGATTCAAATAGATAAGCCCCTGCGATACTGACAGAAACCCCGGTCGGCGTTACTTCAGAACTCAGCTCGCTATTCAGACCGGATTGGGAAATAAACTCATTTATCTCGCGATCAAGATCTTTCAAAGAAACTTTTTTCTTATTCGACTTTCCAATTGCCTCGGTGATGCCATCTGCAACTTTTTCAAACCGGCTGGAGTCTACTTCAGAGATTGAGACGAGTAGAACAAAGAAGATTAGTAAGAGCGTCATCATATCTGCGTAGGAAACCAGCCAAAGGCTCTCTTCAGCATCGTTTTTTGTTGATTTTCGCAATTGATGCAATACACTATCCGCATCCTGAGTGGAAACATTGCCATAACTTTGGCTCGAATGTTCTTTCACGCTTTATTGCACTCCCTAGCGTCGTTTGCCAGCTGGAAGAAAAGCATTAAGAGCTTCCTTTATCTTATTGGGATGCCATTCGTCACCGATCATTGTCAACCCTTCGGTAATCATACTCATTAAGCGAACGCGTTCCTGAGTCTGTCTTTCCAGCTTTTCCGCAATAGGATTAAACAGCATATTTGCCAATATCAGGCCGTAGAGTGTTGTAACCAGGGCCACGGCCATTCCCGAACCAATATTTTCGATGGAACTTCCCGAAAGACGTTGTAACATAGCAATCAACCCAATAACTGTTCCCAACATTCCAAATGCCGGAGCAAATTTCCCCATAGTGCGGAAAATTTGAGCTTCTTCCTCTTCGCGCAACTGCATATTTAGAATTCTCTGTTGCATTATGCGCCGTACCTCCCGGCTTGTAAATCCGTCGATAAGCATGTTCAAACCATCTTTAAAAAAGGGATCATGGTAATTACGCACTTCATTTTGAAGAGACAATAAACCTTTTTTGCGGGCCTTTAGTGCAAATGTCCCTATTTCTTGTACGTATTGCTCCATACGAATCTGTTGCTTACGAATAACGATATAGAAAACTCTCATCACACCTGCAACATCGCTTGTAGAATAGCTAAAGAGAATGGAAGCGGCAGTTCCACCGAGGACGATTGCTAAACCGGGAAGGTTAAAAAGTGTATCAACAGTTACGGTTTGTGAAGATGTTGCAAAGACCAGAACAATGACGGAAGTGAATATGCCTAAGAGCGTGGTGGAAGACATAAGTATCTCCTGTGACAATAATTTTATTGCGCGCTATTTTCTTCAGACGCAGGCTGTTCGAGGGCTTGGTGATTGGTTGCAACAGAATCAAAGAGAATCTTTGTTTCAGACCCGCAGGTACAGGAAACAACCAGGCCTACAATATCTTCATTACTGACAATGGGGCTAACAACCGGCTTTTCGATACTGCCGTTATGATTTATACAAGCATTTTGAATTTGAATAAGACTTTCTTCTTTTACAATATTTGAGTTTCCCCGTATAACAGACGATTCAAATACCGGGATTCCGGCAAGATTCATAAGATTTTTATTCTGACGAGTCATTCGTATTTACTCCTCTTCTTGAGCAGAAACATTTTGTTCGAGTTCTACCTGTTCCGGCGTCAGCGGCACTATTTCAAAACTTCCTAAAGTGGTGTCGACCTTGATTGAGACTTCTTTCAGGGTACGATTGACGGTATAGCTTTGATTTTCAGTGGATATAATGACTCCTGGTTCAATTGTACCAAAGCACAGTATTTCCGATGGTTCGACTTCACTAAAATCACTTTCATAAATATCAATAAGACTTGCTAAATAAGTCAGCAGATCAAAATTGACTTCAAATAGCCGTGTCTTTACTTCCAGTTCCGAGATATAGTTGAGAAAACCCTCATATAGCCTACGAAGAATCAGACCAACTCTTTGATTTTTCGCTGCCCTTTTTTGGGCATTAACTAACTGCATCTTCAGCTTATTTTGAGCCGTTTCAATTTTTTCTCTCAATTCTTTAATCTCAAAATCCAGCAGAATATGTTTTTGGAGTATTTTTTCATTAAAGGAACAGAGTTCTTTCAGTTTTCGAGAAGTAACAAAACTTTGTCCAATCTTAAGATGGCTTTTACCAAGAACGTTTCGCACATATAAACTTCTACCGACAACCACTTCTGAATTTACTATCTCTCTGACTGCAGCACATTTTAGGGCCCGAACACGGCTATCTGAAAGCCGATCTAAAACAGCTACTTTTGACTCGCAGTAGACATCACATCTTGCAATGTTTCTCACGACCATATTACGGCTTACGGAAACAGTAAAAGGCTCCTTTGACATTGGTAGAGCTTTGACTGTATTAACCTCAAGATTCCCTTCAACAACCAGATTTTCCAGCAGAACGTCACTATCTGAAATCAAGCTCCCGGGTATTGACAGTGAACCGGAGTTTTCAATATCTGCGTCCAGAGAATATGAACCATAAGCTGCACTATCAAGATCATAAAGTTCCGAAAGAGAAACTTTTTCTTTCAGTGAAACAATTGTTTCATGCATGAAACCGAAATGAGCCAAACCATTTTTTTCGGCACTCACTGTATCTCCGGCTTCATTAAACTGCGAATTCATACCTGCAGCCCAGACGTCCGCTTGTAACTTGGCAGGATATTCTTTTTTAATAAAGCCATCAGGGTTAATGAGTTGATAAGAGGGTCGCTGACTAATTTTTAGTAAGGTTTGTCCGTGCTCAACCGAATGCATGAGGTGTAACCTGCTAATTTGCAATTCACCGCAGACAGATTGCATTTGTTTTTCGGTCATAGCAGATTGAACAAAGTAGTCGGCTTGAGCAGGGCTAAATACCGTCTCTGCTTTGGCAAGTACGTGCTGGGAACGAGAGCCACTCCCTATCGCTTGTATGCCAGCCTCCACAATTCCATGTGCAAACCCACTTCGCATAAGACCAAGCTTTAGCTCGGTCGGGGTGGCGAACCCGTTTACCAATTGTCCGATTAGTAAAGCACCATCCATATAGACAAAAAGCTCTAGCGAAGCAGTTGACAGTGATATTCTATGATGTTTCAACTTAAGACTTACCCTTCAAAATAATCGATGAGCGGGTTTAGTGTTTCTGCCCAGGTTGATAATTCGATTAACTCACTTTGATAGTATTCCAGCTTTTTTCTCCAGTTCTCAACTTCGGGATTCCAACCAGCCTCTAACCCCTGTTCGACAAAAGAACATAAATCCCCCATAATCAAAGGCTTGCGAATCTTTTTAGCTGACTCAAAAGCTGGATAATCTGCTAATACCCGACTTTGCTGTGTCGTATGAATTAACAAAACAGGTATACTCCATTTCTTCTGTTTCGTATTGAAGTCCGCAAATTGCTCGACAAATTGAACCGGGTTTTTCAATGGAATATCTACGTTCAATATGATGGCAGCTATTTCTGATTTCGCAAAATGTGTTGTTGCTTTGCGTTCACCCAGGATAAAATAGGGTACCAGGTTTACAGCTTCTGCAAGTTCACGAATAATCTGAATAGTGTTTGCTTCTTTTTCGAGAACTACAAGTGTGTGCCTAAAGCTCATGCTATAGCAACCCGTCTGAAAAAAGTGGATATGTGATATTTATTGGTGCGAGAGCAAAACGCTTTGGTCAAAAAAATCGTTTAAAGATGTCTCGCTTTCAGGCTCAGTATCGGCAGGTAATTTCACGGAGTTTAGACAAATTCGGGCAACAGATGAAGGTTTATTTTCTGTTAAAGTCGGTGGTAATGGTGTCGATAATCTTTGCAGAAAATCCAATATTTTCAGCTTGATTCAGGAGTTAGATAGCATGGGAGAAACAGGGCAAATTCTATTTCTGAAACGCAGAGCACCCCTTAGTTTTCATATCCGGGAATACGTCTCATTATTTCATACCAGGCCATAGTTCTGAATAAAATTACAAAAACAGATCAGTCGATTTATTCCTTATTGAACCAACATCTTTAACTTAAAGCAAAAGGTATCCTTCTATAAACTTGCAGATGAGCTTAATATTTATTCGAAATATGGGACAGGTAGAAAAATGACTAAGAAATGGATCGAACATGCCCCTAATAATTTTGTCGCGACTGCAACACCAGCAATAGAATTTACCGATCAGGCTGTGCAAAAAGAGAGACTTAGCACTATTGGATTACTAACAGCCGGTGTGGCTCACGATTTCGGCAATACAATTACCGCGATAAGTGCGCTTGCTGAAAGCTCGCTTCGTTCTGTTGATGATGAAAGTCCACTTCGCGAACTTCTTGAGCTAATTGTAACTACCTCACAAGACAGTGCAGCATATATTGAGCAGCTGCTTTCGTTCTCCTCACCATCAAGTTTCGATGATCTGGCAATCGATGTCCGGGCTAGTATTCACCAAGTACACAATTTGGTAAAACGATTTTTGCCGGGTAGCCTCTCTATAAGATTGTCTTTAGAAGATGAGCTACCCGCGATACGGTTTCATCACGCCCATTTTCAGCAGGTTTTGCTAAACCTTGTTTTGAATGCCAGAGATGCGATGGGCGCTGATGGGGGCATTCATCTGAAGGCATATCGAAAAAAATCCAACCAGTATTTCCGAGAAAGTCATCCTTCGGAGTACGTTTGTGTTGCGGTAAAGGATAGCGGCAGCGGTATTGCTCCCGAAAAATTAAGGTCTATTTTCAACGCACATTACTCGCATGCTGAACACAGCAACGGTAGTGGACTTGGCCTATTTATGGTTAAATATCTGATGGAAAAGAACGGAGGAAAAATTACATGCAACAGTGCGAGAGATGAAGGTAGTGAGTTTATTCTGCACTTTCCGATTGTTCAAAAAGAGTTTGACGCCCGGAAAGATGATAGCCTGGCACCGTATATTGACGGTTAATAAAAGAAACAATCCTCAGAGCTCTATCGTTCAGTATCATTCCCATCAACACTTTCGCCACCTAAAAACTGTCCAATCATATCTGCCAGTTTATCGAGATGATCATCTCCCTGATAAACTTGTTCCAGGATATTGGTTCGAATTGCGTCCAATTGATGAGGGCTTGCAGCATCACCAGATTGCTCCAGCGCGTCAAATAACTTGAATGCGCGGTTTCTGAGATCCAGCATCTCACGAGCACTGTCGGAGATCACGGCCTTATCGCCTTTAGAAGACCCCTTATTTCCGCTGTTATCGCTTGAATTCAAGCGCTCACGGCGAATACCTCCACCCTTGGTATTCTCCCTTTTCTGTACCTCTCCCGCTGCAGAAGTAATATTCTTTAGTGGTCCCATTTCTTACTCCTGAACAATATCTACACGCTTTCCCTGAACAGAATGTTGTGTATCTACGTCCACTTTCTTACGTTTCGTTTGCTGAAAACTGGAAATCTGGTTCAAATAGTTCAGACGCCTTTCCTCAAGGCAGTGGCAAATTTGCTCATCAATAACCTGTAAATCGGCTACTGCCTTGGTCATAGATGCAATGAAATTTGCAGCATATGTTTCCCCTGCCTGCCTGGCAAGAGACACCCAATCATCTTTCCGGTTTCCAAATCGGCTGATCCATTCCTGTCGGTAATTCAGAACTTCCTGCATAACGCCCGGAGGCATAGAATCGATGCGTTCCAGCCATTTGCCGGAGAACGATACCAACTCGCGAAAACTGTCCAGCTCACCATTTAATTGAAGCATCATATCACTTTTACGTTTTACATCAACTGAATCCACTTAGATTCTCCTGTTAAACAGCATCCCTGTTATATCATCTATCTTGCTCCGTAATTCGAGCACCTCTTCCTGAGGAATTTGGCGAATAAGCTTACCAGTTTCTTTCTCCATCACCTGAATTTTTGATCCTGTTTCAGGATCTACTTTAAAAACGATTTTTGTGTTAAACGCTTTTACAAATTCTTCAAGCTTGTGAAGAATTACTTCTGAATCTACTTCCATAACCACCTTCTTAGTCTCAGCGGAAGTAGGGTTTTCATCTTTTTCACTTTTTTGCGCATCGGTATTCAATTCGATTTTCTGAATCCGCTGTACTGCTTCCACTGTTCGCTGTGGCACTTTTATATCCGGCGAAATTGGGTCACTCATAAGAATTCCTTTCATCTGGTTCTGACAAGAGTTATCTCTTCAGGCAGCTGAAGAAGGATTTTGCCATTAGAATGATGCTAATATAGTACCGAGAAAAGCCTGTTGGTCATTCAAACGAGTCATTACGGACTGCAGTTCGGCGAATTCATCGCGCAATTGAGTTTCTCTTCTTATTAATAGCTCGTCCAGCAAACCAATTCGGCTATCAAGTGATTGGATTTGCGTATCAATCCCCTGTTTACTCTCTGTAATGGTTCCACCGGCTTTTACGTACTTGTCAATAAACCCATCAAGAGCCTGAGCAATTCCATCCTCAGAATTGAATAAGTCTGCGGCAAATTCAGAATTCGTTTCAAGAGCAGCATTCAACTTATCTGTGTCCTTAAATGAGAGCTTGCCGTCAGAGTCTGCCTCAATCCCGATATTGTAAAGCCGATCATAGCTCGATGTTAGCGTAGTACCGACTACGCCGGACATTATTCCACGTAAGTCGGTCAACATACTTCGATAAATCACATCATCTGCAAAAACACCACGCCGGCCATTTGCACCTGGCTCCAGAGTGCCTTGGCGAAGGTAGTCTACAACTTCATTGTACGATTCGAGGAATGAATCAAGCTCTGCTTTTACCGCACCAGTATCTGCACTCACTGTAATTGTTTCCTGACTGGTGAAAACATCCCGCAGACGAATAGTTACCCCGTCAACGGCGTCAGTAATATTGTTTGTGTCGCGATAGAACGTCAGACCATCCAAGGTAAACTTGCTGTTCAGGAGGCTGTCTGACGCGCTTGTTCCGGGATCGGTAATATAGCCACCTGAAGCGCCGGAAGACTGGGCATTAGTATTGACTCCCAGCGTGTCCAACAAACTGCTGCTTCCAAATACAATTCTATTTGCAAACCCGGCCTGATCGCTACGAAGCACAAGACGACTCTTACCGCTCTCCTCAGAGACAACGGATGCCTGAACAACTTCATTGTTATCAATTGTTCCGGCTGTAACAGCCGCATCCATTGCCGCGTCAATTGCATTGGCTACTGCAGCGATCACATCGTCATCGCTTTGACTAAAAACAGCGGCCTCAACAGTCACACTAATCTGCTCACGATAATCCGGGTCAGCATCCGTTGGATGCGCAACTTCAATTGTGAAGGTCTGATCACCGGAAAAGCCGGAAAAACTCGTGTCACTATCTGTAAATTGATTCGAGACCCGGGTGTCTGATATGGCCAACCTTTCAACTGAAAGCGAATGGTTTCCAACAGATGCAGCAGATGCAGCAGATACGGTAAACTTTTCTGAGTCACTTGTTGCAGCCTTCTTGGCAGCAAAATAATCAAAAACCGTATCGTTTAGACGCTCTGCTTTGTTTTGCAAGGTCGATAAGCGCGAATCCAACTCTGAAAGTACCGATTTTCGAGTATCTAAATACGCTCGATCAGCTAGTAATTCGTTTCTCGGTTGCTCTTCAAGAGACATATACTGACTAACCAAAAATTCAATTGAATCTCGTGAACTAAAAATTGATGAAATATCCATATCTACTCCCTCAGACGATCTTCATGGCTTTATTCCAGGCATCGCGAATTTCTTTTAACATATCGACAGCTATATCCATCTGCTTCTTATAGACACAACGTCGAATAAATCGGTAGAGCTCAAAAAAAGTCTGTGCTACCTCTCCCTGCTCAAAATCCAGTGTGGTAATCAACTCGGATATTACACTATTGACCTTGACCGTATCTTTTTGATAGCAGGCTGAGATCGCAATATCCAGGGCAATGGCTGTAAGCTGCTCGGGAGTTGCAGACATTATCTTCTGCTTCAGATAGGGATCGACTTGTTTTTTTTGATACTGCTTAACTTGAGCTTCCATGCATTATGACCTTCTTTGTTAAATGTCATCGGGGTAATGGTTAACCATCGCCCCGATGAGCTATAGTTGCGTTCCCGATTAACCGAAGAGTGAAAGTATCGACTGCGGCGAACTATTGGCCTGGGCCAAAGATGAGATCGACGTCTGCTGCATAATCTGCAGTTTCAGCACTTCCATCTGTTCCTTCGCAAAGTCAGCGTCTTCGATGGTACTACGAATACTTTCCGTGTTGGAAATCGCCGTTCCAAGCGTCCGTTCTTTAGACTTCAAACGAAGCATGTACTCACCCACATCCTGGGTTCGTTGAGACAGCGTAGTAATTGCCGTAGTAATGGTAGATATTGCTGCAGATGCACTCGCCTGGGAGGCCAGGGAAATAGAGCTGATTCCCAGAGCTGCAGAGTCTGCATCCTGAAGCGTAACGCCCAACTGATCGCTTGCCGTTTCACCAGTCTGAAAACTTGATGTATAGGTACCATCAATAAGAACATTGCCGTTAAGTGTAGTCTCACCAACAATATCATCGATCTCAGCAAGCAAAGCACTCACCTGATCATTCAGAGCATTACGCGCATTGGAATCGGGAAGTCCATCAGCGGCTTGAAGCGTTTTTTCTTTAACCGTCTGAAGAATATCCATGATATTCTGATAACCACCTTCAGCAATACTCAATACGTTCTGAGCATTTGCAACGTTGTCCATCGCTACTGACAAGCCGCGACGACGACCTTCAAGCTTCTTCGCCAACTGATAACCGGCTGGGTCATCACCAGTCGAGTTAATACGCCGACCGGTAGATAGTCGCTCTTGGTGCATACCAAGACGATCGTTCACCTGGTTAAAGGAGTTCAGCGCGCGCATCGCCTGAATATTGGCTGAAATTCTTGAGATAGACATTTAAAACCTCCGTGTTGTGTGTGTGTGTCCGGTATTCAATTTTTCCAAACAGTCATTAGAGTAACCTCGTTTGATCTTTTTTTCGGTAAAATCACTATTTACTTAAATCCCGCCATGTTTTTGGTAAAAAAAAACCCGGCATTAAGCCGGGCGTGATAAGATTGTATAAAGTTGATGAAGTTTGATGAGAATTATATAAAGCGCCTATAGTTCATCATCACCACCGCTATCGCCACCACCAGAGCGTTGGCGCTCGCGATCAGCACGGTAGTTGTTCAGATTATAACGTAAATTCAGCATTACGGAAGGGCTCTCACGCTCGGATGTTCGAAAAGTCGAGAAACCAGGTCCTTCAGAAACCTGCTCATATTTTTCGGTCCCTAAAAGATTCCGCAACTGCAAAGTTAGGCTTAGTTTTTGTTTCATAAAACTATGCTTTACAGCCATGCTGGTTGACACAAACCCCTCACGGCGGCCCTGAGATGAAACGGTATCGCTATTATAACCAACATTCGCCTGAATTTGAAGATCACGATTTACACGCAATGAATTGTTAAATCGGATGTTCCAATTATTACTCTCGCGCTCAAAGGGACTACCGAGTAGATCACCTTCAATTCGATAATTGTAAATATTGCTCATCAGGTTTAGATTCCATTTTCGGTGCAGGTCCATATTTAGCATCAGCTCGGTTCCAAGCGAATAATCTGTACCGACGTTTTCGGGACGCCTAAGCGTAACGTTCTCATCAAACACTGAACGCACTCGTTCAATTCGATTTTCCCCGATCCGATAATACGTCTCTGCAGAGAATACGTTTTGTCCAAAAAATGTTTGGAAGCCGAGTTCAAACGAGTCAATGTATTCCGGTAACAAATCCGGGTTACCACTGCGCACATTAAACGCGTCCACATAGGTGACAAACGGTTCTAAGTACCATCCGCGCGGACGTTCGATGCGGCGTGAATAACTTGCCATCATTTGTTGGCCTGCTGGCAGTTGGTAGGAGGTGTGAATGCTCGGAAATAAATCGGTGCGGTCAACCGCAAAGCTGCTATTGCCAGCCTCATCAAACTTCACAACCCGATCGGTATATTCTGCACGGAGTCCTGCCTGATAGCCCAACTTATTCCATTCACCACCATAGATGGCATACGCCGCCTGGATGGTTCGCGTGTAATCGGTGAGATTCGTGAACTCGTCTTGAATTTCGTAGATGCCATTTGCCGGATTTAACTGGTATAGCTCGGTATTGTCAAGTGCATTACCTCGTTCAAGCTGATAGCCCGATTGAAATTGATGCTTATTGCCAACCGGACGCGTGTAGTCCAGCTTGGCACGTAAACGTTTTCCGGGACCAAATTCAGTGGAACGCTGTCCCTCTGTTGCCACCCCATTTTCATTACGCAGTTCATTGATTGTTTCTTCATCCATATCGCGCTCACTAAACTGCGCGCTGGCAACAAGCTTGTGGTCTTTACCGGTAAAGCGTTGTTCGGCACTTAAGTTGATGTCATAATATAGGCCGGCACGATCACTGGAGGTTATACTGCGAAAACTCAGCGGAGTATTACTATCAATCTGCTCGCTGTATTCCGAATCGGCCTCACGCTCTCCCCCACGCTCCCCTACTCTCACATTTACAGAGAAATAGCGATTTTTTGTCGGTTCGTAAGCAAAGGCACCACGAAATCCATAGCCAAGCCGACCGCGAGTCGATTCTCCTTCAGACAGCACGGTAGAGGTTATCGCATTAGTTGTTGTTAGATTGCGTTCAAAATCATCTGCTATCGAAAAACGGCGGCGGTAATTAGCACCAAAGGTAGTGCTGAACTTGCTGGTTTTCCATTCGTATAGCACATCCGCACCGTATTTGTCATTCAATCCTGCATTTAAGTTAACGAGTCCACCGCGTGAACCACTGCGGTTTTGACGCATGACGATGTTGATAATACCAGCGGTACCCTCCGGGTCGTACTTTGCAGAAGGATTGGTAATTAGCTCGATATTCTCAATGCTCGTCGCAGGGATTTGCTGAAGGGCATCATTGGCATCAAGAATTGTTGGCCGACCATCTATAAGAACACGAAAATTGCTGCTGCCGCGCATGCTGACATTTCCGTCGATATCTACAGTAACTGATGGTACGTTTTCCAATACATCAACAGCACTACCCGATATAGCGGTTTGGTTTTCATCAACGCTTATCACCTTTTTATCAATCTGATAAGATACCGATGCCCGACGTCCTTCTACTTCAACAGCCTCTGAGGCGATTGCAGTTGGAGATAACCGAATCGATCCCAAGTCGGCCAATGGAGTGTTGCGATTTACTCGAACATCAGCGATACGCTGGGTTTTATAGCCCAGAAAAAAAATCTCAACCTCGTATCGACCAGGGCGAATGGGTCTAAGGTCAAACTTTCCATCAGAGCCGGTTATTGTCCCGGTTACTTGTGAACTATCACGCACGCTAAAAAGAATTATTTCAGCATACTCTATTGGATTGCCGCTCGCGGCGTCGAGAGTTTTACCTGTTATGGCACCACCACGTCTGCTACGATTTCCGCTGCGTTCCTGCTGAGCCATTAGATCGGCAGAGAACAACAGCAATGACAGAAGCATTATCGCAATATAGTTGTACTTCATTTCATCCCTCATCTTAGAATTCAAATCATCAATCAGATTAATTTGCCATTCCATAAAAATCAAGATTAAAGTAGAACGGACACTTTAATATCCATCTGAACTGACGCGTTTTTAGTTAGACATGTTTCGTGCAGAATATATTGCAAAAAAGTCTCTACTCAGATCATTTTACGGTTTCAGCAACTCTAAGGAAAAGAAATGACACTCCGGTCGGACATTCATCACAAAGAAAAGCAACGTGAATCGCTTGCTTGACATAATCCAATTGACTATTTTTCTAAAGAGTCCAGACTTTCATCTTATATTAAGAATATATAATTAGTCGAGCCGATGGCATTATTAAAGCTATCCTAAACCGGAGTTCCTGAGGCAGCATGGCAAAAAGAAAAATTTTAAAAATTCCAGTTTACATTGTTTTTCTCATTTTCTTTACTCTTCCTCTCAGCGCGCAACATAGCGTGGCAAGGGAATGGAACGAAGTCTTATTGGAAGCCATTCGCGATGATTTTGCCCGTCCAACAGTTCACGCACGCAATTTATTTCATACTTCTGCTGCGCTTTATGATTCGTGGGCAGTTTTTGATGATGTTGCCAACCCTTTTCTGCTGGGCAATACCGTTGAAAATTTTTACTGTCCGCTCGCCGAATTTCCGCAACCGACAAATATCCGTGATGCGCGTGAAGAGGCAATGAGCTATGCTGCATATCGACTGCTAACGCATCGATTTGCAGAGTCTCCCGGAGCAATTGAAACTCAGCTGCGCTTTGATAATCTGATGCTAGCCTTAGGTTACGACATTAACTTTACATCAACGAGCTATCAAAGCGGTTCCCCGGCTGCACTTGGCAATTATATCGGTAGTTGTTTTATCAACTTTGGCAGACACGACGGCTCGAATGAAGAGAATGAATATGAGAATCGTCACTATGAGCCGGTAAATAGTTCGCTAATCCCTGCAATGCCCGGCAACCCTGATTTAACCGATCCCAATCGCTGGCAACCGCTAACGCTGGAAGTATTTATTGATCAGAGTGGAAATCCCATTCCCGGCTCAACTCCGGCATTTTTAGGACCGGAATGGGGGCAGGTTTTCCCCTTCGCGTTAACAGCCGCCGACCGAACAATTTTTTCCCGTAACGGGAATCCATTTTGGGTGTATCACGATCCGGGTCCACCACCGTATCTCGAGCCGCAAACCGGCGGTGGATTAAGTGCTGAGTATCAGTGGGGCTTTGCCCTGGTTTCGGTCTGGTCCAGTCATTTAGATCCCGCTGATAATACCATGATAGACATTTCTCCGGCAAGCTTTGGCAATACCACAAGCTTCCCGGAATCAGTTGAAGATCTACGATCTTTTTACGATTTAATTGAAGGCGGCGACCCGGGCACCGGGCGCGATTTAAATCCTCACACGGGGCAGCCATACACGACGCAGATGGTTCCTCGCGGAGATTATGCGCGCGTCTTAGCGGAGTTTTGGGCAGATGGTCCGGACTCAGAGACGCCTCCCGGACATTGGTTTACGATTCTGAATACGGTAAGCGATAATCCGCTTCTTGAAAAGCGCTATAGGGGCGAAGGACCGATTGTAGATGATTTGGAGTGGGATATTAAATCTTACTTTATGTTGGGTGGCGCCATGCACGACTGTGCGATCTCGGCCTGGGGGGTGAAGGGTTGGTATGATTATCTGCGCCCTATTTCTGCTATTCGCGGAATGGCGGAGTATGGCCAAAGCAGCGATCCGGGTCTTCCAAATTATCATCCTGCCGGCATGCCGCTAATTCCCGGTTACATTGAGTTGGTTGAGAGTGGAGACCCGCTCGCAGGTTCACAAGACCAGAATGTCGGCAAAGTTAAATTATTTGCATGGCGCGGTCCTGGCTATATCGGCAACCCCGAGTATGACATCGCCGGAGTCGGCTGGATACTTGCCGAGATGTGGTGGCCCTATCAGCGGCCCTCATTTATCACACCACCATTTGCGGGCTATGTATCCGGGCATTCTACCTACTCAAGAGCTGCTGCTGAAGTGCTTACAATGCTCACGGGTGATCCGTTTTTCCCAGGCGGAATCGGAGAATTTACAATCGAGAAGAATAATTTCCTGGTTTTTGAAAAAGGTCCAAGTGTAGACATGACATTACAGTGGGCAACCTACTATGATGCTTCTGATCAGACGAGTCTGTCGCGAATTTGGGGCGGCATACATCCACCGGCAGACGACATTCCGGGACGATTAATGGGTATAGAGATCGGGGTCGATGCCTTTAATTATGCAGACAATCACTTCAAGGGAACGACCGACAACGCCGGTGGTCCACAAAATAGTGAAAGACGAGCCTATCCAAATCCGCTATCGGCTGGCTCAACAATTAGCCTCGAGCTCTCTACCGCTACAAGTAATGCAATCAGCACCGGTGCCGATATCTCACTTAAAATTTTTAATGTATTGGGCCAACGCGTACCGCAAAGTCGTTACTCTGCCATAAACCTCCAGAGCTTTCTGGAGGTCAATACCGGAACAATGCCTTCGGGGATCTATTTTTTTATGGTGAGCAGCGGCGGAAACGTTACACTGTATAAAGTATTGATAACCCAGTAGGAAAAATCACGACCTGCTGACCGGGTTGAAAATCAGCAAGCAATAACTATTAAAACCCGCTACTCTGCGGGTTTTAAAACAACCGTAAGATCTTCCTGCGCTTGCCTCGCTGCAAATAGCTTGGCTACCTGCCTATAAGCATTATTTGTTAACCAGGGATGTTTCAGCTTAAAAACGCGCTGTATCGCAATCTTCGTTCCGGCATTGAGGCTCTGAAATACCAAGTTATATGTGCCGATTCTGTTCGTAACTGCCGTTGCCTCCGGAAGCGCATCGACAATCCAGCCTTCGGGTAAATTGAGCGTCACTGATTCGATCTCATCTCCGGCAAACTGAAAGACGATATCGTTTTGCCGATCGGCACTAATAAAAGGATTCTCATACGCCCCCATGATCTCGACCGGTTTTATAAGTATTCGATTGCCAACTTCCTGAATTTCTGCCTCCAGATTAACATTGCACTTAACATCCAAACGCTTTTCACCTTCTTCCAGGCTTTCCAGTGCAAGAGAGTCCATATTGCCAATCGGGAAGCGTTCCAGGAAGTCTTCTTTGAAATATTCTTCAATTTCGACTTCGGATAAATCATCCAGGTACAGTCGCTCGCGATAGCCGTATTGCCCTTCAAATCGTTCTAGCATCTCTCCCTCAAGCTGAAACTCATCATCCATAGCCAACCACAAAAACCGACTGAATTTATTCTTCTTCGAGTCCAGCATAGGCACATTCATGAACTTGTATCCGGTCTCGTTGATCAGATAAGCAACTGACCCCTGATAATACCACGGAATTTCACGATAGGGTACGTTCTTTTGCGCGGGACTATGGTAGTAATAGTCATTGATCCCTTTAGGTGTGACAACAAAGGAACGGTCGAATTGCCATCGTTTTACCGACTTGAAGAACGGATTATCTTCCCGATCGTGTGTATAAACAAGATTTGCCGAGATTCCCATTTTACGCAAAAAATAGAGGTAGCTGAAGTTAATATCCACGCTGCTGCCATATTCTCGCTTCAGCATATCTTTCATGTGTTTATTTTCTTTGAAGTCTTTCTCTTCATCCTCAAAATAGTCGACATTCACGATATTGTTTTGCAGCCAATCGTGCGCAGCTCGCATTCTGGCAGCATTATCAGGCAGCATACGCCATTTCTCAACGAGTGCTTTGGCTTCCTTATCCTTTTTTGTGAACTCATTGTAGCTTTCCTCGATATCTCCAGATACCCTTAGCCAGAATGCGCTTAATTTATCTTCACCACTATAGTAGAAGTGGATAATGCCCTGTATCGAGACATCAGGCGGGCTAAATGGCTCGTCGGCAAGTGCCGGAACATTACGAACGCGGAAAAGTGCCTCCTTTTTATCATCTTTATCTTCCGGCAGCATGGCTACTTCAACATTCTTAAAGTTTTCCCACGTATAGTTCGGTGTCAAAACGCCCGACAACAACTTTCCCCAGCCAAAGGGAACTCCTTTACCACGATAAAACTCCCAGGAGAGCTCGCCATAAACCAACGGGATATCGGTCTGGAATTTCCAAATTTTTATTCTCTCCGGCGTTCGGATTCGATAGTAGTATTCAATAATGCAGTCGGTAGTTACACCGGGAACGGTAAAGGTTTTTTGCTTTATTCGCAGACCCTTTGTTTTAACAAATTCCTGTTCTTCTATCTGGGATTTGTCCAGCAATATTGTTTGTCCATCCGGCAAGACACAGCGCGCCTGTATTTCTTCTATTTTCGATTTGCGATGCACAAAGGGCAAAGTAACCTTAGCATAATCCCGCCCCGCCTCACTTGCAACTCTGATGCGCTTAAACGTCTGATAGATTATCCGACCGTCCAATAAATCGCGATCGTTCGCTTTCAATACATGTTTTAATACAACTGCCCCCTGCGTGTTAGTCGAGTCTAACTCCACAAGCCAATCGGCCGCCGGGATCGGTGCAAACTTATACTTTTTGGCAAAAACGACAGTCTGAAACACAAGACAGAGTAAAATTATTTGTACCCACAATCTCATACGTCCGGCTCCTTTATTTTTCAATCAGAATCTTCATTGCGTTTAACTTACCTACTTTCGCGCTCAATTTTCTGGCGTCACCATATTTTTTTGCTTCAATAATCTTACCGCTATTGCGATAGCGATTCGTTATGACCACAACATTATTCAGGATATTGGCATTGCTCTCTAATTGAACCGCGCCAATGTCTTGCTTAAGAGCCGTTGTATCGAGATTTACTTTCCAGCTTTCAGGTAATTCCCAACGGTTGCGCACCTCTACTTCAGCCGGGCTGCCAAACCAGATGTCATGAACTCGTTTCCCACGCGGTAGTTTTTCGATATGGGCAAGTGCAAAAATAGAAGATCGCATCACCTTGTATGGTGGTACAGATTCCAAAAAGTTGGTGTGGCTTACCGTAAAGTTTGTGGTAATACTGTCTCCCATATCTTCGACCATAAAATCGCTGAGGCTTGAGCCCGGTAAAATAGACTGCAGATGTTCTGCAAGTCCGTCCCGAAGTTCCGAGCCGGTGGAAGACTGCTGAAAATAACGCTGACGCTGGGCCCGGCCGCCATGGTCAGAAATCTTAACCTTCATATTAACAGCACCATCACTTGTTAACTCGCCGTTCACTGCGAATCGGCGAAATTGATTCCGCGGATCCTGATAAGGAAATTCCTGAAGCACATCGATATTCGCCTTACAAACTACAAGCGGCTTCCCCAGCAATGAATAAGGTATTTCACCAAGCGGCGTGGCGGTATCCGTAGGGTCAAAAAAGAGCCAGTTATTACGAATAGCACTGACAAAGCGATTATCCGAAGGGAGCTTGGCAGTTGAGATTGCGATAATACAATGATCAAACTGAAAAGGAGTCGGCAGAGAATCATTTGCAGCAGACTGGACGCTTGCCAGCACGGCCGAGGTTTCCAATCCAATACTCTTGAGCATTGCCCTCATAAGGGTTGTTTTATCTTTACAGTCTCCATAAAGGTTGTGGAGAGTTTTTCCCGCTTCTGTTGGAATAAACCGCCCCTTTTTAATCTCAATAGCCTCATAGCGAATATCTCTCTGCACGAAGCGCGCAATGGCTTCCAAAGAATCCTGCAGCGTAGCTGCTCCCTTAACGAGCTCACTGGTTTTATTTTTTATAGTCGGGATGAGCGCATCCTGTTTGTCGGCAAGTTCTGCATACCAATTTGCAACATCCTGCCAATTGCTGAAGTGTCTCTCATCTTGCGAGCCAGGCTTATGAGCTGTAAAATCTATGCGGCGAGTTAGATAGCCCCAAGGCGGCATCAGGGCTTCATTCGGGCGATACGCCAAATTTTCTGCTCTCCATTCAAAAACATTGCCATTCTCTGCAAGGCTAAACTCAGCCATATTGCGTTCGTATCGATTCAAGACCCATCCGACTGGAATCTTTAGTCGAAGAATTGTTTTTTTTACGGGGTTCTGAACCTGAAAGATCATGCGTTGAAACAGACTGGTCCACCCCTTTTCTTTAAGAGTATACTCATAAGCAATAACGTCACCAGCAACAACATCTGAAAAACTGGCAATTAACACTCGACTATCCGAATATCCATCGGGCGTCATTTCGACAATGTTTTCCTTCTTAAGGCTTTTCGCTTTGTCGCCCTTCCGCAATAACCAGCCCTTCGTCTTTTTGATTTCCAGCCAGGTATGAGTGGGAATCTTAAGAACTGCTTTCTCGCGAATATCATCTTTCAGGACTTTGATAACCTTACGCACTCTTGTTTCAGTATTACTGTTTCTGCTAATTACCACATCTCGCTCGAGAAGGAGGGTTGCGACAGAAACTTCTGAAGGGATTGAATAATTTGCTGAAGCTTTATAGGTACCCCACACCCAATCTGGCTGAGCAGAGAGTGTTGAACTAACGGCAAGAAGTAGAATAATGGGTAGAGTGCGCAGCATAAGCTCCTCATTTTCTTATATATTCGCACAATTGCCATCTATTCTAAAAAATAGAGCAATTAGAACAGCGCCATGTTTCACAGCGCATAGTATGGCAAGAATTAAGTCGAAACTGTTATCGGTAATGGGAAGTTTAATCTGATCGAATATAGATAATTGGCATGAATTACCCTAGCGTGAAGGGGAAAAAGTACGCTTATGTAGTTGTTATTCAGCCTGTTTTCGCGACGATTTTACATAGTGCGATATTTTTTGATGGAGTTCTTCCGGTTTAAATGGCTTGGCTATATGGTCATCAATACCAGCTTTGCTGATTTCATCGCGCGTTTCGATTAATGCAGATGCAGTAAGAGCAACTATCGGTATATTTGCCTTCACCGGGTCAGGGAGTTTGCGGATGTTGGCCGTTGCTTCAAGCCCACCCATTTTCGGCATGTGAAGATCCATCAATATCAGATCAAAATAGTTCTCTTTAACCTTTTCAACAGCAATCAATCCGTTTTCGGCAATGTCAACATCTATTTGCCACTTGAGCAAAAATTTTCTGGCTACCATAACATTTACCCGATTATCTTCTGCAAGCAATACCCGAACATTTTGAAGTGGCGCGAAATCGGCACTGTTTTTATGCGTTATTTGACTCTTATTCAGCAATGGGGATGTTTTGGGTATATCAAAACTCAACTTAAAGAAGAAGGTAGAGCCTTTTCCGTGAGTACTTCTTACATCTATAGTCCCTCCCTGTAGCTGAACCAGGTTGCGCGTAATTGTTAGCCCAAGCCCACTCCCTTCAGCAGTTCGCGCCATATCCGAGCGTACCTGAGTAAAGCCTTCGAATATTCGCTCAATATGCATGTCAGTAATCCCAATTCCACTGTCTTCTACAGTAAATAGAAGTTCACAGGCCGATTCTTCAAGCGTAGTAGTAAGAACAGAAAAACGTAGCGCGCCTTCAACGGTAAACTTAACCGCATTGTCCAGCAGATTAAAAATGACCTGATCCAAACGATTCGGATCGCCTATAAGCTTTTCCGGAATGGCAGGGTCGATATCTACAATAAAATCGAGGCTTTTCTCCTCAACCTTATGGCGGATAGAATCACAAATTTCAGTAAACCTTTGGCGTGGAGAGAAGGCTACTTCGGCAAATTCTATTTTGCCGCTTGCAATTTTGTTGTAGTCCAGAATATCATTGATAAGCATGTGCAGACTACGTGAAGAAGAGGCAATTGCATTCAAATTTTCCTGCTGGTCTTCGCGTGGCTTCTCATCCAACAAGAGTCGAGTAAGACCGACAATCGCATTCAAAGGAGTGCGTATCTCATGAGACATCATCGCCAAAAACTCCTGCTTTACCTGCGAGGCAGCTTCAGCGCTTTCCTTGGCTGCAATGAGTTCTTTCTCATACGCTTTCGATGCTGATATATCCTGAAATGTTCCTGATATTGCAACGACCTCACCAGAGTCATATTCAGGTTTTCCAATTGTTCGAATGTCAAGAACGCGATTGGCAGCAGTAATGATTTTCAGATCATGATCGAACGTCTTTCCGTTGGCAACGGCTTCCTCAAAGGCTGCTGTAACAATCGGCTTCGAATCAGGATGATAGAACTCCAAAGCTGTTTCAACTTCGGGTACAAAGTGCGGGCTTACTTCATGTATACGCATTGTTTCGACAGACCACTCAAGCTTCTGTACCTGAAGATCGTAGCGCCAATGTCCAATCTTCGCAGTTTCCTGCGCTTTTTGCAACATACGCTGAGATCGTCGTAATTTGTCTTCTATTGATTTACGTCGGCTAATATCTGTCTCAATTGTTATAAAGCCGACATGCTTATCTGCATTAAACATCGGTGCAATAGAAACGGTTAGCCAGATCCCCTGACCAGATTTATTATAGCAATACAATTCGCCATCAAAATTTTTAACAGCTCGCACTGCAATTTGAATCGCTTTGACGGTTTGTTGATTTGTCTTTGAGCCATAGCGAAATTCGGTAGATTTTTTGCCGGACACATCATCCAGACTATAACCTGTCATTTTTTCAAAACTAGAGTTTATCCAGTTAATTCGTCCCTCAAGATCGGTAATTACCACCGCATTCTGAGTTTTTTCCGCTACAAGGGCAAGGCGTTTAAGATCTTTCTCAACCTTCTTTAAACGCGAGATGTCTGTATGAGTGCCAATAAAGCGTTTCGGACTGCCATCGGCTTTCCGTTCAACAATTCTACCGCTGGCCAATATCCAGAGATACTCACCGTTTTTATGTAACATTCGGTGTTCGAGAGAGTAATGGTCACTCTTGCCATCAATGTGAGCCTGAATCTGTTCATAAGCGATTGATAAATCATCCGGATGAACACGCTTCTGCCATTCGTCAAGATCATTTGAAACTTCATCCGGTTCATAACCGAGCATCCGTTTCCAGATATCGGAGAAAAAAACCGTTGAAAACTCGATATCCCAATCCCATACTCCCTGATCGGCATTTTCCAATGCAGCTTTCCACATGGTCTCCTGAATCGCAGAGTCCTTTAACTTCTGACACAACTCCTCCGAGTCCGAGACGTCGCGACAAATCCCTTCAATGCACAACGCGTTTTCTTTCGATCGCCAGAGGCGGGTTTCCAAATAGTGTATGGAATCATTCAGACGGACACGATGCACAAAATTACTTTCCCCAGTTTTCAGACAGAGAACGATTTGCGATTGGCAAAATGCTCGATCTTCGGGTATAACAATTTTGTAATAGGCTGCTCCGGCCGGTGCCTTTTCAGACTGTTTCAAACCAAAAATGGCATACATTCCTTCCGACCACTCGAAACGAAACGGATCTAACCAAAGAATAAATCTGCCGGATTGGCTTGCTTTTTCAAGTTCTCGTGTAAGGACATCGGATTTAAACACGGATGTTGATTTCACTTCTACCACTCCCAGGATAAATAGCTACCTAAGCAGTATCGTCTTGAACCACATAAACGATTAATAAATGAAGGGAACAAACCGATTTTTCATAATCAAATCGGATCGAATGGAGTCAGGAAAGGTAAAAAAATCGGTGGGAAAAAGCAGCCATTCAGTGGCGTAATTAATTACGCCACTGAAGACAAAAAAACCTAGAAGCCAATTGGATTAGTCGAAATAATCTGATTTCTGGCGTAAATATGTGCCGTTGGTAAACCCGAATCCCAGTTACCGTGCGTTCGGGATGTTGAGTGAAGCCACGCGCCAGCCACGCTGAATCCATAGTTGTTATTCCAATCCGGAACGCTAAATTCAACAATCTTATACGTGGTTTCCTCATCAAAACGCCGTGCCCAAATGTGAAGCGTTTTACCAACGAAATCGAAGTGATACGTCATACGAACCCACACACCCGGTGCCCAGCGAAAGCATTCAGGGTGAGGCGTATTTGCTTCCCAAATACAGCTCGTTTCACCGCCGGGCTGTTCATCCCAGGCATCTGCAGCTGTATTCCACAAGCGCACTTCGCCCTCCGGGATCGGACAACCATCACGGTGGTAAACGTGCGGAGCCGTATCGAAGCCAACATTCATTGTTAACCGTCTTTCATCGGTGCATTCAATTTTGTCAGGATCTTCCCATCGCCAGAGCTTCATGCCATACGGCGTATAGTCATTTGTAAACAATGTCGGTCCGAGCATAATTTCATGCTGTGTCCAAACCGATCCGGAAACATACTGAAACTCAAAACGCAACTGGGAAAGTGGCTCTCCGTCCATAATAAACAGTTTGGCTGCATCAAGAGTTGGATCGTACTGCGGATAAGCAGGATCACCAATGTCATTACTTCCATGATGATCTCGGTTAATTTCGGCTTGACTACGCCAGCTAACGGCGCCTACGACACCCGGCTTAGCGCGCTCGGTATCGAAGTGTTCACTCGGGCCGGTATTTCCGCAGTCAGACGGACAATTGTTCTCGTCCTCACCATCTTCACAAATGCCATTACCGCAAATCGGTCCGGTAGTCTGACCACAGTCTTCAGGACAATTATTTTCATCCTCACCGTCTTCACATATTCCATTGCCGCAAACTGACGTTCCGCCTGTGGCAGACTCCAGCGTCAGTGCACCCAGGTCATTATCGCTACCCGAACTCACAGCTACGTTAGTTTGATAGTAAGCCGATCCCTGTCCATCTTCAACGGCAACCACGTAGCTGCCTTCAGGCAGAAATGCCAGCTTAAAAGAATTATCAGATCTGTCTATAATTGTTCCACCGATTGTATCACCTGAGCTAATGGCATAGGCCATTGCCCCATTACCGGGATTGACCACACTGCCGGCAATTGCTCCGGTGTTTGCAGGTGAAACCGCACGAATTTTCGGCCGTAGGGAAAAAATCGGATTGCTCGTGGATCCGCTTTCGCGGACAGAGCGTGACGCATCAAAATCCAGCACAACCTCACTTTGACTACCAGACGTAATATCCATCGGAAAGCTGATCCGACGGCCATTCTGATCATTTAAGTCTACGTTGGCGGGATAAGATTGCTGATCGACACGAACGATCGCATAGCCAATCTTAAGTTCAACGGCATCGTATTCCCCGACGGGAACGTCACCAGTTGCAATTAAGACAGATGCACCATTATTCCACTTCAGTAAATCGACAAGAATGGTTGTATCAATTACGCTTACCGCATTTCCATTGGAAATGAGGCTCACTTCATCGATAGCAATATAAACGTTTTCGAAATCTGCCGGAGAATCAGTGAGACGAATCGTTACTGAGCCGGTATCATCAGAATTGCGATCATTTGGCGAATTTGCGGTATCTGAACCGCAACTGTACCAGAAAAACACTAATGTGAGCAAAATCCATACACTTTTTTTAGAAAACTGCAAAACAAACCCCTTAATTGATTTAATCAATGCTATTTCTGGTGATATAATCGGCAAAAAGCATGCCGTATAGCATTTAAAAAAGATGAATATCAATGGGGAATATATTCGATTTTACTGATTGCGGAGTGATTGCGGTCAGCCTGTGAAAATTGAAGAAAACATGAACTGCCGATCATGATCCTCGGCAGTTCAAATACCGGGCTTATTTTGCCAGCAACATCTTTTTAGTTTGCACAGGAATTCCGTTAAAGCTAAGCCGATAAAGATAAATTCCTGCCGGTTGCTTTGTAGCATCGAACGCGCTGCTATAGCTACCGATCGCCTGGTTTTGATTTACCAGAACTGCAACTTCCCTACCCAGCAAATCGAACACAGATAATTGCACCAGGCCTTCTCGCTTCAGCACATATCCAATCGTTGTCGTCGGGTTAAAGGGATTTGGATAATTTTGGCGAAGGACAAAATCGGCAATCAGTTCACCAGATCCGGGCTCGATACCAGTCGTTCCCTGCGGAATAACTGTTAAATCACCATTACCATCGAAAGGCGTGCTCCAAATTGGGTTGGCATATATATCAGATCCGGTTAACGTCTCGAGAAATGCGACCAGATTGTCCTTCTCATTTTGAGTGAGCGCCAAATTCTGTCCATTACCACCCGGCGTCAGCCTTGGGTCAATACCCGGAGCAGGTTGAATATTATTGTAGTGATTCACAACCGAAAGCAAACTGGGAAAACCGGCATCGTGCATGAGCGATCCATTAAGATTCGCATTACCATCGACAACATCACGCAAAGAAGGTGCACGCGTGTTGGTAAAATCAGTTCCTCCACCAATGGAGACCACCACCCCATTATTACCAGAATTAGGGTTAATGTCGAACTCCGGTGGGCCATGACATCCGGCACAGCCAACACCGCCACCTACACGTGTACCCGTTTGGTTAAACTGCGGTGGCATAAGAAACAGATTTTTACCCTGATTTTCCTGATTCGAAAAATTGGGAAACGGCGCTCCGTCATTCGCCACCTGGGCACGACCGGTGTCGAAGCGCGAATCGAATGACTGAATGCTGCGAATAAATTGAGCGATGGCTCTCTGCATTCGATCTTCGGTAATGACACTATCTCCGTAAACCGCAGCAAAAAGCACACGATAGTACTTTTGTTGAGACATTTTTGTAAGCAATGAATCTAATGCCGGATCTCCCTGAGAACCGCTGAACCCCATCTCGGCATGATCTTGAATCGGCATAGTCGTCTGTTCTTCAAGAGAGCTTGCGCGTTCATCCCAAAAAAACCTTGTTTCGTCTGCAAATCGGGCATTTACCAGGCGCATCGAGTGGCGTCCGGTGGTACCATTGACTCCGGTGCTCACATTTGCCGGATCGCCAAAAGCAAATTGCTGTTGATGGCAACTCGCACAGGCAATGGTATTATTAACAGATATCCGTTTGTCGTAAAAAATTACTCGACCAAGTGTTGCGCCTTCATTCGTGATTGCATTACCAAGCGGTGTATTATCTTTCTCAATGTAGATCGGTGCTGTTTGCCCGGCATAATCCGGTAAACTATTTAAGTCAATTACACCCGGTGACTGTGCAAGTAACGTCTCTCCACTCAAAAACAGAATAGTCGTAAATACAAAAAGTTGTTTCAGTCCTGACATTGGTTTCCCCTATTAACATACTCTAGCAGTATCGGTAGTATAATACCGGTTCTTAAATATACGGAGCGCAAGATCAACTGAACTGTGCAGCACCTTACGTAAGCAAAAGATAATAAGGTAATAAACCCCATTTTTTGTAGATGTTTTTGCAATATTGGGTTGATATTCTGTATTATTTCATCCCAATCGTCTCTATTGATAGAAAGAGGAAGTTTATATGTGCTGTATAGCTGGCAGAATGCCATCACATCATCAGGTAAGTGCAAATTGGGAGCATGACAACTGGAAAAGCATTCGGGCGGAAACGCTAACACACCATATGGGAGAACATCCGAACCATTTCCCCGATGTCCAGTTTAAAGTTGCTTACTGTAGTGAAGCGCTTTACGTCATCTTTCGGGTTGAAGACCAATACGTCAGAGCTATGGCAACTGCGCATGAAGATCCGGTATATGAAGACAGTTGCGTTGAATTTTTCTTCTCGCCAAGCCGGCAACAAACAACCCGGTATTTTAATCTTGAGATGAACTGTTGCGGCAAGATGCTTTTTCATGCGCAAAAGGCACCGCGAGAGGGTGTAGTTCTTCGCACGGATGAACGCAATAAGGTAGACATTGCGCATACGCTTAAAGGGAGTATTAATAAGGAGATAAAAACCGACATTACCTGGGGAGTGGAATACCGTTTACCATTCACGATTCTTGAGCACTATGCCTCGGTGGAGCGTCCTGCTCCAGACACCGTTTGGCGCGCTAACTTCTACAAGTGTGCGGATAAATCCAGTCACCCTCACTGGCTTACATGGGCACCTGTTGATCATCCGAAACCAGACTTTCATCGTCCGGAATTTTTTGGGGAGATATTCTTTCGGTGAGTAATCGACCTTAAATAACGTCCTTCATCTTTCTATCATGAATCGACTTGTAGTATTGTTTTGGAGAAATACCCGCCTTACTTCGAAAAAAGCGATGAAAACTATTCACCTCTTTAAAACCAACCTTACGAGCGATCTCAAAGATATCGGCATTATAATCCTCAAGCATTTTTTTCGCCGTTGATAGCTTGAGTTCGTTGATAAAATCCCTGAAATTATAGCCGGTATCTCCACGAAATACTCTTGAAGCATGATCCGGAGAGATGTTTAAATCTTCGGCAAAGCTACTCAGATTGGCTTCCCAGGGACGGGCTTTCAATAATTCAATCAACTGTCTTGTAATCGATTTGGGGCTTTTTACATTTTGGAGAAGTTTGGAAAGGAGGGAATCTAAATCAACGCTGGTTTGAACGAGTCGCTTACAGCTGTCGTGCAAGCAGGCATTGCATTGAACCTTTAATTCCTTTATCAGGCGTCCAAATGATTGAGGAATCTCCTCAACACATAGCAGCAACTCCGAACTTCGGTACATACGCTGCAAAACCAACATCCGTGTAATCAAATCTACGCTCACTGCTGACGATTTGAGAATTAAGATATCCGGACTAAAATGCTCCGGTAAATTTTCCCAATCCGTTGAACGTACCTCAAGCCGGGATGTATTACTGGCTGAGTTTTGAAAACAGCTACAACTTTTTACGAGCTTACTTGGTGTGACGATAAGGATTTTCTTCATTAATTCGCCTTTCCAATGGAAGGAGGTGAGCTGGATGTCCCACGCTGAAGATTGCCGTTTTTGGCACTCTACCAATATAGCCGCCGGAAATTGACATGTAAACGGTAGAACACTGCAAAAAAGCTTGGAGAAATGCACTCTGGGTATACACGATCCCGCAGTGGCAGCAAAGATGTATATGCTATAATTGAAAAGAAACAATCGAATTTATGTAAATAAATGACAGGTGTTTTTATATTAAATCGACGTGCAATGGCTAGCAATACGACCAAAGAGTAAAGGAAGGACTACAAAAAAAGCGAGAAGTTAAAAAGGGTGTGAGATTATTCAATAAGATTGTTTTTAACAGCGTAGCGAATTAACTCAGAATTGCCCGATAGATTCATCGTTTTCAGAATTTTCGAGCGCGCATTGCTCACCGCACTTAAGCTAATGGACAGTTCTTCCGCGATTTCAATTAATTTTTTACCTTGTACAATCAACATCATTATCGTGTATTGGCGGGTTGTCAACAGTTGATGGGCAGCAACGGAATCAGGTTGATTTAACATGGTTAACAATTCATTCACAACGGCCGCGCTAAAATATGTTTTACCATCAAGCACATTTTGCAACACTTCATGGTAAAGCTCTAACCTGGATGATTTTGGCAAATATCCGGAAGCCCCTTCTTTAAGAGCTCTTAGAGCATACTGTTCCTCGGCATGCATGCTGTGAACGATAACTTTTATTTGAGGAGTCGATTGCTTAAGATCTTGCAGTATGTCCAACCCGCTACGTCCCGGCATGCTGATATCCAGGAACGCAATTTGATATTCCTTTTTCAAGGCACAGTTTAATGCAGCCTTTGCGTTCCCAGCTTCATCAACTTCTACTTTCTGCGAGAAACCTTGTAAAATTTCTTTTACACCATACCTGAAGGCAGGATGATCATCTACTAATAAAATGTTTATCATTCGAACCCATTAACTCTTTTGATTGTCCATGGTAAGGCGACACGTAAATTAGTCCCCATTGGTTGTCCGGAAGAAATACTAAAGCTTCCACCTAAACGATTAGCACGGTATTTCATTCCCCAAATTCCCAGTGAAAACGGATTTTTAGTTTGTTGTGAGGAGATACCATCTCCATTATCTCTAATTTCGAGGATGATAGACTCTCCAATGTTTCCACTCAGCGTAACGTTTACAGCAGAGGCGTTTGCATGTTTTGAGACGTTTCGCAACCCTTCCAGTAAGATGCAAAAAAGAGTCGTCCCCAAGTCTGTTCCCATCTCTTTCTGATCTAACCGACACTCCACTTTACAGTTAACACCACTCTCTTCAGTAAATTCCAGACAGTGTCGTTCGAAAATCTCTAAAATATTATCTCCCTTAACCGACTCAGTATGTAGTAGAACTGCCGTATCTTTCACTCTATGCAGAGACTTTTCAACAAGAGAAATTACCTGGTCGACCTTTCGAAGAACTGCGTTATAATCCTGGCGTTCAACATGCTGCTTCAGAAGCAGAGCATTTACATGTGCACTTCCTAATAACTGCCCAAATACATCATGAATTTCTACTGCAAGTCTTTTTCGTTCTTCTCCTCTAATGTTCTCGACATCTTCAAGGAGTAAATCCGTCTTAATTGGGTCACTAACAACTTTCATTTTATCGTCCTGTTTTAAAACACGTTTTTGAAGCAGCTTCATATCGGAAACACGGCTTTTAACAGAGTTCAGCAAATTCAAGAAAGGAAAAATCATTTAACACTACACCAACACAGTCGGAGAGATAAGCGGCTAAAATAGAGAGAGATGGAGTAGAGCTTAGAAGATGACGCCAAAAGCCTTGAACCGATAAACGGGTCTTTTTTTTGAGTCCGGATGACTCAGTCATTAGATTTTTACCTTTTCCAATAGGGAAAGCGGGATAATCCGGCTTCTCATAAATGAAGAGACGAGACAAGCAGCGCATTTTCTTCCAATCTAGCATTAGATGATCATACATCTAATTGGATAAATACAAAAATAATTTTAGAAAGTTACAAGACAATAGCCAGGATCCTCACTTCTCAAATGACACGCAGCAATTCGAGAAGGCTGGGAGGAGGATCAAAAGCTCATATATTCAACATATAAAGAATAAATATTCATGTCAACAAAAAAGAGCGTTTTGAACGATATTGTTTTATACTTTATAACAGAAACTTAAAAATGTCAAGAAATTATATTAAAAAAACTTTTTCTGATACGATTTTGCACAGAAAAAGTACATTTTACTCGTATCGGGGAATTTAAGTAGCAGGATAGAAGCCCATCCTCAAAAGAATATTCAGTCTCAGGGCATTGGGTGTGGGAGAAGGTTGAGATCATTTACTGTTTCTTGTTTGCCAAGCTTTCCAAGAACGCTGTGCATTCTTCGATTTCCAAGGAATGGAGCGTTTGGTGTATAAAGCTGTAGTAATTCGGGGATAAAGACGCGAAGTACATGAAAGCCAAGATCTCTATATTCAGCATTACCGTGATCGATGGCGATTGGAGTAAGATTATTCCTTTTCAAAGTTTTCAGAATAAACGTCAGGTTTTCCTCTGTCGTTCTGCTTTTGTGGTCAGGCAGTTTCTCCGTTGCAAAGACGTCGTTATTTTCTTGAAGAAACGTTAAATGATGTTGATTTCTCTCGTCTGCATAATAACGTAAATTCTTTTCGAAATCGTTGAACGAAATACCGGCAAAATCCGGGTTGGGATTACTCGCTAAAATCAGCTTTAAAAAAGGGATTGATTGGGCCGTTTCAAGTAATGCTTTTTCGGAAGCAGCCTGAGCACAGAGATTTGCCGCTGCTCCAATCAGCAATCGTTTTTTCCCTGCAATCTTCCTTTGTAAGATTCCAAGAAATACCGGGATATCAATTCCATAGGACAAATAGCGCAGATCATACACATCAGTGGCTGAATTGTTCTGCATATTCAGCTTCTTCAAAAGAGCCGCGCTTACAATTTTCTCAGCATCTACACCTGGTGGACTAGTTTTCGTCAGCCAGGTTAACATAACGGCGTCTCTTTCAACCTGCTCATAAACACACTTAATAATCGCAGATTCCATACTGGTTGCACAAGCACAGCCAGATGTTGTGGAGTATGTAATGAATGCCTCTCCGGGGAACGGTTTATAGCTCATCAAAACGGCTTGGGCGGGAACCAATACAGGTTTGCCGGTAAGCAAGTTAACTCCTTCTGTCCAGCCGAGCTCAGCTGTATCGGTAAATGGCTCGAACAAGAAATCTGAATTGGTATATTGCTCTTTGGAAAACAAATCCAGTTGCTCTGGACTCAGAACCTCAACCCCTCTTTGGCTAAGCTCGCGATAAGAGCCTCTGACTATCGCTTTCTTATCATATGAGGCGAGAGCCGATCGTTCAACGACTTCCCCTACTGCACAACCAAAAGCTTCACGATAGGTCGAGCCGCTTCCGGCGGCACGAATATCGAGTGATGGCTGCTGTAGAAGAATCGACGCGTTTGATGTAACTACTGACAAATGAAAAAGATGCGCCTCATCGGGTTCAATTCCATTTTGTATAATCTGTTTAACCAGTCCGGCTCGACTGCCAATGAAAGGACGTAAATTCTCTGGAGGTAATAAATTTTTGAGTGGAAAGAACTCATTAATCAATAAATCGGTTTCCATCTATATATTCAGCCCCTTAATAAGATGTTCATAGGTATGATAAATTTGTTCATTTGGACGCTCCTCAGCAACTAAGCTACAGGAGGGGCAGCGAGGTAGCTTCAAAACATCGTTCGTTTCAATTTCCCCGGATCGAAAATCCTGGCGAAGTATTCTTCCCGCCAGACGGCTCGTGCCAATAGATAACCAGCGAAGGACTTCCAAAGAGACATGCCCTGCGAGAATGTCGATTGTCCCGGCTAGTGAGAGCGTATTTGTATTGCGGCTTGCCAGAGGCTGTCGCTCGGAGGCGGATCGATACTGAACGTAGTCCGCAAAATTATTCATGTTACTTTCCAATCGCATCTGATAACATGTAAAACAGCAGGATTCGTAAGGAAAAAATGCTGGGCCAACAACTCCTTCCAAACCATCTAAAGAAGCAGCAAGCCAGGGCTTTTTTAGCTTTAAAGCCACATCATTTACTCTCTGTAAGAGAAGCAAATCCGGGCTGTTAGATGCTACAATGGCGAGTGTGCAATTCTTCATTGCCTGTTCAATATCCTTATGAGAAAACCATTCTGTGCGACTTGAAGACACTGCTTTAGTTCCCAGATGATGTTCATTAAGCACTTGGGCTAATACATCTGCGCGGTTTTTTCCCATCATACTCTTTTCGAAAAGAATGGAGCTTGATAGATCGGATTTGTTTATCTCATGGTAGTCAAGAATCGAAAGACTCGCAATACCGCTATTTCCCAACTGTAATGCTGCACGCATTGCAAGAGAGTCTGCGCCAATGAAAAGTACATTGCTATTTCTCAATCGACCAGAGACGGACTCTGTAGACTGACTGGTTAGGACAGACAAGGAACGAAATGAATTTCCGAATTGCTCGAACTCCGCATGAGATATGTCCATATTTGCCGGTTTGGTCGGTATCTTTTCCAAAATTGAGCGCTGGATAAGAAGAATAAGAAATTGTAATGCCTTAGACTGAACCTCCTTGTTCTGAGCCAACACAACCTCTTCAATCGTTCTTAGACCATCCAATGTGGATAACAAATCAGATATCAGATTTTGTTCTTTTTTATCTCGCAGTACAAAACCCGGGCCACTCCACAGACCTGCCCAAATAACCACCTGATTCGCATTAATATGAGCAGTACGATAAGGAATTTTTAAGCGGTAAATAGATGACCGCTCTTCTAAGTCGAGATCACTAAGCGAAATCATTGATTCTCCGTCATTAGTTGAAATACTAAGGGAAACAGCTTCTAGCCACAAAAAGACTCCGCACTCCCAAAACCGGCCACGTAAACAACCGACTCCGTAACGCCATCGAGCTTTAGCCAGGAATTCAATTCGTCATCATAGTAACCGGCTACGGGTAAGGTTCCTATGTTCTGGGCAGTGGCAATAAGCAAGGCATTCTGCATAATATGTCCCGACTCTTGCAGTGCCAGGCGATAACCGCGACTGCCGTATTTAGCTGTGCTGCGCTGAAAGACAGAAGACAGAATGAGCAAAAAAGCACACTTATCGACCTGGAAAGTATCCGGGTGAATTGGAAAGCAATCTGGAAAGGCTGCTGTAAAATGTTGCGACAAATCCAACTCTTCGAGTTGATGTCCCAAAACATTATAGTGGTAAATCCCCGGAGTAAGCGTCTCGACAGAAAAGACAGCAACATACATTTCAGTAGAATATAGGCTACCGGCGCTTGGTGCCGCCCGATAGTGCTGGACAATCTCTTTCTGTCCTTCAATTGTAGATTTTGATTGGCCGGTGACACCATTCGATAAATGTAATATGTTACTCAATTCCTTTAGCGAAGCAGCTTCGCCATTAAAGCTCCGACAACTACGGCGAGAGCGAATGGTTTCATCAATTGAAGACTTTCGCTTTAGACGCACTCCGGGAAGAGTAATTTTATTTGAGCCGGGATACGTTTTATTAATTTGGCTGGTTCCATCAATCATCTGAGGGTCGGCAAGGAAAAAGCGTATACCTTGTCCGTCCTTTGTCGAAAAACAGCGGCGTAGCTTTGAATTTTCATGATATAATTCTGCAGGATCATAAAAATCTACCTGCTGTTGTTGAAATCTTTCCCAGGGGCTCTGCTGTAAACTCGATTTGTTAAGCCACGAATGGCATTTCCCTGATGTCGATAAGAGTGCCTTTAGAGAGAAATCAGCTGATTCGGTCAAACTGGTTTTAGTCTGCATTGCACGCCCCCGGCCCGAGCATAAACTCTCCCACACTTGTCTCCAAATAATAGCTACGATTAATAGCCTCGCTGGTAGAATCTGAATTTCCGCTTCCAAGTGCGCAAGGTGCCAGGTTCATCGCAGTAGCAACCAGGTAGAAGGTTTGGAACAAACATCCCACTTCTTTTAATATCAGTGAATAGGCAATCGATTGATACTTCCAAGCCGTTCGGGAAAAGCGCGCCGTTATTAAGAAGAGCACGGCTGGGTTATACTCCAGGCCACCAGCAGACCTGGCATCGCGCAACAGATTTTCCAAGCAGTTTTCGGAGGCAGGTATGGTTGTTAAGTTATGATTTAGCGGATGATAATAATACAGTCCATTCTTCAAGCCATTACATGAGGAAATAAGTGGATATACTTCCAACGGGTACATTCCACCACCGCCCGGATAAACTCGTAGTCCGGAGGAGAATCCATTATTATAGTTCTCGACAGATGTAATTCGACTTGTACGGTATAAGAACTCTCCGAGCTCTTCAGAGCTTACTGAACCGGCGTTTGCATTTCTAATTGTCCTTCGTCTTTCCAAGGCCTGAGTTAGCGATACATCACTCTGCTGCAGAGCAGCCATATCTGGTTGAAAGAGTTCGATGGGTTTTCCTACCGGCGGCTGACGAAGAAGCCCGGGCATATTCATTTCCTCTGCGTATCGGAAGGTTCCACCGACGGCGTTTTGATGACGGCCGATTCGGCTCCGAGAATGAAAATACAGGTCGTGGAATTCCCAGGTTTTCAGGTCGCCTGTTTCATCTTCTGAAATGCCATCATCTGAAACAGGAATGAGAAAGCCACAGGAGAGACACTTCTCGATTATTCGCTCAACCAGCGGTCTCGCTTTTTCTCCAACCCCGCTTAACATTGTTTCTATTTCAACTCCATCCAGAAAGACTTGTAGTATCTGGAAGATCGTTGAGCCACTTAATCGAACCTGTTCGGCAGAAAAAGGGCTCTCTATGATAAAGCCATCTGCTTCAGGACGAAATAAAGTAAAACGGGACAGCTTATATTTACCACGAGGTAAACGTATCTGTTCAGGTGGTTCGCAGGCTTCAACGACTGGCGATTTCAAATACTCCCTCCTTCTTTTCGGAATACCGGCTGTTCAGGGTTAGTAGTCGTTGATAAGCTTCTTCTGCTTTTATGGAATCACCCAGCTTGTTGTAACATCGAATTAACCAGACAAGGCTTTCTTCTTCAACAAATTGTCTCAATGTTGCATTCTCTTCCAAAAGTGTCAGATTATTCAACGCCTTGGTAAGTGCAAGAACGCCATCTTGTGGTCTCCACCAGAAATACGATTTCCCTTTCTGAAGGGACATGAAAGGATCTTTCTTGCTGATCTTTTTGCTCTCATATGCAATCGTGCTCATCTCAGAGAGAATGATGGCAAAGTTGGCCTGATCGAGAGGTATTTTATTGGCCCATAATCCATAGAGAAGGCCAAGCTTCAAAAGTTTCTCAGAGTCTGACGACGGACTTTCAAGCGTAATCAACTGTTCAAGTCCATCGTTCAAAAAATGCAGTGCTTTTTTAGGGTCGGATGGTAGATAAAGGCTGGCAAGTTTATAGTCGAGCATTGCCAGTTCAACAGTTAGAGAACTGTTTCCGCTATCACTACGCATTTTTAATAAGATTTCACTGCGTGTCCGAAGCATCGTATCTGCTTCATCCCAAAGCGTACTTTGCCAGACACAGACAGTAATTGCCTTTTGTTCATTGCCAATACCCGTTCCGAAACACGTAAAAAGAATCAGAATAATAATTGTCCGTCGCATTTTATTTCCTCCAAATTATCTCTATCGCTATTTAGATAGCGACACTGCAATTGTTAATGATCGAATTCCTCCCGTGTACTGCGGGATACGTGATGTGTAATCTTCACTAAAGGAATAACCATAAATATTTTTTACGCCAAAGATGTTGGACAAACTGATGTAGGTATACAAATCCCAATCCGACACATTATTTTTTATTAGGCCATAGATGCTCGTAGAATGGCTCCACGGTAGTCGGCGGTTTTGAAGCTGCTCATCCGAAGTACTATAGGGACGACCTACACTTTGATAGTGAATAAATCCGAGATGAGTATTTCCGGTGAAGTAATATTTGAAGAAGAAATAGTTCGACATTGGCACATCTGTGGGCGCAGCAACACGCGTTTGATACTGGCGAAAACGTTTCTTGATACTCAATAGAGAGGTGGTGAACGAATATTGAATCCTTTTGCTCAGCAAACGAGTTTTAATGTTAATTCGAAGGTCTGCGCCAATCGCCTCACCATCACCGGTTGAAGAAAATGAATCGCCCTGATTTAGAACCAAATCACTATATCGTTTATAGTACATACCGGCATAGAGTTTTCGGGTAGGATCTTCATACTCCGCGTCTAACATAAGATGAGTTGAGCGTTCAGGTTTTAACAAATTGACATCACTGATTGCAGCATAGTAGCGCGACTGTGGCAGCTGTGAATACCTTCCAACCGAAAGCTTGTATATCCAGTTGGTTTTGCGATAAAATGCACTGGCTCTTGGATCAAACACTACAGACTCTCCGTGCAGTTCAGTTCGTGCGCCCATATTTACCCCCAACTTATCCTTGAACTGCCACTTATAATCTGCAAAAATGCCGCTTTGCGGGATAATGTGGTTTCGTCCACTGGCTAAGTCTGGCCTAAAGTCGGCCTGCCCCTCATCCAGAAAGTAGCGTTCTGTTTGCAAGTCAAGAGCATGCAGATTCATGCCAAATTGCAAGTCACGCGACTCGTCGAAGTAGTAATTTCCAATCGTATTCCACTGAAAAAAAGTTGACGAGTTTCGCCAGTTTGTTTCGCTTAGAAGCGACTCCGTATCATAGTTGGTTAGGGCAACATTGCTTTCGACCCCAAGCTTCGTCGAAAAGAAATTTGTGTACAGCATATTGAAATGACGATGGTTTTCTGTTGAAGCAAGATCGATGCGATTACCAACGACTCGAATTTTATACACATAATCTGTTTGGGCAATTGCAGCCGAGGCCTTTAAATGTCCTGCCACGCCTAAATCTGCATTTATACGCCCCTTGGTCGTAAAGCCTTTGGGATGATCGCTAAAAACATCGAGTTCTTCTGCTACTGAAAACAAAGATTTATTGGCCTGAAAATACGAATCCTGATCGAATGCAAAGGCACTAAATGCAAACCCGACTCTCTTGCTCAAGGGCATTTCGCGATGTAAAACAAGGCCTTCAGGAAGAGCAGCAACAGTCATACTGGACCAACCTTCCCGAAAATTGCTCGATTTTATTTCGACAATTCCAGATAATGCTCCGGTATAGCGGGACGAAAACCCTCCGGATGAAAACAGGTAAGTGCTCGCATCAGTGGCATCGATATAAGACCCAATAGCCCCGAAACCGGTATTGGTTAAATAAGGATTCAGTAAGTAAGCACCATCAGAGATAAATCGCGTTTCATAAAACTCACCGCCGCGCAAGTAAATTCGGGAATCGTTGTCCTTTTTTTGGCTACCAGGCATTTTAGAGCTGGCCTCAATTATATCAGCGCCATCGGCCTCGGTAACAAGTAGCGACATAAAATCTTTTTCGACACCGCGCGTCTTGAGTACCGGACGCTTTCCATATACGAAAACATTCTCGTTACGAATAGACTTTTCATCGCCAAGTTTCAGTACTATACCTGTCAAGTCCTTCTGATCACTTAAGCGAATCATAATCTCCTCATAACCGATATAAGAAACGATCAGGTTTTTAGTAAGATCGTCTTTTGGCAAAAAAATTTCAAAGGCCCCTTTCTCATCAGACATTGTGCCGAGGCTTGTTCCCTCCACAAAAATATTAGCAAACATTACGGCTTCACCATTCTCAGTCAACAATTTCCCCTTGACCGGAATGAGTATCTCCTGTGCTTTCATCGGAATCGATATCAGGCAAAGAATGGCAATGCAAATTGCAGTAGATTTCGCTTTTTGCTTCAGGCAGATTTTCATATTGTCAACTCCAGATTTCAGGGATTCTAAACAATAAAGCTGTTGAATTCGCAAAGACTGCGATAGTATTCTGACCGCGTCAGCAATTCGCTATGCGTCCCCTTATCCACAATTCGACCACCTTTTAATACCAAAATCAAATCGGCCGACTTAATTGTAGAAAGCTTGTGGGCAATAGTCAGCGAGGTCTTTCCACCCACCAATGCCTCGAGTGCCTCGCCGATGATGCGCTCATTTTCGAAATCCAATGCCGTTGTTGGTTCATCAAGTAGAACGATATCCGGATCGCGGATTAATGCACGTGCAATTATCAGGCGTTGTTTTTGTCCACCTGAAAAGCGTTCTTTCTCGAAAATGGTATCTACACCATCCTCTAACTCGGCTATATCATCCCATAGGTTAACAGCCCTTAACACCGTCTCCAGATCTGCATGTTTATCGCACTCAGACAATCCAAAAAGCAGGTTTTCTCTAATACTCACGTTGAATAAAAAGTCATTTTGACTGACGATCCCAAAGTGCTTGCGATACTTACCGCTGGTAATTAGGTTTGAAAGTTCTTTTCCATCTACAGAAATAGAGCCGGAATCGGGCTCCATGAATCCAAGGAGAAGGCGCATCAATGTTGTCTTTCCCGCACCGCTTTTACCGATGAGAACAACTCGTTGTCCTTCACTAATTTCAACATCAATATTCTTCAAAACAGACTGCGACTCTTCATATCCAAACCGCACGTCGTTAAAGCGAATATTTCCTCGCAGGTGACCATTTGCGTGACCATTACCATTATTAAATATTGTATTAACACCATTTTTATGTGTCCCATTATAGGTCTGTGGCGTTGTTCCATTAGTATGACTCCGACCATTACCATTTGTTGAAATTGGCGCAGCAAATTCATTCTCCAGGTCGATAATCTCCATGTATTTGTTAATATTGACTGAGATGGTAGAGAGTTTTAGGTATTGGCTGACAAGCTGCTGGACAGGGCTTAAAAAGCTCGATATTAAGATGTACAAGGCGAACACATCCGATACTGGAAGTTGGCCGATAAGCAGTTGATAAAAGCTAACAGATACCGCTGCGATCAAAATGCTGTTGCGAATAAAGGACTTGAGCAGGTCGGCCTCGGCATATTTTACACCTTCATTATACTCTGCATCCTTTCGACCATCAATCAGTTCGGTAATATCCGAAGTGACGCTCACAGAGGCGGTAAGTGTCTTAATTGTAACCAGACCTTCAATAATTTCGATCATCTTTGATACGAGAGGGTAGCCAATTGCCAGGCAACGTTGACGCAAATTGCGCAGCTTTGGCGTATAGTAAAGCATCGATAAAATCAAAAAGACGCTTCCGACAATTAGCACGGCGAAAACGAGGGGGGAAAGGTAAAAAATAATGCCGCCAAATATAACGACACTTATTCCACTAATGATAATGCCGAAAAACACGTTGGTCGCATCAGATGTTATCAACACGACGTCCATCACTCGCTGAAACAGATTCGTGCGGTTTTTAAATGCCAGATAATCGGGAACTGAGATATTGAGCAATTTGGAATAATAGCGAAGTAAAACGTCTTTATTCAACCATGTAAAAACCGATGTTTGCAAAATCTTAATACTATACGTCATCACACTCTGGAAGGTAAGAATGCCTAAATAGCCCAGCATAGACAGAAGAAAGAGATCTCTATTTTCAGTAATAAAAGCAGCTTGAGTTTGCGCAAAAACAACCGGGATTAAATAGGCGGCAAAGGCAAAAATGAAGGCTAGAGCCATCACAATAAACAGCTTATTTCGCAATGGATAGTAATATGCCGCGAACCGAAAGATGTTGTTCCAGTTGATGTTCTTTTTCTCAGAATCGTTAAGCCACTCATTATTCTTAACAGTATCCATGATGCTCCCGTGTCATCCTGCGTTTCAGGTTTGGTGGTTTACTTGAAAGTTTTCTAAAGAACTAATGATATCATAAATAGCCGCCTCGGCAGGTAAGTTGACACCCAGCTTATTGCAAAGCAGATGAATGGAATGCACCACGATGCACTCGTCGTAATTATGATGATAGATCCGCTTAATCAAGCGCAGTATCTGCTTGAGGTAGGTATTTGAAGAAAAGAACGGATACAGTGCTTCACTATTCCTGACTAACGCCGCGAGTTGTTTGTTTTGCAGCACAGGTGCCTTAAACGCAACAGAGGTAAAATATTTTTGCGTATTCAGGGTAGCAAACTCATATCCTCGATTAATTAACTTTTGCCGTAATTCATAATCTACCAGGCTCTTCGACATCAGATAATTGACTACAAGTATAACAAGCGTCTGGCGGTCTATCCCGGACTCGTAACAGAAATCCAGCATAGCGATCGCCAAATAAGAAGTCTGTTCGTTTATCAGTTCGGAGTATACAGAAGCCATCGATTCACCAAAATAATGACTGCTCCGATCGTATTCGGCGCGCATCAGCACGAAATTTTGAGGATTCAAGCACGTCGATCGACTTTCCGAACCAGAGAGAATAAACGCCTGCTGATCGTTCAACCTGGCCATGCGATCCAGCGTTTGCTGAAGCTCTGTTTCGAGTGGCTTAATAGCGGCCTCCTCAGCAATGCGAAAGCGCAAGCGAAGGTGTGCTCCACCTTCCCAGTAGCGAAGAAAGAAGAATCGCTTTACTTCAGGCATCTGTATTCCGATGCGCTCAATTCCCGGCAATAGAAAAGCCGTTATATAGCGATCTGTATCCTCTGTTAAAAAAGCATGATAACTAACCCAACGCTTCACAGTCTAAACCTCCAGCATAACTTCGGTGAGATATTTTTGCTTCTCATACTCATAAAGATTATTTATAGGCGGTTCCATGCGCTCAAAACAGACAAAACTGTTCGGATCGTTTTGGGCAATGCGGGTATAAAAATTTGACACGCTGAGTGGATTCTGTACGTCCAGGAACATCGGCTTATGAGCAAACCTGGTTGCATTTCCTGCAGTACGGAAATAGTAATAGCGACAAGAGTTATCCAGTGTTCTTTCAGCCCAGCTTAACAACCTCATAGCACAGCTAACCGTATTATCAGCCGGAATTAGCGCCGGAATTTCCTTTCCCGGGATGTACCAACGGTCTCGTCTCAGGCAAATTTGTCCATAGGTTAGGCCCGGTTGAAAAGGGTTCGCATCAGCATGCGGGATAATCCAATCGGCGAAGCTATTCAAATAGAAGTCATTCTTATTTGCTAAGAGAATCTGGTATTCTGTTGCAAGTCCGGAAATTAAGGCAAACCCAAGATAATAGAAATGAATACGCTGCCCGCTACCGGCTTTAGAGTAAATAACCTGATCTCCATCAAGAGACAGCTGTATTTCCTCCGGAGTCAACCATTCTTTGAACAAATGTTTAAAACGAGCATTCATGCCAAAGCCGACATCAAAAGGAGTTACCGTATACCCCTTATTCGAGTTATCAAAAAAGTCGTACACTTGTACATTTAGTCCGGCAGAACTGTTCGCATGTTTACGGGCTCGCTTGCCCGGCTGATTAATCAGGTACCGGGAAATAAACCGCCCGTTGCCGGCCCAAATATTGTTTATATAGTAACGCTGGTTTTGATAATCGAATGGACCGTTAAAACACAAGTGTGGATTTATCTTTGGTGCATCATATTTTTGGGTAAGCTGCTCTAGAATTGGCTTTTCGAGCTCTCCCTGTAACGTGGCCAACTTCTTTTGCAACAACGCACTTTGCTGCTCGAAACTCTCGCGGGCAGAATTTTGTGCAGGTGGCAGAGAAGAGAAATTTACGCTATTTTGAATGCAGTGATCCAGGAAGTCGAGAAAGGGAATCGAATTGCACGATTTGTCGGCCAGAATATCTTTCAACAACAAAACAATATTATCCGCCATATAGCGGTTATTGCCATTTGGCAGGAAGAGCGGTTTTACCTGCTTTAAATCTTGCAGGGTTTCCGTAAAGGATTTCTCATTCGGCCCCCGAGCCGAAGTTTTAAAATACGAATCCACATAGAACGAGCGATAGTTCGCAGGAGCCTTATGACGTAGTTGGGAGTCGAGTATTTGATCATCGTTGGTTTTTTGGGACAACTGCGAATAGTCAAAGTGACCGTGATGGATCTCCTGATAGTCCTTCAGTTGTTTTTCCATACTTAAAAGCTGTTGTTCAAGATCGACATAAAATTTGCTGAAATCGCGAACCAGGTACCGCACTAAAATCTTGTTTTTTATTAAGGCAGCGACGTAGTTTTGCAGCCCTTCGACATCTTCATTGGGGAATTCGCTGTGCAGGTATTCTGTTAGTCTGCCAATACTTTTTTCTTTGGGTAGCTGTCGGTGAAAAAAAAATAAAATTTTGTCGAGTAGCGGATTGGACGAAATCGAAAGATAGCGTTTGGCTCTTGCATCTGGAATGATAAACGTTATTTTCTCTTCTCTTTTTAAGGAGTTTTGACAATAAAGCAAATCCTTTTCCTGAACACCGGCATAACTCAGCAAATGCTCTTCAATTCCGAGGATGTAATTCATATGAAGCGAAAGCTCACAGCTCTGCTCTATTTCAATTCCCAGTTCTTCGGCAAACCATAACTCGCTAAAAACATACAGTGGGTTGGCCTTGCTAAAGAATCGTAATCCATAACTGTATACGCTGCGTTCGAGCTTGGAGAAGTGTTTCTTACTGCTTCCCGTCTGATACTTTTTTAATTTCGCAAACAGTTCCGGATTCGAATAATCTATCGCACTCAGAAATTTTTCATTCCGAAGCAGTGTACCAATATTATTTCTGATTTCTTCGAGTGGAGCTGTGTTAAGCTGGCTTAAAACCTCAGACTTCTCCTCTACCAGCCTGGAATACGTCCCAAGCTGATCCAGACAATCGTGGCCAAGAAATGAGGCGTCCATATGCTTCACAGGGCGGAGGTTATGAATATCGCGCTTTATCTTCAGAATATATCTTCGGTGCTCTTTTTGATCGTAGTTCTGTCTAAAAGCGTGGTGCAACAACTCAGCAAGTTCGTTTTGCAATGAGGTGATTTTCTCCTGAAGCCTGGACTGTTTCTGAAAAAGTTCAACGAAACAATCCGACTTCACGTTAAAGACACTGCTAAAAGACTCTCCGGATTTTCGTAAAGCTAGCAAACGCATGCTGTTATTCCTTCCGGCCTTAAGATTTGTGCAGACAAAGGACACATATTCTCTTTTGTGAATTGAGCCCTAGGTGCTCTCTTCAGTATGTTCTGCTATGGTTTCGCGGATATTAGCGGCAAGAATTTCAAGTGAGTCACTCTGAAAATAGTTTTCAACCGTTTGATGAGCCAGATAGCAAAGCTGAAATTTTTCCATCATACTAAGCCCCAGCAAACCGACCATATTGTAAAGCATGGTCAGAACAATGCGATTTCCGGTGAAGGATCGACTATCTTTTATGGCGAGGAAAAATCGTTTATCTTCGTATAGCCTTTCTACAAACTCGCTTTTTTCCTTTTGCCGCGCGTATTTATTGCGAACAACATCCAGCTCTTCTTCACTATTGAATTGCGGGAGAATAGGAACTCCGCGATCAAATAATTCCAATGCTCTCGTGCGATATTTATTTATCAGCTTTCCCCAGCTTTCCAGCAGTAAATCGCAAGGGGTTTCTTCGCCACGATGCTGTTTTTCGATCACCAGCATTAACTCTTCGAGGTTACTTTTATTACTGCGAAATACTTTTTCGATGGCATCCAGAACTCCGACGTTTTGCTCTGCCATTTGCATTCTGAACCCTTCCCAATGCGACCGATACCCAACCACACCAGCGGGGTAAGATTTTCCCAACATCAATGCAGTGAGAAAATATAGCTTTAACATGCTAACGGTTTTTTGATCATTTGAACGCATCATTTGCAGGCAAAGTGGCTTCGCCTCACAATAAAAATCTTCCAGAAAATAAACAGACTCTTGCGAAAGATATTTTTCCTGAAAACGCAAATAAGGCCGATTCACGACGCAATTTGTTCGGAATAGCAGATCTTCAGGAGTATACTCTTCCTCTTCTTTTTGCAGCATCTGTTCTACACGATTAACGTCATAAGACTTTTGCGCCGGAAGGGGATGAGCCAAGAGAAATCGTTCAAAAACATCTGTAAGTTCTCCAATAAGCGCCTCAGATTCATTTTGTGAGCACTTAAAGCGAATGCGCAGATGCATTCCGCCGGCATAATGCCTATCCCAAAACCAATCGACAATTTGCTCGTGCTTTTCATTCATAGTCGGTTCAACACAATCGAGAATAAGCTTGTCGAGGTTTGAATAATAGACATTTACATTCTTCCAGACCTTCATCGTCTACCGCCTTGAAAAGGAATACACTTCGACAACAAGCCATCAGTTTTTCTTTAACTTGCGCCGAGCGTATATTTCTATTAAGTTTTTAATGTTTGGAGGAAACGTAACCCGGTTTCACCAGATTAAGTTCTGCACCGATTTTGTGTCATGTATCTGACTACCTGACACAGTATTTTTGTAGATCAGCTTTACTTCTCAGCAACGATTACTCGTCGTTTGGTGCCGGCTTCTCTTCACGAACACAACTATGGAGACCAGGACCTGACGAACAGGAAGCTGCGAATGCAGGAATGCCCTTAGTGCCTTCTTCAGTAAACAGTTCTACTTCGGTGATGTTCAGTTCTTCAAGATCGATATTCAGTTTGAAATTTTTCATGTTATTTCTCCTAAAGGGTTTTAACACAATTCCACCAAATGCAATAAACGTGTGGAAAATTTAGTTTGTGCAGTCCTTATATTGGGCTCTCCGTGTTAAGCGGAAAGTTCGACCAAGAAAAACCGGGTACGTTCCTCCAGACATTATTTTTTTGTTCATTTCTATAGCCACCGCACTCACGACAGCTTCGATTAATCTCAACTACTATGCTATATTTTACTATCAGCTCATCGGAGATGAGTTACATAAGCTCAACTAATTGTTGTATTATCCAGTCTTAATGGCAAACGGCGTAGTCGTTGCCCGGTTAAGTTATAAACCGCATTTGCTATTGCCGGTGCTGTAGCCCCAACTGCCTTTTCTCCGGCACCAGCCGGAAACTCTGTAGTTTTTATCAGGCGGACTTCTATCTCGGGCACTTCATTGTACTTTGGCATTGGGTAGTCGTGAAAATTGCTTTGCTTCACTCTCCCCTTCTCAATTTCAATCTCGCCGTAAAGAGCAGCAGCAAGACCAAAGACAATACTACCTTCTGTTTGTGCAATAACCGTATCGGGGTGTACTATCTGTCCGCAATCGATACTGCAAAATATGCGGCGCACTCGAATGTCTCCGGTTTCAGATAACTCAATGTCGGCAACCTGTGCACAATAGACCTTAAATTCATCCCACTCTTGGGCAAACAACGCGACCCCACGCCCAACTCCCGCGGGCAATGAACTTCCCCATTGCGTCTGAACAGCAACGCTTTCGAGTACTTTTCGTGCTCTGGGTGCATCCTCTAATAAACCAAGCCTATACTCAAGAGGGTCAATTTGTTGTCGCGTCGCTATTTCATCGATAAACGTCTCATTTGCAAATTGGGTATATGAGTTTGCTGTTCCACGCCAGTATCCCACCGGAACATTCGTTGGAATAAAGGTTGCTTCTGTACGAAAGTTGGGTATCGAATACGGGAGCCAGTCTGAGCCGGTTATTGCAGCCCAATCGAAGGCACTTACATCCCACCGACGAACAACTGAAGGCCCGGCAAGCTGATGTTTCCAGGCAACAGGCTTTCCGTTCTTATCAATTCCTGCCTTTAATTGCATGGAAAAAGCCGGGCGATAAAAGTCATGCTGCATATCATCTTCACGAGACCAGATCACCTTCACGGGCCTGCCAACAGCTTTTGATGCTTCTACCGCATCTAATACAAAGTCTGTTTCTGCGCGTCGTCCGAAGCCACACCCCATATAGGTCGTGTGAATTTCAATGTTTTTCATGGGAATCTCAAGCGCCTCGGAGATTGTCATTTGAATCCAGAGTGTTCCCTGAGTAGGTGCCCAGATGCGACATGCACCTTCTTTTACGTCCGCGGTGCAGTTCATTGGCTCCATTGTAGCATGAGCTTGAAAAGGCGCCTCGTAGTCTGCCGACAGCTGCCATTCAGCCTTGTTGTAAGCCGAAGTAAAATTGCCTTCATCTGTAACAATATGATCACCCGGTTTCACCAATGCTTCACGCTGCCCAATAAAAATGCTTTCAGAATTAATATCTTCCAGACCTTTTGCATTCCACTGCACATCCAGCATGTCCTTACCGCGCTTGGCAGCCCAATAGTTTTCGCCAATTACCGCAATACCGCCGGTAATCTCAACCACATCGATAATACCCGTTAATTTTTTTGTTTTCGTCGCATCAAAACGTTTAACCTTTCCACCAAATACCGGACAGCGCAAGACCGTAGCAATAGCCATCTCAGGCACGTTCACATCAATGCCAAAGACTGCACGACCCATAACTTTTTCAGGGATATCTATCCGTGGAATCGATTTGCCAATCAACTTGAAGTCCGCAGGCTTTTTTAACGCCACATTTTCCGGCATTTCAAGACGTGCAGCCTCTTCAACGAGCTGACCATAGCTTAATGATTTTGAGCTCTGAGAATGATAAACCACACCACGCTCGGCATAGCAACTCTCTGGATGAACCTGCCAACGGTTTGCAGCAGCCAGAATCAATAGCTCACGTACAGATGCACCAACTTGCCGCAGCGCCTCCCATTCATCATGAATACTTCTGCTTGCCACGGTAGCCTGCTGTCCAAATCGAATATCGTAGGGCGGCTGAGTAACCTGTACGTTTTTCCAATCCATCTCCAGTTCTTCTGCAATCAACATTGGAAGCGCGGTCTTAATGCCCTGCCCCATCTCGCTTCTCAGGAAGGAGATAGTAGCAATACCGCTGCTGTTTATGCTGAGATGGTGGTTTAACACGATATTTTTCTCTTCTGCTTTAGTTAAAGTTGGAATTCCAAAACTTATCAGGAGTCCGCCGGCTGCTGCCGCAGATATTTTTATAAAGCTGCGTCTGCTGAGCGTTCCTTTGTTAGCCACGGCTTTCCTCACCGATAGCTGAACAAATTGCCTTCTTAATTCTCGAATACGTTCCGCAGCGACAAATATTGCCAGACATCGCCGCTTCAATTTCCTCATTTGAGGGATTTGGATTTGTTTTGAGTAGAGCCAGCGCGGACATTATTTGTCCAGTTTGACAATAGCCACACTGAGGCACCTGCTCTTCAATCCAGACCGGCTGCAGACGATTATTCATTCGCTGTGAGATGCCTTCAATTGTTGTCACTTCTTTATTTTCTACGCTACTGATCGTTACCATACAAGACCGCGCAGCCTTACCATCGACGAGCACCGTGCACGCACCACAAAGCCCCATACCGCATCCAAACTTTGTGCCGGTCAGGTTCAGGATGTCTCGCAGATACCAGAGTAGTGGCATGTCTGCATCCGCTTTTGCGGAATACTCGCGCTTATTTATGTGCAGTCGGGTCATTTTCAATCTCTATGGAAATGGATGTAGTGAAAAATTAATATCTGTTAAACAACTAATCGGTTTTTTCCCAAAATGCTCATTTAGCTTCAATAACCGTGAGCTTAAAGAAAAACGCATGTCATAATATCCGAAGGTGAGTGGATACATCTGAGTAACAATCGTTTTCACACAGCAGATATCGAATTTTCGTATCTGCTCACGAGTCATATCTATAATTAAAACCTCATTTCCATTCTTTTTTAGCTGCTGAACAATCGCGAGAATCAGATCCTTCAGATTAAACGGTACTGCGAGGTCTGTAAAGATCGAGCGCTGTTGAAGCTCCTGAACATTGATAGCCTTTTGGGAATCAAGGTTCAGATAGTCATATTTCTCTACTGCCTCTTCCAATCCGTAAATACCGCTATGATGGTCAATTTTATTGGCCAGAGCTTGATTTCGAAACACCTTACGGTACTCTGCTTCTCTCTCTGCAAAATCGTTTGTCATACTAAAGTAGCCGACGAGTTCCTTCAAGGCTCCATACATCGCCTTTTCGGGAAAAATATGAGCAGCCGCAGTCGTCATGGTTTTCATACCCTGCCCAAAGCGCTTTATGGCAAGTCCCCAGATAGCAGGAATAGCAGAATCTGTTGTGATATCGAGAAAATAAAAATTGTAGTTCGGATGACAGTATTGTGCCTTCAGATACAGCAGCTGAAATTGCTCATCCTTAATACTCAATGGGTCTACTAACTGACACTGATTCTTTAGATACCAGTGCACCAAAAAACTATCTCGCTCTACGACCTCAAGGATGCTAAACAGCACTGCTTCCTCATAGGAACCACCAAGTGCAAATCCACTCGAAGTGCAGGGAAACATACTCCGTTCATTTGTAAGATGTTTTGTAGAGCAAACTTCCTGAGCTGGCACCAACTGGCGGCTATTTCGGGTAAGATTCGCTGCTGTTCTCCAATAAAAGGACATTGCAGGATCATACGGCACATTTTCATCAGAAAGATGCACGGCAGAGTAAAACAAATCGTCCGGGTTCACAGCCTGCGACTTCAGCATATCGTAACTACCGAATGTTAACAAGTCTTCAACTCCCGGTGTCAGCATATGATGTCGCTCAATCGCCTCGCACTTTGCAATCAGTGAAGCATGCTGCATCGTCGTAGCTTTACCGCCACAGTAATCGGCTTGATAGGTTCCGGAGATCGTCTCCGTTATTGCTGTCGGTAGGGAAAGTGTATCACTAAGTCGTCTTTCGCCTGAAATAATGCCGGCACTCTGAGAAACAAAGGCTTCCAATTTAGGCAGCTTGTCAGATCGCAGATTTGAATCGACAAATCGGTCCTCAAGCTCTAAATCGTGCCCGTCTAATTGTTTCATTAATGAGCGAGGGGTTTTGCGGCAATCACACATTACGCTTGGCATAAACGCCTGCCGTTCAATCGTCGGCGATAAAAAGTTGATGCTGTAAAAGTCTTTTGCATCAAGTTGAGAGACAAGTGTTGGCAGAACAGACAGGTATTCTTGCGAATAAAAGAATGGAAACGTTTGATGATCTTGCTTTTGGTAGCGCTTGCGCAGCGTGAGGTCATAGTTGCGGAATAAATTTTGAACCAGGCAATTTATGCAGGCATTCTCACTATCGGGATAACAACAACAGAGATGCATACTATGATAATCAAAAACGCAGTAAAGAGTAGCTTCAAGCGGCAGAGTAAAGCCAGGCTTATGCGAATGTAAATTATGCAGGAAAGCAACTTCGATAGCCCCATCCCAAATGTCATCCACCAGGGAAGAGATGCGCTGTTCCAAAGCGTGCTTTTGAGATGTTTCTTGCCTATGGTTTACAATTACATTCATTTTTAGCCTATATATCCCATGAATAAGTTTTCTTGCCAAAGCTCCTGCTCAACATAAATAAAGCGAGCTTCCGGATAAGATTGCTCCAGCTCCAGCGAATGCTTTTCTACGAGTTCGTTCAGAATTACGTCGGCCACATAGTCTAGTGCAGCACTGCGAATATCGGTTGCTTCCAAACGGGTGTCGTAGTAAACCCGCCCGACGATATACATCAACATCTCGAAGCAAGACTTTTCTTCTATGAATGAATAGGAGCAAAAATCTTCTAACCAATAGACAAACAGTCCGGATTCAGACTGATAGCGATTAACAGTAAAGTCTTTTAGGCGCAGGGAAAGAATCTGCATTAAAAGTTGGCAGCTGTTTCCAAGCGATTCACGCGAAAGCATATCGTGTTCTTTAGACTTACTGGCAAGCTCAGTCTTATTGACTTTTTTCATCAGAAAAGACTCCAGGCAGATAAGCCGCAGCTCAGCCAGGGAATCGTCAACATAGAACTCATTGTGTGATGCAGGCAAACCCGACTTTCGTTCTTCTGCGGATGTAAGATGTGCTGGTTTAGAAAACTGAAAGCGAGCATTGTCTGAGAAACGCCTGATCAAGGACGACTTCAGCTCGAGGATTAATCGACGCTCCAGCTTCTGAAAACTAAGTCCCCATGCCTGCTTTGGAAAATCGAGATACTTCGCTGCAAGACGCGCATTTACCAGTGGCAACTGTGTTTCATTGCTAAACTCAACCAGCTGAAACCAATCTTTTACATTGGCAAATTCTATTTGCTCAACCGGGCTCTCAACAAGCTGTAAAAGTTGACTCAAAGTGCTGCATTCCAGGTCAACTGCATGCACCGTCAGGCGCGTTTCGCTCTGAAAAATATCGCTATAGCTTCTAAGCAAAGTATCGAGTACCTGCTGTAAAAACATTTTTTTTGCGAAGCTTTCCTGCAATTCACGTCTGCCAGTAACTCCCGAGATCAGCAGAATTCCAACCGTTCCATTATGGCGGGTCAACTGCTCGATTCGCGCAATGATTTCATCAAGCTTTTGCTCAAAGATCAGACAGATCTTATACTCGGATTTTTTTGGAATTACTGCCGTTAAATCACGATCTGTTGTAATCGAGGCCCGCTGGTTGTTCAAGTGAAAATGGATGGAACTTACAGGTGACTGTAGAAGAGTATCTAACGGAACATCAATCTCTGTTACGGCTTCAGCATGCTGACCGGATGGTTGGAGTGCTCCGATAGTTTTCATCTTGCCCAGATAAGAGGTAACTACTTCCCGAGAGTTTTGTGGGATCGCCTGAAGCAGAGTCTCTTCGTCAAGCGAGCCATCTAAATACGGCTTCAGCTGAGTGTGCAGAGAATCGAGACCCTTGCCATGAAGGCGGAAGGAACCTCTGCGATTCAGGACCTGCAGTCCGCTGTCGTCGGTTATGAAGATGGTTTGCTTATCGAGACAAAGGTTCGGCATTTACTCTCCTGCTTGATGCATTCTGTTACTGCGAAGTTGAATTTGATGTGGCGTTGTTAAATGCTGTTTCAGTATAGCAGATTGCCCTTCGCTGTTTCAAACCAGTTTCCGATAATTCTATCAGATTCCGATATAAACCCAATAAGCTCAAAGAACGTTTAGAAACCTTTTTAAACGTGCAGAAAAAGCTCATAAGTCTATTTTGTATTAAACTTAAAGCAAAAACTAAATAGTGGGATAAACAGGAAGAAAAACACATTCAAAAAAAATCAGAAAAAAAGGCATTGCACGTTTTTGGTCTGAAAAGGCAGCAAAAACAACACGAAATTCTACCAAAAAAAACAACATTAATTGTCAATTATTGTAGCCCATTATCGACAAGAGTTTTTGATTCTACCTCTGAGAACCTCAAGGCGATTATTTCCAGAGGATAAAGATAATCAGATTTTTGTAAAATGGACTATTGGGGACATTCTATTTTAGTGAAAATCAATGTTTCTTGACTAGTTTGGGTGAATCTTCCAATGCTATTTTATCAAATACTAAGTTTAGTCTTGTTATCACTCTTTTGTATGTGTATTCTTTTTCAAGCATTTTTACTCACATCGTCTTTTATCATCACATTTTTTCTTATCCCGAAAAGGGAGATAAGTACAGGTGGTTAATTCTATTAATCCATATGTCACATGCATGATGCTGCATGTCCAAATTACTATTATCACGGGGAAACTCCATGTCAAAACAACCACTAGATTTTCAAAGAGTTCAAACCGCTGTTGGAAAAGCAATTGATATCCTGGAGAAAGGATTAGAGTCTGAAAATGAGCATGTGCAAATACAAGCTGCAAGTGCCATTCTTGCAATGACGCCATTGCCGATGGCTGCATACTCATTTGATGGCGAGCTAAGCAATCAAAGTCCTTTTGAACTCAAGCTCGTTAGTTCTGAAGGCCTTGACAGTAAGGCAACGAAGCCACCGGACCATATTCCGGCAGGTGGTTCAGGTGAATGGTTCAGTAACTATGATGGGTGTAACTTTTACGGCAAAGTTATCTACCAGGTAAAAGACAATCCCGAACAGACCCTTACGATGACCTGGAATATTCCTCTTTTTGGTGATAACACAATTACCGCAGCAACGAATATACCTGGCTTTACCGCCAAGTACAAAGGAGGTCGAGGGTGGCATGCCACAGTATTGTATACGCTGGAGGCACAAAATGCCAACAAATAACCTGGAGCACAAAAGTCAATTAATTGAGAATGCGTATTTTCATAGACCTGTTCATGCCGCTGATCGTCTTACTGTAATTGAGGGTCCCGATGGTCTCAGTGAGATTCTCTCCAGTGGAACAGACGGTAAGCTCTACTTACTCAAGCAAGACTCCTCCTCTGATACGGGATGGAGTCAGCTAGACCAACAATGTCCCATTCCTCAAACTTGCGTTGCCGCTCTTACATCCAGTGACGGTAAACTTCATTTGGCTGTTGCTGATGAAAAATCATTAGAGATAGCGACAAGAGTACGCTCTGAAGCAGGTGTTTGGGGGGAATGGATTCGTATTCCCGCAGGCAATAGCGTTGCCGGAGAGGCACGATTTTATGAGCTGGATCTACATGAGCGAAGCGATGGCAGCGTAGAATTTTTTCTATTATATCTTCAGCGCTTTAAATATCCCTGGAACTACACCTATCGAATTGGTCACAGTTTATTAAGCGCTGAGAACTGGCAACTCCGCTTTCAGATAGACCGGAGCTTCAGTGGTTGGTGGCCTACTAAATTGCCAAGCATGACACCGGTAATCAATGGAACGCAGCAGGACCTGTATTTATTTATTCCGGAGATAAAGTCTCTGGTAGCATGGGATGGAATAGATGGAGCAACATCCCCAATGAGAACCGTTACCACCCTTACAGAAGGCTTTTTGCCGAAGATTATCGGTTTGACTCATGATCTAAAGACCACAGTATATGCAGCTGGAACAATTGGTGCAGCATCAGGATTGTTTCAATTAAACGGTTCAGAATTCCAGCAAATAGGCTCAGTCGAACTTGTCGACCTAGATGGGACAGTTGACGATGTCGGCATAGTTAATATAGTTGGCGTTGACTCGACAGGATCTGTCTGGCATACATCAAAAGACAGTGAAGGCACCTTCTTTCCGTTACGTGAGATTACCGATAAAGCGCTAAGGGCATCAGCAACTTTGACAGAAACCGAAGGACCGGTCTTTATCCTGACCGGAATAGATTTACAGTTGAGCCGTTATCTTCGTTCCCCACAGCAAACGGACTGGGAGTTGGAAAACATTGAAACGGAATCCACTGCTTCTGAATGGGTCATGTGGTATAACACCCGTTCAACGGTTACCGATAATTTAAAACAGGCAGTCGCAGGCTATCCGGTAACTATTCAAGCGGAAGAGACTACGATCCTCTCGGTTAATGGTAAAACGCTGGTTGTCGGTCCGTTTCAACAATTAAGTCTGGAGACTGATGGGAATGGCTTATTAGTATTTATGCAGCCTGCGGAAGAATTGGCAAACTTGTGGGTTCCAAAGCTTAACATTAGGTTGGCGGGTGATGCTGCCGGCACGTGGCACACGATTTCTGCAGCGGCTGCGACCTCAGACAGAATGTATAATCTAACCGGTCAGGAATTGCGAACGGCAACAGGTCGTAACGGGGCGAAGGTGCTTCCAGCCGGGGAAGATGCCAATGCGGATGCACTTGCAGCACAGATCTCCACCTGTGCTTCTATCGGACGTAGTAAGCCAAATCATGGCCAGTTTACGATTCCTGATTATGAGGGAAACCCAGAACATCTCCCTGAGTTCGGGTTCGCGCATTTCACGGCACTGGACGGCTCACTAAATGAACGCTTCGACATTCATGATGTATTTGAATCCATTAAGGAAGGTATTCTGGGTGTCATCGGGCTGGCAATAGAAACCGTAGTAGAAGGCGGACTCGTCAAGCAGTTGGTCGTTACAATTAATACAGTAGCCGGAGAATTCAAAACCGTAATCTCTATAATCTCTCAAGGGTTCAATGTAATACGCGCCATTTTCGAAGAAGTAAAGATTGTATTTGAAACCGCGCTCGAGTGGCTTGGCTATCTGTTCGATTGGGAAAAGATTTTGCAGCGTAAGGATGAAATTGCCGCTATGATTACCGAAGGTATTGCCAGTCTGCCGCAAAAAATAGCCGATAGCGGTATTAAGGATAAAATCCCTGAGACCTTTGCGCAGCTCCGAACCGGTGCGCCAGCCGGTATTGCTACCTTTCAAACCGGGATAGGTCAAGACACATTGGGTAGTGCGGCAGACTCGATCGACTTAACAACATTGGGCGACATCATTAACGCGATCGATGATACAATCATGGTGCCAGTTACCTGGCTTTTTGACAGGCTGGCGCCAATTCTGCCGGATAGCAGCTTAATTACGGCTTCAATGGATGGCGGTAGTTGGGACCAGTTGACAACTTTTTTTAACAATGTTCAGGGACAAGTAAGTGGAGATGTTCAAGTCTCCATTGACAACATTACTGCGGTAATGGAGAGTGTTTTCATGGGAGACAACCCAAACGCGTTACTATTGAACGACCTGATTGATGCGTTTAAACCCCGCATGGATGGTATATTAACTGCATTTGAACATCTATCACTCGAAGCATTAACAAATCTGGAGGGACTGGCAGAACCAGATTCTCTTACGGCCTTTTTAAATTCATCTGCAAAACTTCCTCTATTTAGCGAGGTCTTAGCTTTGATAAATAATCAGTCAGGAGAACTACCGTTTACAATACTAGATTTCGCCGCGATGATTGCAGCAATACCGGTTCATATTATAGAAACCGCAGTAGGAGGCCCTGAAGCGATTAATGTCGGCGCCTCCAAATGCGATGTCTGGATCGTTGCAGGCGTATTTTTGTTAATGGTAGGCCTGTTTAGCGGAATTGCCCATATACTTGAAGAAGCAGGAGATGGTTTAAGCTCAATGGTACCGTTATTTTGGATTTTTGCTTTAATCCCATTGGCCATTCTTGTCGATTGGAGTGAAGTGATTCAGGTACTTGCCGTCGTCTTTTATACCATCTACCAGGTAGTAGATTTGGTTTTAATAAGAAAAGCTGTGCAAAATCATGAAACCGGAATGGCAATTTTCGGCTTTCTTATCGCCATCGTTCTTAATATAATGGCTGCTATTTATGAACGAGACAACGAGGTCCCAACGTGGCAAATTGTAGCAAACCACGTTGGTTCGATAACCGATTTTGCACGTGTTGCAGACCTAAAGTGGAAACCGCCGAAGGTTAAACCAAAACCGGCACGTGTTATTCTCACAATAATCGATGCACTCGGCATGGGCAGTCTGGCAGCATCGGCCTTTGCAGAATATCACTTCTGCGCCAACCCGCCACCAACAGAACCGGCTTAGCATATCCTGAACTTCAGGGCCATTTCCATACTTAAAACGATTTTGGAAGTGGCCCTTTTTTAAAAACGGTTGTCAAAAACAAACTTTTTCTCTTGAATCTGCTTTATTACAGCGATAACTTTCTTACAAGATATTCGCATCAACACTTCATTCCCCCGCACACTTGAATTGTTGAACTCGGTAATATTGCTCTCGATCTTGTATCGGCGAGTTACCGGGTACGCTGTTCATTGAATAAACTTACTTTTACTTATCAACTTCAGGTCTCAGGAGGAAGAATGAGAACTTCAATTCGCATTGTATTTTTTTTGCTAACTGTATTTATTATGGCTGCGTGTAGCGGTGACTCCAACGGTATGGGTAGCGATGGAGATAATGAAATCATCACGCCACCCGGAACAATGTCTGCATCATTTAACGGCGCGACATGGACATCTATAAGCGTTGCAGCCAGCACGACGACTTCCGGCACTACTTATGTAGGGGTTGGAGTGGCAGGCGTCAGCGGGAGCTTCGATGGAGTTGCCCTTGCCGTCGCAGATCTTACCGGAATAAGTGAGAAGGTTTACACTTTTCCCAACTCGGTTAATAATACGCTGGTTCTCGGTATTTCGAGCACGACAGACCCTGCAGCGGAAGCAACCTTTGATCCGACCCGCTCTACCGCGACGGTTGAAATAACCTCATTCGACTTAATAAATGGCGTCGTAAGCGGCACCTTTAGCGGGAATCTTTACAAGACCATCGATGGTTCGCTGGTTGAGTTGCGAAACGGCGTATTCAATCAAATTCCTCTAACAGGAATTCCTAAAAATACTGATGTGAAAACTATGCTATTGGATTTAGAGACCAATCTGAAATAAACCTGGGCAGGAAATAGCAGAGAGGCGTCTGCCTCTCTGCTGTAGGAAATGTTAAAGCTCGCCAACCAACGAGACCGAAAAGTTTCGCAGCTCACCAATATTTTGCTCAACCGTGGTATAATTGTAATTAAATAAATTCTTAACCTGCGCCATCAAGTTAATAGAGCGCCATTTATAACGAGCGCGCAAGTCCCAGGTTTTGCGGGCAACGCGCTGCTCGCTCAAGAAAAATGATACGCGATTAAAGCGAGACTGATAGCGATATTCCGATTCAAGAGTCACACCATTTAAATGGAGTGCAGGCAGCACAAACGCACTAAATTCAGGACGATAAGGAAGCGCTTCACCATCGCCAAGTCGGCAACCTTCATCTTCACCGAGCGTCTCGGTCTTCATATAAGTACCGTTGACGCGCAGTGAGAGTCGATCTTTCCAGAAAGACATTGCCGCCTGAGACTCAACTCCAAGAATACGTGCCTTCTCACAGTTCAGAAACTGTAGAACCAGATTGATGTCACTAACCTGCGTCAGTTCAATCAGATTTTCGTAATTGCTTAAGAAACCGGCGATTTCGAAAGAGACATTATCGTTAATTCGCTGACGGAGCCCCAAATCCATTAGCACCGTCTTTTCCGGCTTCAGATCGGGGTTTTTCAACAGCTCAGCGGCTCCCTGAATATCATGCTCTGTAAAGCGCTCTGCGATGGACGGTGTGCGAAAACCACGCCCAATCGACCCGTGCACAACCGAGTTCGCATGCAGCTGATAACTCATCCCAAACTTCGGGCTAAACTGGCTGAGCGTCTCATCACCTCTTAAGTGATACACATCGTAGCGAAAACCAAGGTTCATTTGAAACGCATCGGTCACCTTCCAATTTTCCTGCATATACGGAGAATAGGTGTTTGCCGAATGGTCACCAAAAAAATCTGATGTGGCAATATCATGACGGTAATCGATTCCGAAGGTCAGCGTATGCTGATTATGCGGCAGCCAAACCGTGCGAAATTCACCCGACAATCCCAATGCCGGATCGAAGCCTTCCGTTAAGCTAAGTGGCAAACCAAGAAGCTGAGAATTCAATGAAAAGCGGGTTTTTGTCAACAAGTTCGGTGAAAAAGCCTTGTTGTAAATACCGGATATCAGCAGTCCATCAACCTCTGCGTCGTCTTCATATTCCGTGGTAAGTGCATTATTCTGGCTACGCCAGAGAAAGAATAACTCGCGCTCCTCACGGTTGTATGCCATGAACATTTGTAGATTTGAACCGTCGGGGAAGTTGATAATCGGACGTGCAGTTAAATAGTAACGACTCAACTGCGAATTCTGACGATAACCGGTTGAGAAAAAACGCGATGCCGAAAGACGGAGTCCAATCGGGCCAAAGGTCTGACTGTAACTAAGGTCTGCGCCGTAATAATACAGATTGTCTTCTGTCCATTTCCACGCATCAACAGATGGATCATCAAACTGACCAAAGGTAGTGCGATACGAGATACGAGCATCTTTTGAAGGTTGACGACTAATCAAATTTACCACGCCACTGACGCCACCAGAGCCATATAACACCGAACCGCCACCTTTTAATACTTCTACACGTTCCAGTTCAGTAACCGGAAGGAAATCCCAGTTAGCACGACTAAAATCACTGGTCAACATTGGAACGCCGTCAATGAGCATCATAACGCGACTTCCGCCTACGCTTAGAAAGCTATAGCCGGATCCCCCGCGAATGCTGATATTTTCGCCAATTTCGTCAATTGCCGGTAATTTTTGCAGCGCTCCAGCCAGCATGTGATGACCGCGTGGGAGGATCTCGGCGTGAGACATTGTGTTAACACTATTTGCAGCCTGAGCAAGATCTTCAGGCTGCTGCGAGCCGGTTACGATAACCTGATCGAAGAGCACCGAAGACGTGCGCAGCTCAATATCCAGCGTCTGGGACTTCCCATTTTCAATGACAACTGCAACATCCTTGTGCGAATAACCAATATAGCTTATTGAAAGTGTGTGACTGCCAACGGGAAGATTCGTAAGTGCATATCGCCCATCATTACCGGTAGTCGTACCCAAAAGGGTTCCCACCACAACAACATTGGCACCCAAGAGCGGCTGTCCGGTTTCGATGTCCGTTATTTTTCCGGCAATGCCGCCGTTCCCCTGTTGTGCCAGAGCCAGCACAGGGAGGAGTAGAAAAAATAGCCATATTCGGCTTAAAGTGTATCTAATTACTTTCATTCCAGTACCTTTTTTTGGTCCTTATGGGCGAATACCGTCAGGTAGATTGCCATAATCTGCATTAAAATCAATCCCTGTTATCGCGCCATCTCCTGGTGCGACAACTGTTCCGGGCTCACCATTTCCACCAGGCAGTGGATACCATCCAATGCACTTCATTTCCTCAAGTGGAATGCTCGAGCCTTTCCAAAACAAGCCGAGAAAGCGGTAACTTCCCTGATATACATTTAAGGAATAGTTAATACTACTTCTACCCGGTGTTACGGGTAAAGGAATGCCTCCAAGAAATAAAATAGAGCTCGAGAAATCGTCAAAATCCGGGCGAATAACAAATGCTGCTAACAGAACCGCCTCTGTATCCCCCGGAGGAGTTCCTGCCACAGAGATCGTGCCCTGAACCTTGCTATCTGCTCCCGCAAAGTTCCAGAGCGCCGTCATATCGACATCCGTTACTTCTTCATTGTTATCGGGAATAGAAATGGGCAGCAGCTCGAAACCATCTGGCGGCTCAAGTCCGTATAAACCAAGAATGCTGTTAAAAGACCATGGTTCATTGTTACGACGCCAAAGCAACGCAACAGCTTGATAGTCATCTGGTGGGAGGGGGAGAAAATATTCGGAGGTATCCTGACGGAAATCAATCGGCTCGCTAAAAAAGAGATCACCTAATCCGGCAGGTGGAAATTTTAAGAGTGCCGCAAGCCGCACTTCGCCAACATCGGAGGGGCGGAATTCAGGAGAGAGCCAGTTTATTTTACCTGAAATGCCGGTTTGCAGTGGCTGCAGCCCCTTGTCAACCTCACAGGATGTTATAAAGAAAAGTCCGGCGAGGAGGATAAAAATAATTGCTGTAAAAGATCGAATAGAGATAGTCATATACTCTCTTCCATTACGTGTAGAAGTGAGGGTTGAGAGAAACACGCGACGAATTCGCCGCGTGCTCAAACCAATTGTTATTTCATTAGCAACATTTTGCCGGTTTTGTTAAAAGCACCTGCTGAAAGCTGATAGTAATACACACCACTTGCGCGTGTTGCTGCATCCCAACTATAGGAATGAGAACCGGCAGCTAAATTTCCACGAACCAGCGTTTCAACGGTTTCACCAAGCGCATTATAAATCGTAAGCTCTACCGTTTCGTTCTGTGGAATAGCAAATTCGATTGTTGTGGTCGGGTTAAACGGATTTGGGTAGTTCTGAAGCAAACGATAGTCTTCGAGCAGAATGTTTTGCTCATCACCGATACCAGTCAGCAGCCCAAATGGGATAAGTGTTCCACCCGTTGTATAACCATCAATACTGAAAGCAGGACCATTCTGATTAGCGGAAGGATCAAGAAATCCGGATGCAATAATAGAAATTGCGCTATCAGCATAGGCACTCAGATCGGCCTGCACGGTAAAAAGTACATTTGCACCACTGGCATCACGAATGTCCAACATGGCAACGCCGGCAGGAATCGGCAAATAACCAGTGACATCGCCATATCCCATATTATCAACAAGCGTTATACCACCGCCCGGAGTCGTTACGTCGACAGTGGGAACATCAGTAGCTGCGTGAAAAAGGATGACCTCTACGCTGCCCGGTGTGGAAGACTGAAGACGTCCTTCATCAGTAAAAGCTACACCCAACTCAATATCGCGGCCATCAGGGTTCGGTGCAAACCCACTTGGGTCAACCACACCATTAAACAAACCGATATAATTCTTATTCGGCCCAATAAACACAGGAAAGTTTGCAACCGTGTCACTGCGAGCGGTGCTGTTACCGGGCGCAATACCAAACTCCAACACCTGATCGGTTATCGGTGAATCGATAGTGGGGTTTGCTGAACCAAAGGTAATATCCTCAATTTTAGTGAGCGGAATCGCTCCAATTCCAACATACACATCCACCGTATCCAAAGCGGGGTCAGCAGCTCCATGAATAGCTTGAATGGTTGTTTGTGCTTGAGCAGCACCAAAAAGGAACATTGCCAGGGTAGCAATAATCATTAACGTACGAGACATAGTTATTCTCCATTTTGAGAATGAATAATTATCACCTGAAATCACAAAAAGCCACAGGTATCCGGCTATTCGGCGACTGCAGGATCCGAAAAAAACTGATTTTCTTATTATTATGACAGGGTTGCGGTGAATTAGTCACTGATAATTAACAACTTTTTGAGTAATACGCAAAACCTAACAGCATATCCATTGCAGCGGCTAATCCTTTGAACATTTGATTAAATGAAAGAAGGTTGGCGAGAAGAAAAAAGTATCGAGGTCACACATTTTGATTTTGAAAAGATAAGAAAGCTTCTCAACACGCTTCAGGCAAAAGGAAAAAGACCTGTATGTTCTAAAACTAACAGTTTTTCTAACCTATTGGTAGTCGGTGCTTTTCTTAAAGAAAAATGAAGGACCAAAAACAGATAGACCATCATCAAACTTTTACTATGCACCCAAGTTCGATTTCTACTACAAGGAACTTATCCTTTGAAACACATAGGGACAATGAGAAAATCGCAAAGTGTTTTGGAATTGACATAGATTTTCTCTGCGCCACTAATAATATAGTCTACCGTATCAACAGCATCTTGCGAGTAATTCCAACTTTATCACTCATTTCCAGCCGATAGAAGTAAATTCCGCTGGATACCGGATCGCCCGAATACGAGATGCCCTTCCACTGCATCTGATGCCAGCCTGCCGACAGTTCTCGGTCAAATACAATAGCATCGACAAACTGCCCCAGTGCATTATAAATTACCAAACGCGGCCTTGCCGCTTCTGGCAGAGCAAAACGAATAGTGGTATTCGGATTAAATGGATTGGGATAGTTTTGCTCAAGTGTCAATTTTTCAGGGACAACCCGTCCACTATTTGGCTCCAGGCTGGTTAAATATTCAAACTCAAGCTGTAATCCCCATGCCTGAAGCACACCGGTTGTATCACTACCGCGATTAACTATCTCAATTTCCCACTCCCCTTCCGGGTCACTACCCTCAAAGCCGGCAAGTGAACCACTCGGTCGAAAGCGACCGCTAAAAGGAGCACTTCCCTGTTCAATCGAAACACCAGCGCTATCATCGAAAATTGTATTGAGGAAGTCGCCGCCATTCCCTGAGAGTGAATAAACCAGCGTATCGCGGATACCGGCATGCGAAATAAAGATATCCAAATCAGCCACATCAGGATGGACCAGGGTATCCAGCAACACGTTCACATCAGACAACACGTAGCCATTTAACAACGTACTGCTTATGCCATGCACATCCAGCACATCGTGTAACGACGAATTCTGCGGCAGCGACAGGTTAATGCTACTTCTGCGACGAAGAACAATGCGGCTTGAGGTGAACTCGTCGGCACCGATATCCGGGGCAGTGCTGCTGCGTGGCTGCCGATCGATGTCGCGATTAATTGCCAGTAACGGGGTGCCGGCTTCTCCAAGCGGTGAGTCAGTATTCAGATGTAAATCAGTATTGCTGAGAAATCGGGGATCTGCAGACAGCGAATTCAGTTCCCATCCGGTAGCTGTACGTATTTCCGCAAGGTTAACATAATCTGTTCCTTCAATGCGCGCAAGAGACGCTCCGCTGGTATAGAAATCGTTATAGTCCGATTCCTGAATAGTGGTTCCTCCTCCACTGACGAGGGCAAATCCGCCAGCCATGTTGGCCAACACATTATTTTGCAAACGATAGTCTGATGACCGCACCGAGAGGCCAATACTTTCAAAGCCAGGCCCCGCCCCAATTCCACCAGAGAGGTTGATACTATTGTGATAAATGTTCATATCAGTAGTTGAGACATGCAGGCCAACTTGTCCACTATCGCCCTCAACTGAAATAAAATTATTGAATATGTTACCGCTGGTTTCGTTGCGCACTCCGGAAACAATAACTCCAAAGGAGGCACCCTGGCTATCGATCCGAATACGGTTTCCGGACATTTGCAAACCATTACCACAATCAAACAGCGATAGCCCGGTGAAATTTGCCCGTGGATGAAAGTAATTAAAAAAATTATTCTGAATGACCGCCGCCTCTGCATGCTCCACCCGAAGACCAAAGTAATATAAATTTCGGGCATCAAAACGGTTTCGCTCAATTCGCAACCCTTTCATCGCCAAATTTTCATCTGCCGGGAGCAATAAAAAGCCGTCTTCAAACACATTACCGATGAATCGCAGGCTATCCGGCGCGGACAGTGAATCGCCCTCTGCGTAAATCAAAGCTCCGGTGTTCAAATTATTTAAAATCTCCACGCTGAGGTTATTGCTAAGAAAAGAGATATTATCCGAATCACCTTCAAGACGAATAAGTCCAAGCCAGGAGCTATGCAAAGTGCCCCCCATTGTAAGACGCTGGAAAGTTAAATACCTGGCATCTCTCATTCGAATCAGGTTGTGCTGATTGCCGGGGCTTCCCGGGGCAAGCACTACGTCTTGCACCCTTCCACTGTGGGATTGAAAAACAATGTGATTACCTGAGCCAGCTCCGGCAATCTGTGAAAAGACAAATGACCCTTTATAGGTGCCCGGCAATATAGATATTGTAGTAGTCTCGTTAATTCCCAACATGTGCAACGCCTCTATTGCCTCGGTGAGAGTTGCAAAATGTGCCCCCTCTCCAACTTTATAAATACCGGTCAGACCTATAGATTGCGCTACATATTCATCAGCACCAATGTCAGGAGCCGACGGGTCACGGCCCTCACCATCGAAGTCATCCAATACCTCATTCAATGGTGTTCCGGCTCCATCAAGAGCCTCTGAAGCTGCATGCAAGTCGTCCATCCCAAAGAATCGTGGTGGGGCGGACAAGGAGTTCATTTCAAACCCATGTGCTTCGCGAATGCCGTGAAGATTTTTATAATTGCTACCCCCAATATACGCCAAATACCGTCCCTGAGAATAAAGTGCGTTGTAATCCGATTCAATAATGGCATTATTGTTCGCATTATAAGCCCAGCTGTTCTGGCCGGCAGAAAAAATATTATTCTTTAAACGCAACCCGCTGGTATTACCCCAGGCAATAAGTCCATAACGAGAAGGCAAATTACTGTCCTGCAACGGTATTGTAGAGCCGCGAATGTGAACAGTATTATAAAATATGTCGAGATTACCAGAGGAAAAAATATCCACTGCACTGGCAGTGCGAATCGAATCTTCCGGGGTGAAAAGTATCATATTATTCGCGATTAATCCCCGCTCTGAGCTCCCGTAGCAGTTTCTTATACGCACCGCAGAGGTAAAATCCCAAATAGTGCCGCCATAGCCATGTATGCGGTTTTTAGTAAAGCGCATGCGATTGATACACTGTATGAGGTTTACCGCAGGGTATGAACTTGAATGCTCTACATTGTTACCATCGATTAACGGCGCGTCAATGTGTGAACCGGCTAAGCTAATGCGACGCGCGCCCGAAATATTATTTTGCAGCACCTGTATACCGGAGACTCGATTTAAATCGTTTCCGACAACAGCGATGCCACCACCGTTACCAGTTAGTGTATTTCCCTGAATACGTACATTATCGCTAAAATACGACAGCAGAGAATAGTCATTTCCTGCAATCGACGCGTCCGGACCGGTGAAAATACATTCCTCAACAGAAATATTTGCAGAATTAAAAATACCAATCAACACGTGATTATCGTTTGGAGATAAAATTGCGTTAAAACTCAGCCGGCGAATTGTTACGTAACTGCTACTTTCTACATTCACTATTGCCACATCATGCGGTGCCTGTTGATACTCAACAAGAACACTGGACACGTCTCCATTCTGAGCTTCAAAAACCACAGGGCTAATTTCCCCCTGACCGGGAAAGGAGGTAATTTCAAATCTTTCATTATAGGTTCCCGGTAATACTTTAAAGGTCGTCGGACTATTCACGCCGAAGGTATTCAGCACATTTACTGCCGAACTAAAATTGAGGAAGTTACCTCCGTTACCAATGGTATATTCGCCATCCAGAATGCCGCTGGGTGTCAGCAAAGCAAAGGTATCGGAATAAGCCGTCGTAAAACCATCGCTCGCCGATACGTACCATTGATACGTACTGTTGTTTCGCAAGAATGTACTTCCATTAAATGATAACTGTTCTGCACTTATAGCACTGATAACCGTGTCATCAACCATGTCGAACAGGTGAAATTCATACTGAATGGGTCCGCTCGCTCGAATGCTGTCGGTGAGCCATGAAAATTGAATATCATTTTGAATATCGGGAAGTTGCGAGCCGCTTGTCGGTTGTTGCAGACTTACCGGAAACGCAGCGTCCATAATGCGCAGTGTAAATGTATCTATAGCGGCCGTGGTATTGCTGCCGTCGGTAGCGCGGACCGTCCAACGATATTCTCCACCAAACTTCAGGTAACCGGGTGCATTAAAACCGCGGTTAATTGTGGTGATACCACTGATGGTCGTGTCGGCATACTGCATATCCACATCCCAAATACGCAGGTCGTAGCTAACCGGATCACCATCCGGATCGATAGACTGTTGCCAGCCAAAGCTGATGGGATTGGCAAAGGAAAACAGTGTATTGTTCGCCGGATTAACCAGAGTAAACGCAGAGGGTGGATTTGATCCGGCAAAGCTGCGACTTTCTGTCCATACCGCAGAAACGATATCGTTTGTACCATCAGACTTCACGGCAATGGAAATGAATCCCTGACCTTCAACCTGTGACATCTCGTTTACCTGGATTTCCGGCATCCAGGTTTGTCCACCATCGGTAGAACGCGTTAGGTAGGCCTCATAATTGGCACCTAAAGGATCGCTTCGCTTATCCGCCCAGGCGGCATAAATAGTGCCGTTTGGAGTAATTGCCAACCCCGGAGCGTTCCATACTTCATGTCCATTTTGAAGCGACGTCAGCGTGGTATCCGAGACAGGACGATCAGTAGACCAACTACCACCCCAGTCGGCTGTACTCATGTGGCGATAGCTGCGAATTTGTCCGCTTTCTAATTTCTCGAACAGGAAGTGGATCGTATCTGCGTCATCCTTTAGCATAGAAAAGTAGCGAAAACCCTCACTTATTGGATAGTTTGTCGCCTGGGTCTCCAACTGCCAGTTATCGCCACTATCGCTGCTACTGTAAACCACCAAATTGTTTTTGGAATTTTGATCGTCGCAAATGCCGATCAGCAGCTCTCCATTTCCCCGGGCAACTATTTGCGAGGGAAAACTGTAGACTCTCCCACTATGCACCTGAGCTTTCGGCAGCCAGGTTTGCCCCTTGTAGGTGGTACGACTGAACCACGTTTGGTAATAACTACCGCCTCCGACAGCGCGATTCCAGACCACATAAAAGTTACCGGCAGCGTCTCTTGCAACATCAGCAAGAATATTTGTAGCAGAGGTATGATCGCTGATTTGAGCAGAACTTGAGAAGGTTTGTCCACCATCAATAGAAACAGCAGCCCATAGCTGAAATGACGGGTCACGCTGGTCCTGCCAAATCACGCAGATTTCAGGCTGCTGAGGATCACCTCCGACAGCAAAAACCGGTTTCCTTTGCGAGGTCACGCCGGGATCATCATTGACGAGAGTTCGGGCAGACCAGTTGAAACCATCTGAGCTGGTGCGAAGATAAATATCGTTATCACCATTCTGCTGATGCCTGGAAACCAAATAGTAGGTATCACCGAAATAGGTCATGTTTTTTTGAGCATAGCCGCCACGGGTACTCGCCGGGCCATCGTCCAAAAGCTGTACTACCGTCTGACTGGTAAGCCCTCCGGCATCAAAGGTCAGTGTTCTGTTAAAAAGCTGCTGTATTTGTGTTTGAGCACCTATCGAGCCATTAATTAACATTACGCACAAAACTATTCGGCAGAATGTGAGAATTCCCCGCATACAATCCTCCGGATTAATGGTAGTTGTAGCAGGAAATATGGAGGGGAGATTTAAAGGTTGTACCACATGAGCATGTGGTTTTTTACGCAGCTTCACGCAATTATGCGATGCTGCGTAAAAATCATTTTATTATCCGCCGCTGAAAGCCTTTTGCAACAGCCTCCGAGCGCGTGTGCACCTGTAGTTTACGGTAGATGGATTGGATGCGATAACGTACGCCATCTATTGAAAGATGCACCGTTTCTGCAGCATCGCGGTAAGATTTTCCTTTTGCCAGCTCGCTTAAAATACAAGTTTCAACATCATCAAGCTTTTCATCGAGAGAATCTTCCGCTCCCGGCTGTTGAAACGAGGAAATCACCTTACGGGCAATGTCAGGACTCATAAACGAACCGCCGGCAGCAGTAGTTCGAATGGCCTTAATAAAATCACTTGGAGAAGTACTTTTTATCAGATATCCAATAGCGCCATTGCTAAGCGCAGTAAAAATTTTATCGTCTTCATCATGAACGGTGCACATAACAACACGCAACTTTGGATATTTTTCCAAAAGCATCTTTACTCCTTCCATCCCTGAAATTCCAGGTAAGCCAATATCCAGAATAACCACATCCGATTCCCCAATCTGTTCATCCTGAAGAGCAGCTTCACAAGAACCATATTCTGCGAGTACCAGAAAATCCGCTACCACTTCAAGAGCAGCAACCCAACCCTGGCGGATATAACGATTATCTTCAATAAGCGATATACTGATCAATTTTTCTGGTAAACTGGTAAACTTAGGCACGTTAATATCATCCTTTTTATAGAACCTATAGTCCAAATATCACTTTCTTCCCACATTTTCATGTGGGAAACTATAGCGGAAGCTCAATCCGCCATGTTGTCCCCTGTCCCGCTTGTGTGTGCAAATGAATATCGGCTTTTATCTCTTTACCGCGGGCAAAGATGTTCTTCAAGCCATTGCGATTGGACTCAATAGAGCTATCAAAACCGATTCCATCATCGATGACCTTCATCCGAAAGCGCCGCCAATCTAACTCGATATCTACATCAACATTGCCACACTCTGCATGCTTAACAATATTAGTCAGAATCTCTTTAAATATCAGCCAGATATCACGCTGCACATCCATATCCAATTTCCCGGTTAAATGATCTTCTGGAATGGTTATGGAGTATGCTATTTGCCTGCTGGCAAGAAGGTCGGATGCAAATCGTCGCAACCGCGCAAGGAACGCCCCCCAATCAGCATGCTCTGGATTAATTGCCCAGATGATGTCATCCATAGCTGATCGTGCTTCAGAAGCCGACTCGGTTATCAGGTTCAAATAGTTTTGGGCCGCTGCGGACAAGTCATTATCACTCTGGACTACCGCATCTGAAAAGAAGTTAATGCTGCTAAGATTCGCGCTCACCTCATCGTGCAGGTCCCGAGCAATGCGCGTTCGCGTTCGTTCAATTTTAAGTAATTGACTTAATCGATAGCGATAAAGCAGATAAAGTAAGACGGAAATGAGCAATATGATCGCAATCCTAAACCACCAGGTAGCCCAAAAAGGGGGGACAATCTCTATATCAATACTCCTCTCGGAATTTGTCCACTCTCCTGAGCTATTTGCTCCTTCGACCTTCAACCGATACGAACCAGCCTTAAGATTTGTAAACTCAACCCAATTTCGTCTCCCCAGCGGAATCCAGTCCTCATGAAACCCCTCCAACTTATAGCGATAGGTTGCCTTTTCGGGATAAGCATAATCCAGCACGGAAAATTCAAAGGAAATTAAATGGTCGCGATACGAGAGTTCCAGATTGTCCGTAAAGTTTATGTTCTTTTTCAGCGGTGAATCTGAACCCGGCGTTTCCGAACGATTAAAGCGACGAAAATCTGTAAAAACAAGTTTAGGCTTTTGATGATTAGAGCGAATATCGTTAGGGGAAAATGCCATCAATCCACTCTTTGTACCGAAAAACAGACGGCCCGACTTACTGCGCCTGGCAGCAAAGGTGGTGAACTCAATATTTGACCCACTGGAAGCAACATCAATATTTTCTATAACAAATGACTCTGGATGAATGCGAATCAACCCATTTTGCAGACTTGCCCAAATCGTATCATTTTCATCTCGTACAAGTCGATTCACATGATTGTTCGGGAGCCCGGATACAACATTAAATCGCTCTACCTTATCATTCTGCACATCCAGGCGATAGACTCCATCATCTTTTGTACCTAGCCAGACAATATCTTTTTTGTCCTCTTGAATTGTTACAATATCAGTAATGGTATTGCTTCGAAAATCGCCAACTCCTTTTATCCAGTGCTGATAACGGTTGTTGGAAGGTTGCCAGCAATATAAACCGGCGGCTAGCGTACCAATCCAAGTTCGCCCGAAAGCATCACGGTGCAATGCGTGAATGTGGCCATCGAACTTTATATTGGCTTTTTGCTGACCCTTTGGTGGTTTCCTCAGGCTTCGATTTACCGGGTCGAATATACGCAAACCACCTTCGGTAGCAATCCAAAGCTCGGATGTTATCGGGTCTTCAACAATGTCGTATATCATGTTCAGATTCGGATTACCTGGCTCCAGATCAGAAAGCTTATAGGAACGAAAAGTGTGTTGTTCCTTGTCGAATTGCACCAGGCCTTTGCCAAATGTTCCAATCCAAAGATCATCTGCTTTGTCTTCCATAATGCAAAGAACAGCGTTTGCAATAAATCCTGTTGGATTTTCCTCACGATGCAGTTTAAACGACTGAAAGCCACTACTGTCACCAAGGAGTCGATTCAAACCGGAGCTGGAGCCAACCCAGAGTTCGCCATCGCGATCTTCAAATACCGACCATACATAATTATTATCCAAAGACTGTTTGTCATGCGGATCATGTTTGTAGATTTCAAAGGGACTTTTCTGTAAGGTTGCCCGCGAAAGCCCTACTGCCGTTCCAATCCAAAGTTGATTGCTGTTATCAATGAGAGTTGGCCGCACAGAATTACTTGGCAGGCTTTCAAGAAGCTTTGCCTGGTGACGATATGTAGTGAATTGACCGGATTGTGGAGAGAATTCCTTTAGGCCATCGCTCAGAGTTCCCAGCCAAAATTGTTTACCGTCTACGGAATGAATAGAAATAGCTTCGAACAGATGATCTCCGGACGGATCCTGAGGATCACCAGCCCATACCTTCAGTTCGCCCAAACGCGGATTATAGCGTAGTATCCGCGATCCATATGCAGCCATCCATAGCAAGCCTTCAGCATCAAAGTAAAGATCTTCGATACGTTGGGTTTTAACAGGTGCCAAAGCCTCAGCAACAGTCGAGTTAATAGTAATTTGATCAGTCGTTAAATCAAGCGCAAATAATCCATCCTTCGTTGCGAGCCAAACCTGATTGCGGCCTGAAGGGGCTGTTATTATATCGTGAATTATTGTTGGAGCAGCTGAATCGTCATATCGACGAAAAGCCTCACTGGAAAAATCAAAATAGTTTAGTCCCTTGCCGCTGGTACCCAACCAAAGACCGGCGCTATCAGCTTGCAGAACAGATAGAATCCAGTTGCTGCCAAGCGACGTTTCCAAAACAGACTGATGCTGCCAACGTTGAATGGTTTCCGTTTGCAGGTTCAATGCACTTAAGCCAGCGGATTCCGTTCCAATCCATAAAACCGGTTGGCCTCTAAAAATCCCTTCCTGCAATGCATTAATAAAAGAACCGTTTAAATTATTTGGATCTTCTTGCCTCTGCGCAAACGGCATAAAGCGATTTCCATCAAAGCGTATTAATCCATTTGCCGTACCAAGCCAAATAAATCCCCGGGTATCCTGAATAATGCATTGTACCTGTGTACTCGGTAAACCATCTTCGGCAGCATAGTTCTTAAAATGCAGCTCAAAAGCGGTTAGGCAAGGGACAAAAATGAATGATAAAAGGGCCGTAACAAAAAAATATTTCACGATGCTTTCTCTGTAGATATATAAAAATATAGCGTTTCCATTTCACTGAGCAAGCGTTGAGAAAATAAGTACACTACCTTCTTCGCTCACCAACAAGCGATAGCCTGCCCAATTCATTACTTATCTCTGCCAATTCCTTCATGCAGCTTTCTTTTTTAACCCAGCCAACTCGTCAGCAAAGAGCGACATCCTTGTAGACTATTTGCTAATTGCAATTTTGGGATTTTTTTGTTCTGAAAATGCAAATTTTTCAACAAAAACGATAGTGCAGGACCGCAACTCTTAAAGACCTGACAATATTACAGATAGAGCAAATCCTATACATTGGCCCCTAAGTTGCCTTATTCCTGCACATTCAGACCCATCACATATCACTGCCAAACATACTCCCCCTAAAATTCGCAGGGGATTTTCAAGAAACTGCAATCGTTCTTTCTCATAACTACGTCAAACTGCGCCCCAAAATTAATCTACTTAATCCTATCATTGGAAAGGAGACCACATGGACATTATTAAAATCAAGAATGTCTCAACTCAAACCAACAGTAGTATGAAGGTTTTCAAGTTCGACAGTACTACCAGCAGTCTGTCCCAGATCTCACCGAGCGCTAGCCCGGGTGAAGGAGGAACAAACCCCATCGCGACAGGTGGGATTGCGAATGACGTTCTGGAGGTTAGCGCCGATTTTAGTGAGTTTATCTATGTCGAAGCGACTCTTAGTCCGGCAAAGCGACAGATTACGATATCACTTCCTGACGATAGCGGAGAATTGGAGGGGAAAATTTATGTCGCATTTATTCCAGATGATATGACACCGGCCCATCCTTCAACGAATGAGGGGGAAATCGAAATCAAGGATGACCCGCCAAGCTAATGGCCCAACCGCTTTTCCCTTTTGTTCTGGAAAGCACTCACTACGGATCTTTCTACAGGTTTCTTGACGAAACCTGTAGATTGACAAGTCAATCCTAAAAGAAAGGTATGTTCTTAAATTTCAAAGTGGTAAATTTAAGAAAGCTGATAAAGTCGAGTAAACATAACAAAACGCGTATTTTTACCCCCCGGCAGAATCTTCAAAAAGAGATTTGAAAACCTGATTATGATGGCTGCATATTCCCGTCCAACATATAGAAAAGCACGCTGCAGCCTTATTTTTATTTTGGTTTATTGCGGAGTAGTATTCGCTCAACCTGAACACCCTGAACTGAAGAGAACTCTGAATTCTTATAGCAGCAATAAGTTTATCGAGAACTTTTCAACGGATACTTACAAACGCGGACCACAAAACTGGTGCGTTCTCCAAAGCAAGAATGGCTTGATTTACGTAGGTAACAATGAGGGGCTGCTGGAATATGATGGACAGGAGTGGCGATATCATGTCGTTCCCGGTAATAATGTTGATTCCTTTGCAGAAGATCGTCATGGTCGGCTCTTTATTGGAGGCAGCAGCAGAATCGGTTATATGCAGCGAGATTCCAAAGGACAGCTATCATACACGTCCTTACTAGAGCAACCGGACATTGGCACGGTCTATGGAACATACGTTTTGAACGACACGGTGTATTTTCACCCGCTGTATTCGATTCTTCGCTGGGACGGCAAAGAACTAACAACTTTGATTGCAGACTCTTCCCGGCAAAAAGGCAAAAAGAGAATACAGTTGTATCCGACTTTTAGAGTCAACGATTCTATTTATATCCGGAGAGATAAAAAACAGCTAATCGAGCTTACCAATACGCATCTAAAACTGCTTCCAGGCATTAACTTCCAGAATGGTGAAGAAGTCCGCTCTGTTCTTCCTTACAATCAAAACACTCTTTTACTAACAACACAGCGCCATGGCGCTTTTCTATACAATGGAGTCAACGTATCACCAACGCTGCCCAATGTCTCCAATTATTTAAAGTCTCATTTTATATCAATGGGTACGCTTTTATATGACTCTACATTTGCCTTTGCAACGCGTGAAGCAGGCTTAATTGTTTCAGATCGTGATGACAATATTCAACATGTATTTGATAAGCAAAGTGGAATACTAAGCAATAAGTCTCTCTACGCAAATATAGACCGCGAAGGGAGTATTTGGCTTGCACAAGAAGGCGGCATCAGCCGCATCCAATATAGCCTGCCATTCGGCACTCTGAAAATAGATGATGGTATTACTAATGCAATACAGTCATATCAGAACCGAATGTATATTGCAACGAGTCGTGGAATTTTTTCTCTACGCTCGGAGGACATTTCTATGTCAAACCCGGTATTAGAATCCGAACTTTCTAATGTGGCGAGCTGGGATTTTATTACCATCGGACAAAACTTGCTTGCAGCAACCACGAAGGGTGTATTTTTCAAGAAGGACAAAGCAGCCCCATTCACACCTATTCAGTCTCTTACAGGCGAATCTGCATACATTTTTGAACCCTCAGCTATCGACAAAGATCTAATTTACATTGCCGGGGGCAACTCTATTTACAGCGTTGATTTTACTGAGGGTCTTGAGTCCGTTGTTCCCAAATCGCTTACTCTTGTCGGAGACCAAATACATCATCTTCAGGAAGATAACGACGGCAGGCTCTGGATAGGCTCAACAGACGGGCTTTCCAGTATTAAGATGTTTGAACAATCATCAGAGCAATCCTTTCGTAGAACTGATGAGAGCATACTTCAACACCACGACATTCCCGTTCCTGAGTCCGATAAACGAGTGCGAATTTTCTCTGTAGACAATGCCCCGATCTTTATTACCAAAACGGGTATCTTCCGCTATAATTCCCCAAAAAACCTGTTCATTGAGGCCTCAAGATTTAATGAGATAGTAACTGAGATTTCTGCTCCCATTTATCGCCTGAAACAAGCAAGTGATGGACGAATATGGTTTACGGCAAACAAAAAGGCCTATGTTGCAACACATAATAAAAACGGTTACTACTCAATTCTTAATAGCCCGCTTCCGGCACTAAGCATGCCTCAGACGAATGTCCTCTACACTCAACCTGGCGCGGTTTGGTATGGAACAACAGCGGGTGTATTTATATACGATCTTACACAACCACATTTTGAGTATCCGCATCCCCTAACGAGCCTGCGACAACTTAGCGTAATTGATGGTGATACACTGTCTGGTGAAATTTTTACGAGTCATCCTGATACAGTGCTAACCTTCAACTATGAGCAGAATAGCTTGCGCTTCGAAGTAGCGAGTAACAGTTTTTTTAACAATGGGCTTCCCGAGTTTCAATACCAGTTGAGGCCAGGTATGGGCTCTTGGTCTAAATGGACACGTGAGCCTCTTCGGGACTATACATATCTGAAAGAAGCAACTTATCATTTCGATGTTCGCACCCGTAATGCTCTGGGCAAAATCAGCAAAACCAGCAGCTATCAATTTCACATTCTGCCGCCTTGGTATCGAAGTATTTGGGCCTACCTTTTTTACGCCAGTTTAGCTGTTGCCACAGCGTATGGGTTTTCGATATTGGGAAGAAACCACGGAATTGCTAAAGCACAAAAAGAGTATTTAGAGAAGGAAATTAGGAGTGCAGAAGAAGCACAGCGCGCGTTAATCCCGAAGCTCTATCCGGGTCTGGAAGGATTTTCAGTAGCCGGATACTTTTCGCCTGCTGCAGATGTTGGTGGTGATCACTACGACTATATCGTTTTAAATGACGGTAAAAATCATCTGCTCACCCTTGCTGACGTAGAGGGAAAACGTATGTCCGGCGCATTACCTGCGACTCTCCTAAACGGACTGTTGAATGGTGTTATCTTCAGTGACCATCCGCCATCACTGAAACAAATTGCGATTGAGGTCGATCGGCTGTTTTATCAGAAGCTGGACGGCAAGCGTGTATCAACAATTCTTACCATGCTCAGCAAAGACTCCGATAGAATAGAGCTGCTAAATGCGGGGTGCTATCCTCCTATAAAACTTACTAATGGTTCCATTGAATTTATGAAGGTCGCAGGTCAAAATAACGGTCCGCTTGGCAACGGTTTAAGTACCCGCAATCTTAGTAGAGGTAAGAATATTTTCACTCAGGAGATGCAGCTTAAGGCAGGAAGCTTCTTGATTTTATATTCCGATGGGCTGCGCAGCATTAAAAGTGAAGATGGTGTCTCTTATTTCAGAACATTGATTGGAGAATTAGAAAATTGCGAGTCATCGGCAGACCCGATCGATGTATTAAATATCATATTAGAAGGGATAAAAAAGCATGGCAATGAAATGCAACAGCAAGATGATGATATTACGATGATGGTGATTAAGCGTATCGCCACCACCTAGGGGATCCTACAAATTTGCTAGTGCTGATATGGCCGCAGTGCGATCTTTATAGATGTGCGGAGCACAACGATCCAGAAGAGCAGATATTTCAAGTACCTCGCTCACCTCAACTTTAGACACGCCACACAGGGCAAAAATTCCATTCGCTTCTTCTGCGCTATCGCAAAGATCCTGAATAGCCGAGATGCCGTAACTATATACGATTTCTGCAGCCCCGAGATCCAAAACAATAACATAACCAGAACCGTTTTTATTGCTCCCCAGGAACGCAGTCACATCGTTTTTGAATTCATTATCCAGTAATTTACCGGATTTCAGAATCGGAATACCATTTTCAAACTCAATTTGTAGCTTGTCCATGCGCCTTCACGTCCTCAGCGATTAATTGTCATCGTTACGGTCGTTCCGCTTGAACTGCTATCGATCTTCAAGCTGTCGACACTCTTCTTCATCAGGTAGATCCCCCACCCTCTTTTTACTCGGCTAACAATTTTCAAATTAGGATCTACGTCCGGAATGACGTCAGGGTTAAATCCTGTTCCAAGGTCCTTAACCATAACTTTAACTAAACGTGAGGTTATTTCAATATCGACTTTTAACTTATCGATCTTGCTTTTACTATGTTCCAGTGCATTTACAACGGCTTCTATAAGGGCACGTTTCATACCCCGACATTTTTCGTCTGGAATATCTGCGTGCCGCATTATCTCTTCAGCGCGCTTGGCAATGTCCAGCTCAACGCCGTCTTTCAAGTCAAACACCATGTGTTCATCAATCCTCTTACCCAGATGCCTCATCAATTGTCGATAGTCGATTTCCAGCTTTTGCATCGTATGAGTCGTGTGCTGATCCAGCCTATTATATGCAAAATCCACATAACTTGCAACAGCGTCCTTTAGTGGTAGAATTTGGTTAAACTCCAGTGCTTCTCCGATGCCGCCCTGCAACTCGTTGGACAGCTCCGAAACGTCAATATGGCTGCCTGTGGCATGTATCATTCCCTTTTTGACCATACTTTCCAACTCGCGTACGTTACCTTCCCAAGGGTGTTGTTCAAGTCGATGAATAGCTCGCCTCGTGAAGCCTTTAATGTTTTTGTTAAACTCCTTATTATACTTCTCCAAAAAATAGCTAATAAGTTCTGCAATATCTCCGCGTCGCTCGCGCAACGGTGGCACCTCAATAATAATATCCGTGAGGCGATAGTAGAGATCCCGGCGAAATGTTCCCTTCTCTACAGCTTCTTTTAAATTTCGATTGGTCGCGCAGACAAGCTGAAAATCAGAATACAGTTCCTGTTCATCTCCAACTCTCCTAAAAGTCCCCCCGTCAAGTGCCCGCAGAAGGGTAGACTGTAACTCTATATCCAGGTCTCCGATTTCATCAAGAAACAACACACCGTTATTCGCGAGTTCCATTAAGCCACGTTTGTTCGAAACAGCACCTGTAAAGGCGCCTTTCTTGTGCCCAAAGAGTTCGCTCCGTAAAAGTTCTTTCGTAAAAACAGCACAGTTCACAGTATGAGAATTGCCGCTTTTGCTATAAGGTCCGTAGAGACGGATCGCTTTTGCAACCAGCTCTTTACCCGTTCCATTTTCTCCCTGAATCAGCACAGAGATGTTGCCGCTAAAATCCAGAACTGCTTGAACTTGCTTAAGTAGCTCGCGGGTTTTAGCACTACTTCCGATAATAAAACTTTGGAGGTTATTTTGCGGAACTTGTTTTTTGAGTCTTTCAACTTCGAGATCTGCATTCAGCTTTTCGAGACCGACAGAGGCAGTAGCAGCAATAACGGAGAGCAGCGTTTCATCATTGCTGACAAAAGGTACAACATTTTCATTGCCAAACTTATCGAAAACACAAAGCAGGCCAATATTTTGCCTCTCACTCCAAAGTGCTGCCCCAAGGTGGTGTGGTTTCTTAATCAATAGATCAGTATCGGATTGCCGGCCACTAAACAATGCCTCAGTTGCCTGTTCTTTGATCGCCTGTTCGGTTTGCGAGGGTGGAATTTTTCCTGCAAGAGTCAAATTATCCTCCCCAAAAAGAAAAATGTAACCCCAGCGGCTATCGAGCGCCATAAGAGTGGCACTTAAAATTTGCCGCAACATCATCGTTTTATCTATCCCGGGAGATATCGCACGACGCAGTGCTTGAAACTGCAGTAATGATTTAATTTGAGTTGAGTTGAGATTCATAAAATCCCCGGAATGAAGTAATGAGAGACTCATTAAGCTACAGTATTAGAAGAACACCGCGAGAAAGACAGTATCTTCTCAAACCTCTAAACGGCATTATGGGGAGTAGCACTATAAGGGAAAATATCAAAATTTTTTCAATTAAACAATATTTTAAAATGATATTTGCAAATAGCAAACAAAATCAACTTCAATCCAATCTCAGGCATTCAACTTTTAAGTCAATATAAACAAACACTTGAGCAACGAAGTTTGATTTGGCACACCAATTGTAGTATGCAGAATTAATCATTCTACCTTGAATTGCAAAACGTTATTGACCCAAATAGATATTAGAAAACGGAGTTGAAAGGCAGGCTTTTTCGAAAGTTTAAACTATCAACAGACTTGCTATAATTCAAGTCCACGTCTATACCGACGTTTTGTATTCAAATGATATAAAATAGGGTCCTACTGGGGAGTGGGCCTATTTTGGGAGCTGATCGACTTCGGTTGATCAGCTCTCTTTTTTAGGAGGGCCATTGTCGCGCATAATAGATAGGCCATTAAATAGATCGTAATAATTGGCTTGAGGCATTATTTCTGCTTTTTCAATGCAGTTTAAGAGAAAACACTTATTTTCTTTACTCGTCGAGAAGTCCTCTGGAAATTTCAAACGTCTGTATCAGAAAAAAATTTAATTAACTTTTCAAGTCTGCTTTTGCCTGAGGCCACAAAATCTGTTCGCTGATCTTCTCGATTTTTTCAGCTTCCGAAAATAGGCATGTGAGAGCCTGTAAATGTTTAGGCAATTTGAATGTGGTTAATTTCGCACAGTTTTTCACAAGAAGCTGATCTCTTACAATACTCTTAAATGAATTAGGCTTTAATCCCTTTTGCTTAAGCCAAATTCCAAACATATTATCGGATGTCAGATTGTTCAGGGTCCGAAACAGGCAGCAGGCCTCTTCTATTTTGGAAGAAGGAATAGTTAATTGCAATCGCTCTGCTTTCTCAATTAGCATTTGACGCAACATTACCGCTTCAGCAAACCCCTCAGTTCCTCTACCTGATTGAAGTTCATTTGTTGTGAGAGCTAGTCTACCTTCAAAATAACGAGTAAATCTATACCACTTGTCGGTTTTATGAAACACAAAGTTCGGTATGTTACTCTGATATGACATGGAACATGGGCGCTGCATCGCATTTAGCATTTGGATAGCATCGATAGATTTTTGACTGTATTGAAATTGGGACTCCAACCAAGATTTTATCCGCGAACATGCATCTCCAGACACCTGCTGCACAGAATCAAGAATGGCTTTCTTTGTGCGTTGCGAATAGTGCAAAGCTTTAGCTTTACTAATCAGTGAATTTTCAATTTCGGCACTTATAATGCTTTCTGCACTGGCCTTTTTTAGCAAGCTACGCAAATCCACCAATGCCATTGACATACCTGCATATTTAAACTCAGCTGGACCATGTATAATAGCCACTTCATCGTCATCTTCCAGCTCACCAGTGGCAAACTGTCGAAAAATTTCACCAACGCCTCTCATTCCAAAGTGATGTAACTCTGCAGCTCGCAATGCGCCCATACTTGCAGCCCCAAATACCTGGACACCTTGCTTAAGTGCCCAAAGGATTTCTTTATGCCATATCGCTGGACGATTTTCAAAATATCCGTCTATTATACCAATCGCATCAGGTGCTTCCAGAGTTGCCATATACACATCCCCACAGGCGGCCGGAGGACGAAAGTCTGCGTCGAGGTATTTCTCAGCTTTATGAAGAGGAAGGGAGGGTCCCAAAAAGACAATCGGTTTGCGAGAGGTATTCATATCAATGCTTCCTTTGTGCCAATTTCAAACCGGGAACCAAGACCCGAACGACAGGTATATTAAATCGCTCCTGAGACAGATCGACTACTACCGCTTCATCATACGCATTCGCTTGCAGGGACTTCAGAAGATATTTGATGTCCTCCGCAAAAGTCGAGGCACTAAAAGATCGAGTCTGGCTCAAACTTATCTTCCTTTCCTGCACACCCAGTTTATTTACAAGATCATGCGTATTTTCATAATCCAGCAGCTCGTTATAACGCTCAGGCAGCAGGTCATCACGAGATCCGGAGATCAAGGTTAAACGAGCCTGAGCGGCTTCAGTTATGGAACGACCTAATGCGATTGCAGTATTTGGATGGCAACCATATCCGCCTATCGCACCGCGATTCATCAGTGTTGAATCTTTTGAGGGAAACAGCAGTGTATAAAAAACCGGAATTCCGATTTTGGTGGTCAAATTCCAGCTGGCAACCTCAACGTCTGCAGCAGCGCATTTTTTCAGCAATTCGCGATTTACATCATCAAGTCCGTTAGACAAATCCACTCGATCTAATTGATAACGATGATCTGATCCGCGATGCCATCTTGCAGCGGCATCGCGCTCAATAAGTTCGCACAAAGCGTGTCCAATCGCCTCGTTTTTACTGTTCCCTGAAGCTAATCCATTGGAACTTTGGACAAACACACCGCTACCTGTTGGAAGTGGTTTGGTAAAGTCGAGGTGAACTGCTTCATATGGTACCCAAGTAGGTTGTCGGGTAAATAACGATCGCCCCTGAATCCAAAGTATTTTACGCGATGACATGAACGGTATAAGGCCAGTTAACGGTAGTCCCTCTGAAACCGCTTGCTGTCCCTCGGCGAGAATTTGTTCGAGATGGCAATATCGTAGCTCGTGTGAGATTGTTTCTGCATGGTAGGCTTCAATGGATTCCATAATCCCAGAGGCCTTAGCTGATTCGAGGGTTACACCTTTCCCTTGGGCTACTGAGAGCGAGCGGGAGTTGGGACGCATTACCGTCACCACCGGAATACCGATTGTATCGAGACCGGTAACATTTGCTACCCGGGTAATCCCCATCGCTTTCAGGTATGGGCGAACCCTTTCCAGAGTTTTGTCCGGACTGGCAACACGGTGAGTACCCAGTTGAAACCGTTTTAATTCATTCATTATAAATGTCTCTCAGACAAAGAATGAAGGAAACCTTGCTGGCTTTTATCTAAGAAGCCGAACAGTTATCTCGAAATCATGTAATATATATTAGATCGGGGGGAGAAATTTTTTTAAAGCATTTCTTTAAGGTCGTGGAGAGTGTCGAGAACACCTTCTGTATTGTCGTCGGGAGTTTTCTTTTTAGCTCTGTCTCTGCAAGAATTATCGGTAGTACTTAATGAGTTACCAGCAATCGGTTCAACATCAGTATTTGTAGCATTTTGCAACATATTCTAAACCTCCGTTTCAAGCTTTAATTAATATATACGACTGAAACCCTCAATTTATTAGCAATTAAGATAAATTTCAGGAGTTTACTGTGATGGGTTTCGCAGAATATACAGAATCAAAGTAAAATATGCAAAACAGTTTAAAATCAGACAACAAAAAAACATTGCTTATTATGCTCAACTTTGCTTAAATTTATAAAATCTCCCCTCATTTATTCATAATGCTTACTTATATGGTATTAGGTTCTGCCAATAATAACAGCGTGGATATTTCAGAAATTTAAATATGTGAGTGACTATAATGGTATATTCACTTCCTACCCATCGAATCGCTTCTTTTCTTTTCTTCAGAAAAGCAGGCCACTGGTTAGTCGGCGCTGTTCTGCTTTTCCTTTTCATCACAAGACACGGGCGGTTCCTTTCTGACCACACAAACTATTACTGGTTAATAGGCTTTGGAATCTGTTATATCATTAATTATAGAGTCCTGCAATGGCTGAACATTTTCACGCTTCCTGATGAAACCCCACCAGAGATACATATTAAATCGATTCTTTCTATGAGGGTATTGCCAATAGTTTTGGATGTCATGGCAATATATTGCTTGGCAGTTGCCTTTACAATTAACGTGCAACATCTGTTGCACGTTAGCTATCTATATATATTTCTACATTCATACTATTTTCCTACCTATTTAAAGTCTGATGGCGGAAAAGTGAACAGAGTATACCTTTTAGGTGACGGTAGCGTCTCAAGTTGCGCTTTTTTACTCCCTCTGTTTTTCAATGTCGGCTATAACTTTGAAACCCTTTCTCTTATTTGGATGATCTGTTCAATTGCTTTGGGCACCTTTCTATACTTGCAGAACAGTAATCGTTTTCGTGAACTTACTGAGGCTCGCCAACTCCAGAATAGACTTATCTTTGCTCTTCAGGAAGTTGCTGAAATTGAGACCAATCAGACTTCTACTACCTTGGAGGAGAAGCTACAGACGTATTGTGAAAAAATTGGAACAAATATGCAGGTTGAATACTGTGCCATCGGCTATTGTCAAAACAACGAAATTATTGATGAGGCAACCTATACGGCCTTTGAGTTAACAAAAGAGTTGGCAGCAATATTACGAAGCCTACAAACGCGTAACACCGACAGCTCCTTATCCGGTTCAATCTTGAAAACACGGCAAATCGTTCCTACAGACAAACGTACGTTTTACTGGGATACAAAGAGGCATGGGGATTTATTTGATCGCTCGAATCAATACAGGAGGAAGCTTGGCATTGAGTTCGATTCCAGCGGTGCGAAAACTACTAGAGATAAAATTTTACGAACCGGGAAACTGCAGCACCTGTTAATTTCGCCAATGTATTCCAGCGAGAAGGAGCCATTGGGATTCATCGTATTGCTGAATCGACTTAAAGAAAATAATGAAGGAAAGAATCTTTCAAAAGATAGTTTATTACCTGTCGGATTTACAAAAAATCAAACGCGCATAATGAATACAATTGCCTCTCAATTGGCAGTTGCACTACAGAATGAGAAGAATCTAGAGTTTGAGCTTCAGCGCTTGGAAGAGGAAAAGTTCCTCAATGAGCTGTCTGGCATTGATGACATCAATGAGGTCTTTGTAAAAATGCTGAAGTATTTGGCAACAAACCTCAACTTTGCTCATGCATCATTCTGGCTGCCAATAGAAGAAGGATTTAAAGGAGAGGCACAACCAAACAATTTAAAGTTTATTTTTGGTAAGCATTTCTTATATGTAAAAAAGCATGCTTCTAAGGAACTAAGCGTCCCTCTTGCAGATAAAGAGTTTCTTCTGATTAATAAAGATGACATTGTTTTTGGTGATTATTTAGAGAGTGAGAGTTCTGATGAGATCAAGCGATTCGATTCGATTTTTATCGATCAACCCAAGTACCCTGAAATAAGTAAATTATTTGAAGAAAACAGTAAATTCACTTATCTAATTGTTCCGATTAATTTCCTATCTCGAGAAAGCTATAAAAAAAAGTTTTCTAAGCAACTTTCTACACTTATTGGAATAATGTGCTTCAAACTCCCTCTAAATAATAACTCGCCAAATACCGAACTCGAAAGGCGATTAAAGCGTATTGCCAAAAGGCTTGGTGTCATCGTAGAACGAACCCAGTTAAGAAATCAGTTTCATCAGCTAGAGTTACTTAGAAAAGGGTTGCATAAATTCGAGCAAGCTGGTGAAGAAAACGTTTACCATAATTTAGTTGAAATGATAAGAGAAGTCATTGACTCAGAAACCTGTTCTCTATATATGTTAAACCCTAATCATAATGCTTTATACCTTAAAGCAACAACGGCGAAAAAGGCAACAAAATTTTTTGAAAGAAAAAATGTTGATATTCAAGAGGTAATAGGGGTAGATATTTATCATGGGGATGAAAACAGTATTACATTTGAGGTGATGAATCGCAGAGAGACCACACTTATTTTCGATGCTTATCAAAATGACTACAATTCCGAAAATCTGATTAAAGAGCGACGTACTAAAAGCATCTCAATGATTTCCACTCCTATTATTGACAGTCGTGGAAAATCTATCGGTGTTCTAAACTGTATAAATAGGCAAAATCCACAAAATGCTCCTATATCTTTTCTACAGGGTGACAAAGACTTTCTAAATCTAACTGGAAGTATTGTTACAAAAATTATCGAGAACATAGAGTTTAATCAGCAAAGGCAGAATTTTCTTAATTATTTAAGTCACGAATTACGCAATCCGTTACATGTGATGCTTTCGTCTACAGATTACCTTCAGGAGACATTGAAACAAGAATTAAATGAGGAGAGTGATCAAATTAATTCGCTTTTCCAATCCTTCCGAACCGAGATCGAGATCCTAAATTGGGTAATTGGGGATATTGAAATACAGGCATGGGATAGTTCCGAAGCAATCAATTTATATAAATATATTCCAACTAACCCGAACTTAATTATCGAAAAAGTCGCTAATGCATTACGATCAAAGGCAAGATTAGATAAAAACATTGAAATAAAAGTTGTTCCAGATGACTTTCCTGAATTATATCTAGATTTTTTTCGCATTGAACAGGCGATTTGGAATCTACTCGATAACGCAGTGAAGTATTCGCAATACGGTCTGCGAAACATCGAAATAATCTGCGCAACAAGACATCATGATTTCCCGGGCATTAAAAATAAGATATGGCATACTATCAGTGTTTTGAACTGGGGCATTGGTATTGCGGATGATGATCTTGATATCATATTTGAAGAGTTCAAGCGCGGCAGCAACGTAAAAAAAATTGACGTATATGGCACTGGTACCGGACTTTCTGTAGCAAAAAAGATCATTGAGTTTCATAGTGGTGAGATCGAACTGACAAATAAAAGAAACCCAACAAAATTTACGATATATCTTCCAGACTCGTTAAGAAAGAAAGCTCCTTCCCCATGAAAATATTTCTTGTAGATGATGATATTAGTAGAATGAAGCTATTTAAAGACTATTTGGAAAAATTTTGCAGTTGCAAAATTGTACAAGCTCGCGATCCTCAGGAAGCACTTAAGATATTGCAAGTGAACCTTGATTGTGATCTCATTTCTTTGGATATCATGATGACCGTTAAGGATCCCAAGTTTTCTGCTGAAAGTGATGCCGGCATGGATGCAGGCTTACTTTTATTAGATAAGATTCATGATACTACCAAGGGCAGAATTCCTATCGTTGTCCTTACTGCCAGACAAGATTTGAAAAAGCTCCACAATGATGAGCGGGTACTTGCATACTTCAAAAAGCCTCTGTCCCCCAGAGAATATTATGAAAAAGTGAAAGAATTACTCGAAGGGTAGCTAAAGTGAAACTCAATGTCTAATTATCTCGTTCTAAATAACAAGACATAAATTTTTTTCCGAAAAGGATCTGAATATGGAGGAAGGTATGAATATGCTCACAAATGAAGGCTTTTTGATAATCAATTTACTGATCTTAACCATCACGGTAATTGTTGCACTACTGATTCAATTCACTTCCTATCAATTGTACCAGAGTAGTAAACGTGCCCGTCTGGATCTCAATGGTCAGATTGCTACAATTCACTCACAAATGACCTTAATGAAAAAAAGCGAAGAACGGCTTACAAAAACCCAAGATTTTGTGAATCACTTAGCAACAGGTTTCTTTTCTGATGCCTATATTCAGAGTATGGATATTCTCCAAGAAAGAGGATCGCTGGAAGCACCTGAATTTAGGCAACTGGCATATGAAAATTCATATCACCTCTTCTTAAAACATCCCGATACTGATGAGCGTCGCAGGGCAATTTTTGGCTTACGGGCAATTGGAGATATGAAGTCACACATCGCTTTAACAAAAGTAGTTAATGATATAGATGAATTACCCGAGCTCAGATTATTGGCTCAAAAAGCTCTGAAACATGTACATATCCAACAGGAGAATCCTAGTTAAAATCTGCTTAGCCCTCAGTTACCATATCTTTAGGAACAACGGCAATTCTGAAGCCAATGTTCTGCATGTAAAGAGTGGGAACGGCGTTAAAGCGGTGTGAGCAACGAATATGATAAGCTGAATTAGACCAGCCCCCACCGCGAATCACACGGTTCTCATTACTTTCATCGATCTGTTCAACAAAGCCACTATCTAATGAGTGCCCCCATTTTGTAGAACACCATTCATTAATTCCTCCTGACATTTCCTGACACCCATAAGGACTTTCCCCCCCGGGAAAACAACCCAGCGGATTCGTCGAAATTAATTTGTGTTCGGCAAAAAGTGCAAAATCAATGGTTATAGCATCCCCCCATGGATATTGTCTCTGCTCGAGTATGTTTCCAACAATTTCATGCTCAGACCACTCAAGGGATCCTATTTGCTTAATTCGCTTTTTTGCAGGTATTTTTACGCCACCTCGAGCGGCTTTTTCCCACATTCGTTCTGAAGGCAATACAACCTGGTAACCAGAAGAGAGCATCTTCATCTTTTTCCACCGGTTGTCCAACCAACGACAGTATGCAAGAGCTTCATACCAAGTAATGCCAACAACCGGCTGATTAACCGCATTAAATTGTGATCCGTAATCCTTATGGGCATTTCTAACATCATCGGACCAATTACTAACAAGATATCCTTCTTTCCAGATACCGATTTTTGCGGCCTCCTCCCAATAAATACTACAATCGTAGCCTCTCTCCTTTTCGAAAACCGTAAATTGCCCGTTACTAACCGGGAAAACTGACATATAGAAAGACATTACCAAGTCGGGGTTTAGATGCCCCGGCTGTTCAGTTGGATAGGAATGTTTATTATTCTCTGCTGCTCCCATCCAGAAATCTCCACCAGGAACAAATGTAAATTTAGCTCTATCAACTTCACAGATATGCCTTCTATTATCTCCCAACGCTGCTAAATTAAGCCCGGCTAATATCCGTTCATTTAATTCAAACTTTGAATGGGAAATAATGGATTTCAAGCAATTTTGCAGCTTTTTTTTCACCGGTAAATAGGTTTCGGGGATTTCATCAGGTGGAATAGTTTCCAGCAATGCCTGGGCTGCCAGTTGCCCTCCCCAATGATTTTCCGTAATGCGTGACATTCCAGTTGGAGCCTTAACACAGAGAGCATTACAAAGCAGCCAGATGCTGTTTCGTAATTTAAAAGATGCTTTTGCCGCTGCAAGAAGAACAACTTCTCTCCAGCGAGGAGGATCTTCCCGAGCCAATTTGGCAATTTCTTCTGGAAAGTTATGCTTTTCTGTTAAATGGCATGCCGCCATATATTCTTGAACAGTTCTATGCGAAAAAGTGTAGCGGTCTTCGCCAATTGGTACTAAAATTCCGCTACGCTCACTCAGATATTGTTCCAAATCGGCCAAGTTAACCGACGAGTTATTATTTAAATCAAAGAGCTTACGAATAAGCTTATCTTTTGAAATATATAAACCGCCTTCTGCCTGTTCCTTATCTTGTATGGCCTCAAATGCCAACAGGCTCAATAACTTTCGGATTTCTTCTTTACCAATCTTCATATATGCTGATAAAGGGGCATTGCCCCCATCCTTGCCTAATGTTTTAGCTTTCCGCACTTCCCAGTTTTCCAGTAACAACATTACGGCTCGGTCATATAAATCTGCTTTTTCTTTTGGTAAACTTCCATGCCCCCAGGTGTTTAAGCTTAACATCAGGGTTAAAAGCAATGGACGTTGCGCAAGATTAAATACATAGCGATTATTATCGATAAACTCTTTAATCTCAGTCTCTTTTATTTGATACTGAGGTTTAGCTGAGCGATTATTTGTCTGAATCAGCTCATACCACCGACGAATAGTATAGTTAATTTGTTCTCTATTGAACAGCATAAGCTCAGCTTCTGCAAAATTACTGAATGCCCACTTTCGACGCTCATAGCCAAGCTTGCGACTGGTAATAATAACCCGACACTTGGGATACTGGCTACTGAAGTCAATAACTTCTTTAGACAACAATCTCTGAAACTCTTCAATGCCATTTACCTCATCAAGACCGTCTAGCAGCAAAATTCCACCCTGATCTTTGAGTTCTCGAAAAAGCGGCAACCTATATTCTGAGAGCCGTAGCCCTTCAAGCTGAGCACTAATATACTCTTTTAACAAGTTTGAGTTAGCATTGTAATGCTTCTGATGAAAAGAAGCTAAATGACGAAGCTTGACAAGAACTGGAAGAAGGTTCTTTATCTTTTCACGGATATCCACCCACTTTTTAGATGGGTTAGATTCACTTTTGTTTGATGCAAAAGAATTCGAGAGTGTTCGAAGATTCGTTTGTTCATGTCCAATTCCCTCTCCAGCCAGACAGAGTATGATGAAATTAACAAAGCTGCTTTTGCCAATTCCAGCCTCTCCTAACAAAATCATTCGAGGTTCTTCAAGCACCAATTCTAAAGCATTCCGCTGTTCAACTTTAGGCTTCTTGGGAGAAAAAACAATGTTTTCATTGTTATCTTCAGAACCACTCTCCGTATCAGAGGTTTGTAGCTTTTGAGCCGATTGACTAACATAGAGTCCTTTTAGATTTAGCAGTTCATTATTACTTACATCATCAGTATGATAAATGGATATCAGCTCAAGTCTATCCACCTTACCAAAAATATTGTTAAGATATTCCCTCCTTAATTCAGAGATTGATGCATGAGTGTTAGAATGACCATCATTTATCGTTATATTTTCTCCACTGGCAATAATCGATCCATCAACATCTCCGCCAATAGAAACTCGGGAAGGCGGCGGATCACTACTTTCAATGCGTTTTTTATTAGAGCTCAGGTAATAACTTCTAACCACAACCGTACAAATTGGATCATTTTCTGGCCCTACCTGCAACCGACTTCCATTAGTTGAGATTCTTGGCTTCGAACCCAAAATGAACTTTTCGGTTTCCCCCAACAGCTCTTTAAACTCTCTTTCGGTTATTTCTATGTATTCGAACAACCATTGTTTTCTAAAGGAAGAACCAAGGATAGAACTCAGCGCTATACCAATTGCATACCCGACTAGAAATGCACAAATCACATTTTCCGCATCACGACGTGTTAAGGAATTCTTCTCAGCACTATTCTGTTCAGCATATAAATACTTTTGTATAAAAGCGTGAGTCGGCAAGGGATAGCCTCTGGCAAAAAAGGCAAGATTAGTACAAACTTCTTTGTCAATAAATTTTTCAAAGGTGGCTTCAATTTCATATGGAGTAGATTGATAGGAATGCCTCCGTGTCGCCATGAAAAGAAGCGCAATCCGAACAGCATGGGCCAGCTCCTGATCTTTCTGTTCCACTTCTTCAGTTGACAGCGAACGTAATTCTAGAAACGGTTCTATTCGTTCTGAAATAGAGGTAAACTGCGTTTCTGCATACTTGATGAAAGCATCATTCGATTTCATTCAACCCACCCTCGTAAAGGTTTAATCTACTCAAATAAACCCAAAAATCGCCCATGCATTGCATCCATTCTCTTTGAAAGAAAACAGAATGTTTCTTAGTTGCAACTACTCAGATAATTTATTCACTATCCTTTTTCAGCAGATGCGAAAAACCGTTAGTTTTCGCAAAAAACATTCACTAAATCTAGATAATACTTACTTTCTAGCAAAAAATCGAAGAGTTCTTTTCAATAATCACCTAATAAATATTCAGACATTTATGTCCGAAATAACTGATGAGAACTTGCCTCCCTCATTGCAGATCTCCTTACTTGTTAAGTCAACAATTCCTTTTTTGATCTTTTCCTAAAAACCCGTATATTTTTAGAAACAGCACACCGACTCAACTACGACGACTCCCTATGAATGACGAAAGACTTGCTGAACTCATCAAACTCTGTTTGGATAAAAATACTGCGAAAAGCAATCGCGGTTGGGTTGAACTAAAAAACAGCTTTTCTGACTACGTACATAAACTGGCATGGGAATATTGCAAGGGCTGGAAAACAGGAAATCTTCCCCAGCTTGTTAATGAATTTGCCTCACAAGTCTGGACAAATGTTTATAAAAGTCTGCATACATTCGAGAAAGTTGATAATGTTGCGGCTTTCGTAACCTGGCTACGGATAATAACAAAGAATACCATCACGGCATATTGGCGCCGCTATAAAAAGCGTGAGAGTGATGAAGAAATATCGATTAATGATATCCCTCAAGAAGGGTTTAATCGAATGGAGTTCTATGAAGAAAAGGTAGAAAAGCTACGTGCAAAAGCTATCAGAGACCAGGGCACGCAGGCAGAGCGGGACATCCATATTTTTTATTTGGCAATGATGCGAGAAATTCATCCAAACACCGTTTGGAATCACCCGTGTATAGGCAGATTCTCCCAAAACAAATTAAAGTCAAATTTAGCCAATGATCCCAGTGAGGAAAAACGCCTGGCAGCACAGCGCAGTTATATCCAGCGCATCTGTTATACGCTAAGAGATAAGTTAAGGAAAAAGTAAGAAGATTTATCAGTGATGCGAAAACTAGCATTTCAGTGCCTCTGTTTAATACCAGGTAAGGTAAACAGCAGGCTTGGAAAGTATCTAAACAAGCAAGGTGTGCCGGATGCATACCAAGGAGTTGGACATTAAAATCGATAATTACCCAGCTTTGGGAGCACACCTGAGTGTGCTATTCGAGCGCGATAATATGCACGGTCATGCTGCCGGGCATATTATTGATAAAGATCTTCTTGCATATTTGCTAGAGCTGAAGACAAGGCTTACTAAAAATGTTGAAGAATGTAGCAAGACCATTAAAGAGATCCCAAATTCCCAATGTCGCTTATCAGAGATATTTTTAGAAGATAATATACCCTGGTTTGTAGCCTATTATTTAGAGAACTCCCCTATAGATGAGTGCCGAAGAGTAATTATTCATTTGAATAGTTGCTATTATTGTGCACAAATTTTCGCCAATGTTCATGAGAATGCTGCCCCGTCTAATGCCAAAGATGGAAGGAGCGTGAAAGAATGACATTTGCCAATAATAATTTAATCTATTCACAACAACCGGCATTAACAACTCCCCATCCCGGCATTAAGGGGGAAGAATAATATGAAACTGCAAAGTGAAATTCCTGATCATTCCGTTATTCAAGGTTACATTGAAAGTCGCTTAAGTGATATTGAGGCGCATGAACTGGAAAAATTGCGTGTGAAAAGCGGTGAGATAAAATGGCTGCTTGAAGTGATTGATCAGCTAAAAACGGCTCACATTGCTATAGAAGACACTCCCTCTAGAATTACTCCTCCTATCTCGTTACGTGAACTGGACAATCTATTGTTAGAGCTTTATAGTGGTTCAATCTCTGAAAAACGCAGACTGTTTTTCCTGGCAGGCATATTTCAGTCTCCAATTACTCTGGACAAACTATGGATTAAGTGCAGCCAACTGGCTACAATGGACGGAGTAGAATATAAAGCAGAACCTGCTAAATCGTTAAGATGGCCACTCTCAGCAGTAAGTTCAGTAATAGCATTACTCCCTGTCGCCGCTCTAACTTATTTGCTTTTCATTCTTCCCCCAACCATCTCTGAGGTTAAATTTGCCCCCAAAGAATACTCGTTTGCTTCAAATGTACCCTATTCATCTGCTGAAGATATATTTTTAGGCAAACTACATCCCGAGAAAGAAAAAGACTTCAAAAAGCTTGAACGCAATTATGATATTGCTATCAGCATGTATTCGACTTTTAAATACGATGAAGCAGATCGGTTATTTTCTTCTACAGTTAGTCTTATTCCTGAGCCCGCTAAGACGGACGCCAGTCTTAGCAAAAAAAAGCTCTATCGCAACTATCTTTTCTATCTGGGCTTATCACAGATGGCCTCCTCACAAAAATATGAGTATCGCTCAGCCAAAGCCGTTATCATTCTTGAATCTGCTCTTGCTCACTTGCAAGAAGCCGTAAGATATTTACATCCTAAGGACAACACACCCCTGGAGCGTGAATATTTCTTCCAAGGGATGGTCCTCATTTTCATGGACAAGCGCACTGAGGCACTAAAACCCCTTAAAAAGATTCAGGATGACGCACCCTTCTATGAAGAGAAAGTAGCACTATTGCGAAATATACCGGAATAACACATCTATTGAGTAACACATCATAACTGTCACTCAAACAGGAGACACCACCATGGAACTCTATGTGATTATTGGAATCTTGGTTATTCTGCAAATTGCGGTTTTAATTGTGCTCGCGAGCCTTAAATCCGTATTGTCCGACTTAAAAAGCATATTACAAGAATTAAAGAAATTACTGGAAGGCGGCAGAGAGGATCCGCCACCAACAGAACCTACCGGTTCAGGTGAAAAACCGAATACCGGCGGTATTAGAAACCGCTAGATTTAAATGGTATTGTCGGCGACATGGCTTGTCGCCGACAATACGTTATCTGCCAAAAGGATGTTGTAATGAATTTAAGAACTCCCCTCTTACCAGGCATTCTTGTATTTATACTTTCATTATGCTTATACGCAACTCCGGAAAAGTCCATCGAGTTTCATCAGTGGCTAGCAACTTCCTTACATGCAAAAACCACAGAAGACAGCATTCTCCGCCTTGAAAACTATATCTTTGAACACAACGGCCCTTACGAGGCATGCTCTATCTTAGAAGAATGGTATCTGAAAAGTAATCGGCCAGAGTCAGCTTTAACATTTTATACCGATTTTAGCAAAAGCGCCTCAGGTAAGTGGCTTGGGCAATGGCGACTCGCGCGGTATAAAAGCGTCCAAAATGCCCCGCGGGATATTGTTCTATTTCACTTCAACTCGGCAATGCAGTCAGCACCCAAATTCCACCCTCAACTTGTAAGTGATTTTATTCGCTACTGCTTAGAAAAAGAAAATATCACGTCACTCACAGATCTAAAAAGAAGAATTAGTCAAGAAAAGATATTTGGTTTTTCAAAAGCCTTCATAGCGGCAATCTATAACTATCATTTCAGTAAGTATGAAGATGCATTGACTCAATTCGAGAGACTTTCCAATTCGGAAAAACAAGATCCTTATCTAATGTTAATCTGGGGATATTCATTTGAAAAGCTAGGAGATTCAACTGCATTTACGATTTGGGAAAAAGCCATAAAACACGCCAAAACTCTTGGACAACTACATTTCGCCACAGCACTCCAGTGCCGCTATGGAGATAGGTTATATAAACGTGGCTACCATCAAAAAGGCAAAGAACAGTTAATAGATGCATTAAAGAGAGCAGAAAAGATCCAAGCCCCTAAAATTATTGCCGAAGCCGCCGCTCACCTCAGCGATATCCATAAGTTCAACCAAGATTATGATAAGGTTATTCCACTAGCAGAACAAAGCGTAGCTTATTCCGAATTAATAAGAGATTTACCACGCAAGATAGATGGTTTACGCAACCTGGCATATGCTCAACTTATGGAGACAAATTTTACAGCAACTTTCAGGGCTTATCAGGAAGCCTCCTCCATTGCGGAAAAGAAAAGTGAAGGTTTACGCAAACTTCTTCTAGACCGAGCGCATGTGTATATTTACCTAGATCAATTTCCATTTGCACAAAACGACTTGAGTCGCCTGATCTATGATTATACGGAAAATACAGACAATCGTTTTCGTGGCAACATTGCTGACATTAACGGGAGAATCGCTCTGGGCCTGAATAAACCCGGCGTTGCAAAAATACACTTGCAGGATGCGATAAGAAAGTTAAACAGCTCTCAACTTAAAGAGAATGATACGTATTCTCAACATGCCAAGCTGGGGGAAGCTTATGTCGCGATGAAACAATATGATGAGGCGGTCTCCAGCTATGAGAAGGCAATTCACCTTGCCAGAAGTGCACAACGCTTTCGAAGCGAACCTTGGTATCACCTGGGGCTTGCGCAAATTCAACTGAAACGCGGGCAACACAATAAGGCCCTTTCCAGATTAGATATTGCGATGGCATCAGCAGTTTTGGCTGGGAATCAAAGTGAAAAAATACATCCAGATCTATATTGGAACGAGGCGATGATCCGCGGAGATATTGTAATGGCTTTAGGCAATATCAATGACGCAATTCAACTCTATATGCAAGCAGCTGATACTTTCGAAGCGCCGCACCTCCAGATAAACTCACAGCAGCTTCAGCGTAGCTACTTCAAAGGTGGGAAAGGAATTTATGAGCGTTTGGCAGAAAGTTACCGAAAGACCTGGACAATGGAGCCATCTTATGAATCACTAAATAAAATTTTATATTATTTTGAAATGGGTCGTTCACGGGCCTTAAAAGAGCGTTTTATCGAATCCGGTAAAATCATTGATTCTCCCAAGATGAGAGACATTGCATCAGACATGGATGCTGCCAGAAGTCAGCTACGTGCTGGTGTCAGAAAGTTCGTATCGAATGCCAAGTTGCAGGACATTCAAAACCAGCTAAATGACCATGAAATCAACTACATGGCGACCGAGTTGGCGATTCAGCGTGAGCACCAAAGAAAATTACCTGATCTTACCATTACTGCCGATTCACTACAAACTATTGCCAGACGCCTGAACTGCTCGATTCTGCAATTTCAAATTAGTGAGAACGAATCTTTTGTATACGCAACAACCGATAGCTCATCTGAGTTAATTCACATTGATGCTGCATATGATTCTCTCGTTTTTCACGTAAATAAAATAATTCGCCCTTTGCAAAGCCCGGCTGACGAGCTACATGAGGTTCAGTTTTTTAGCCACAGTGCGCATTGGCTATATTCTAAATTGATTTTACCTGTAGAAACAGTGCTAACTTCCTCGCTGAAAAAGCGAGTTGTCATTATCCCGGACGACGAACTAATACAGCTACCTTTCCCTGCGCTACTCACCGATTCTACGCCCTTGGACAGTTATCGCGTGCAGGACCCGCCTGAGGCTTATAAAGATCTATTCCTGGCAAATTGCTATATATTTAACGTGCTTCCCACCATTACGCAACTTAACCCCCTAAGCCAAACACCGATTTCATCTAACTTGCCTTTTTCAATGTTTCTTAACCCGGTGCAAGATCCGGAGGGAGCTCCAGAAAACGACGACTGGCATGGAGATATCAGTGACAGATGGCATTTCAGTGACATTAGAACCTATACTTTGGAACGCGATAGAATTAAACGTGTTGCTCCGCATGCCGTGCCGATCGAAAAATCCGAAGCAACTGAACCACTTTTTTATGAAATGCTAAAAAAAGAAGGCATTGTTCATCTTACCACTCATGGAATTAATACTAGTAGTTTTGAAGCCTATGAAGGGTTGCTGTTTGCATCGGAAGATGAAAAAGACGGTATCGCATTTGCCTATGAAATCGCCCAACAGGATAGCTTTTCCAGCCGACTTCTGCTGGTAAATGCTTGTGAAACACTATCAAAAGCGGAAAGTATCGGGGAAGGCCTTGTCGGTTTACCGAGAGAGTTTTTTGCTGCCGGAATTTCGTCAGTTATTGTAACGCGCTGGCTGGTTTATACCGGCTACTCAAACGCCTTTACGCCGAGGTTTTACCAGAAACTGTTGAAAAATGAGCTACCACCTGATTCCGCACTTGCTCTGGCCCAACGGGAACTAATAGAAAATTCGCACGGTTTACCGGATCAGGGTGGTCTCCTGAACTTTGAACACCCCTACTTTTGGGCACCTTATGTTTTATATGGTTCACCGATGCGCTACAATCGCTCAATTGATCCTATAACCAGCGAGAACCATTCCTTTCCATGGAACTACATCGTTCTGCTTTCTATCATTGCATTCATTCTACTGTTGCTTTTCAAAGTTCGCAAGAACCGATAATGCTGCAACAAACTACCACCTATGTCTTTAGGGCCAAAGCAAGTGCATCCAGCGATGCCTCTTCAACAAAATAATTCAAATGATGACACGGCACCGTAACCATCACCGGTATCGGCTGGCGATTGTTCGGAATTGATTTAATACTTTCTACTGCTACTGCAATATCATTGGGTTGATTACTGTAAACAATTTCACCCAATTCGACTGCGATACGTTCCAATAACTTTATACGATGTTCCGGAGTTTTACGCAAATACGACTCTAAATCGCCTGCAATAACATGATATTCAATTTTCGGATCGGTAGATTCTTCCAAACGTGTCAGGAATTCTGAACCGATATTCATTTCTGTCAACGTTGTGTTTATATTTTTGCTGCTTTTCAAAGCTGTCACCGTTGAGACTAACCATCCTATTCCACCTCCGCCAAACTTTAGAGCCAATGAAGCCAATGAAATTAGCACCTGACAGATATCCGGAATCTTTCCGAAACGCGATCCACCATTTGGCGTGCCACAAAAAATCACTTTATTTACGCGCCCGTGCCATTTATCATTTCGCTCAAGTAAAGTGCGGGTTACCAGTCCTCCCATGGAATGCACAATCATCGTAATCTTGGGCATCTCAGCATCGTGTAGCCCAATAGCTTCTAGCTTGGAAGATAAATTATCAGCAGTAGATTCAATAGACGTATTCAAATTTTCATAATCATAAGTAAGAATCAAGTTTTCTTCGATATTATCCGCATCACCACCATTTTGTCGGATAGCCAGGCGAATTCCCTCCGCTACAGCAACCGAATCTCCTATAATGCCATGCACGGCCACATAGATATTCTTTGCAACTTTCACTTCCTCGTGCATAACATCGGAGCGCTCAAAACTACCGTCCGCATCAAATTCAATCTTTTGCAACCAATTCACTTTCTTCTTACCAAAAACGATTTTCAGAAAAGCCATTTTTAGGGCTTTTCCCAAACTGCGTACTCGAAATTCCTCTTCAATCTCAGGAAGATGTTCAACGGCCAACTCTACAGCATCCTTACTGCGGGTCATAGTGTGCGGAAGGACAATCCAATCTTCTCCATCAGTCACAATCGGAACCAAATAGGCATCGTCTTCCAGTTGAATGGAAACATCAATTTGCAACGGCATGTCTTCACTAACAGCCTCCGGAGACTGAATATTTGTTAGTTCTATCAAAGAAGCTGCAACAGTTCTGGCACCGCTTAGATTAACGACCTCAATGCCTTTACCAAGCGGCAGGTTTGCAATTGGGGAGCGTTCGCTGCGATAGAGTTCACTTCGATCTGATGCGAAAGAGACCTCTGCAGTCATAGCAGAGTGCGGTCGTAGTTGGACCAGTCCTCCCTCTAAGGCTACCGGAGTTGAAACAAGGCGGTTGTCGCGCCGTCTGATGTTTATTTTTAGCGTACGGGACACCCATACTCCGGTCATCAACTTACTTTCCTCAACCTTTTTCTTCATCAACAGGCCCTTATCGCCTCCACTACGAGATAAAGCAGCAATAGGCTCTAGCAAAGGCTCTATTGACGACAAAGAAAGTTGCGAAGCGTCGATTTCTTTATCCTGGGTTGCAATAACAAACTTCAGATAGTCTGTAACGGCCAGATCATCTTCATTTTGAATACCAAGGTAATCATCAAAAAGCTCTATCGTTTCACCCGGTGGTAAGCCAAAAACGTCGATGGCAACAGACCGGAACGTTTCTTCTTCGATAATAAAAGGACGCACGGACAGCGGTGTATTGGTATTGTTTTTTATGCGAACACGATACGGCACGTATTGCCACTCACTGCCTTCACGCACAAAATCCAGCTTGATCAACGAACTGTCAAATGACTCCCATTCTCCCTTTTTGTTTTTTATTTCGAACCAAATCTGCACTTCCTGCGGTCCGAGCTGTGCATCATGATGATTTATGTCCCGGATAGCGTGCCAACGGTAGAGATGGTTAAACGTTTCCAACAGCCTTTCATAAAGCTTAGGCGAAGACAAAATATGGGTAACCATCTCCTTATTGCGTTCCAGATCGACAAGGGTATATTTAGAATCCCGTATCTGGATCATGAAACGACAGCCCCGAGGCTCTTCAGAAAAGAAGACCGTCTGAACTTGTTTTTCTCTAAACCAGCGTTTTATGCTATCGCATTTATTTTTTGCACCATCGAGATACACAGCAATTTGATGAGTGGGTGATTGTCCAAACTGCGCAAAATAAACATGTTTTTTATTCAAGTCGTCTTGTTCTGTCTCCACTACACTTTCGTTGGCATCTACTGCCATAACAATTGCTTTGCGAAAGCTCATGTCACTATTAGATTCGAATACATGTAGACACATTCCTTCCACAATTCCTTGAAACTTTCCGCCCGAAGCAATCCACTTTTTCAGGCCACTGTCATAACGCACTTCAAACATCTTGCCTTGTTCAGCAGTTTTGTTAGAAAGAAACATGTTCCGGGTATTAAAGTTACCATGTGATTCAAATTGCGGACATTGGCGAAAACCTGCAGAAGCCATTGAAAATCGCACCTGCTGAAAAAGTCGGGTGTAATCCAGTTTTTCAGATTGCATTTCAAGAGCCCGCATTAAATGCACCGTAAAAACACCATGCAGACGCCTCAAACCAGGAAATGCGTTAAAGTCTTCCTTCGCAACCTGATTTACCGCACAGGCTGAAAGGTTGATAAAATTAGAAGATGGAATACTTTTCCGCTCCGCCCTCGTATAGTATCCATCCAGGTAGGTGTGTAGTGGTCTGGCATCTTTTAGTCCCCGTACTTCGCGGACTCCCTTTTCGCCATGCTCCTCATCCTCTTCATAACCGTCCCGAAAAATACTTCCTGAATGACAGCAATCTAAAACTGCAGTAAAATGCGCACCGCTTGCTGTAACCTCATTAGCCAAAACAGCCAGTTCCTTATCAGCCAATTCATATTTTCCTGCCAAACGACTATCGTGTAACAGTAGAGTCTCATCTAGCCCATCCGGATACTCACGATGAAAGAATTCGGCACTGGGTCTTCGACTACCGTGTCCACTATAGTGAAAGTAAGTAATCGAATCGGCATCTGCCTGACAAAGATGCTTGCGAAATCCTGCAACAACATTGTCATAAGTAGCATTTTCATTCGTCAACACCTCGATGTGTAATTGGAAGCCTTCTCGCTTAGCATAAACAGTTTTCAGAGTTTGCTCCACTAATTGTACATCATGAACACAACCATATAGATTCGTTACACCTCCGGCGTACCGATTGATACCCACTAAAAGTGCATATAAGTGTTTCACTTTTTTCTTTTTGTCAGCCATGGTTTTTCCTCAGGAGGAGTAAGGGTGTTAAGCCGACAGCCACTAACTATCGGACGTAGATTTGCTAACATCTGCATTATCTAATTGCTACAAAATAGATGTGCTAATTGCATAGTTTTCGCAAATAATTTTGGGAAGTGTTGTGCTGCGCCAAATTTGGCAGCACCTTATTTTGTAATATAACTCTCGGGAAGGAAAAAATAAAAAATATTCGTTTTTTTGCGAAAAATACCAGATCTCGGCATCTGCTATTTAGCAGGGCATATTTGATTACAGATCCACTGACCCTGTCTGCCCTCTGCGGAGTTGAGAGGTAGTAATACAAAATAATTTGAAACGCTTCGATGCAACCTTTGGTTGCTGTGAAGCGCCGAGGGACCTTGCCTGGGGAGTCAAGGTCCCTTTTTTTCGAAAGGTTCAAAGTTCAAGTTTCCTTTTCAAGTGAAAGAGTTCAATTTCTATCCTGTTCGTTTTGATAGCGTAAAACGAACCAAAAACCACCTCAGCTCGGAACACTCGTCCGGGCGGGGTCGAACAGCCCTCGCTTTCCGTCTATCGGCAAGTCCCGTGTCTAATACTTGTCATCACTTTCTAAAAATGAAATGGCTCCATATTACCTATTGAAGGAAGTTTTTCGGGTAGGATTTTCAGCTAACCTTTGGCTTGAATAGGTAATTGAATAATGAACTCAACCCTACCTTCAGATACATTGTTTGCTACTACGACCTTCCCTTGAAGGTCTTCAACAACCTTTTTGGTATACCAAAATGACATCTCCGAGTCTCTTGAAATTGACCAAAAGTCGGTGTCGGAATCCGTTTCAAAAACTTTATTGTCAGGTACTCTACCAGAATGAGATATAGATATATTTAATAGAGTAGTGTTCGATACAGATTGAACAGAGTTTTGGAGCACTACTTTAATTTCACCTGCACTATTTGCAGATTGAGCCAAGCTTAAAATTATATTGTTGAATGCCTCGGTAATTCTATGTTCCACTGCAAATATCTTCGTTTGATCTGCACGATTATTAAAACGAACAAACAAATTAGGTGCATACATAAATTGAATTCGCGTCATAAGCGCCTTTAGAACTTTCACCACATCTATGAGTGATGCTTGCGGATTTATAGACCTTTGACCTGTTTCTTGTTGTACGACTCGCTCAATCTCGGCTTCGATACGGTTTAAATAACAAATAACATCTTTGTTATTTTGACTTTTTTTGCTAAGTGCTTCTCTCAGGAACGGAATCATATTATATGCAACTGCAAGTTGTGCTTTATTCCGGTTGAAATTGTCTTGAGAGTTACTAATCTCACCGTTTTGAGCAATCTTGATGTTAGTATAAAAACGCTCCAAACGGTTTAATAACACCGGCAATTTTTCTATAGGTTCTCCACTTAGTTTGAGGGTGCTTACTCCCAGTTGAAATGCTTGTTCAAAAGTTCTCCCAGCCCATAATGCATCATAAAAACTTACGGCAAATTCGGTCTTAAGTGAATCATGTTCTGTTGCTTCAAACCCTACCACATATTCAATATATTCATTTAGAGCAATTGCTTGGTCTGTGGCATAACAGGCATTAAGAAAGACACAGTCAATTTGCTCAGCAAAGGATTGAAAGAATGAGGCCAATGCAGCCGGCGATACTCTATATGCGTTCTCTTCATCATCCACGAACATAATGCCTTGCGTTGTCCCTCGGCTACAAAAATGGATAATGTTGGGCTCACAATCTAAAATTGCACGTCGCAAATCTTTGCTGTCTTTAATTACTTTTTTCTGAAAGCTATAGGTTTCACGTAATTTCGAACGCTTCAACCCCTCTTCGATTTCCTGGATTTCTTCTTCAAGTTGAGACTGTGAGTCTCCTTTAGGATCTGCAGCCAATACGAGCACAGTATTCTGTTTAGTGTTATTTTCCATTTAATCTCTTAGCAGATCGTTAACTATTTCACGGAATTCTTCTATATCAAAAGTCTTTTGAGGAGGTACTTTCTCCAGATAGTGATTTACAGAATAATAATCAAGCGCCCTTTCTTTCAAAGCCTTGTCAGGGTATCCGGTGAGTAATATTACTTTCATTGCAGGGTAGTTTTCACGAATTTCCTTGAGTAGAATCATGCCCTCTATATTGTAAGGGTCTGTATCAACGAGACGTTTGTCAAGGACTGCAAGATCAAACCTATAGTCATCCAGCATTTTCTGGGCATTCTTAAAGCTATCAACAGAAGTGATATCATATCCGATTCTTTTAAGAGTCAAACTTAACAATTCTCTCCAACCCGGCATATCATCAACAATTAGTATTCTTTTTGCCTTATTGCTTGTCATAAACAACTCCAGAGTTTTGAAGGTCTCATTTCATTACTGGCAAGCGTACTAAAAATGTTGTCCCTTTACCAATTTCACTTTCTTTTATTATTATGCTTCCTTCTTGGGCACTAATAGTCTTCTGCGCACTCCATAACCCATAACCAGACCCGGTTCTGTCTTCCCAGTAGCTGGTATTTATATTAAAAACTGCTTCGAAAAGCGCCGTTGGAATCCCACAACCATTGTCTTCTATCAGAATTTCAACAATAGAAAGTTTTTCTTTTCGCAAGCGTTTTTTTCTCATTCGAATAGTTATTTCTCCAGAGTGAATGTTACCAGACGTTGCATGCACTGAATTTTCAATTACACTAAAAATGGCTAATCGAAGTTCATGGCGATTCGCGATGAGGTTCGCGTTATCACATTTGCACTCAAATTCTATTTTAACATCGGGAGCAGAAATACTTAATTGATCAATAATGGAACGCACCAGATCTTTAAGGCTGAACTCCTCAGAATATATATTTTGGGTATGAAAAATATGTGTTTCGGTCAGTATCAGATTTACATGTTCATTCATGGTTTCGAGTAATCTAGTGATATCAGGGTCATCCAATTTGTCATTTGCCAGCTCTTTTAACAGAACAATTGCTGGCGCAATGTAGCCGGCGTGATTATTCATCTTATGAGAGATGTCCTTGGCAAGAATATTGCGAACCTTTTCCTGTTCCAAATCAGCAATTACGATCAGAAGCTCCTTTAATTCTCTAACCAACTTCGTATTTGCAAGGGAAATTGTAGCACGATTTGCCAATGCCTGGAGTAATTCAACGTCATCCTTATCAAAAGTTGAATCTTTCTCATATTTATATGTTGCGATCACACCTAAAACCTTGGAGCCAACAGACATCGGAACCCCCAGCCAACAGCTTGGTAATCTTCCATTATCATATCTATGGGGGGGGACAGGATTAGGCTCCCACTTTTTCAGATCATGATAAGAGTTCAAGCATAGCGGCGCCTTTGTTTTTATTATATGTCTGGTTTTACCTCCTCCGCTACCCCGCCGTTTCTCCCATCCCTTGCTTTTATTGACATCTATTTGTTTTCCTTCAGCAACAGCGAACTCAAAACGAATAAGGTCTCGTTCTTCATCGTAAAGCGCAATCGAGAGTTGTTTCATATTCAGTTCCGAACTCGCTTGTTCGTACAGAAGTTCCAGCACTTGTTTTTCATCTAACTCTATTTTAGTTGACAGTTTTTGTCCTACTTTAATTAAAGCTTTTAACCGACGATTTATAGTATTTATTCGTTCGTATAATCTGGCATTATCAATAGCGATAGCAGCTTGACTTGCAATCGATATTAACACCTGCAAGTCGGAGTCATTATACTCTTTTTCATTATAAAGGTGACGGATTGCGATTACACCAATGACCCTGTTTTCCACCGCCATCGGTACGCCCAGCCAAGAGCTCCAATCTCTTACTTTGGTAGGTTTCTTTACGTTGTTTCGCTTATACCACTCCTTGACCTCCTGCTTAGTATGGAGCACAATCGCTTTATTATTTTTGACAATCCATTCGCATTTTCCGGTATTTCGCTGGCCAAACTTCCACAATTCCTCAATGGAGGAGTTATGCCTACCATCATTAAGTATAAACTTAAATTCAAGTTCATTCTTTTCCTCCCTGTATAAGGCAATCAACATATTACTTGTATCCATTACCTTATCAGCCTCTGAACGCAACAGCTTAAGCGTATTCTCCTCGTTTATTTGTTTGGTGGATATCAGTTTCTTACCAATTTCTACAATAACCAGAAGCCGCTGATTTAATTTTTCAAGGCGATTATGTATATCGAAGTTTAATCTGGCACTATCTATTGCGATAGCGGCATAAGCAGCGAATGCCTGTAGAATTTCAATATCCTCGACACTATAAATATCGTTCATGCCATAATCATAATTGGCAATTACCCCAAGTACCTTATCTCCCAGCATCATCGGAACACCCAGCCAGGAATTCGCCATTCGCTCGTTTGACGACCACTTTCCCGGGACAGGAGAGAATTTTGCCTTTTTTACTGCAGCTTGAGATGGTAAATAGAGAAACTTTTTGCTCTTAATGATTCGCTCCGTTTTCCCTTTCCCTTTTATTCGAGGTTCCCACCCAGTTTCATTTTCGACATCAATACGCTGCCCATCTATAGCGGCGAGTGCAAAACGCACTTCGTTACTTTTCTCGTCATAAAGAGCAATCGATAAATTTTCATAGTTTTGAAGTTTACTAGCTTGTTCATAAACGAGCTCAAGAACTTCTTTCTCAGTACGTCTACTTACTGCTGTTAATTTTTGTCCAATATCGACCAACGCTTTCCTTCTCTGGTTTACAAAGGCATATCTTCTCACGTTCTTAATGGCTATTGCAGCATAATTAGCAAAAAGTTCACACTGATCTCTTTGTTCCTTAGGGAAGTTTTGAGGTTCACGATAGTTGGCAAACATCAAACCCATGATTTCCGAGGAAATTCGAAGGGGTATTACCGCTGTTGAAATTATGCCTTCTCTTACAACAAATCTTTTTTGAGGAAGTCCCTTTCTGCTCCCTTTAAAGGATCTCATAAAAACATGGTCAATTTGGGAATCCACTACATATTTTGCCTTTTTCGATTTGATAAGCTGGAAAATTACATCATCATCTCTAACTTCTCTAAGTGGAAAGGGCTTTCGTTTTTGTCCAGATGAAACCTGAGGTACTACAAATTGACTTTTATTCTGTTGATATTCATATAATTCTACAAGATCAGCCTTCAGCACTTTATGGGCAATATCCGCAATATTTTGTAGAATCGTTCTGGAATCACTATTCTTCTTAATGGACACTAAATTCTGCGAGAGAGCATTTAGTTCAGTTAACGCCTGTGATTGCTCTTTAACCGTAAAAATGAGGTTACTATTTTGAAGTGCAAATGCAGCCTGATTGCTAACGGCTTCGATTAGAGCATCATCATGCTCGTCAAATCCGATCTTGTTGCGGGTTCGAACCCAAAGTACTCCTTTAATTGAGTTTTCAACCCGAACAGGCACCCAAATCATCATATTTTCCAAGCTTATGTTCTGCTTAAGACTTTCTGGAATTGGAGGATCGAAAATACCGCCGCTAAACCTAATCGTGTTATTAACTTCCAAAGCATAATCTGCAATTACACTTGCAAAGTGCTCCATTTTTGCGTTAGGTAAGCGCAGTGATTTGTTGGCCTGAAGGTAAAAGAAATCCGCCTCATCACATTCGAGGAGTTTCTTTAATAGCCCGAGGACAGTTTCAATAATTAATTGGGGTTCTTGTAATTGCATCCCAATTACCTTACTCATCTCATTTAACGCCTCAAGACTACGAATTTGACGGAAAGTCGAGGCTATCTGCTCTGAAAAGCTATCGATTATTAGGCGAGACGTATAGTAACTGAATTCGCTACCACGAGGTATATATAGATACAGAATTCCAACGATCGTTTTTTTTATTAGCAGGGGAACAATGATTACAGATCTTATTTTTAGTTCTTTTACCTGCTCTTTATACTTAAACAAATCTGCATTTTCAATATCATGAATCTGGAAGGGTCTCTTCGTTTTAAAGACTTCAAGAGTTTTGCAGGGTTCATTTAGTGATAATTCAGCATTATTAAGATATCGCCCAACATTTTTTGTCGCGGCTTCCATTTTTATGCGGTTTGCCTGTTCATCAAGTAACCAGATACTTACAGGAATGTTTAGCACCCGACTTATTGTATTTACCGTAGGGTCGAAAAAAAGACTTCGTTCAGGTATTCCTTGATCCATTATCTTTTTCATCCTTTTACTGAAGTTAGATTCAGTTGAAAGCATCAAGATTTGCCAATTTTTTGTTGGCATTGGAGGGGAGTATTAAAATTGTAGCGATTTATTACATATAAATCAACATGATCGGAGAAATGCTCTTTATAATTTATATTAACCTATTCGTTTACAGTTCTCACAGTTCAAACACATCCGTTTCTCTCCAAACCGCGCTCCTGCTTCCTTCTGCCATTCGATTGCCGCGTTCAGGCGAATCGCTATTCGCCTCTACCACACGGCTTCTCATGCCCCACCGAAGCACTCACGAAGCTCAGGAAAAACCCATCTACCAAGCAGGCAAAGCCGAATAACACGTGCTAAGCCTACGGGACGAAAACCAAACGAAAGCCGACACCGTTGTTGCGGTCGTCGGGATTGCCCCTATTGCGATTCGCTGAACGGCAATCCTGCGCGCTATTGCGCCAGCTGCCGCCGCGTACAATGCGGCTCGAACCATTACTCGGCCCCTGCGGATCTACTGCTTGTTTGTCTGCAAACTGCTGATAATAACCTGCGCCATACCAGTCTGAACACCATTCCCAAACATTACCATGCATATCGTACAGTCCCCAGGCATTTGGCGAAAAGCTACCTACCGGTATCGTTTTTTCACGATCCTCGCCTTTCGCAAAGTCGCGATAGGGAAAGTTGCCAGTATAGTTCGCTTGATCGGTTGTTAAGTTCGCGCCGGTATTGAATGGCGAGATGCTGCCGGCCCGGCAAGCGTATTCCCATTCTACTTCCGTCGGTAAACGATATAAATTACGCCCGGCAGCCTTATTCAGCTTGCCAATAAAGTCCTGAACTTCATTCCATGAGATATAGTACATCGGGTAATTACTCCCTTCGCCTCGCAGTGGCCAGATTTTATCTGCTTTGTCGCGCTGCTCGCTCACCGTTGTTCCCATTACTTCCCGCCACTGCGCCTGCGTTACCTCATATTTACCCATATAAAACTCTTTACTAATACGTAGGTGTACCGGCTGTTCATCCGTATCTGCGCTGTCATCGATTGATCCCATTAGAAAACGGCCAGCAGGAATTTTTGCAAACTGATTTAAAGCAAACATGCCATTGAAGATGCTTTCGGTCAGGTTTTTCTTTTTCCCTACACCACTTCGCACCGCTCGCACAAACTGATAGCGCTCAGCGTCAAATGGCTCACAGTTGCCATTGCCGAAGCACACTCGCCAAACATGCTGGCGATCAAACTCATTCGCCGTCCAGATCCAGCGCTGGTGTGAGTTAAACATGGGATCGATATGCACCCAGTTTTTTTTCTGCGGTTCCATTAAGATCATCGCTTCTTCGAGAGTCGGCAGGCGCCAGCCATCAAAGCCAGAAGACTTCACGCGGTTCAGGCTGTCAATATAGGCTTCTGTCTCAGCAAAGGTCATCTCTATCTCAGAGCCAGCCTGCTGCCAGGTCAGGCCGCTGGCAGCATCGTATACCAAGCTGCTGTCGAAGCTAAGGCTAAACTGATTGGCAAAACCAGCTGACGTATCGTTAATCGCCACCCCACTCCAGGAATAGGATTTGGCAAATAACCCCTTTTCTGAGAGCATTAGGCGTGCGTCCTCTTCTTCCAGCGGCTGTGAGCAGCAAAACAGTCCCAGGATCAGACTGATAAATAATGTCGCTTTTGCAATTGTCTGAGGCTTCATAATATCTTACTTTTTGTTATGTCTGAAAAAATCATTCTCATTCTTTCTGCGAACCCGACCGACAACACAAATCCCCTGCGATTGGATGAGGAGATCCGCGAGCTGGCTTCGTGATATGAACCGTGCCCTGCTGGATGAATCTCCGTCTGTTGTACACTTCTGCGGCCATGCTATTGAAGACGGTATAATGCTTTTGGACGACAACGGCCTAAGTAAGCTTGTGCCGCGACAGGCGCTGGCCGATTTTTTAGTCATGTTCGATTCCCTTGAATGCGTACTCTTCAATGCCTGCAAAACGGCTGCAGTAGCAGAAGACACTGCCAAAGCCGGGATCCCGGCAGCCATCGGCATGAAACAACCGATTCACGATCCACTGGCCATTAAATTTGCCATAGCGTTCTATGATGCTATTTTTGCCGGAAAAGATTATAAAAAATCCTTCGATATTGCCTGTGCTTCACTCGCCCTGGAAAACGGTCTTGATGCGTTGGAGCCGGTTATTTTTGAGAAAATACTATTCTAACAGTACTTGATTATCCTTTAGCGATAATTATTGTTTTAATCTATAAGGCTCACATCGTATTGATTTCTCAGTTGATTATAAAATATTCGATATTGCTCATTTTTTTCAAGGGTTGCTTCGACAAGTATCTTACTCCGACTCAAATCAGGCGCTGTATACATTCTGAAATAAATGTCGCTTTGTCCATCAACCTTCAGTGCCATTGAAGTATTAACATTAAGAACATGGGTAGACCAGTCTTTCCTATCAGTACTGACATTTAAGACAACACTGATAGGTGCCTCATTTACAATTAGTATAGAGTCAGAAATTGGATTGGCACCGAAAAATATTTCTGAGGCATTTGGCGCTAACTTCTGTAAAGAAAAACTTGGCAAAACCAAACGAAAGCCGACGTCGCTGTTGCGGTCGTCGGGATCGTACCAGTGGCGACACGCTGAACGGCAATTCTGCGCGGGGTTGAACCAGCTACCGCCGCGCAGAACGCGGCCCGAACCTGTCTGTGGGCCAATAGGATTTCTTGCTACCGCGCTATCGGAATACTGCTGATAATACTCAGCATCATACCAATCGGAGCACCATTCCCAGACATTTCCACCCAAGTCTTCCAGCCCGAAAGGATTTGGTCGAAAGCTACCCACTGGAGAAGCATAGGCGAAGTTATCACCGTAATTGGATTCAATAGTAATTAAACCTTCATAAATTGTTTGTAATGCCATCGAATCTGCAATGTTTGAGAGAATCCCCTCTTCACCCCACGGATATTTATATTGCTTCCCACCACGCGCTGCATATTCCCACTCGGCCTCAGTGGGCAGGCGGAAACCATCAGCGTTAACATTGCTCGTCCAGCCGCTGTCGGTTTCACTGTACACTCTGGTTCGCCCCGTCTTGTCGCTCATCCAGTTGCAGAAACGCACAGCATCCTCCCAGCTTACGTTTACCACCGGATGATGCACAGACACTGAGTAGTCAGGTGGGCGCCAGCTTACACGCTCCGAGCGTTTCGTTGTATCCTGCTCATCAATAAAGCGTAAAAATTGACCAATCGTTACTTCATAGCGTCCCATGTAAAAATCGCCAACCTGCACCCGGTGTACCGGCTGTTCATCAGTATCTGCATCTTCATCATTGCTGCCCATATCAAACTCACCACCGGGGACCAGCAGCATCTCTACCGGGCTATTTATGATTTTATCCTGGACTGGCGGAGCCAGGAAAAATGCACTGGTTGCAAGCAAAACAAATAAAGTAAGTGCCATACCAGCCAGGTAATTACGCAGTAGCGGCGCGAGACGACGCTGCCATTCTTCCGGCAAAAAAAAGAGCAGGCTGCGGCTTGGTGGCGCTTGTATGAAATCTTTAAAAATGGCATCGTCCGGCAGTCCCGGAAGGGCGGTATCAATAAGTCGGCGCCACTGACGCGCAGCGACTTCACGCAGATTACGCGAGCGGTCATCCGCAACGTTGAGCGGGAACCCCGAGGATAAGCCAGTATCCCTTTGCCTCATCACATCACTCAGAATATTGCGGATATAGGCATCCTGATCTTTGCTTAGTGAAATCAGAAGCGCTTCACGCAGCCAGTCCGGCAGAAAACCGCGTCGGAACCACGGTAGCTGCACCAGTTTTTCGAGGCGCTCTTCATTCAGCAGCGGCATTTCTTTACTTCCTCGTAACTGTTCACCAAGAAAAAGCGTTAGTTCCCAGCGCAACAGCGGGAATACAGCGCAGGCGGCCAGCCAGTGGTAGCCGGCTTCATCATTGTTGAACCAGCGCTTCAGCTTGCCAAGCAGATGGCTAATCTGCTTCTGATTCGGCGGTGTCCGGCCGGTTAACCAACCGGGCGGATCGATCCACTCCTCCCATTCCGAATGCGGCAAAATTTGCGCGCCGTTTTCGTTCATATCGTTCTTTATAAGGCGTTCGACCAGCGCTTCCAAACCGTCGGCATTTGCCTCGAACAATAAACAATCCTGCTCCTCTAATGCTTCCGGCAGCCAGCGATTCAACTTCAGCTGTTCCGGCGGGACGAATATCGCCTTGTGCTGCCAGTCATCAAGCTGCTTCAGCCAGGGCAGCGCAACCCCGCTAAGTGGATTAAACATAGAATCGGCATCGGCAAATATTAGCAGGCGACAGTGGGCAAAGCGGGAATAAAGAGCTTCAATGCTACGGCTGCTGCGCGGATCATCAACGTCTCTGCACAGTCCGGCACTGCCGGAGAACTCGTAATTATTCAGCAGAATCCCCTGTTCCTTCAGGCGGAAGATCAGGGCTTTTATCCACTCATCGGATTGATCGTTGCGTCCATGACGCTGCCTTAGCAGCAGATATTCCGGCGTCACTTTTTCCCGGCCAGACACCGGTGTTAGTACGCCTCCTGCTTCCAGTGTTGCTGTTATGGTAGATTCGACATCCACCCGGCCGGAATCGCGCAGCAAGTGGCGGCGCAGCTCCTGACTACTGCGCCGCATACCGGAGCTCATGAACAGCGGATTGGCATCAGAAAGCTCCAGCAGCCATTCTTCAAACGTAGGCTCTCCACGTGGTGGCCTGCGCTGCAGTACAAAGCGGCGGCGCCAGTAATAATATCCGGCGTACAATAGCGCGAGTGTTGCCGGCAGCAAATACAGCAGGAGCATCGGCCAATACCACTCCCATCCGATGGGCATCTTATAGGTCGTATAAGTTGGCTGCAGACTGTCTGGCACGGTATCTGAAAGTACAATAGCGGTAGAATCAACTTGAACGATTGGAATATCCTGCCGGGCGACCAGCGAAGTATCTTCAATAGATTTGCTGCGCGGAATTGCAAAAGATGTATTACTATAGCCGGTAGAATCGACTGTTAGATAGCCGCTGCTTGCTGCTTCGATAAAAGTGAATCGAAATTTACCGGATGAGTCGGTGCTATCCTTTTGCCCGGCAAAACTAATAGGAGAATGTGCGAACGGGGCACCATCTTCTGTTTGTAACAAACCGCTTAATTCGAACTCATGCGGTTGCGAAGAATGATTAAATCTCAACAATGCAAGTAAGACAAAGAACGCAGCCAAAACAATGGCGAAAAAGAGCCCCTTTTCTTCTGTTTGAGCCAATTCGATCAGTTCCTGGAAGCGCTCATTTTCCTCTGCAACCGGCACGTCTGCGGCCGGTTGTCCTTTTCCCGCCAGATTCTGTTGCACCAACCAACTCTGAAACTGATTCGGGAACTGCTGCTGCTCAGTTTCGCTGCCACATACCAGTGCTGCAAGCATTGGCTGCAGCAGCATTGGATTATCGGGCATTTCATTATTCGAAGCCAGAGACAGCAAAAGCTGCTGAACCCGCAGGTGGGTATCCACTCCGACACGATAACCATTGCGTCTCAACTCCTCAAAAAATTTATCGAGCTGAAGCTGGTAAAAGAGATGTTTGCCGGCGCCTATTCGCTTGTAAGCCATTGCGGCATTCGTTTCATTACAGATTCGCGATCCGTACTGGTCTTCAGCAAACAAGGCAAACTGATTTGCCAATCATCAGAGCTCAATGTCCCTTTTTCCTGCTGCATATCCTGCAGCAGCATTAGCCAGTCCAGCAGTTCAGCGGTAGCCGGTTTTTTTTGCAGCTGAGGCGCCATGTTACGTACTTTCTGAAAGAATTCAAGTGCATCATAGATTACCGGTTCTGCCTTTAACGCTTCAGCTGTCTTGCCAAGGCGACTGGCAACGATGTCTTTCAGCTCATTGTCCTCTGGAAAAGGGATATGATAGTATACACAGCGACGCAGGAAGGCATCGGGCAGGTGTTTCTCCGAGTTACTGGTAAAAATAAGTATCGGTCGCCACTGTGGATCGGCTTCCACCTTAACATTATTCATTGGCCCCAGACGGAAATACATGCGGCGAATCTGATTGAGAATATCATTGGGAAAATCGCGCGGCGCTTTGTCGATTTCGTCCACCAGCACCACCGAGAGTCTTGGCTCGCCGGGATGCTGAAAGTCCATTGCTGGCCTCAGAAAATCTTTTACTGTCGAATTTTTATTTGCCAGAAGAATAGCCTTGCCAAGCGCCTGATATTCCAGATAATCCAAATTGTCATCGCTGCCTGTTTTGGTTTGCGCGGCATGAAAACGGCTCATGTGATCGTAACTGTAGAACAGATCGCGCGCAATACTGTTGGATTGGGTTTCAAATTCAAGCACCTGTCCAAGCCCCAACTGCCAGGTAACGCTGTGTGCCAATTGGGTTTTGCCGGTTCCCGGCTCGCCGGTAACCAACAGCGGCTGCCTTAGACGCAGTGCTACGTTCACAGCGGCAGCCAAATCTGGAGAGGCTCGATAATTTTCCGGATTAGTAAGCACCTGCCCAGCAGATGCCGGAAGCAGAGACGTCATATTTTTCTGAGGCGCCTTCAGTTCAGTTTTGTAGAGTTGAAATGTCATGCTATTATCCTGAGTTTAATAATGCGACTAAGCCGAGTCGCGATAGTCGTTTTGTAATTTAGCAAGAACATTTTTGAGCTCTTTCGACGCTAATTTCATGTTATTGCAACTTTTCATAGAAGAGAGGATAGTTGATAAATCGAGTTGGAATCGTTTATCACCCAAAAATGACTTTACGAGTTCATGGTCTTTCCAGCTTTGTATATGTTTACTTCGTATCTTTTCGGTCGGTGGTAAAAGTAAAATATTGACGTCAGGAGGAGCATATTTTATCTGATTTTCGATAAATCTTCGGACACGTTTTAGATCGTTGCTGGAAATGTTTCTCCAGAGCCCACTTTGCTGATTAAACTCTATCTGAAAGAAAATAATCATAGGTTGGCCAAAATTTTCTCCGCTAAGCAACTTCCAAAAATTAATAAACGCCTGCAAGCCACTTCCCCTATTGCCCTTCCAACTGTTCAAATCGTAGCGAATGGGTAACACCTGCGGCAGAGGTCGTGAAGGCCACTCTATTTTCAACCCCTCCTCGTCATCGGCGTTCAGATCCAGCGAATAAGCGAGGCGATTGCTCAGCTCCATATCAAAATTGTTTAGTGAAGTCGGCCATTCGGAGCCTACAGAAAGAAAATCCCACTCTGGATAATCCTGAAACGCAACAGAAGTTTTCTGCAATGGGTGATAATGAAACCGTTCCAGTAATTTGTGCAGGCAATCATTCTCATCACCCAGAAAAAAAGTAATGAGCGGACCACGAACAGGCTCGCTCAAATAATGACGGAGTGCCCGCCGGAAGGCCATCTCCATGTTACTACAGTCGCACAGGAATGGCAGCAAAGACTCCACCCAGCCGGGATTTTGGGGAACTTGAAGTTCTGGCTTAGCCGATGGAAATGCCGGAACTTCAATATCGGAAGGAATGTCCTCAGAATGGTGTACCAACAATTTAGCCAAGTGCTGTTTCTCGGCGTCCAGATTTTGAGCTCTACGCGCAAAGTCCACAGCCCAAACCGGGCCGTGCCGTTCTGCTAACATTGCCTCGTAAAAAGGGGCAACCAAATCGTCCAAATCTGTTCGGTGTAAATCCGGATGTGGTAATATCCCGACAACATCAGAAATTTGGGTTTTGATATTCTCCATCAGTTGTGGGTGGTAACAGCCGCTCAGAAAAACCAGCTCCAGAGAATCCTTAAATAGATCCAAAAGGTTAAGCAGGTGATGCGGATCGACAGCCTTCGCATTGCCATTGCCATCCTCAACATATACCCCACTGCGGTCAGCTGTGCCACAAAAATGAAGAATTGACGGCTCGTGATCAATAAGAGCGCGTCGCAATGTCTTTATGGTTGTCGCAGTGGAAAAAACAATCTTATACTTTTTGCGCTGTTTGTCGCGACGTAGCGTACTCTCAATTAGCCGCTGCTCGTCTTCCAGGCGATCACGCCTCATATCTTTTGGATTGGCAGAGCAAATCAGAATCGTTTTTTTTCCATCATCAACAGGCATCAGCGGTGATCCGGTTTCGAATGAAATTCTAATATAGGTATACGAGACGTATTCGTATATGAATCGTCTTATTCGCATTGGGGAGTTGATGCAAAAATGTAAGCGTTTAGCGACAGATATTCAAATTTTTCCCATCAGACTGGAACAAAACCCATCACAGATAAACATAAGATGCGGTTCGGGTGGAGTTTTCGCATCAGACTGGGAGACAAGGAGATAGTAAGAAATTTAAAAAAAATGAATATTTCTCAAACATTTGCGAAAAGTAGCTCAGCGGTGACTCTAATAGACAAAGGCAAGAACAATGTCCCCCTCATTTCCGAGTGAAGATGGTTCATAACAAACACGTGGAGGAAGAATGAAGCACAAAGAACGAAAGATCTGTAGAGATTGCCCAAAATGTACAGAGACATCTGCAAAAACTTTTGTAATGAAACCATTGCGTAAAGCAGCTGATATGGCTACCTCATGGAACATTGGCCTTTTTCAACGCAAGTGCCCACACTGTGGCCACCTGCTCTCTGAGCATCAGGATAAACGGAATATCTATTAATCATGCTAATCTAGTTATGGAGTGGAGACAAATAATGGTTAAAAAAAATACCGCTATCTTAGTATTGATGCTTATCGTCGGTATTTGTCAGGCACAGACAATAAGCGAATTGCAAAGTCAAAAGCGCTATTACCAAAGTGAACTGAGTAAGAAGCAGCTTTCCATGATGTCTTATATTTTGCAGCACAAGGCTGCAACTGCAGCGATCATAGCTTCTGGAGGAGGACTTGCCTCTTTTCTGACGGAAAACATGGACGATGATACCCGTGGCATTCTCGCTGTCGTGGGTCTATTTGGGCTTGCATACTGCCTTGACAATGCCAGAGAATGTGCTGCAACGACAGTTGAATTAACAGCTTACAGTACCATCATAACAGGCTATAATAACAAAATAAAATTTATCAATCAGCAGTTAACTTCAACCACCGGAACGTCATTCTCACCATCAGGGGGCTCGTCCTCCCCCCTTTCTGTAAAGGGTTCCGACAAAAAGGGTCCAGTTTTTAGCACGAGCTATCCATATGGGATTTACAGTTCATATGGCAACGAAATAAAGCTCATCTTTTCCAAAGACTATGTATCAGCAGCTTCTGGATATGCTACCCCCTACATCAGATCTGCAAAAAAGATTGCCGAGAAAGCATCCAGTAAACTGCATAATACCAGTAATGATTACCTCTATACGCTTCTTGAAGCCGGACAGCAGCTGACTTTGAAATTTACGTCAACCACAAATGGAACAAATAGCAAGCTTGGTTATCTGGTTGTCTATCGCACCACCAGCGGTAAATTTTACTCCTTTACAAATGACAAAGATAGGTGGGAGGAAATGAAGATCGGCGTAACAACCAATCCCTATTGGTACATCGGCGGCAGTAAAATTATGATCCGTGCGGTTCGTCCAACCTATAATGCAGACGATAAAGGACGCGAAATTGATTATCGGTTCATAGTCGTTAAGAAATAGCCCATAGCATTTATGATCAGCGAATAATCGCAAAGAGAATTTAATAAATCGTGCAGATTCCCTGGGGAGTGAGTCTGCCAATAAGAGCCAGCTGACGTGAGTCAGCTGGCTTGATATTTTTAGGAAAGAACCTAGAGAGGAGAGGATATGGCATATAAAATAGTAATTTGGTGGGCGCTATATATAATTATATTGCTATTTATTTCCTACTTGTCAGTTTATCATCAATTTTCATTTTTAACTGGATTCTTAATCACGGTTGGTGTGTTTACAATCGAAAACCTCGTCGCAGGTATTCAAAAACACTTATCACTCTTCTTTGCCAAAAAGCTACTCGTGATTAGTATCGCAAGCTTGATAGTGTATTCGGTGGTATGCCTGTTTTATTTCCTTTACCCATTCTTATCCGCTAATAAGAGTCTACTGATAACACTAGAAGGAGTCTTTCAATATGTAATTCTAGGCTTAATCGTTGGCACAATTTTTAGAAAGATGTTGTTATCTTACTCAATAAATCATCTATTTGATAGAAGTACCGATATACAGCGTCTCGCCTTATTATCCTGCATAATGATCTTTCTTTGGCTATTCCCATTTGCAATTTATCATCAACATTATGCCGTCTTTTATTTATTTGGTTTTTCGGGTGGATTGGTGTTGCATTTTGTTTTAAGACGGTTTGTTCTACATGATGCAAATATTTCAAGGCGAGCTCGAACATTGCTGGCAATGATAAACAATGATAGTGTCGAGCTTACAGAGACAGAGAAACATGCCTTTAAACTTGTAACAGGACAAAAGTGGAAGGACTTGTCAAAACTTTTTCTCAAACTGGAAGCCAATAAAAAAATGTCAACAAGGCTTGTGATAATAAAAGCATGTATGTTTAGAATACGTGGTAAATATGCCGATGCGCTTGTTTTGCTTAACAAAGAGTTATCCTCTGAGACGCGAGATGCCTCATTGGACAATTTACTTTACCTACAAAAAGCTCTCGCTCTTGGGGAGGTTGAAGATGACCAGGCCATGTATGAAGTGTTAGAGCTTTCGGAACAACGCAATAGCCGATGCTTCTTATATCAAATTACGAGAGGGCTTAGAGAGGCCGAAAAGTTGGAATTGCATATTGAAGATATTTCTAAAACTTCAGAGGAAAGAGAGCGGCCGTTGGAATTAATCCGAGGCGCTCTACATAAAAATGCTTTGGAAAAGGATGCTGCTGTTCTTTCAAGACTTGTCGGCCATTCTATCCCGATAAGCTGGGGCTTCCTTCAGGATGCTTACGGCTATGCACTGTTAAAAGCAGGGGATTTCGTTTTCTCAAAGTCGCTTCTCTTGGACTGTATTGAAAATGAACCTCATATATCATCAACGTACCTACATTTGGGGGAATGGTATCTCGCCTACAGAATGAATCACCCGGATCGTGAAAAACACTATTCTGAGCTTGCTAAACTTTGTTTTTCGATTGCTATTAGGCTAGAGGGTGATAGAGATAGCCGGATCGCAAGACGAGCGAGATCCTTTATCTTAAACCCTCAGAATAAATCTAAGGCCTAACACAAGTCATTTGTTATAGCTGATAAGAAATTCCGACTCTCATATGATACCCCTTAATAGCTGCAGCATTAAATAAAAAATGGTTATTCAGAAAAACAGATATCTTCGACTGGCCAACGCGAAATCCAGTAAGTGCGTAATAATTACGCGTAATGCCAAGCTCAGATTGCCCAAAGAACCGTATTCGTAAGTGGTGTCCGGAATACCCGCCGCCAACATCGAACGTTACATACCGGCCTATCGGAAAAGTAAGTATTGAAGCCAAGTTCCAGCTAATGCCCTCAGCTCTAAATTTTGCATATTCAACATCATTGTATTTGGCACGCAATCTTTGATTATAGAAATAGCCTCCCTCCACCTGTAAAAGCAGAAACTCTTTGACCCAAAAACCAAAGGCGCCACCGATCCCGCTCAAAACCACAATTGAATCCAGCTCAACAGATATATTGTCATAATGCTCTCGCCAGGAAGAGCTGGTGTAAGTAAAGGTGTTGTACGAAAGCGAAAAGAGAGCGCCAAGCCAGCGTCGATCAGAGGCACTGTTCAAACTACTGCGACGGCCATCGAACTTCCGAGCGGACCATGCTGCTGAGGGATTTCCAACATTCTCACTTTTGTTCCCGAAATAACGTTTTGCCTCGCTGGAAATAGCTTTTTCATGACGAAGAATATCAGGTTGCGCCACACCCCATCCGGTTAATAAAAATAAAATTATATATATATCTATTACCTTATACATTCTCCACTCCGATGTCATTACTTTTTCTAAGTCTGTCTAACCCAAAAACTGCATTATTAAGGACTAAAACTAGTTTGCAGGGTATACGGTGCCACGTGTTTATCCCATCTTGGCACCTCGATGTAATATATCTGGTTTGCTATTAGAGGCTCAATAGTGCTACTAGCAGACTCATCCGGCCCGATATAATAACCACCACCGGTTCCGCTATGATAGATTCGCGCCATCGCCAGGGCGCTCCCGTTATCATTGTAAAGCGTACAAGTAGCAATACGGCCACCGAGAACACCTGCTATGTGCTTATTTGAAATAGAAAATTGAAAAGAGCCATTTTGAGAGGGAGTAACACTATACCAATCAGCATTGTCTGCATTATACCCAATAGAGATTCCTGTTATGGTAGTGTTAAACGGAATTTGTGCCGCTATCTGCAAAGAATCATTTGGCTCCAGAACATCCGCAATTGGAATAGGAATGAATTCAAGCTCCACGTTATATGGAGCTTGATTTCTCTGAAACTGCTCTACCGAAAAAAGATATTCTTCAGAAGTTGCAACAGCAACACGACTTCCTTCTACGGATTCACCTGAACCGATAAAGTATCCCCCATTACTCCCACTGTGGTAAATACGCAGAAGATCCAGGCTATTAAGAGAAAACCCGTCTTTAACAAAAAGATTACATGGTGCAACTCTCCCATCGTCTATTCCCGTTGGAAAGAGGTTCTTAACGGTAAATTTAACAAGACCGTGCTGACTAAAGTCCGGACTATACCAGTCTATTTCATCATAGAGTCCAGTGCTCTGAGAATAACCTATCAAGGCATCATAATTATTGTTCACCGGTAGACTGGTCTTGGCAGCAATATCATCATTTGGTTCACCAATATCGCTGGTTGATATGGGAATAAATGATAGACTAAATTCATATGGAGCCGAATGTTGAGCGTATTGCGGAATGTGTAAGAAATAAGAGCGACCTCTATCTATGCCTGCCTTTTCGCTGGTCGCTGTTTCCTGAGTACCGATGTAGTATCCCCCACCGCTCCCACTATGATAAATAGATGCGGAAGTCAATGGTATTAAATCAAAGACCGTTGCTCCGTAAAGCGTAGAAATATCAATTCTGCCATTAGTCGCAGATTCTGTATGTAAATTTTCAATAAAGAACTGAGCAAAGCCATTCTCAGTAAAAGAGAATTCATACCAATCTTCTGAATCAACATTCCCTGTTACTCCTACAGCAAAACCGACATGTGCCTGATAAAAATCATTGCTGTTAACATTAGTGGACATTGCTCTTTGGTTGTTCGGCTCACCAATGTCGTTTTGGGCTATCTGCTCAAAAAAGACCCGCAAAATATACTGAGCACTATGCCCAGCAAATTGAGGGATCTCAAAGAAATACGTTCTGTCTTTCGATACAACTGCTTTAGCACTAGTTGCAGTTTCATTTGGAGCAATGTAATATTGACCGCTGTGATAAATCCCTGCTGTTGCCAAGGTGGTTTGATCAAATCCATTTATTACTAAAAGAGATGATTGATTGATACGGGCGTTGTTTGAGCCCGATGTTTCCTGATTTTCGATTTCAAACCAGAGCTTACCATTCTCCGGAGCAACTAATTCAAACCAATCTTTATTATCACTCCCGACACCGATCTCACAATAAATAATAGAATTCTCGTCGATAGAGTTTGCCTGTCCGCGTGTATCATTTGGTTCGACCTCCTGTACCGGATCGCTCCCAACCTGAATAGTACGTGCAGTACTAGAAACCAAACCGGCTCCATCCCGAACTTCCAGAACTATCTGTTTTTGTCCGATTACGACATATTGATAACTTGCCAGTTTTTGGGTTGTCCAGCTGGTAAAGCTGCTCCCCGAGTCCCATTGCCAACGCACCTCCAGATCACCAACTGGGGTGATATCGTCTGATGACTGACCCGCATCAAATTCGAACAGAGTTGAGACAGTACCAGTCAGTGGGCTCACGATAAATGCGGCACTTGGTGGTTGATTTTGTCTGACTGAAACGGATTTGGAAACGCTTCCAACAGCCTCTTCCAGATCCCGCACTTCCAGAGTAATAAACTTTGTGCCGGTATTGGAATATTGATGCATTGCAGTTCGATCGCTCGACCATTCGGTAAATTCCGAGGCGGCATCCCATTTCCAGCGAAATTCTAATGAGTCCAATGGATCAAAATCATCTGTTGATGGAGAGGCATCAAATGAAAAGACCGTCGACACCTCACCTATTAGCGGAGTTGAAACAAACTCAGCTGTTGGTGCCACATTGTTACTGCGATTCTCCAGGAATATCAACACCGGTTTGGTCCCGGCATTGGAGGTCACATCAATTTGCCCGCTATGACTTCCCGGACCAGCCAAAACACGATCTACCTGCACGTTCACAGTTCCTTGATTGTCACCGGTGATCGGATTAAAAGACAACCAGGGCCTATTGCCGGCAACACTCCAGTTTAATGAACCGGTACCTGTGTTAGAAACTTCGAAACTTCGCGAGGTACTACTCCGACCAAAATCCAGCACCTCTTCGGAAAGCGCCAGAACCGGAGTGTCTTCAATTACCATTCGTACATTAAGCGAAAAGTTGGACGTGTTTGGATCATTTGTTATAATATTAACCTGATTGTCATACGTTCCTGCATTACGATTCGCCCTCGAGACAGTAAACTTAACTGTCGATGGTTGACCTGGCATTGAAGTTCCATTCGCCAACGAAACTGTGAGCCAGTCCAAACTCTCGTTTATTTGCCAGTTTAGAGTACCAACACCTGAGTTGGAAATTTGCAGATCGATATCAACAAATGAATTTCCAAAGTCAAGCGAATTAGAAGACAGGGTCAGCTGAGGTTCATTTGGGTTGGGCACCACCATCACAACGTCAATATTTATTGTACCGGAACCCGAATTGACAACAATTCGCCCGTAGTAAGTATTGAATGGTAATCCAACCCGATTTACATTTACCTCAATAATGTCCTCTTCATTTTCCAGGCTACCGCTGCCGGGGTTAACAGTCAACCAGGAAGCTGTCGTAGAAATGGAATAATTAATAGTCCCTTCTCCGCCGTTTTTCAGTGTAAAAAACAGCTGCTCTAAAGACGTATCAAAATCCAGGTTCTCACTTGAGGCTTCAATAAATGCCCCCTTTGTAATCGCAACGCTCACGACGCGTGCACCGGCATTAGAAGAGATTGTCAGGCTATTGGTTTCTCGTCCTTCAGGTAAATTACTTCTATCCACTTGGACGGTTACAACCGCTGAAGAATCGGCACGACTCTGTCCGCTATGCCTGGGTGAGATGTTTATAATCCAAGGTACGTCTTCGGTGATTTGCCAATTCAGTATTCCTTCGCCATCATTGATGATTTCAAGCGGAAGAACGGTAGTCGTTGCACCAAAGTCGAGAAGGAGAGGATTGGTTCTCAGCACCGGATCAGACGTGCGAAGCACAAACGAGATGGGGTAATCAGTATCCGCATCTATCGTAACGTTTTTCTGCTCGGTTTGGTAACCATCTTTCTGAGCGCTAATGGTGTAAGGATTATACGGGAGCTCTGTCAACACATATCTTCCCTCCCCATCAGTCAATACACTTCTCGTCTCGGGAGCGGTAGAGATGATCACATCTCTAACATTTTGACCATTTGTGTCCTTTACCTGCCCGGAAATTGAGGCCTCGCCAGCCTTGTCTTCTTCCGGACCTGCTAAAAACTCACAGCTAAGTATGACGACTGTTCCCAATAGCAAAGCAACTATTAAATATCTCATATATAAATTCTCCCTATTTATATCCCAAACTTTCTGACATTACAAAGCTGATCTCATTCAACTTCAACCGATACGTCAACAATGGCACTGTTCACATTCGATGTAATCGTAATGTTTCCCGTATGTGTACCAGAGGTTAAGAGATTTCGGTCGATTGAAATGGAGACAGGTTCGATTCCATTGTCCAGGCTTCCCTGCACCGGACTAACCGTGAGCCAGGCAAGACTTTCGAGAACCGAATAGTTAATTGTTGACACCCCCAAATTCCTCAAAAATATACTTTGTTGATTTTGCGAGGTACCAAAGTCGAGGTTTAACGGGGAGACCTCCAATTGGTCTACCTTGCTGACAGAAACATCAATCGTTTGACTTCCACCATTCGAAGAAATAGCAAAACTCCGGGAGAACTCACCATTTGGCAAATTCCCTCTGTTCACCGTTAGAACAAGCGTAGAAACCTCACTCTCGGTGCTCCCCGTCAACGGATTGATGGATAGCCAGTCAACATTTTCCGCAATCTGCCAATCCAATATTCCCTTCCCTTCATTGCGAATTTCGATTGGCAGAGTTGTATTGCTGGAGCCAAAATCGGCAGCCAATGGCATTGCTATCAGAATGGGTTGGATCGGTTCCATTATGGCATCCAAATTTCGATCACCCTCGCTACAATCGATAGCGATGGACTGATTCACATTTTCAAAACCTTCTTTTTCAAAAGTGAGCGTATAACGGTTTCCTGATTCCACATCAAATTCAAAGTAACCGTCTGAGTCAGTTAATTTTGTAGTATTTCCCGGAGCCAGGCGCACCAATACATTGGCTATCTGACTGGACGAATTTAGTTGATTGTAAGCATTGCCAAATATTTTTGTAGTCGGGCAAATTTCCGGGTTTACTGAATCACAGCTTAAGATCCAGAAGGCAAAGCCAAGTAGACAAAGAGTTAAGAACTTGAACATTCGACATAGTCGTTGTACCTGCATATTTCTCCAATCAATACTCTGGTTTTCAATTGCCAATAAAAACGCATCTAAGATTATATAAAACTGCGGAATTCTGTCATTTTGGAACATTGATTAAAAAAATTTCACCAGCTTCCACCATTATTTCATCGCTGCTCCGTAACGTGCCATTATGGATAAAATCATCAAATACAGTCTGGGCAATTTTTGCAACAACCTCCAATTTTGTTCCATTTTGTCGATAAACAATCGTTCTTCCCATCCGCGCTGCCGCAGTTGTTCCCAACATTTTGTTTTCAACAAAGACCCGAAATACGCCGCTATCCGAAAATGTTACCTGATACCAGTCTGAGTTATCCTCAGAGAAGCCAATCAATGCATTAGCTTGTGATTTCGGGCTAATTACAGTTGCCCCAAATTGGTTATCATTTGGTTCTCCTATGTCTTGAACCCCAATTGGAAAAAACTCTGATTTCACTTCGTAGGCAGCGGAGTGCTGCATATATCTTCGAATATTCACATAGTATTCGCGGTTTGACGACACGGTGGTCGCAACAGTATTTCGTTGCGTTCCGGGTTCAATAGTCCCCTTTTTATAAGCTCAATCGAACATCGACAGCAAAACTGCGACTATGCTTTTCATTACCGGGCGTAATACGTAGTGCCAAGCTTGCATTAGGAATAGGTTCGATTGGTCGAAGTAAGTCTGTAAGGCCAAATAAATAAACCCCCACTGCTCCCAATACGAATCCGGACTGTCTCTTTTTCCAAGTTTCAGACTGATCGATATAATGTTCTCTACCGCTACCTGTTGTACGCGCAGCGTTTTCGAGATTTGTATTGCGCTGTGTCCCTGCCCAGATTGCTGCTAAAGTAAAACCGATAGCACTTGAGGCAACTAAAAGACCTTTAATAGGGCGTTGTCGCTGAAATTGTGCACCACCAGGGAGCAGGTTAAAGAGAAGTGAGAAGTCCTGTTCTTTTTTCGGTTTTATCGGTGAATTGGAATCATTCTTTATAGGAGGAACAACCGGATTCTTATTTTCTAACATCATTCCATTTAGAAGCTGATTCACTAGATTTTTAATGTGAGGCATTCTCTCTTGCGGATCACTAATTATACTCTTCGGGCAAAAAATCGTTTTCGAGACATAGATCTCTGAATTAAAATCGTTCACAAAAACGCGAATTTTGATTAAGCCGCTCTCGTTTTCAAACTTCACTTCACCCAAGACAACAATGTTCACTTTTTTAAATCTCAACTTTTCGACAACAGAGTCAGCTAACGAATTAATTCCGTCCAGCAAAATCTCCTGTTGACTTTGCTCGAAAAGGCCTTTCATTTCTCGACGCTGTAAAACCGTTATTTGTCGACTGTTGATCAACAGCTCTTCTACTTCTTCAGTTACATTCACAGCAAACTGTTCGGAAATACCCTCTTTTGCAGCGAAGCTCCAAACATACAGGCTTTTGCCCTTGAGTGGTTCACCAGCCTCCGCACAGAAGCATAAGAAGAGCAATAAATGAAAAAATTTGCAAATGGATTTATGCATAGAATTTCTCGTCGTAATAGTTTTTGTATCTTTAAGTGGGTAAAGTCCAGTGAAGAGGTTCCAGCTGGCAGAGAAAACTTGTTCAATCTGCCTAAAAGGTCTGCCTTCGCTATATCAGATGCAGACAATGGGTAGTTTTCGCAAGAAATGGAAGTTTTAGATTTTTATCAAGTGGGAAATGTGCCTTGCAAAAGGCGAAAAGGGAATGGGTTGGATGTATCTAATGAGGTAGAGAAGCCACCCAAACCTAATAGATCGATTTTCATCTTTGTATTGTTTATTTCGTACAATACATGGAGATCGTGCTACCATCTTCAAATGGTCCTTCGGCAACACAGCTATCAGTAACGGTCTTCACCACAATCCGGTGCGGTTTAGTATCAACAAGCTTCAACTCTTTTAAAATTGTATTTTGTGGAACAGAGGCTAGTTTCCCATCGATAAAAACACGACCATCTCTCATTGGATTGGAGACCAGAAATCCAACAGTTATAGCCTTAAGGCGCTGTGGAATAACTTTGGGTTGAGGTTGCTTATAGCCTGAGCCAGCTACTGATTGCGTTGAATCTACTTTTTCAGAAGAGACTTGGGGACGCTTATCGAGATGAGCAGTTTTAGTCGTTAATTGACCCGAAGAAATTATTACCTCTTCAATATACGACATATAGCCTTCTTTTTCAGCACGTAGTGACCAGCTCCCGGACTTTAGATTTTCTAGTACCAGCCTTTTTCCAGGACTGGCAATTCCTTTATGAGATTCATTGAGAAAAACATCCACACTATTCTGGTTTGTTAATATTTCAAGCGTTCCTTCATTCTCACTAAGCAGATAAGTAATTAGTGGTACACACAATACCGCGATGACAGCAAGAAAACGAACCAATATTAGCTTGGCGTTTTTTTCTGGTTCTAAATCAGGAAAGTTATGCTCACTCGTTTCATTTATAGAAATAGAATTGTTATTACCTGACACCAACAAAGACTTTTGCACATCACCGGCACTGATAGAACTATCATTACCAGAGCCATCCTCTCTTTGTGGCAATTTTTTACTATTACTATCCTTAAAATCTTTCATCGAAAGTTTCCCATTCACTCGATATATAAGCATTGCGAGGAGAATATGTATTGCGGATGATTCCAGAGGTAAAATAAAATGCCTGGCTATCATCAACAATCAATAAGTGTTACTAAAAAACTAATTAGGGAGTAATAAAGACTACCTTTTGAAGCGAAAGAAAGCAAGTAGAAATAAAACTCCCTACTCTCTAACCAGCTGCACCAGCTCATCGACCGAGATACTACTCGGCGTATCGGTGCCTTCGAGCAGGGCATCGGCGAGGTCGCGTTTGCGGGAATGCAGGTCGATGATTTTTTCTTCAATGGTGTTGGTAGTAATAAAACGATAAACGGTTACCGGACGCTCTTGACCAATGCGATGCGCACGATCTGAGGCCTGATCTTCTACCGCAGGGTTCCACCAGGGATCCATGTGGATGACGTAGTCTGCAGCTGTCAGATTAAGCCCCATACCGCCAGCACGCAGGCTGATTAAGAAGACGTCTCCCTCGCCTGCCTGAAAGGCTTCCACACGTTTTTTACGCTGCGGAATCGGAGTCGAACCGTCCAAGTATTGAAATGAGATGTCATGCTCTCGTAAAGCGTCTGAAATAATTGTCAGGTGATCGACAAACTGACTGAACACCAACACCTTGTGTCGCCCTTCGATCAGTTCATAGACCAACTCCAGAAAAAGCGTAAGCTTCGTGCTTTTAATGTCGCTACCGGGAACAACGAGACTTGTATGGCAGCAGGCACGACGTAAACGCATCAACTCAGCGAACACCTGAAAGCGGCCATCTGAGGTAGCAGCGTCAAGGACAGATAGATTATGCACCGCTTTCTGGCGCAGCGCTTCGTAAAAGGCAGCCTCTTCCCGTGAGAGATCAACGTTCAGATTAATCTCTGTTTTCGGCGGTAACTCATCAAGTACGTCGCTTTTTAAGCGACGAAGAATAAACGGCTGAAGCAAACGCTTTAAGCGATTTCGAGCTTTCCTGTCATCAAACTTGGTAATCCGCATGGCGTAGGTGGTATTAAACGATTTCAGCGATCCCAACAAGCCCGGGTTTATAAAGTTAAAGAGTGTCCAAAGCTCACCAAGATGATTCTCCATCGGCGTGCCGGTGGTAATCAACTTGAATCCGCCGCGCAACTTCATGGCCGCTTTACTTCGCTTGGTCGCAACATTTTTTATAGCCTGAGCCTCATCTAAAACTACGGTCCCCCACTCTACACTGCAGAGCAGATCAACTTCACTCTGCAACAGCCCATAGCTACATATAAGTATATCGAATGGTTCCAGCTCATCAACTAACTCATCACGAGCGTTTTGGGTAAACTGCCGCACGTTCAAAGTAGGTGCGAAGCGATGTATTTCATTAGCCCAGTTAAAGGTAACCGACGCCGGGGCGACAACCAGGGCGGGCCCTTCTTTCGCTCGCATTAACAACACCGCCAGAGCCTGAATAGTTTTGCCCAATCCCATGTCATCTGCTAAACAGGCACCAAATTTCAGGTAAGACAAACGTGCTAACCATTTGAAGCCATGAACTTGATAGTCACGCAGCTCCGTTTGCAGCGTGGAGGGAATCTCAAAATCCATATCCTCTGCGGATTCTAATCTTGCAATATGCTCTTTCCAACTGCCATCTACCTGCGCACTGCCAAAGCTCTGTAAAAACTCTTCCAGTGCGTAGGCAGCGGTGGGATGGATTTCAAGCGTCTTCGCTTTCTTTTGTGAAAAAGCCTTCAAGTCTTCTAAACGACGCTGCAATGAATCGGTAAGAGCAAGAAACTCACCTGCTCGAATTTTCACAAATCCAGATGGACTGTCGTCAAGCAAAGTTAATAGCTCATGCATTTGCATAACGGTTTTGTCATCAAGTTCTACCCGACCGCTAAGACCGAACCAATCTTGCTGCTGTTCGATGCGTATAGAGACATTGTTAAGATCGAGACGAGATTGAATTTTCATCGTCTGGCCTTCCGGCCATTCAAGCGTGATAAGGTCAGGTATTTTCTGAAGTTCAAGAAGCGTCGTTAAACAATGTTCCAGGTCGTCTAAAACCCAGATATTTGTTCCGGTATCGAGTAGCTGCAGGCCTGGGCAGGCCTCCAAAACTTTTTCAATGCGCAGCTCTTCCGCAGCCAAATCGCGACGCGCCTGCAAACGTTGACCGTTTATGGTAGCCAGAATATTGAGACTGCCTTTTCCGGGTTTTAAATAGGGTCCGTCCTGCCCTACCGGCTTTACCAACATTTCCAGCTTAAAACCATCACCGACAGGAATTAGATGACCATGTAGCTCATCTTTGGCATCCACAGCAACAACAGAATTGTGCTCCCCTTCAAGCGTGGAATAAATCGTTATTAATCCGGAGAGTTTTCCAAGCATTTGCCTAAGCTGTTCCTCACCCTCAGCCGGGATCAGCATTTCTTCACTTCCCAGCACTTCTGCTACCCGAAGATGCTGCGGAGTAAACTCAAATATCCGAAAGCGATCCATTGCCTCTTCAACAATTGTTATTCCAGATTTTTGTGGAGCAACCGATATTGAAATTGAAAATCCAGTTGAGTTACCGGCTACAACCACTGTTGGTACATCACGAATAATTTGAACCGGATGACCGGGAGAATCCGCTAAGAATAGCAGTGGGTGCCCAGCAGCGGCCAGTGCAGCCTGCCACGTATCGAAGGAGAGCTTCTCATTTCCATAATAACCAGGCTCTCGAAGTATTGTCTTAGCGATTTCATGATCTTGCGCGCTCATGCAGGCCAAATCTGCATGTAACAAACGTCCAAGGCCAACGGCGCGTCCTTTGGACCATCCCTTTTTTGCACTGCGTTTCTGCAAATACGGACTAAAATGCAGACTGCCATCCGATTCTGTAGAAACGAGATAAACCAAACGTTCAGTTGAGAACGAATTCAGGCTGGAAAAGCTGTCTTCAGGAAGTGTCTCCAGAGCATTCAAGCAACGTTCCCAAGCCGACAAAGGCTGGCGCAAATGAGCCAATGGTGTAAATTTTAATCGTGCCGGAAGATTCTCAACAGACTCATCAACTTTCGCAGCGCGATAACCAGACTCTTTCAGGATTGCTGCAAACTCCATTTCCAGCCAACGATGCCCCGATTGACGAGCCTGCAAAAAATAGTTGTATAATAATCCATGCTGCTGAGTCAGCTCTTCCTGAAAATACCACAGCATAATCAGACTTTTGAAAAGGACAACGATGCTATCTTTTTCATCTCCATTTTCGGATAGCAATAACCGGCTCGGCATTCCCGATGAGGAACTTCGCAGGCAAACCATTGCCATCTGCATAACCTTCAAACAGCCAAGCGCAGTAGATGAAAGATTTGAATAATCTACCGCAACGACCTTCTCGAGCTCATCAAGGTCTCTTGGGGAGTTCTCAGCCAAAAGCGCCAGCCAATAAAAGACTCCTCCGGGATGTCTCAAAAAGTCCTTTCGGTTAAGGCTCAACTTTCGATGATATTTCAACGCGCTTCGAAAAAGAGGAAGCGACCTATCCACGTTACCGCTTAAGAGTTGAATAAGAGCGAAACTCACGTCTGCACTTCCGGATTCCACCGAGGTTTCCAGCAATTCTGTGGCAGCACTTGTTTGTCCACGTATCAAAAGAATGAGGGCAAGGTTTTCTGCCATAGTCGACGATAAATCGCTTGAATCGAGACTCTTCAGATAAGTCAGGTAGGCATGACAGGGTTCTAACATCAGAATCGCATTATGCACGATCTCGGTCATTGCTGCTTCACGGAAGGGCTTATACAACCTGGCGAACCATTCAGGCTCGAATGGATTCGCGCAAACCATTTGCAAAAAGAACGTTGGCAAATTGTGTAGTTGTCGACTTTCAGCATAGCCGACAAGTCGATTATAGCGATCACCGTCTCCCTCGTAAATGGCCAGTCGGATTTCGCGTGGAACGTTTTCATCCAATAAATTTAAGCCGCCAAAGCTATAGCTGAACCCATTTCGTTCGAGTGGATGAACATCCCTAACCACAGATAACAGCTTCTTAAACGGCGGACGCAGATAGATCTTCCTCATTACATATTCAATGAGTTGCGGATTACAGCTGATCTGCCTGGTAATGGAAAGGATATCCTGTTCGACCAATTTTTCCAGGATTGGCTTGAGGTCTTCATATTCGTATGCCAAACCGGCAGGCTTGCAGATATTGGCTTTATCAAGGCACTTCAACAAATCTTCTTTAGATTGCCCTCGATAGGCAATAGAACAAATTTGAACAATCGACTGCTGGAGTGGGTCCAGATTATCATATATTGTAAAAAGCCGCACAGGCGTCATGTTGCGAATCCATTCGAATAGCGATTTCCCTATCCGGCAGGAGGATTAGTTGTTGCTCCGGATGGTATCTATTAAAATAATCAGAGCAGGAGGCATCTCAAACCCATAATACAGGTTTTACTGGTTGAGGAAAAAAAGATCTCACAGCAATAATGTGCTATGAGATCCATGAATTTTTCAGAATTTACTTTGAATCCAACCGCTGCGTGCTAATTGCGGAGATCGTTCCGGCAAGTACAGACTCTGCTGCACACCAGGGCGGACAGGGCACCGAATACTCCAGCAAAATACCGCGTTGAAGTTCTTCATGCTTTTCATCTACACCAACCAGTAAAAGCACTCTGGCTTCATCGGCACTCATACCATAGTAAAAATTGATGCCAATGCAACTATACTGATCCAAAAGTTTGTGCAGTGCATCGCGGCCAAAGAACCCCGCTTTTACGGAGTTCTCATCAGCCTGCTGTTGATAACGTGCAGTCAACGCAACGGCATCATCTATAGAAACAGCGTAGTCTTTGTTGACAAAACTTGACATGTTTTGAGGGGATTTTGGGCTGAAACCAGAGAGCTTAATAAAATTTTATTCAATGAGATCTGTTCCCTTTATCGAACTGGCAACCCATAGCAATCCGGGTGTTTGCGTCTCAGTCAGACCGTAATAATAACGCAGTCCGATTGCATCAGGATGAGCAAGCAGGCATTTCAGAGCTTCCTTGCTAATGTAGCCACCGAGCCCCTTAGAGGTCTTCGCTGGAAGCGCTTGATACCTGTTAACAAGCCCATCGAAGCCGGCTTTCGTGATAAAATGATTCTCGTTACCGGAAAACATAACTTTCATAACATGCTCCATTCTGGATTTATGTTAGGTGAACACATACAACGCCACACCATTTGCACCGTTGCAGATGAAATTCATGCATTGTTTTCGAGCATCAAAAGGAAGTCAAGAGCGCAGAAAGAACAAATAAGCGCGAGACGTATTTAGTTGGAGGTAATTTAATAAAGCCACTGTTTATACACATGTCAACGAATTTTCGCGCGTTGAACAAGTTAAATAATTCACAACTCTTATTTAGAGGATTGGGTAGTTCGAGAGTCAAAAATTGCCACACATCGTTACCAACGGCTGCCGCGACCGTATCGAAGCAGCCATTGAACAATTGTCTTATTCTTCTCCATTTACCCGCGGACGTGACAGCAAGGCGACATCGCGAAGTTGCTCGATGTTGCGAGCTTTCATCCAGTTGGTCTTAAACTCGGGGTTTTGAACCAAGTGAGCAATGCTCATCAGTGCACGCAAATGATAATTACGCTCATCCTCGGACCCGACAAGAGCAATAACGGTTTGAACGGGTTGATGAAGCTCCGAGAAAGTCACACCACCTTTACAGCGGACCGGCAAAATATCGAATATGCCCTCCCCTTCTACAATCACGTGTGGAATAGCCAATCCTGGGGAAATAACGGTGCTGGACTCTTTTTCCCGATCGATAAAAGAGTTGTAGAGCGTCTCCTCATCCAAATCCATATGTGTGGAAAGCTCTGCGGCCATCCGATGAAAGAGTTCTTGTGCCGTCATTGCTTCATCAAAATCGAGTATTACACATTCATGTAATAGGTGATCGAAGCGATCCAGCTCTGCTCCACTACGCTCAAGCGAAATCTGTCGCAGTTCATCTTCAAGGTCGGTGCGAACAATTTCCTTTGAGGTTATCGATTTTACCAAATAGATAAATGCAGATTCTCGGTCAATCTTACGCCACACATAAAAGATGTACCAGGCACCTGCGAGTACTCCAAATCCACCCGTGATCAGCAAGGGAATCGTTCCCATTTCAAATATCAGGAAGACATATAGCACGATGGAAATGATCTGAAGCCACGGATAGAACGGCGCACGATACACCGGCTGATAGCTTTGCAGCTTACTGCTTCGCATAACGAGCACGGCAACATTTACCAGAATGAACATCAGAATCATCATGGTTGAAGCCGTTTTGATTAGATTCTCAATCGACAATATCGCGACGACTAGTATGATAAAGATAGAGGTAAGAATAATCGCGGTATGTGGTGTGCGAAATCGTTTACTGGTGTGGGAAAGTGCTTCGGGCACCAATCCATCGCGACTCATTGCCAAAGGAGATCTGGAGGCGGAAAGAATTCCCGCATTTGCAGTGGTAATAAATGCCAGTAGTGAAGCAGTCTCAACGGCAATAATTCCCCAACGGCCAAAGATCTGCTCGGCACTGAGTGCAATCGGAACGAGCGAACCTGAAAGTTTTTCGGCGGGGACAGTGCCAACGGTAACCAAAATCACCAGCACATAGAGCACGCTAACCACACCAAATGCGAGAAACATACCCTGCGGTAGATTACGGCCCGGGTCCGTAACCTCTTCTCCAACGCTCGCAACCTTGGTAAGACCGCCAAAAGAAACAAATATCATTCCGGCAACAGCAAATAGCGTTTCGATATCGGTGGTCACAAAATGCGAATACATACCGGTGTCAACTGCATTAACCCCAACCCCGATATGCAGCACAAGGATACCCAGCAGGATAAACACCAATACTGTCTGCAAGCTCCCAACGCTTTTCACCGACACCAGATTTGCAATTGTAAATATGACGCATCCTACAATGGCAATGATCTTAACACCCAGCTCGGGTGCCACCGGCAAAAACTGGGCGCCGACGGCTCCAACCCCAATTAGAGCAAACCCGGCTTTCAGAGCAATGGACAACCAGTTAAGGAAACCGGCATAGGTTCCCATCAACGGTCCAAGACTGCGTTCTATGAAAAAATAGCTACCCCCTGCTTTCGGCATGGCCGTTACGAGTTCAGCCTGAGACAGCATGGCAGGGATAATAAAAATACTCGCAAGAGCATAAGCGAGAATCATGGCCGGTCCGGCCACTTCAAATGCAATGCCCGGCAATACGAAAAGTCCCGAGCTAATCATCGCTCCGGATGCCAGGCAAAACACATCTAATCTATTTAAATCTTTTTTTAGCATCTATTCACTTTCCTACTTCTCTCTCTATGGATAAGGAGATGAATCGTTCAATCCACTTTCAGTCAAACCCATTAGACGGAGTTTCCGCATCCCGTATGTGTGGCTCTATTTTATTCATACTATAGTCGGCTTCATAGGGAAATTTCTAAAATTTATAAGGTTTTCTGCAACAATTGGCATCAAGGTATTAATAAAATGTAAATTCTGATATTAGACAACAAAGTTCGGTTGGGAAATGCCCGGGTAAGTCAGACCTTCGCCTGCTTTACCCAGGTTATGTGGAATAATTCGATTGTTTCTTTTCTTTCACAAAAACATGCGGAGAGAATCTTACTTTAGAAGCATCATTCTTTTCACTTTCACTCCAACTGCCGTTTCCAGACGATAAAAATATGCACCGGTCGCAAGGTCGGCAGCATCAAATTTCATCACGTGGCTTCCGGCAGGAAGAGATTCTTCTAGGACTAACGCCACTTCACGTCCCAAGACGTCAAAGATTCTTAGTTTGACGTCCAGTCGGCGAGGCAAGCTGAACGAAAGAGTCGTGCTGGGGTTAAATGGGTTCGGATACGCCTGAAAGAGTACCAGTTCTTTAGGAATAATCTGTCCATCATCGCCAGCTTCCAAGCCTACCGGATGTCCCTCGCGATAGAGATATTCGCGGCCGATAGTCTGTTTGGGAATGGATGGTCCAAACCAGGACAAGTCGGCCTGTGCTAAGCCTTGGTCATCAAAATATTCCATCTTGATATGATAAAAATTACCGCGCTGTAGCGGGATGTTATTCGTCTGATACTCTGTAGCGCCCTGTGGCTGCCATTGATCAATTTTAAGATCACCGTCAATCCACAAGCGTACACCGTCGTCAGTACGGGTATAAAAGCGGTAGTTTCCGGTTTCCGGAGCACGTAAGAAACCACTCCATCGCACCGAGAATGTATTATTGTCGATGCTGGGAGCAGGCGAATACTGATCCCAGTTGAAGTTGACCATGGGATCGACACGTTGCACTCGCGCACCACCGGCAAGATCCGGCGTATCGAAATACGAAGCTGATAATCCATCAGGGTCCAGTGGATCCGGCACAGAGATACCGGTGCCGTGAAAATCAATCCAATTGACATTGAACAGACCATCGTTTCCGGGCTGATTCAGAAAGAGGAAGAAAATCTCATTACTTCCACCGGGATCGGTTATCGGGATGGTCACACTGCGATAAAACTGCCAGTCCCCCGTCGGTTCCACATAGGCGGTACCCAAAAGCTGGCCAGTCGTGGCATTTGTTCGTACTTCAATTCTCCCACCAACACCGGCAGATGCAACTCTGAATGTCATAAAGTCTATATTGCGTAAATCCAGGCTCTCGAAGGTAATGTAGTCGCCATGAGCAATAAATCCGATATTCTCTCCGCCACCCAAAATATCACCGGTTGTTTCGAGCTGCACACCATTGTTTTGACTAAAATATTCTGCTTCAAGGCGCATTGGATTTATACGTTGAATATCCCGGCCGGTTAATTGTCCGGTTCCGGGAGCCCCGCGATCAGTATAGCTTCCTTCCACAACATAAAACAGATTGTCTGCATCGCCGCCGTGCCCGTCAACGACGTCAAAACTTCCATCACAGGCGTTGAACTGATCCAGTGGATGAGCGTGGTCATTATGCCCAATCAGGGCTTGAAAAACCACAGAGTCGCAATCAATTGTCCCGTTGGCTGTGCTACCATCCTCAACATCCGTTACGGATAAGGCAAACTCGACGGCATCCCCCCAGCGATAAAAGCCGCCTTCCGCCGGTGCCGAGATTGTCACCTCGGGCTCGGAGTTACCGGCAGTTATCGGAATATTGACAACAGCTTCGTTGCTATCGGGATCGGTAACTGTAAGACGAGCCATATAAACACCGGCAGCTGTGTAGGTAAATGTGGGATTCATATCGGTGCTGTTAATCGTGTTATCGCCCAAAAAACTCCATGCAAAGCTCAGCGTTTCTCCAAAGTCCGGATCAAAAGAATCCTCACCGTAGAACTGAACATTAAGCGGTAATGGACCGGAGCTTGGCTCGGCTCGGGCAATAGCTATCGGAGAACGACTGCCGCGCACAAAATCAATACGGCTGAGCTTCGAGTCTGGATTATTTCCGCCAAAGCCCGTGCCCCATTCCAAAATATATAGCACGCCATCCGGCCCGAGCTCCATATCGATTGGACGTAGAAATTCTGTTCCGGGAAGGAAGTCATTTATCTTTAACGGGGCTCCATTTTGATCGAGCTTCACCTCTTTTATGTAGCTACGGCTCCACTCATAAATAAACAGTGTATTGTCAAAATACTGTGGAAGTCGGTTTTCAGACTGATTCGACGGGTCGTGGTAGAATACCGGCCCGGCAAGACCGGTGCGCGTTCCGGCTTCCAACTCAGGGAATTCCGACGAGGCTTCATATGGATACCAGATCCAAGCCGGCTTTGCAGGAGGCAAGGTCTGACTTCCCGTATTATTGGGAGAGGTATTTATAGGTGCTAGTGGATCGAATAGCTGCCCCGGTTGTCCGTTAGCAAAGTTGTAATCGCGATACGGCTTATTATCCGCAATGCTGTAAGGCCAGCCGAAATTACCTGCCTCACGCGCCTGGTTAAATTCATCGTATCCTTTCGGGCCACGCGATGCGTTATCCGATCCAGCGTCCGGACCAATATCGCCCCAGTAAAGCCAGCCATTCGTTGGATCGACCGAGAAACGAAATGGATTTCGCAGACCCATCGTATAGATTTCCGGGCGTCCATCCGTGCCGTTCTCGGGGAAGAGATTTCCTGCAGGTATGGTATAATTGCCGTTTGCCTCAGGTTTAATGCGTAGAATTTTACCACGCAGGTCGTTACGATTTGCCGAGCTTCCCTGCGCATCCCATGCCGCACGATTTGGCTGCTCATCGATAGGCGTATAGCCGTCGGAGGCAAAGGGATTCACGTTATCGCCGGTTGAGATAAATAAATTGCCGTTTGGCCCAAAGGAAAGCGAGCCACCTGAATGACAGCATTCATCCCGCTGAACCGGTATTTCCAGCAGCACAACTTCGGAGCCTAAATCAATTATGTCATTCGTATAGGTAAAGCGGGAGACAAGCTGACGCGGAATCGTGCCGGCGGGAGAATAGAACAAATATATCCACTGATTGGTATCGAAATCTGGATCTAGGGCAATACCTAGCAAACCGTCTTCCTGAGCAGTAGAGACATTTAGTTGCGCCACCTGCTGCACTGAATTGTCTGCCGGATCAAAACGCTTCACCTCACCGGTTCGCTCTACATAGAAAACGCGGCCATCGGGGGCAACGGCAAGCTCCATTGGATTTTGCGTATTGTCATCAAGCACAACCTTCTCGTAGTTTTGCTCGATCGTCGCACCACATTCAGCACTCACATCACCTGCAGCAAAGCGAATTCCACCAAGTATGTGTTGCAAAAAATCCGGTTCCGAGTAGCTGGCATTGGTATGTCCGCCAGCGGTATACCAGGCACGTCCACCGTCGTACTCGTGGCACCAGGCAATGGGGTGATCGTATCCCATATTTCCACCAGAGTAACTATTTTCGCTCAGCGTGGCTAAAATATGCACATCGCCGCGCGGGTTTGACTGAAAGTTATACCACTCATCGTTACGCTGCCAGCGTTCCGGCAGAACGGTTGTAGAGGGATGGAAGCGATCGGCCACCACAATTTCAGCGGTCTGAATATTGGGGTGGCTATCAAAATACGCGCCGACCAAGTCGCCATACCACGGCCAGCCATACTCGGTATCTGAAGCCGCGTGGATGCCAACAAATCCACCATTCGCACGGATATAGCGTTCAAATGCTTCCTGTTGGGTGTCGTTTAACACGTCTCCGGTGGTGTTTAGAAATATCACCGCATCGTACTGCGCAAGATTGGCGTCGGTAAAATCTGCAGCGTTCTCAGTGGCGTCCACATCAAACAGATTTTGCATACCCAATAGTTGTATGGCAGCAATACCATCGGGAATGGAGCCATGCCGAAATCCCGCGGTTTTAGAGAAGACAAGGACCTTAAAGTGGTGTTTCGCGATAACACCGTACTTATCTGAAGGCAAAGAGTTCTGCGCGGAAAGTTGTATTGGTCCAAACACGAAACTGCCCAAACAGAGGAGTATTATATTTGCACAGCTACTATAAAAATAACGGGTTGATTTTAACATTGGGTTGCCTTTTTAATGGAGGGCCGCAGCGATGATCATAGAAGACCATCGCCTACGGAGTTTTGGGTTACCTGAAGGATTTTTTTCCATTTCAGTTAGCTAAATCTTGTTCAAATACCGTACCAAATTAAGAATCGAACGCAAGACCCTGTATTCGCCACTTCTCTGCTCGACAACATGACCGGCCTTATTATATTGAGAACGGAGGTAGTATTAGATTGATAAGGTAAGCAGAAGACCCAAACACCTTAATTCTAAGGCATTCGGGATTCTCGAGAAAGTGTGAAGCACATTGAGAAATTTACAACTCTCGAATCTTTATGCTGCGAAAGTGGACGGTATTCCAGTGATTCTGGAGCATAATACGGCCTTCCGCAAGCTCGCCGAAATTAGGTCAATCGCGATATCATTAAAAACAATCCGAATTTGAGCGATGAAGACATTGCTGCTTTGCTCATCTTTACCCGAAACTCTTTCAGCTTTTCAAATCCCTGGTTTCCGGTAGAGCAGGTCACCAAATGGCGCGAGGCAACGAAAGACAGAACGGAGTTGTTTACCGCTGAGGAGTTGGAACAGTATTAGAGTTCCGCAGTTAATGATACTGGAAGAGACTTAAAGAAATATGCCCCATTGATGGGGCATATTTTATAAAGCAGCTATCAAGGAAAAGTTTACTAGCCCACGGAGCCTGCGAAATGGGTCTGGAAAAAACGTTGAACCCTACACAACTTTTGATGCTCCTGGGTGCATTCCAGGCAGCAATGTTATGCCTTGCAAGTTGCTGTTGGAAGTCGGAGAATAAGACTTCCAACAGAATGTTTGCAGGTATAATGCTTTTCCTGATGCTAATGCTTCTCGGCTCTGCCAGAAGGCTGTCCGGCATACAAATCGAAACGGCCCCATACTGGACTGTCCATTTATGGGGCGCAATGGCGCTCATTTTTGGCCCACTGATCTATTTCTATGTGCGAACCGCTGTAGACTCCGGCTACCTCTTTAAGGCAAGTCGTCTTCTGCATTTCATCCCGGCCTTAATACATCTGTCTTTGTTGCTCCCGCTTCTTCCTGCAGAGCCGGAGCTGCGCTCAATGATGATCTCAGGTTATCTTGAGCATGAAATCTATCGTAGCATGATCCCCGGTATACGCATCGGATTTATTGTAACCTGCATTTATGTGCTTCTTTCATTTTTCTGGATCCGCCGCTTTGAAAAACATGTGCTGAATGTCGCCTCCTTTCGTGATGAAATAAGCATCCAGTGGCTCAAGCTATTCACCGGCCTGTTGGTGATGCTGTTTTTGCTTCTGGCGGTATTTACCCTTCGCACACCCTATCAACTAATGGCAGGACTTGCCATGTTCATCTTTATGAGTGCCATTACCTTTATTGCGCTAGTGCGTCCAGAGGTTTTTCACGGTATTTCTTCGGCTCTTAAGCTATCCGGTAAAGTGCAGGAAGATGAAAGATATGTTTCCTCTCAGCTGGACGATACGCAAAAAGCAGCTCATCTAAACACGCTGAAACAGCACTTCGAGCAAAACAAGCCCTACCTGACACAGGAGCTGACGCTACGCGATGCGGCGAAGCAAATCGACATTCCCTATCGCTATGTATCTCAGGTGGTTAATGAACAACTGGATCAGAATTTTATGGACTTTGTAAATGGGTATCGGGTTGAAGCGGCTAAGTCAATGTTAGTTGATCCTGCGTTGGCCCACATCAGCATCGATGGAATTGCAGGCGATGCCGGTTTTAAATCGCGCTCCACCTTTTATGCTGCTTTCAAAAAAGCCACTGGTGTTTCACCGGGCACCTTTCGTAGCGAGTCCCCGTCTACCAGGGCCGAATAGCTCCCTATTCCGCATCCTGTCCTGATTCGTGTTTCCGGACATCCAAATACATTCTGACGGACATTTTACCTGTCTATACCACTTATCTTTTTCACAGCTTCTTAAACAAACAACCAAAAAGGATCACAAGTATGACCCACAGAACAATCCGCACTCAACTCTCCGGTGTGTTTATCATCCTGCTATTAATGCACATCTCACCTCTACATGCTCAGGATAACACAGCGGATGTAAAGGGAGAGAAGCATCAAGAAATCAGCTCTGAATTAAAAGAAGAGATGCAGGTCAAGCTTAAGAAAACCGAAGACCATCTACAGCTAACGGACGAACAAAGCAAGGCTTTCCGGCCCATAATCGAAGAGAGTGGTAAAAATCGGATTGCTGTCCTCGCCAAATATGGCATCGACCCGGCAGATCCGGGAGAAATTCGCAATCTCAGCTTTCGCAAAAAGCTTAGCTTACGCAGCGCCATGTTAAAGGTAGATAAGGTTGCAGAAAAAAAGCTCAAGGAAGTTCTTTCAAAGGAGCAACTAAAGATGTGGAAAGAAATTGCCGAAGAGCGTCGTGCAGAAATGCGAAAGCAGATCGATCAAAAAAAGTAAACTAACTCTGTATAGCCAATAAATCGGGACTTTTTCAGAACGAATCTCCTTGGTAAATAATACAAGGAAATTCTACTTTTCGATAACACTATTTTTCGGGGGATTACCCGAGCATCATTTATATCTGCATCTTATGCTCTAAAGTTCGCACCTAAGGCTGAATCCGACCACCAGCCTTGAAATTCACTATACCCATGTAGATATCTAATAATGATTAAGAGAAAAGTTGCAACCTAAGACCTTCTAGCCGTACCACTTCAGGATATAATGCTTTATAAATATTACAATTGGGAGACTTTATATCGTATCGGCCCGTAGCACGGTAAGTAAGTGCAGGGCACCCACCACCACACCAATATTTCCACTTACAATCGCGACATCCTTCTCGTTCATCGACGCTTAAGTTGATCACACCCTTTTCAGAACTCTGAAGTTCTTCAAGTAGATCTCGGCTACGAAAATCTGTGACAGAGACGTTCATTTGCATCTGGCATTTGGATACGTTGCCCTTGTAATCAAAAACCATATAGTTTTCGCCTGCTCCACACGACCTTAATTGTGGTTCTGATAAGCTTGACCGATCAAGCAAAGAGTTCAGCAAACACTTTTTAGGCAGGTTCAGTTCAATCACTTTATAAGCAGCACGTAGGCCAGCAATAATTTTCTTTTCATCAAGCATCAGCTCATGAGTTGATTTTGCAAATGCATTGTCACGATAAAGACTAAACTTAAATGGCAGGTCATGTCTGAGTAACCACTCTGTCAGTTCGGCCAGCCCATCGACGTTATTGCTACTGATGGTGACTGCAATGAAAGGCTTTATTCCATGCGCAACTAATAGTGCAATACCATCAACAACTTTTGCGAATGATCCCTTTCCATTAGCATGATGACGTTGTTGATCATGAAGGGGCCCTAATCCATCAAGTGAAATAGTTATGTGCAAATTTAACTTCTTGAGCTCCTCAATAACCGATGAATTAATCAGGGTCCCATTACTTAGCACAACTGACTCAAGTTGGACATCATGTTTCGCGGCTAATTCCATCGCATACTTTTGCAAGGCACAGATGATAGGAAGCTTCAACATTGCTTCCCCGCCTGCATATTTTAGCTGGATTTTTTCCAAACCCTGCTCACTCGCTGACCTGAAGACAGAATCAATTATACCCTTTCCCGTTGCAATTGACATCGTCACAGGATTATGAGGCAAATAGCAGTAACTACAACTCAGATTACAAACATCTGTGATATGTAGCCATGCCGTCAACTTATCAATGACCTCATTGGGCCTAGGCACGATTCGGTTTAACGGTAAAATAAGACCGAGTGAAATAAAGCTCTCCACCATTTCCCCGAACTCTTTTATCCTGAAAGACCCGGCATCACTTTTAAAAATTTGATTAATAGATGATGGAGTTTCAAAAGCGGTAAGAATTTCAAAGACCTTGGAGCAAAGCAAGGCAGGGGCATTCTGCCCATTATAGCAAACCACATCACCGTTATCTAACTCCAGCGAATCAAAATTGCGTACATACTGCTTGTCCCAATCAAGGTTTTCAGCTGAATTAGAACGTTGATTTGTCGCGATTAGAGATGAACAATCTACTGAATCAATATCAGTTCTTGACAATTTTTCTTGTGTTGATACCCGAATTCCTGAATGCATAAGATCACCTTCGTTGGCTAGCATTTATTCTCACAGTCTGCGAGCGACACCACGAGATCAAGCGTTGATTGGTTTTTCTGTAGCTATTATTATTCCAGAACGTATTTAGTTCTACAATCATTTGTAAAGCATCTGTTTTAGGCAACATAGCTAGCTCCGCAGAAAGTTTTTTCAATTCTTCTTCAATCGAGTAAGTGCCGTATCCGCCATGCAAATTGATTTTTGAAAGGCCATCGGCGTAGAACTGAATTGCCTTATTGAAATCTTTCTTTTTAAAAAACATTTCTGCCTGAATACGATCCATCCGGCCTTCAAATAGCGGATATTTTTTTGGAGACTTTTTCAGGGCATTTTGTAATTGAATAGCGTACTGCGGGATTTTATCTTCTGAGGCTTTCGGGTCTTCGATATCAAACTCTGCTCTACCCAGAATACACTTTGCGATTGTATAGGTATGCCCATTTTTCTCAGCTCCTTCATAGGCGATTTCATTAGTTTTACGTGCCTTGCGTTTGTATTCGGCGATTTTGGGATCAGTTGAATTATCCGGGTCCTTCTGGAAAAAAAGCCAGTACACCCGGGCCAGCCGACTTTGCAAAAGCGGCAGCTCCAGGCGGACATCATATTTCTTAGCGATCGATACACCTATATCAAGCAATGATTGCGCCTTTAAAATCTGTTCTAGTTCCGGATCTACTCCCATGATATGATACGTGAATCCAAGGTCAGAATATGCCTGCACCATGCGCTCGCTATCATTTGGTAATTCTATGCCTTTAATGGCTTCTTCCAAAAAACTTTCAGCCAGACCGAATTCCTCTCTAATGCGATGGACCGCTCCCAGCAAGGCGTAACCCCGTGCCATTTTTCGAGGTAATTTTAAAATCTTCCAGGTTTCAATTGCTTCACTACAATAGTCAAATGCTTCATCACGTCGGCCAATCATTGCGTTAGCAAATCCCCAATAATTCATAATTCCAGCCATTAAATCCATTTTTTCATCTTGAGGAATCCTTTTCTTGTGTGTTTCAGAATCCCTCTTCTGACCTACCGGTAAATTATTTGCGGCATCAAATGCCTTCTGAAATGTTTTTACAGCCTCTTCCCACCTCTCCAGCTTTGAATATATTAATCCGATTTGATTTGCTACAAAAGGTATAGGATATTCGTATTTTCCTTCTGTAAAAACTTTTAAGGCTTTCTTCTGATACATTAGTGCTTTCTTTAAATCGGCGAGGTTCATTTCACAAATACCCAACCCATTATAAATTTCACCTCTTCTATAATCATCATCCTTGTTTTGTCTGAGCAGCTTTTTAAACAGCTTTTGAGCACTTTTATTTTCCTGAAGGCGGTATTGGAGGCGACCTTTGAGCAAATCGAACTGATATTGTTGTTCATTATTGAATAATGGATAGAGTGAAGCGATCGACTCCTGAAGACGGCGTGCGAAAACAAAATCATAGCCTCGTCTGGCCTTATTGCTTTCATCTTTATAGCGATCAAAATCTTCAAATAGATTTACAAAAACTTCATGCTCGACAAGCTGCTTATTCAGAATCGACAATTCCGAATCTAGATCTATCCTAACAAGGGCGGGGTGAGACACCGAAGTTGGATTCTTCTCAAGTTTATCAAGTTGATTTTCTGTATTACGAAGTTGTTCCATAATGTACGATATTGCAATTTTACTTTCTGATTTTCGTTGCGTACCGTCCGGGTCATATTCCGGCCAGACATATTCACTTACCATCCTGCGCATCTCATCATGGAGAGATATCGTAAGCGACTTACCAGAGATTGTTTTAATGAAGACAAAGTTTTGCGCCTGTTCAAAAAGAAGGTCAGCATCATAATCCTGCTCTGAGAAGAATACCCTTAATCCATCTTTATCCAGCGGGTATATTCGTGAAAGAACAAGGCAGAGCTCATTCATAGGATGGTGTAAATCCGCAATGTGACTAACCAAGAGGTTTTCCCACAGTTTCAGCTGTTGAATATTAATTTTTTCAGTTTGCGTCGGCTCGACTTTTTCCAGCCAGTCTAGCCTTACACCTCGTGCCAGCCATTCAACAGCAAGATCGACAATAATTGGCAATCCGCGAGCAATATAAAGTAGTTTTTCGGTGAGAGAATCAGGAATATTTAGATGTAATTGTTGTTTCTTCAGATTCAGATAATTCATACTGTCTTTTTCAGACATTGGCTGAAGTATTAAACGTTCTACATCATCCCCTAATCGAGGTTCGATGTGTTCAATAAGCTTAATACTACTCCTGCCAGCCAAAACAAAAAGAACATTTTTCACTTCCAATATAAAGTCGATTAATCGATCCCATATCGTTGTTGCAGGAAGTGAGTCCATGGTATCAAAAAAAATAACGACACGATTCTGTTGGCTAAATTTATTGAAATCTGTCACAAAACTGCTGCGTACTTCCTTTTCCTTCTCTTGTAGTTCGAACCCTTCAACTTTTTTAGCTTTCATCATGCGTAAATCTTCAAGCAGTTTATAATAGTTTTTAAAGCTATTCGCATCTAACTGCTCAGCAATAAAGTTTCTAACTACTTCTGGAATATGGTTAAGTCGATTGTCGAAATCGATAATATCTATAATGTGTAAATCATCCAGTTCAATTTCACTGCCCAAAAGTTTCTGATATTCTTCTTCAATATTCAAACATTTTTCGCGTGCCTCTGTCAGAAGGGCAGATTTTCCAATTCCACCATCCCCCTCAATCAAGAGCACCTTCCTGGTCTTCTCTTCTGCCGCGAAGGATAAAATTTTCTCCAACTCTGTTTCTCGTCCAATAAATGAAACTTTAGTCGGCATCATCCCCTCCTCGGTTACTCTTCGTTTCAAAATAGATATTTATTTTATCGATGAGTGTTTTAAACATAGTTGATTTGCTGGTAGAACTTCCGAGACTGTAATTGATTGAAAACTGAAAATCTTTATCATATTTCAATATTTCAATTAACTTTTCCTGCAATGTCAGCCATTCTTTATTTATACTTGTTAGCACGTCGAGGATCTTTGGTAGTTCGGAGTCAAAAAAGTTATTTCTGAAAATCCCAACCTGCCCAGGACTTTTGTCATGTGTATTAATATTTAGGGAGTGGAACAAATATTCTATTCCCCACCGTTCGATAGCTTGAGGATTCTGGTCTGTAACTTGCAAATAAGCAAGACATGAATTTCTGGCATTAACGGAGTTTGTGACATCCTGATTAGGTAAGTGCCCCAGAATACGATGATGATGAACCTCAAGAACTCGTGCGTCACGGTTATGGGGTATAAGATAATTTAGTTTTTTCAACCTTTTGATTAGCCTAGCTACATTAACATGTTGACTGAGGTTATTTTCCTCAATCAATCTACCCAAAAGAAATTCATTAATATATCTGTATCCGCATAATGCTTCCATAAGAGTTACAAGATATTCGGGCCAGCTCTGCTTTAGCTCGTACCTTTCATGGGTAACAATAGTTTCAACTTTTACTCCATATTCCTCGATAAACCTGTTCGGGGAAGCCACCCGAACACTCTTGTATAGACGTAAAATTTCTGCCATACAGCGGGTATGTCCACCACTAAAATGGTAAATATGATTACAAAGCTGGTCCAGGCTCTCCTTGCGGAACCCATCTCTTAGATATTTTTGGGCTGTATCTTGCAGGTGTTCTATTGAAAAGGGATGAAGATTACATGTTTCATCTACCCAAGTATCCATAGTAAAACGGGATAAGGAGCTTCCTGCAATTATGATATGAAACTTCATCAATTCGCCGACGTATTGGCCTTCACAGGCGAAGAAATCATCTGTCCATAGCGACTCTAACAAACTCGGCAGGAATTCCTGTCGCAGCGATTCAAGGAATCTATCGTTCGGTATTCCATTAAGGTCGATAAGGAGTGCATATCCGAATTCCCTTTGAGAGCGACTATGATCTTCAAGGATCATATCACCAAATTGATGACCGAGCGACGCAACTTTACTACCTGCTGGTATCTCTTCTCCAAACTCAGAGAATAACTTATTTATTAATTTTCTAATTGATTGCCCATTGGACTCGACTAAAATACACCGAGCCGGGTGTGGCATAGGATTCACTTTATAAACTTCCGGTATGCTTGATGGATCACTGAAAAAGGAGCTTAGCTGGTTCAGAAGATATGATTTTCCAGAGCCGGGTGGGCCATTAACAATTCTGATTGGGTTGCCGTATGGCCTTAGTGTTTTCGGAATAACTTTCTCCTGATTGGAGAAAGGAATACGGTCATCTTCCTTCTTATCGTTTGGATCCGGCTTTGTATGAGATGTATTATACTCAAATTGATCATCGGTGCCGGTTTGTGTTACCATCCTTGAGAGCCTCTTAAGCGCTTCTTTCGGACGCCCGATATAGTTAATTATCTCGAAGCGCTTAAGAAAGGGTGGAATATTGCATTTCTCTTTTAAAAAAACGAGAATATCGATATTTCCCTCTTTATGCAGATTACGAGCAATATCCAGTTGCTCAGCAACCGATTCTGAGCCGAGAGCCGATTTGGATAAGACAACAAGGAAGTAATCACTGCTAATCAGGGCATTATCAATTTTCTCATTTCTGGTCGTTAGGTCTTCATCGTTATCTGCTTCAAGAAATACCTTTATGTCTCCTTTGAGAAAATCGGCCAGTTCCTTCGCCAAAGCCATGTCTTTATCCGCATGGCAAATAAACACTTTATTCATTGAACCCTCGTCCCTGTTTGGAATCCTTGATTTATTTCCTGGACTCTTACTGAGTGGCCTTAATCCCGAATTAATAGCCTGGATCAACCGATCGAAGCCCTCTTCTTCGAACAGATCAACATGTTGCAACCCTCCCAGGGAATCCGGAATGTCACACGGTTCTAGTCGAACTGGTAGCAAGTAAATATCTTCCGGAAGCTTCTCTTGCAATATTTTCAATGCTTCTTTTAATTCTACTTGCACTGATCCACGTTTCATTACTGATTGATTTGATAAGAAAACAACAAAAAATGTTGAATTCTCTATTGCCTTTGCAATAGTTGATTTCTGTTCCTTCCCGGGCAAAAGATCTTCACTAGCCATCCACGGATTGAATCCCAACTCAAACAACCTCCTATAGAACTCGGCTACCTGAAGTTTATCTTCGCGTGCATAAGACAGGAAAATTTGTGTTTTTTCGGTTGTCATCTTTTAAGTACCAAGATTTTCCTACAAGATAGTGGCAAACAAATGAAGCCCTTACTAACACCACAGAATTGCATACCAAATTGAGACAGGCTAAGAATTAATAAATGTCGTTTGTTACAGTTATAATGGGAATCATACAAACTTCATAAAACAGGTTCCGTTATTTACAAAATCGAGCCTACAAAAACCTCCGGAGAACCGGCAGTTACATTTGGCTTCCTCATCTTCAAAGTAGAAAGTAGCCATATAGGTTTAAAGGTTATGGTCTTTCTTACTAAATTGTAATATTCCATACTTTGTAGCCCTCAGGTATACGAGCTAAACAAACAATGCTTGATGGTTATTATGTTACAATATCCATCCCCTGAATAACATAAAAATGAATAGTTGCATAGTTTACGTATAAAATAGCTTAAAGATATAATCGAGACTTACTCTTAGTCGCAGGATCAAGAGTCGTACTAAGTCAGAACTTTTCGCAAGTTTTTGCAAACAAAACAAGCGAAATTAATGCATGTTTGTGATATTAACATTTTAGAATATTGTTTTTGAAAGCGTTAAATATATCGCCTTTGTAAGATGGAGGGGAGTGATAGATAAATAATAAGTATTTCTATATATAAATTCAACATTTAAATGTAAATCGCCAAAATCTCTCGGAGTGACTTGTCTTTAATCGAAGAGACGGGTGACGAATAAATCAATGACTTTTCTGACGATTTAAACATCCCTTCTTTCAGGACTGGATTACTTAGGCATAATTCGCCGCCTGGTGTTTGACTAAACTAATCAAACACCATCTCTTAGAAGATCGTTAGCCCCGTCCCATATTTTTTTAACGCCATACAGTCAGCTAATCACTTTCAGCAATCCGCTTGTTACCACTTCTTTTACCACCAGCAAAAAACAAGGCTAATCAGCAGCTTTGCCAATCAGCCCCAAATATTGTTTTTACTAAATACCCGGGGCCGGACTCACTCACAACCTCCTTGTTGTTCGCCCTGCGGGCTGCCCGTTCGGGCAGTGCAAAACCGCCATCCTGCGGTTTTGTCAAACCGGCACGGTGTTTCACACCGAGGAATTTTAAGTCTTGACTATATTGGAGTAGCTAAGTTCAATATAGTCAATGTAAGGAGTTGATTGAATTGGTTGTTAGGTCTTATGCCTGGAAAACATTTGAGAGCAAACTGTGGCAAGAAAAGGTGATTATTTGACGGGGAGTGATGACGTATTGTTTGTGCTACAGCAGACCCTCCCGGAATGATTTACGTTTTTAACAAGAGAGGTCTTAGCTTCTCATACAAGTGTTCTTCCCTTAAATGCCCCATGTGGTCTACGGAAATGATAGAACTCTTCTTCGTCCGTTCGATGCGATCTTTCTACTTTGCCATTGAGTTGCGGTGTCGCCCGTTCAATATAGACATGTCTCATGCCCTGGTCTTCTACATGCCAGTGAAATTTTGCCTGAAACTCATGCCCCCGGTCGGTTCGTACCGTGTGAATTCGAAATGGAAACCTATCTACGACATAATCAATAAAGTTAATTGCGTTTTGCTGTGTATGTCTTTTGTAAATCTTCAAGGCTCTGATACGAGTTGCATCGTCGATTGCTGTATACTGAAAGCGTCTCATCTTCTTGCCGGAAGCGTCGCTAAGTTTAAGAAATTTAATATCTACCTGAACGTGGTGATCAGGTGTTTTCATGGTATATCGTTTGGTATGAAGGGTTCGCTTAGAGGCAGTTTTAGGAAGTCGATTGATCTTGTGCTTGACCAATGCCCTTGTAATGCTCGACTCAGAAATGAAGATTCTATGATAGCGTTCCAGGTAGAATTGGATTCGTTTGAAACCGAGTTGGTAGTCGGTCCGTAAGTGAACGATCTTATCGATGACAGGCTGTTTAATTTTCTTAGGGTGTGATCTGGCTACCGGCTTCTTTCGTAGAAATCCTGCTTCGCCGTCTTGCTCAAAGATTTTTCTCCACTCATAGAAAGAGGAGCTCGGTACTCCAAATTCGGTATAGGCCTTGCGAGCATTACCAATAGCTTTTGCATACTCCAGAACTACCAGTTTTCTTCTTTGATTTAGAATATCTTTGACTTCTTGATGCATTAGACTACCTCCATTTATGACTTCGGAATATACGGATTTATTCCGGGAGGGTCTGGTGTATCACATTCTCTTCTTTATAAATATCCACTTTTTATTACTCTTCAATTGTCATCAACCAAACGGGTTCAGTCTCTGACAAACACACTTATCTTCTATTACCCTTGCATTTCATATTCGTTAGAGCCATCATTCTTCATGCATTTGTTTATACTTTCTTTTCTTTGCCTTTGCTGTCTTTGGGTAATGATTTCCGACCTCAAAAGTCGGCGCATTCCTAATGTAGCAACCCTGACCCTTTTCGTTTCTGCCCTGCTGGCAGGTGGCATACATTTGGAAGTAACTTGGTATGAGCAGGTACTTTCAGGTTTATACAGCTCAGGCTTTCTCGCACTTGTGCGATTCGCAGGTAATGTCTTTCTCCAACAAGACTCTATGGGCTTCGGCGATATAAAGTTAGCCGGAGCGATTGGGGCCTTGCTTGGCTTCCCCGGATTTTTGCTGAGTCTTTTCATCGCTTCATTTTTTGCCGTTACACTTGTTTATGGAGCACGACTCATTAGTAAAGACTTACATGGTAAACATATTCCACTCGGATTCTACCTCGGGCTTGCTACCTTCGCTTTAATCGGCCTGCATCTTATTGCCCCAGAGATATTCGCCAATTTGAACTTTTTCGATCCACTTCATTGGCTTTAGCGAATTATTGGTATTCGCCTGACGAGACGTTGTACAATCTTCACCTGAAAGCTCTTTCCATTATGCCAATAGTTTCCTTCCAGCTTGACAGCCGAAATCGGTAATGTTTCATTTCCCCCATTCGAATTTCGGTCAACAGAGCGATTCCAATTCATCTGTCCATCAATAAGGTAAAAGAAGGAGCCGTAAAATCCATTGGGTACCACTGCATTACCGGAATCAATATCTTCAGCAATTGTTAGCTCAATTTTTTCCAGACGTCTGGTTTGTCCAATCAAAAGCTGTGACTCAGCGCTGTGAATATGTGTCAGCTTATTCAGGCGAACCGAGTATTGCTGATGAATCAAATTTAATTGCTGCTCTGCATTGGTTTTCGATTGCCAACGCAGGTAAATTTTCTGAGCAAATAGAAAACTTGTATATGCCATGCCTATTACCAGCAGCGTTAGCTGCACGGCAATAATCAACTCAATGACCGTAAAGCCGGCATCCTTTTGCATCTGTTTCTTCATCACATACTGAATCAGGTTTGCGAATTAATAACAAGATAGTGAGAACGCTTCAAATGACAGAGAAGCCTCTCCCCCTTTCTTACTTCAATAGTAACTAAAATCAGATTTTCTCTAATTTCTTGAATGCGTGTAGTACTTTGAAACACTTGATTTTTGTATTCTATTTCTTTTACCTCAGACCGGAACTCACCTTGGAGGATCAATTCCTCCATAGTTAGTTCAGCCAACCGTAATGCAAAGAGTTTATTCAGATCGGTTCTATCAACCAGGTGCTTACCCATCCACTGTCCAGAAGGTATCAGGACGATAAGTAGTAAGACGAGGGCCACCAAAATCTCCATCAGTGAATAGCCACTCTCATCGCTTGTTTGCTGAAACATTATCTAGTCTCCATGACTGTTAATCGACCTGAATCTTTGAAGAACAACGGCAGCTCAAGATGCTTTAGCTTACTGCGCTGGATACGGCCGTCCATAATGCGATTGTAGTATTCAGTAGGTGAATAATAAAAATGAAAACGATCTGTAATAACGCTACCATTTACCTCTCCCTTCAATTCACAAAGATTATCAGAGAACGCGAGTCCAATTAAAATGGCATCTTCATCTATTATAAGTTTGCCCCGTAGAGTACGAGGCACTGGCAAGTTTCTGACGGTTAATAGATATACAGAACCTTTAATTGTTGTTCCAGCACTCAGTATTATCCTTGCTTCCTCTGCATCCGACCATACCAAACTACAGCTTGGGTATGAAAGCTTACTATTTATTATTTCAACATTTCCTCTGGAAAAGAATTGTCCACGACTATTCCGAACGTCATGTAATCGCAGACCTTCTGAAGCATAAAGAATTGCTTCATCAACTTGAACATTCGCACTTAACTGCAATAGACCTTTGGTTAACAGCGTTACATATCGACCCAGAAAAACTTTACTCGTAATAATTAAAGTATCATTACAAACAAGCGTTAAAGCGCCTCTAATCTGCCAGTCTTCTCTATTTAATTCTTCTGCAGTTACTTCGACGATCGGAACTTCTTCAGGCCAGTCGGGAAGTTGAACAAGCGAGTCACCTATCACAAACTCTTGAAAACTACGCTTGGGTAGACGAAACTGCTGATCAAAATAAGTAAACAATGATTGAACTTGTTCATAGTCTATTACTGGACGTTTGTCTTCCCTGCTTCGGGTTATCGTTCCATAGACAAGCCTATCACCGGTATAAGGTATTCCACGTGTATTGGCACTTTTAACCCCCTTCAATCCAACAGCAGCGTCTCCAACAATTCGGGTTTGGCCTGTAACGAGCAGCTCTGGATAGGCCGGGTTAACAATTAATCCGTTACTCAAAAACTTTTCACCATGTAATCCAACCGATACTGAAATTTCATACTCTGCTCGATGCGACCTGGCAACACTTTTAAGGTGTAAAAAAGCTCCCCAACGCCGAATAGATTGTTCGACGTGACTTCCGGTTTGTAGAGTCGATTGTTGTGTTTTAGGAGCAAAACCTATCCCATTGTAATTCTGATGCAATGAAGCAAGTATTTCCTCTACTCCGCTTTCCGCTGCATAGCGTGCTAATAACTTATCCTGACTATATAAAATGGAACGTCGTTGTATTAGCGATCCACTCAACAACGTCAAAATAAGACCCGAGATTATTAGCGATAGAACCAACACAGTCAATAAAGCCGAACCAAGTTCAGATCTAACTATATTTTTAAGCATAGTTGTCCTTTTGAGCTCTGAAAACGTCTTCAGGCTGTCCTTATTTATCAGCGCTGCATGTGCTCAATTTCAAATGAGGGAGGAAAGTAGTCTACTGGGTATTGCGAGATATCACTTGTTTTTGTCGAGAATCGACATTATTCGCTCAATTTGCTTCTCCATTTTTTCAATTTTCTTGTTTTGAACTGTATTGTCTGAACTCAGATAATGCAGTTTCTCTCTTAAGGCCCTATTTTCCTCCTGTAAGAGGGCAAGCTCTCTCTCCAACTGCTTATTCCCCTCAGCAGATAGACCTCCATCGGCGTGTCTCTCATTTTCTGCTGATAAATGCATGAACCCTTCTCCGCGTAACAGCCAATTAAGATTGATGTTTAGCAATCCGGCTAGCTGAGCCACGAGCATCACATTCGGGCTTCTTCTTCCCTGAATGTAGTTCGTCAGAGTATTTTCAGATATGCCTAATTCATGTGAAATCTCCTTCTGTGTAAAGGTGCTTTCTTGGATACATTGCTTTAAACGCAACCCAATCGTTTTTGTGATTTCGCTAGTCAACATAACTCAAATGTGTGATTTTGGTTGACATTTACAAACATACGATTTATTATGCCAATGGCAAGAAAAAAATGGACAGGCCAAAAACTTCCCCTTATTCAAGATAAAATCTGACAAATTACAGCAGTAAAACAACCTTTTTAGCTATACAAAAATTAACAGTGTCTTCTACTCAAATAAGGCGCTATAGATCATCAAAAGTCAACGACATTTTTTGTTTGTCGTTATCGGTGGGTTAATGATCCAATCTTCAAATTCTAAATCACTTTACATGCTCGCACTTATACTATGCCTGACAGTGTTCTCTCATTCGAGTCGTGCACAGGAGGACTCAGCAAGTAATCCTCTTCGCGGATTCAATCAAATTATTGCTGAGCTGGATTTCAAAAATGCAGAGCTGAAAGATGTCGTACGGCTTATCGCTAAAAAATACCAACTGAATCTATTCATTGAAGATGCTATTCAGAAACGTGTTACGCTGCATATGGCTAACATTTCGGCTATAGAGGCACTGGAATTCCTTGCAGCTGAAAATAATCTTGAGTTAATAGAGCATGGGAATATTATTAAAATAAAACAGCCAACAGAGCCTCCTTCACCACCAAAAGTCTGGCAGATTGACTATATCGATGATCTACTTTCAGTGGACTTTCAAGATGAGAATTTACAGCAGAGCATGAGAGAGCTCTCTCGCACCACCGGTAAAACTATCCTAGCAGCACAAAATGCAAACGGCACCATATCAGCTATGGTGCAAAACCTTCCTTTAGAAGATGCTTTGCAGCAAATTGCCAGCATTAATGGCCTCCAACTACGTAAAGACGGAGAGGTTTTTCATCTTGCGCGTCCTGCCTACGCGGCTGGCGCCAATAAGGCATCAACTGGCATATGGATCAGCATTGATGCCAATAAACTGATATCTCTGGATATTCAAAACGCTGATTTGGAGATAACACTAAATGAGCTTTCGGCGAAAACAGGCATTGGTATTTTTCTCTTAGACAAGCCAGAGGGCAAGATCAACGGTAAGGCACAATGGTTAACTATTGATAAATGCCTGAGTATGCTTTTGCTTGAAAGCAACTTCACCTACAAGCAAAGTGACAATGTGTATCTCGTTGGCGATAAAAGCAATACTCGTCTCACCCTCTCGAGACTCATTGAATTGAAACACTTGAAAGCTGAGGGTGTCATTGAAATGCTTCCAAAACAGGTAACTGACAAGGCAGAACTTTCCGTTATTCGTGAGCACAATGCGCTCCTTGTAAACGGGGCCGGTTCAGTTGTAAGTGAAATAGAAGATATCTTGAAAAGGATGGATAAGCCGATTCCTCAGGTGTTCTTTGAGGTGCTGGTCGTCGACTTCACCTTTACCGATAGCAGAGATATCTCTATTGAAGCCGGTCTAAACAACCCTGATTCCAGTAGCGGGTTCTTCGATGGCTGGATACCCGGCGTAGACATTTTCTGGAACGGTGACAATACTAACAAGTATCTGGACAAGCTGGACAATTTTTTCAGCGGCGTGAACATTGGTAATCTACCCGATGACTTTTACCTAAAGGTTCGTGCACTGGAACAAAAGGGTAAAGCCAATATACGATCCAGACCGCAAATTTCTACGCTAAATGGTCACACCGCCGAACTTAAAGTAGGTGAGACCCGATATTTCAAACTGATATCGGAAACCCCAATTCGCGATCCTTCGCAAGTGCTATTGCAAACGACTGAGCGCTTCCAGACAGTCGAAATAAATATTTCACTAAAGATAACCCCTTGGGTCAGCTCTTCTGGGGAGATCACCGTGGAGATTTATCCGGAGTTCAATACTCCTGGAGAACAGATCTCACCAGAAGTGCCGCCAAATATACAGAGTCGTTCACTCAGTTCCACCGTTAGGTTACGCGATGGAGAAACCATTGTCCTGGGAGGCTTGATACAAGAAATTGATTCGGAAAGCATCAGCAGAGTCCCGTTACTTGGACGCATTCCTCTTCTTGGCAGACTTTTCAGCAACAGAAACTTCAACAAATCTAAAAGCGAACTTATTATTTACGTTACCCCGCGTTTGACCTATGGTAATGACGCATGGTTAAACCCAGAATAAAGGAAAACGAATTGGTATCGATTCAAGCCGTTCTTGCAAAACTCTATACCTTGTTTCAGTTTGGCGATACATCACTTGGGATCGAACCGAGCACTGATGGATTCCGGCTGGTGTTATTACGTCGATGGTTGCATACCGTTCAGTTGATATCGAGTGAAGAAATTTCGAATGATACAAATTGGCAGCAAATCCTTCCCAAGTCAGATTATATAAATATAATATTGCCGCACGAACGCATGATGCTTAAGCGCATAACTATACCTGTAATGCCGTTGTCTGAGATAAATTCTTTCCTTCAGGAACAATCGCAGACTCTTTTTCCTTTTCGTCCCACTGGAGAAGCGAGCATAATCCGGTGGCAAAGATTAAAGGGTACTCTCGAGACGATTGAAATAGTAGTAATCCTTCTCCGTCAAGAACAGGTTGAGAGAGCCGCGAAATATATAGTCGGTAGCCCTATTCGAATTTCTCATTGGCTGTTCGGCATGAAACATATGCTAAAAGAACATTCCCGTCCATGTAAAATAGAACGTGCTGATGCATCTTATTATGGGAATTTGTTATTGCATGAAGATGGCGCTCTCGATTTTACACTTGAGCAGTTTACAGAACAACTACAAACCCCCTGCGCCATCGATAAAATAGAGCCGGCAAAATTCTTTACCTCTCTTGAGAAAGCATATTGGCCTGCTGCTTCAAGTGCTTTAGGGGCATTTTATCCATCTGACGGTCTCGACCTGCGTTCGGATACACAACGAAGAGACAGCGAAGAGCTATTCTTTCGTCATTTAACAAAAAAAATAGTCCTGCTGAGTGGAATCTTCTTGCTCATCTCAGCTGCCCTGTTTTATATCATACAATTCACACTCCTGCATTATCAAGGTTCTCTTGAGGCTAAACTCTTAAACATACTTCCGCAATCCCAAGAGCTAAAATCTTTAGAAACTAAGCTGGAACAACTTGATCTTCGCTACAGAGGGCTAATTAGATCATCTGGACAAAACTCAACACTCGCTCTTCATCTTGTAAGACTTACCAGTCAGGTTCCGAGTGAATTGTGGTTTACTGACATCTCCTTCCAACAAGAAGCGGGCACTGATACAAAAGTGATCCTCAATGCTTTGGCTCCCAATCCTACTTATCTCTCATTATTGCTTGAAGTGCTCAATTCCCTGAAAGAAGTTCACGGAGCGCGTCTGGTTGAAATGGAATGGAAGTCTGTCAGAGATATCTATCGTAAATGGGCCGTTAGACATCCAAAAAATATCCTCTTAACCGTGGAGTATGATGTTCGGAATATCGTGGAAGTGGATTAGTGTGGCTACTGCCATTTTGCTACTGATACTGGGAATTAAGATTCTTTCCAGCTTGACGACCGATACACATCTGTTGTTAAAAGAGTGTGGAATTATTGCTGATAAGATTCACCCTGAGCAAGAGCTTATCGCAAAGATTGTTACGCAACGAGCACAGTTGCAGGAGAAACAGAGACGCTTAAGTATGATGCGAAAAACTCAATTAATTAATGGAAAAAGCGCATCCATATACACATCAATTAACCAGCTTGCGGATTCTTTTGGCGTCACAATTGTAAACATCCAGCCAGGTATTGAAGAGAAGAAGAAGGACTATAGTCGCATGAATTTGGATATTTCTCTTCAGGCGAGTTATGCCAGCGGTTTAAGATTTATTCACTCTATGGAACACTCAGCAAGCCCTTTATCATTACGCAATTTACAGGTAAAACTGAAACCCAAAGCATTAGATAAGCCCATATTTTCATTGAGGGTAGAGGCAAGACTACAATGACTAACCCCAGGTCCAATAAATTTGTAACAATCTTGCTTCTTATGATTGCATTCGGAGTCTGGGCAGCTGTTCTCTTTCAGTTTAACAAAAGCGTCGAACCAATAGAAATAATCAATCCAGAAGTTACAAAAGTGGTAGACACAAACCCTGGAAATCGCTTCAGCCTGGATTCGCTTTTTGAAAGCACTTTGTATTCAGCGAGGAACCCCTTTCGCCCCTATAAAAGGCCGATAAAGCGAAGAGCTAGCGCAGTTAATCAAAAAAATGGGGTTATCAAAAAACCGCAAATTCGTTATCTGGGATATCTCGAGGATGAAAAAGGGGGTCTGGCTCTTCTTGAATTCCCGGATGGACAAACTCATATCGCGATAACAGGTCAGCGGATAATGGGAATGCGAATTGATACAATAAACAAGGAGGGAATAAAGGTTCATTTCGAGAAGAGAAGTTTTGACATCGCACTGTCTAAATAAGACGCATTTAGCCTCATTAGACATTCATGCTTCAGAAACTGTTCTTGCTCAGATTCAGGTTTTACAGCTCACTTTCATAATCCTTCAACGAAGCTAATGCCTCATAAAGTAGCAAAGCATCTTTTCCTTAATGTTTTTGGCCGGTGGTAAACAGATAATTAAAACTTTATAGGAAACCAATTATTGCATGGATGCATATGTTAGCAGGAGCATTTGGATGAGCTGTATAAATCAGCAACTCATCCATCATCAGAGAGGTGTTTATTATGAAGCTTACCATTCTATTTCTACTGCTTATCAGCAGTAGTATCATTTTAGGACAACCGCTTTATTTAACAGATTATGGTATCGTTACAAATGATTCCACGAAATCTGCGGCAAACGCGGATTCTTTAAGACATCTTATTTCTATTGCAAATGGGCGCGTTATTCAGCTACCGGCAGACACGGTTTATATTGACAGTATCAATATAAACAACACAAACGGAATTCGGATATACGGTCCCGGTGTACTGGTATATCGCAGCTCCAGTAAAACACTTACGAGCAACTACCTTATCAAGTTTAGCAACTGCGCTGATATTGAGCTGATAAACTTCAATGTAGATGGCAAGAACGGGGCAGGTAGTGGGAATGGATATAATAACGCTGTCCTTCCGTTTTATTTTGAGGGCGGGGGAGCATTCGGTGAAAATGAGCGAATAACCATTTCCGACGTGAATTTTTATGACTTCTGGTGGCTAGGATTTGGTGGAGAGCTGACATCCGCAGGCGTTTACTCTCAAGTAGCAGATACGATTGCAAGAGACGTAAGGATATTGCGCTGCACATGGCCTAGAGTCCCCAAACGTGTTGCCGGCCCCAGAGGAATTCTTACACAAGGATTGGTTGACCGCATCCGTATTGAAGAGTGTGACTTTAATGGAGAGGTTGATGGGACAATCTATGGAAGAGGATTCATTAAACTTGCGGCCGTTTGTAATTTTACTATTAAGAACAACATTTCCAGGAATACCTATGATTATGATTATTATTTAGGCGGACATAATGGGGTTGTAGAAGGTAATAAATCAATAAATGGTGGAAAAGATAATTTCATGAACCTCGCATTGACTTCTCCATTTAATAACATCCCCGGCTGGCAAGGCGTTGGGAGTGTTAACTATCGCAACAATTTGGCACGAGGCTCCGGAAGGTTTATAAGTGGCTCACCCGTTGGGTTTAAGATAGACGGCGACTTGAATATCATAGACAGCAATCGCTATGAATCACAGGATACATCCGGCTATGTGGCAAATCATGCTCAAGTTGGCATCATCGTTAATGGCCCTAATAACGTTATTATCAACAACGTTCTTCTTGGAAGAAATCATGAACTACCTGGATTTCCCGGACAAACCGCTATTCTGGTAACCGATACATTCAACATTGGCAACCAGAACATTATTAAGGATAACGTTATCGATGGTTGGCGAGACGGAGTTTTGATCCAGCTTGATAGCCGCAATCCACTCATCACAAGCAATTCATTTACCAATATTGATTCTGTCGCCGTTTGGGATTATGGGCAAGATAATGGCAGGCTGGTTTCCAGCTATAATTCTTTTTTTAATGTTCGCGATGCGTATCGAATTAGTGGTGTAGATACGTTACTGCAAGTGCATGAGACCATGTTGGATGTAATCCGTCGTAATGCGACTACACCCATGGGAGATAGTGTTTTAGTTGATAGCCTAAATATTCGGCTGTAGGCTTAAGCCCCAACAATAGAAGCGGAATGCTATTCAGTATTCCGCAAACCTTCAAAGAATTGAAGAACCAAATATTGCATGGATGCACATATCACCAGAAGTATCGGAGCGGCCTTTGTACGAACTTATGTGCACCGGTTGTCCACCACAAACGAGGTGTTATTATGAAGCTTATTGTTTTATTCATACTGTTATTTAGCGGGGGCCTGGCATTGGGTCAACCGCTATATCTAACAGATTATGGTATTATAACCAACGATACAACTAAATCTGTAGCAAATGGGGATTCTCTAAAATACGTTATTTCTATTGCAAACGGCCGGGTTATCCAGCTGCCGGCAGATACGGTTTTTATAGACAGTATAAATATAAAGAATACAAGCAAAATCAGAATTCACGGCCCGGGAGTTCTCGCATATCATAGTATCAATAAAAAAAAGAACACAAATCACCTAATTAAATTTCGCAACTGCACAGATATTAATTTAATAAACTTCAATGTAGATTGCAAATCAGGGAGAGATAGCAACGATGGGTATAAGAATGCTGTTCTTCCTTTTTACTTTGAAGCAGGAGGTGCATTCGGTATAAACGAGAGGATTCGGATAGAAGGAATAAACTTTTATGACAGTTGGACTACGAGCTTTGGAGGTGAACAGAAATCGGGAGGTACGTACGAACACGTGGCAGATACTATTGCAAGAGACGTGGAAATTTTACGTTGCACCTGGCCAAGAATTTCGAAGCGCGGTCCAGCTGATAAGTTAGGGAATAAAGCCATCAGCTCACTGGGACTCATAGATCGAATCCGTATAGAAGGTTGTGACTACAACGGCGCAGTAGATGGCACAACCTATGGTAATGGCTTCTACTTACTTCCAGCAATTGTAGATTTCACTATTATCAACAACACATCTCGTAACTCGTATGATTCAGATTATTATTCCTTGGGGTTTAATGGGCTTATCGCAGGGAATCTATCTGTAGATGCAGGAAAGGATAGCTATAAGAACATTACCTTAATAGATGCGGTGCTTAAAGAAATTCCGAATTGGCCAGGCGTCGGAAGCGTAGAATATCGTAACAATATTGCGCGAGGTTCCGGGCGAGTTGTTGCCGGTTCACCTGTTGGTTTTAATATCGATGGTGAATTAAACGTTATCGATGGAAACCGCTATGAGGCACAGGACACGACAGGCTATCTGGCAAAGCAAGGGCAAATTGCAATTCGGCTCAATAGCCCAAACAATATTGTTACAAACAACGTGCTATTTGGACGAAACGACGAACTCCCGGGATTTCCTGCAACCATTGCTATCCTTGTTAGTCACAATCCTGTTACTGACACACTAGAAGAATCCAATATTATAAAGGATAATGTTATCGATGGCTGGCGAGAAGGAGTATTGATACAGTATGATAGCCGCACCCCATTAATTACGAACAATTCATTTAGCAATATTGACTCAGTTGCCGTTTGGGACTATGGACAAAATAATGGCAGGCTGGTTTCCAGCTATAATTCTTTTTTTAATGTTCGCGATGCGTATCGCATAAGCGGAGTGGACACATTATTACGAACACATGAAACCATTTTGGATGCAATTCGCCGAGATGGGGCCGCACCGGGAGTTAATGATACTCTAATTGATAGCCTAAATATTCGACTTTAGGGTTACCTCTTTAATAGTAAGGACAGAATGCCAATTTAGTGCTCTGCCCACATCTTAGGGTATTGAAGAATCAAATATTGCATGGATGCATATATCGTCAGAGGTATGGAGCGGCCTTTGTACGGGCTGATGTACGCAGGCTGTTCATCACAAATGAGGTGTTAGTATGAAGCTTATTGTTCTATTCATACTGTTACTTAGCGGCGGCCTGGCATTGGGCCAACCGCTATATCTAACAGATTATGGTGTAATAACGAATGACTCCACAAAAGCTGACACAAATGGAGTTGTCCTGAAATATGTAATTTCCATTGCAAATGGACGTGTAATCCAGCTTCCGGCAGACACGGTTTTTATCGATAGTATCAATATAAACAACACGAATGGCGTTAGAATTCACGGGCCCGGTGTGTTGGCATTTCGAGATTCCATTAAAACAAATTGGAATAATCACCTAATGAAGTTCCGCAACTGTGCAGATATTGAGCTAAGAAACTTCAACATTGATTGTCAGATGGGAAGTGGACAAAAAATAACGCATGGTCCCGGTGGACCGGATACAACCTTAAACGGCTATAGAAACGCTGTCGTCCCACTCTACTTTGAAGGAGGAGATACATTCGGTGAAAATGACCGAGTTACCATCTCTCACGTGAATTTTTATGATTCCTGGTGGATTGGTTTCGGAGGTGAACAACGTCACGGGGGCGACTATGAACATGTGGCGGATACGGTTGCAAGAGACGTGGAAATTTTGTATTGCACCTGGCCAAAAGTTCCGAAACGCGGACCAGCTGAAAATTTAGGGAATAAAGCGATCACCTCTGCGGGACTCATAGACAGAATCCGTATAGAAGGTTGTGACTACAACGGTGCAGTAGATGACACAATCTATGGTAATGGCTTCTACTTACTTCCAGCAATTGTAAATTTCACTATTATCAACAACACATCTCGTAACTCGTATGATTCAGATTATTATTCCTTGGGGTTTAATGGGCTTATCGCAGGGAATCTATCTGTAGATGCAGGAAAGGATAGCTATAAGAACATTACCTTAATAGATGCGGTGCTTAAAGAAATTCCGAATTGGCCAGGTGTCGGAAGCGTAGAATATCGTAACAATATTGCGCGAGGTTCCGGGCGAGTTGTTGCCGGTTCACCTGTTGGTTTTAATATCGATGGTGAGTTAAACGTTATCGATGGAAACCGCTATGAGGCACAGGACACGACAGGCTATCTGGCAAAGCAAGGGCAAATTGCAATTCGGATCAATAGCTCAAATAATGTTGTTACAAACAACGTGCTATTTGGACGAAACGACGAACTCCCCGGGCTTCCTGCGACCATTGCCATCCTTGTTACTGACGATATTGTTGCTGAGGCATCTGATAGAGGTAATTCAAATATTATTAAGGATAATGTGATTAGTGGTTGGAAAGATGGGATTTTGATTCAATACGACAGTCCGAATCCGCTGATTACCGATAACGTAATTACCAATATTGATGCTACTGCAATATCTGACTATGCTCAGAATAATGGTAGACTTCTGATAAGCAACAATACCTACTTCGATGTAGAGAATGTCTATTATGAGACCAATCCAGCAGGTGTAGACACCTTATTAAGGGTACATACAACGATACTTGATGCTGTTAAACTGGATTTAAGCCCGGTGTTCGTTGTTCCTGATACATTAATTGACAGCTTAAATGTTCGACTTTAGGGTTCAGATTTTTTAATAGGGTGAGGGCGGAAAGCCAGCTTGGAAAGCCGCCCTCACCCTATACAGAAAAATACGATTTACCTTTTAAAGTCGAATTTCAAACAAGCGCACACAGCTCAGTTAATTCCGCATATAGAATAGGCGAAGCAGATAAAATTTATTATTTGCCTGAAGTAAATACAGAAAACAGGGTTTGCGTTATGACAGAAACACTAATATTGGAAAGAACCTCTCACGGAAAGCCTTCTCGCAAAACAAGGCCAGTTTCCGGGCGTGCAACCAGAGAATTTACGCGTGAACTATCAGTGTTATTGAAAGCACGACTCCAGTTAACAGAAAGTTTAGAGATGCTGCAAGAACAGGCAGGTAACAAGGCACTGCGCGAGATATTAAGAGGCGTAGCTAAAAAAGTGCAGTCGGGTGCCAGCCTTGCGGAAGGATTACGAGCCTATCCTAAAACCTTTGACACCTTCCTCTGCAGTTTGGTAGAAGTTGGTGAGTTAACCGGCACGCTCCCCCAGATGCTCACTCGGGTTGCAGCTTATCAACAGAAGATGGCAAATTTAAAGCGCAAATTTGTTCAGTCGATGACCTATCCCCTCCTTGTAATTGGCGTCGCCTTCTCAGCCCTAACCTTTATTGTAATGTTTGTATTACCAACATTTGCCGGGCTTTTCCGAGAATTTGACGCTAAACTTCCCTGGCTTACCCGAACACTAATGACTATTAGCCAATTTGTAAATACACATGGCCTAATAATGGCTGTTAGCCTGCTAATGCTTCTCTTTCTCATGCATTGGGCTCTAAAGCAAAAGGCTTTTCGGGATAGGCTCGATAAGTGGATGCTTGCTGCCCCACTCATCGGAAATACCATTCGTAAGAATTTGCTGGCACAATTCTGTAGAACAATGGGCACGCTGCTTGAAAGTGGTGTCGCGTTTCTGCCGGCCTTGGACGTAGCCGAACGCACGCTAACAAATAGCGTGATGCGAAGTGAACTGCAAAAGATTCGTCGCCTGGCAGGTCGGGGTGGCTCAATCGCTGCTTCACTGGACAATTCTGAGATATTCCCGATCAGCCTGGCACGCATTATCGGAGTAGGTGAAGAAACGGCAGAACTACCGGCGATGCTCTTGCAAGTAGCGGACTCTTACGATGAGGATCTCGATGCTGCTGTGGAGCTATTGGGATCGATTATTGAACCAGTAATGATTGTTGTTCTGGGTATCATCATTGGCGTTATCCTAATCTCTATTTACCTCCCATTGTTCAATATGTCTACGATTATGCCAGGCTGATTACGAGCGGGAGATGAGGCGAGCGGGTGAAACAGAACACAAAACACAGAAAAAACAACGTGTCTGCCCATAAGCGAGCCTGGCGAGCGCCCAATCAATCCCGAGAATCGGGACGCCCAATAAACGAAGTGCCCGAAAACAGGCGGTAATAAAAAACGGCAATTAACTGACGGCAATTAACTGACGGCAGAGCTAAATGGCCCATTTCACTTTTCACTTTTCACTTGCTTGAACTTCAACAAATAAGGGAGACAAAAATGAAGCGCAAAAGTCTGAACAGACGCCTCGGAGAAGAAGAAGGCTTTTCACTTCCGGAGATTTTGGTAGTCATAGTGATTATCGGGATACTGGTGCTGCTGGCTATACCCAAATTTACTTCAGTGATTTCAAAAGCCAAGACTACAGAAGCCAAAATGATGTTGAAGCATTTGCATACCTTGCAGCAATCATATTATTACGAGAATGATCGCTATGGGCAGGAGCTTGCGGCGGTTGGATTTGCTCAGGAAAGCCTGGTTACCGAAGGTGGTGATGCGCGCTACCGCATTGAGATCACTAAAGCCGATGCCGGGCATTTTCTAGCGAAAGCAATTGCTGTGGTAGATTTTGACAAGGACGGCACATTTAACTCATGGGAAGTTGATCAGTCCGGCAATATTCGTCAGGTAATTCCGGATTAATTCTATCCAAAGGAAAAAATCATGATCAATTACTTATTTTCCATTGTTTCGGCTATGGCTATGCTCAGCCTACGGAGGTCTGCCCCCTGTTCACAGTTCACCGTTTACTCTTGTCTCCTCCTCTGCCTGTTTCTGACTAGTTGTGGTGCTTTTAAATCTTCTCCCGAAGTGGAACTACAAGAAACCGATAGACTCGCTGTATTACCCTTTGTGGTGCGTGGTGATGGTCTGAGTGCAGCTCTAGGGCATATTGCAGCAGACCGATTAACAGCTGGCTTAATAAACAGCAAACACTTACCAGTTGTAGATCGCAGCTTTGTGAATGATGCAATGAAACAGCAAGAAATTAGCAATAGCTACTTTTTATCACTGGAAGCAGCCACTTACTTGGCTGATACGCTTCAGGCAAAAATTTTGGTTCTGGGCATCCTGGACAACAGCTCAAGCTTTAAAGATTTAGACAAGCTTCAGCATCGCTTGCGCATCACCGTTCGCTTTCTTGAGGTAGCAAGTGGAAAATTACTGCTTTTGCGTGAGCATGATATTAAGGCGGCATCAGACATAAAGCAGGTGATGCAAAAAGGCATAGATAAGCTACTGTCAGGTCTGACCATCAAGATTTCCAAGTCGGAAGTTTCAATTCCTGATGATAGTCTGTCTACTCCGGAAAGGATGCCTGATGAACAGCCCCCCACAGCCGTCAAATGAAGAAATAATAAAAAAGCTTTCTCGTAAGATACCGCACGAGTATGCATTACAATATCTACTATTGCCTATTCGCGCCGATGCTAACTCTGTTTGTCTGGCAACCACTCAAGCTCTTCAGACCACACAGCTTGAAGAGCTTACCTTTTTGTTCGACTGTCACATCGACCATGAGATTTGGCCTGAAGAACAGATACTTGAGACTATTGCCATGGTTTATGGGGTGGAAGCCAAATCGGCTGATGCACCTGCACAAAAGTTTGCAGTAAAAGAAAAGCAGCGCAATGAAGAGCATGTTACCTCTGGGGATGGCGGCGTGATTGAATACGTCAATCGTTGTATCAGCGACGCCATTCGTATGCGCGCCAGTGATATACACGTCGAATGCGAAGATCAATCCTTCCGCATTCGCATGCGAATTGATGGCAAGCTGACCGAATATGACCAACCTGCACTCCGCCCGCAAGCGGTAGTATCACGATTAAAAATAATGGCGGAACTGGATATTGCCGAGAAACGACGCCCGCAGGATGGTCGTATCCGAATGTCTAGTAATAATCGTACGGTCGATATGCGCGTTTCTACACTGCCAACGGACTTCGGTGAGAAGGTCGTTTTGCGTATTCTGGACAAGTCAGCTCTCAATCTGTCGCTGGATTCACTGAATATGGAAGCAACCGTTCTGGCCGACCTTAAGAAAGTGTTGCGCATGCCCAACGGCATGGTGCTGGTTACCGGCCCTACCGGTAGTGGTAAAACCACTACGCTATATGCCGGGCTGAATTATTTGAATCAATCTGACGTGAACATTGTTACCATTGAAGATCCGATCGAATACAACCTTGAAGGCATAAATCAAACAATGGTTCGAGCAGATATCGGACTCACATTTGCCTCCATATTACGTACGGTACTGAGACAGGATCCAGACATCATCATGCTTGGTGAAATCCGTGACGGAGAGACTGCAGAGATTGCCATTCGCTCGGCGCTTACCGGTCATATGGTGTTAAGTACGCTGCATACCAACGATGCCATCAGCACAATTGCCAGGTTAATGGACATGGGCACAAAACCGTTTCTGGTTGCTAATTCCCTTCGAATGATACTCGCTCAGCGACTGGTAAGGCGAATTTGTAAATCTTGCCAAGTGGAAGATCCGACGGTACTCGAGCGATACACCAGTTATTCTTTACCATCAGAAGTAAAAAAAGCGAAGCACTTTCGCGGAGCTGGCTGCAATCGATGTCACCAAAGTGGCTACTCCGGGCGAATGGCCATATTAGAGTCTCTGGTAATCGATGCGGAGCTGGCAGATTTTATCACACGTCGCGTCTCAGTTCAACAGCTAACTGAAGCTGCATGGAAGAAAGGATTTCGGCCGCTTCAGCAGGCCGGATATGAACACGTAATATCCGGTGAGACCACACTGGATGAGGTGATTGGTGAGACTTGGGTGCTGTAGTATACATAGTCTAAATTCGTCATTTCCCCTCTTTATCCTCGTTAACATTTCCTCTCATTAAGAAAAACTGCATAATCCCCCCTGCTTAGAGCCCTCCTTCGGGGTTAGTGCAGAAATATTTGTGTCTGATTTATTTTGTTTTTATTGAGGTTACCAAAAAAACCAGGTGCAAATATATTTGCACCTGTTGCACAAACACCGAAAGATCAGGTTTTAGTAATCTACAGACTAAAAAAGTGCAAAGATATTTGTGTCCCCTCCTTTCTTGCTTAATCCTAAATCCATAAAATCGATTATAGCTATAATTTTTAGATGCTAATACTACATCACTGCGAACAAAGAGAGCGTCATACTAACATTTAGTCCTTTAAATTCAGTCGTAAAACCCTTGCATCTAATCCGGCTCTGACTACTACACGCGGATCAGATAACCCAGGTACTTTTCCATTCAAATAAGAATATCTTATTTCAGCAAATAATTGATTGAATCTTAATTTTGCTCCTAAATCAATCCCCCAAAACCATGCAGATTTCGTCGGCGCTTTTCCTAAGAGAGTATTCCTAAATCGCCTATTTTTTCCAAGGCCTAAGTCCCCATCAACGACTCTTGAAACAAATCCTAATTCAAATTGTAGAGCTGTCGAGTTACTTTCTCCCACTTTTACATCATCAACAGGAGTAAAATTCGCCCCAACTCTAAAAATAGTATTTTGACCTTCTTAAGTGTCAACAAATAAGGAGTCATCTATAAGACTACCCTCATTATCAACAGCCTGCCTTTGCCCTTGCCATGTTAATTGATTAAAAGTCGCGTCAAAATAAAAGCCAAATTTAGGTTCAGCGAACAAATTCCACTTCCACAAGTTTAGATACTCAACCTTGATTTTAGCACCTTCACCCAAGAATGGATTCAGCAATGATGAACCATAAATCTTAGGCTTATCACCCCTTATAGTATCTATAGAAGTAATGCTATAAAATGTACTTATTCTAAGCTGTGCCTTTTCAAAAAGATAATTCCATATCATCCCCCCACTACCAGATTCAGAATTTGTAGAATCGTTTCCCGTAATATTGGCAGCCACATCTCCACGCAATTCAATCCATTGTTTAGCTTTTGTAGAATCAGGTTCTTCGGCAAATAAATTGCTTGAGTAAATAACTGATAAAAAACATGAAAAAAGCAGAGATATAGCAAATGTATTCATTTTGATATCCTTTAAATTATGCTTCATTCTTTCGAGTTATTCTCATAAACGCAGAATAAACTATAATGATACTATCTGAGTGTAAGTCGTCAAAATCTCCCG